>NZ_VXKJ01000039.1 GCF_008693075.1 Corynebacterium phocae | reverse complement strand
CAGGCCGCCAACCCCACCGAGAAGTGGCGATTAAACAACAACGGCAACACCAATCGCCCACCCCAAACAAGGCAAAAGCAACCAGCACACCGCAGCCAAACCAGCCCAAAAACTGATCCACCAAGTGGATCAATTTCCGCGCCAATCTGGATCACTTCTAGGAGACCACATACAGACCAACTGCGTCCAAATCAGACTCTATGCCTTCAAACTTGGCGTGGAACTCACTCTGAAATACGTCCTCGCCGGCCAATAGTTCCCACTGGTCGCGAACCGAGAGGAAGTTGCTTCGGTCTATTCGAACCATTGAGTAGTGGGGTTTGCTCAAAATCTCTTCGTGCTTAGTCATTTATTATCCTAAAGTATTATTGATGGATGGAAAACTATTTCGAGGAGAAATCAATGATCCAGACACCATCAAGCGTCTGTTCCCCCCTTGAGTTTGTCACGAATTTTAAAAAATTCGGTGAGGTTAAACCCATAGCCGAATACTAACACGGGGAGTAGGAACGGGTAGCTGATCGCTGCCAACCGTCTATAGAATCAGAGCGTGATAATTGCTATTGAATGTCCATGTCATTCAGGTGATTAAGTGAGTTCGCCGTAGGGTAACCAGAGTCCGCCGGCCGGAAGGCTAGCGAGGCTGGTCCTTGTCAGTGTGTTTATCCAGGAGGGCCTCTGCGTCGTGGCGGCGGTCCTCAAGTTTGTCCTCAATCCGGTGGAGTAGTTCTTCCAAGTCGTCTAACTCACGGCGGAGGTAGTCACGGGTGACGGTTTCTCCCACCGCCACGTGTACGGCGGCTAGCTCACGGGCCAGGAATTCCGTGTCCGCCTTGGTTTGGGCGGCGCGGCGGCGGTCCTCATCCAAGGACATGCGGTCGCGGGCGTCCTGGCGGTTTTGTGCCAGTAGGATGAGCGGAGCCGCGTAAGCCGCCTGCGTAGAAAAGGCCAGGTTCAGCAGAATAAAGGGGTAGGGGTCCCAAGCGTACTGCACCATGGCTATGTTCAAGATGATCCAGATGATCACAAAAACAGTCTGGTATCCCAAGTACTTGCCGGTGCCCAAGAAGCGGGCAATCTTTTCCGCCTCACGGCCAACGGCGTCACCGTCTAGTGTGATGCGCTTGCGTTTTAACTGAGAAGCCGGGGTATCCAGGATTGATTTGGATGATTTTCCGGACTTGGAAGAATTGGTTGCCATCTATTTAATCTTCCTTTCCGTTTTGGATGGTTTAGCCACAGTTGGGCTATCCACGCGCCAGTCTTGTTCACGCCAGTCTTCCGGCAGGAGGTGGTCGAGGAGGTCGTCGACTGCAACCGCGCCCAGCAGGTGATTGTTGGCGTCCACCACGGGGCCGCACACCAGGTTATACGTAGCAAAGTAGCGGGCGGCAGTTTCCTGACTGTCCTCGGCAAACAGAGCCGGAAGATCCAGGTCGATGATTCCGCCAATCTGTGTAGACGGAGGCTCCCGCAACAGCTTCTGCATGTGAACACCGCCTAAGTAGTGCCCGGTAGGCGTTGCATAAGGTGGCCGGGCAACGAAGACGATAGAAGACAGAGAGGTAGAAAGTTCCGGGTTGCGCGCACGAGCTAGGGCTTCGGCGACGGTCGCCTGTGGTGCCAAGATAATTGGCTCCGGCGTCATTAGCGCACCCACCGTGTCCGGGGAGAAGTCCATCAAGCGGCGAACAGGAGCGGATTCTTCCGGATCCATTAGCTCAAGCAGCACATCCGATTTTTCATCGGGAAGCTCCGCGAGTACGTCAGCTGCGTCGTCCGGGTCCATCTCTTCCAAGACATCAGCAGCACGTTCGATGTTCATGTTGCTTAGAATTTCTGCCTGGTGGTCCTCCGGCATCTCCGCAAGCACGTCCGCTAGCTGCTCATCATCCATCTCTGAAGCGATCTTGTTGCGGCGCTCAGCGGGCAACTCGTGCAACGTAGAGGCGACATCGGCATCATGCATTTCTTTGAACGACGCCAACAGCTCCGCGTCAGGATTGATCTGGCCGGTGCCGGAGGCGTGCAGGCCCTGGATGTGGTTGAGGTAGATGATGTCAACCTTGCCCCGGCGGCCCAGCCGCGTGCGCTGGGTAACCGCCACGCGCGACACCCGCCAATCCCGGGTGCGGGTCCGTTCAATTTCCACGTCCACAATCTCAATAACCTTGCCGTGCAAAGCAGGGAAATCCGGATCATCCGTATGGACCTTTGCGCCAATGAGGTCATCTAGCAAAGACAGCTCACCGGAGCGCTTACGGAAAGGTTGCATGTCAATGGTGGAGGACTTAGTGGTCATCTCACCCGGCGCGATGGAGGCAATGCGCAACATGGGGATGAAGATTTTGCGCTTAGCGGTTACTTCCACAGCTACACCTAAAACGGTGGCTTTTTCATCATAAATGGAAATGATGATGTCGCGAACACGGCCCACAAAATCACCGTCGGGGCCAAGGACCACCATGCCGGCTAGCCTGCCGGCAAATACACGCGTTCTATTCATAGTTATCTAGATTACTGCACGGCCCCGGCCCGAGTTTAACCCACTGTTAGGCGGGGGTTTAGTCTCCAGGGTCCAGCGGGAAGTGGGGCTGTTCAGCGGGCGCGAACTGGTAAACGTTGCTAGGCAGGGTGATGTTTTCCTTCTCAAAGGCCTCCTTGACGGCAATCATCGCCCGGCTGCGCAAGCCCTCACCCAGCCCCGTGGGCTCGTACCAAAAACGGGCCACGAGCACCACGCCAGCGGAGTCAAATTCTGACACCCATACCTGGGGTTTGTGAGTGGTGTCAATGAGCTTTACCTCATTAATTGCCAGGATGGCTACGTCACACGCCCGTTGCAAATCATTAGCGTAGTCAATAGTGAACCTGAACTCTGCACGGCGGGTCCCATTGCGGGTCAGGTTAACAAAGGTCTGGTTCAACATGGTGGAGTTAGGAACATAGACCCGCAGGCCGTCCCTGGTGCGCAAGCGGATATAGCGCAAGCTCAGCTCTTCAACCCGGCCGGTGATGTCCCCGTCCACAATGATTTCATCCCCGATAACAAAAGCCCGGCGGAAAGCCAGGATGACTCCGGAGATGTAGTTTTCCGCGACGTTTTTTAAGCCAAAGCCAACCACGACGCCAAGGACGCCGGCGCTGGCTAGGACCGGGCCCAAGTCAATGCCAATAACGTCAAGGGCGATGATTGCCGAGGCCACGATAATGAACGACTGCGCCATGCGGGAAGCAATGGACACCGTTGACGCGGCGGCGGCGCTATCTAGGTAATCAAAGCGCGAGAGGGTCTTGACCCACCGTCCCACGATAGCGCCAATAATGAAGCCAAAAATGACTATGACCAGAGCTATAGACCAGTCAATCACGGTGGCTAGGGAGAATCTTTCCAAGACGGTGTTTAGGGCTGACACAGGTGTTCCTCATTGGGGTGGGGAGTAGACGGCCGGTTTGGCTTATCTAACTATTTATACATGACAAAAAGCCACCCAGCAGGTGCTAGGTGGCTAAATGCTATCTGGTGTGGAATTAGTGCTCGTCGTAATGATCACCGTGGGGCGCGTGGTGGTGGCCGTCGTGGATGTAGTCCACATGGTCATCGTGAGGAACTGCAACGTGGCCACAGTTTTCACCGTGAGCGTGGTCTGCGTGCTCTTCTGCGGTCTTGTGGTCAGCTGGCAGGCACTCATCCCAGTGGCCTTCATGCTCGCGGTGCAGGTGGCCGTCGTGGGCGTAGTCAGTGTGGTCACCGTGGGGCACGGCAACGTGGCCACAGTTGGTGCCGTGGGTGTGCTCGTGAGTTTCGTGAATGGGGTGGGTAGCGGTAGTCATAGTGAAAATGTCCTCCATTAGAGTTGGGATTGGTAATGAAATCGAGAGTCATTACCAGTGGTTTTTCAGTTCTCTTTCATTAAACACTATTGCCGTCAGATTTTCAATAAGAGTCGTTCGCGAGTTCTGTCCTATTGGGTTTTTAAATAGCGTTAAAATCTTGGTTAAGTATCAGTCCGATTTTTCGTGGAGGTTATCTAGATGGGAAAAATTCTTAAAGGGGCCGCTCACAAGCTGGCTGCCGTGGCATGTGCTGTGGGCATTGCCGGGGGTGCACTGACTGCCCCGGCTGCGCAGGCAGCGGCGCCGGCCATTGCCATCCAGGGGCACAAGACTACGACCGCAAACGGAGCCACCTGCACAATCGGTTACGTTGAGCCCGACCGCGCTTGGACTGCCGCCCACTGTGGTTTCAACGGCCAGGCCATCTACAACGAATTTGGGTCACATATTGGCACACTGCGGTACTTCTGGCCTTCCGGTACAGCGGAACGGGATTTGGCCTACATCCAGTTTGCGCATGGAACCGTTGCCGGCGGAAATCCCATTAGCGGCGACGGAATCCGTCCGGTACCCGAACCCGGTGGCATTATTTGCGCGACCGGTAGGCACACGCCCGAAACCTGTTCCGCAGTCACACCCCGCCGTGCCCGCCCGGGGATGGTTTCAGCCCAGTTGATGCACAAGATTTCCGGTGATTCCGGTTCCGGGGTCTACATCCCGGGCCAGCCCGGAGTAGTGGGCATTTTTTCAGGAGAAACTTTGAAGAATTTTGGCGCTGACGCCGGTACGTATTCAAACTTCGCGCTGATGCCAAGCCCGCATGAGATAGCTACCCTTCCGCACCAGGGAAGGGTGTCGCGGCACCCTGATTTGCCCGTTTCGGTTAATACCGGCAATTTGGCCGAACATGGCCTGCGTTACGTTGGTGAGCCTATGGAAGCCTTTTCCTCCACCAGCAGCCGTGGGTTGCTGATTGACGATATTCGAGGCTTCATTGGAACTTTTGGCATTTTCCTATAGGCGGTTGTGGTTTCTGCCCGGGGGCTAGGTTCACCGGTGGACACAGCCCCCGGATTTTCCCTGCTTGCTGTGCGGGTCTTGGTGTTTGCGGTTTAGACTGGGAGAGATGATGACAAGGGATAGTGAGGACGGCATGGGCGCACATCAGGTGTTGAGTCCGCGGATTCTGCGGGCAGTGAACGTGGCCGCCGCAGCCCACGACGGGCACTACCGCAAGGGCTCCGGCATTCCCTACGTGTCCCACATATTTTCTGTTATGCACGTTGCCAGCAAGCAAGGCTTGGATCCAGAGATTGAAGAAGATGTTTTGATTGCGTGCCTGCTGCACGACACCATCGAGGACGTCCCGGAAAAATACAGCTCCGAGGACATACTGGCGGATTTTGGCCCGCAAGTTCTTGACTTTGTGTTGAGCGTGACCAAGGACAGCTCCTTGCCTAACTGGCAAGCGCGGGCTCATGCCTACATCGAGCGTTTGAATGCCGCCCCGTACGGTGCCGTAGTAGTGGCCGCCTGCGACAAGCTACACAATCTCAGCTCAATGCTGGCAGACCACGAGCAGGTGGGGGAGGCCTTGTGGCAGCGGTTTTCCAGCGCCAAAGAGGATCAAAAGTGGTGGTACCAAGCGATCTACGACGTGGTTGAGCGCCGCGCCCCCGGCCTGCCCTTGCTACCGGAGTACGCCGTTAAGCTGCGGCGGCTAGAGTCCTTGTGAGGGGTGCCCCGCCCCGGGAGCGGGACGGGATTTGGAGCCTTAACCGTGCGGTTGACCCTAGAGGGCTCTACCTAAAGCGGAGGCGGCTTCGCAGAGCTGCTGCCCAAACTTCTGAGCGGGTGAAGGGCTAAACCTTTCTGCGGAGCCTGAGATTGAGAGCACTGCCATGAGCGTGCCGCTGGGATCTAGTACCGGGGCGGAGATAGATGCCAGCCCCGCCTCACGCTCTTCCATTGATTCCGCAAAGCCATCGCTGCGGGCTTGTTCCAGTTCTTCCGGTGGAAAGAAACCGTTATCACCGCTGTTACCGGTGCCAAATGCGGCAATCACGCGAGCTCCAGACCCGGAGTCAAGCGGAAGCTGCCGGCCTACGGGAACCACATTGTGGAGCCCTGACCGGGGCTCCTTAGCCGCGATACAGGTGCGGGTGTCACCGGTGTGTTGGTAAAGCTGGATGGACTCCCCGGTAGTGACCAGGAGTTCTTCCATGATCGGCTCTGCGATTTCAATCAGACGTTCCCGGTTGCCGGGTAGGGCTGGCCCGGAGGTCCATTTTCCTTCCGAGTTCCGCATGATGATGCGGTGCGCCTCTAGTGCGGTGGCCAAGCGGTGCGCGGTGGCGCGCGGCAAGCCCGTGGTGTCACACAGGTCTTGCAAGGTAGATGGTTTGTTAGTGGCCGCGAGCATGATGGCAACGGCTCTATCAAGTACTTTAATTCCGGATACTGCGCTATACTCTCCCATACAATGAAATGTACGTTTCAATCTTTGAGATTTCAAGTGAGGTAAGAGAATTGGCTGCACAACTTACTCTAGCGGAAAAAGTATGGCGCGATCATGTGGTCACCAAGGGCGAAAACGGTGCCCCTGATTTAATCTACATAGATTTCCAGCTTCTGCACGAGGTAACCAGTCCACAGGCGTTTGAAGGCCTGCGCTTAGCTGGTAGGAAACTCCGCCACCCAGAGCTTCATTTGGCAACCGAGGATCACAACGTGCCCACCCAGGGGATTAAGAACGGGAGCCTTCTGGAAATCACCGATGAAACCTCGCGTGCGCAGGTAGGAGCCTTGCGCAAGAACTGCGAAGAGTTCGGGGTTCGGCTGTATTCCATGGGGCATAAACAACAAGGAATTGTCCACCAAGTAGGACCTCAGCTGGGCATATCGCAGCCCGGTATGACCATTGTTTGCGGTGACTCGCACACCTCGACCCACGGGGCTTTCGGATCCATCGCTATGGGGATAGGCACATCTGAAGTAGAGCACGTGATGGCAACGCAAACGCTTTCGCTCAAGCCCTTCAAAACTATGGCAATAGAAGTATCCGGGGAGCTCGCAGAGGGTGTCACCGCCAAAGACCTTATCCTGGCGATTATTGCCAAGATTGGCACCGGCGGCGGCCAGGGGCACATCATCGAATACCGCGGTGAGGCTATTCGCAAGCTATCCATGGAAGCGCGCATGACCATCTGCAACATGTCCATCGAGGCAGGTGCCCGCGCCGGCATGGTAGCCCCTGATGAGACCACGTTTGAATACGTTCGCGGACGGGAGTACGCCCCGAAGGGTACCGATTGGGACGCCGCAGTAGAGTACTGGAAGACCCTGGCTACTGATGAAGGCGCGGAGTTTGACACCGTTGTCCATATCGACGGATCCTCCCTAACCCCATTTGTGACCTGGGGAACCAACCCCGGCCAGGGGCTGCCGTTGGGTGCCACGGTGCCGTCTCCGGAGGACGCGGCAGACGACAATGAGCGTGCCGCTACGAAAAAGGCTCTCGAATACATGGGCTTAGAGCCCGGAACCGCCCTGCGGGACCTGAAGATTGACACCGTATTCCTGGGCTCTTGTACCAACGGCCGAATTGAAGACTTGCGCGAGGCCGCTGCCGTTCTCAAGGGCAAAAAGGTTGCGCCCGGAACCCGGATGTTGGTTGTCCCATCTTCGGCGCAGGTCATGTTCCAAGCTCAAAAGGAAGGCTTAGACGAGGTATTTTTGGCCTCCGGGGCCGAGTGGCGCACGGCGGGGTGTTCCATGTGCCTGGGAATGAACCCAGACAAGATTGGACCAGGGGAGCGCTCTGCTTCTACCTCCAACCGCAACTTTGAAGGCCGTCAGGGGCCAGGGGGACGCACGCACCTGGTATCACCTCTGGTGGCTGCCGCCACTGCGGTGGCCGGGCACCTAGCTAGCCCAGCCGATCTAGATTCCGAATTAGTTTAAGCGACAAAGGGAAAGAAAAATCATGGAGAAGTTTGTCACCCACACCGGCACTGGCGTGCCGCTGCGACACTCAAACGTAGACACCGACCAGATCATCCCCGCAGTGTTCCTAAAGCGGGTTGCCCGCACCGGATTTGAAGACGGCCTGTTTGCCAACTGGCGCAAAAACCCTCAATTTGTCCTCAACCAAGAGGAATTCCGCGACGGCTCAGTACTGTTTGCCGGAGCAGATTTTGGCACCGGTTCCTCGCGTGAACACGCGGTCTGGGCACTGAAAGATTACGGCTTCAAGGCGGTCTTTTCCTCCCGGTTTGCCGATATTTTCCGCGGTAACTCTGGCAAAGCCGGGCTGCTCACCGGAATCATGGACCACAGCGACATTGAACTTATCTGGAAGCATCTGGAGTCGGGTGAAAGCCAGGTGACCGTCAATCTAGAAGACCGAACCGTCACAGTAGCCGGCAGCGTCTACCCATTCCAGGTTGACGATGATGTTCGTTGGCGCTTAATGGAAGGCCTAGATGACATTGGACTGACCCTGCGCGGCGAGGCCGCTATCACCGCGTATGAGGAAAAGCGCCCCGCTTTCAAACCAGCTGTGGTGTAGTGGCCTTCTGGCACCTGCCCTGCGGTGCGGTGGCCTTTGGGCACCTGCCCTGCGGTGCGGTGGCCTTTGGGTAGCTGCCTGCGGTCTTGTGGTCTCTGTTCCCTGTCCAGGTGTAGTTAGCGCACGGGCAGGGGACTGGCCAGGTAATCAGCGCCGGTGAGCTCACCATCGTTGAAAGCTAAAACCCAGACGCTGGATTTCTTGGCCTTGATGTCACCATCTACGGTCTTGATAAATCCGGGGTTGAGCTGGCTAATAATGGCGGGTATGGCCGCGCCCTGGCTGACAATGACCGTGGTTCCTTCCCGGGAGGCAAGCTTGTCAAAGGCCGCGCGGGCCTTCTTTGGGGATTTGGCAATCCCAGCATCCCCCAGCAGTTCATCAACTATGACTGGAAGTTTGAGTTCAGCAGCCAAAGGGGCCGCGGTCTGCTGGCACCGGACAGGCTCCGCGGAGTAGATGGCACTGGGTTGGTAGGCTTCCAACAGCGGAACCAGCATCTCAGCCTGGCGGCGGCCCTTTTTATCCAAAGGCCGAAGGTTGTCATCCCCCTCCCAATTCCTACGCTGGTGGGCGCGCGCATGGCGGACGTAGAGAATTCGCGTGGCTGGGGTCATCTGCAGACGCTTTTCAGCCTTGGAAAGCACGTCCGCGTCAACTTTGTAGCTCAGCAGTTTTCGGGCTTTAGCGGGGCTTAGCCAGCGGATTTCATCCACTTCCTTATTCTTCTTAAACTCCCCGCCAATGACCTCCGCCACCCAGTAGTAGACCACCTTGGTCCGGCCTTGTACAGGGTAGGTGACTTTCCCCACCAGCTTTCCCAAGCGCACGGAGTACCCGGTTTCTTCTGCGATCTCACGCACGGCGGTGGCCGGGAGGGACTCACCCGGATCGACTTTGCCCTTAGCCAGTGACCAATCGTCATAGTGGGGGCGGTGGATGACAGCTATTTCCGGATTATTGCGGTCCCCGCGCCACAGCACGGCACCGGCGGCCAGGGTGGTCTTGTCAAACTCCGCGCCCGGATCCACCGGGATTTGTTGAAAGCGGCCGGATAAAAACATCTCCGGAGCGGTGTCTTTGTCTTCCTCAGATAATTTGGTCACGTTGGCCTCCTGCTCGTTGACGTTATTTTTCCTAAAAGCCATGGTTGCTAGTTAGCTTAGTTGCTAGTTAGCTTAAAGGGTGGGAGCTAACTTTGCCGGAAAGGGCTTCGCCTGGTGGTGTTGAAGCGGCCTAGCAGTGGCCGGGTTGGCGCCGGGTAAGAGGTCTCCGGCCGGCCTTGACCCTGCTGCAAAATGTATCCGGGGGCAGTCTTAGCCTAGAATAAGGGGCAAGGCATTAAAAACTATCAAAGCAAAACATGAGGGGTAGGAGACCTATGGTAAACGTTGCAGTGATGGGGGCTGGAACATGGGGAACCACGTTGGCAAAGGTCTTTGCGGACGCCGGTAACCAGGTCACCTTGTGGGTCCGGCGTGAAGAACTAGCTCAGACCATTGCCACCACCGGGCGTAACCAGGACTACCTACCAGAGGTAGAGCTGCCCGCAGCGGTCAGCGCTACGACCGTCCCGGAAACGGCTCTCAAAAACGCTGATATTGTGGTCTTTGGCGTTCCCTCCCAGCAGCTTCGTCCCAACCTGGAAGCGTGGGCACCGTTGCTACCACCAGAGTCAACTTTGGTATCTATTTCCAAAGGCGTAGAAACCTCTACGCTCAAACGGATGAGTCAGGTTATTGCGGACGCTACCGGCGCTGCGGAAGACCGTATTGCTGTACTTTCAGGCCCCAACTTGGCTAAGGAGGTAGCTGCTGAACAACCCGCAGCAACAGTTATCGCCTGCAGCGACGAAGCACGGGCGGTCGCAGTTCAAGAAGCCATTCAAACCCCGTACCTGCGGCCCTATACAAATGTGGACGTGGTGGGCGTGGAGCTGGGCGGCGCTTGTAAAAACGTTATCGCACTTGCTTGCGGTATGGCGGCGGGCAAGGGCTTGGGCAACAACACCATGGCAACGCTGATTACCCGCGGGCTTGCGGAAATTACGCGTCTGGGCGTGGCTCTGGGTGCAGACCCTCGCACGTTTGCCGGCCTGGCCGGGATGGGGGACCTGGTGGCTACATGTGCTTCCACCCTGTCGCGAAACCGCACCTTCGGCTACCGGCTGGGGCAAGGCGGGAGCCTGGAAGAAGCCACTGCTGCGACCAACGGGCAGGTAGCTGAAGGGGTTAAATCATCCTCGTCTATTTTCCAGCTCTCCCAACAAGCAGGGGTGGAGATGCCGCTGACCCAAGCAGTTTTTGGAGTCTGCCACCGCGGAATCACCGTGGACCAGATGGTAGCCGCGCTCATGGACAGGGAAACCAAGCCGGAGTAGGTGGCCCGTTCGGTTTAGTTGGTAGGATCTGAACGCATGAGTGAAAAGATCCGTGTCGCCGTCATCTACGGTGGTCAAAGTACCGAGCATTCGGTGTCCTGTGTTTCCGCAGGGGCCGTCATGGCCCATCTGGACCGGGACAAGTATGAGGTTGTTCCTATTGGAATCACACGCGAGGGGGCGTGGACTCCAGGGGTCCGGTCGGGTCTAGAAATCACCGACGGCACGCTGCCAGAGGTGGCTATGGGGGAAGAACTGACCCTTTCGCTCAATCCCGCCAAACGCGGGCAAATCCACAACCTCACCACCGGGGCACTACACGCGGAAGTAGACGTAATCTTTCCCGTCTTACATGGTCCTTTCGGTGAGGACGGCACCATCCAGGGCTTGCTTGAGCTTGTCGGCCTTCCCTACGTGGGACCCGGAGTTTTGGCCTCGGCCGCCGGAATGGACAAAGAATTTACCAAGAAACTGGCCATGGCTGAGGGGCTGCCCATCACAGCGGAAGTTATTTTGCGTGACGGGCGCCGGGAGTTGTCAGAGGCGGAGCAACACCAGCTGGGACTGCCGGTTTTTGTCAAACCCGCCCGCGGAGGGTCTTCAATTGGAATCTCAAAGGTTAACAGCTGGGAAGACCTAGGAGCAGCCGTAGAACTGGCCTATCAGCATGATAATAAGGTCATTGTGGAGGCGGAGATTACCGGCGCAGAGGTCGAGGTAGGGGTTCTGGAATACCCGGACGGCTCCCTGCAGGCTTCTGTTCCAGCAAAACTCAACGGCATTGAGGACTCAGCGGAAGGCTTTTACGGCTTTGAGACTAAATACCTGGACAACGTAGTCAGTGCGGAAATCCCCGCGCAGCTAGAGCCCGCTGTTATCGCACAGCTCCAGGACCTTGCCATCGCGTCCTTCAAGGCCTGTGACTGCAAGGGTCTGGCGCGGGTGGATTTCTTTGTCACGGATAAAGGCCCCGTCCTCAATGAGATCAACACCATGCCGGGGTTTACGCCTATTTCGATGTTCCCGCAGGTATTTGCCAAGTCCGGCGTACCCTACGGGGAGCTTCTGGATACTATGCTAAGTACTGCGCTATTGAACAGGCGTGGTCTCAGTAATGAGGTCGCCCAGAACCACTAGCACCTCGCCCGCCACATCCTGGGGGACGTAGACGGCTATATCGGTCGCGCGTCCCAGCGCAAACCACGTGGACGCGGTGGTGCCGCCGGCAAGCGTGGTGTCTTCAAACCAGGGGATATCGTTGACTTGTACCAGTCGTTTCCCGGCCTGGTACCCCGGAGGAGGGGCCACGCCGCAGCGCAAGACTATTGCCTCCCGGCCCTTGGCCACCCAAGCCCTGCTGTGCTTTACTGTCGCAACGCCCGGCTGAGCAGAATGGTAGTCAGGAGTGATCTCTGCAGGCAGAGCGTTCATAAATTGCTCACACGAGTCCGTATTACCGGCGGCCAGGTCGGCCAGCGGTGCAGGCCGGGGGCTAATCTTTTCATCTGCTGGATCCAGGGCAGATAAATCCAACTTGGGCTCGCCATTGTCGTGGGTAGTTACCGCAACGGTGGGCACATGGTCGGTGTTATACCAGGTGACCAGATCGGACCCGGGAGTCATGTCTTTGACCTCTAACCAAGAGTTGCCGCCAATTGTCTGGGTCTGTGAAAAGACGTTGTACTGGTAAGGCAAGTCCACGCCGCAGCGCAGCGTCACGGGGGTATCGGAAAAGGTTGCCCACGCTGCCGTGCCCGGCGGTTGTGGCTGGGCCACCTCAGCACGCGGGTGCCCCATGAATTTATCGGGCAAGGAGTTAATCAGTGCAGAGCAGCGGGGAGATCCTGCTCCATCAGAGGGCAGCGCTGTGATGGTAACCGGCGCGCGATCAGCGTGGGTCAAGACGTACTTAGCGCCCAGAACCACACCCAGAACCATAGCTATGCTCAGCCCCAGCGCGGTAAAGATAGCGGGGCGGCTAAATTGGTTATCCATAGACTTCTTATCGTATCGAAAGGACCGCGTGTGCACGAAACTTTGGCATCAGTAGGAGAACAAGAGGTTATCCGGGCCATCACCGCCATTGCCGGCAGTAGCCTCAACGGAGATGACGCCGCAGTGCTGCACCCCGGCGCGCCTAACCACCTGACAGTCGTGGCCACAGACATGATGGTGGAAGGCAACCACTTCCGGCAGGAGTGGTCAACGCCGGAAGAAGTAGGTGAGAAGATTATTCTGCGCAATTTTGCTGACGTGGAATCCATGGGTGCGCGGCCGGTGGCCAGCCTGCTGGCTATCGCCGCACCGCCGGATACCCCGCTTGAGTTTGTGCGCGGCCTAGCCCGGGGGATAGCCAAGCGTCAGGACAAGTACAACGCGGAGCTGGTGGGCGGGGATGTGACCCATAGCTCGCAGATAGTTATCACGCTCACGGCGCTGGGAGCGTTGGGCGGAGACCTACCCGCGTTAACGTTATCGGCCGCCCGGCCCGGACAGACCGTCATTGCGCACGGCCGCATAGGCTGGGCCGGAGCAGGACTGGCGCTCTTGCAACGCTATGGCCGTGCGGTGCCGTCCGAATTCGCCCCCTTGGTCAAAGCGCAGTGTGCGCCCTGGATAGACCCCGGGCGCGGGGTGGTAGCGCGCGCCGCGGGTGCTAAGGCCATGACGGATAACTCCGACGGCCTCATCCAAGACCTCACCACTGTGGCCACCAAATCAGGCGTGGGCATAGACCTTGATTCTGCCGCCCTGGAACCCGATGACTTGTTAGTTGCGGCGGCGCGGGCGCTGGATGCGGACCCATGGGAATGGGTGTTGGCCGGCGGGGAGGACCACACCCTAATTGGCACCACCCCGGGTGATGTACCCACCGGCTTTGTCCCCATTGGCCGGACCACTGCAGCCCGCGATACCGGAGTTGTGGTGGACGGACGCAAGCCCCAATTTAGCGCCGGTTGGAGCGCGCTATGAGCAACTACCACCCGTCGTGGGAGCCGTTTATTGGAAGCGCTGTTAGGCAGTACCTCCCCGGTATCAAACGCCACATTGGGCGGGACTTTTTACCCGAAGACTACTTTGCAGCCTTGCGAATGCCCCACGACCAGGTGCGGGTGCTCATCGTGGGACAAGATCCCTATCCCACGCCCGGGCACGCGATGGGGCTGTCTTTTTCCACCGCGCCGGGGGTTAAACCACCGCGTTCGCTGGCCAATATCTATGCAGAACTAGCCAGTGACATAGGGGTGACACCGCCTGAAGATGGTGACTTACGTCCGTGGACGCGCCAGGGGGTGCTGCTGCTCAACCGCGTTCTGACCGTTCAACCAGGCCAGGCAGGATCCCACCGCAAGATAGGGTGGGAGCACATTACCGAGGCCGCTATCCGCTCGCTAAACCGCGCGCCCATGGTGGCGGTCTTGTGGGGCAAAGACGCCCAAGCGTGCGCGAAATTTCTTGCCGATGTCCCGGTGGTCACCGCCCCGCACCCCTCACCGCTGTCAGCGCGCCGTGGCTTCTTTGGTTCGAAACCATTTTCCCAAGTAAATCAATTTTTGCAGGCCCAGGATGCCACGCCCATCGATTGGCGCTTGTAGACTGTAACTCATGTCATATGCGCCTTCTCTCAACGCTCAAGGGCTCTACAATTGGGCGGCCCGCTCAGTAGCCGAACTCTCCGAGCGCCGCGCAGAGATCAATGCGCTGAACGTCTTCCCCGTCCCGGACGCTGACACCGGCTCTAACATGGCACACACCATGGAGGCCGCGCTGGAACAAGCCGACCGCGGCGGGGACGTGGCAGAAGCCCTGGCTATAGGCTCCGTGCGCGGGGCGCGTGGTAATTCCGGCATGGTCTTATCCCAAGTCCTAGCCGGTGTGGCCAACGCCAGCCACGACTCAGTGATTGACGCTACTGTGTTCGCAGACGCCCTAGAACGCGCGGAAAAGCTGGTGGACCGCGCTATCGCGCAGCCGGTAGAGGGCACCGTCATCACCGTCCTGCGCGCTGCGGCCAAAGAAGCCAGAGCAGCTACGGCCGAGGGGTCGGATCTGCACGGCACCCTCGTCCGGGTTACCGCAGTGGCGCGCCGGGCGCTAGAGCAGACCCCTTCCCAGCTGGAGGTGCTGCGGGAGGCCGGGGTGGTAGACGCCGGCGGCATGGGCTTGGTCATCCTGCTGGACTGCCTGTTGCAAGAATTGGAAAGTGGACGGTCAAGTTCTCAGATGTCTACCTCTCAGCTGCCTGGTACTGAGCTGCCTGGTACTGAGCTGCCTAAAACTGACTCGCCTGGTATTGAGTTACTTAATGCTGGTCTGCCTAACGCTGGTCTGCCTAAAGCTGGGCTGTCTAGTTCTGAGCGGTTGGGGTCCGGGCAGGTTAGTTCCGCACAGGTTAGTTCCACACAGGTTAGTTCCACACAGGTTAGTTCCACGCAGTCCCTTGCGGGGCGGCCGGCTTCGGAGCAGGTGCCGGAGTTAGAGGTGATGTTCTTCTTCTCAGGAGAGGTAGAAGTTCTAGAAGCCCAGCTGGCTCCGCTGGGTAACTCACTGGTTATTGCTCGCGCGACGGATACTTCGGCGTCTGTACACATCCACACCGCCCAAGCCGGTGCGGTGATAGAGAAGGCTTTCAAGCAGGGAGAGGTTACTAACCTGCGGCTGGAGGTGCTACCAGAAAATTGCGCCCCGGTGCCAAAACAGCGCCAGCTCTACGCGGTGGCACCGGCAGGACCGGTAGCAGACGTCTTCGCGGCCGGGGGAGCCAAGGTCATTGACCCGGAATGTTCACAGGCAGTTGCTGCTGCCGGGGATATATTTTTGCCCAACGGCTCTGCCTGCCCGGCGGGTCCCGCCCACGTGGTGCCCACAGACTCCTTGGTGGCAGGAATAGCAGCCATGGCGGTCTACGACCCGGAGGATGAACTTGAAACGGCCGTCACAGCCATGAACGACGCGGTTAAATCCATGCGAGTGGCAAAACCACCGGCTGATACCACAGACGCCCTCATCGTGGCCGCACGCGAGCTCTTGCAGGACGGTGGGGAGCAAGTCACCATTCTTTCCCCGCACCCGGTGGACCAGCAACTGCTAGCCAAACGCCTGGGCGTTGAGGTCATGGCGCTGTCTGCACCGGGTATTGACGCTGAAGTGGGGGTGGAGTAAACGCCATGCTGGGCTGGCGCGACGAAAGACCGCTCAAGGAAGTCCTGCCGGACAAGGCAGCCACGTTGCTATCTAAGCAACTTGGGTGCAACACCGTAGGAGACCTACTGGCGCACTACCCACGTGACTACGTACGCCATGGCCAGGACGTGAATTTTCACGGCGCAGAAGAAGGTGACGTGGTAACCGTCAGCGGGATCGTAGACATGTCCAACCTGCGCGTGACAAAACGTGGGCAAGAGATTTCCGTGGTGCGCTTAGACACTGGCCTTGAGGCCAGCTTCTTTGGTCAACCCTGGGTGGCCCGCATTGTGGCCCCGGGCTCGCACATCATGCTTAGCGGCAAGTTGAAGTTTTTCAACGGCCAGCCGCAACTTGCTTCCCCCACGTTTGCCTTGTTGGGCGGGGAAGCTGCCAAGATGGCGGCCAGCCCGCAGCTTAAGCAGCTAGCCCAATTTGGCAGCCTTGAGGAGCTGTTGGGGGATAGGCCGTGGATTCCCATCTACCCGGCTACCGCGAAGGTGTCCTCCTGGTTCATCATGGGCGCTATCCACCACGTGCTCACCCAGCTGGAACATATCCCGGAACCGCTGGATTATGAGCTTCCCATTTCCTATGATCAGGCGCTTCGGGCCGTCCATGAGCCCGGGCCGGACGGGCCTTACTTGGGTATTCACCGCCTGAAATACAACGAGGCCCTGACCGTGGGGCTAGTAATGGCGCTGCGCCGGCGCGACGCCCAGGCTCAAAATGCCCCCGCTATGGAGGAGGTTTCCGGAGGGTTCCGGGAATCCGCAATAGCAGCGCTGCCCTTCGAATTAACCCAAGGGCAACAGGATGTGGTGCAAGAGATTTCAGCTGATATCTCCCGCAGCTTCCCCATGCAACGGCTTCTGCAAGGGGAGGTGGGCTCCGGCAAGACCATGGTGGCCGTGTTGGCCATGCTGCAGGCTATCGACGCCGGGTACCAGGCCGCGTTACTAGCGCCCACGGAGGTGCTGGCCGGTCAGCATGCGGCGTCCATCGGCGGCTTTGTGCCCCAGGGCGTCAAGGTTGTGTTATTGACCGGTTCGATGAAGACGGCCCAGAAGCGCCAAGCGCTGTTGGACATTGTCTCCGGGGAGGCCGACATAGTCATTGGCACCCACGCGATCATCCAGGATGCGGTCGAGTTCTTCAACCTAGGCATGGTTATTGTTGATGAGCAGCACCGCTTTGGCGTGGAACAACGCGACCGCCTGCGCTCCAAGACCAGGGACGGCACCCACCCACACACGCTGGTGATGACGGCCACGCCTATCCCGCGCACCGTGGCCATGACCGTGTTCGGCGACCTAGCCGTGTCCACCCTGCGGGAGCTACCTGGTGGGCGCAAACCCATTGAGTCCTTCATAGTGCCAGACTCCCAGCCAGCATGGGTTGAACGCGGCTGGCAGCGAATCCGGGAGGAAGTCTCAGCCGGCAGGCAGGCCTACGTGGTGTGCCCCCGCATTGACGCCGAAGGCGGCGTTGAGGAAGTAGCCGCAGAGCTAAGCAACGGACCACTGGCTGACACCCGCATTACTTGCCTGCACGGCCGGATGGCCGACCGGGATGAAATAATGGCAAGCTTTGCCCGCGGCGAGTCAGACGTCATGGTGGCCACCACCGTCATTGAAGTTGGCGTGGACGTACCCAACGCCACCGTCATGCTCATCCGGGAAGCAGAGAAGTTTGGCGTCTCCCAGCTGCACCAGCTGCGCGGGCGGGTAGGCCGTGGCGGCAACGCCTCGCTATGCCTTTTGCACACCTCCGCTCAACCCGGGTCTGCCAGCTTCGAGCGGATAGAAAAAGTAGCCGCAACTCCTTCTGGCTTTGAGCTGGCCGACCTTGACCTTGCCACCCGCAAAGAAGGTGACATCCTGGGAACCGTGCAGTCCGGGACAAAGAAGACCCTCCGCTTGCTCAATCTCTTGCGGGACCGGGAAACAATCGAGCGCGCGGAGCACGACGCCGCAGCACTCGTGGAGCGCGACCCCGGCCTGGCACAAGCTTTGGTAGGGGAGTTCAGTGAGCAGGAAAGAGAATATCTAGAAAAAAATTAGCCGCAGAGTTTCCCAGTGGGCATGGCCAGCATCCGAATGCGGCCGTGGGGGTCAAGAAGGGGAATTAGGCGGGGAACTTGGATGCGATAGACTTAACCGCCATGAGAATCTGCGCGCCCTTTGCCGGAATAGTCCGCTACCACGTGGTAGCGGGGCAGGAAGTCCGGGCGGGTGACATTATCGCTACAGTGGAGGCCACAAAGTTAGAAGCCCCGGTGCCATCACCTGGCCCCGGGGTAATTGCCGGTCTTGCCCTCCCGGAGTTCGCCGACGTGCTGGGCGGGGACCTGTTAGCTGAAGTTGAGGAGAAGTAAAATGACGCGAATCATTGCCGGGGAAGCCCGGGGTCGCACCATCAAAGTCCCACAATCCGGAACCAGGCCCACCTCTGACCGCGCGCGGGAAGGACTGTTTTCTTCCCTGAGCATGCGGTGGGGCTTTAGCGGCTCAAAGGTCCTGGACCTGTTTGCCGGGTCTGGTGCGCTGGGCCTAGAGGCCGCTAGCCGGGGCGCTGAGGAAGTAGTGCTGGTTGAACATCACGCCGCCGCCGTCCGGGTTATCGAACACAATATTTCCGTGGTGCGCCACCCCAAGGTCACCGTGCGGGAGCAGAAAGCCTCCACCTATCTGGCAACGGCGCCGCGCGGCTACTTTGACATGGTGCTGGCAGACCCGCCCTATGACTTCGGTGCTGTTGATGAGCTCATTGAGGCCATAATCCCGGTGCTTGATGACCGCGCCATAGTGGTGCTAGAGCGCCACGTTGATTCACCCGCCACCCAGTGGCCTGCGGGATTTAGCGAAACCGGCCAGAAGCTCAAGAAACGCACTTACGGCGTCGCGCGGATGGATATGGCAATTTTCGACCGCGCGGACTATGAAAAGGAAAACAATGACTAAAGCGCTGTGCCCGGGGTCCTTTGACCCCATGACCATGGGGCACCTGGATATCTTCAACCGCGCCCTGGGGCTGTTCGATGAGGTAACGGTGCTGGTTACCGGCAACCCAGACAAACCCTCCGGCTTATTCACCGTGGAAGAGCGCGTGGAGCTTATCCGGCAATGCGTGGATCCGCGGATCACCGTGGACTACTGGGCCGGGCTGCTGGTGGATTACACCACCCAGCACCGCTACGACGCCCTGGTCAAGGGACTGCGTTCTTCCCTGGACTACGAGTATGAGCTGCCTATGGCGCAGATGAACCGCCGGTTATCAGGTATTGATACCGTGTTTTTGCTCACCGATGAAAAATACGGCTACATTTCCTCATCTTTGGCCAAGCAGGTGGCAAAGTACGGCGGGGATGTCACGGGACTATTCCCGGAACCCGTCCACAAAGCAGTACTGGAGAAATTTTCTTGATTATATCCGCTATTTTGGGAATCACGCTGGCGGGTGCTGTTCTCCAACGCGTATCCGGAATGGGGTTTGCGCTAGTCGCAGGCCCCGTTCTCATGCTCATCCTGGGGCCGGTTGATGGCATTATTTTGGTCAATCTCCTGGCGGCGGTCAACGCTGCATTGACCACAGCTGTGGTGCGCCGGGACATCGAGTGGGGGAAATTCGCCTTCATGGCCCCCTTCCTCCTTGTCGGATCAGTTCCCGCCGCCATCATGGTGGCACGCTTTGACTCCTCCTGGTTGCTCATATTAGTAGGTTTGATGCTGCTCTCCGCGCTGGTGGCGGCCACCCTTTCCTCACGCCGTATGGCCCCGGTGGCCGGGAAAATTCCCATGGTCATAGCCGGCGTGACGGGTGGATTTGGAAACACCCTGGCCGGTGCAGCGGGCCCACCGGTGGCCATCTACGCGCAAGCCTCCCGGTGGAATCCACTGGCCTTCCGGGCCACATTGCAGCCCATCCTGGCCGTCAGCGGGGCGATATCCGTGGTGGTAAAACTAGCCATGGGCGCCGGAAGTCTGGACCAAACAACACCGCTTCTCTGGGTGGCGTCGTTTGGCGGGATGGTGTTAGGGATTATTGTGGGCACCCGACTGGCCGGAAAGGCCTCACAGGCACTGGCACACAAGTTGTCAATGAGTGTTACTGCCGCAGGTGCCTTGGCCGCCATTGTCCGCGGAGTAGTATCCCTTGTCAACACCTAGACATTAGGGGTTTTGGGCTGGCTAGTGGCGTGTCAAGCACTGGTCGAAGGGTGGTGGCGCGGGGCTGTCCTTTTCCAGCCATTGCGATAGAATGCAAGGGTCACCCCCCAAACGCAGTCCCTAACAAGTATGGGTTAGGGACTGCTCAAACGTCTAAGGTCAACTATGTTTTTGCCTAAAGCAGCTCTAGCGGCGCTACTGTCCATCGCCCTTGTGCAACCCACCGTGGCGAATGCCGCGCCCGTTACCGTCAATCAAGGCGATGAGATCCGAACTCCCGTGGATGATAATTCTGATTTCGTCTGTACCGCCGGGTTCATAGATCCCGCCAATCATCGGATCTGGACCGCCGGGCACTGTGGTAGCGACGGCGCGGAAATGTTCATGGCAGATGACCGCTACATCTACCCGATAGGCGAGCTTGTCCACCGCTACAACTTCGTTGACATCTCCGACAGCCTGGAAGGCGAGGAGAAATTCGAGGCGTTATCCAAATATTTCTTCTACGACATCTCCTACATTGATACCAGCGACTTCGACGTGGCGGGTGAAAACATCTACTCCGGCGACAGGGTCTACACCCCGGCAGAAGATGACACCGTGTGCAGGTACGGAAGAACCACCAAGAAGGTCGTGTGCGCCAAAATTTTCAGCATGAATAAGCACCTCATCTTTGCCGGCTCGCTGCTAGGGGAGTCCGGGGACTCCGGCGGACCAGTGTGGGTACCGGGCAAAGGCTACGTGGGGCAGTTCCTCGGCGTCGCGGAGTCCTACCTCGGGGATGAAGTGCTGGGAATGAGCATTATTCACCGCGAGGATTTGGCAGAGATAATTGAAGAGCCGGACGCCGGCCAGAGTTTCGAAATCGTTTACCCGTCCTTGGATGACCTCCGCAACGGCGTAGGGGTAGTCAAAAACGCGGACGAAGTCTTTGGCCGTAACCTTCCCGACCCCGTTGAATTTGCCCGGCTCCTGCACGAACACGAGGCCGCAGTAAGTGCCGCCCAGCAGCGGGTAACCGAACTCGAAGCCAACCTGGCTACCGCTGGATCGGAAAAGCAGGAGCTAGAGTCCGAACTGCTGGAGGCGAAGCAACAGCTTGCTAGCGCCCAGGAGACGGTAGGGGCACTCAAGGTGATCCGGAACGAACTTGAAGCGCGCAACAGCGCCCTGGCTGCGGAGATTAAGGAAAAGGAAGCCAGTTACCAAGAGGCTCTGCAAGAAATGCAGGCAAGCTGGGAACAGAAGGTTGCCGCTAAAGAAGCAGATTGGTCAAATAAGTTAGAGGAGCAAAAAGCACAGCACCAGGTGGTCCTAGAGCAGAAGTTGGCCGATAACAACGCCACGTGGGAGCAGCGGTTGGCCGCGCGATTGGCCAAGAATGAGGCTGATTACCAGGCCAAGCTTGCCACTAACAACGCCACGTGGGAGGACAAGCTGGCGGCGCAGGCTGAGAAGGCGAAGGCGGACGCTGCTGCCGTTATGGCAAGCCGGGAAGAGCAGTGGCGCAATACCCTTGAGTCAAGGCTTAAAGAGAATAACCAACAGTGGCAGGACAAGCTTGACGCGAAGCAGGCGGAGCTAGAACGCGAGCGGGAGCAGCAGTCCCAGGACCAACCTCAGCCCCAACCACAGCCGGATTACGAGGCCAAGGTTAAAGACCGCCTGGAGGCCCTAGCAGCGGAGAATGAGGCGCTGCAGATGGAGAAAACCATTGGGATTGTGGCAGCCGTAGTGGCCGCCATCCTGGGCCTGCTGGCGGCAGCCGGCGGATTGCTCATCCCACGGAATTTGCTGCCCTTCTAAGCGGCGGTTTCGAAGGCTCGGTTAGCAGATATAGATAACCGCACCGCGGGCTCGTTAGGTGAGCCGCGGTGCGGTTTTCTGCTTCCTTGGGTGCCTGTGCGCGCCAGCGCGTGCGCTGCTGCTTTCAGCGGAGCGCTGCGGTTAAAGCAGGGTGGACAGGAAGGACTGGGTTCTTTCGTGCTGGGGGTTGTCCAGGACCTGGCTGGGGGTGCCGGACTCTAAGACGACGCCGCCGTCCATGAAATAGACGGTGTCCGCGACCTCCCGGGCAAAGCCAATTTCGTGCGTGACAACCATCATGGTCATGCCCTGGGCGGCTAGATCTTTCATGACGCGGAGAACCTCACCCACTAGTTCCGGGTCAAGGGCGGAGGTGGGCTCATCGAACAACATGAGCTTGGGATCCATAGCCACGGCCCGGGCAATAGCAATACGTTGCTGCTGGCCGCCGGAAAGTTGGATGGGGTAGGAGTCTGCCTTATGAGCTAGCCCCACCATCTCCAGTAACTCCATGGCGCGTTCTTTGGCCTTGGCCGGTGATTGTTTTTTCACGTGGATGGGGGCTTCGATGATGTTGTCCATAACCGTGCGGTTGCTAAAGAGGTTGAAGGACTGGAACACCATGCCAATGTCCTGACGTTGCTTGGCCGCGTCCTTTTCGGAGATTTCGTACAACGTGCCACCACGTTCGCGGTAGCCGATGATCTCCCCATCAATGTAGAGCCGGCCGGCAGTGACGGTTTCCAGGTGATTACAGCAACGCAGGAAAGTGGATTTACCGGAGCCGGAAGGCCCCAGCAGGCAAGCGACCTCACCCTGTTCCACCGTCATGTTGATTCCCTTAAGGACTTCAAGTTGGCCGAAGGACTTATGGACGTTTTCAGCTCTGATCATTGGGTGCTTCATTTACTTGACCTCCGGGATGATGTTGACGTTTTTAGGAATTGTTGCCTCAGCATCAGCGAGCGCTGCTAGTTGCCGGTTGGTGAGCTCACGGGTTGCACCGCGGTCAAAGTAGGCCTCCAGGTAATGCTGGCCAACCATCAAGGCAGAGGTAATAACGAGGTACCAGGTGGCAGCGACCATGAGCAGCGGGATGGGTTCAAACAGCGCGGCGGCAATGTCAGTAGAACGGCCAAAGATCTCATGGGTGTAAGGAATAGCAACCACCAGTGAGGAGGTCTTGAGCAGGGAGATGAACTCATTGCCGGTAGGCGGAATGATAATGCGCATGGCCTGTGGCAGCACCGTCCGGCGCATGGTCATAGACCAGTTCATGCCCAGGGCCTTAGAAGCCTCCTTTTGGCCGTCCGGAACGGAGTTGATACCGGAACGGACGATCTCAGACATGTACGCCGCCTCGTTGAGGCCAAGGCCTAGGACCGCCAGCATAAAGGCGTTAGACAACACGCCCTCAAGCGAGATTTCCGTAACCCCGAGGTTGATCGATTGGTAGAGCGCGGAGAGCAGACCCCAGAACACCAACTGGACGTAGATGGGGGTGCCGCGGAAGATCCACAGGAACAGCCAAGCGATGGACTGCAGGACCGGGTTCGGGGACAAGCGCAGTACGGCTAAAATCACGCCGCCAATTACGCCTAGGATCATGGCCAGCAAGGTAATGGCAATGGTGTGGAGCGCAGCCACGGCAATACGAGTGTCAAGTAAATATTGGAAGTAGGTGGACCAGCCATAAGCCTCGTTTTGCGCAGCGTCAATAATAAACCAGGCGGTTAACGCGAGAAGGACCGCTGCGAATACCCACCGCCACGGGTGCCGTAGCGGTTTGGCCTCAATCTTGGCGGGAGGGTCGGTGGGGGCGGTTTGTGAAGTCACGGGTGTACTAGACATTGATGGGCCTTTCATTGATCATGGCCTCATCAACGAGACCTTCGGTAATTCCCCACTGCGCCAGGATCTGGGCGTAGACGCCGGTGTCGATGAGGTGTTGGAGCGCAGCCGCGGTGGCGGGGCCTAGTGCAGAGTCTTTGGGCACTGCGATCCCGTAGGGAGCGGCGTCAAAAATTTCTCCAGTAAGCTCCATCTCACCGCCTGAGCGGTTGACCGCCCATGCTGTGACCGGGGAGTCTGCAGAGAGGGCATCGGCACGCGTTGTCAGCAGAGCAAGTGCGGCGTTGTCGGAAGAATCAAAGGACAATACCGTGATCGGCTCTTTGCCTTCGGCCAGGCATTTCTCCGCCTTGGGGCGCACGTCATCGGTTTCTGAGACCGTAGTACGCTGCACC
This sequence comes from Corynebacterium phocae, assembly GCF_008693075.1. Taxonomy (GTDB): domain Bacteria; phylum Actinomycetota; class Actinomycetes; order Mycobacteriales; family Mycobacteriaceae; genus Corynebacterium; species Corynebacterium phocae. Next base: position 44,813 of record NZ_VXKJ01000039.1, on the reverse strand, counting down.
GCTATGGTTAACCCGCAAGGATTGTCAGGGTCAATTGAGTCCCCGGGTTTTTGGGCCCACTGAATGCCGGCATAGAGGATGTCCACGAAATCATAGTTTTCGCGGCGCTCTTCCGTATCAGTGAATCCGCTGGCGCCAGCGTCAACCTGATTGCCGGAAATAGAGGGCAGGATGAGGGAGAAATCCTGTTCAACCGGTTTAAAATCCAAGCCCATGACTTGGGATAGGGCCCGGACAAGGTCCATTTCCACGCCCACGATGTTGCCGTCGGAGTCTTTGAGCTCAAACGGGGCAAAGGGTGGGGAGGTGCCAACGGTTAAGGTTCCGTCCGTGTCCTCAACCATGGCAGCGATTTCCGGGACGGTGTCAACGTTGATTTCCTGCCAGCCTTCAGGCACGGCAGGCTCTTCGTTGGTCACGCATGCGCTTAGTGAGAGGGCTAAGAGCAGGGGAGCTATGAGAGAGAGTTTTTTCATGTGTGAGCTTTCTTAATGCGGTCGGCGTAGATAAACGCGCCAACCAGGACTGCGCCAAAGATAAAGCAGCCAAGGATAACTGCTAGGGAGGCGTCTTGTTCATCGCCAAAAGGCCACAGCGCGCGCAACGAGCCCAGCATGAACCCGGCCATGGCGCCCAGGGTGGGTGCCCGGTGGTTATCCAGCAGGTAGTTGAGCACGCGGACAAAGGCGATTAGGCCGCACAGAGCGCCGGCCATAAATACCAGCAGGACTGTGAGATCGCGCTCGGATACCGCCCGGATGATGGGGTGGTACAAGCCCATGGTCAGCAATATGAGCGAGCCGGACATTCCAGGCAGTACCAGTGCGCAGATGGCAATGGACGCGGCGAAGAATACCACCAGCAGTGGTGGGTCCTGGACCACGCCGTTGGAAAGGCCGGTCAGGAAGAACACTGCCAGGGCTGCGGTTAGAAATGCGATGTAGGTTGACGCCTGCCGGAGTTGTTTGGCATCAAGCATCAGGAACGGGACGATGATGGAGACAAAGACCATGCCAAAAAATAGGGCATGGGAGGCGGAGAACTGGGAATCCACAAAGCCGGAGAGCAGCTTGGAAAGACCGAACACGGCGGTAAACATTCCTACTGCCAAGGAGATGAGGAAGTCCCACTCCACGTTGCGGAACTTTAGCTTCACCAAGTTGTCTGCGTTGCGCAGTGCGCGCACGTAGATGCCCACGATGAGCGCTACTGTACCGCCGGAGATTCCGGGGACTAGCTCTGCGGTTCCGATGAGTGCGCCGCGGATGGCGTTAGTTAATAGATGCATGGTTCACTTAATCTTGACTAAGCCGCATGAAATTTATGCGGTCGTATGAATTATATTCCAACATTGTGCGTGCCGGGATGCAAATCGCGGCGCGTGGCGGAAAATAATGGGTTCTTTTTAAAGAAGCCACAACCGCGCGAGGGGCCTTCGGCACGGCGGACTTAAGCCCGCCGCACGAAAAGCGCACGGCGGGCAAGGCTAAATCCAGGTATAGCTAGCGGATAAAACGGCCAACCTCGGCAAACACGGTGCCAAGAACAATGGAGATGCCAAAGGCGATAAGGAAGTCCACCAGCAGCTTGAGGAAGTTGTTGGTGTGGACGTTGTCGGTGGTAGCAACGTTTTCATCTAGCCACTTCAGGTAGGAAGACCCCTGGCGGGCTTCAGTGGAGGAAGCCTCTTGCTCAGCGGAGGTACCATCCTGGGCAAGGGCCGGAACAGGGGCCAGTGCCACGCAAGCGGCAGTGGCCAAAGCAATAATTTTTGTGCGCATGGCTGCATACTCTATCAGGAAAAATGCTGCGGTAGGACGGGCAACCGGGCAGCGCGCAGACCGTTGGCAATGATGGTTACCTCCGTTAGTTCGTGGATTGCCACGACCGGTGCCAATCCAAGCACCCCAAAAGATGGCCAAGGGGCACAGCACCGTGATAACGGCGAGGGCAGTGCCCACGGCAACGCCCACGGTAACGGTGGCCAGCGCCGGCGCATCATTAATCCCATCGCCAATCATGGCGGTGGGGGCGCTGGTGGATGCCCCCCGCACGCGGGTGGACCCGTCCGCAGGTAGCAGGCCGGCGTGAAAGTCCGTTATCCCCGCGTGTCGGGGCACAGTGGCGGCCGCCGGAAGCTCTGCGGGGAAAGATTAGTGGCTAGGGGAGTCGCTAAAGTGCGCGAGAGCACGTCTGACCGTGTCCGCTTCGCATCCCAACCGGTACGCGATTGCCTCGGGGGTAAACGAATACTTGCGCATATCATCTCTGGCTAACTCAACTGCTCGGGTGGTGAGCGGGCACCCCGGGGAGGCAATCCGCGGATCCTGATGGATCCAAGGAGCCTGGTCGCATTCGGCGTTCTGACAATCCAGTTGGTGTTGGAACCACCGGATCTTTAGAAACTGGCAACCCAGATTCGTATCAACCAGCTCGACTACCGTCTGGTCAATAACTTCGGCTTGCTCACCGCACCGGGGGCACTGTGGAGAAATCAGGTTGGATTCAATGACCATCACCAGGCCTTCACCTTCCGGAAGGCAGTCGTGGATAGTCACGTCCTCGAATCCAAGTATTTCCTGAGCCAGTGCCTCGTAGTCAGGACCGTCAACGTGGTTACTATCGCTCATTTCGAAGATGGTATCCAAGCCGGCCGCCGTAACAAAACAGCGACGGGCGAAAGTTGCGAAGTTTCCCGGGTTTGGTGGCGCCGCTGCGGTTGCCGTGGTGTGTGACCAATCCCGTGGTGCGGGCCGCGCTGTTGTCGCGGCTGTTCGGTTTCGGGGCTTCCCGCGCAGCTGCACAAGGACGAACAAAACCCTCCACACAGCCGGTAGGGCGGTGTGGAGGGTCTTGGGTTGTGGTGCCTCCGGTGAGACTCGAACTCACACTGAACGGGTTTTGAATCCGTTGCCTCTGCCAATTGGGCTACGGAGGCGCTGCTTAATTTTTAGTTGTGGATACCCGGATTGCAAGCGACCCAGGATCTGGACCCCGCAACGAAGTAACACGGAAGATATTAGCGCATGGCGGCCGACGGAGGGAAATCGCCCCATTTACATGGGGCTTGTAGACTAGCTGACTGTGACTACTACTAAACCTCGCCTCATGCTCATTGACGGACACTCCATGGCCTTCCGCGCCTTCTACGCGCTTCCGGCGGAGAATTTCTCCACCACGGGCGGCCAACACACCAACGCGGTCTACGGCTTTTTATCCATGCTGGCCAATATTGTGGGGCAGCAGCGCCCGGAGTACCTGGCGGTGGCCTTCGATGTGGGCCGCAAGACCTTCCGCACGGAGATGTTCCCGGAGTACAAGGCGCAGCGTGAGGCGGCGCCGGAGCCGTTTAAGGGCCAGGTAGAGCTCATCCGGGAGGTCCTGGAAACCCTGGGGATTACCACCTTGTCCCGGGAGAACTTTGAGGCGGACGACATTTTGGCCACCTTGGCCACCCAGGCCACAGACTTTGACACGGTGCTTGTCACGGGGGACAGGGACTACCTGCAGCTGGTCAACGACACCACCACGGTTCTCTACCCCATGAAGGGCGTGTCTACCATGCACACCTTCACCCCAGAGGCAGTGGAGGAAAAATACGGGCTCACCCCGCAGCAGTACCCTGATTTCGCAGCCCTGCGAGGGGACCCATCGGATAACCTCCCCGGGATCCCTAAGGTGGGGGAAAAGACGGCCACCAAGTGGATCAAGCAGTATGGCTCTTTGGATGAACTGATAGCCAACGCGGACAAAATTAAGGGCGTGGTGGGAGAAAATTTCCGGGAGCGCCTAGACCAGGTCAAAATGAACCGCCAGCTAACCCAGATGATAACCGACATGGACCTGGAGGTAGGCCCGGAGGACCTGGATCTTAAAGGCGCTGACGTCACCGCGTTGGCCGCTAAGTTCGACGAGCTGGAATTCGGCCCAAACCTACGCGAGCGCGTTCTAGCCGTGATCCCCCACGACGGCCAGGAAAGTAACACGGAACCGGCATCTCCGGCACTGGAGCTCAACATCGCTGAGCCTGGTGAGTCCCTAGCCGGCTGGCTGGAAGGAAAGTCAGAGGTTGCCGTCTATGTTCAAGGTGACGGGCAGCCCGGGCGCGGGGACGCAAGTGCCATGGCCTTCGTGGACTCCGAGGGCAACGCTATCCAGGTCGAGCTTCCGGAGCTTAGTGCGGAAGATGACAAAGCCCTGGCCGCGTGGTGGGAAAGCGACGCGATAAAGTTCCTCCACGGCTCCAAGGCCGTGTTTCACATGTTGGCGGGCCGGGGGATTGGCCTTAACGGGGTGGCCCATGACACGGAGTTGGCCGCGTACCTGTTGCGCCCGGGCCAGCGGTCCTACGCGCTGGGGGATATCTACCAACGGCACCTGGAAAAGACTTTAGGTGCTGCCGATGACCAGCTATCTTTGCTGGACGATTGCACCCTGGTGGACCAAGCATCCGCCATTATGGAACTGGCCTTGTCCCTAACCCAAGACTTGATGGACATTGAATCCCTGCAGCTGTACACGGACATGGAGCTTCCACTGGCACTTGTCTTGGCGCGCATGGAATCAACCGGTATCGCGGTGGACATGGACCGGCTAGAGGAACAGCTGGAAGTGCTGGCAGGCAAAGTTCAGGAGCAGGAGCAAGCCGCGCGTGATTTGGCTGGGGACAACTCGCTGAATCTGCACTCACCCAAGCAGCTGCAGGTGGTGTTGTTTGAGACGTTTGATATGCCCAAGACTAAAAAGACCAAGACGGGGTATTCCACAGCGGCCAAGGAAATTGAGCAGCTGGCGGTGACCAACCCGCACCCCTTCCTAGACCACCTTCTGGCGCACCGGGAGTACCAAAAGCTCAAGAGCACCCTGGAAGGTTTGATCAAGACCGTGCAGCCCGATGGCCGCATTCACACCACGTTTAATCAAACGGCGGCGTCTACCGGCCGGTTGTCCTCCACGGACCCCAACCTGCAAAACATTCCGGTACGCACCGAAGCCGGCCGCAAGATCCGCGAGGCCTTCGTAGTCGGTGAGGGATATGAGACGCTGCTAACTGCGGACTACTCGCAGATTGAAATGCGCGTGATGGCGCACCTGTCCGAGGACCCGGGGCTTATCAAGGCCTACCATGAGGGCGAAGACCTACACAACTATGTGGGCTCACAAGTCTTCAACGTCCCCGTAAATGAGGTGACCCCCGAGCTGCGCCGCCGCGTGAAAGCCATGTCCTACGGCCTGGTCTACGGCCTGTCTGCCTTTGGCCTGGCCCAGCAGCTGAGCATCCCCAACGGGGAGGCCAAGCAGATTATGGAGGCTTACTTTGACCGCTTTGGCGGGGTAAAGCAATACCTTGATGACGTGGTGGTCAAAGCCCGCAAGGACGTGTACACGGCCACCATCTTTGGGCGCCGGCGCTACCTCCCGGAGCTTAACTCCGACAAGCGCCTGGCCCGCGAAAACGCCGAGCGTGCCGCGCTCAACGCCCCCATCCAGGGCACGGCGGCGGACATCATCAAGGTGGCCATGATCCGCGTGGACAAGGCGCTTGAGGGCTTCAAATCCCGCGTGCTGCTGCAGGTCCACGACGAACTCGTTGTGGAAGTTGCCAAAGGTGAGCTTGAGCAGGTGCGTGAAGTCATTGAAAAGGAGATGGACAGCGCTATCAGCCTGACCGTGCCGCTGGAAGTCTCCGTGGGCGCGGGGGAGAACTGGGACGCCGCCGCGCACTAGCTTCCGGCCCGATCGGGCCCGGCCGGGCCGGAACCAGCCAGGACCAGCCGGGGCCAGCCGGGCTCTAAACCCCAGCCGGCGGGAATTCCAGCCGGTCCACCCGTGCTTGGGCCCAGGTGTCAAAGGGGTGCTTGCCCCAGATGATGATGCACACGCCTAGGACTACGGGGATGAGGTTCTCCCACGACGCCACGTCTGCTCCACTGCCCCATGGGGCTGTGGCCCCAAGCTGGTATTCGAAGGCTATGACCGCAGTTATGGCTAAAATCCAGGCGTTGCGCACCGCGGCGGCCACCCAAGCGTTCCGGGTGGGTGGGCCGGTATTGACCACGTAGAGGTTGCCCAGGAGCTTGCCCAGTGAGGTGTTCCGGGTGGCCTCAAAGACCCAGCGGTAGACAAAAACCACGACGGTAAAGATTGCCGCCCCCACTTGGTCACCGGCCAGGCCCCAGCTAAGCCCGGCGGTATCCCCGGTGCCGGCGGCCCTAGCCACTAGGTAGATGATAAGCGCCACCACGGGTGAGACCACCAGGCAGTCCAACCACAGGCAGGTCACGCGGCGGATGAAGTAACGGAGGCGGGTAAGCCACATGGGGATCCTATCTTGGGCTTGCGGGAAAAATTATTGCTTTGGGGGCCCAATGCTCTGGGGAATTAAACGGTCTTGGTGAGATTCTAGTAGTGTCCCGGCTTGCTGCGTAACCGTGGTGAACATGGTAACTGCGGTAAGTCGTGTGACCCATGTGGCGGCAACCAGTTGGGGCGGAGGGGTTGTGGACTCTATTGGCGCGCCAAATTTGCGGGTTGAGCTGGGTTAATATACGATTGTTCGAGCGTGTCTATGTCGTGCGGTATTCCCGGTTAGCGTGGGAGAACCTCGAAGCCGCAACGGCGGGATCAAAATTCACCCAGTACGCTGGGCGTTTTGAGATGATGCGTACATGTCCAAATACTACCTCCCACGAAATTTCGGAGCATAAATTAATGCCATCTTCTAAAACCCCTCAGGTTGCGATCAACGACATCGGAACCGCTGAGGATTTCCTCGCAGCCGTTGACGCAACCATCAAGTACTTCAATGATGGTGACATCGTTGAAGGTACCGTTGTCAAGGTTGACCATGACGAGGTACTGCTTGACATTGGATACAAGACCGAGGGCGTCATTCCGTCCCGCGAGCTTTCCATCAAGCATGACGTCGATCCCGATGAGGTCGTCGAGGTCGGCGACACCATCGACGCACTTGTTCTCACCAAAGAGGACAAAGAAGGCCGTCTGATTCTGTCCAAGAAGCGCGCACAGTACGAGCGTGCATGGGGCGCCATCGAGGAGCTTCAGGCCAAGGAAGAGCCAGTTACCGGTACCGTTATCGAGGTTGTCAAGGGCGGCCTCATCCTGGATATCGGCCTGCGTGGCTTCCTCCCAGCTTCCCTGGTGGAAATGCGTCGCGTTCGCGACCTGGAGCCATACATCGGTCAGCAGCTTGAAGCCAAGATCATCGAGCTGGACAAGCAGCGCAACAACGTTGTCCTGTCCCGCCGTGAGTTCCTGGAGCAGACCCAGTCTGAGGTTCGCTCTGAGTTCCTGCACCAGCTGCAGAAGGGCCAGGTCCGCAAGGGCGTTGTCTCTTCCATCGTCAACTTCGGTGCCTTCGTGGACCTGGGCGGCGTAGACGGTCTGGTTCACGTCTCTGAGCTGTCCTGGAAGCACATCGATCACCCATCCGAGGTTGTCACCGTCGGTGATGAGGTAACCGTTGAGGTCCTAGACGTTGATCTAGACCGCGAGCGCGTTTCCCTGTCCCTGAAGGCTACCCAGGAAGATCCTTGGCGCGTATTCGCACGCACCCACGCTGTGGGCCAGATCGTGCCAGGCAAGGTCACCAAGCTGGTTCCTTTCGGTGCGTTCGTTCGCGTCGAAGAAGGAATCGAAGGCCTCGTCCACATCTCCGAGCTGGCTCAGCGCCACGTGGAGGTCCCGGACCAGGTTGTCACCGTTGGCCAGGAAGTTATGGTCAAGGTCATCGACATCGACCTCGAGCGTCGTCGTATCTCCTTGTCCGTCAAGCAGGCTGATGAGGACTACACCGAAGAGTTCGATCCATCCAAGTACGGCATGGCTGACTCTTACGACGAGCAGGGCAACTACGTCTTCCCAGAAGGCTTCGATGCTGAGACCAACGAGTGGAAGGAAGGCTTCGACGAGCAGCGTCAGGCTTGGGAGGCTCGCTACGCTGAGTCCGAGCGCCGCTTCCAGCTGCACTCCGCACAGATCGAGCGCAACCGCGCCGCTGCTGCTGAGGCCGCTGAGAACCAGGATTCCTCCAACTACTCCTCTGAGTCGAATGATGCAGCTCCGGCGTCCAACGAATCAGAGTCCGCTGGTTCCCTAGCTTCCGACGAGCAGCTTGCTGCCCTTCGCGACAAGCTGGCCGGCAACTAAGTCAGGCTCAACCTGATTTAGTCACTGGTCTAGGCCACTAGGTGGCCTAGTAGAACCAATGCTTAGCCCCGCCGCCTTCCCGTTTATTGGGAGGGCAGGCGGGGCTTCGCTGTGGTCTGGATAGGGGGCGGTTTCAAGAGATCGTGGCTGGAGCGGACTAGGTTTCCTGGTTCCCTGAGTTCCCGATCCTCATTTCCTCCTGCGGGCTTGCGCTCCGGGGCTGTGCTGGTGTGCAACCGCGTGGGGGAGTGCGGAGGGAGTGCGGAGGGAGTGCAGAGGGAGTGTGGGGGAATGGGGTGTAGGGGAGTGGAGTGCGGGGAGTGGGGTGGAAAGGAATCGAGTGGGAAACCCCTCAGTCCAGGAATTTTGTGACGGTTCTTGCTTATGCCAGTCTTTCGGTGTAGTATTCGTTGCAACCCCGGTTGCACAGACAACTGGTAACAGGGTTGTTACTCTTTATTGAGGCAAGACCTGAGGTAGTCGCTTTCGCGCGGCTTCCTCAGGTCTTTTCTCATTCTCATCTAACTAAGAAGGTTTATGGCTATGAGCACTACTTCTCGCCAAACCGCCCAAGATATCTTGGATGCGGTTGGTGGACCTAGCAACGTGAATTCCTTTACTCACTGTGCCACGCGCTTGCGTTTCGATCTCAATGACGCTTCCATTGTTAACAAGGAAGCCCTTGACTCGCACCCCGGCGTGATGGGCGCAGTGCCACAAGGCGCACGCAACTATCAGGTAATTATTGGCGGTAACGTCTCCAGCGTCTATGACGATATCCGTTCTTTGCCCGCAATGAAGGGCAACGGTGAACCGTCTAACGACGACGTCAAGGCTGCCGCCCGCGCAAAGTCCAAGGGCAAAATCCCGGGCATGGACGTATTCTTCGAGTACCTCTCAGACTCGTTCCGTCCCATCCTCGGCGTGCTGCTTGGCGCGTCTTTGATCATCGCCTTCACCGCTGTCCTTGACGCGTTGAAGCTTGTGGACTTCCGTGCAGACGACAAAGCTGCAGGCTGGGTCTTCGTGGACGCGATGTGGAACGCAGTGTTCTACTTCCTCCCCATCATGGTGGCCTATAACGCGGGTAAGAAACTCCGTATTGACCCCTGGGTACCAGCCGTTGTAATGGGCGCGCTGATGACCCCGGCCTTCACCGGCCTGAAGGACAACGCGGCTACCACTTGTATCACCAACGCTACGTTGGGTACCGAGGTTTGTTCCGTGCCTATCTTCGGCCTGGATATGACCCTTCCAAGCTACGGCGGAAACGTCTTCGTTCCTTTGATGATGACTGCGGTTGCCGCCCTTATCTACAAGGCTTTGCAGAAGGTTATTCCGACCTCCGTTCACATGGTCTTCGTTCCATTCTTGACCCTGCTGGTGGTTATTCCTTTGACCGCATTTGTCATTGGCCCCCTGGGTATTTGGCTGGGTACCGGCATTGGTGCCGGTTTGGCTTGGATGAACAGCAACGCTCCGTTCGTCTTTGCAATCGCTATTCCTATGTTGTTCCCATTCCTGGTTCCGCTGGGCCTGCACTGGCCTTTGAACGCTTTGATGCTCATCAACATCCAGACTCTGGGTTACGACTTCATTCAGGGCCCAATGGGCGCCTGGAACTTCGCTTGTTTCGGCGCTACCGCCGGTGTGCTCTTCCTGTCCATCCGTGACAAGGATCTGGAAATGCGTCAGACTTCTGCCTCCGCACTGGCCGCTGGCCTCTTCGGTGGTATCTCCGAGCCTTCCCTCTACGGTATTCACCTGCGCTTCAAGCGCGTCTACCCGCGTATGCTGGTCGGTTGTTTTGCCGGTGGCCTTACCGTTGCCATCCTGGGTATTCCTACCGACGGCGTTAAGACCAGCGCCTTCGCGTTTACGTCCCTGCTGACCATCTCGGTCTTTAGCCCCATGCTTACTTACGCGATTGCCATTGCAGTTGCCTTCTTCACCTCGATGATTCTTATCGTGGTTACCGACTACCGCACGCCGGAAGAGCGTGAAGAGTCCCGTGCCCGCATTGCTGCGGCTAACGCTGCTGCTAATGGGGACACCGCAATCACCACCGCTCCTGCAGCGCCTGAGGTTTCTGACAACGCACCCCTGGCACCGGTTGCCGGCGCTTCTTCCGGTGCTACCGCCGCTGGTGCTACCGCAGCCGGTGGCGCTACAGCACTCGCTGAAAGGCCAGTTTCTACCACCGTGGAAGTTGTTACCCCAGTCGAGGGCCGCGTGGTTGCCCTTTCAGATGTTGATGACGCCGCTTTTGCTTCTGAGACCCTGGGTAAGGGCGTTGGCGTAGTACCTGCCAACGGCACCGTAGTTTCCCCAGTATCCGGCGTTATTGCCAGTGCTATGAAATCCGGCCACGCCTACGGCATCAAGACTGATGACGGCGTGGAGATCCTTGTCCACATTGGTATTGACACCGTGAAGATGAAGGGTGAAGGCTTCACCCCCAAGGTTGCCAAGCGCGACCGCGTTGAAGCCGGACAGGTTCTTGCTGAGTTCGACCTGGACGCCGTTCGCGCAGCAGGTTATGACAACACCGTGATCTGTACGGTTACTAACACCAAGAAACTGGATTCTGTTAACCCTGCCGCCCCAGGAGAAGTTCGCTTGGGTGACAGCGTCATTTCAGTTCGTACTTAAGCATTAAAACGCTAGAATAATACCTAATGAAAGTTCTAAGGGTATTAAACAACAACGTCGTCTTGGCCCGCCGGGAGGGTTTACCCTCTGCGGACCAAGGCGACGAAGTTATTGTTACTGGCCGGGGTGTGGGCTTCGGGATGAAGCAAGGCCAGACTATTGACCCTGACAAGGTGGTCAAGGTCTTTGTTTCCATGGACGGGCGCGATCCTGATCACGCCGCTGAAATGCTTGCCGCCGTCCCACCGGTATTCGTGCGCTTAGTGGTGGAAGCCATGGTGGCGGCTGAATTCCCTGCGAAGCTCAGTGAGAGGCTCACTTTTGTTGTGGCGGTCGCAGACCATATCTCCATGGCGGTCAGGCGTCACGCCAACGGTGACCACGTGGCCTACCCGCTGCGCGCCGAAGTTGAGCACCTCTACGGAGATGACTACCGGCTAGCTGGGCAGCTTTTGGAAGAAATTAACCAAAAGATGGATATCCCGCTTCCCCAAGATGAGGCCGTGGCGCTTACCCTGCACCTGGTCAATGCCGGTTTTTCCACCGGGGACCTGTCCTACACTTACAAGATGACCGGGCTTATTCAGCAGATCATAGACGTGGTCTCTAGTTTCTACGGGGAGCACCTGGACTCCACCACGGTGAGTGTTGCCCGCTTTATCACTCATCTGCGCTACCTCTTTGTGCGTATTGCCCAGCACGGGCAGCTAACTTCGGAGCATTCTGCCGTGGCGGACGCCATCATGGAAAGCTACCCGCAGGCTGCGGAGTGCGCGGGCATTTTGGAAAGCTTGTTGGAGCTGCGCCTAGACGCCAGTCTCACGGGGGACGAGCTTGCGTACCTGGCGTTGCACATCGCACGGCTGGCACCTACGCAGTAGTCTTGGTGGGCATGAAACTCATAGGGCTTACCGGCGGAATTGGTAGTGGAAAATCTACGGTGGCGCAGCTTCTGGCCAGCCACGGCTGGGAAGTTGTGGACGCTGATAAAATTGCCAGGGAAATCGTGGAACCCGGCCAGCCCGCGTTGGAAGAACTAGCTGCGGAATTTGGTCAGGATATCCTTGACTGCAGCGGGCAGCTAGACCGGGCGGTGCTCGCCGAACGCGCTTTTGCCACCCAGGAATCCACCTCCCGGCTAAACGCCATCACGCACCCGCGGATAGCGGAGATTACCCAACAGCGCTTCGCAGCTGCGCGCGCGGGGGGTAAGAAGTTTTGCGTCTATGACATGCCGCTGCTGGTAGACAAAGGTCAGCATAAGGATATGGACGAGGTCATCGTGGTTGATGTTGAACCCGAAGAACGCGTGCGCAGGTTGGTGGCCTCACGGGGGCTGAAAGAAGCCGATGCCCGCGCGCGCATCGGCCGCCAGATCCCGGACAGTGAGCGGCTGGCAGCCGCCACCTTTGTCATTGACAACAACGGGCCACGCGACGCCTTGGAGGCGCAGGTGGCCCGGGTAGTCAAGCAGATAGAGGCCGCCTAGTCCCCGGCGTGGTCACGGTATGGTGCCCCGGACGCTAAGGCTAATTAATGACCTCATCCACCGTGATGTTGTCGGTGGTGAGGTTGTGCTTCAGCGCGAAGTCCAGGTCCGTGCGCATGAAGTAGACGTTGTAATCATCGAACGTACTCATCACGTAGTAGAGGTGTTGGTCATCCTGGCCAGGGACAATGAAGCCGCCGTACAGCTGCGGGATGGTGGACTGGGCAATCAGCAGGCGTTCTGCAGACCATGGTCCGTTCAGGCGCGGTGCGGTGCGCACCACCATACCCTTGCCCTCATGGAGGTACATGGCGACGTAGAGGTTCAAATAAGAGTTATAGGTCACCGAAAGCTCGGAGACCCTAGGCCCAAAAATGGCGGCTTTAGGCAATAGCAAGTCCGCGGGGCTGGAGGTCCACCTATCACCATCCCAGTACTCAAAGGCGTCCTCGTCCGGGAATTGCGCGCGGGCAGCCCGGGAGAGGTAAGCGCTGCCAAAGCGTCCGTTTGGCGTGGACAACCTGTAGATGTAGTCACCCTCATCCGCAAAATGGGGCTCAACAAAAGCAGCCATCTGCAGGCGGTCGTAGCCCAAATCAAAAGCCGAGCCGTCAGGCGTTAATGCGGGCAGCCCGTTGTTGCGCACAGAACCGGGGGAAATTGACCAGTTTGCGCCGTCCGTTGAGGTCACGGTGGCGGCGTAGTTGGTGTCCCACTGGCCCGGGGCACCCCAGTGCCGCACGGACATGTAGTCCACGTAGTGTATTCCGTCAACCACAATCCCAGCGGTAGGGATGGTGGTCATTTCCACGTTGTCTTCCTTGCGGGAGCCAATAAATTCCCGGGCGTCGCCGTCAGCAGACCAACCCTTGGGCGTGAGTGCCTGAGTAAGAGTCAGGCCGTCGCCAAAGTTGCGGTCGTTAGTTCGGGCCAGGACGTTGGATCGCCAAAACTCATTGTTCGGTGCGCACTTCCCGGTGTCACCAAACGCCAAATACGTGGTGGCCCCATCAGCGTAGGCCACCCCCAGGTCGGTGGAGGTAATACCCCAGCGGCTGTGAGTCTGGTCCGGGGAGGTGGGGCCGGTAATAAACTGGAGGGAGCGGGTGGGGCCGTCGCTAATGAGCGCCGGCGGGACCGCTTTGGGTGCCGGCTGCGCGCTTGAAGAACCGGACCCAAACCAGGAGGAACCGCTAGAAGCTGCGAAAACTGGGTTGCTGGGCTGTGCTGGAGATCCGGTGACAAAGGGGCGTACGGATTGTTCGCTGCACAGCTGGGCGTTAGCCACCGGAACTAAGCCGGGCACAAGGGCAGGGACAGGGACAAGCAGCGCGGAGACTGCCAGGATTAAAGGCCGGGGAATAGACATAGTCTCTAAGCTTAAACTCCTTGGCACCGCTTTACCTACCGCCACGGCACGCGGATTACCCCTGGTGTGGAGTTTTTAAGCGATGTCCCTAGCCCGGCTATGCTTAAGGCATGGCTTTTGCTGCGGAACACCCCATCCTTCCAGAATCCGAACACCGCCCCGTAGGGGAGATCGAAAGATCTGCGCGTAAATTCGAGGTGATCTCGGAATTCCAGCCCTCTGGTGACCAGCCGGTGGCCATCAAGGAACTTGATAAAAGGCTGAACAGAGGCGAGCGTGACGTGGTCCTCCTGGGCGCCACCGGTACCGGTAAGTCTGCCACTGCGGCCTGGTTGATTGAAAAGCAGCAGCGTCCAACCCTGGTTATGGCACCAAACAAGACCTTGGCAGCGCAGCTGGCTAACGAGCTCCGCGAGCTGTTGCCCAATAACGCGGTGGAATACTTTGTGTCCTACTACGACTACTACCAACCGGAGGCCTACATCGCGCAGACGGATACCTACATTGAAAAGGACTCGTCCATCAACGAGGACGTAGAGCGGCTGCGGCACTCCGCCACATCAGCACTGCTGTCGCGCCGCGACGTGGTAGTGGTCTCCTCCGTGTCCTGCATCTACGGCTTGGGAACGCCGCAGTCCTACCTGGACCGCTCCGTCATTTTGTCCGTGGGGGAGGAAGTGGAGCGCGACCGCTTTTTGCGCCTGCTGGTGGATATCCAGTACGAGCGCAACGATATCGGGTTCACGCGCGGTGCCTTCCGCGTTAAAGGAGACACCGTGGATATCATCCCAGCGTACGAGGAACGCGCGGTGCGCATTGAGTTCTTCGGAGACGAAATTGATGAGCTTTACTACATCCACCCCCTGACCGGAGACGTGTTGGAGCGCGTCGAGCAGGTGCGGATCTTCCCGGCCACGCACTACGTAGCCGGCCCTGAGCGGATGGAAAAGGCGGTGGCCGACATCAAAGAAGAACTTGCGGAGCGCTTAGCCGACCTGGAAAACCGGGGCAAGCTGCTGGAGGCACAGCGTCTGCGCATGCGCACCGAATATGATCTGGAGATGATTGAGCAAGTAGGTTTTTGCTCCGGTATTGAAAACTACTCCCGGCACATTGACGGCCGCCCGGCCGGCACGGCACCGGCTACCCTCCTGGACTACTTCCCGCAGGACTTCCTCACCATCATTGATGAGTCTCACGTGACCGTCCCGCAGATAGGTGGAATGTTTGAAGGGGATATGTCCCGCAAGCGCAACCTGGTGGAATTCGGATTCCGCTTACCGTCCGCTTTGGATAACCGGCCCCTGACCTTCGACGAGTTCGAAGAACGCGTGGGTCAAGCCGTGTACATGTCCGCTACTCCCGGCAATTTTGAGATGGCAGCCTCCGGGGGAGAGTACGTGGAGCAGGTCATCCGCCCCACCGGCCTGGTTGATCCCAAGGTCACGGTGAAACCCACCAAGGGGCAGATAGACGACCTTATTGATGAAGTACGCCAGCGCACCGCCAAACAAGAGCGCATCCTGGTCACCACCCTGACCAAGCGAATGGCCGAAGACCTCACGGACTACCTCCTAGAACACGGGATCAAAGTCCGGTATTTGCACTCCGATATTGACACGCTGCAGCGCGTGGAGCTGCTCCGCCAGCTGCGCCTGGGCGAATACGACGTGTTGGTGGGAATCAACCTGCTGCGCGAGGGATTGGACCTTCCGGAAGTTTCCTTGGTGGCCATCTTGGACGCGGACAAGGAAGGGTTCTTGCGTTCAACCACCTCGCTCATCCAGACCATCGGACGCGCTGCACGTAACGTCTCCGGTGAGGTCATCATGTACGCCGACAAAATCACCGACTCCATGGCGCAGGCTATTGAGGAAACCGAGCGCCGCCGCGAAAAGCAGATTGCCTACAACAAGGAACACGGCGTAGATCCGCAACCGCTGCGCAAGAAGATTGCAGACATCCTAGACCAGGTATACGAGTCGGAGGCGGAATCCGAAGGTGCGGACGCGTCCGATCCCGCGTCAATTGTGGAAAAGCATGACCTTTCCTCCATGGCAGTCGGTGAGGTTCAAAAACTGATAGATGACCTCACCGCCCAAATGCGGGCGGCTGCCAAGGAGCTGAAGTTCGAGCTAGCCGGGCGGTTACGCGATGAGGTGATGGAGCTGAAAAAAGAGCTGCGCGGGCTTAAAGACGCCGGGATCTAAGCAGGGCGCACGGGGCTCTGGTCTGCGCATGGGCTAGAGCCTTGGCGTTATCGAAAAGCTAACCAAGCCAGCTAGACTAGTGGGGCAAACCCTAAGTTTCACAGAAAGGCCACCATGAGCGATTACAGCACCATTGTAGTTGGAACCGATGGATCCAAGTCATCCCTTCTAGCAGTGGAGCGCGCAGCCAAAATAGCCGCAGTATTCGACGCCACCCTAGTTATTGGTGTCGCGTTTTACGAGGATAAAGAGCAGGCCTCTCAGACTCTACGCCAGGAGTCCGTCACCGTCCTGGGTGATGAGACAGCGCGGGAGAACCTGGAATCCGGCAAGGCCCACGCCGAGAAGTTCGGTGCCACCAAAGTTGAGACCACCGTGCGGTCGGGCACGCCGGTCCAGGCCCTGATGGGAATTGTCAACGACTTTGACGCGGACCTGCTGGTGGTGGGAAACCGCGGAATCAACTCCCTTACCGGCCGCTTGCTAGGCTCCGTGCCTGCTGACGTGGCCCGGCAGTCCGATTGTGACGTCATGATTGTTCACACCGTCAACGAGTCCTAGACCAGGCCGTTAACCGCAAGAAGATGTGAAAAAGCCGCCCCGCACTGTGGTAGTGCCGGGCGGCTTCTTGGTATCCGGGGGGTGCTGTGAGCGGGGCGGAGGGGCTATTCCGCTTCGTTGACGAACTGCTCCAACTGCGCTTCAAGCTCGTATCCATTGGTGCCCTGGATAACCGGGATATTGGTCCGGCTGGCGGAAGAGTTGACCTCCACCAGTGGTGCCAAAGTGCCGTGGGCCAGCAACTGCTCCTCCGGAGACAGGTTGCGGATGGCTATACCGCGCACATGGTCAGGGTGTTCTACGGCCGCGTCCACGTAGGTGCGGGGATCGTGCTGCCCGTCATCACCGATGAGAATCCATTCCACGCCCGGATAGGTAAGGAAGAGGTTCCGGAGTGCCACCTTCTTGTGCTCAGTGCCGTTGCGGAACAAACCGGTAGGAGTGGGACCCCAGTCGGTCAACAGCATGGGGCCGGCCGGAAAACCGTGGGAGGCTAGGAAATCTGTCAGCGTCTCATAGGTATTCCACGCCCCGGTGGACAGGTATATAACCGGTGCTCCCGGGTGCTTTTCATGCAGGG
The DNA here is from genome assembly GCF_008693075.1 of Corynebacterium phocae. Lineage (GTDB taxonomy): Bacteria > Actinomycetota > Actinomycetes > Mycobacteriales > Mycobacteriaceae > Corynebacterium > Corynebacterium phocae. Next base: position 27,783 of record NZ_VXKJ01000039.1, on the reverse strand, counting down.
CCTGGTAAAAGCTGGACATGCCCTCCACAGGCTTGCGGTTATTGGTTTTGCGGACCCAGGAGTTCCACGCCGCCGTCCACGCGCGCGGCAGCCAGGTGACCAAGACGGTGTCATCAATATCGCTAACAAAGCCCACGGTTGTCTCCGCTGAGACAATCAAGACCGGGGCTATGACAGTCTGGCCGCCTTGCACATCAATCGTGGCCTCATGCCAACCAGCGTCCAAGCCGTGGTCCTCAATCCGGACGTCAATGTAGCCCTGGGAGTCCGCATGGGAGTCAACGGTGGTGGCACCCAGTTTCACCGTGACCGGGATATCCGCCACCTCAATGGTAAAGAACTGGCGGTAGCCGCGCTGTGCCCAGGTTTCCTCCGGGCGGCGGTTGGGGTCTTCCAAAAGCACACGCCCCAGCACGTGAGCTACGTCCATGGAGCCATAGCCACTGTATCCGGTAACGGAGGGGACCCACCCACGGTTGCGGGCGCGCTTAGCGGCAAAAGAGTTGGCGGAAGATTCAAGTTTACGGGCGATATCTGCAATAGCCATTGAAAATCTTAATTCGTTTCGGTAGTAGGAAGTGGTCCAACAATAGTGAGAGTCTGGGTCGCACGGGTGATAGCAACGTAGAGGTTTTGCCACCCCTGCGGTGAGGCTTCGACTATCTCGGATGGATTGACCACAGTGACGTGATCATACTCCAATCCTTTGGCCGTTTCTATGTTGCCGGCATCTAACACGGCCTCCAAGCGGGACCCCGCAGTAGTGCGAACCCCACGGAAAGTGGGAGCCGTGTCGGCGAACATAACCGGGCGGCCGTCACGGATAGCCGTTGCCGGCTGGGCTTGGGGGTCAATGACGGCCAGAACCTGGTTGGCCAGCTGCGTCACCGGCTGGGGAGTGCGGTAGTTCACCGTGAGACAGTGGTGGCGGAACCGGGAACCAACGAACGGCTCTAGGGTCTCGCTCCAGGAGTCCACCCCAGCCGGGGCCCCAGTTTGGGCGGTATCACCCACCAAGGTCATCCAACGCGAAGGGCTGCGCCGGAACACCATGCGCCATTCCATGGGACTAAGCTCCTGAGCCTCATCAATGATGATATGACCGTACGCCCACGTGTAGTCCTCCCGTGCCCGTTGGGCGGTAGTGCGGATGTCGCGGACCTCCTGGCGGTGGGCTAGGGTTTCTGCGTCAATGATGTCGTGTGCGGAAAGGATCTCCGCATCAAACATGTCGTCGTCGTTGTCCGTGGATTCTGACGAGGACAAAATATCTAGGGCTTCCTCCGCGTCGGCTAACTCCTGGCGCCACTGCCTATCAGCCTCCGTTTTCTCCGTCTCCGGGTCTGGCATGCCCACCAACACTGCCAGTTCGTCGAGCAATGCGGTGTCCGAGGTGCTCCAGTCAGTGCCGTTGGTGCGGTAGAGGGCGGACTGGGTTTCTCCGTCGTAATCAGCCGCTGCGGCAGCAATGGCGTCTTTGCTAGAAAGCAACTCCGCGAGCACGTGCATGGGCGAAAGCTTTGGCCACAGCTCATCGATGAGGGCTTCTACCACCGCGTTGTCTTCCAGATCATCATGGAGCTGGTCAACGTCCGCGCGGGACAAGAGATTCTCACCACCCAGGGGATCCGCCCCAATCCGGTCGGCCATCTGCTGGGCAAGCTGGTCCACAAGGTGCTCCTTGAAAGCCCCCCGCGCCAGGTTGTGCGGTTTGCGGCTGCGCCGCGCACGAGTTCGCGCCGATGCCACCATTGCGGGCGTTACCTCCAATGAAAGCGAGTCTATCCGGAGCTCGCGGTTGTGATCTGGCACGGCCTGGTAATTGCGCACCGCTCGGGTGAGGATCTCCACCATTTCCGCAGAACCCTTAACCTCGCGCACGTCAAGGGACTCCACCAACTCAGGATGAACGCCCGGGAATAGGTCACCGACCGTGGCAAGGACCACGCCGGTTTCGCCCAATTCCGGAAGGACACGGGAGATGTATTCCAAGAAGGTGTCATTGGGGCCAAGGATTAACACGCCGGTGGCGGAGAGGTAATCACGGTGGTTGTACAGCAAGTAGGCAATCCGGTGCAGCGCCACGGCGGTTTTTCCCGTGCCGGGCCCGCCTTCCACAACCATGACCCCGCGCGTGGTGTCCCGGATGATTTCATCCTGCTCACGCTGGATAGTCTCCACTATCGAAGCCATGTGGCCGGTGCGGGCCTTCTCCAGCGCGGCGTGGAGGGCGGACTCACCGGCCACGCCCTGCTCCGCGCCTGGTGCCCCGGCGGTAAGGGCTTCGTCGCTAATCTCCTTTACGCTCCGGCCGGAAGTGCGGATATGGCGGCGTGTGGCCACGCCCTCCGGGTGAGCGGTGGTGGCTAAGTAGAAAGCGCGAGCCATGGGGGCGCGCCAATCAAGCAGCAGCGTGCGGTAGTCATCATGGCGGTCATCCAGGCCCATACGGCCGATGTAGCGGCGGTCCAGTCCTTCTGCCGTGGGGTTGTCACCAGGTGCGTCAATATCAATGCGCCCGAAGACCAGGCCCAGCTGCGCCAGGTTGAGGCGGTCAAGTTTCTTTTGCAGGCCGTGGTACTCGGTCTCACGGCGAACCAGCGCGTCCGAGTCCGGGTTTTGAGGGTCTACTTCCAGCATCACCTCGGATAGCCGCTGGTTCGCTGTGGCAACCTCCCCGTCAAGGTGTGCGAAGAGGGTGTCTACGTATGCCTGCTCAGCCGCGAGCTCCGCTGAGTAAGCTGCGGCGTTATCAGGTAAGTTCCCTGGCTGGGACAAGGGTGGTAACTCCTTAAAAGTCTGAGATGTGTGTAGGCAAAAGTCTGAGATGTGTGTAGGCAAAAGTCTGGGATGTGTGAAGCCGGAATGTGCTGGGCCTGGACGTGCTGGGCCGGGGAAGGCGGCCAGGGCGCGGGTGGCCAGGGCGGGCGGCTAGGGCGCGTGGCCGGCGCGCGCGGGCAAGGAAAGAGCGACGGACCAAGCACTTGATGCTTGATCCGTCGCTTCCAACGCTGCGCGGGGCTTTCTTTATTCCCGGTGGGCGGGTACCTGCTTTATTCCCGGCGCGCGGGTACCTGCTTACCAGGCGGGTAGCCGCCTTAAGATTAGGCGGTACCGAAGGTAGGTGGAGCCTAGACGCGGTCGCCGAACTTCTTCAGCGCCTTTGCCATAGCCTTGTCAGCCTGCTCCTGCAGCTTCTCGGCGTTCTTAGCGGCCTTCTTGGCAGCCTTGCGGGTGTCCGCAGACTTGACGCGGTCAAGCGCTTCATCGGCACGCTCCTGTGCCTTGGCGGCGTTTTTGACTACGGCCTTGCGGGCAACCTTGGAGTTCTTCTCCGCAGCCTTGAGGAACTTCTTGCCTTGCTTTTCCCAATCACCGCGGTTGTCGTCGATGAAATCCTCAACCGTGTCGCGGGCTTCCTGAGCGTAGTGCTTGGCGGAATCTAGAATGTTGCGGCCAGCGTCCTCCCAGTCATCGCGGTTGTCCTCAACGTAGGCCTGAGCCTTGTCAGTGGTCTCGTGGAACCAGCCCTGTGCCTGGGAAGAGAACTCAGAGGCACGCTCGGAGACGTTTTCTGCGAACTTCTCAGACTCCGACTTGGTGGGCAGAGCAGCCTGGACCTTGCGGGCCGCACGCTTGGTGCCCTTCTGCGCACGCCAGCGCAGGGAGGGGTTGCCCTCAGTGTCCTGGGTGACAATGAACAGCGCACCCATAAGTGCGGTGTTGGTCAGCAGACCATTGCGCTTTTCATCCTTGGATGGTTCCGCACCCTTTGGGTCCCACACAGTGTTACGTGCGATAACGCAAGGCAGGTGGCTGAGCGCCATCACTGCTGCGGAAGTGCGAGGTGCCTTACCCAGTGCGAAGAGGGTACCGGAGGCAACCTTGATTCCGGACAAGCCCTTGACAACGGTTTCGGTGTCCTTAGGGATGTACATCGAATAAGGGGCGGGGACAAACTTGCGGGCCGTCTTGAGCAAGTCAGCGGACTTTGGCACGCGCTTTTCAGTGTTGCGCAGGGCATCAACGCCGTCGTAGATAAAGACGGATGCCAGCATGGGGCGGGCGATCTTACGGATCATAAAGTGTTTTCTCCTTGTATTTGCCCAACTCAACCGGGCATTATAATTCAAAGCTAGAGGCCCACAACCAATAGACCGGGGGCGTAGCTAGTGCAATGTCCCAACCAGCTTACCTAACTTTGAAAATTATGGGGCTAAGCGGGCTACCAGCCGCGCGCCAGCCACTCATCCAACTGCGGGCGCTCCGCTCCTAGCGTGGTGGATTTGCCGTGCCCGGGGTGTACAACGGTGGAGTCTTCGTAGACGTCAAAGATCCTCTCGGTGACGTCCTTGAACAGGCGCGCGAAACTTCCTTCGGAGTCGGTCTTGCCCAGGCCGCCGGGAAAGAGGCTGTCCCCAACAAACAGGTGAGTGGTTCCTGCCATCTCCACGGCTAGGGCCGCGCCGCCGGGGGTGTGGCCGCGCAAAATTGCGACCGGAAGTTCTTGTCCGCCAAATTCGATGACGTCTCCATGGTTGAGCTCCACATCAACCGGGGCCGGTAGGGCGGGGGAGTCAAGGAAAGGGGCGTAGTGGGTAGCTCCGGTGGCAGAGAGTACCTCCGGTAGTGCGCGGACGTGGTCCCAGTGCCGGTGGGTGGTAAGGACCCCGGTGATGGTGACGCCTGCAGACTTAGCCATCGCAAGCAGCGCTTTGGGATCATCGGCAGCGTCGATGAGCAGGCCTTGGGATCCCGAACACAATAGGTAACAGTTGTTATCCATCTCAGATACGGAAATATGTTCTAAAGTAATAGTGTTGTTCATAGTGTTAAGCCTACGTATGTTTTGGGCAAAAGCCCCGTATATTGGTTGAAGTCATTTGCCTTCTACTGACTACCGGGCCAACCCGCGCCACCTGCCATAAGCAACAGGTGCCGGTCCTAACAACTTTTAGAAGATTTTCGCACAGTCAAAACAGTAAGGAAATTCAGTGGCAGAACGCCTAGTGGTTCGTGGAGCACGTGAGCACAACCTCAAGGGAGTAGACATCGATCTACCCCGCGATAAGATGGTGGTGTTCACCGGCCTTTCGGGCTCCGGTAAGTCCTCCCTAGCCTTTGACACCATCTACGCCGAAGGCCAACGCCGGTACGTGGAGTCCCTTAGTTCCTATGCCCGCATGTTCTTGGGACAGATGGACAAGCCAGACGTGGAGTTCATTGAGGGCTTGTCGCCGGCGGTATCCATTGACCAGAAATCAACTAACCACAACCCGCGGTCAACGGTGGGTACCATCACTGAGATTTATGACTACCTGCGCCTGCTGTTCTCCCGCGCCGGCACCCCGCACTGCCCGGTGTGTGACGCGGTCATTGAGCGCCAGACCCCGCAGCAGATTGTCGATACCGTGCTGGGCAACGAAGAGCGCCTAAAGTTCCAGGTCCTAGCACCCGTGGTGCGCCGCCGCAAAGGCGAGTTCGTAGATCTTTTCGCGGAGCTTACCGCCCAAGGTTTCGCCCGCGTGCGCGTGGACGGGCAGCTGTACCAACTCAGTGATCCGCCCAAGCTCAAGAAGCAGATTAAACACGATATTGACGTCATCGTGGACCGCCTGCAGGTTAAGCAGTCCGCCAAGCAGCGCCTGACCGACTCCGTGGAAACCGCGCTGAAGCTGGCGGATGGCATGGTCACCATCGACTTCGTGGACAACGAAGAACTCACGCACACCTATTCGGAAAAGACGTCCTGCCCCAACGGCCACCCTTTGGCTATCGAGGAATACGAACCTCGCGCCTTCTCCTTCAACTCTCCCTTTGGCGCCTGCCCGGTGTGTGACGGGTTGGGAACCCGCTTGGAAGTAGACATCGATCTGCTCATCCCGGATGAGGACGCGCCGGTAACGCGGGCTATCCAGCCGTGGCACTCCTCGCCCAACTCCCGGTACTTCGTCAAACTGGTGGAAGGCCTGGCCAAGACCATGGGTTTCGACGCTAGCTCCCCGGTCAAAGACCTTTCCCCGGAGCAACGGAAGGCCCTGGTTTACGGCACCGACACGGAGGTGCGGGTCCGGTACAAAAACCGCTACGGCCGGATCCGGGACTGGACCGCACCCTTCGAGGGCGCGGTAGGGTTCATTGACCGCAAGCTCTCCGAGACGGATTCCGCCTCCCAGAAAGACCGGCTCATGCAGTACACCCGGCGCGTGCCGTGCGCTACGTGTGGCGGTTCCCGCCTCAAGCCGGAGATCCTGGCGGTGCGTCTGGCCTCTACCGCCCACGGGGAACAATCCATTGCCGGACTGACCGCTTTGTCCATCGAGGAATCCGCGGAATTCCTGGACTCTTTGGTGCTGGGTGAACGCGAAGAGATCATCGCCGGGGCGGTGCTCAAAGAGATCCAGGCCCGCCTGAAATTCCTGCTTGACGTGGGGCTCAACTACCTCACTCTAGACCGCGGTGCGTCCACGCTATCCGGCGGCGAAGCCCAGCGAATTCGCTTGGCCACCCAGATTGGTTCCGGCCTAGCGGGCGTGCTCTACGTGTTGGATGAGCCCTCCATCGGCCTGCACCAGCGCGACAACCACCGGCTGATAGAAACCCTTAAGCGGCTGCGCGACATTGGCAACACGCTCATCGTCGTGGAACACGACGAGGACACCATCCGGGAGGCCGATTGGCTAGTAGACATTGGTCCCCGTGCTGGTGAATACGGCGGTGAGGTGGTCTACCAAGGAAAGCCTGAGGGCATTGAGAAGGTCAAAGAGTCCTTGACGGGCCAGTACCTGTCCGGAAAACGCGAGTTGGCCGTGCCGGATAACCGCCGGCCGGTGGACCGGGAGCGCATGCTGCGGGTAGTGGGCGCGCGGGAGAACAACCTCAAAGAAATTGACGTGGAAATCCCCCTGGGTGTCATGGTGTGTATCACCGGCGTATCCGGCTCCGGAAAGTCCACCGTGGTCAACCAGATCCTGGCCAAGACCCTGGCAAACCAATTAAACCGCGCCCGCCAGGTTCCCGGCCGCGCCAAGCGCGTGGAAGGCGTGGAACACCTAGACAAGCTGGTGCAGGTGGACCAGAGCCCCATCGGGCGCACCCCGCGTTCCAACCCGGCTACCTACACCGGCGTGTTTGACAAAATCCGCAACCTCTTCGCCGAAACCCAGGAAGCCAAGGTGCGCGGTTATAAACCCGGACGTTTTTCCTTCAACGTCAAGGGCGGGCGGTGTGAGTCATGCCAGGGTGATGGCACCCTGAAGATTGAGATGAACTTCCTACCGGACGTCTACGTCCCGTGTGAAGTATGTAACGGTGCCCGGTACAACCGCGAAACCTTGCAGGTGCACTACAAGGGAAAGAACATAGCCGAAGTCCTGGACATGCCCATCTCCGAGGCAGCCGAGTTCTTTGCGCCGATTACCTCTATCCACCGCTACCTCAACACACTGGTGGACGTGGGCCTAGGCTACGTGCGGCTGGGACAATCCGCCACCACTCTCTCCGGCGGTGAGGCGCAGCGCGTGAAGCTGGCCAGTGAGCTACAAAAGCGCACCAACGGCCGGACCATCTACATCCTGGATGAACCCACAACCGGATTGCATTTTGAAGATATCCGCAAGCTCATGCTTGTTATCCAAGGGCTGGTGGACAAGGGCAACTCCGTGGTCATCATTGAGCACAACCTGGACGTCATCAAGGCAGCTGACTGGGTGGTAGACATGGGCCCAGAGGGTGGTTCCGGCGGCGGACTGGTGGTGGCTGAAGGTACCCCGGAAGAGGTTGCTAAAGTAAAGCAGTCTTATACGGGTCAGTACCTCAAGGAGCTTTTATAAAACGTGTTAAGGATTGTGGGCGCAATAGCGTCATGCGTTGCGGCGTCCATCCTGGGTGCATGTAGCACCGGCGCGGCTGGGGAGGCAGCAGCCGGACCAGATACGGCGACCGCTGTGGGTTCTTCCGCTGCCGGCTCCACCGTTGTTAAGGGTGGCGGGGCCTCCGGCGCGCAGATGGATCCCCAAACCCGCGAAATGGTCGAGCAAGACCTGCACAAGCTGGTGATGAAAATCGGCCGGAAACACCACGCGCGTGTGGGCGTGGCTATCACCACGGCGGAGGGGACCTTCACCGCCGGGCATCCGGGAACCGGTCCCGCCTGGTCCACCATCAAAGTCCCGATAGCCATCGCGGCTTCCAGGGGTGAGGCGTCCAATGATCTGGTTGACCTATCAATTAGGGAGTCTGACAATGACGCATCCTGGGAACTGTGGATGCACGTGCTCGATAAAGAAGGTGATCCCATCCAAGCTGTGGATACAGTCTTGGCGGAGGGAGGCTCGAAAGTCCGGTGGCAAGATCCCGAGTCCGGATGGCAGACAGCTTTTGGATACGCCAACTGGCCCCTGCAGGAACAAGCGAAGTTCGGTGCTCACCTGGAATGCATCAAGGGTGCTAGGCGCGTTATTCGCGACATGGGCAAGATAATCGAATGGCAACGCTGGGGTCTAGCCAAGGAGTCGAATGCCCGCGTGAAGGGCGGCTGGGGCCTAAGCGAACTTGATGGCCACTACACCCAGCGCCAGTTTGGGGAGCTAAAGTTTGACCAGGGAAACGTGGGGGTTGCCACAATCACGGTGCGCTACGACGGCTTTAAGACGGGTGAAGACGCGGCCTACCACAAGGCCCAAGCAACCCTTGATGATCTATCGCCGGAACTGGTTGCTTACCTCCAGCAGTCGCTAGCCCGGGGCGTGCTTAGTCCGGTGGATTCCTGCCCCGGGTAGGAAAGAGACTGCGCTATTTACCCCGGTGGCCCCGTATGTATAAACCGCACGCACTGGCGGCAGGCACCCGGAGGTTGGACATCCGGGCGGAGGATTCACGGACTGTGGACGTTCGGACAGGAAACGTTCGGACAGGGTGCGTTCGGAACGGGGGACGTTCGGGCAGGGTGCGTTCGGACGGTGGCTACAGCGGGCATGGGCGGCCCCGTTGGCCTTCGCGGTACCGTTGGCGCGGTTAGCAGAAACTGGGGTCCGAAGGGCTAATTTGGAAAGGGTTGGGACCATACGCTATAGTTGCCAGTACTACCGCCCAGAGCGCCTTCTCCAGGAGGTCTTGGGTCGCAAGCGGAGTTTCTCTCCCACCTGAAGCCGCACGGTTTACCGTGTTGGATAAAGGTAAAAGGTTTTACTTTAAAACGTAGAACGTTTCTGAGAACTCCCGGCTGCATATCTTGCAAGCCGGGTTCTTCGTTTGTGGTCAAGGTAGGCAAATCAAGTTTAGCTTTTCACATCTTTAAACCAAGGAGACCACAATCAGCGCTGAAGCTCGCATTAATGAGCGCATCCGAGTTCCCGAGGTCCGCTTAGTCGGCCCCGGTGGTGAACAGGTGGGTATTGTCCGCACGGATGATGCTCGCAAGCTCGCATACGAAGCAGATCTAGACCTGGTCGAGGTAGCACCCACGGCAAAGCCGCCGGTTGCCAAGATCATGGATTACGGCAAGTACAAGTATGAGCTAGCCCAGAAGGCTCGCGAGGCTCGCAAGAACCAGCAGCAGACTGTGGTTAAGGAACAGAAGTTCCGTCCGAAGATCGATGATCATGACTATGAGACCAAGAAGAGCAATGTGATTCGCTTCCTGGAAAAGGGTTCCAAGGTCAAGGTGACCATCATGTTCCGTGGCCGTGAGCAATCGCGTCCGGAGCTGGGTTTCCGCCTTCTTGAGCGTCTTGCAGAAGACGTAAAAGAATACGGTAACGTTGAGGCCCGTCCAAAGCAGGACGGCCGCAATATGACCATGGTTCTGGGACCAACCCGCAAGGGCAAGAAGTAGACAACAAGACAATTTCGGCAATCAACGGGAATTAAAGGACTTAACTCTCATGAAGCAGAAGACCCACAAGGGAACCGCTAAGCGCATCAAGGTAACCGGTTCCGGCAAGCTGCGCCGTGAGCAGGCTGGCCGCCGCCACCTACTCGAGGGCAAGACGTCCAAGCGTACTCGTCGCCTGAAGGGCGAAGAGGCAGTTGCACCCGCAGACGTCAAGCGCGTAAAGCGCCTCCTAGGCCGCGCATAATTTAGCGCCTACACCCAGTTAAATAAACATCACTCTATAAGTTAAGGAAGTATTACTGTGGCACGAGTAAAGCGCTCAGTTAACGCCAAGAAAAAGCGCCGCGCGATTCTAAAGTCCGCTAAGGGCTACCGCGGCCAGCGCTCCCGCCTGTACCGCAAGGCCAAGGAGCAGTGGCTACACTCCATGACCTATGCGTACCGCGATCGCCGTGCGCGCAAGTCTGAGTTCCGTAAGCTGTGGATCCAGCGTATCAACGCTGCAGCTCGCATGAATGACATCACCTACAACCGTCTCATCCACGGCCTGCGCCTGGCTGAGATTGAGGTAGACCGCAAGATCTTGGCTGAGCTTGCTGTGAATGACTTCGAAACCTTCTCGGCACTGTGTGAAGCAGCTAAGGCTGCTCTTCCTGCAGACGTCAACGCTAAGGTCGCCTAAGAGCCCTAAGCTGCTTAGAGCACCTAGCGTCGCACCCCGAACCCCGCTTGTGAGTTCGGGGTTTTCGCGTATCCGGGTAGGGTGGGGGCATGACTTTGGACTTCGAGAACGCCTTTACTGAGCGCACCCCCCGTATTGTCAACGCCGCCAAGCTGCACCGCGCGGCCGCCCGCAAGAAGGCAGATAGGTTTATCATCGAGGGTGAAAATTCTGTCGATGCTGCCGTGTCCACCGGCGCCGCCACGGATATCTTTGTCACCGAGTCTGCCGCCAGCCGTTTTGATCATATAGTCACGGCCGCCGGCTACATGGACGTCTACGTCCACCCGATTACCGACCGTGCGGCCAAGCACTTGAGCGACACCGCTACCACCACGGGCCTTTTTGCGCTGTGCCCGCCTGTGCTGTGGACCGCCGGGAAGATTCTGGCCGGAAAACCTAAGTTGGTCTCCGTTCCGGTGGAAACCGCAGAGCCAGGCAACGCGGGAACACTCATCCGTACTTCGGATGCCATGGGCGCAGACGGCGTTATTTTTGCCGGGGAGTCCGTGGACCCGCTGGGTTCTAAGGTGGTCCGGGCGTCCGCAGGGTCGTTGTTCCACATTCCGGTGGCTAGGCAAACCAATATCAAAGACGCCTTAGGGCAGCTGCGCCAGGCCGGTATGCAGCTGATTGCCACCGCCGTTGATGGTGAGGTTGACTTGGCTGATGCTGATCTCAGCCAACCCACGGCGTGGCTGTTTGGCAATGAGGCCCACGGGCTAGGGGATCTGCAGGAGGAAGCGGACATTCGGGTGAGGATCCCCATCCGCGGCCGCGCGGAGTCGCTGAACCTTGCTGCTGCGGCCAGCATTTGTCTCTATGAGTCCGCCCGGGCGCAATCCCAAACCGACCACAGTTAATTGTCACGCCTGCGGTAAGATAAGCGGCGTTAGTTTTTCGCGAAAGTAGAAGGTTTTTAAGGCACGTGTCTGATATTGAATTGACCCAAGAGGCGCTTGGCGCCGCCGCGGAGAAGGCAATTGCGGCCTTTGAGTCCGCCGCCACCCTAGAAGAGCTAGACCAGGCCCGCAGGGAGCACCTGGGAGAGAAGGGCTATATCCCGCAGGCCCGCACCATGCTGGGCACTTTGCCCAAGCAAGACCGCAAGGAAGCCGGCAAGAACGTCAACATTGCCCGCGGCCGCGCGGAGAAGGCGTTCGGTCAGAAGAAAGCCGTGCTGGAGGAGCAAGCGCGTGAGGCGCAGCTGAAAGCGGAGACCGTGGATGTCACCGTTCCCACCACGCGTGCGCAGACCGGCGCTCTCCACCCCATCACCGCCTTAAGCGAGCGCATTGCGGACATCTTTGTGGGCATGGGCTGGGAAATTGCCGACGGCCCCGAGGTGGAGGCGGAGTACTTTAACTTTGATGCCTTGAACTTCAAGCCGGATCACCCCGCGCGTACCCTGCAGGATACGTTCCACGTCTCCAAACCGGGTTCCAAGCAGGTGCTGCGCACCCACACCTCGCCGGTGCAGATTAGGACCATGCTGGAGCGCGAAGTTCCCCTCTACATCGCTTGCCCAGGCCGCGTTTTCCGTTCCGATGAGCTAGACGCCACCCATACCCCGGTATTCCACCAGATTGAGGGCCTGGCCGTGGACAAGGGGCTGACCATGGCGCACCTGCGTGGCACACTTGACCACCTGGCCAAGGTTTTGTTTGGCCCGGAGACCACCACGCGTATGCGTACCAATTACTTCCCGTTCACCGAGCCCTCTGCGGAGGTGGACGTGTGGTTCCCCAATAAAAAGGGCGGCGCCGGCTGGATCGAGTGGGGCGGCTGCGGCATGGTCAACCCCAATGTTTTGCGCGCGGTGGGCGTGGACCCAGAGGAGTACACCGGCTTCGCGTTTGGCATGGGGCTAGAGCGCACCCTGCAGTTCCGCAACGGTTTGACCGACATGCGCGACATGGTTGAAGGCGACGTCCGTTTCACGCTTCCTTTTGGCGTGCAGGCATAAGTTAAGATTTGTAGAGGAATTTAAAAGCACATGTTGATTTCACAAAGTTGGATTACCAATCTTCTAGCCGCACGCAACCCGGGCTGGTCAGTTAGCCCTGAGGACCTGGATACCGGATTTGTCCGGGTAGGTTTTGAAACTGAGGGCTACGCCCCGCTCCCGGAGATTTCCGGTCCGCTAGTCATTGGCTACGTGGAGACCTTCGAGGAGCTTGAGGGATTTAAAAAACCCATCCGTTACTGCCAGGTCAACGTGGGCCAGGCCAACGGCACGGGAGAGCTACAGGGCATAATCTGTGGTGCTCGCAACTTCCGCATGGGGGACCACGTGGTGGTTTCTTTGCCCGGCGCGGAGCTTCCTGGTGGCTTCAAAATCGGGGCGCGGGAGACCTACGGCAAGATTTCAGCGGGCATGATGTGTTCCGCAGCTGAGCTGGGTATTGCGGATAAATCCGAGGGGATCATTACTCTTGGCCCGGAGTTCGCCGCGCACGTGGGACAGGACGCCCGCCCGCTGGTGGGCCTGGCAGACACCGTTTTTGACGTCAATATCACCCCGGACCGCGGGTACGCCCTCTCCGCCCGCGGGCTTAGCCGTGAGGTAGCTTCCGCCTTCGATCTTGAGTTCGGTGACGTGGCAAAGGACCCGGACATCGCGGGTATCGACACCGCAGACGTGCCAGAGCCTGCAGGCGATCTCATCGACGTGGACGTGCACCCGGAGACCAAGGCCGTGCGCTTTGGCTTGCGCCAAGTCACTGGGATTGACCCCACCGTACGTACCCCGTACTGGATGGAGCGCGAGCTCATGCTGTGCGGCCAGCGCCCGGTCAACCTGGCCACGGACATCACCAACTACGTCATGTTGCTGCTGGGCCAGCCTATGCACGCTTTTGACGCGGATAAGGTAGCCGGCAATCTGGTGGTGCGCAACGCCCAGAAGGGGGAGAAGTTTGAAACCTTAGATCACGTCAAGCGCACGTTGGACGCGGAGGATGTGGTTATTTGCGATGACAACGGCATCCAATCCCTGGCCGGAGTGATGGGTGGCACCACCACGGAAATCTCTGATTCCACCACCAACATCTACTTCGAGGCTGCCAACTGGGATCCCATTACCGTGGCGCGCACCTCGCGCCGCCACAAGCTGTCCTCAGAGGCCTCCCGCCGCTTCGAGCGTGGCGTGGACCCGGCTATCGTGGAAGCCGCGCTGGATTATGCCTGCGCGCTTGCGGTCAACATTGCCGGCGGAACGGTTGCGCCCGGCCGCACCTTGGTGGGCGGAGTTCCCGCGCCAGCGGCTATCACCATGCGCGCGTCCAAGCCGGGGGAGTACGCGGGCGTGGACTACTCCCGCGCCACCGTGGAAAAGCGCCTGCGTGAGGTTGGCTGCCAGATTGAGGATGCCGGTCAAGAAGTCCTCTCCGTTACCCCGGCCACGTGGCGGGGGGATATCACCATGGACGTGGATCTTATTGAGGAAGTCCTGCGGCTAGAGGGCCTAGAGGATATCCCCACCATCCTTCCCACCCCGGTGGGCGGGCGCGGTTTGACTCCCGCCCAAAAGCGCCGTCGGGCTATTGGCCACGGCTTGGCTTATTCCGGCTACGCTGAGGTGCTGCCTTCGCCGTTTATCGCCTCTAAGACTTTTGATATGTGGGGTCTGGATAAAAAGGATCCCCGCCGCCAGGCAGTTACGGTCCAGAATCCGCTGGAATCTGACAAGGCCACGTTGGGCACCACCTTGCTGCCCAACATGCTTGAGGCCTTGGCGCGCAATGTGGCGCGTGGGCGCCATGACCTGGCGCTCTACGGCTTGCAGCAGGTCAGCTTCAAGCGCCAGGACGCATCTCCCATGCCGGATGTTTCCGCCCGCCCGGATGAGACCACCGTGGCGGAGCTGCTGGACTCCTTGCCTTATCAGCCGCTGCACGTGGCAACGGTGGCCACCGGCCGCATTGAGCACGCCGGCCCCTGGGGTGAGGGGCGCGCCTACACTTACGCGGACGCCATTGAATCCGCCCGCCTAGCCGCCCGCGCCGCTGGCGTGGAAATCGAGCTGGAATCCGCACAGGAGCTCCCGTGGCACCCGGGCCGCTGCGCCGCGATTGTGGCTACCGACGGACAAGGCAACCGCGCGGTGGTAGGTCACGCGGGCGAACTCCACCCGGAGATTGTCAAGGCCCTGGGCTTGCCGGAGCGTACGTGCGCTATGGAAATGGACGTCACCGCCCTGGACTTGGCTGAGCGTTTCCCCGCACCGGTGCTTTCCGCCTTCCCGGCCTTGCACCAGGATCTGGCGCTGGTCGTTGATGAAGACACACCTGCTGAGAAGGTCCGCCGTGTGGTGGAATCTGCCGCTGGTGAGCTCCTGGAATCCGTGGAGTTGTTTGACATCTTCCGCGGTGATCAGCTGGGTGAGGGCAAGAAGTCTCTAGCCTTTAGCCTCAACTTCCGTGCTGCAGACCGCACGCTGACTGATGAAGAGGTCAACCCTCACCGTCTAGCCGCAGCTTCCGCCGCTAAGGCCGAACTTGGCGCGGAGATGCGCGCTTAGGGCAGCTGTTTTAAGTCCGCGCTGGCCGGCCTCCCGGGTTTCCGGGAGGCCGGTTTTCTTTTGCTCGCGTACTCAGTGGCTTGGCTGGGGCACCGGGTCATACGGCGTGCCAAGGGGGTGGGGAACAACCAAGGCCGCGTACCGGCGCGCAGATACCGGTGGGATAAACTCAAGGGTATCTTTGTCTCACGAACCTAAAGTAGCTTAATTAAGGAATAGTCTTGACCACTTTCCCTCTCTCCGGGCGCAGACCAAATCTTCCTTCCCTCACAGGAGCGCGGTGGTGGGCGGCCATGGCGGTGTTCTTACTCCACGCCCTCATCTTCTTGGCGGTCTACCCGTTCCAGCGCAGTGAGTTGTTTGCCACCATCCACTCCTTTGTCCCCATGCAGCTGGGCTCTGCTGGTGTGACGTTTTTCTTCGTGCTTTCGGGCTTTTTGATTTACTGGTCCAACAGCAGCGTGCGTGGGGCAGGGGACATTCTGTATTACTGCCGCCGCCGTTTTACCAAGATTTATCCTATGCACTGGGTGGCGCTCATCCTCTTTGTCGCGGCCTCGGCCACCGTCACGCGGGAGGGTGCCGGCCTGAATGTGGACTTTGCCATGGATTTTTCCCGCCTGGAGCTGTGGCTGCCCAACGCGTTGTTAATCCACACGTGGAACCCCAACTGGGCGCTGCTTGGTGGGCTGAATGTTCCCAGCTGGTCCTTGGGCGCGGAGATGTTGTTTTACCTGTCCTTTCCTTTCTTGGTCCCCCTGGTCAACCGCCTGCGCGGTCGCGGGCACTGGGCCGCTTTTTGGGGCCTGTTCGCGCTCCTGCTGGGTGTGGCCCTGACGGTTCACCTGGTTTTTGCCGGCGGCTGGGAGACGGAAAACGCGTTTGTGGCCAGGCTGTGGGAGATGGATGTCTCCCCGGTAGCAGAGCCGCACGCGGACCCTGTGTGGTTTGCCCAGGAGTCCATCCCGGTGCACATGGCCTACTTCTTTTCCTATTACTTCCCGCTCTCGCGTCTGGCGGAGTTCTTCCTGGGCTGCGTGATGGCCAAGATGGTCTCAGAGGGCATCTTCCGCAATACCAACCTTGCCGCCCCCATGGTGGGCCTGGCCCTTTCCTTTGCCGCTACGTGGTTTGTTCCCGTGGCGTTGAAGATGGCGGTGGTGATGTTGGTCCCCATGTGCTTAATTGTGGGCACCCTGGCGGTCCGGGATCTGGAAGGGCTGTCCGGGCGGATAGCCTCCCCGCGCGCGGTGTTGCTGGGGAACATCTCCTTTGCCTTTTATATGGTGCAGTACCCGGTGATGGTGGCGCTACAGCGCTATGTCATAGCCGGGCACCAGTGGGGTTTCGTGGGCTGGCTGTGCTGCGCGGTGGCCGCGTTTATCCTGTCTGTCATCCTGGCCTGGCTGATGTTTACCTTTATCGATGATCCGCTGATGAAGGCTACCTCCAGGGGGCCAAGAAGACCCCGGAAGAAGGCAAATCCGCTGGTACGGGACCTTGCGGTTGTGATGGGTAGGTAGCTCGTGGAGTTTAAAAAACCCTAGTTAATGTATAGATTGCACAGTGTTGCATAATATGTGCTAGTCTTTCGGCATGACTACTACCGTTGCCATCGCGGGCGCTACCGGATACGCCGGCGCAGAAATCCTCCGGCTGCTACTTGGACACCCGGCCTACCTTGCCGGTGAGCTAAAAATCGGTGCCCTGTGCGGGCACTCCAACGCTGGACAGAAGGTGGGGGAGCTCATGCCGCACCTTCCGCAACTAGCGGACCGGACCATCGTTGCTACCACCGTGGAGAACCTCTCCGGTCATGACGTGGTTTTCTTGGCCTTGCCCCACGGACACTCCGCACGCCTGGGGCAAGCGTTGGGGGAGGACACTGTGGTTATAGACTGTGCGGCTGATTTCCGGCTCAAAGACAAATCCGCCTGGGAGGAATATTACGGCGGGGAGTACGCCGGTAGCTGGCCTTACGGCGTCCCGGAGATTCCCGGCCACCGGGAGCAACTCAAGGGAACTAAACGGGTGGCAGTCGCGGGTTGTTTTCCCACCGCCATCACCTTGGGCGCGCTGCCCGCAGTAGCCGGAGGCTTCATTGCCCCGGATTTAAGCGTCATTGCCGTGACGGGCGTGTCCGGCGCAGGGAAAAAGGCTTCGGTGAGTTTGCTGGGTGCAGAGACCATGGGTAATCTGCGCGCCTATAATCCCGGCGGCAATCACCGGCACACCCCGGAGATAGTCCAAAACCTCTCCGCGTTTAGCTCCAGCAACACCCCATTAAAAGTCACCTTCACTCCCATCCTGGCACCGCTTAGCCGCGGGATCCTGGCCACCGTCACGGCTGACCTCACGCCAGGCACCACCCCGGAGGCCGTCCGTGCCGCCTACCTGGACTACTACCGTGATGAGCCCTTCTGCCTGGTGCTTCCGGAAGGTCAGCAGCCGGAAACCCACAACGTGGTGGGCACCAACATGGTTCACATCCAGGCCCACGTGGATACCCGCGCTGGCAAGCTCATAGTTACCGCTGCGGTGGATAACTTGTGCAAGGGCACCGCCGGTGGGGCCGTGCAGTGCATGAACTTAAGCCTTGGGCTTGAGGAAACCGCCGGGCTTCCGCTGGCGGCCGTGGCGCCCTAACAATAGGTACTAGTAGAAAGAGCATTTCAAAACCATGACTAACTTATCTTCCGCCGGCGTGCTGGCACCCCGGGGTTTTGCCGCCGGAACTACTCGGGCGGGTATCAAGCCCTCCGGTAATCCAGACTTGGTACTAATTCATAACCAGGGCCCAGACTTCGCCGCGGCCGCCGTATTCACCCGCAACCGCGTGGTAGCAGCGCCCGTTGTTGTTACCCGCCAGGCGGTAGCGAATGGGCAGCTGCGTGCCGTGGTTATCAACTCCGGCAACGCCAATGCCTGTAATGGACAGCAGGGGCTGGCCGATGCCACCGAAATGACCACCCTGGCCGCCGCCGCGCTGGGCGTTGAAGCCGGTGACGTGGCGGTGTGCTCCACGGGGCTCATCGGCGAGCTCATGCCCATGGACAAGGTCCGCGCAGGAGTAACCCAAGCGGCCGGCATGGGGGCTACTGGGCTGGACGCGGCGCAGGCAATCATGACTACCGACACCGTGCCCAAAATGGCGGTTGCTAGCCGCCAGGGCTGGTCCATGGGTGCCATGGGCAAGGGGGTGGGCATGATGGCCCCTAGTCTGGCCACCATGTTGGCGGTCATCACCACGGACGCCGTGGCTAGCCCGGAGGCTTTGCACGCCGCGCTCACTAAGGCCAGCGGGGTAACCTTCAACACCCTGGACGTGGACGGCTCTACCTCAACCAATGACACAGTTATTGTCATGGCTAGCGGAGCCTCCGGGATAACCCCCACGCAGGAGGAGCTTGATGCTGCGGTGCTAGAGGTCTGCGCCAGCCTGGCGGATCAGATGCAGGCCGACGCAGAGGGAGTGACCAAACGTGTGAAAATCACCGTTACTGGGACGTCTTCAGATGCCCAGGCGTTGAGTGCCGCCCGGACCATCGGCCGGGACAACCTGTTTAAATGCGCCATGTTTGGCTCTGACCCCAACTGGGGCCGTGTCCTGGCGGCCGTTGGAATGGCGTCCGCTGACATGGACCCGGAAAACATCTCCGTGTACTTCAACGACCAACCGGTGTGCGTGCGGTCTACCGGTGCACCTGGTGCCCGGGAGGTGGATCTGTCCGGCGCGGATATTGACGTGCGTGTGGATCTGGGGACCGGCGGGCCGGGCCAGGCGTTCGTTCGCACCACTGATCTTTCCCACGCCTATGTGGAGATCAATTCGGCTTATAGCTCCTAGTACCACCCGCTCGCTAGATTTTTACCTCAACCGCCAGAAAGGCACCGCGATGACAAGCGAAAATACCCTAGATATGAGCCTTGGTCAGCTCACCAACCACGATAGGGCGGAAGTCCTGGCCCAAGCTTTGCCGTGGCTTATGCACTTTCGCGACAAAATCGTGGTGGTCAAGTACGGCGGCAACGCCATGGTGGATGGGGACCTGCGCCGCGCGTTTGCTGCGGACATGGTGTTCCTGCGCACTGTGGGGGCCAAGCCCGTGGTGGTCCATGGTGGTGGCCCGCAGATTTCGGACATGCTCGCCAGACTGGGCCTTAAAGGGGAGTTCCAGGGCGGGTTCAGGGTGACCACTCCGGAGGTTATGGAGATTGTGCGGATGGTGCTCTTTGGCAAGGTGGGCCGCGAGTTAGTGGGGCTCATCAACTCGCACGGACCCTACGCCGTGGGGACCTCCGGTGAGGACGCAGGTCTGTTCACCGCCCGCAAGCGCCTGGTGGACGTAGACGGGGAGATGACCGACATTGGTCAAGTAGGAGACATTGACTCCATTGACCCTGTGGCCATCATGGACATCATCGAGGCCGGACGGATCCCGGTGGTGTCCACCATCGCGCCCGGCCCAGACGGGGAAATCTACAACATCAACGCGGACACCGCAGCCGGAGCGTTGGCCGCAGCGCTCGGAGCAGAGCGTCTGCTCATCCTCACCAACGTGGAGGGTCTCTACACCGACTGGCCCAACAAGAACTCCTTAGTGTCAAAGATTGACTGTGAGAAGCTGGCGGAGATCCTGCCCGGCTTGGACTCCGGGATGATCCCCAAAATGGAGTCCTGCCTGCGGGCGGTGGAGGACGGCGTAGTGGCAGCCCACGTGATTGACGGCCGGGTAGCGCACTCGGTGCTGCTAGAGCTTCTCACCCCCGGCGGTATAGGCACCATGGTGCTCTCCGACGGCGGGGACTGCCTCCCCTTTGACGCAAAAACCGTCTTGAGAAAGGACGAAACCAAATGAGTAACCTCCAACAGCGCTGGTCTGCCGCGCTGATGAATAACTACGGCACTCCGCCCATCGCGCTGGTTTCCGGCCAAGGGGCGCGCGTGGAAGATGAAACGGGCAAATCTTACATAGACATGCTGGCGGGAATTGCCGTCAATTCGCTGGGCCATGCACACCCTGGCGTGGTGGCCGCCGTGAGCCAGCAGATAGCCACGTTGGGCCACGCCTCTAACTTGATGGCCACCGGCCCGGTGGTTTCTGCCGGGGAAAAGCTGATTAAGCGGGTGGGGGTTAGCAGCGCCCGGGTACTGTTTGTTAACTCCGGCGCGGAGGCCAACGAGGCCGCTGTGAAACTGGCGCGTTTGACCGGCCGCTCCCGCGTGCTGGCTGCCAAGGATGGCTTTCACGGGCGCACCATGGGTGCGCTATCGGTGACCGGACAACCTGGCAAGCGCAAAGCATTTGAGCCTTTGCCCGCCGGCGCGGAGTTCTTCCCCTTCGGCGACATTGATTACCTCACGCAACTTGTGGAGATTAACCCAAGTGACACCGCCGCCATTTTCTTGGAGCCAATTCAGGGGGAAACCGGGGTTATTCCGGCCCCGCCTGGGTTTCTCCAGGCGGTCAGGGCGCTCTGTGATGAACACGGCATCTTGATGGTGGTCGATGAGGTCCAAACTGGTGCGGGCCGCACGGGTACATTCTTTGCCTATGAACACTCCGGCGTGGTTCCGGACGTTATCACCATGGCTAAAGGCCTGGGTGCCGGCCTGCCTATTGGCGCGTGCATTGGCGTGGGTAAAGCAGCCCAGCTTTTCACCCCCGGCAGCCACGGCACCACCTTTGGCGGAAACCCCGTGGCTTGCGCGGCAGCTAATGTGGTGCTGGAGACTATTGATGAGGAATTCTTAGCGGAAGTGGCCCGCAAGGGCGCGGAGCTCAAGGAGCTCGTGGAACACTCCCCACACGTGGAGCAGGTTCGCGGCGCTGGCCTGATGTTAGGGGTAGTTCTCAAGCAGCCGGTGGCCAAACAAGCCGTGGAGGCCGCACTTCAGGCGGGAGTTATTGCCAACGCCATCGGCAAAGACGTCATCCGTTTGACCCCGCCACTGGTTATCGAAGACGCGGATATTGCCCAAGCAGCAAACACTTTGACACACATACTTCAACAGATGGGAACACAATGAGGCACTTTCTAGCAGATGACGATCTTTCGCCGGCTGAGCAGGCAGAGGTCCTGGACTTGGCCGCCTGGCTGAAGGATAACCCTTATGCCAAACAACTCCTGGCACCGGGAAAAACTATAGCGGTGATTTTTGACAAAACCTCGCTGCGGACCCGCTTTAGCTTCGCCACAGCGGCCGCACACCTAGGGGGCACTGCCATTACGGTAGGCAGCGCGGAAACCCAGATGGGCAAGGGGGAATCCATCGAAGACACAGCCAAGGTGCTCTCCCGCTACGCGGAGGCCATAGTCTGGCGCACTTTCGCCCACAGTAACCTAGAGGCCATGGCCGCAGCGGCGGACGTGCCGGTCATCAACTCACTGTCGGATGACTTACACCCCTGCCAGATCCTGGCGGATTTGCAGACTATTAAAGAACACTTCGATGACCTCACCAGCATCAAGGCCGTTTACTTAGGCGATGGTTCTAACAACATGGCCAACTCCTACATGCTGGGCTTTGCTACGGCGGGGCTGGATATCACCATCATCGCCCCAAAGGATTTCCAACCGGAACAGAAATTCGTAGACCGCGCAATCAACCGTGCGGCGCAGACCGGGGCAAGGGTGGAAGTCACCGATGACATCACAGCTGCTGCTGGTGCGCACGTGGTTATTACCGATACCTGGGTATCCATGGGACAAGAGCAGGATGGAAAGGACCGCAACACGCCGTTTAGGCCTTATCAGGTGGACGCGAACCTCATGGATAAGGCAAGCGCAGACGCCATCTTCTTGCATTGCCTTCCCGCCTACCGCGGTAATGAGGTCGCTGCGGAGGTCATTGACGGCCCGCAGTCTGTGGTATTCGATGAGGCGGAAAACCGGCTCCACGCCCAGAAAGCACTGATGGTCTGGCTGCTGGAGCACAAGGCAAAGGCCGCCCAGTAACGCCGCTGCCGTCAGGTGGACGCCACAACCCCACAGCAGTCGCCCTAAACCCTAATCAACCGCCGTAACCCCCAGGCACCCGCCGTAACCCCCCAAACAACTGAGCACGGAGTAAACTGCCCACCATGTCTAATACGCCTTCTAACCGAAATGCGCGCCAGGCGAAGATCTTGGAGATTCTAGCCTGCACTCGTGTAACCAGTCAGGTGCAACTTTCTGAGCTATTGTCCAAGGAAGGTTTTGATATCACTCAAGCCACGCTATCGCGGGATCTGGACGAGCTGGGAGCAAAGAAGGTCAAGCTGGATAACGGTAGCTCCTTCTATCAGGTGGGTGATGACCTGGAGCAGTTTGAAGATCAGGTTAACGGCCCACGGGAGAAACTTCGCCGGATGATAGATGAGTTGGTCACAGCCACGGACCACTCGGGCAACATGGCTATGTTGCGCACCCCGGCCGGTGCCGCGCAGTACCTGGCTTCCTATATTGACCGCGCGGGCATACCTGACGTGGTGGGATGTATTGCCGGAGATGACACCATCTTCGTTCTCTCGCGGGAACCGATGACGGGCGCTGAGATGGTGGAGAACTTGGTTCACCGGAAATCTAGCGGCAAACCCCAGTAGCAACCCCTACCGGCAACCTCCAGCAGCAAGCCCTGGTGGCCGCGAGAAACCAGGGTAGTGCCTGGTTCTCACCCCGGGCGGTAGATAGGGATGGCTTTAGCTGGCCCCGGGTTAGACTCTGAGCACATTTACGTATATTATTAACCAGACGGTATAATTTTCACTAACATTTTGAGGAGCACTTTTAACATGAATGCACGCGTAGTACTCGCATATTCCGGCGGCCTGGACACCTCGGTGGCCATCCCTTACCTATCAAAAATGACCGGCGGGGACGTCATTGCCGTGTCCTTGGATCTGGGTCAGGGCGGGGAGGATATGGAATCCGTACGCCAGCGCGCGCTGGATTGCGGCGCCGTGGAGTCCATTGTCGTTGATGCCAAGGATGAGTTTGCAGAAGAGTACTGCCTTCCCACCATCAAGGCCAACGGTATGTATATGAAGCAGTACCCGCTGGTATCTGCCATTTCTCGTCCGCTGATTGTCAAGCACCTGGTAGAGGCTGCGCAGGAGCACGGCGGTACGCATGTCTCCCACGGTTGCACCGGCAAGGGCAATGACCAGGTTCGCTTTGAAGTCTCCTTCCGGGCGCTAGATCCTTCCTTGGAAATCATCGCGCCGGCCCGTGATTACGCCTGGACCAGGGATAAGGCCATCGCTTTTGCTGAAGAGGTTAACCTGCCCATCGAGCAGTCAGCTTCCTCACCTTTCTCCATCGACCAAAACGTTTGGGGTCGCGCCGTGGAAACGGGCTTCCTTGAGGACTTGTGGAACCCACCGACAAAGGATCTCTACGCCTATACCGAGGATCCGGCTATGGGCAACGCCCCGGATGAGGTAGTCATCTCCTTTGACAAGGGAACGCCGGTAGCCGTGGACGGCAAGAAGATGACCGTGCTGCAGGTTATCGAAGAGCTCAATAAGCGCGCTGGCGCGCAGGGAATTGGCCGCCTGGATATGGTGGAAGACCGCCTGGTGGGAATCAAGTCCCGCGAGGTCTACGAAGCCCCAGGTGCCGTTGTTCTTATTAAAGCCCATGAGGCTTTGGAGGATGTCACCATTGAGCGCGAGCTGGCCCGTTACAAGCGGTTGACCGACGCCCGTTGGGGTGAGGAAGTCTATGACGGTCTGTGGTTTAGCCCCCTCAAGCGCTCCCTCGACGCCTTCGTGGACTCCACCCAGGAAACCGTCACTGGGGATATCCGCCTTACTCTGCACGCTGGTACCGCCACGGTGACCGGCCGCCGCTCCTCGGAGTCGCTCTATTCCTTTGACCTGGCTACCTATGACACGGGTGACACCTTTGACCAGACTGCAGCAAAGGGCTTTGTCCAGCTACACGGCTTGTCTACCCAGATTTCTAACCAGCGTGACCGTGAGGGTGGTTTCCCCACTGGCAATGAGAAGTACGCCCAGTAGCAAAACCAGTAACAACCCCTGTAACCAAACCTGTAACTAAAAGACAGTAACCAACCCCACTGAACCGGAGGCTAGGAAAACATATGCAACAGCACAAGACCAACCAGGGCGCGTTGTGGGGCGGCCGCTTTGCCGGTGGGCCGTCGGAGGCCATGTTTGCGCTTTCGGTGTCCACTCACTTCGACTGGGTGCTAGCGCCCTATGACGTGCTGGCCTCCAAGGCGCACGCCAAGGTGCTGCATTCCGCAGGCCTTCTTTCCGATGCCGATCTTGCCACTATGCTCGCAGGCTTGGACGAGTTAGGAGAGAAAGTCGCCAGTGGTGAGTTCGGGCCACAACCTAGCGATGAGGACGTTCATGGTGCCATGGAGCGCGGCCTGATTGAGATTGTGGGCCCGGAAGTAGGCGGGCGTTTGCGCGCGGGCCGTTCTCGCAATGACCAGGTTGCTGCGCTGTTTCGAATGTGGGTCCGCGACGCCATTCGTGACATCGCGGCGCAAGTATCCGATCTTATCGAGGCCCTAGCAGGCCAGGCTGCCCAGCATCCTCACGCCATCATGCCGGGCAAGACCCATTCCCAGGCCGCCCAGCCTATTTTGCTTGCCCACGGGCTTCTGGCGCATGCGCAGCCGTTGCTGCGCGACGTGGACAGGCTTAAGGACTTGGACAAGCGCCTAGCTATTTCTCCTTATGGCTCCGGTGCGCTGGCGGGTTCCTCGTTGCAGCTCGATCCGGAGGCCATTGCCCAGGAGCTGGGTTTTGAAGCAGCAGCGGAGAACTCCATTGATGGCACATCTTCGCGCGATTTTGCCTCCGAAACCGCTTTTGTGTTGGCGCAGATTGCGGTGGATATGTCCCGTCTGGCTGAAGAGATAATCTACTGGTGTACGCCCGAATACGGCTATGTCACCCTCGATGATGCCTGGTCTACAGGATCGTCCATCATGCCACAGAAGAAAAACCCTGACGTCGCGGAGCTAACCCGTGGTAAGACCGGCCGGCTGATTGGCAACTTGGCGGGTCTTATGGCAACTCTCAAGGCGCAGCCACTTGCCTACAACCGCGATCTACAGGAGGATAAAGAACCCATCGTGGACTCCGTGGCACAGCTCAACCTGTTGCTGCCAGCCATGAGTGGACTGGTTTCCACACTAACCTTCCACGAGGACCGCATGCGCGAACTTGCCCCCCGTGGGTTTACTCTGGCCACCGATTTAGCGGAATGGATGGTGCGCGAGGGCGTGCCCTTCCGCGAAGCCCATGAGGCATCAGGCGCGTGCGTGCGTATTGCTGAATCACGCGGCGTGGATCTAGTCGACCTTAGCGATGAGGAACTAGCAAGCGTGGACCCGCGCCTTTCCGGCGCAGTCCGTGAGGTACTCACCATCGATGGTGCGGTGGCTTCACGCTCTACTAAGGGCGGAACCGCCGGTGTCCAGGTCAAACAGCAACTGGCCAGAGTGAAAGATTTAGCCGAAAAGGCTCGCGAGTGGGCCAACGTCCCGGTTCGCGGCTAGGGCACAGCTCTAGGTGAACGGGCTTTTAGGATAGCCAGGCCAAGCTTTGACGGCAGCAGAAGGGGAACCGGAATTATCGGTTCCCTTTTTGCCGTTTTCACCGCTGCCCAACACTAAAGCAAGGGACGGTCTTTGTGTAGGGTTATGACTATGAGTCTTGATCCTAAGCTGTTGGAAATCCTGGTCTGCCCCCAGGACAAAGGTCCGCTAACCCACCTTGAAGAAGATGCCGTCTTGGTCAACGAACGGCTAGGTGTTGCCTATCCTATTGAGGACGGAATACCTGTCATGCTGGCCGATAGTGCCAAACCGTGGCCAGCGGCCTAAACGAGCACTTCGTAGAAAGTCAGAGCCTTCTCACCAACTCTGTTATTTAGCAACGCTGCAAACCAGCACCAAGTCAATACCAACACCTGTTAGCAACAATTGTCACAACCTCCGAGGGAAATAGATCTATGAACATTATCGATGAGCTGCAATGGCGCGGCCTTATCAACCAATCCACCGACCTTGATTCACTGCGTGAGGCATGCGCTGAGCCCATTACCTTGTACTGCGGTTTTGACCCCACGGGTGATTCTTTGCACGCCGGTCACCTGGTGCCCATGATCATGCTGCGTCGTTTCCAAGAAGCCGGGCACCGTCCCATTGCTTTGGCCGGTGGTGCCACAGGGTTCATTGGGGATCCCCGTGACGTGGGGGAGCGGTCCATGCTGACTCAAGACCAAATTGAAGAGAACCTAGTCAGTATCAAGGAGCAACTAAAGAAGTTCGTGGGCTTTGCCGGTGACAACGGTAACGCCAACAACCCTGATAGTGACAACGGCGCTCTGCTGGTTAACAACGCCGATTGGACCATGAATCTGTCAGTCATTGATTTCCTGCGTGATGTGGGAAAGAACTTCTCACTCAACACAATGTTGGATCGCGACACCGTCAAGCGCCGCCTGGAGTCTGATGGCATTTCCTACACGGAATTTTCCTACATGCTCTTGCAATCCCATGACTACCTGCACCTTAACCGCGCGGAAAACTGCGTGCTGCAGATTGGCGGCGGGGACCAGTGGGGCAACATTGTCTCCGGCGTAGACCTTGTTCGCCGCGTGGAAGGCAAGAAGGTGCACGCGCTCACCGTGCCGCTAGTTACTGACGCCCAAGGCCAGAAATTTGGCAAGTCCACCGGTGGTGGCAAGCTATGGCTGGACCCGGAAAAGACTTCCGCCTACTCCTGGTACCAGTACTTCCTTAACGCGGGTGACTCCGTGGTCATTGACTACTTGCGTTGGTTTACTTTCCTTACTCAGGACGAGATCGCGGAATATGAGAAGAAGGTAGCTGAGGAAGCTTTCCGCCGTGAGGCCCAGCGCCGCCTGGCCCAAGAGATGACAGACTTGGTCCACGGACCGGAGGCAACCAAGGCCGTTGAACTAGCCGCCCAGGCCCTCTTTGGACGTGCTGAGCTCACCGACCTGGATGAAAAAACCCTGGCTGGAGCCCTTTCTGAAACGGAGGTAGCTGAAATAGCTGCCGGCGAACCACGCACGGCAATCGATCTTTTCGTTGCAGCTGGACTTGCTGATTCGCGGGGTGCAGCACGCCGCACCATCAAGGAAGGCGGTGCATACGTCAATAACCAGCGCGTTGAGTCTGAGGATTGGGAGCCCACTGAATCTGACCTGCTGCACGGCAGCTGGCTGGTTCTCCGCCGGGGTAAGAAGAACTTTGCCGGGGCACGCCTGGTCTAGTCGGGCCTGTAGTTCTTGCCTCAGCTTTACGGCAACGAAGCGGAAAAGTGTCAACACTAAAACCTGCACGCTAAGGCGTGCAGGTTTTTGCGTTCTAGCAGGGGATTTGTCAACGGCTTAAACGGTATGTAAATTAGTTCAAGTCGCCACGGAAACAAGGTGACGCGGAGATGAACTTCAAGTTGACAACTTACAAAGTTAGAAACTAGGATTTAAACTCCAACGTCCTAGAGAAAGCCAAGATTAAATCCTGGTGAGTAAATAGGTACGGACGATGTCTGAGAACTCAATAGTGTACCAATGTACTTATATAACTTATGGTTGTTTGTGACTTTTTGCTGTTGTGTGCTTGGGTTGTGCCGGTGCCGTTATGTGCGGTGTTGGTTGGTGTGTGCCGGGTGGTGCCCTTTTCCATATAGGGGTGTCACTGTAAATAAT
>NZ_VXKJ01000038.1 GCF_008693075.1 Corynebacterium phocae | reverse complement strand
TTTAGTGGCATGTCCTGGACCCGAAGCGGGGTGATCTACCCATGGCCAGTGTGAAGCAGCAGTAAGATGCTGTGGAGGCGCGAACCCACGTAGGTTGAAAACTGCGGGGATGAGTTGTGGGTAGGGGTGAAAGGCCAATCAAACTCCGTGATAGCTGGTTCTCCCCGAAATGCATTTAGGTGCAGCGTCGCATTAGCTTGGTGGAGGTAGAGCTACTGGTTGGTTGAGCGGGACTACAATCTTAGCAATGTCAGCCAAACTCCGAATGCCATCAATGTGTTGTGCGGCAGTGAGACTGTGGGGGATAAGCTTCATAGTCGAGAGGGAAACAGCCCAGATCGCCGGTTAAGGCCCCTAAGGGTGTGCTAAGTGGAAAAGGATGTGGGATCGCGAAGACAGCCAGGAGGTTGGCTTAGAAGCAGCCATCCTTGAAAGAGTGCGTAATAGCTCACTGGTCGAGTGGTTCCGCGCCGACAATGTAGTGGGGCTCAAGCACACCGCCGAAGCCGCGGCAAAGATAAGTAATATTGTTTTTGGGTAGGGGAGCGTCGTACATGTTGTGAAGCGTTAGTGTAAACAGGCGTGGATTGTGTACGAGTGAGAATGCAGGCATGAGTAACGAATTGTAAGGTGAGAATCCTTACCGCCGGATGACTAAGGGTTCCTGGGTCAAGTTCGTCTTCCCAGGGTGAGTCGGGACCTAAGGCGAGGCCGACAGGCGTAGTCGATGGACAACCAGTTGATATTCTGGTACCCGTATATATGCGCCCATGATAAAGCATTGATACTAACCACCACTGACACTGATAACTTCAGCCCTTG
>NZ_VXKJ01000037.1 GCF_008693075.1 Corynebacterium phocae | reverse complement strand
AGGTCCCCTAAAGACTATGGGGTTGATAGGCCAGACCTGGAAGCATCGCAAGATGCGAAGGCTACTGGTACTAATAGACCAAAACAAACACACACCCACACCTGTGGGAACAATGTGTTACCAACGCACGTAACAAAAACAAAATGCACCACAAGTGCTCGCGTCCACTACACAGTATCTGACACAACAAACAAGTCAGGGACAACAACCAAACCCCACAAATTTGTCGGTGGTCAATAGCGGCAGGGAAACGCCCGGTCCCATTCCGAACCCGGAAGCTAAGCCTGCCCGCGCTGATGGTACTGCACCCGGGAGGGTGTGGGAGAGTAAGTTACCGCCGACATAAAAACATAACACAACAAAATAAACAGCAAAGAGCCTAGACAAACGTCTAGGCTCTTTCTGCGTTTTCACACCACCACAACACACCCCCAATACCCAAGCAACCCCTACACCAAAACCGGATTGTAGGTGACTTTCATAAACCTTTATCCTCGCTTAGGCGCGGCGTTGTATCCATCAGGCTGATTGACCGGCAATCCTAGGACTCCTGAGATTCCGCTGCCCAAGTAGATGGTTGGGAACGGCACTGCCTCCGGCTCCGACTAGGGTTTTCAGCATTTGGCTAGTAGGATAGCTAGGTATTTGCGTGCAACATCGATTTGAAAGTGTAAGGCCTTATGTCTGAATCTAATAGCTACGGTCGCCGGGATAATGAATCCCGGGGTCGGGACTCGAGGGATGGCTCCTCACGGGATTCTGAGCGAAGGAACGATAGGCGCCCGAAGCGTGATGATCGATCTTCGCGCGGCGAGCGTGGCTCCTTCAGCCGCGACGAGCGACGTGGGGGTTCGCGTGACGATCACCGGGACAACCGTCGTGATGACCGTGGTGGTTATGGTAAGCGTGATGATCGCCGTGATGACCGTGGTGGCTACGGCAAGCGTGATGACCGTCGTGGTGGTGGGTCACGTGATGACCGGCGGGACAACCGCCGTGATGACCGTGGCGGCTACGGCAAGCGTGATGACCGGCGGGACAACCGCCGTGATGACCGTGGCGGTTATGGTAAGCGTGATGATCGCCGTGATGACCGTGGTGGCTACGGTAAGCGTGATGATCGTCGTGGTGGTTCGCGTGATGACCGTCGTGATGGATGGGATGATGAGCAGAAGAAGTCCCGTTCCTTTAGTCCCCAGAAGTCTGGTTTCCGTGAGCAGCGTTTAGAAAACCGCGCTAATGATCCGGACTTGCCCAATGATATTGACCCGGATGATTTGGATCCTTCTGTTTTGCAGGATTTGAAGTCGTTGTCCAAGGAAAATGCTGACGCTACCGCGAAACATATGATCATGGCTGCCATGTGGATGGAAGATGATCCGCAGCTTGCTCTGCGCCATGCGCGTGCGGCTAAGGACCGCGCGGGGCGCGTGTCTGTTGCCCGTGAGGTCAACGGTATTGCCGCTTACCGCGCAGGTGAGTGGAAAGAGGCGCTGGCTGAACTTCGTGCCGCGCGTCGTATTTCCGGTGGACCCGGTATGTTGGCCGTGATGGCGGACTGTGAACGCGGCATGGGACGCCCTGAGAAGGCAATTGAGTTGGGTCGTTCTGATGAAGCTCGTGAGCTTAGCCGCGAAGGTGCCATTGAGCTTGCCATTGTTGTTGCGGGCGCCCGTCAAGACCTTGGTCAGGATGAGTCGGCGCTAGTTACCATCGAGCGTGCCAACCCGGACAAGAAGGAGCGCGGTATGGGGGCAACACGGTTGGCTTACGCCTACGCTAATGCCTTCGCGGAGCTGGGTCAGGTTGACAAAGCACGGGAGTGGTTTGAGCATACCGTTGAAATAGATGAGGGTGGCTGGACTGATGCCGCGCAGCGCCTGGAGGAGCTGAAATGAGCCTTTTGACCAAACATGACGCTTTGCTGCTGGACTTGGATGGAACCATCTGGCAGGGCGGTGAACCTATTCGCGGTGCAGTGGATACGTTGAACGCCTGCGGCCTACCAGCCGTGTATGTAACCAACAACGCTTCCCGTGCACCGGAGGACGTGGCGCATAAGCTGCGGGGTATCGGGCTTGAAGCTACGACGGAAAGCGTGGTTACCTCAGCGCAGGCTGCTATCAGGTTGGTCAAGCAGAATTTGAAGAAGCATTCCAAGGTATTGGTAATTGGTACGGAGTCCTTTAAGGAACTAGCCACTGACGCTGGTTTCACTGTGGTGGAGTCGGCGGATGATAAACCTGCGGCGGTTATCCAGGGACTTAGTACGGAAATGGGTTGGGAGCAGTTGAGCGAGGCCGCCTTGGCTATTCGAGGTGGAGCTGCTTTTTACTGTTCTAATATGGACCTGCAGTTGCCAACCAGCCGCGGTTTTGCGGTAGGAAACGGCGCGCTGGCGGCAGCTATTACTGCCTCCACCGGCGTGGAGCCGGTGTCTGCCGGAAAGCCGGGGCCGGAAATGTTTATCCAGGCAGCCCGCGCGCTAGGGGCAACCAAGCCGCTGGTAGTGGGGGACCGTCTTGATACTGACATCATGGGCGGCAATAACGCCGCTATGGACACCCTGCACGTGTTAACTGGGGTGAGCGGGCCCATGGAGCTTATCGAGGCACCGGAACGGCTGCGGCCGGATTATGTTGGCGTAAACCTTTGTGACCTTTCTTTGACACGCGCCCAAGCGCGCCCAGGTGCGCAGGGTGGTTTCACCGCACGTTTCGACGGCCAGGATGTGTTGTTGGAAAACGGTGATGACAACGCCACGTGGGTACAGGCTTTGCGTACCGTCTTGGAGGTGGCGTGGGCGCTGCCCAAAGCACCGCGCTACGTGCGCCCGTGTAGTGACAAAGCCGAGGAAGCCACTGGGAAGTGGTGGTGATGGCGGTTCCCAAGCCGCGTGATCCCCATGCGGTGACAGAGCCTTCGGTGCTTGATGCGCAGGTAGCGGAGGTATTCGCTGTGCAACCCGAGTCGCTTAAAGACGAATACCTTCAGCTAGACCAGGCGCACATGTTATTGCGTGACGCCTTGCAGGAGAACTAATGGCACCTCAACGCCGCCGCCTGGACGCGGAATTGGTCCGTCGCAAGATTGCGCGATCCCGGGAACAAGCCGTCCAGATGATTAAGGCCGGGAGAGTCTACGTGGGAGGGTTTCAGGCCGCCAAGCCCGCCACGGTCGTGGACCCGGAGGTTTCCATCCGGGTGGAGGAATCCCCGGAGGACCAGTGGGCGTCGCGTGGCGCGCACAAGCTTCTGGGCGCTCTAGAGGCTTTTGATGTACCGCTGGAAGGCCAGCGGGTACTAGACGCTGGGGCCTCCACTGGTGGCTTTACAGACGTGTGTTTGTCGCGTGGGGCCAAGGAAGTCGTGGCCGTGGACGTCGGATACGGCCAGCTTTTGTGGCGGCTCCAAAATGATCCGCGGGTCACCGTGCTTGACCGGACTAATATCCGCAATCTCACGCCAGAGATGACCGGCGGGCCGCTTGACGTGGCGGTAGGGGATTTGTCTTTCATCTCCTTGCGGTTGGTGCTTCCGGCTATTGTCTCGTGTATGCGGGAGTCAGCTACGTTATTGCCCATGGTCAAACCCCAATTTGAGGTTGGCAAGGACCGGTTGGGTCAAGGCGGTGTGGTACGCAGTCCGCATCTGCGGGTGGAAACAACCCTGGGGGTTGCGCAATTTGCGGAAACCCTGGGGCTGAGCTGCCAGGGAATTGCAGCCTCCCCGCTGCCGGGGCCTAGCGGCAATGTTGAGTATTTCCTGCACCTGGTCCTTGATCAGGGGCGCTCACGGATGAGCGAGCAAGAGCTAGAAGCTGCGGTTAAACGTGCTATCGAGGAGGGCCCGGAGTAATGGGACGGCGTATTTTATTGGTACCGCATACCGGCCGCGCGGATAACGTTGAGGCTATGTTTGAGGCTGCGGATAGGCTGCGCGCGGCAGGCATTGAGGTGGCCGTGTGCGCCGATGAGCGCGCGGAGGTTGACTTTGGTGACCTGGAAGTCGTGGCGCACGATGAAGCGGCGGCAGCAGGCTGTGAGATGGTACTGGTCCTTGGCGGTGACGGCACGTTCTTGCGGGCCGCAGATCTAGCCTTCGCGGTTGATGTCCCGGTTCTGGGCATCAATCTTGGACACGTGGGCTTTTTGGCAGAGTCTGAGGCTGAGTCAATGGATGACGCCATTGAGCGCGTTATTTCCTGTAGCTACCGGGTGGTGGGGCGCATGACTCTT
Organism: Corynebacterium phocae; assembly: GCF_008693075.1. GTDB lineage: Bacteria > Actinomycetota > Actinomycetes > Mycobacteriales > Mycobacteriaceae > Corynebacterium > Corynebacterium phocae. Next base: position 345,969 of record NZ_VXKJ01000037.1, on the reverse strand, counting down.
TCCGTCCGGGTGCTGGACCAGGACGGGCAACTCATCGGTACGTCGTGGGCACTTAATGAGGCCAGCGTGGAAAACTTGAACCGCTCGGGTGTCCTTGACGCGGTGCTGGAGATTGACGGCCGGCCAGTGTCCTCTTATGGGTGTGACGGTATGCTGATCTCCAGTCCCACCGGTTCTACTGCCTATGCTTTTTCCGCCGGCGGCCCGGTGCTGTGGCCGGAGTTGGATGCCATAGTGGTGGTGCCAAATAACGCCCACGCGTTGTTTGCCAAGCCCTTGGTTGTTTCCCCTAAATCTTGTGTCGCGGTGGAGTCGGTGTCTTCGACCTCACCGGCCATTGTCATCATGGACGGCACTCGTGATATCACTATGCCGCCGGGTTCGCGCGTAGAGGTCGTACGCGGTGAGCGGGAGGTAAAGTGGGTGCGGCTGGACAGCCTGCCTTTTGCTGACCGTTTGGTCTCTAAATTCCGCTTGCCAGTGGAAGGCTGGCGCGGCCCGCGCGGTTAGGCCCACGCCTTTAGCTGTAATCGAACAAAAATACTATAGAATGCGGACATGCTTGCCGATATCTCCATTGAAAACCTAGGCGTCATCGAACGCGCCTCAGCGGAACTTTCCTCCGGGTTGACCGTCCTGACCGGTGAGACTGGTGCCGGTAAGACCATGGTGGTCACCGGGCTGCGTTTGCTGGCAGGGAATAGGGCGGACGCCTCCCGGGTCCGCCAGGGCGCGGATAAGGCCGCAGTTGAGGGCCGTTTTATCATTGATGAGCTGGAATCTCGTGAGGAGGTAATCCAGCTGGTGGAGTCCGTAGGGGGTATGGCCGATGAAAACGGGGAATACATAGCCTCCCGTACCGTCTCCGCCGCCGGCCGTTCCAAGGCCTATTTGGGAGGCCGCGCAGTGCCCGCCGCCACGTTGGGGGAATTCGCGGAGAAAATTCTCACCGTCCATGGCCAAAATGACCAGCTGCGGTTACTGGCCCCGGATCAACAACTTTTGGCCGTGGACCGCTCCGACCATAAGGTTGGGCCGTTGCTAGAAGACTACGCCGTGGCCTTCCGGCACTGGCGCACCCTGGCTAAAGACTATGCACACCGCACGCAGTCGCGGCGGGAGTTAGCCCAAGAAGTAGACCGCTTGCAGTACGCGGTCGCTGAGATTGATGACATTGCCCCAGAGCCCGGGGAAGACGCGGGGTTGGTGGAGTTAATCCGCCGGTTACAAGACGTTGATGGGCTGCGCGAGCAAGCCAGTTCTGCGCTGGGCGCCATTGATGGTGAGGACAGCTTTGGGGAGTCCTCGGCTGCGGCTTTGCTAGGCCAGGCGCGCTCGCAGCTAGCAGGAGCGGAGGATCCCAAGCTGAGCGCGCTCGGTGAGCAGCTGGGGGATATCACCGCCCGCTTGAGCGATATTGCAGGAGAGCTGGGCCAGTTCCTGGATGGCCTGCCCGCAGATCCCAACCAGCTAGAAAAGAGCCTGCAACGCCAGCAAGAGCTCAAGGCACTCACCCGCAAGTACGCGCCGGATATTGACGGGGTCCTTAAATGGCGTGAGGACGCCGCCGCCCGGCTAAGTTCCATTGATACCTCCGGGGAGGCACTCGAGGAACTCAAGCGTCAGGTCATGGAAGCGGAGGCGGAGATGATTGCCAAGGCCAAGGCTTTGACTTTGGCGCGCAAACGCGCAGCTGCAGCGTTATCTACTGCCGTGACGCGGGAGTTGGCTGGCTTGGCCATGGGGGCATCGGCGTTAGAGGCCCAAGTTCGGACCGCAAAATACTCCCGCACCGGCGCGGATGAAGTGGAGTTGATGCTCAACGGCCGCCCCCTGGCAAGCTCTGCCTCCGGCGGTGAGCTTTCCCGCGTCATGTTGGCTCTTGAGGTGGTTCTAGCGGCCAACACTAGCGGCACCACCATGGTTTTTGATGAGGTGGACGCCGGCGTAGGCGGGCGTGCCGCAGTGGAAATCGGGCGGCGCCTGGCCAGGCTTGCGCTCAATAACCAGGTTATCGTGGTAACTCACCTTCCCCAGGTGGCGGCCTTTGCCAATGCCCACATTCATGTGGCCAAGGAGTTGGCTACCTCCGGGGTATCCAACCTCACGCCGGAGCAAAGAGTCGAAGAATTGGCGCGCATGCTGGCCGGACTAGATGGCAGTGAGACAGGCCGGGCCCACGCCCAGGAACTCTACGACCGCGCCCAGGAGGAAGTGGGGCGCTTGCGCGCGCCTAACCCACTTTAGGTATATGACGTGGGACAATCGCGCGCATGAGTTTGTTTTCCCGAAACAGCGATCTCCCAGGGCTGCATGCCACCCTGCGCGATTGCACCCCGCACGGCAGGGGATTTAAGAAGCTTTCCGCTGGTGACTTCGCGGTCGTTGATGCCACAGATATCTCCCGTCAAGAGGCACAGCACCTGGCAGACGCCGGCCCGGCCGCGGTTTTAAATATCTCCCAGTTTGCAACGGGGACTATCCCCAACACTGGCCCGCGCGTGCTGTTGGATGCAAAGGTACAACTGGTGGAGGGCCTGGGAGAGACATTCCGCAACCGTGTCAAGGACGGCAAGAAGGTCCGGCTGACTGAGGAAGGGGAGGTCTACTCCGGGGAGAAGCTCCTGGGAGAGGGACAATTCTTGGACTCCAAGCGGGCGGATGAGGTCTACGCGGAAGCCCAGCGCGGCCTGGTTGACAGGATGGAGGCCTATTTTGGCAACTCCATCCAGTTCATTCATGCTGAAGGCCCGTTGCTGATAGATGGTCTTGGTATCCCCGACCTGGGCACTGCCATGCAGGGCCGCAAGGTCATAGTCGTTTCCCCCAGTGAGGACCATCGCGCCAAAATCAAGTTGTTGCGCAACTTTATCCGTGAGTACGAGCCCATGACGGTGGCGGTTGGCGCTGCGGCTGATTCCTTGATGGATATGGGTTATACCCCTGATGTCGTTATTGCTGATCCCACCGAGGTAGAGGCGGAGACCCTGCGTGCCGCTTCCAAGGTAGTTCTTCCGGCCGCCCCCGACGGCCGGGCACCAGGGCTTGAGCGGATCCAGGACCTAGGGGTGGGCGCGGTGACGTTTCCCTCCACGGTGGACTCCGTTTCAGATTTAGCGCTACTGCTGGTGGACTACCACGAGGCGGACATGATTGTTCAGGTGGGCGGCGCGGTTGACCTGGACCAGGTTTTTGCGGCCGCGGATAACGCCGCGCCCAGCGCGTACTTGGCTCGCATGAAGGCCGGCCGCAAGGTTGTGGACGCGGATGCCGTCATCAGCCTCTACACGGCTCCCGCCGGGGGCACGCTGGCCTGGCTGTGGGCCTTGCTGGCCATTTTGGTTGCCATTGCGGTGATAGTGCTGGTGGCGGGTTTTGGCGGTCAGGGTTCTTTTGTGGAAAATTTGGAAGGTACCTGGGACAATATTTCTTCAATCATCACGGGGTGGTTTAGCTAATGCCGCGCAGTTTTTCTTCTTCCGCGCCGGTGGTCACCGGCCTAGGTTTTGGCGTGGCCGTGGGGGTTGCCCTGGGCGCTTTCGCGCTGGGCCCCGTGGTCAGCGGATCTGTGGGCACTGATGAGACTGAAGCAGCGGTCCGCGATGAGTACCGGCGCTCAGTCCAGGACAACCAGATAAATAGCGCGCAGCTGAAGTCTGCAGATGAGGTCCTGGCTGAGCTAGCACCGGGTACCGTTGCTGACACCTTGGCCCAGCGCCCCGTGTTGCTGATATCCACGTCAAACGCCACGGAACACGAGGTGGCCTCCATCCAGTCGCTCCTGGAGGCGGCTGGTGCAATCAACGCCGGCCGCATTGACCTAGCGGACCGCTTTTTTGACAAAGAAGAGGCGGATAAACTCTCTGCCCTGATTGCCAACTCCCTGCCGGCGGGGGCGTCTTTGTCCACTAAGAACGTGGGGGTTGGTATGCACGCCGGCCAGGCGCTGGGATATGGGCTCTTCAGAGATCCGGAAACTACCGATCCCCTGGCAACGGTGGAAGAACGCGCCACGTTGCTGCAGACGTTGAAGAAAAAGGACTTTATTAAGTACGAGGATGAGACGGTCCTGCCCGCGCAGGCAATCGTGGTCGTAGACGGCCGCACGGACGGGGAGGGAACCTCCGGTTTCAAGGCGGAGCAACTTGCCCAGATGCTCACCGGCCTCAACGAAGTTGGGGAAAACACGGTCCTGGCCGCACGGATTGAGTCTGCGGCGGAGATGGGCTCGATAGGCAGGCTGCGCGCTGACAAGGACAATGAGGTATCTACGGTAGATTCCATCAACCACGTCTGGGCCCGTATAGCCACGGTGCTGGCCGTGCGCGAGCAACTTGATGGCCGTTCCGGAGCCTACGGCGCGGACACGTCCGCGAAGGCACCTATGCCCACCGTGAAGGAGTAACAGATGACTAGGCACGAATTTGAGACGCTGGATTCGGCACTACTTGCCGATGCCCCCATTATCGCCCTGCGCCGCGACCGCGTCAGCATGCCAGGCGGCGCGGTGGCACACCGCGAAATCGTTGAGCATCTGGGCGCGGTGGCCGTGGTGGCCATAGACGCTTCTGGGCGCGTAGCCATGGTGGAGCAGTACCGGCACAGCGTGGGACGGAGGCTCTGGGAGCTGCCGGCCGGTTTGCTAGACATCAAGGGTGAATCCGAGCTAGCCGGAGCCAAGCGGGAGTTGCAGGAGGAAGCCGGGATCCAAGCCCAACAGTGGTCGGTGCTCTGCGACCTGGTGACTTCCCCGGGTTTTTGCGAGGAGTCTGTGCGCGTGTATCTGGCCACAGGGTTAACAAGCGTTGAAAAGCTCGATGCCCAAGGTGATGAGGAGGCGGATATGGCTTTTGCCTGGGTCCCACTGGATACCGCCGTGTCCCGGATCCTCACCGGGGAGATTGTTAATTCCATCGCCGTGTCCGGGATCTTGTCCGCCTACCAGGTGGTGCGCTGCGGGGCACAGGCCCGTAGCGTGGACGTGCCCTTTGACCTGCGCCCTGATTCTATTGCCCAGCGCCGCCCCGGTCCGGACCTGAAAAAGTTGTGAGTAGCTCCCGGAATACCCCCGCGCAAGCGGCTGGCGAAGTGTGGCTGAACCACTTGGCGGTGGAAAAAGGCGCCCCGGAAAACACCCTGAGTAACTACGGCCGCGACGTGAAGCGTTACGTGGAATGGTTGGAGGAGGCGCGCATCACGGATCTGGGGTTTGTCACGGAAAAACACGTCGAGTCCTACCTTGCCTTCCTCCGGGAAAAGCTGGCCCCTAGTTCCGCCAATCGCGCGCTTATCGTGGCCCGGGGTCTGCACAAGTTTGCGCTGGCTGAGGGCCTTGTCCCGGTGGACGTCGCGGCGCAGGTTTCTCCTCCGCGCACTGCCCAGCGGTTACCGGAAACGCTTTCGGTGGCGGAGGTGGAAAAACTCATTGACAACATCCCCGATGGGGAAGAAGCCGGGGCCGTCCACCTTCGCGACCGCGCGCTGCTGGAGTTGCTGTACGGCACGGGAGCCCGTATCTCCGAGATTGTGGGGCTTAGTGTTGATGACGCCACGGCCATGAGCACCGGCCTAGCGCCCGGGGAGTTGGGTGTGCTTAAAGTACGCGGCAAGGGCAACAAGGACCGGTTGGTGCCGGTGGGCGCCCGCGCCCGGGCTGCGCTAGAACAATATCTGGTGCGCTCACGCCCTGTGATGACGGTGGGAAAATCCCCTGCGCTGTTTCTCAATACGCGCGGCGGGCCGTTATCGCGCCAATCGGCGTGGGTGGTCATTAAAGCCGGGGCGGAGCGGGCCGGGATAGACAAGAAAATCTCTCCCCACACCTTGCGGCATTCCTTTGCCACCCACCTCCTGGAGGGCGGTGCTAACGTGCGTGTGGTCCAGGAGCTTTTAGGGCACTCCTCGGTGACCACCACCCAGATTTATACCCACCTCAACCCTGAAGCCCTCCAAGAGATGTGGCGGGCCGCCCATCCGCGGGCATAAGGGGTAGAGTTGCAAAGCCACCCCGTGGCAACAAAGGCGGCAACAAAAGTGCCAACAAAGGTGGCAACCAAGATCGATGAGAAAAACCAATCTGAGGGGATTCAAGCTGTGTTAAACATTTTCACCCGTCTAACCGGAGCCGCGCTGGCGGCCGCTGTGGCCGGAGCTATCTCAACTGCACCAGCACTGGCCCTGCCGCAAGGTATTTCCCCGGAGATGGTGAAACAAGCTATCTCCGAGCCCATCTACGTTACCGCCGGGCAAACCACCACTGTCTCGCTTCCCGTTGCGGCCCAAGCTTCTTACTCGGGCGGCGGCTGGGAGGTCAGTGCCTCTGGCGGATCGGCATCTGTCACGGCACCGGCGTCCGGCGGATCTATTTCCGTGCCCGTTTCCGCGGCCGGTTTCAGCGCCACCATCCAGTTGGTAGCCACACCCGCCGCTGGCACCGACAATAGTGGGGTGCAGGGTAGCGGGGTAACCCCACCTTCTCCTGGCTCAGAAGGCGGTGCGCCCCGCGCCGAAGGCGGCAACGGTGGTGCGCCCCGCGCCGAAGGCGGCAACGGCACCGAAGGCGCTTCCATGCCAGGGGACTCCCACGGCAAGGGTGGCGGTTCCCCTCAACAAGGTTCTGGGGAGGGGGCGCCCGCTGGCCCGCGCCCGGAGGTGCCGGGGAGTAAGCCGGAGCGCCAGGCGGCCCCGCCGGTTGATGACTTGCAGGCGGAGCATATTTACCTAGAGGCCACGATTTCGGGCAACACCATTACCGCTAAGTTGTCCGTGGATAAGGCCCTGGATCTTTACCAAAAGTTTGGCAGCATTGATGAGCAAACGGTCAAACTGCGTTACGTGGACGGCCAGGGCAACTTCATTCACGGCGTGGACAGGGATATTGACATAGCCTCCCGAACGCTGACCCTGACCTATCCCCAGGGCGAAGCCCCGGATAATCCCTTCATTATGCAGTTGGTTAAGGCTGATGGCAGCGGGGTTGTGGCCACAGCTACCTTGCGTGACCCAGCTTTTGCCTCCGCCGACCATGCCAGTAAGGAAGATCTTGAAAAGGAAGTCCAGGCCCAAAAAGACGGTGTTAGTCCTATCCTTCTCATTGGCGGTGGGGTGCTTGGCGCCATCTTGCTGGCGGCTTGTGGCACCGGGGTGTTCCTGGCTGGGAGGCGCAACCGGCAGCTGGCAAAGTCAAGGCAATAGCCTTAACTAGGCGGTAAACTTCGGCTTTTTCGCCCCATTCCGGTGTGAGAAGGTAACCTGAGTAAGATAAGTCTGGTAATAACAGGCATGTAAGCCTGTTGTGGGTATCTCCCGTGACTAAAGACGGTCACGGGTCAAGGATTGAGGTGTGACTGTGAGTGATGACGGCCTATTCGACGCGCAAGGTGTCGGTTTGACGGGGCGTCCGCTACGCGAGTTCCCGGAGCCTAAGCCACTGGAAAAGCACGGCCCCGCCACCATAATCTCCATGTGTAACCAAAAAGGTGGAGTGGGTAAAACCACCTCAACCATCAACTTGGGAGCTTGCCTGGCAGAAGCCGGGCGTAAAGTCCTGCTGGTTGACCTGGATCCGCAGGGCGCGTTGAGCGCCGGCCTGGGCCTTAATCACGATGAGATTGAGGACACGGTCTACGACGTCATGCTGGACAACCGTGTGTCCATTCACTCTGCAATTGTTCCCACCGGGGTGCCGGGAATGGACTTGGTTCCCGCCAATATCGATCTTTCTGCGGCGGAGATCCAACTGGTCAATGAAGTAGGCCGCGAGCACACCTTGGCCCGGGCGCTGCGCCCGGTTCACCGTGACTATGACTTCATCATCGTCGATTGCCAGCCCTCACTGGGCCTGCTGACGGTTAACGCCTTGGCCTGTTCGGACGGGGTTATTATTCCCATGGAATGTGAATTCTTCTCCCTCCGCGGTCTGGCGCTGTTGACCGACACCGTGGAAAAGGTTTCTGAGCGGATAAACTTTGACCTAGAAACCATAGGAATCTTGGTCACCATGTACGACCGCCGCACCAAACACGCCCGTGAAGTCATGTCCCGGGTCGTGGAGTTTTTCGGTGAAAAAGTCTTTGACACGGTCATCACCCGCACGGTGCGGTTCCCGGAAACCTCCGTTGCCGGGGAGGCCATCACCACCTGGGCCCCTAATTCCCAGGCCGCCAAGCAGTACCGGGACCTGGCACGTGAGGTCATCGAAAGGACTAGCTAAGGTGCTTGCCCATGGCCGCCCGTAGCGCCGTCCAACCGGCGGATAACCAGCCGGAAATCACCGGTTTCCGGATTGCTCTCAAAAACTTCGAGGGCCCCTTTGACCTGCTGTTGCAACTCATCCAGGCCAAGAAGATGGACGTCACAGACGTGGCCTTGTCTGCGGTGACGGATGAGTTCGTGGCCTACACCCGGGCGCTGGGTACTACCGCAGACTTGGATGAGACCACTCAGTTCCTCCTCGTCGCAGCAACATTGCTTGACCTTAAAACCGCTAGGCTTTTGCCGCGCGGGGAAGTAGATGACCTTGAGGACCTAGCGCTATTGGAATCTCGCGACTTGCTGTTTGCGCGACTATTGCAATACCGCGCCTACAAGCAGATAGCGGACCTTTTTGCGCAATGGCAGCGCGACGCGCGCCGCCGCTACCCACGCGCGGTGGGGATAGAGGACCGCTTCGCGCAACTATTGCCTCCGGTCCAGCTGGGCCACACCCCGGCTTCTTTCGCGGAACTGGCGGTGGGCGTATTTAGGCCAAAGGCACTCGAAGACGTAAACACCAGCCACATTCACCAAGTGGCGGTATCTGTCCCTGAGCAGGCCGGGAGGATTATGGGGCTGTTGAAGATGTTGGGCGCAGACACCTGGACAAGCTTTGACGCCCTTACCCGGGATTGCACGGTTTCCATGGAAGTGGTGGGGCGCTTCCTGGCGCTGTTGGAACTCTACAAAGCCAAAGCGGTGGAAACTGACCAGCCAGAGTCCTTGGGGCCGCTTAACGTTGCCTGGACCGGGCTGGACGTAGACCCCGCCGTTGTGGCCGCCAGCAACTGGGATTAGGGTAGAACCCATGCAACTTCCGCCCATTTCCCAAGACCGCTCGCGGTTGGAATCTATCCTCCTGGTGCTGGATACGCCGGCCTCGGTAGAAGCTCTGTCCCGCGCACTCGAACTGGACACGTCAGTGGTCAGCGACTTGCTGCGCACCGTGGCGCGTGAGTTTGAGGACCGTGGTTCGGGATTTGAACTCCGGGAGACAGCCGAGGGGTGGAGGCTATATACCCGCCAGCGCAACGCGGAGGCCGTGGAGGGGTTCTTATTGGACGGTACCCAAACCAGGCTCTCGCGGGCAGCCCTGGAAACGCTAGCTGTTATTGCCTACCGGCAGCCGTGTACACGAGCGCAGGTGGCGGGCGTGCGCGGTGTCAACGTAGACGGGGTCATGCGTACCCTGGCCTTGCGTGGGCTAATCCGGGAAGTCGAACAGCGCGAGGGCCTGGCTCACCAGTATGAGACCACCGAATTATTTCTAGAGCTGCTAGGAATAGATAGCTTGGAGCGGCTTCCCGATCTAGCTCCGCTGCTGCCCGATGTGGATCAGATTGAGGAAGACTTTTAGAAAAACCGCCAGTATTTGCGGTGCCCGGATAGGGTTTAGCCGCTTTTTAGGCTAGGATTGCCGGCGTGCGCTAGATCTGTTAAACAACAGACCCGTTTCAACAACACCGCGCGCTACCTTAAATTGCATAGACGCTCAAGAGAAAAGGACACGACACCGTGAACCCCACCGCTCGCCGCGACGGCACACCGGAGAAGAAAAAGCGAGATAGTGACATCATTGTCTCTAACGCTAAACCGGCCCGTCGTCAGCACGTAAAGAAATCCGAACGCAAAGCCACCGCCGAATCCGTAGCCCGGGACCTGGGTGCGGACTGGTTGGTTGATGGCAAAGGCAAGAAGAAAAACCAAGAACAATCCGGTGAACGCCTCCAAAAGGTGTTGGCCAAAGCTGGCGTGGCTTCGCGCCGCCACGCCGAAATTCTCATCGACGCCGGCCGCGTAGAGGTCAACGGGCAGATCGTCATAAAGCAGGGTCTGCGCGTTGACCCATCAGTAGATGTCATCCGTGTGGACGGCGTCCGCGTCAACGTCAATGAGAAGATGCAGTACTTCGTACTCAACAAGCCCCGTGGGCTCCAGTGCACGATGTCAGATGAGATGGGCCGGCCTTGCGTAGGGGACCTAGTCTCTGAGAAGGTTGCCGCCGGGCAGCGCCTGTTCCACGTGGGCCGTCTGGACGCTGACACTGAAGGACTGTTGTTGCTCACCAACGACGGGGAGTTGGCTAACCGCCTCATGCACCCCAAGTATGGCGTGCAAAAGACCTACCTGGCCACCGTGCTGGGTGAGCTCAACAACAAGGTTATCCGTCAGCTCCAAGAAGGTATTGAACTCGACGACGGCATGGCTAAGGCTGACTTTGCGCAGCTGGTGGACAAGCACGGCGGGTACTCCCTGGTGCGCGTGGAACTCCATGAAGGCCGCAAGCACATTGTTCGCCGGATGCTCAAAGAAGCCGGTTACCCGGTCCAGCGCCTGGTCCGTACCAAATTCCACACCATCTCCTTGGGAGAAACTACCCCGGGTGCCTTCCGGGCACTCAACAGCAACGAGCTGACCAGCCTGTACAACGCGGTGGAGATGTAGGCCCGATGATTAGTAACATTCCCGCTGATGGGTTGATTTTAGCGGTGGACGGCCCTTCCGGCACCGGAAAGTCCTCCACCTGCCGCGCGCTGGCTAAAAGGCTGGACGCGAAATACGTAGACACCGGTGCTATGTACCGCGTAGCCACGTTGGCGGTACTGCGCGCAGGGGTGGATCCGGCTGATGCCCCGGCAGTTATCCGCGTTACCGCGCAGCTTCCCCTGGAAGTCTCCGATGATCCGGACTCGCAGCAGGTGTTGCTGGCAGGGGAGGATGTCTCCAAAGAAATCCGCGAAGAAGCGGTCACCCGCAATGTCTCGGCGGTTTCCGCCATCGCGCAGGTGCGCCACAACCTAGTGGAGCTGCAGCGCAAACTGGCGCGGGAAGCACACCGTGCCATCGTGGAGGGACGCGATATCGGAACTGTGGTGCTGCCGGATTCACCGGCCAAGGTCTACCTCACCGCGTCTGCAGAAGTCCGCGCTCAGCGGCGCTTTGACCAAAACGTGGCTGCCGGGATAGACACTGACTTTGACACGGTGCTTGCCGACGTCGAAAGGCGTGACGCCGCAGACTCGTCTCGCGAAACCTCCCCACTGCGCCCGGCCGAGGACGCGGTTATCGTAGATACTTCCGAGCTCACGCTCGACCAGGTGCTCGAGCGCCTGACTGACATAGTAAAGGAGTCTAGCCATGGCTAAAGACCCCCAGAATCACACTGAAGAAACCGAGTTCAACTACCCGCACGGGAAGCTGGAAGAAGAAGTAGTAGCAGACCCACACGGTGGCTGGGCCTCAGCCGAATTCGATGAAGATGACTTTGACTTTGAGTTCGACGAGGACAACTTTGATGACTCCGAGTTTGGCGAAGCCGATTATGGCGAAGAGCAAGACGAGGACGGCGCGGACGTTCCCTTGGCCATGGACGAACAGGAGTGGGAAGAGCTTTCCAAGACCTTCGGCGTAACCGACAACCACATCGAAGAAAGCCTATTCACCGTTGCGGTGGTGGGCCGCCCGAACGTGGGAAAGTCCTCCCTGGTTAACCGTTTCCTGGGCCGCCGCGAAGCCGTGGTTGAGGATCACCCCGGCGTTACCCGCGACCGCATTTCCTACGTCGCGGATTGGAACGGCCAGCGGTTCCTCGTGCAAGATACCGGCGGATGGGACCCCAACGTCAAGGGAATCCACGGCGCCATCGCCCGCCAGGCGGAAGTTGCCATGGAAACCGCGGACGTCATTGTCATGGTGGTTGACACCCAGGTGGGTATCACCGAGACGGACCACGTCATGGCCCGGAATCTGCAAAAATCTCAGGTGCCGGTCATCTTGGTGGCCAATAAGTTTGACTCAGACACCATGTACGCAGATGTGGCGGAGTTCTATGCCCTAGGCCTGGGCGATCCTTGGCCGGTATCTGCCCAGCACGGCCGCGGTGGCGCGGACGTGTTGGACGAAATCCTGCGCGTGTTCCCCAAAGAACCCCGGGGCAAGTCCATTACCTCCGGGCCGCGCCGCGTGGCGTTGGTGGGCAAACCCAACGTGGGTAAGTCCTCGCTGCTCAACAAGTTCTTGGGCGAGGAGCGCTCCGTAGTCCACAATGAGTCCGGCACTACCGTTGACCCCGTGGACTCCCTCGTGCAGCTAGATCAGCACCTGTGGAAGTTCGTTGATACCGCCGGGCTGCGCAAGAAGGTCAAAAATGCGCAGGGCCACGAATACTATGCTTCGTTGCGAACCCGCGGCGTTATTGATGCTGCCGAGGTCTGTATCATGCTCATTGACGCCTCCCAGGAAGTCTCCGAGCAGGATCAGCGCGTGCTTAACATGATTCTGGAGTCCGGTAAGGCATTGGTTATCGCGTTCAATAAATGGGACCTGATGACCCCTGACCGCCGCTACTACCTAGACCGGGAAATTGATCAGCAGCTTGAGCACCTCCCGTGGGTGACTCGGGTTAATATCTCCGCTGAAACGGGGCGCGCGCTGCAAAGGCTTGAGCCCGCGATGTTGGAGGCGCTGGAAAGCTGGGACAAGCGAGTCTCTACTGGCCAGCTCAACACCTGGCTGCGGGAGGCCATTGCGGCCAACCCGCCTCCCATGAAAAATAACCGCCTTCCCCGCGTGCTCTTTGCCACGCAGGCAACCACCCAGCCGCCCACCATTGTGTTGTTTACCACCGGGTTCCTGGACGCCGGCTACCGGCGCTACTTGGAGCGCAAGTTCCGTGAGCGCTTCGGTTTCCACGGCTCACCGGTAAAAATCGCGGTCCGCGTCCGTGAGCGTCGCGATAATAAGAAGAAGCGGCGCTAGGGGCTTTTCGGGGCGCGTTCTAGCACGAACGCGTCTGTGCGGTAGGGCAGCGTTATGTGCTGCCCCTGCGCAAAGCCTAGGTGCTCGAATAAATACCAGTTGAGGTTGTGTGTCATCCTCAACTGGGTTTTTTCTTTTGCCCGCAGCCAATAGGACCTTGTATGCATCAGCTGGTGCAACCGCTCCGGGGTGGTAGTGTCCTCCCATTTCAGGCGGAGCTCTTGGGTGATTTCCCAAGGGGCGCCAACCTCCGGGTAAAAACCTTCTTTCTGCACGTCCCCGGAGTGCATTATTCGGCTAAGCCGGAGTACCCACGGGTGCGCCGTGACGTCCAAAGTGTTCCACACCAGTACCACCCGGCCGCCGGGCCTGATGATCCGGTCTAGCTCGGCGCAGGCCGCCGGGGAGTCTACCCAATGCCAGGTTTGGGCGCACGAAGCCGCGTGAACGCTTGCCGCCGGCAGCGCGGTAGCCTCCGCCTTTGCTCGCCACACCAAGGCGCCACCCTTGTTCCGCAGTACCCGGCACATATCCGCAGAAGGATCTAGCGCGTACACGGTGTGGTTGCCAAGGGCTTCGGTGAATTTTCCGGTGCCGGCGCCAATATCAACTACGCTCGGGAAACCCGCAAGAAGGGCTGCCACCTCATCCGGGTAGCCGGGGCGTACATCTTGGTAGGTTTCCGCGCCCTGTGAGAATGCCTGCGCGGCGTCGGTACGCGCCAGGTGACTGGTGAAACTGGGGGCGTCTTTGGCAGAGGGGCGGCGGTAATGCGGGAAATTCTCCGGCGGTGGCGAGGTATAAGGATGGGGCATAGGAAAACAACTTACCCATGGTCTGCCATTTGGGCTAAAGTCCCTGGCACATCTTCCATTTCCAGCAACTGGTAGCCGTCGCGGTCCATCCGGAGCAGGCGGTGAGAATATACCGTAGGTGCGTTAGTGGAAGGGGCAGTTGCGCTGAGCTGTTAAAGTGTGAGAGTCAATAACAGCGCCTGTGGCAAACATGAGGAAGGAACGCGAGCAATCCAGTGATTAAACGCGCACTTTGCAGTCTGGCGGCCGCGTCCTTGGTCCTTTCCGGGTGTGGTTTCTTCTCCGCGCCGGACCCCACGGTACCTCCAGTGGCGCAGACGCAGCCGGGGTCTGCGGGATCCGTCCTGTCCATCCCCACCTCAGCCCCGTTGGTGGGCCCGCTGCCAGGGGAGTCTAAGAATATCCACCTACCATCCGGGCGGAATTTTATTCTGCACCTGCCCAAGGACTATTCCCCGCAGCAGAAGTGGCCGGTAGTTCTGGCCTTTCACGGATGGAAAGAACAAGCTGAGGCGATTGAGGATTACACGCAGCTCAACGCTGCCCAGGCCATCATGGTCTACCCCCAGGGCGTAGAGGGCGCGTGGGCGCCGGCACCGTACGCCACCACCAGCGGCGCGGAGGACGTTGAGTTTGTCACCAACATCGTGGACTCCGTACGGGCCACCTACGCGGTGGATGACTCCCGTATCCACGCAGTAGGTATGTCCAACGGTGGCGGGTTTGCAGTTTATTTGTCGTGCCAAATTCCTGAAACATTTAACTCTGTAGCCAGTATCTCCGCTGCCTATTACGACAAAATCCACGAGTCTTGCGCAGACACCGGTGTGGGCAGGTTGGATATACACGGCACCAATGACCCCGTGGTGTCCTATTACGGAGGAAAGCGGCACGAGACCGGGTACCGGTCCGTTGATGAGATCTTAAAACGTGACCAGGTGCGCAACGGGTGTCAGCCGGACGTTGAGGCTGTCCGCTTGTCCAGCACTTCGTTGCGGATGCGGTGGCTGGGGTGTGACAGCCCGCTGGTCCATATCCGCATTGGCGGCGGAAGTCACGTGTGGCCTGGTGGTACCTACGATCACTCGGAGGAGCTTCCACCGGGGTTTGCTACCGACGCCGTGCTGGATTTCTTTGGGATCCCCGGCCGGCCCGCCGGCACTAGTGATAGCGCGGATGCACTGAATTAATCAGTAATAGGTTCCGTATCAAACACGTCAAGGTTCACACCGTGGTTGGCGCACACCGACTGCGTCCTGGCCAGGCAGATGTCAAACACTGTAGTGAACCCCTCCGCGTAGGCCACGCTCTTGGTGTCGGTGGGCTGCGGGATCTGCACCATGTGGAAAGTGCGCTGACCGCCGTCTTCTGCGTTGAGTTCAACCACCGCCTGCGCGGTGGTGCCGGAGCCGGCAAAGAAGTCCATTACCACGGCGTCACTGGGACCGCAGATGTCAATCAGGTGTTTGACCAGGCCCACCGGTTTGGGGAACTCAAAAATGCCCACGATTCCTAAAGCAGCCTCTGCGTCTTTGCGGCCGGTGCGCGTGACCCCAAATCTGGCACCATCTAAGATGGAACGCGGTTTGGCCCCCGCGGATTCGTAGTTTTTGGTGTAGACAAAGCCGCGCCGAAAAACCAGTTCAGCACCATGTTCCTGGACTTTTTCCCGGCCCCAGCGCCACCTAGCAACCTTGTCTTTACCCGCGGGCTGGTCAGGCCAGTAGGTCTTTCCGTCCGGCCCGGTAATGGGGAAGTCCAGGCTGCTTAGATAGCCCAAGGTCTTGGAGTCTAGCCGGACTAGGGAATAGCGGCCTTTGCTGTCGGAGTGGTTATAGCGGGTAGTTTTTACTCCGCCGCGGTCTAGGTTAAATCCGGGATTGTCCACGCTTTTGGCGTAGACAAGAACATACTCGTGCTCGACTACGGCGTAGCGGGAGTCGTTTTTTCCCGTGCCGGCCTTCTTCCAAATTAACTGTCCGGCAAAGCACTCTTCCCCAAAAACTTCATCAGCTACCTTGCGGAGGTTTGCCACTTCGTCTTCGCCGATGGAGATACAGATGAACCCGGAAGGTTTGAGAAACTCCCTAGCCACTATCAAGCGGGGAAACATCATGGATAGCCATTGGGCATGCCACCGGCCATGGTCGCTAGAGTTGTGTTCCCGGCGGCTGCGGTAGTTGTCTTTGTAGATGAAATCGCGTCCGGTGTTGTACGGCGGGTCAATGTAGATGACGTCCACGCTCTCACGCCAAGGCTCACGCAGTAGTGTCAGGAACTCAAGATTGTCCCCGGCAGTGAGGCTGTTGTGTAAGACTTCGGGCAGAGTGCGGCTACCGCCTGCCCGGCGCGGAATTATCCGCCAGGTAGCAGAGGCCGTGGCTTGCGCGGCAGCGGCTTGTTTACCGGGCCAGGCCAGTCCGAAGAAAGACTCGTGGGTCATGGGCTTAATTCTAGTAGTCCGCCCTAGCAACACGGGGTTTAACCCGGTGCTAGGACACGAAACCTCTGGTGTGGCCTTTGCGAACCTGGCCCCGGATGTCGCAGCGACCGGCGGGAGGACTACAATAGGCAAGGTAGCTAAGAAAAGTTTAAGTTATTTTATTTGAAAGGAATACGCACATGGGTATCTTCGATAAAGCAAAAGGCCTGCTGAATTCTGAAAAAGGGGAGAAGATCTCCGACTCCGCTTTGGACAAAGCAGCTGACGTGGCCAAGGACAAGCTAGGTAACAAGCACGCCGACAAAATTGACAAGGCGCGCCAGAAGGCCGATGAGCACATTGGGCAGAACAACGCGGATCACGGCACGAACAATCCGGAAGCACAGCGCTAAGGCTACGCCTTCTTCGCGGTAGGAAAATCGCTGGACGCCCGGCTTCGGCCGGGCGCTTTTGCGTTTGCGCCGGCTCCAGCTGCGTGCTCCCGAGCCAGTATGTTGATGCTGGAATGCCGGCGTTTCCGGTTGTAGAACTCCTCCATCCACTGTGCCGTAGCCTTGGCTGCTTCCCGCCGCGACATCAGGTCTATCGCGGGATACAGATGCACCACGCTAGCGGACCCAACCTTGACAAGAAATACCTCAACACCACACCCACGGCAGGACGCTCATTTCCGAAGAGCCCCGTTTCCGAAGATCCCCTCAGAGCTCTCATATCGGGGTGGGCGCGGTGCAGGATAAGAAAAATCAGGCCAGAACAAGTGATTGTTCTGGCCTGATAATGGTCGGGCTAACAGGATTTGAACCTGCGACCCCTACACCCCCAGTGTAGTGCGCTACCAAGCTGCGCCATAGCCCGTTGCGGCCTTTATGGCTGCTCGAATAGGTTACAACACGTTTTCTCACAGGTGTTAATCGCCCAGTTCACCAGCGCTGTAGACCCACTTTCCGTCCACGCGCCGGAAGGTGGAACGCTCGCGCTGCGACCCCACCGAACTACCCTTGTAGAAGGCCTCAAATTCCACCTCACCAGTGGCGTCTAAGGGCCCGCCGGCCACGGCGTCTAGGATGTCTAGCCGGTAGAACTTGATAGAGGTTTCTTTCAACGCCAGGTCAAACGGCCGGGTTTCGGGGTCCCAGGTGCGCAAAAGATATGCTTCATCACCGGTAACAAAGGCGGTAAAGCGCGAACGCATCAGGGTTTCAGCCGTTGGTGCAGCCGCACCGGCGTGGTAGCGCCCGCAGCACTGCCCGTACTGCAAGCCGGTACCGCAGGGGCAGCGGGAACCGTCCGCGAGTGGATTATGAACAGTCATGTTAAGCCTCAACTTCCGTGATCGTGGCCCGTCCCAGAACGCTGTCCAGTGGGCTGTGCTGCGCCGCTAGCAGAAGTTGCTGGCGAACGACGTGGTCAAGATCTGTTCCTGCGGCCGGGAGCAGTTCTACGGAGCGTTCAAAGGCGGCATCGGCCAACCTGACTTTGAGCTCCCGGGCCTTGGCTTTGACAGCCTGTGCTGACGCGGTAGCAATAGCGGACATGAGCAACCCCTCCGGAGTGACCCCCTGGTCCTTACCACCCTCCGCCCGCGTGCGGTCTGCGGAGATATTGCGGTTGTGTGTCCGGGCCACCACCCCGAAATTGGTGCCAATGGCAGTCCGGGCTACTACGGCATCAGGGCCCACGTCCTCCGGTGCAAAGTCCGGCACAATGAACTCATCTGACCACGACCCAATTAAGTCCGCAGCGCGGGCGGCCGCGCCCTGCTTGGTAAGCAAGTGATCTGCCTTATCCAGGGCAACTAGGGACTTGGGGTAGCGCGTCATGCGGAAGATATTTTGGGCGTTGTCCACCCCCACGGTGGTATCCACCGGAGAGTGCAAGATCATCAGCGGCTTTTTGAGCTTCCGCAGGTAGACCACCGGATCTGTGTCTGCCAGGTCCTCTAAGAAGAAACGGGAAATAGTCAACGTGCGCCCGCCCAGGGTAACCTCCACCTGCCCGGCCTCATCTACCTCCCCAATCTTGTCTGCGTAGTGCAGCACGGAGTGCGCTGGGTCAAAGGGTGCGCCGATGGTGGCCACGCCGCGCAGGGAGCTAATTGTGGAGCCGGCCGCTAGCGCTGCCGCGCCGCCCAGCGAGTGGCCGATAAGCAGCTGGGGCGCGTGATAGTTCTCTGTGAGCCAGGCAGCCGCCGCCTTGATATCGCTTACGTTCTGGGAAAAACTGGTCTTTGCAAAGCTACCTTCAGATTGGCCCAGCCCGGGAAAGTCAAAGCGCAGCGTGGCAATCCCGTGGTGGGTTAGCTGCTTTGACGTGCGGGCGGCGCCGGGGGTGTGGCGCGAGCCGGCAAAGCAATGCGCGAAGATGGCGAAAGCTGTGGGGGTGGTGTCCGGAAAATCGATGGTTCCTGCCATCTTTGATCCGGTGCTAGACGGTACTGACACATTCACGGATTGCATAGTTTCTACAATAACGCCCCCGGCCTGCAACGGGAAGACGGGCGCGACTAAGGTCGTATTGGTAAGAATTTCTAGAGGAGGTCACACATGGGTGCATTCGACTGGTTTTGGAAGGCTATGGGCGCGCAAGCCGACCGCAATGACAAGAAGTCAAAAACGGTAGTTGACAACTCCCGGGAGGCCACCGCCTCACTGGCAGCTCTTGACGATGCCGCCGTGACACAGGCCGCACGCGAATCCGTGCAGGAGGGGGTTATTGCGGATAAGTCCACCTTCCTAGCCGCGCTCGCAGTAGCTAGCGAACGCAAGCTGGGTATGCACCCCTTCCATGTACAGTCCCAAGCCGTCCTGCGGCTGCTGGAAGGCGACGTCATCCAGATGGCCACCGGCGAAGGCAAGACCTTGGTGGGGGCCATGGCCGCCACCGGGTTTGCGCTTACCGGCAAGCGCGTTCACCTCATCACCGTTAATGACTACCTGGCTGCCCGCGACGCGGAATGGATGCGCCCGCTGGTGGAGTTCTTTGGGCTCACAGTGTCCTCGGTAACGGAGAAGCTGGGGCCGGAACAGCGCCGGGAGGCCTACCGGGCCGATATTGTCTACGCCCCAGTCAACGAAGTGGGCTTTGACGTTTTGCGGGACAACCAAATCACGGACCGCTCCCAGACCGTTCAGGCGCCGGCGGATGTGGCGCTGGTGGATGAGGCGGACTCGGTGCTGGTGGACGAGGCCCTGGTGCCGCTGGTCTTGGCCGGCAACCGGCCGGGGGAGGCACCCACCGGGCACATCACCAACGTGGTGGCCAGGTTGCGCGAGGGGCTGGACTACCAGATCAGTGAGGACGGGCGCACGGTCCACCTCACTGAGCCCGGAGCCGCCCGTGTGGAAAAGGAGCTGGGCCTTGACTCGCTGTACTCCGAGGACAACATTGGCACGGTGCTGGTTAAGGTAAACCTGGCGCTGCACGCTAAGGCACTGCTTATCCGTGATATCCATTACATAGTCGTTGACGGCAAGCTGCAGTTGATTGACGCCTCCCGCGGGCGGGTGGCAGACCTACAGCGCTGGCCAGACGGACTGCAGGCGGCCGTGGAGGCAAAGGAAGGCTTGGAGGTATCCGAGGGCGGCCGGATCCTAGACACCATCACTTTGCAGGAGCTCATGCGCCGCTATCCGGTGGTCTGCGGGATGACCGGCACCGCAGTGGAGGCCACCGAGCAACTCACGCAGTTCTACGGGCTGGGCGTGTCCGTCATTGACCGCAACAAGGAGCTCCGCCGCTTCGATGAAGCGGACCGAATTTTTGCCACTGCTGAGGATAAAAACCGGGCCATTGTTGAAGAAATCGTCGAGCTCCATTCCACCGGCCAACCCGTGCTGGTAGGAACCCACGACGTGGCTGAATCCGAGGCCCTGGCGGAGGTCCTGCAGGAACGGGGGATTGAGGTCAACGTTCTCAACGCCAAAAACGATGCGGAGGAAGCACGGATTGTGGCCGAGGCCGGAGACGTGGGCCGGGTGACCGTTTCTACTCAGATGGCCGGGCGCGGCACGGACATCAAGCTGGGCGGCGCGGATGAGGCAGACCGCGCGGCAGTGGTTGAACGCGGGGGACTGGCAGTTATTGGCACCTCCCGCCACCGCACTGCGCGCCTGGACAACCAGCTGCGCGGCCGCGCCGGCCGCCAGGGGGACCCGGGGTTATCGGTCTTTTTTGTCTCCCTTGATGACGACGTGGTGCGCCAGGGCGGGGAAGACGAATCCTTGTCTGTCCAGCCCTCCCCAGACGGCAGGGTTGACTCCAAACGAGTGTCCGACTTTGTGGCGCACTGCCAGCGCGTTACCGAAGGTCAACTGTTAGAAATCCATTCCCAGACCTGGAAGTACAACCAGCTCCTTGCCGATCAACGCGTGATCATCGACGAGCGCCGCGCCCAGCTGCTGGATACGGACAAGGCCTGGGAAGAGCTATCCCAACGCGCGCCTGAGCGCGCTGCGGAGCTTGAACACTTGGACAAAGACGTACGCGTGGCCGCGGCCCGGGAAATCATGCTCTATCACCTAGATCTCTCCTGGGCAGACCACCTGGAACTCATGGATGATGTCCGCGAATCCATTCACCTGCGCGCCATTGCGCGGGAAACACCCTTGACCGAGTACCACCGGATTGCCGTGCGCGAATTTAAGGATGTGGCGCAGCGGGCCGTGGAGGACTCCGTAACAACCTTCCGGGAGGCGCTCATAGACGCCCAGGGCGTGCATATGGAAGACGCGGGCCTTGCCCGGCCTTCAGCTACTTGGACATACATGGTCTCCGACAACCCCCTGACCGGTTCCGGAAATTCGGTGGTGAGCGGTATCGGAAATATTTTCCGCTAAAATAAATTGGGCTACTTGATCCTCAAGGCCCGAACCCGGCTATGATTGAGACCGAGTAGTTTTTCAACCGCAAGTAAACTTTTGTCCGACCAATCGGAGGTAAAAATGACCGAAAACAACGGCGCCCAGGAGCCACAGGTCGAAACCACGTCTGTATTCCGTGCTGATCTTTTGAAGGAAATGGAATCAGGTGCTGCCACCGATAGTCCGGTAGCGGGCGCTGATAACCTTCCTCAGGATCAGGCTCTTCTAGTTGTCAAACGCGGCCCTAACGCGGGAGCTCGCTTCTTGCTTGACCAGCCCACCACCACCGCTGGCCGTCACCCAGAGGCGGACATCTTCCTCGATGACGTCACCGTTTCCCGCCGCCACGCGGAGTTCCGCGTGAGTGAGGGCAAGTTTGAGGTAGTGGACGTAGGCTCCCTCAACGGCACCTACGTTAACCGCGAGCCACGCAACTCCCAGGAGCTCAGCGTTGGTGATGAAATCCAGATTGGCAAGTTCCGCCTGGTATTCATCGCGGCCGAGTAAGCCACGTGGGACGTCGCACCCCAGCGTTAGTTTGGGGGGGTGCGGCTTTACACCATTGGCAGCAGAGTAACCATCCACCACTATCAAGACCGGCGAGTAAAAATTTCGTGAACGCAGCACGCAAATCCGCGGCGGCTTACCGCCCGAACAACACCAAGAAGACCAAGGCCATGTCCATCGGGGTGGTCTTCGATCTTCTCAAGCTCCAGTTTGAGGACGTGAGTCTGTCCAAGATCCGCTACCTGGAGACTGAGGGGCTCGTTTCTCCGTCCCGTACACCCGCCGGTTACCGGCGTTTCACCGAAGCTGACGTGGACCGTCTGCGTTTTATCCTCACCAGCCAACGGGACAATTACACCCCGCTGAAGGTTATCCGCGAGCAACTGCAGGCCATGGACTCCGGTCAGGTCACCGCCATTGTGGGCGCTGGGCAGGCGGATACCCTGGTCAAAGCGGACCAGTTCCGCACCCCAGCGGTAGCTAGGCTCACCGACCAGGATGTGGCCGAGCAATCGGGAGCCACAGCGGAAGATGTAGCCGCGTTCACCGCGCTGGGAATCATCACCCCAGATCCCTCCGGCTTTTATACCACCGATGACGTTGCCGTGACCTCCGCCGCTGCCGCACTCAAGGCCTTCGGTCTCAACGACCGCCAGCTGAAGACTCTGCGTAATAACGCCTCGCGTCACGCAGATCTCATCTCCCAGGTAGCCGCACCGGTGAAACTGTCTAAATCAGATACCGCTGCAGCGCAAGCCGAGGAGCTTTCCCAGCAAATGGCCGCCCTTGTTGTTTCCTTGCACGGAATGCTGGTCAAGACTGACCTGCGCCGTGAATTCAAGGCTTAGGCGGGGGAGGAAATGTCAGTTAGTCTCGAGTACCTGGGAAATTCCCATCCCGGGAGCGAAGGCTGGTGCTTTGCCTTTCAGCTGGCCGGGCAGCACAAGGTAATCCCCGTCTGGGCCACTGGCCCGGAGGCGGATCTTGCCGCCGCCATCACGCGCGATGTTGATGACGGGCAGCGCCACGCGATTATCTCCCTCATAGACCTTCTTGAAGAACTAGGTGGGGTAACCGTTGTGGAGCTGGTCAGTTCCCATGAGGGCTCCTTTGTCTTCGATGTCACCGCGGCAACTGGACACACCTTTGAAGTTTCTCCAGTCAATGCGGTAGTAATAGCCTCTCACTTCAAGGTTTCTCCGGTGGTGGAAGAGGACGTCGCTGCACAAGTAGCGGTCTTTGCCACGCCTGATGACCTGCGGGAATACCTTGATGTGGAATACGCTACCCCCGCTGATGATGCTGGAGTTGACCCTAATATCACGGCCGAGGCCCCCCGGGAATCCAGCCAGGATTCCCAGGTAGACGCCGATTTTGAGGAGCTTGTCCGGGGGCTGGATATGGGTGATTTTGACCTCGATGACGGGGGTAGTGGCGAAAAATAGGGAATGACACGCCTGTGACTAAAGGTGCAATTGCTCCTAGATGAGGTTAAAGTTCTACTTGAACTTGAACAACGGACGCTTGGTGATCCCTTCGTGGGGTTGACGTAGCGAGCCAACTGGCATTTAATTATGTCTAAAGCGAACAAATGGACGGAGCAAATCTAATGACTGACACCTACGTGCAGGATTCCCTCTTTGACATCGGACCCGATGAACAGGTGGGTTACCGAGTACCCATCGCCTGCCAGGTAGCCGGTATTACTTACCGCCAACTTGATTACTGGGCACGCACCGATCTGGTCAAGCCCTCCATTCGCAACGCCACCGGCTCCGGCTCCCAGCGCCTGTATTCCTTCAAAGATGTACTGGTACTCAAGATTGTTAAGCGCTTGCTGGACACCGGCATCTCCTTGCAAAACATCCGTCTTGCCGTTGACACCCTTCGCGACCGCGGTGTACATGAGATCTCCGAACTCACCCTGGTCTCCGACGGAACCACGGTCTATGAGTGCCGCTCCAGTGATGAAGTCATTGACCTTCTGGCCGGCGGCCAGGGCGTCTTTGGTATCGCCGTTCCGGGCCTAGTTAAAGAGCTCACCGGAACCATCTCCGCTTTCCCATCCGAGCGCGTTAACCACATGGGTGAAGACAACGTAGTCACCCTAGACGAACTAGCAGAGCTACGTAACCGCCGCACTTCTTAGCGCTGGCCCACCTTATACCTGCACTCCGCCAAGTTCGCGGGGGCGCCGCCACCTGGCCGCGTCCCCGCGTTAGCGTGTGGAGTTATAAAACGTGGCTACACGCCAGTGGCCTGGGAGAGTGTTTCTGGCAGTGCTTCTATCGCAGGGTGGGCAAAGGTCTTGGCGTGCTCACGCAACACCTCATCAACCGGCATCTGGCCAAGGTGGATGACCGCCAGTTCCACGCCAGTGCCCAGAGCCTGTTCCAGCGCTGGGATGAAAGCGGCTTCATCAATATCGGCTTCCGTACCAGCGGTAACCAACACTATCCGCGAGCCTGGCACGGCCGCTGCGTAATTGATCGCAGCGAGAACGGCACTGCGGGTCTGTGGCACACCCCCAGTGCCAAATTGGACAACAGCCGTTGCCACGTCCTGTGCCGGCCCAAAGCCCAGGTTATCGCGGTAACCCACCGTGATCCCCGGGTTGAGCGGTGATGAATAGTTCCACAGCGCCACCTGTTTGCCGGCTGCTCCCAACGCCTGCGCCGTTGCCGCGAGTTCGGCCGAGGCCGCCGGGTAGAACGGTGCCATCCGGTGCGAGGTGTCGAGCAAAATAAGCGTATCAGCGGGAGTAGTTCGCGGCAGAGGCGGTGGCGGGGGAGAAGATTCCTCCACACTGGGGTTAAGGCTAGCCGGACTGCTGATAACCGTGTTCTCACTGGAGTTGGTCGGTGGTGCTGTTGTATCCGGCCCAGCGGTCTCCGGCCCAGCGGTTTCCGGCGCAGTGGTCTCCGGCGCAGTGGTAACTGGGACCTGGTCCGCCCGGAAGGACGGTTTGCTTGAAAGCAGAGCCACGGCTCCGGCCAGCAACAGTAAAGCGGAGATTGCCAGTAGTGCCAGCAGCCAGCGGGCAATAGCAAAGTTACTCCGGGGGGCTAGATGACGTGCCACGAAAGATACTCCCTGGTTAAATCTATTTACCTTGCAACGCTCACAGTTTAGACTGTCGAGCGCTGTTAATAAGGGCAACAAGCCGTTCGCGCAGCGGCCTGGCCTTGTCCGCGAGCTGGCGCTGGCGCGCCACGTATTCGGCTTTGCCCTCCGCTGTCTCTACCGCCACAACGCCAAGTCCCAGGCTACGGCAGTCGTAAGGTGACGCCTCCATGTCCAAAGTCCGGGCCTCAATTGCCACGTCCAGCGCATCGAGAAATAGCTCACCGGGAACAATTGGGCCCAGCTTCCACGCCCACTTGTAGACATCCATGGTGGCGTGCACGCAACCGGCCTGGTCATTGTCGCTTTGCCCGCCACGGTCTAGTACGCGAATGTTTAATGGGCGGGCAGGTTCGGTGAAAAACCGGTAAGCGTCATAGTGCGTACATTTGAGCTTGGAACGTTCAACGACCTCGTTGGTCCGCTCCGGCCCCAAGCGCAGCGGCAAGCTATGCCGGGGGCGGTCGGTCTTGTAGACCATGGCCCATTCATGAAGGCCAAAGCAGTCGAAGGTAGCTGGATTGGTGGCAGTGCTTTCCAGCAGCCGCTTTATCACCAGCGCGGACTCACCGCGTTTGGCCCACCAGGCGCGGGTGTCCACGGCCGTTAACCCGTCATCGTTTTTGTAGTACCGCCATTGGGCGTGCGGCGGTTTGCCCGCTAGGGCTACGCCTACGCCCGGGTGCCAACGCCGCAGGTGCGAGGGGCGGACCGGATAATACTCGAACAAAAAGTCATAGACGGCGTGGTACTGGCCGGGGTGTCTGAAAGTAGCCAATCTGTTGTCAGCGCGGGCCTGGTGATCATCCATCCTGGCCTGCCAGTGGCTAGGTTCTAGAATCACTTAGCGCTGCGCCTCCCGGAATTTCCAGAAGAGCGACGGTTACCTCCCGACCGTTCCTGGCTGGAGTCGTTACTGCGTCCGCCACGGCCACGCGACCGGGTCCCTCGGTTGCCGCCGCCGGCGTTACTGCTGCCCTTGCCACCGCCTCTACCGCTGCGGTTGCGGTTGCCGCTACCGCGTTTACTGCCTCCACCGTTTCCGCCATTGCCCTTGGCACCGTTTTCAGCGGCGGCAATCTGACCTGGAGGGGCCAGGGGAGCTCCGCTTACCGCACGAGCACCAGTTATACTCACGAACTCGCGGTTGGCCAAGGGATCACCCTTGACAGTAATTGTCTTAGCCTTTACCCCGGCTTTGGCGATGAGCTTGGTTACTTCATCGCGTTGCTGCGCCATTACCAGCGTGATGACTGAGCCCTTGGCGCCGCCACGCGCGGTGCGCCCGGCGCGGTGCAAGTAAGCCTTGTGCTCAGCCGGGGGGTCAACGTGTACAACCAAGGACACGTTGTTGATATCTATACCGCGGGCGGCAATATCCGTTGCTACCAGCACGGGTATATCCCCGTTGGAGAAGCCTTCAATAGCGCGGGTACGCGCACCCTGGCCCTTATCCCCGTGCAGGGGATAAGCATTAATTCCTAGACGGCGGAGTTTCTTAGCCTGGCGGTCAACACCGTGCTTAGTGCGCATAAACAAGATGGTGCGGCCTTCGCGGCCGGCAATGGCCTCAACAACGGCGTTGCGCTCATCACGGCCACCCACGTGGGCAACGAAGTGCTCCATGGTGTCCACAGCCGCTTCTACCGGCGCGGTGGAGTGGGTGACGGGGGAGTGCATGAACTCCTTGACCAGCTTGTTTACCTCACCGTCAAGTGTGGCGGAAAACAGCAGGCGCTGGCCGTTTCGCGGGGTCAGGGCTAGGAGCCTGCGGACCTGCGGCAGAAAGCCCATGTCTGCCATCTGGTCTGCCTCATCCAGGGTGGCAATCTGCACATCGCCCAGGTTTAGCTTGCGCTGGTTAATGAGGTCCTGCGCGCGGCCTGGGGTGGCTACCAAGATATCCACGGGGGCAGCTAGCTGGCGGATGTTGTTGTTGATATTGACGCCGCCTACCACCACCATGGTGCGCAGGCCCATGACGTTGGCGGGCTCATCCAGGCGGTCCTGGATCTGGGCGGCTAGCTCACGCGTGGGAGCTAGGACCAAGCCGCGGGGGTGTCCTGGTTTGGAGGAACCGGAAGCCGCCAGGCGCGTAATCATGGGGAGACCAAAGGTAAAGGTCTTTCCTGAACCGGTGGGGCCGCGGCCTAGCACGTCCTTTCCGGCTAGCGCGTCAGGAATAGCCGCCTCCTGAATGGGAAACGGCTTTTCAATTCCTTGCTTGCGCAGGATGGAAACAATCTCGTGGGGCAAGCCCAGTGTGGCAAAAGTAGTCATTGTTGAACTAGCTTAGTGCCACGCTGGGCCATTTCACTAAATCATAGCGAGCTGATGGTGCGCGCGCCGCTCCATTCCACGTGGAAAGTGCCCGGCTTGTCAACGCGTTTGAAGGTGTGAGCACCGAAGTAATCACGTTGGCCCTGGATGAGTGCGGCCGGCAGACGCTCTGCACGAAGGCCGTCGTAGTAGGCCAAAGCGGAGGCGAATACCGGTACGGGTAGACCCAGCTGCGTGGCGCTGACAATCACCCGGCGCCAGGGGTCAATGAGCTCGGCGAGCTCATTTTTGAAGTAAGGGTCCAGAATCAGGGCCGGCAGCGCCGGGTTGGTGTCATAGGCGTCGCGGATACGGTTGAGGAACTTGGCGCGGATAATGCAGCCGCCGCGCCAGATGGTGGCAAGATCACGTGGGTCAACGTCCCAATTGTGCTCATCGGACCCAGCCTTGATTTCATCAAAGCCCTGGGAGTAAGCGATGAGCTTGGCGGCGTACAACGCACGTCGAACGTCCTCAACAAAAGCCTTCTTATCAATTCCCAGTTGGCTGATGCCTGCGGCCACCTCACCGGAAGGTAGCTGTTCTTCCTGGGCAGCCTGCCGCTGAGCGGTGGCCGAAGAAAGCACGCGGGCGAACACGGACTCTGCGATGGCGGTGATGGGAACTCCCAGCTGAAGGCCCTCGATAGCGGTCCAGCGGCCGGTGCCCTTCTGGCCTGCCTCATCCACAATGAGATCGATGAGGGGTTTGCCGGATTCCGCATCCTCCAAGGCGAGCACCTCAGCGGTGATGTCAATGAGGTAGGAGTCTAAGTCCCCGGAGTTCCACTCCGTGAATACCTCAGAGATTTCTTTGGGGGTCATGCCCGCGCCGTAGCGCAGCAGCTGGTAGGCCTCACCGATGACCTGCATGTCTGCGTATTCGATACCGTTGTGGACCATCTTGACAAAGTGGCCTGCACCGTTGGGTCCGATGTGGGTCACGCAGGGGGTACCGTCTACCACGGCGGCAACGGACTCCAAGATAGGCCCCAGGGTTTCCCAGGACTCTGCGGGGCCGCCTGGCATGATGGAAGGGCCGTTGAGAGCGCCTTCCTCTCCACCGGAAATACCGGCACCCACAAAGTGCTTGCCGCGGGCGGCGACTTCGCGCTCCCGGCGGATGGTGTCCGTGTAGAGCGCATTTCCGCCATCAATGATGATGTCTCCGTCATCCATAGCGTCGCACAGCTGGTCAATGACGGCGTCGGTGGCGGTGCCGGCCTGAACCATGATGATGGCCTTGCGCGGACGCTCAAGCGAAGCCACGAAGTCTTCAACGCTTTCCGAGGGGATGAAGTTGCCCTCAGAGCAAAATTCCTCAACAAGGGCGCGGGTCTTTTCTGGGCTGCGGTTGTATACGGCCACCGTTTGTCCATTGCGGGCGAAGTTACGCGCCAAGTTGGAGCCCATTACGGCTAGGCCCACGACACCAATGGAAGCAAGATCTTTGTGTTCAGTCATGTCTACTATCCTACATAGTCCCGGGTAGCTAATGGTTAGCTAAGGTAGGAAGACATGAAACAAGCCAACGAACGCCAAAAACTGCTGCAGACGCTAATCACCGTTGCTGCCTCCCGCCCGCTTAACCAGGCGGAGTTAGCTAAGCTCAACGAGCTGTCGACCACGGGCGGATTTGACGCCACCGTGGGGATTCGCTACACCCATCTCAGCGCCGGTGAGGCCCGCGCGGTCATCCAGGTGGGGCCGCAGCACCACCAGCCCTGGGGCGTGGCCAACGGCGGCGTGTACTGCTCCCTGGCAGAGTCCGTGGCCTCATTAGCCGGGGTCGTGGCAGCGGGCGGACCGGTCATGGGAATTAACAACAACACCAACTTCATCAGCGCGGTATCCACCGGCGCTGTGGAAGCCGTTGCCCGGCCAATCCAGCTTGGCCGCCGCACTCAGGTGTGGGAGGTGACCATGAGCCAGGACGGAGAGCTCAAGGCCAAGACCACCCTGCGCACGATGGTGGGCTAGTCAACACGCGCGGCGCTGAAATTGAGCCCCGCTGCTTTTAGAAGTTCCAGATAGGGTTCGCCCAGCGCAGTCGCGGGCGTCCACACTCCACCTTCACCTGGATTTTTCACTAGCGTTTCCGCAGCTTCAGCCAGCATGACAGCAGTTAGTTCGTAGCCTGGATCCCCCTGACCGGACACGGTGGAGCACCAAGTTTCACCGTCAACCGTGCGCCCATAGTGGCAGATCTTAAAGCGCGCGTTGTCAATCCCCGGGGCAGGGATGAAACGTTGCACAAGGGGGCGGGTGTACTTGTTACGTGTGCCCTGGAACATTGCTTTGGCCATGAGCCCTAGTTTGACAGCGGCCAGCCGCCCCTTGAGCCCGGGGCCGGTAGCCCAGCCTTCGCGATAACGCAGTTGCTCGCCCCACACATTGTCCAGCAGGGCATTGGACCGCCGGACCACGCGGGTGTTAAACGCCGCCATGAAAAACGGGCCTACCCAGCCAATACCGGGAATTTCTTCGAGCAGGAAGTCTGGCTGGTACTCAGTTTTTGTCTCCGGTGCCTGCGGGTTGGGATTAAGCGAATAGCGGTTTCCCAACAGCTTGGCAATAGCGCGGTCCCTTTCTGCTGCCACCGACAGCTGGCGCGCGGATTCCAAGGTGCCGGCGGAAATCCCGCCCACCAGATCCTCAACCACCATGTCCACCTGGGAGAAGGGCTTGCCGGCCGCCCGGTGAAGGTTGAACATCCCCATGTCGGAGGGCACGGAGTCAAAGCCGCACGAGTGCACAATCCTGGCACCGCTGTCCCGGGTGGCCGCCAGGTTGGTGTCTATGGACCGGCGGATAAAGGGGACCTCGCCCGTTAAATCAACGTAGTCAACGCCGCGCTGCGCGCACAGATCCACCAGGGTGGTGCCATAGAGCTGGTAGGGGCCGGCCACGGCGATAACCACGTCCGTGCCACCGAGCATCTCTTCTAAGCTGGTTTTGTCATGTGCGTCAGCCACCTTCAGCTCCCACGCGGGGTTGACTTGTTGGCGTAATGCTTCTAATTTTTCCAGGTTGCGCCCCGCCAGCCGGACGTCAGTGTGCCCTTTGTCGTGCAAATATTTTGCGGTGAGCTGCCCCACCAAGCCGGTTGCTCCAAAGATAGTGATCATACGGCCATCTTAACCAGGTTTATTCAACCTAGGTTTGCCGGGCTAAATCCACTTGTTCTTCTTAAACCACAGGAACAACGCGGCCACGACCAGCACCATGAGCAGAATAGACATGGGGTAGCCAAAGGCCCAGTGCAGCTCCGGCATGACATCAAAGTTCATGCCGTAAATCCCAGCGACCAGGGTAGGTGCGGCCCACATGCCTACCACGGCGGAAATCGTGCGCATATCAGCGTTTTGCTGCATGGTGACCTTGGCCACGGAGGCATCGATCAGAGCGCTGAGGCGTTCATCGAAGGAAGATACCTGGTCTTTAACCAACAGCTCATGGTCATGGACGTCGCGGAGGTAGGACCTGATCTTCTTGGGAATCATGTCCTTGTGATTGGCAATCATGGCTTTAAGTGCGGCTGACAGCGGTGCTACGGCATGGCGCATTTCCAGGATCTCTCTTTTGAACATGTAAATCCTGTCAATCTCAAAGGTAGATCCTGGGGTGAAGACCATTTCCTCCAACTCGTCTACCTCCACCGCCAGCAGCTCGCTGATCTCTGCGTAGCGGTCAACCAGGATATCTAGGACTTTCCATGCCGCCGCAGCGGGGCCCAGCGCAAACATCTGGGTGTCACCAGCGGCCACCTGAGCAAGGTCCGGCAATTTGGCCGCGTGCCTAATGGTGATGATGAAACCGTGTCCCATAATCATCTGTACCTCACCGGTGGAAATGATTTGGCGCTTATCGTCTACCTCATCGTGGTCGCGGTAGTTTATGGACCGTGCCACAATAAACAGCTGGTCGTCGTAGCGTTCAAGTTTAGGGCGTTGATGCGCTACCACGGCATCTTCAACAATGAGTTCGTGGATCCCAAACTCGGCGGCCAAATCCGTCATCTGGTGGCTATCCGGCTCGCGCATTCCTACCCACACAAAGCCCCTGCCAAGCTCCTCCACGTAATCCTGGGCGGCGGCAGGCGAGAAGTCCTCTGGCAAAGCCTTACCGTCCACGATGACCCGGCAATGCTCGATCGCGCGTTCTACCGGTAGCTGTTCTTTGCCCCGGTGCTGGCCATTGTCCTTTGGCTTGCGGGGTTTAAAGGGGGAGGGGACTACTGCCACGGGAGGCTCCTTAAAGTGGTCACGGTGTTTTTCCGGTCACGTCAAAACCGATTCTTGGCGCGGCGGGCGCGCGTTAATCCTAGCGCGCCAAGAGTAGATATACTCAAAACTATGCCAACGTGGAAAGAAGTAACCGCCGCCAACCCTAACCACTCACAAAACTTCGCACGCAAGTGGAAGTTACTTGAGGCCCAGGGCAAGGACATCCATGGTGAAGCCCGGCTGATAGATGCCATGGCGGAACGTGGATCCAAGATCCTTGACGCCGGTTGCGGCACCGGGCGCTTAGGCGGGGAGTTGGTCCGCCGGGGGCATACCGTAGTGGGCGTAGACGTAGACCCCATCCTTATCGAACATGCGGAACGTGACTTCCCAGAAGGCAGCTGGATGGTGGGGGATCTCTCCGAGGATGAGATTAACGACTCCGGTTTTGACCTGGCAGTGGCCGCCGGAAACGTTGTAGGTTTCTTAGCGGAATCCGGGCGGGAATCCGCCTTCCGCAACATTTTCTCCGCGTTGCGCCCCGGCGGACGGTTTGTGGTGGGCCTGGGCGCGGGCCGTGGTTTTGACTTCGGGGACTTGGTGGCGCTGGCAGAAAAGGTGGGGTTCCGCACTGACTTTAAATACTCGTCGTGGGACCTTAAACCCTTCAACGCCAACTCAACCTTCCTGGTCATAGTGTTGGCGCGTCCGGGTTCGGACCTTCTTTCCTAATTCCTTTTCCACCAAGGGTGCCGTCCAAGCGGGGCTTGGAAGTGCGTTCCTTGCCTACTACTGGTGCACCCACTATTGGCGCCGGTGGGCCTGGTCAAAGAAGTGGACCTCGTGCCTGGACGCGGCCAAGTAGGCTGCGGTCGCGCGGGCGCGGGTGGCGGAGTCGGCTGCCTCCATGGCTTTTTCCATGCGCGCTACGGCGCGGCTGGCGGAGGCGCAAAAGACTGGATCTGAGTACATGGCTAGCCACTCGCCGTAAACATGCTCTGCGTGGTTGTGCTGGCTAAGATGGGTGGCAACCTCCGCGTAGAGCCAGAAACACGGCAACACGGCGGCCACTCCCACGGCGTAGTCGTCCGTGTGCGTGGCGGCAATGAGAAAGTCGGTATACGCGGCCGTTACCGGGGAAGCTGGCTGTTCCGGCTGGTCGTGCAGCCAGGAGCGGTGCATGGCGGCTTCTTCTTCCACGCACGCCACCGCGTCCTGGGCCCACTCCAGGTGTTCTTCCGCAGTTGGTGCCATGATGGCTAACCGGCCAAGGGCCTTAGAGTATTGACCCAGGTATTTGGCGTCTTGGTCTAGGTAGAACAAAAAGGCTTCCCGGTCGAGCTGCCCGGAGCCCAGGTCTTTGATGAAGTCAAGCTCCACAATGTCCCGCCATTCCAGCGCAGATAGCTCCCATAGCTTTTGGGTGTGCGGTCCGGCTGGTTTCACCGTGGGCTCCGGGCAGGCAACCTTTGGGCGGGCCAGTGGCGCGGTATTAGCAGCCTTGGCCAGGCGGCGAAGACGAGCGGAGTGATCGATGGGCCCGTTGCCTTTGCCCACCTGGAGTTGGCTGCCGGCTGCAATGGCCTCCCGGATAAACGCGGTGGACCATTCCAACGCCTGCTGGGGCGGGTCCCCTGCACCCAGGCGGGTTGCTAGGGCGGAAGACAAAGAGCACCCAGTGCCGTGCGTGTTGGAGGTATTCACCCGCGGGCAGCCCACGCGTATGACGGTGCCATCAGGGTCCACCCAGGCGTTGTCCGCAATTTCTGAGTTCAAGTGCCCGCCCTTGACTACCACGGCGGTGCCGGCCTTGGCCGCCCACGCGCGCGCAACGTCTATCGCTTCGCCCAAGTCGGTGGCCTCTGGCGTGCCGGTGAGCACGGCTAGCTCTTTCAGATTGGGGGTGATTACTGTGGCCTTGGTACACAAATCCCGGACGGCGTCCTCGGCTTCGGCGTCCAGTAGCCGGTCCCCACTGGTGGCCACCATGACGGGGTCAAGGACCACAGGCGCGGTGACGCCATTGAGGAAGCGGGAGACTGCGGCCACCACCTCCGCGCTGCCCAGCATTCCTATCTTGACCGCGTCTATTTCCACGTCCGCTGCAATGGCGTCTAATTGCGCGGTGAGGAACTGCGCCGGTGGGGTATGAACGCCCAGGACGCCTTGCGTGTTTTGTGCCGTCAAGGCGGTAATTGCAGTCATGCCGTAGCCGCCGGCGGCAAAGATAGATTTCAGGTCTGCCTGGATTCCGGCACCGCCGGACGGGTCTGAGCCAGCAATGGATAGGACACGGGCAGGAGTAGACATAGGTGTTGGGTTAGCCACAACAATTCCCTTCGCTAGTGCTAACTAAGAGCAGGTTCAATGGGTATGATTCTCAGCCCTGAAAATTAGGGCACCCCAAGTTGTCAGCGCCAGCCTAGCAGAAACCACAAATGCCGCCCCCGGTAGGGGACGGCAGTGCAGCGGCGGAGAGAAGCGAAACGGCTACTTCTCTTCCGCGTCAGCTGGAGCCTCGAGCTCCTCTAGGGTTTCAATCGCGTTGCGGCCAACCCGCATTTGCTGAGTGAATTCCAGGTGCGGACGCTCTTGGGAGAAGGTGTTGGTAATCCAGTTGAAGGCGGTGGCCACACGGTTGTGGAAGCCCACCAGGTAAGTGATGTGCAGACCCAACCAGGCAACCCAGGCCATGAAGCCGGAGAATTCCGTCTTGCCCATCTTCACTACAGCGTTGAAGCGGGAAACGGTGGCCATGGAGCCCTTATCAAAGTAATCGAAAGGCTTCTTTTCATCAGCAGTGGATTCCTCATCCAGCTTGGCCTCGATGAGCTTGGCTACGTGCTCGCCGCCCTGCATAGCAACCTGGGCAACGCCGGGAAGGCGGTTGAGGTTGATCATGTCACCAATGATGTAGACGTCCTCATGGGTGCCCACGGTGAGATCCTCGTTGACGGAGACGCGTCCAGCGCGGTCAACCTCAACGCCGGCCTGCTCGGCTACCATCTTGCCCAGCGGGGAAGCGGCCACACCAGCGGACCAGATTTTCACATTGGCCTCAATGGTGTGCTCGGTATCAGACTTCATGTCCTTATAAGACACGCTTTCGGCGTTGACGTCTGTAACCATGGCGTTGAGACGTACATCTACGCCCAGCTTTTCCAGCGTGCGCTGTGCCTTGCGGCCAAGGCGCTTGCCAAATGGTGGGAGCACCTGTGGAGCGCCATCAAGCAGGTAAATCTTGGCGGAAGCGGGGGCAAAGTTGGAGTAAGCGTCCGTGAAGGAACGTTTAGCCAATTCCGCGATCTGACCGGTGATTTCCACACCGGTGGGACCAGCACCCACGATGACAAAGGTCAGCAGGCGCTCGCGCTCAGCCGGGTCATCGGTAATTTCGGCCTTCTCAAACGCGGTGATAATCGAGGCGCGGATTTCCAGGGCGTCATCAAGGGTCTTCATACCTGGAGCGAACTGTGCGAAGTGGTCATTACCAAAGTAGGACTGGCCCGCACCGGCGGCGACGATCAGGGTGTCGTAGGCGTAGACACGGGAAGACCCGGCCAGCTCCACGGAGACGGTCTTGTCAGCCAGGCTGATGTCGGTTACCTCAGCGTTGACAAAGTGGGCATTGTCTTGGTCACGCAGGATCTGGCGGGTGGAGGGCGCAATTTCACCAGCGGAGATCATACCGGTTGCTACCTGATACAGCATGGGCTGGAACAGGTGGTGGTTCTTCTTGTCAATGATGGTGACGTCAACGTCAGCATTCTTTAGTTTCTTTGCTGCCGTGAGGCCGCCGAAGCCGGCGCCAATGATGACAACGTGGCGGCGTCCACCGTGGGGGCGGAAGGGAGTTTCAGCCATGGTTTGTTTTTTACCTCTCAAAAGGGGAAGTCCAGTCAATTACCAGGCCTAGTGTAGTCTGTGCCTTCCCTTAAAGCACACGAAGGGTCAAACCGCCCCGGCATGGCACCCCGGGCGCGGGGCGCGGGGGCCCTACAATTGCCGCTATGAGCTCTTACTTGGATGCAGTTGACGCGCAGCAGTGGCCGGGAATTGCCACCGTTCCGCGCGTTAAGTTTGCCGGGATGCGGGCGCGCCGCGCGGAGGCAGAGTTTGCCCAGGCTGCGGAGACTGCGGGGTTAGTCCTCGATGGTGATACCCCGGATTTAACCGTCAAAGAGGAGGCACTTTTTACCCGGCTAGCCGCGCATGGCTGGGTGGGTTTAGCAGAGTCCTACATGGCCGGGGAGTGGGAGACACCGGACCATGACGGCCTGGCCACGGTCTTGGCCAAGCTCTTGGAGTCCAATTTTGCGCCTAAGACGCCCGTGGTACCCGTAGAGGCGGATATAGGCGGGGAGTTACCCGCAAATCTGGTGCGTCTTTATGCTGGTGACGAGGTATCTCACCAACCTGGTTTGTACGCTACCGGCGTTCCCACCACGGTCCGGGAATCCTTTCCTACCTACGTTTCCGGCCCCAAATCCCACTTTGTGGACATCACCTCGCTGAGCGACCCTAACGCGGTTGACCGCGATGACTTGGGCTCTGCGCAAGTACGTGCTGCCGAGTGGCTTGCCGATGCCGCGCGGGTTGGCGCCGGCTCACATGTCCTGGTCTTCCCGGCTTCGGGTGCACAGGCAGCGATCCAGGCCGGGGCCCGGCGCGCGGTGGTCGATGTAGTCACTGCGGATGCTGACACGCGGGTGGCCTTGGAGGAATATCTGGTCCTCGAAGGAGCCAATGGAAATGTTGACGTGCAGTTAGTTGACCAGGCAATCCCTGGTCCACGCCAGTGGCGCGGCCGCTATGACGCGATTATCTCCGTGGATAAACTCGCGGTGTTAGTCCCGGCACAGCGCAAGTTGTTTGCTAAAAACATGGACCGCCTGCTGGGGCCTAACGGCCGGTTGGTCATTGAGTCCCCGGTGGCCACTGAGAAGATGACTTCTTCCGGGGCGGACGCCTTGATGGCGTTGCGCGCCTACGTGTGGCCGGGGCTAGATTTGCCAAGTGTGCCTGATGTCCACAAGCTGTTAGAAAGGGACGCCAACCTGCGGGTCGTAGCTCAAGTTCATACCGGAAATCACGCGATGGAGTCCTTGGCGCAGCAGAGGTCCTTTTTTGGCGGGCGCCTACGTGAGGCGGCAGCGGCCGGCTTTGACCCGGTCTACCGCCGCCTATGGATGTATCAGTTCGCCCTGCGCGAAGCGTTGCTGCGCACTGGCCAGGTGGACAGCGTGCAGTTTACCGCCGTGCGCCGCCATCGCGGCGGGCAACGCTAAGCCCCGTTTGCGGACCCAGGAACAAAACCCAGGCACAAATACCTCGGCACCAACACCCAAGCACAAACCCCGGCACGAGCTCCGGCACGAACACGGCCCTAGGGTGTTATGACCGGGCGCGAGGCACGCTCTAGCAGCACCGCGATGGATTCAAAGGTGTGCCCGGCAATCATTTCCAGGCCCATCTCGCAGGTCCGGTTGTCTGAGACGTAGTAGTCAAAGTTGCCGGCCCCAAGGCTTGCGCGTTCTTCCCGCGTGGCTGATTCCACCAGCTCTGGGTGAAGAAGTCCGCGGTCCCCGGCGGTGCCGCAGCACCCTGCTCCCTCTGGGACGGTGGCGTGTCCGCACGCGTTGGCTAACGCCACCAGTGCCTCCGTGATACCCATGTGTTCAGTGGAGCACGTTGGGTGTACTGCTATTGACCCCATGTTTTCCACGATGGGGAGGTAGTCGATGACGTCATCGCGCAACCACTCCACCACGTCGATTATCCGGAGCTTTTCCCATTTACCCAGGGTCTGGGCGTCCAGCACCTTATACACGCTGTCTAGCAAGCCATGAGTGCAGCTGGCGGCGTCAACAACAATGGGCAGGCGCCCACCATCCGACCAGGTGTAGAAGTCCTCCACAATCTTCTTAGCCTGGTAGGCGAACCCCTCCGTGTAGCCCTTGGAAGACCACGGGGTACCGCAGCAATCCCCGGCAACATCTTCCGGGATCCACACTGGTTTGCCGGAACGGCGTCCTAGTTCAACTATGGCGCGGGGGAGATCCACCGCGTCGGGTGGGGAACCGGCGGGCCTGCCGAAAATGCGGTTGATGCACGCAGGGAAGTAGACTGCCTCCGCACCTTCGCGCGGGGTCTTGGGTAAATGACCGGCTCCTTGCGGGAGGGGCCCGGGCACAGTAGGAAGGAGATCTGGTGACACCACGTTGCGGGCTAGGTTGGCTCCCACTTGCAGGATCTTGGAGTCCACGCGGTTAGCGGAGATAACGCCCGCCCGCGCTAGTGCCTCCACCGCCTTCCAGCGCTGCGCGGTACTCAACGCCAGCTTCTCCGCTGGAACGGAGTTGCTACGCGCGCGCAGTTGTTTCATTACCGCACCGGTATCAATAGAGATGGGGCAAGGAATTGAGCACGTGCCGTCTGCTGCGCACATATCTATGGCGTCGTACTGGTACTCTTTCTGCAGCTTGGCCAGGACGTGGGATCCCTCGGGCTGGCGGGCCATCTCCCGGCGTAGGACAATGCGCTGGCGCGGAGTAACGGTAGCGTGGCGCGAAGGGCACACCGGCTCGCAGAAGCCACACTCCACGCAAGGGTTGATCTCTTCTTCCACCTTGGGAAAAGACTTAAAGTTCTGCAGATGGATGAGGCTATCCCGGGATAATTTTACTCCGGGGGCCAAAATGCCCTCGGGGTCAATCATGTTCTTGACCTCCCAGAACATGGAGTAAATCTCCTCGCCCCACTCACGCAAGACAAAGGGTGCCATGTTTACTCCCGTGCCATGTTCGGCTTTCATGGATCCCTTGTATTTGTCAATGACTAGCACCGCTAGTTCATCGAGGAAGGCCGCATACGCCCGCTTCTCATCTTCTTGGTCAAGCCGTGGAGTGAGGAAAAAGTGGAGGTTACCAAAGGCGGCGTGGCCCATCACGGCCTCCGGGAAGTGATACTTAGCCTGCAGTTCCATCAGGTCTGCGGCTGCCTCACCAATCTGATCCGGTGGGAAGCAGACGTCCTCGGTGATGTAGGCGCTACCTTGTGGGCGGGAAGCACCTAGCAGCCCAAACAGGCCGTTGCGTAGCAACCATGCACCGCGCATTCCTTCCTCGCTGGTCTCAAATTCCAGGGGGCGTAGCAGGGGAGCGTCGCTTAAGGTGTCGCGTAGCCGCTGCATAGCCATCTGGAGGTCATCCTCATCACTACCTCCAATTTCCACCAGCAAGGCCGCGGCGGCGGGGTCTAGGTCCCGCCACGATTCTGGGGCGTGGGAGTAATGGTCAGCAGAGCGGCGCATAACGTCCGAAACCAAGAGCTCACATGCCTGCGCTCCGGCTTCCATGATGGGGTGGACAATGTTGGCGGCGTCGCGCAGGTTAGGTAGCTCGACCCAGGTGGTTGCCCTGACCTTGGGGAGCGGGACGGTGCGCAGCACGGATTCGATGATGACGCCAAAGATGCCCTCGGAGCCAATCATCAGCCGTTTGAGGATGTGTACCGGCTCATCCTCGTCTAAGAACGCGTCCAACCGTAGCCCATTGGTATTGCGGATGGAGAATTTGGTCTTCAAAAGCTCGACCACCGGTTTGTTGGCGCGTAGGCGGTCGCGGAAATCCGCAAGCTGCGCGTGGAGTTGTGGCTCTTGCTTGTGAAAAACGGCGTCCCCGGCGGCGGTGTCCACTATGGTTCCCGAAGGTAAAACGAAGGTCATGTCTTCGATGCAGTGGTAGGAGTCGCGGGGCAACGAACACCGCATGCCGCCCGCGTTATCCGCCAGCACCCCGCCAATGGTGCACACGGAGGTTGACCCGGGATCCGGGCCGATCATATAGCCGTAGCGCCCCAGGACAGCCTGCGCGTCTCCCAGCACGACTCCTGGCCGCGACCAAATCTTGGCGCCGTTGTCCCTAACTTCCATGCCGGTGAAGTGGGTTTTGACGTCAACCAGGATGTCGTTAGACATTGCTTGTCCATTGAGCGAGGTACCGGCCGCCCGGAAGGTCATGTGCCGCCCGTGGGACCGGCAGTACCGCATGAGCGCGGCTAGGTCTGCGCCGTTGCGTGGGGAGACCACCACCTTGGGAATGCAACGGTACGGGCTCGCGTCCGCAGCGAAGCGCACCAGATCAGACAGGCGTCCGTGTACGTTATCGGTGCCTACAATGGCCTCCATATCAGCGAGCAAGGACTTGGGCGTGCCGTTGACAAAGCCGGGCGGGACGGCGTCGGCTTGCACCGTGGAACCTTCCGGTTGGCCAATAGCATGCGGGTTAGGGGAGAGCAGCTTATTCATAAAGGCAGGTTAGCAGCGCTTGCCGGGCCTGTGGCAGTAAGTGATACCTCAGTTTCACCCCTTATGATTACCCCAGTTTCACCCATTTTTACTACCTCAATAGCCACACCGTTCCGCCTAAAATATCCGGCTTTGTCCAGGCTCAGGAAAACAATCTGAGCACGCGGGTGGCCCCGAAAGGCTGCAGGGTCTGGAGCGCCGGCGGAACACTCGACGCCATAACTACTCAGTCTCGGTGAGCCGTTAACGGTTGGCCTCATTCTCCTGGGATCAGGTCCTCGTGGAGCGTCCTCAACCGTGAGAAACTACTTGGCAGAAGGGCACCCTAAATCTCACGTTGTCCACGTATCCAAGCAGCGAATGGGCACCCATCGATAACCCTCAGTGGGCGCGTCGCCCGCACGGGGCTTTAGGGACCCCGGAGCCAGAAGATCGATGGATTGGTTTGGGGGATGCTGACACAGGGTTAAAATGACATAATGTACATTATCGGACAAGAGGGGAAGAGGTGGTGTGCAGGCAAGAGCAGGTAGATTCCCATCTGTGACTCCACTGCTTTATGTGGGCCGTATTCCCGGTTGCCGCCGCGCAGTGCAAGCTAGGCGCACTCAGCGCTCATCATCATGTCGGGCCTGCGGGCGGGCCTGCGGAGATGACGCCAGAGTCCACATTACTGGTTTGCGTGGGACCCGACTTGCACAGATTGATCCTCTCGGAAGACTTTGTCGCGTCTAAGCGATAGCTCTCCGGCGTCCGCTATGCCAGCCCGGGGTGTGAACCGGTGTGCCGGACATACGGACATGCGGGGCATGTAGAAACCAAGCCTTTTTCTCCCCCCGGCCCGGGATTGGGCTTGATGGCACCCGCCCACGGCTATGAGGGAAAAAGGGATTTATCGCCCTATTAACGTCACGGTGACTTTAATCGGAGTTATTGCGGTAGGCGGTTACCAGCTGTAAAGCAGTCAGCAGTCCGAGTCCGGAGCCAATTACCACCAGAAGCCACAACTCTTGAGCAACCATTAAACCGACAAAAATTACTATTGCAAGTAGACGTAACCAGATAAATGGGATCATGTAACGGCTATTCACAGAAGACTCTTTTCTTGGCGGGACACTTTTTCTGGGCAGGTCACTGTTGGCTCAAACTTTAATCTTTAACGCCTAGGCCTTGTTCATAGTCAGGCGGACGTTAATCTCACCGAACTCGGAAACCTTGGCGGCTAGAAAATCAGGAGTGAGAACGCCAAAGTCCGTGCGGTTTATACCTAGGTTGCCACCAATGATGAGGTTATCTCCGTCACGGAGTACGTCAAAATTACTTGACACCCGCTCGGAGTGGCCCTTGATGGTCAAATCACCGGTAAGCGTAACCTTGCCCACCATGCCGTCAGCAGGTACAGCGGAGAGATCCGCAGGCTCAGTGAGGATAAACGTTGCTTCAGGGTACTCATCGACTTTGAAAAGCTTTGACTTCATGTTCTGATCACGGACTTGCTTATCCGTGGTCAGCGTGGTCATGTCAACCGTAACACTGGCTTCCTCCAATACCTCTTGGCTGACCGTAGCCTGACCGGAGACCACGTTGGTGGAGCCCGACGTGGTGGTCTGCTCCGCCGGGAGGATCTCATCAAAAGTAAAACCGGCGGACGTGAAGTTCCGGGCATCCCCCTGGACAACTTTCCAGCGCCCGTTGAGATCAACAGAGGCTGGCTCAGCCTTATCAGCGTTGACCCCGTCGGTCTTTACCCCGGAGCCCACGACCAAGGAGATCACCAAAGGCACCATGGCAACCAAGGTTAACAAGACAATCGCAACAGCGAATAAAGAGACAACTAGCTTGCGACTCTTGTTTTTCTTTTTCACGGTCATAGATCCCTTATCGGCTTTGTCCACAATTTTATTTCAATTCCTCTAACTCGCGGGCCATACGTACGAGCTCGTCGCATAACGACTGAAGCTCTTCCCCACTGGCACCTTCACTCGCAGCGGTGGAAACATCCTCCGCCGCACAGCGTAGTTCAAAAAGACCGTCCCTGATCTTCTCAGCCCGTTCCGGTGTCATAATAACGGCGTTCTGGGGAATGGACGTACCTTTAACATTATTACGTTGTTCGTACGCACGTTGTTTACATGCTGGACTGCAGTATTTTCGAGGCCTTCCGCGGCCACTATCTGGTAAGCCTTTACCGCACCACTGGCATGTGGCACGCTTGGAAACTTTAGAGAAAGTCTGCATCACTTTCACTACCTTATCCCAAAACGGAGGGCTATGGGAACAAACGGCAAACCCCACGCGTTATACTGATGTGTCTTATTCCGTAAGCCTGGGACTCGGTCTCAAGCGCTCGGCCTTCGGGTCACGGAAACTAATGCGAACAACCAGTAAAGGATGATGAGGCTATGGCAGATCGCGTACTGCGCGGCAGTCGTATGGGTGCAGTGAGTTATGAGACCGACCGTGATCACGATCTCGCACCACGCCAGATGGTTAAGTACCGCACTGAGGAGGGTGAAGTCTTCGAAGTACCCTTCGCGGATGACGCAGAAATCCCCGAGGAATGGCTTTGCAAGAATGGCAAGTGGGGAACGCTCATGGAAGGCGAAGGCGTTGAGTCTAAGCCGGTCAAACCACCCCGTACTCACTGGGACATGCTGCTCGAGCGTCGCAGCGTAGACGAGCTAGAGTCCCTGCTCAAAGACCGGATTGACGCGCTACGCGCCCGTCGCCGTAGCGCTGCCCGTTTGCTCAAGGAGCAGAAGGAAAAAGAGCAGGAAGAAGCCAAGAAGTCCTAAAATCCTGGCGCGACAAAGGCCCCTGGTAAACGCTTAAGCTGTTTGCCGGGGGCCTTGACCTTTGACTAAATTACTTGCACCCGCACTGGTGCTTGACCAGCTTGGAAACCTCTTCCACGAAGTTTGTCACCTCGGTCTTGATCTCCGCAGCTTTAGGCTTAATGTCTATGCCTTCAATCATGTGCTTAGCCAGTGGGGCCGCGTCATTGTAGAAATTGCTCACCTGCTCCTTGCGGTGGGCAAAGCCCCACTTGGTTACCTCCGCCA
Source organism: Corynebacterium phocae (assembly GCF_008693075.1). Taxonomy (GTDB): domain Bacteria; phylum Actinomycetota; class Actinomycetes; order Mycobacteriales; family Mycobacteriaceae; genus Corynebacterium; species Corynebacterium phocae. Next base: position 303,297 of record NZ_VXKJ01000037.1, on the reverse strand, counting down.
GAGAATCCTTAACAAAAGAACCGTCCAGCTTGGACTCCCCTAGCTCACGCTCCGTAAAGGTGATTGGGACTTCCCGGACATCGAAGCCCGCCTTTTCGGCGCGGAATGCAACGTCAACCTGGAAGATATAGCCGGCGTCCGAAAGCTCGGCAAAGTCTAGTTCCTCCAGCAATTCCCGGCGAAATGCCCGGTAGCCGGCCGTCATATCACTAAGCTCAGCGCCCAAGGCAAAAGAGATGTAGCGGTTTCCCCACCGGGAAAGCAGCTCACGGGAGGCCGGCCAGTTCACGGTCTTTCCGCCCGGAACGTAGCGCGAACCGATGACTAGGTCAGCGCCACGGTCAATTTCTTCCAGCAGCAGGTGCAGTTGGTCTGGGGAATGGGAGCCGTCAGCGTCCATCTCACAGAGAACTTGGTACTCGCGCTCCAGGCCCCACTCAAAACCAGCGATATAGGCACCTAGGAGACCGCCTTTACCCTCACGGTGGAGGACGTGGACATTGTCGTCTTCAGCAGCCAAACGGTCTGCAAGGTTACCGGTGCCATCAGGGGAATTATCATCCACGATGAGTACATGGACCTCCGGCTGCGCGGCGCGCACCCGGGAGGTAATTATAGGTAGATTTTCGATCTCATTGTAGGTGGGAATGATCACCAGAGTCTGGCTAGCTGTGCTCACAGCGGAAGTCATGGGGCTCCTCAATTAGTTCACGGGATGGCGGGGACGCCTGTAAAAGGCAACAAAGACCGCCGCTACACCGAGTGCAACGGCAACGGCCTGAATAACAAGGCCATATCTTACCGCAGGTGTCACCGTTTCTCTTAGTGGGAGGTTGGCAACAAGGTGTTCGGGCACGAAAATCTTCGTTGAATTGAGTACCTCACCGCGCGGGGAAACTATCGCTGACACCCCAGACGTAGCAGCCACCACCACAGCACGGTCAGTCTCTATGGCCCGCATGCGGCTCATGGCCAACTGTTGATAAGTCATATCAGAAAAGCCGAAGGTGGCGTTGTTGGTGGGGGTAGAAAGTATTTGCGCACCGTTGCTGATTGAAGTGTGAAAGGCCGCATCAAAGGAGACTTCGTAGCAGGTTGCCACTCCCACGGCGGTACCAGCCATATTTACCACTCCCGGACCGTCACCTGGTTTGAAGTTTCCGGCTAGCTCTACCATGTCCGTGAAGTTGCGGAAAAACTCCCGCATGGGCATGGTTTCACCAAAAGGCTGAAGATACTTCTTGTGGTGGTGCTCCCCTACCTTGTTGCCAGGTGCAAACACCTGCATGGTGTTGCGCGCTCCGACCTCATCAACGGTTTGAGTACCCACCAAGATAGGCGCGTTGACATCCTTGACCGCACCGTGAATAGCTGCGAGCGCATCCGGGTTACGGAAAGGGTTTATATCGGAGGAATTCTCCGGCCAGATGACTATCTCCGGGTGCTGCGCAGCGGCCTTGTGCGTCTCACGGACGTGGTTGTCTAAAACCGCCCGGCGCTGGCCCTCAAAATCCAGCCCCAAGCGCGGAACGTTGCCCTGGATGGCGGCAACCTTGACGCTACCCACGTTGTGATCCGCGTTATCCAAGCCCGCGGTGGCAGGAATGGCCAGTGCCAGTGGAACCATCACCATCCCGGCCGCCACCAGGCGCCGCTTTGCACCCAATAGAGACGCCAGTCCAACGGCCACGGTAACGGCTGCAAGAGTAACCAGGCCGGTACTTCCCCACTGCGCTAAGCCGGCAAAGGGGCCGTTAATCTGGCCCCAGGCAAGGCGCACCCAGCTAAAGCCACCAAAGGGAACGGAGGAACGCAGGAGCTCAATGGCCAGGTAGAAAAATGGGAAGCCCACAAAGCCCCAAGGCTGGCGGGCAAGGTAGGCAGCTCCAAAACCCAGGGGAATGGAATAGAGACTAAGAGATAGCGCCAAGGCCACATAGGGCATGTTGCCCACTAGCTCCCCGATCCACGGCAAGAGGAGAAGGTAGAGCACTAGTGAGTGCGCAAAGCCAACCAAACACGCACCCCGCACAGTGACGGGAGAACCAGACCAGGGCAACAGAGAAAACCACAGCAGGCCAATCCCGATGATGGCACCAAGCCAATAGCCGTGGGGCTCGAAAGAAAAGTAAACGGCAGCACCACCGGTTGCCGCTGCCAGAAGGCGGAGGAAAAGCACGGGCACGGTTCCTATTTCCGGCCGGTGAAGTCATCCGGGTCTATGGATTCGGACCACTTGCGAAGCTCTTCCTCATCAATAACCTCCGGTTCAGCAGCCCCGTGCTCGCGCGAGGAAGAACTGCCAGAGTGCCCCGTGGAAAAGGAGCCGTAGGAATCCGCGGGCTTGGACATATTGGCCGCCTCATAGAAACGAACGCCGGCGCGCTCCACACCCCGTACGACCTTGAAACTTATCACCTTACGCATAAGAGCGCGGGTGGGAGGAAGGATCATAAAAAGACCAACAAGCGAAGTAACAAAGCCCGGCGCGGACAGCAGGAGGCCACCGCCCAAAGTAAGGCCAACGTTGCCGGCAAGTTTGCCAACACCTTCCTGTTTGACTACCAGTCCACCACGGCCGTCAGAGATGACCTTTTGGCTCATTAAGCGACGAATTTCGAACATGGCAATGCTCATGCCACACAGCATGGTGACAAACAGCGCTAGCAGCGCCCACCCGACACCAATGAGCTCAGCAACGGCCCAGAAAGCTAGGGTTTCCAGCAAGAAATACGCGAAGATATACAAAAGAGGCATAATGCCCTTCAGTGTACTGACTCTTGTGGCAAATGACCTAGCACGTCACCCGGCGGTTCGTTAAGAGCGCAGAGCCAAAATCAGCCGCGGGACTGCCAAGGATTAAACTAAGGCGCCATGACTGAAAAACCCTCTTCCCAGAATTTGCTGATCACCCCACCCGGGGGAAACCTGGAGTCCCACCATTGGCTCGAGCTGGCTGCAGAAGCCGAGCGGATTGCCGGTGGCGTTATCTACCTAACCCCCAATTCAGGTCTTGAACTGCGGAATGTGAGCCAGGAACCGGCAAAACACATCCGGCGCTTGCATCATTCGCAGGTCTTGGCCTCTCCCCTGCATGCTGAGGCCCGGGAACTTGCGTTCGCGTTGGCTCAATACGACTTCGCAGGAAGGCAAGTAGGTGTGGAAGGCGGAGACGGCCTCATCAGCGCCTTGAATCTGGACTTGTGCGTGGTGCTAGACGGATGGACAGCGGACATCCTGGTAGCCGGGCAGCCAGCAAAGACCGGAATCATGGTGGAAGAGGTAGCCCAGGAAGTGCTGTCTACCCTTCACCAGGCCCCACAGGGCACCGGAACCACGCCCACGTTGGAGGCCAGCAGCCAACCCATAGGTTGGCTACCACATGAGGATAATCCCGGGACCGTCAGCCTTGGTGCCAGGGTTGCTGACAACGCTATCCCCGCAGCACACGCAGAAATGATTGGGCGGATGGAGGTTGCCACCTCAGTCACTCCGTGGGGTGGGATAGTATTCCACGATCTTAGCGAGGAAGACGCGGATGTGGTGGTGCGGTTCCTGGCTCCACGCGGATATATCTTCGACGCGGGATCCCCCCTTCTGAAGTGATTATTTAAAATTCTCCTTACCGCGGCATGTGCCGCCAAATAGGGCGCGGAACTGCGGCCATCACCCACGCCAACAACTGCAGCTTCCCCGGAATCCACAACGTTCGGGAACGGGGGCTGCGGGATGAGTCCTTGGCAATCGCGTGAACAACGTAGTCGGCTACCACATCAGGGGTGACAGAAAGTGGGGCCGGCTTCATGCCGGCGGACATGGAGCCAATCACGAAACCTGGCCGGGCCGTGATTAAGGCGAGCGGACCCCCATGCAGCTTATCGGCCAAGCCCTGACAAAAGGCGTCCAAGCCGGCCTTCGTGGAACCGTAGACATAGTTGGCACGGCGGGCACGCCAACCTGCAATGGAAGTAAAAGCCACTATGTGACCGGAGCGCATTCGGCTTGCCAGCACTGTGAGCATGGAAACCTGCGCCGCGTAGTCCACAACGGCAATTTCCAAGGCATGCGCCTCATCAGTTTCGGCACGCGCTTGCTCCCCGAGGATTCCAAAAGCCACGATGGCGGTGGTAACCGGTCCCACGCTGCGCTCGGCCTCATCGAATACCTCCCGGTGGCGTTCGCAGTCTGTGGCGTCAAAATCGAGGATGGTCACACGGCTGGCCCCGCGCTGGCGTAGTTGCTTCGCTACGCCGTCCAAACCGTGGTTACCCCGCGCGGCCAAAACCACCGGGCGGCCCTCACAGAGACGCAGCGCCAGTTGACCCCCAATGTCAGAGCGACCGCCGAGGACTAAAATGGCCCCCTCTGGAGAACTCATCGCAGCTCCCGTGGAGCCTGATTCAACGACCGTATCCCGTCAGCGGTGGTGACCACGATATCCTCGAGGCGCATACCCCACTTTCCCGGAACGTAGATTCCCGGCTCGATGGAAAAGGCCATGTTTTCCTCCAGCTCTAGGCTATTTCCTGCCATAATAAAGGGTTCCTCATGAGTGGAAAGCCCAATCCCGTGCCCGGTACGGTGGGTGAAATACTCCCCAAAGCCGGCCTCCGCGATGACGGACCGCGCCGCCGCATCCACCGCTTGAGCGGAGATACCCGGGGACGCCAACTCACGGGCGTTTAGTTGCGCCGCATACAACACGTCGTAGGCCGCAATAACTTCCGGAGATGCTTTGTCGCGGCCGCCAACGATGTAGGTCCGTGTGCAATCCGAGTGATACCCCACGCCGAAGGTGCCGCCCAAGTCAACGACCACCACGTCACCTTCTTCGAGTACGCGGTCGCTATGGCTGTGGTGGGGGTTTGCCCCGTTTGGCCCGGAACCGACAATGACAAAGTCAACGCTGGAGTGCTCTTTAAGAATAAGCTCGTGCAATTTCTCTGCGACATCGTTTTCCGTAGACCCTGGTTGCAGCAGCGCCGGAACTTGCGCGTGAACGGCGTCTATGGCCCGGGCGCAAGCGTCAAGTTGTTCTATCTCAGCCGAATCCTTTACCGTGAACAACTCCGCTAACACCGAGTTTGCTGGCACAAAAAGCTTCCCTGACAGCTTCTGGAGGCGCAGCAGGTGGTCGGCCGTCATTGCAGAGCTAACGGCAATTGCGCTGTTATCTTGCTGGTTCTCTCCTGTTTCGGCCGTGTGCTTGGACAATTGTTCCAGGACTAAGCCGTGTGGATCTTGCCCGTCGGTCCATCCGAGGACGTTCACACCCCAATCCGATAAGTAATGGACTTCAAAAGCGTCGGTGGCAGGCACCACCGCACAGACCGTGCCCGTAGCCGGAATGACCACTGCACTCAGGCGTTCATGGGAGCTCATCCAGGACCCGGTAAGGTACGCGAAATCAGGGCCGGGAGTGACAATTACGGCACTAATTCCTCGTTTAGCTGCAAGTTCTTGGGCTTTGTGGAGGCGTTCGGTGTAGATCTTTGCTGGAAACATTCTCCTATTCTAGCCCGCCGCACCACAACGTTCTGGCACCAATCCGCAGTGGACGCTATCGCGGGCGCCTTGGCCGGTGGTTGGGTTCCCAGGAATCCGCGGCGTTTGGCGTTAGCTACGAAACCGGGCGCAACGCTAGGCTTAAGTGCGATGAATGTTCTCAACGAGCCCTACGTGCGGATAGTCGCGGGCAAGAAGTATTGCTCTGGGGTGTTTATTTCCCCGGATTTTCAGCCCAGTGAAGGATCTTCCCGGCTGGTGCTGACCTGCGCCCATTTCTTTAGGGACCTGCCCGCCGTCCCACGCGTGGCGGCCCGTGGCGGAACCATTGCCGCCGTTCGCCAGATAGACGGAACGGACATGGCACTGGTCCTGCTCAGCCGCCCCGGACCCCGGACCCGCCTGCCAGGTCTGGCTTCTGTCCCGCCGCAGCTCGGTGCGCCTTTGTTAACCCACGGATTTGGCGGTGGCGCGAAAAAGGTGCAGACCCGCTCCGGGGTGTTGGTGATGCCGGTCCCCTTTGCCATCGCCCGGCGGACGTACACGCGCTTAAGGCACGCATTGATCGCTTTCAGCCCGGCTATCAAAGGTGATTCTGGTGCGGCCGTAGAACACAACGGCGCGGTAGTGGGCATTCAATCTTTAGTGTTCGATCCGCTCGGTACAAACCTCCACATCGCAACGATTGCGCGGGTGGATAAATACCTGCCCGCACTCCGGGCAGCCGCGCGGGCGTTGCTCGCGGACTAGCCTGGCTCCATTTCTCCGTCAGGCAACACCCGAACTGTCAGGCGGCCCTTGTTGAGACCGGAGCTGCAAAAAGCGCGCAGCAGGGCGCGCTAGGCACCAATAGCTACCACGCCACGCTGGATAGCATCCATGGCACGCCGCGCGTTATATCGGATCTCATCCTCGTAACCGGTTTTGGCCACCTGCTGCAGCAAATCGATTACCTGACGGCACCACCGAACAAAGTCGCCGGGGCTTAGCTCCGCGCCGGATTCATTAGCTGCCGCCATGCAGTAGCCCAGGGGCGCGCCGGCCGTCCATTGGTGGATGGCCAGGGCAAAACCGGGATCCGGGACGCGGGTCAGCGGCAGGCGGTGCCGCTGTTCATCAGCCGTTAGCTCGGAATAGATGCGCATGGTGGCGTCCATGGCATCAGCCATGGTTTCCGTGGCCGCCTCCGGAGTACCGGAAATTGCCTTCCGGTTTTCGAAAATACACATCGAGGCCACACCGGCTAGCTCCGCGGGATCGAGGTTGTTCCAGATACCGCGCTTGAGGCATTGCGCCACCAGCAGATCCGCCTCGGAGTGAATCTGAGCTAAGCGCTCCCCCTCCTCAGTGATAACGGGGTGGCGTTCCTGGCCGTAACCTTCGAACTCCACGTAGTCCATCTCCGAAAGCAGATCCACAATCCGCGCAAAGGTGGTGCCCAAGGTATCCCGCGCCTTGGAGACAACGGCTTCTAAGTGCTGGGCCTCACGCTCCTTCCGCGCCACCTGTTGGGCCAGGCGCGCCAACTTCTCCCGGTCATCGGTGGGCCAGCCGTGCACTGGGTGCTGCCGGATGGCCTCCCGCAACTGCCCTACCTTTTTACTTGGGCGAACCCTGGCCTTGGCTTTCATCTTGCGCGGCCGGTCAAAGTGGCCACGCCGGAACTCAGAAACAATCTGACGGGAATGGCGCCGCGGGCTCTTAGCAATATGGCGTGGAAGACGCATATTCCCCACCACAATCGGGGCGTTGGCTATGCCAGAAGCATCAATCCTGCCGGACCAGCCCTCCTCGGTGGTCACCCACGGCCGTGGATCCTGTGCTTGGTTGGCCGGTTGGCACACCACCGCAAGAATGGGGCGCTTCTTTCCAGGTAGGGCTATAACCTCACCCAGCTGTAAGCGGGCTAGGACCTTGATGACTTCTTGGCTACGCTGCGCGGTGGCGTCAGCATGTGAGCGACGTTCCTCCGCAGTGAGTTCCTGGCGCAAGTCGGTGTACTCCACCAGTAACTCTTTGGGATCCTCCCCATCGCGAACCGGCGGTGCCAGGGCGTCTACCTCTGCCAGCAACTCGGCGCGCTTTTCCTGCACTTGTTGTTGAGCGCGTTCAATCTTGTTGGCTTCCTCCACCACGGAGCCGTCCGCCTGGAACTGCGCGAAAGACCTCTCGATTAGGCGCAGCGACTCATCGAACCCCATCAGTCCCAACAAGTTGATGGCCATGTTGTAGCCGGGGGCAAAGGTGGAATTGAGCGGGTAGGTACGGGTAGAGGCCAAGCCCGCCACCGCACGCGGGTCCATAGCCGGTGCCCACTGCACCACCGCGTTGCCCAAAGTATCGATGCCGCGGCGGCCCGCACGGCCGGTGAGCTGAGTGTACTGGCCCGGGGTGAGATCCACGTGGGCCTCACCGTTGTATTTCACCAGTTTTTCAAGCAAGACAGTACGCGCGGGCATGTTGATTCCCAGCGCCAGGGTTTCTGTGGCAAAGACCGCCCTAACCAAGCCCTTGACAAAGAGGTCCTCAACAATATGGCGGAAGGCCGGCAACATGCCAGCGTGATGGGCCGCGAAGCCCCGGGAGAGTGCCTGGCGCCACCGTTTGAAGTCGAGTACCTGCAAGTCCTCCTCCGGAATCCCCTCCACCCCTGCGTCCACTATTGCTTTAATCTGGGTGGATTCTTCCTCCGTGGTCAAGACCATGCGGGAGCGTAGACACTGGTATAAGGCCGCGTCACAGCCCGCGCGGGAGAAGATGAAAGTAATTGCGGGCAGCATGGAGTGGTCTTGAAGCACCCGCAGTGCTTCTGGCCGCCCCAGTGGCCGGTAGCGGTCTTGCTTCCGGGGAGCGCCCGAACGCGCGCTGTCCTCCCGTGAGCGGTTGCGGAAGCCCTCAGAACGGTCCGTGTCCCCAGCCTCTAGCCTGCTAATCTTGCGAACCAATTGTTCATTAACCGCGCCGCCGGTTTCCGGCTCGAACAGTGGATAGATCTGGCGGCCAACAAGCATCCATTGATCCAACGGAACAGGACGGTGCTCAGACACAATTACTTTGGTATCCCCGCGCACGGTGGACAGCCACTGGCCAAATTCCTCAGAGTTAGAAACAGTGGCAGAAAGTCCCACGATGTTGACCGAGGGATGCAGGTTCAAAATGACCTCTTCCCACACCACGCCACGGGAGGAATCCGCTAAAAAGTGAATCTCATCCATGACCACGTGGGTTAGACGGTCCAGGGCGGAAGATTCCGCGTAGATCATGTTGCGCAGAACCTCAGTTGTCATCACTACAATCTCAGCGTGGCCGTTGATGGATACATCACCCGTAAGCAACCCCACGGCGTCCTCACCGTGTTGGGCCACTAGATCGTGGTACTTCTGGTTACTCAGCGCCTTGATAGGAGTAGTGTAAAAACACTTCGTACCGCGCGATAAGGCAAGAGAGACAGCGAATTCACCGACTATGGTTTTGCCGGCACCGGTGGGCGCGCATACCAGCACGCCGTGGTCCGCCTCCACCGCCTTGCAGCCTTCGATCTGGAAAGGGTCAAGCGGGTGAGAAAGCTCAGCCGCAAACTGCTCAAGGTGCGTCATACTTTCCCAGATTACAGGACATCATCAAAAGGATTAGCTTTAGGCGCTGGCCTGCCTGGACGCTGCGGGTGAGAAGATTCCTGCGTCCGTGTGGACTGGACGGGCTGCGGTGCGACAGGTGTTGGGGAGGGACTAGCTGGCCGCGCTGGTTGCGGTGGATAGCCTGGCTGCACGCGCCTAGGGGCAGGTGCGGGAGCAGGCGGCGCCACCGGTTGCGCAGGGGCCACCGGGGCTGCGGATTCATCATCTACATCCATCCACTCGGGACGGCTACGGTTGCGGCGTTTGTCATTGATACGGCAGAACTGGAAAGCCAACTCCACCAAGAGCCACACGCAGACGGACATGATCAGCATGGACGCCGGCTCACCTCCCGGGGTCAACACCGCCGCGAACACCATGATGATGACCACGGTCAACCGGCGCTTGCCCTTAACAGTGGCATACTCCACAATCCCTAAAACATTGAGCATGACAATAACTAGGGGGACCTCGAAGCTGATACCAAAGATAACCAGCAGCGCAAGGAAGTAGTTGTAATAGTCCCCGCCCGATAGCGCGGCCGCCTGGAACTCATCACCAATCCCCAGCAAGAAACGCAGGCCAATGCTCATCACGAAGTAGGCCAGCAACGCGCCAGCAGTGAAAAGCAAGACGGCAACACTGACAAAAGCGTAGGTCCAGCGGCGTTCGTTTTTGTGCAAACCGGGGACAATGAAAGCCCACACTTGGTAGAGCCACAGCGGAGAAGAAATCACCACACCGGCCAAGGCCCCCACCTTGAGGCGGAGCATAAACATCTCGAAAGGCCGGGTGGCTAAAAGCCGGCATTCGTTGTCCGCGTTAAAAGAGGCGCGCATCTCCGGAGGCAAGTCGCAATAGGGCTGACGCAGGATTTCCCCCAGCGGTGCCCACCCGGCTGGTGCGGAACCGTACCAAATAAAGCCCACTGCGGTTCCCAAGGAGAGGAACAAGACAGCCAAAAACAAGCGCTTGCGGAGTTCCTGCAAGTGCTCTATCAAGGTCATGTCACCGGTAGGATTTTTCTTTTCCCGGCTAAACCTCAATCGCGACAGCGCCTGTGCCTTGCGCGCGGGGTTCTTCATGGTCTGGTGCTAATCCTTTTGAAAACCACAGGCACCCCGTGGTGTCACCGCGCATCCGCCCAGGGCTGGGAGATTCATTGATGCGGTGCGGCCACGGATGACTGCGGTGGAAGTAGACAATTAGTGGGCGTTAGGGTTGGTGTAGCCCTGGTGATCATTGTAGCCCTGAGCGTGGTTGGAGCCCTGCGGGTTGTTGTAGCCCTGGGGGCCTTGGCCAAAGTCGCCTTGCTGCGCATAGTTGCCCGGCTGACCGGGCTGCTGCTGGGGCTGGGCTTGTGGTTGCTGTAGTGGATGAGCGGCCTGGCCTAAGTTCTGGGGCTGGCCCTGCGGTAACTGGGCCTGCTGCTGCGGAGCTTGGTACGCCTGCTGTTGTGGGGAGGCATCCGGATTATCGTCATCATTGGACATCTCCTTAACCTCAGATTTAAAGATGCGCATGGAGCGCCCGACCGAACGGGCGAGCTCCGGGAGCTTCTTGGCCCCAAAGAGCAGGATGATGGCAAGAATAATGAGAATAATCTCGGGAGCGCCAAGGGTAGGCATAGGGACCTCTTTCACAAAATGCGTTAAGCCAGAGCTGATGGATACGTCAACTGGCACCAATATCTTCGTTGAGACGATTACTTAGTATAACTAGCTGCAGCGGACCGCGCAGCCCTTGCCACCGCTTCCACTAGCGTTTGCGGTCCAATCACGGTAAGCCTATCGGCTTGGCCCAGGGCAAAGCGAATGAACCACTCCTCACTGCCAATAGGCATTGTTGCAGTAAGGAAGCCGTCTTCCCGGGGCTCACCAAAGTCAATGTCATAGTGCTCGGCCAGCCACGTGAATTCTGGATGAACTGATAGCTCGGCGCGCCGGGGATCGGTGAAACCAAAGGGATCATCGGCATCAAGTACCGGATCTAGGGCGGGAGCAGTAGATTTTTCCGGAAGAACCTGGATGTCCAGGATCCGGTCCACGCGGAAGGTGCGCCACTGCGCGATGTCATCCTGCCAAGCCCGCAAATAAACGTCGTCTTCCCTGATAAAAACACTGTGCGGGGACACCACCCGGACGGAAGTCTTGTCACTGCGCGCGGACCAATACTTGATTTCAATCTGCACGCCTTCCTCAAGCGCGCGGGAGATGGTGCTGCGCAGCTCCACATGACGGGGATCTGGTTTAGCCAGCGAATCATAGATGGCCAGCGCCTTCTTATCCATGATCCCGCGCAGCTTGGCGGCCGCAGACACCACCGCCTCAGCGTCTACTAACCCCGGCATCTCCTCCAGCGCCTCCAAGGTCAACAAGTAGGTGGAGGCTTCGGTGGGAGTAAGACGCAGGGGTTCATTGAGCCCCAAGTCATCAATGATGTTGACGCCCCGGTACTCGACCTCCATGTCAAACAACTCCCCATGAAACTTACCAACGCCCAGGCACGTGAGAGTCTGCATGACGTCCCGGAGCTCCTTAGCGTTTATCCCCAGGTCCTGGGCAGCCTCCATGAGGGAAAAATCAGAGTGCGTGCTGAAGTAAGGAACGAGGTTGAGCCACCGGACTAAATCTTCGAGCTTCTGCGGGCTAACGGCCATTGGTTTCCACCTTTTCTAGCAGGGCTGCAATACTCTCACGGACCGACTGGGGTTCTATAACCTCTACCTCTGGGGCAAACCCTACGGCGGTGCGCGCCAGCCAATCAGCTGATACCTGTTTGATGACAACCAAGCCATCGTCTCTTCTGTGCCCTAGGCTACTGATTTCCACGGCGGAATCCTCGGGGATCCTGACCAAGGCATCCACCAGGTCCTGGGGGTCAATGAAGCTCGAGACAATCTCAGCCAGCGGCCTGTCCGGGGCATGGAAATCACTAGCGGCGGCTTCCCGCTGGACTCCGCTCACGCGGGTAATACGGAAGGCGCGGGGTGCCATTTTGTCAAGATCCCAGCCCACCAGGTAAACCCGGCCTTGCCGGGGCACCAGGCCCCACGGATCCATCCGCCGGGTCTGCGCCCGGGCAGTTGGTGAAGCCTGGTAGCTAAAAGAAATGCTCCGGCGTTTGTCCACTCCAGAAATTAGAGCCTGGAAGTCCTGCGGTTTAATGCGCCGTACGTCGTTGAAAGCGGCAAACTGCGGGCCACCAAAATTCCGCGAGTTTCCCGCCGCAGCCATCTTGGTCCAGCCAGTCTGGGAGAAGATAGAAAGACCACCCTCCTGTCCAAGCCCGCCGGCCAGGCCCAGCACCATGGCCTCTTCCGGAGTAAATTCCACCTCCGGAAGGCGGTAACGCTCCTCATCAATGCGGACCTTAGTGGGCGTGTTCCCAGTGCCTCTTTCAAAAACAACCGGCACCCCCGCCAGAGCCAGCGTGGAGATGTCCCGCTGTAGCTGCTTGCGGAAAGCAGCCTTTCCATTCTTGCCATCCCCGTCCTGGGGATAACCGGGAATGTTTTCTTGGATCCACTCCCCTGTCCGGAAGGCGTGCTTGCCTTTGAGCTGAGCGGTACCCAAAAGCGCGAAAGTCAAACTAGCCATCCGTTCCACGGCGGCGTTGTGGCGTTCAGACAAAAGGAAACTCCCTTGTGGAAGAGAACAAGCCTCACGGAACCGTGAGAGCTATTCTGGTGGCGTATCGGCGTTATTAACCATGTAGTCTATCAACGCCTCAAGCCGGTTATCGTTAGTTTCAAAAGGATCGAGGAATTCCTCCGTATGCGGCTCCGGCCGGTTGACCTTCATCCGCGTCCAGTCCACCGTGATATTGGCATTGCTCGCGCGGGCCTGCGCTAAGAACCTCCCACGCATAGCAGCGCGCGTGGTGGCCGGAGCCATACGCTTAGCTCTGGCAATGTCTATATCGTCAATCCACCGGTTAACCAAGCCGCGCTGCACTAGGTGGTCGTAGACACCCCGGCCCACGCGGATATCGTGGTAGGTCAGATCGATTTGCGCCAACTTGGGGTGGGCCCAGTCCCCGCCCAGGCGGTCCCGGTAACGCTCCAGCAGCTGCTTTTTAATCACCCAATCAACATCCCGGTTGACCTTGGAAAAATCCCCAGAATCAATGGCTGCAAGGACATCTCCCCACAGCTGATGAACCCGGCGCAGTTCCGCGTTGGAGGTTCCTTTCTCAGGGCGGGAGTCCAACCACTTTCCGGCACATTCGTAGAGTGCAGTTTGGACTGCCAACGGTGTGGTGGTTCCGCCGCGGCTAAGAGGAAGCTCCACGCGTCCCGTCTCATCCCTGGCAATGCGGCGCAGTTGGACAATGGGTTCATCGATTTCCAGGTCGGGTAAGTCAAACCCCGCCTCGATCATCTCCACCATGAGCAGCATGCTGCCCACTTTGAGGGCAAAACTGGGCTCGGCCATATTGGAATCCCCGATGATGACATGCATGCGGCGGAACCGTTTCGAGTCACCGTGGGGTTCGTCCCGTGTGTTGATGATAGGCCGCGAACGCGTGGTGGCTGAGGACACCGACTCCCACACCTGGTCCGCGCGCTGGGACAGCAAGAACTGGGCAGGTTGGTCCCCCTTAGCCGGGGCTATCATTCCGGCACCGCAAATTAGCTGGCGGGTAATCAGGAACGGTAGGATAGCGCGCCCCAACTCCCTCAAGACTATGTTGCGCCCCACCAGGTAATTCTCATGGCAACCGTAGGAGTTTCCGGCGGAGTCCACGTTGTTTTTAAACAGGTAAACTCTGCTCCCGGGAAGGGCATGCTCAGCGGTCTGGGCCAATTCATCTACGACCTCATCCCCGGCGCGCTCATAGGCCAGCAATTGCGACAAACTGTCACATTCCGCCGTGGCCACCTCTGGGTGTGAGCCCACGTCCAGGTAGAGCCGGGAGGCGTTGTCCAAGAAGATATTGGAAGAAGAATATTCCCGCACTACCGGCGAAAATAGCACGCGGGCTAGTTCATCGGGCGCTAACTGGCGCTGGCGCGGAGGTGGAGCCGCAATAAGCCCGTACTCAGTCTCCACTCCCATAATGCGCCGGTAAAATACGCTCACTGTCCACCCTTTTGGACATAGGAGCGGACAAATTCCTCAGCGTTATTTTCCAACAACCCGTCAATCTCATCGAGTAGGTCATCAGTGCCGGCCACGCTGAACTGAACCTGCCCAGCCTGGGCCTCGGTGCTGTCCTCGTTTGCGTCCCTGGCACCGGTTCCGTGTACCTGTGATTGTTTGCCAGTCATAAGACTCCTTATCTGTGTGTAGCTAACTTCTCGCTAGCTGGTTGTGCGGTTTTGGGGTTTTAGGTTTTGGTGGTCAATAGGGCTGTGAAATTTTGGTGGCGTGACACTGACCGGAGCTTTGAGGATCCCGGTAGCACGTGGGGCCTACAAGCTATATTCCGGTTCAATTCCCGCGCCGGCCAGCCGTGCGAGTAGGTCCTCTACGCCGCGGGCCTCATCTAGTGCGCTGACAACCGCCGGTTGGGTAAGAGCGTCTACCTCATTGAGCCTAAACACGGCAAACCTGTTCCCCACGCGTAGGGTCACGTTTTGCCAGTTGGAAGCGAAAACGTTGTCGCCAAACCGCTCCGCCACCCGGCCGCGGAAATAGGCGCGGCTACTGGTGGGGGGAATGGCTGCGGCCGTGGCAACCGTTTGGGCGTCCACCAATTGCCGCATCTGTCCTTTGCGGGTAAGGGCTTCGTAGAGTGACTTGTGCGGGTTGAGGTCGGTGTACTGGATATCAATGACACCCAACCTAGGGTCAGTGGGCGCTACTCCCCTGTCTAGGTAGCCCTTAACCAGGCGGTATTTGGCAACCCAATCAAGGAGATGGGCAGCCTCAAGTGGGTTGCCGGCCAGGATTCCCACCACCTCGTCCCAAGCGGACAAAATCCTTTGATCGGCGTCATCCTCGCAGATCCTGGACCGGTAGGCGGCCAAAATCTCCAGCGCAGTTAGGCTGCGGCCATCTTTAAGCTGCAGGGGCACGGTGAGTGTGAGGTCGCGGCTCACCCGCTTGATATCACCGACCGGGTCAGCGAGCTTCAGGTCACTGAAGTCCACGCCTTCCTCGATAGCGTCCATGACTAGGGAGGTCATACCCAACTTGAGCAAGTTGGAGGTTTGTGAAAGATTGGCGTCACCAACAATGACGTGGAGGCGTCCAAAGCGGGAGGATTCCGCGTGCGGCTCATCCCGGGTATTAATAATGCCCCGGTTGAGGGTGGTTTCCAGAGAAATCTCCTGCTCAATGTAGTCCGCCCGCTGGGAGATCTGGAAACCCGGCTCATCGCCATCAGGTCCCAGTCCCACCCTGCCGGCACCGGTTACTACCTGGCGGGTCACAAAGAAGGGAATAAGGGACTGTGCAAGCAGGTCAAAGTCCGTGTCCCGGGAGTAAAGGTAATTTTCGTGGCTGCCGTAGGACGCACCTTTGCCGTCCACGTTGTTTTTATAAAAGCTCAGGGGCGGGCAGGGCTCATGCCCGGAAAGCACGCTGGTTTCCTGTTCATAAAGCTGCGCCACGGCGTCCATTGCCTGCCGGGAGATGACGGTCCCCGCGGCGTCGTAGACCATGGCCTCCCATGCGGTGGCGCACTCCGGAGAGGAATATTCCGGGTGGGCGTGGTCCACGTAAAAGCGTGCGCCGTTAGGAGTTACTACATTGGCTACCCCCATGGCGTTGGGGTCTACCACCGGGACGGTGGAATAGCGTTTGAGATCGAAACCGCGGGAGTCCCGCAAGGGGTGTTCCTCAGCGAAATCCCAGCGCGCGCGGGCGGAGGTATGCATGGCGGCGTACCCCACCACGGCGTGAGTGGAGGTGACTATCGGTGATAGGGATTTGTCCTGGGGGCACACGATCCCGTACTCGGTTTCGGTGCCAATAAAACGGGGTTTTATGCGTGCCACGAGCTGCTCCTAAAACCTAACTGGTTGACTGCCGCCACCTTGCGGTTTCCGCCGGAGCCACCCTGGATTTTTGCCCACTCCTCCGGGTTAGTGGAGGTAGGGATGTGCTCGCTTTCGGCCTGTTCGGCCGCTATGGCCTGGCTCAGGTGAGTGGATTTCAGGCTGGCGCTAGAACCGCTGCTGATGGATTCTTTGATGGCTAATTTCTTGGCGCGGGAGATGATGTTGGCAATCATGGCCCCGGAGACAAAGTCGCGGTAATGCAGGACCCGGGTGCTGCCGTCTTCGAAAACCAGCTCCACGAATGGGCGGTCCGCGTAGAGTTCCTCCACGGCGCCGTCAATGAGGCTGTCCAAGGGGCCGGCGTGGGGGACGGATACGTCGAAATGCCGGGCGAAGATGTCCCGGGCGTCGCGTTTATTGGGGCGGTTGACGCGGATCTTGATGTCCAAGCGGCCGGGACGCATGATGGCCGGGTCGATGAGTTCTTCACGGTTAGTGGCACCAATGACAATGACGTTGTGCATGTCCTCCACGCCGTCTAGCTCGGTGAGAAGCTGCGGGACCACGGTGGTTTCCATATCGGAACTCACGCCTGAACCCCTGGTGCGGAAGATGGATTCCATCTCATCGAAGAACACCACCACGGGGCGGTTTCCCGGCTGGCTGGCCAGGTTTCGCGCGCGTTCAAAGATAAGGCGGATCCGCCTTTCGGTCTCCCCCACAAACTTATTCAGCAGCTCCGGGCCCTTGACATTAATGAAGTAACTGGGCTCATCCGCGCCCAAGGACTGGGACAAGGAGTTAGCCACGGCTTTAGCGATGAGAGTCTTGCCGCAGCCGGGAGGCCCGTATAGCAGGACGCCCTTGGGAGGTTCTAGGTCAAATTTCCGGTAGAGCTCCGGATGGGTAAACGGCAGTTCCACCGCGTCGCGGATCTGGGAGATCTGGGCGTCCAAACCGCCGATGTCCGCAAAGTCAACGTCCGGGACTTCCTCCAGCGAAAGCTGGGCGACTTCCGTTTTGTCGATTATTTCAAAAGCGAGACCGGCCTTGACATCCACCAGGAGGGTATCTCCCGCGCTAACGCTGCCCCGCAAAGGCTGCGCGAGCAGTACCACGTGCTCCTCCCCCGAGGCGGTGGTGACTATGACGCGGTCGCAGGAAACCAGTTCCACTGCAGAGGCTAGCGCGCCCGTGTTTTCCCGGCCACAGCCTTCCACTACCACCAGGCCATCACCCAGCCGGAGTAGCTGGCCCGGCTGCAAGGAGTCCGGCTCAACCTGCGGAGAGATCTTCAAGCGCATGCGGCGTCCATTGGCAAAGACCTCAGCGTCCCGGCTCACGCCGTCACCGCTGCGGGTAGGCGCGTAGGACAGGAACACACCGTAGGTAGAGGCGGGCTCAGCAAGTTCGTTGAGCTCACTAGCTAGTTCTCCGAGCTTGGCCCGTGACTGCTGCAAAAGCCCAGCGAGCTTGGTGTTGCGGGCTGATAGCTGCTCTACTTGCCGTTTGAGTTGGGGAACTTCGCTCATGCCTACACTCTAGCTTAGAAGTTAGGACACGCTTAATCTGGCGGAGGTTACTTCTCCGCAGCCGGACTCTCCCCGCCGACCACCGGCATTCAAGCCCTACTTGCGGGCGCGGCGCTGCGGGCGCGGCGGGGTGACACCGTCCGCGAGCCGCCTGGTCCAGATGAGAAAAGCCGTATGCGCGTTCATACGGTGCTCAGGGCGGGTAGCAAGGCCCTCCACTTTCCACTCGCGCACCAGGGACTCCCACGCCTTAGGCTCGGTGAAGGACTTGGTTTCACGAATACCTTCCATCACCTTCATCAGCTGCGGGACGGTGGCCACGTAGGTCATAAAGACGCCACCAGGAATCAAGATATCGCGGACCTGGTCCAGGTACTCCCAGGGGTCCAACATGTCCAAGATGACGCGGTCTACAGGCCCGCCCAGATCCTCCGTGGTGACCTCGCCCAAGTCTCCCAGGCGGGGGCTCCACCACGCGGGCTGCTCGCCGAAGTATTCCTTGACGTTGTTGACCGCGTACTCCAGGTGATCCTCACGGATTTCATAGGAAAATACCTGGCCTTCCGGCCCCACCGCGCGCAGCAAGGACATAGAAAGGGCACCAGATCCGGCACCGGCCTCAAAGACCCTAGCTCCCATAAAGATATCGCCTTCCACCAGGATTTGGGCGGCGTCTTTGGGGTAGATGACCTGCGCCCCACGCGGCATGGATAGAACGTGGTCTACCAGCAGGTGGCGGAAAAGCAGGAAAGAAGACCCCATGGTGGAGTCAATAACTGATCCCTCGTCTTTGCCCACGATGTCATCGTGATTGATGATCCCCTTGTGCGAGTGAAACTGACCGCCTTCTTCCAGGACCAGGGTGTAGTGACGGCGTTTGGCATCGGTGAGCTGAACTCGGTCACCATAGTGGAAAGGGCCGGAATAGGCCATGGGAGGGTTCCCTTCTTCTATAAAACTTGCGGGGTCTTTCCCCCTTTCCCCGCCCCGCAGTGACTATGCACCGGCAGCGGGAAGGCAGAAAAAAGGGGTTTCTAGCTAGTCCAGTATTGCGCAATAGCCTGGGTTAACCAAAGTTGGTCCCGCGCGCCCACCATCTCCCGGGCAGAATGCATGGACAACATGGGCACCCCGACATCCACGGTGTCTATGCCCAGCCGGGTGGCCGTGATGGGGCCAATGGTTGACCCGCACGGGACATCGTTATTAGCTACAAAGCGCTGCACGGGCACATTGGCCTTAGCACAGGCTTTTTCCCAAAGTGCCACGGTGGTGGCGTCAGAGGCGTAGCGCAAGTTGTTGTTGACCTTGGTGACCGGCCCCTGACCCATGACAGGGTGGTGGGAAGGGTCGTGCTTGCCGGCGTAGTTGGGGTGGACCGAATGGGCGGCATCGGCAGAAACACAGCTTGACCGCGCGTACATCTGGTGCCGTTGCTCCTCATTGGCGCCCAAAGCACGGCCCGTGCGTGCCAGCACGTCCGCCAGAATGGGCCCGCCAGCACCAAAGCGCGAGCTTGACCCCACCTCTTCATGGTCGAATGCCGCCATGACCAGCACATCCTCATGCTGCACCTGGCTAGCCTGCTTCATAGCCTGCAAGGAGGCGTGGACGGAAGTGAGGTTGTCCATGCGGCCCGCAGCGACGAAAGGTTCACCGGTGCCAAAAACCTCACCTCGTGCGGCATCCGCAGTAATCAAGTTGAACGCTGAGATATCCCCAGGTTCCACGCCCAGCTGCTGGCCAATCACCGAAAGCACACTGGCTTCGGGCTGGCCCACGGTGAGCACCGGCTGCATGTGGGCCTGGCGTTCCGGCTTAAACTCATCCTTCCGGTATAAGTGAATGGCCAGCGAAGGCAACCGGAGGATAGGGCCGGTAGAGACCAAATGCTGCCGCCCGTCAGTGGTGATGACTTGACCCGCCACCGTGAGCTCGCGGTCAAACCAGGTATGCAGCAGCGCACCACCGTAGACCTCCACCGCCACCTGCTGCCAACCATGGGACTGAAAATCCGGGTTGGGCTTGAGTGCCAGACCCGGGGAGTCCGTGTGGGAGCCCACAATCCGGAAACCGGACCCAGCAGAAGCCCCCTCGGGCACATACCAGGCAACCACCGCGCCCCCACGGATAAGGTAATGGCCACCAGGGGTAGCTGACCACTCTTGATCCTCATACTGGCGGGAAAACCCCAGCTCATCCAGCTGCCGGCCCACCTCACGGGCAGCGTGATAGCTAGAGGGTGAGGCGGCGATAAAGTCGATTAAGTCCTTGGCATTGGCTATGGCATCAGAATTGAAATCAGTCATATATCCAGCTTGCCATGTTTTCCAACGCTTGGCGAAGATACCGGTGATTTGCTTGGCGCGATAGGCTTAAAGCCACCATGACTTCTGCTCAGATTCCTACCACCCGTCCCCTGGCACTGTCCCCCTCCCGGGCCAGTGACTATCAGCAATGCCCGCTACGCTACCGGTTGCGGGCCATAGACCGCATCCCGGAACCCAAGAGCGTGGCCCAAGTGAAAGGTACCCTAGTCCACGCGGTACTGGAGGAAACTCATAAACTAGCCCGCGAGCAACGCACCTTTGCCACCGCCGTGTCCTTCATCAAGCCAGAGTGGGACAAGATGCTGGCAGCCGATGATGAGCTACACCAGCTAGTCCCGCCGCCAGACACCCCAGAATTCCTCAACGACGCCTGGCGCTTAGTGCGCGGGTACTTTGAGATGGAAAATCCGCAAGGCTTTGACGCCCATGAGTGTGAGATGGCCCTTGAGGCCGTGCTGCCCAATGGGGTTCCCGTCCGGGGTTTCATAGACCGCGTAGACATAGCCCCCACCGGTGAGGTACGGGTAGTTGACTACAAGACGGGCAAGAAACCACCGCCCCGGTTTTCCGCAGAGGCGCAGTTCCAGATGCGTTTTTACGCGCTGGTCTACTGGCGGTTGTTTGGGGTTATCCCCGCCCAACTGCGCCTGATGTATCTGAAGGTTCTTGACTCAATGTTTCTTCACACCACCCGGGAGGAGCTGGAATACTTTGAGAGGGACCTGGGACAGCTATGGCAAAAGATAGAAAGCGACGGCAAGGCCGGTGACTTCCGCCCCAAGAAGAACAACCTATGTAACTGGTGTTCCTTCCAACACCTATGCCCGGCTTTTGGTGGCACCCCACCCGACTACCCCGGGTGGCCGGGATCTGTAGCTGACTCTGCAGCTCTAAGCTAAATCAGCTGGACATCAAAGCACCCGCGCCCGGCCCGGGCGGGAGTGCCCTCCCACCAGCCGCCGCCCACCACACGCCCCTTCCGCCACCGGTGAAAAGGGCGCGCGTGGCGGAATGGGCCCTAGAACAACCCGGAAATAACCCCGTCTTTGTCCACGTCAATGTTGTTGGCTGAAGGGACCTTGGGCAAGCCCGGCATGGTCATCACGTCACCAGTGAGCACCACGACAAAGCCGGCACCGGTGCGGGTCTGCAATTCACGGACATGCAGCACATGCCCCTCTGGCGCCCCCAGCTGGGCAGGGTCATCGCTGAACGAATACTGGGTCTTGGAGATGACCACCGGGAAGTTATCCCAGCCGTTGTCCTTAATGTACTTAAGATCCTTGAGTGCCTTGGAGCTATACTCCACCCGCTCGGCGCGGTAAATCTCTGTGGCAATAGTCTCAATGGAAGCCTCCACGCCCTGGGCTGGGTCGTAGAGCTGCTTGGAGGTGCCTTCGCTCAAGTTCTCTAGCAGCGCCTTGGCCAGGTCCGTGGCGCCTGCCCCACCCTTGGCCCAGACGTCGGAGAATTCCAGCGCCACGCCAAAGTCCTTGGCCCAATCGCGCATGAACTCCCGTTCTGCGTCTGTGTCCGACCAGAAATTGTTGAGCGCTACCACCGGCTGTACGCCAAACTTACGCAGGTTTTCCACGTGGCGCTCCAGGTTGACAACGCCCTTTCTCAGCGCCTTCAGGTTCTCCGTAGTTAGGTCCTCCCGCGCCTGGCCACCGTTGTACTTCTGGGAACGGATAGTGGCCACCACTACCGCGCCGGCCACGTCCAGGTCACCAAAGCGGGCCTTGATATCCATAAACTTCTCCCCGCCTAGGTCCGCGCCAAAGCCGGCCTCCGTGAGCACAATGTCACCGAATAGCTGCGCGGTCTTGGTGGCCAGCAAGGTGTTACAGCCGTGGGCGATGTTGGCAAAGGGACCACCGTGAACAAACGCGGGCGTACCGCCCAAGGTCTGCACCAGGTTGGGGTGTAGGGCGTCACGCATGAGCGCGGTCAGCGCGCCCTCCGCGTTAAGCTCCCGGGCAGTCACTGGCTTTTGGTCATAGGTATAGCCCACCGTGATATCACCCAAACGCTTGCGCAGATCCTCCAGGTCAGTTGCCAGGCCCAGGATGGCCATGATCTCCGAAGCCGCCGTAATGGTAAAGCCAGTTTGCGCCGGCACGCCGTGGGCGGGCCCGCCCAGTCCAGTAACCACGGTGCGCAACGCGCGGTCATTGACGTCCAGGCAGCGGTGCCAGGTCACACGACGCGGATCAATGCCCAGCTGGTTGCCCTGGTGGATGTGGTTATCAATCATGGCGGCCAGGGTGTTATTGGCGGCGGTGATGGCATGGAAGTCACCAGTAAAGTGCAGGTTGATGTCCTCCATGGGCACAATCTGGGAGTAGCCGCCACCGGCCGCGCCCCCCTTAATGCCCATAACCGGGCCCAGTGAGGGCTCGCGCAAAGCCACAATGGCGTTGTGGCCCAAATTAGCCAGCGCATCCGTCAACCCAATGAGCGTGGTGGATTTGCCCTCCCCGGCCGGCGTGGGTGAAACGCCGGTGACCAGGACCACCTTGCCCTTGGCTTGGGAAAGGTCACCTATCTTGGTGATGTCTACTTTGGCCTTATTGGTGCCATAAGGCATGAGGGCTGCTTCGGGGATACCGGCTTTGGCGGCAATGTCCGCAATCGGCTCAAGAGTGTGAGCTTGGGCAATTTCTACATCTGAAGGCTGTTTAGTCATACCCCTAGCCTAGCGCGGGACCGGACGAACTCGCCAGGGTTTTTCTGCGGCCGCGCCTATCCGGCCGGGGGCGGTCACCCCCTGGCCAGGACCGACTAGACAGCTTTAGTCCCCGGGATTAGATCAACACAGCCCCTAGGACGTAGCCCAGCATCACCGAGGTGGCAATTGACACTACGCCCGGAACCAGGAATGGGTGGTTAAACACGGCCTTGCCAATCCGGGTAGACCCGGTGTCATCCATCTCCACAGCTGCCAGCAGCGTGGGGTAAGTAGGAAGCACAAATAGCGCGGACACTGCCGGGAAAGCCGCAACGGCGGTAAGTGGTGATACCCCCAGTGCCAAAGCTGCCGGCATGAGTGCCTTGGCGGTGGCCGCCTGGGAGTAAAGCAAAGCAGCTGCGAAGAAAAGGACAACGGCTAGCAACCACGGTGAGGTTTCCAGCACGCTGCCGGCTATGGCATCAATACTGTCCAGGTAGTGATTAATCAAAGTGGTGCCCAACCAGGCAACGCCCAGCACGCACATGGACGCCGACATGCCGGACTTAAAGACCTGGGTGTTGAGCAGATCAGCCGCCGGTATTTTGGTCAGAAGCACAATCAACGTTGCGGCGGAAAGCATGATCGTCATAATGGCCTCATTGCGCGGCAACATAGGTTCAGCAACTAAGCCCACCTGATCGGAAATCAGCGTTGCCCAGGCCATCACCACGACGATGGCTACGCCGAAGATCCCCACAGAGGCCTTTGCCCCCGGCTGCGGGGAGTAGCCCTGCGTGTTAGGTTCCTTGACCAGGCCGCGGCGATGGCGGTCTTGATACACGGGGTCGTCGCTAAGCTCCACCCCAGACCGGTTGGCCACCCAGGCAGCAGGGAATATAGACAGGAACGTGGCCGGAATCAACACCGCCAAAAGCTGCAAGTAGCCCACGCCCAAGGGTTCCAGGGCGGAGGCCATAAAGACCACCGCAGCGGATATTGGGGAGGCCACAATAGCCATCTGAGAGGCTACAACAGCTACCGAGAGCGGGCGCGAGGGCCGCACCTTGCCCTCTTTGGCAACCTCAACGATGACCGGCAGTGTGGAAAAGGCGGTGTGCCCCGTACCCGCCAGGACTGTCATCAGCCAAGTAACCACGGGCGCGTAGAAGGTTACGCGCCGGGGATTTTTCCGCAGAAACTTCTCCGCCAGGTACACCAGGTAGTCCATTCCCCCGGCCCGCTGCATAGCGGCGATGGCGGCGATGACGGTCATGATGATGGCAATGACATCAAAGGGAATGTCCTCGCGGTTGACTGGGACACCGGTGGCACCAAGCGCTAGAACGCCCAGGCCACCAGCTAGCCCGATGCCAATGGCCCCTAGCCTGGCTCCCAGGTAGATGGCTAGTAAAACGATGGCTATATGGAGAAAAACCATAGGAAACTCACTTTCTCACCAACAACGTGGACGGACTTCTCTCACCGTCCTTCGCCTCCAATTTTCCCACTTTCCCAGCCAAACAAATAATTCGGACACGGGTTTTGCACCCGTTTGTGTGGTATTACACCTTCTTTCCCCCGGGGGATCCCCTTAAGTTCGGTTCCACCCCGCCTGGCCCACCCCGGAACTTGGGGCCGCAGGGGCGGCAAGGCAAGCGAAAAGGGCCTGGCCACTGCAGTGGCTCAGGCCCTTAACGAGGAAACGATTCCCGGCGGCAGCCCCAAAGGCAGCGACACCAGAGGCGGCGGCCCCGGAGGCAGCCTCACCGGGAGGCGGAGGCTATTCGTCGATGAACAGCTGGCCGCGGAACTCCGGGTGCATGAGGTTTTCCACGCTCAACACCTTGTTGAGCGTCTCCTCATCAAGCAAGCCCTTCTCCAGCACCAGCTCGCGGACGCCCTTGCCCGTCTCCAGGGACTCTTTGGCAATCAGGTCACCGTTGTGGTGGCCGATGAACGGGTTGAGGTAGGTCACAATTCCGATGGAGTTGTCCACGTAAGCGCGGCACACATCAGCATTAGCGGTAATGCCCACTACGCACTTTTCACGCAGCGTGTCCACGGCGTTGCCCATGATGCGGATGGACTGGAAAAGTGCCTCACCGATGACCGGCTCCATCACATTGAGTTGCAGCTGCCCGGCCTCAGAAGCCATGGTGACCACGTGGTCATTGCCAAAGATCTTAAAGCAGGTCTGGTTGACTACCTCCGGGATAACCGGGTTGACCTTACCCGGCATGATGGAGGAACCAGCCTGGCGGGCTGGCAGGTTGATTTCATTAAGGCCGGCGCGGGGGCCAGAAGACAGCAGACGCAGGTCATTGGAAATCTTGGACAGCTTCATGGCCGCACGCTTGATGACCGAGTGCAGCAGCACGTATGCGCCGCAGTCAGAGGTGGCCTCAATCAAGTCGCTGGCGGAGCGGATGTCTAGCCCGGTGACCTCAGCCAGGGCTGCGGTGACCTGATGGCGGTACCCAGCCGGGGTGTTGACGCCGGTACCAATGGCGGTGGCGCCCAGGTTGATCTCTAACAAGCGCTGTTGCGCGTCCCGCAGAATGGCTTGCTCTTCTTGGAGGTTGTGGGCAAAGGCTTTGAACTCATCTCCGAGCGTCATGGGGACGGCGTCTTGCAACTGCGTGCGGCCCATCTTCAAGATGTCCTGGAATTCGTTGCCTTTGGTGTTAAAGGCGGACTGCAGCTCATCAATGCGCTCGATGAGGGAGTCGATTGAGGAATACAGGCCCAGGCGGAAGCCAGTGGGGTAGGCGTCATTGGTGGACTGGGACATATTGACGTCATCGTTGGGGTTGATGACGTCATACGTGCCCTTCTCCTCCCCCAGGTACTCAAGCGCCAGGTTGGCTACGACCTCGTTGGTGTTCATGTTTAGGGATGTTCCGGCGCCACCTTGGAAGACATCCAGCGGGAACTGGTCCATGCAACGGCCTTCCTCGAGGATTTGGTCGCAGGCCCAGATGATGGCTTCCGCCTTCTTCTTTGGCAAGACGTGCAGGCGGCGGTTGGCCATTGCACAGGCTTTCTTCACCTGCACCATGCCGCGGATGAAGTCAGGGATGGTGTTGATGGTGACATAGGAGATCTTAAAGTTATCCATGGCGCGTACCGTGTGTACGCCGTAGTAGGCGTCCGCAGGAACGTCCAGGTCCCCCAACAGGTCAGTTTCCGTGCGGGTCTTGCCCGAGGCTACGGGTTTGCCTTCCCCGCCGGCCACGTTGGCGCGTGCGGAGTTGCCGCGCTTTTCGATGGCCTCGGTGATGGAGGCCGCGTCAATGTCCTGGGGCTTGCCGTTTTCGTCCTTCTTCGCGGCGGAGCCGCCCTTCGTGGTCTTGCTGGAACCAGTGGTGGACTTCTTGGAGGTCTTTGCCATGGTGTGTGACTCCTTATCTACAATGCGTTGAGAAATATTCTTCACGCCCAGCCTCGGGCAGGCGTCACCACCATGGTAACGGCTTGTACTACACCCATGCAGATTTCTTTGGAAATACCCCTGAAACGGGGATTTTCTATAGGTTCTTAGTTAAAAACCGGAGATGCTAGATGCGGGCTATGCGCAACTCAGAAGCCAGGATGGCTTCCGCACCCAAAGCAAAAAGTTCGTCCATCACCTGATTGGCTTGTTTGCGCGGAACCATCGCCCGTACCGCCACCCAGCCCTTACGAGCCAGCGGGGAGACGGTGGGACCGGACATGCCGGGGGCAATTGCGGAGGCTTCGTCTAATTGCTCCTGCGCTACGTTGAAGTCCAACATGAGGTAGTGGCGCGCGTTAAGGATTCCCCGGATGCGCCCTAGGATGACTTCCTCCCGAGGGGAAGGCTTTACGTTTGCCCGCTTAATCACCACCGCTTCAGAGCCAATGATGGGCTCGCCGAAGGGCTCAAGGCCCTGGTGACGCAGCGTTGCGCCGGTGGAAACCACGTCAGCGATGGCGTCAGCTACGCCCAGGCGGATGGAGATCTCTACCGCCCCGTCAAGCCTTATGACCTTGGCCGCAATCCCCCTTCGCGCTAAATCATCGCGGACCAGGTTGGGATAGGACGTGGCGATGGTTTTTCCGGCGAGCTTTTCCACTGACCATTCCTGCCCCGCCACCGAGGCGTAGCGGAAGGTGGAACCGCCAAACCCGAGGGTCAAAACCTCGTCTACCTCGGCCCGGGAATCGGCTGCCAAGTCCCTTCCGGTGATCCCCATATCCAACACGCCCGAGGAAACGTAGATGGCTATGTCTTTGGGCCGAAGGAAGAAAAACTCAATCCCATTGGCCTTGTCAATAGTGTTGAGGGACTTGCTGGCACCGCGTCCCTTATAACCGGCCTCAGATAAAATCTCTACCGCCGCTTCGGAGAGCGACCCCTTGTTGGGAACCGCGATTTTTATCAAGCTTGCTTCATTTTCCATGCTGCTGTTGTACTCGATTCCTTGGGTTTAAAGGTACTTGTAGAGGTCTTCGGGTTTGAGCCCGCGCTTTACCATCATGGCTTGTAGCCAGTAGATAAGCTGCGACATCTCTTCCGCGAGTTCAGCATCTGACTGATACTCAGCGGCAATCCAGACCTCACCGGCTTCTTCAATGATTTTCTTGCCTAGGAAATGCACGCCCTTGTCTAGCGCTGCAACGGTGCCGGACCCGGCCGGGCGGGTTTCGGCTTTGGCCGATAACTCCTGGAATAGTTCTTCAAAGTTCTTCACAACTGCTCATTATTGCACTACACCCTATGGGTCGCGCGACTACACACCAATTGAATTCGTTGCCTCGCGCAACCACACCATCCCTGCCGGGTTGTTTCAGCGGCACCTGAGAGCAGAAAACCACTGGTAGAGGTCTTCTTTGTCCACTCCCGCTAGGTGAACCTTTCCGGAACCCGCCTGGTCAGTAAACCGGCTAATTGCTACAGCACCAACCGGAAGCGGTGCGGTGGGATCCGCCGGCAGCCCAATGGTCACACAGCCGGCACTGACGGCTGCTTGCATCCCATTAAAGGAATCCTCGAATACCAGGCAGTCACCTGGGTGGTGGCCAACCCGCCGCGCGGCCTCTAAATACATGTCCGGGGCGGGCTTTCCCACCGGGACCTCATCCCCGCAGATGGTGTCAATAAAGAAGTCACTGCCTATATCTTCGATGACGGGCTGGGCCACAGCGCGCTGGGTATTGGTGGTAATCAACATGGGGATTCCATCACTGCGCAGCTGGTTAAGCAGCTCCTTTACTCCCGGGAACACCGCAGAGTTCCGCGCGAAAGACTGTTTGACGTGGTCAAACATTTTTTCCCGGTAGAATTCGCGGTCCCCCGGTTTCGGGATGTAACCGGCGTATTCGGCCAAAATTGCGAAGGTGGTGTCAAAGGTCGCGCCAACAGTCCGTTCCCGGACTTCCGGGGTCAGCTCCCGCCCAAGCAAAGATGAGAGGTAGTACGTTGCCTTCTCCCACAGTGGCTCTGAGTCGGTAAGCGTTCCGTCCATGTCCCAGAAGATGGCTGCGGGGTGCCTGCATTCCTTGGACCCGGAACCGGTTACGCACGGGCCTGTAGCGCCAGAGCCGTGCTGCCCACTCGAGCCATGACTGCCAGAGCCGCGTTGCTCACTCGGTCTAAGACTGCCAGAGTCGTGCTTCGAATCCAGACTCATGGGCTGGTTACTCAAATTCGGGGAGACTATTGAGCGCTTCTTCGTCGGCACCGGTGGCAGCGGCAGCGTCGTGAATAAGCAGATTGAGTTCTTCTTTTTCCTCCGGCTCAATCACGGCGTCGGCGTTCTTGGCGTTGAACTTCTCGAGCTCGTTGATGTGGCGCTGGACGGCTTTTGCCAGGGTTTCACCATCCGGGTCAGCTGGGACCTGGTCAAACCCGTCGAGCATGCGCTCAAGTATCTTGCGCAGCTCGGGAAGAACCTTAGGATCAAAGGGTTGGTCCCAGAATTCCTTTTCCTCGGGCTTAAGGTAGTCCCCGGTGGAGAAGCTTTCTAGGTTGGAGATGAATTCATCTACAGTGGGCTGGAAATCGGCGCGAATGCTCATGCCCCCTATTGTTCCCTAAACCGCGAAAGTACGCACACCCAAAAGCGAATATAGCGCCTTTGCCACCAGATCCGCTGCCTCTGGACTGTCCTTGCCCCGGGGATTTTCTACCCACTGGTCAATGGCCGCTAGTACCGCCGGGGTATCCAAATCATTAGCTAGGTGCCGGCGTATCTGCGCCACTAGCTCTTGCGCTGCAGCAACGCCGCCCGGGTTCCGTAGGGCCTGCTCAATGCCCTGCAAGCGTTGTTGCCCGCGCGCTAGCACGGCATCCGACCACTCGCGGTCCGCCCGGTAGTGGCCCTCGTACAGGGCCAGGCGGATAGCTGCGGGGCGGACCCCTTGCTCCACTAGCTTATGAACAAAAACCAGGTTGCCCAAAGACTTGGACATCTTGGTCCCATCTAGCCCGATCATCCCAGTGTGAACGTAAAAGTCCGCCATCCGGGGCTGGCCATAGGCCGCCTCCACGTGGGCGGCGGAGAACTCGTGGTGGGGGAACTTCAAATCGGACCCGCCGCCCTGAATGCAGAAATTTGGGCCCAACCTATTGGCAGCGATGGCGGCGCACTCCACGTGCCAACCGGGCCTGCCCGGGCCAAAAGGCGAATCCCACGCGGGTTCGCCTTCGCGGTGAGCGCGCCAGATGAGGGCGTCTAGGGCATCGCGCTTACCGGCACGCTCCGGGTCACCACCGCGCTCGCGGAAGAACTCCTCCATCTGGGCGCGGTCGTAGTTGGATTCGTAGCCAAACTGGGCCGTTGCAGACACGGAGGCGTAGATGTCCGGGTATTGAGGGTCATCGACGACGTAGGCGGAACCATTTTCTAAGAGCTTGCCCACCAGATCTACTACCTCATCTACGGACTCGATGGCCCCCACGTAGTCCTGCGGTGGGAAGGCCTCCAGCAGCTCCATATCGGAGCGGAAGAGGTCTATCTGGGAATCCCCCAGCTCCCGCCAGTCCACGCCGTCGCGTTGCGCGCGTTCGAACAAGGGATCATCGACATCAGTGACGTTTTGGACGTAGTGGACGTCAAAGCCGTTGTCCAAGAGTATGCGGTAGATGAGGTCAAAGGTGAGGTAGGTCGCGGCATGGCCCAAGTGGGTCGAGTCGTAGGGAGTGATCCCGCAGACGTACATGCCGGCGGTCTGCCCCTCCGGGCGGACCTGGGCCACCTTCTTATCGGCGCCGTCGTAGAGGCGCAACGTCACGGGTTCCCCAGCAACGGGCAGGTACTGCGGGACGGGCCAGGAGTGCATGTAGTCTTTCCACCTTATGTCTTAACAGATGTTTCGGGTCAGTGGCCGCAGCGGCGTTGCCGGCACAGCCCAAGTAGGGTGCTTAGGGCATTAATCCTACAGCGGCTGCAGGACCCCGGTTGCCAGCAAAATCATGACGATGACGCCGACCGGGATCCGGTAGGCAGCAAACCATTCGAAGGAGTGGTTGCCCACGAACTTCAACAACCAGGCAATAGAGGCGTAGCCAATCACAAAGGCGATGGCGGTTCCGCCCAGCAGCTGCAGGCCCGTGGCTGCCTGCCCAGCGGTGGGCGAAAAGGCATCGGGAAGCGAAAATAGCCCCGAAGCCAGGACCGCCGGGATGGCCAGCAGGAAGCTAAAGCGCGTGGCAACCTCACGGTCAAGCCCTAAGAAAAGGCCACCGGAAATGGTCCCTCCGGAGCGGGAGACACCGGGGATGAGGGCCAGGCACTGGCATAGGCCCATGATGATGGCGTCTTTCATGGTCAGCTCTTCAAAGCTGCGGGTCTTCTTTCCAGTGCGTTCAGCGATGATAAACACCAGCGAAAACAGAATCAGCATGGACGCGGTTATCCAGAGGTTGCGCAGGCCGTCCCGGATTGCGTCTTTGAACAACAGTCCAATGACGCCGATGGGCAGAGAGCCGGCAATAACCATCCACCCCATCCGGTAGTCCTGGCCCCGGTGCTGCTTGTTGACAACACCCCGGAACCAACCGGTGAGGATCTGCCAGATCATGGGGGCAAAATACACCAGTACGGCTAGCTCAGTGCCCAGCTGGATGACGGCGGTAAAAGACGCCCCGGCATCATTGTCCCAAAACATTTCTGAGACAATCCGGAGGTGTCCTGAGGAGCTTACGGGGAGAAACTCAGTTAGTCCTTGGACTACCGATAACACGATGACCTGAAGCCAGGTCATGTCCGTGGTCAATTCTGCTGCACTATTCACGCCTTGCCACACTACTAGCTGCCGGGGCGCGGGGTTAAACGCGGCACGACACGCTGCTAGACTAAACAGCCGTGAACTCTTTGAGAAGCAGCCTTATCCTAACCGCTAGCCTGGTATCTGCAGGACTTACCCTCAGCGCTTGCGGGACTAATCCTTTGCTCCACGGCCAGGAAATCGAGTCCATGGGCAACGCCCAGCCGGTACAGTCTCCTGCCTCCGACTCCCCTGCGGGCCAGGTTGTGGACTTCCCCGCCGTAATCGACGTGGAGGCTGCTGGTGACACCGTTGCCGTGCGAACTGCGGACGCGTTAGTTGTGGGAACCCCCAGCCAGTTGCAGTCCGGTCAAGCCCGGGAGTTTGATATTGACCCCAACTGCGGTGACCTGACCTCCTCCGGTGACAAGTTCTGGCTGGCCTGCGTGGAGAAGCTGCTCAGCTTTCCCACCACCGGCAGCACCGGCCCGGCAACGCTGGAGGTTGATGAGGACTTCCCCGTCACCGCCGTGGCGCAGCTTTCCACGGGGGAAATCTTTGTTGGCTCCAACCAGGAAGCCACGGTGTCGGTTTACCTCAACGGGGAGAAGACGGACACCTTCTCCGTTGCGGCACCCACTGATCAATTAGTGGCGGTCCACAACACGGACGGGGTTGATAACGTGGTGCGCACCTGGGGAGAAGACACCACCATCCAGAGCCTGGATTGGCGCAACTCCCGGGAGGGTGGCCGCCTGCGGGTGGGCAAAGGTGTGGGGCAGATTTCCGCTGGCAACCATGGCGTGGTTGTGGCTTCCGACGCCCTCGGCGAAAGGGTGGCCATCTATACCGCCCAGGACGTAGTTCGCTTGCACCAGTTTGGTAATGCCCCGGGCCAGCCGTGGGCTGCCGCCTGGGATTCCTCCCGGCAGCTCGCGTGGGTGTCTGACTTGAAGAACAATCAAGCCCAGGCTTTTGAAATTTCCACCGGCGTCCCGGTGGATAAAGGCCGTATAGCCACTGTTGCCGATGCCCGGACTATGGCCGTCACAGACAAAGGCACTGTTGTCTTAGGCTCGGCCACCGGCGACGGCCTGCAGCTAGTCACTGATCCGCAGCTGGATTAGGGCTTTCCGCTTGGCCACTTCCCGTCTTTCCCGCTTTATACATTTTCCGATATCCCGAAAGAACCTCACATGAATTTCCACGACCTGCGTATCAAGGGCTACCAGCTGGCACTAAAAGCCATGTTCACCCTAGAACCAGAGCAAATCCACACCCTCATCGCGGGCGGCCTCAAGGGCCTGCAGATTGCCGGCCCGGTTACCCGCGCCCTGGAGAAGGTCAACGCGGTCCACGACCCGGTCCTGGCTCAAGAGGTTTTTGGAGTCCACTTCCCTCGCCCGCTGGGCCTTGCCGCCGGTTTTGATAAAAACGGCTCGGCACCAGATGCGTGGGCTGCCATTGGTTTTGGCTACGCGGAGCTAGGAACGGTCACGGCCATGCCGCAATCAGGTAACCCAGCGCCCCGCTTGTTCCGCCTGCCGGCCGACAAGGCCATCCTCAACCGCATGGGCTTTAACAACGCGGGTGCACACGAGGTAGCAAAGAACCTTAAAAACCGCCGCTACCAGGACGTTATCGGTATCAATATTGGGAAGAACAAGGTGGTTGCGCCCGAGGACGCGGTGGAAAACTACAAGGCCTCCGCGACCTTGCTGGGCAACCTCGCGGACTATCTGGTGGTCAACGTCTCCTCCCCAAATACTCCCGGTCTGCGCGATCTGCAGGCTGTGGAGTCCCTTCGCCCCATTCTCCAGGCCGTGCAGGAATCAACCTCGGTTCCGGTGTTGGTCAAGATTGCCCCGGATCTCTCCGATGAGGACGTGGACGCCGTGGCGGACCTAGCCTTGGAGCTGGGGCTAGCCGGCATTGTGGCCACCAACACCACCATCTCCCGGGAAGGGTTAGCTACCCCGGCGGAGGAAGTGGCGGAAATGGGTGCTGGCGGAATCTCTGGGGCTCCCGTAGCCCAGCGCTCCTTGGAGGTGCTCCGGCGCCTCCACGGCCGCGTAGGGACACGGCTGGTATTGATTGCGGTGGGGGGAATTTCCACCCCACAGCAAGCCTGGGAGAGGATTACCTCCGGCGCTTCCCTTCTACAGGGCTACACCCCGCTCATCTACGGCGGTCCGGACTGGATCCGCGACATCCACACCGGAATCGCTTCCCAAATCCGCGCCCACGGCCTCAGCAACATCTCCGAGGCGGTTGGTTCGCAACTGGAGTGGAAGGACTAGCCGGGCACTGCCCGCGCCCTACCACCGCAACACCAATAGAGGCTCCGCCCGTGCCAAGCGGCACCGGCGGAGCCCTTTTTCTGTCCTGTTTGCCCCGGGCGCAGTAGCATCAACAATTGCCCAACGTGGGGGTTTAGTTCCCCCGGTCCCAGGGCTGTGGTGGCCTATGCTTTTGGCATAAGCGAGCGCCTGAGAACCAGCGCGCAGAGGATAGCAGCCACGGCGTACATGAAGATCCAGTACTGTTCGGTAATCACCAGCGGGTCAGCGCTAACAAAACGGCTGCCTACCAATAGCACCAGCGCAACAGCCAGACCTATTACCTGCGAACGCGAGCCACGCTGCTCCGTACTGGTGGTAACAAACGCGCCAACTAGAGCGGCCGCACAGACAATCAGCACAAAGCGCGGGGTGACATCAAACCCGCCCATCCAACCGTTTTCCAAAATTGACAGGACGCCAAAGATGATTAAAACCAAGGCAAGGGCCATGAAACCACCACCGACCCTTAGCGCCAAAGGAACGGGCGCGGGAGCGGGGGCGGGGGTTTTAGAACGTTGTGCCATGCGGTTTCAACCTACCTTGGGAAGCTAGACGGTGGGAGCTTGGAAGAAACACAGCTTAATTGTTTTCGTACCAGCCCCACAGCACGGCGCGCCCAAGTGCGTGGAAATGGAGGTTAAAGCCCAGCACAGTTGCGGAGGAATCTGGGTCAATGTCTAGGGTTTCGGTATCCACGGCGTGGACAACGTAGAGGTAGCGGTGCGGTGCGTGCTCCGCCGGCGGGTTGGCACCGTAGTGGGTCTTTTGCCCGGAATCATTGCGTAGGCTGATAACCCCATCAATGCCAAGGTCTTCCTTGGCACCGGCTCCCGTGGGCAGCTCCGTGACGGAAACCGGGATATTGAAGGCTGCCCAGTGCCAGAAACCGGAGGCGGTTGGTGCATCGGGGTCAAAGCAGTAGACGGCCAGGGACTTGGTGCCCTCTGGTAGGTCGCTCCACGCCAGGTGCGGGGAGACGCTTTCCGGTGCGCGGAACTTCTCCGGTATTTCTTCACCGTTGCGGAGATCATCCGAGTTCAACGTGAAGCTGGGCAGGTCCCGGAGGGCCGCGAAGGGATCAGGGCCAGGGAAACGAGGATCTTGTGCGTAATCAGTCATATCTATATTCATACCGGAAAAATCGCGGCCCGTGTCCAACTTTCTCTTAATATCTGCGCTATCCCGCGCCGCTAGGCTACCCATTCCCCAAACTACGCCCGGCAAACTTGCCGCGTCAGCAACCGCTTAAAGGCCTTCTACGTGGGGATTTGTGGCGCTTGGGGTCCGCGCGCTATTGTAGTCAAGTGCCCAGCCGCAAGGCTGAACAAAACCCTGCCCGGGTGGCGGAATGGCAGACGCGCTAGCTTGAGGTGCTAGTGTCCTACTAACGGACGTGGGGGTTCAAGTCCCCCCTCGGGCACCAAATGAATTCGGAACACTGTCAAGGCAGCGTTCCGAATTTTGCATTTCTCCACCCCCAGTCCGTAGTTGGAGCCAAGGGCGCGGAGTTGGAGCCAAGGTCGGAGTTGAAAGGGGGCTCTTCGGGAATTCGTGGGCCCAATTTTCCCAAAGCTCCCGGTGAACGCCCCCTTGAACACGCCAGCCCCTTGAACACCCGGTGAGCGCCCCTGCACCAGCCCCGGCGGGCCCAACATGGCGTTTAATGTTATCCAGCCAAGGTTTTGAGAGCTAAGCGCCGGGTTCCGCCCATCACGCCAACCCTTTGCCCCGAAATATCCGAAGTGCCTATTTAATGCCGGACTTCCTGGATTAAAGATTCCAGGAGGTCATGATCGAGGCTTTCCACAGCGCGGACAACCTCGCCTAAG
Source organism: Corynebacterium phocae (assembly GCF_008693075.1). Classification (GTDB taxonomy): domain Bacteria; phylum Actinomycetota; class Actinomycetes; order Mycobacteriales; family Mycobacteriaceae; genus Corynebacterium; species Corynebacterium phocae. The sequence continues at coordinate 268,290 of NZ_VXKJ01000037.1, read as the reverse complement.
TCCTCAAACCGGCAGTACCCAGTGTAGGTCTGGTCCCCGGCACCCACGTTTCTCAAGAAAAGCTGGGTTCCCCAAAATATGGAACGGTCGTCTTCCCAGCTAGCCCCGGACAGATCCGCCCTTCCAAGCGCTTCTTCGCAAACGCTGGCTCTGGTGTTTACCAGGGCGTGGTAGTTAATCATCTCAGCGCGTTTCAACGGCGGAGAAACATAGGTTTCGCCGGATGTAGACCAGACAACGTACTCGTCTTTGTCTGGATTGGGCTTGAATACACACCGAGGCATGTTGGGAATCCTCCACTCTCGAAAACGTGCCACACCATCGCAGCACAGCTTGTTTCTATCTTTCCACATTCACGGTGAAATATAGACAAGGAGCGTGGGTGTCGTTGACCCACTCCAGTCGAAGTCCTGAAACTCGCGATTTTCCAACATCCCGGCTACCTTGCGCGCCGGAATCCTTATACCTAAGCGCTGGAAGTAGAATCAATAAAATGACCGAACAACCAGCGACCCCGGCCCACCCTCCGGAGGTCGCAGGCAGAGCTGGCACCACCCCAGTAGTCTCCCCCAGAGCAGTCTCCCCCGGAGCAAGGTGGCGCAATCTCCTCAGTGTCCTGTTCCTGGCGGGCTTAGCGGTGGCGTTCTTACTACTGGTGGATATCCCCAGCCTAGCTCAGCTGCGGTCCTATGCTGAGTCGCTGGGACCGTGGTTTCCGCTCGCTTTTTGGGCAGGCTACGTGGTCTTTACGCTATTCCCGGTTCCACGGACTTTCTGGACTTTGGCGGCGGGCATCCTTTTCGGACCGTGGTGGGGCCTGGTACTTTCACTGACCGCCCTTTCCGCGTCGGCAGGACTCACGGTGTACACCCTGCGCCGACTCACTGGCGGTACCGTACTCTCGAGGCTCCGTGAACCGCGTGTGGCGAATCTAAACCAGTATCTCAGCAAGCGGGGTTGGATGGCTGTGTTCGGCCTCCGCATGGTGGCCGGCGTCCCGTTTTCGGTAGTCAATTATGCGGTAGCCCTTACCCCTATCCCGCTGGCACAATTCGTGGCCGCTACCGCGATTGGCTCGATCCCCACAACGGTGTTGGGAGTATTTTTTGGCAACGCCCTTACCGGGGACAGTAACCCAGCTCTGCTTGTGGCCACGGCGATCATAGCTTTGTGCGGCGTGTCCATCGTGGTGTGGGACGCTAGGCGCGCCTCGCATCTAATCAAGCCCATAGGCTAGACTTAACCACACGCTTAACCCACTTCAAGAAGGAGTCAAGTCTTTATGCTTGCCGTACACGCCAGGTACCGTGGCCAATCTTTGCGCCGCGCGGCCCTGGTTCAGCGTTCAGCCCAGGCTCTTTCCACCTTAGACGGGGTGGATGAATTCAAGCTGCTCGGAGTGGAAGATATCTGCTCTACCGTGAGTTCATCCACCGCCGTGTGTGAGGTGGTCTTGGCGTTGCTCGCGGATGGTGATTGGGCCGTTGGAATAGGGGTTACCCCTGCTTTGGGAGCGGGAGAAGACACTTCCGCAGAGTCAGCCACAAGGACTAGGTCTATTGCCACTGCGGCGTGCAAAAACTCTGCCCGCGCGGGTCAGGTGTACGCCAAGATTGATGCCTCGGGGCGCAGCTCAGAGGCTGCGGACATAGCTGCCGCCTTCACCCTACTGGGATTTGTCCTCAATAAACGCACCATTGAAGGCCGTGAAGCCACGGCGCTGGTGCGCTCCGGGTTGAACCAAAACGAGGCCGCTCGGGAGCTGGGGATTAGCAAGCAGGCTATGTCCCAGCGCCTGCACGCAGCTGGGTGGAACGCGGAGCAGGTGGGGTGGCAGCTGGTGGTCAACGTCCTCGAAAGAGCCAACCATCAGGCTAAGTCCTAGGAGGTTGGTGCCAGGCGTAGACCCCGGAGATTTCCCCGGACTACTGAGCCTTTCACTTACAAGCCTTAGCTCAAGTCTGCTTTGCTAAGCTCCGGGTTGGTAACAAAGTCCACCAACCGTTCCACCGCGCCGATGAGCGTTGAATCCAGGTCCCGGAACGTAGACACCGCCCCGTAGACGCGACTCCACCCTTCTTTAGGATCAGACCACCCCACGCGGCGGCAGATGCCTTTTTTCCAATCCTCTCCGTAAGGAACGTCGGGCCAGGCGCGCAGTCCTACGCGCTCTGGTTTTACGGCCGCCCAGATATCAATGAACGGGTGGCCGGTAACCAATACGTTCGGTCCAACTGTTTGGGTTAGACGGGATTCCTTGGATCCTTTGACCAGGTGGTCGGCTAAGACACCTACCCGGCGTCCGGGTCCGGGCCGGAACTGTTTCAACCTGGACTCAAGATTGTCCAGGCCCTCCAGGTATTCCACCACTACGCCTTCTACTCTAAGGTCGTGTCCCCACACTTTCTCTACGATGGCGGCGTCGTGGATTCCTTCCACCCAAATGCGCGACGGTGCCGCTACTTTGGCCTCAACATTGGCTACTTTCCTAGACCCGGAGTTGGATTTCACAGGGCCACTGGTGGCCACGTAACGGGTGAGGGTAACTTGCTGGCCTTCGTAGAGGAATCCTCCCGGAACCAAATTAAACACGCGCTGTTTCCCGTAGCGGTCCTCCAGCCTTATTACCTGCCCGTAAGCGGTTTTATCGATGCCCATGACGGCTCCCACGAAGTCATCACCAACTACCTCCACCACCATGCCCGGTTCTGCCGGAATCGAGGGGTATTGACGGGGCGCGCTGCGGGAATGGCCGCTTAAGATATCGCCTGCATACGGATCGCGGGAAGAAAAGCTCATAGCGCCCCATATTATCTACTAAACTGCCCTGCGATATGGATATGCGCGCTGAAGTCTGGTCTCCGTTACAAAACGCCTCTATTTGGTTGGGGGCGTGGTTGTTTGGCCTGGAGTCGACCGATGAATTAATTGATGCCCTCACTGATTTGGGGGGCTATCAAACGCTGGAGGACGGCCGGCCTCTCATTGATCTCTTGAGTTCCATCCGCTCCGAAGTTGGGCACCTTCCCGGAAATTCGGCGGGTGAACCGCTGCTCCGCCTGGTGCTCTCGGGCCCCGGCGAGCCGCCGGCTTTGCCTGCATCCTCGCCTGCTTTCCAGGCCGCAGCTAAGAGCCTGGCCGGGGCAATCATTGTCAAAACTGCCCAAGCAGACCGCCACCTGGTCCTGGTACCAACGGCGCTGTCTGGCGAAGGCGGCCACGCAGGAACCGGCTGGCAGCTGTTTGTGGAAACCGGCCCCCTGCCCGCGCCCGCTTGGCTTAGTCCCGGTGATGCGGATTTTCTTCTGGCCAGGGCCACTGAGGAATCGGCAGCGTGGATAGAAAAGATGGATTATGTCAAAAAAGATACTCCATCGCCTCGCCTGCAGGTAGGCTCCCTGGCGGACTTCTACGAAAATCCGGGCCTTCCTGCCGCTACGCCGGTGCGTAGCGAAAAGCTCTTTTCCCGCGCTGACCGAGTGGCCGCTATCATCGAAACCGTTACTGACAGGCTCGATGACCACTACCTGGATCCGCAGCTACTGCGTTTATGGCGGCACATCCGTCAAGCCCGTATGGCTGGTGTTGCATACGCACTAACCGAATTCGCCCGCTAGCCTGCCTGGGATTTTAAGGCGCAGGGGTGGGGGAAATGTCGCAGCAGCCGGCAGCACAGGGCTGGCCATTGCGGGTACAGCCCTGAACTGGTAACTGGCTCAGTCTAGCTACTGCTTCCTGGCGGCCCACGGGGGCAGCCACGCCCTGCTGGAGCTCCTCAACCAAATCCACCACCATGGACTGGAAACGTTTGCTGGGCCCTGCGGTACGGGTGCGCTCTAGGTGCATTCCTAGATCCTTCATTTCCGCGGCCAGCTCGGTGTCCAGGTCCCAGATAACCTCCATGTGGTCGGAGATAAAACCTATTGGGGACACCACCAGGGCTTTTATCCCCTCTTCGGCTAGCTGGGCGGCATGGTCAGCGACATCCGGCTCCAGCCACGGGGTAGCCGGATTGCCGGACCTGGAATTCCACACTAAGTCGAACTCCTCTACGCCCGCCTCCCGGGCGACCAAGCGCGAGGCTTCTTCCACCTGGCGCGAGTAGAGGTTCTTCTCCCCCTCTGGCCCCGAGACGTCGTCGTGTGCGGTGGGCACCGAGTGCGCTGTAAATACCAAGCGGGAGCTATCGCGCAACTCCTCCGGAATTTCGGCGAAGGACTCTGTGACCGCCTCCGCCATTTCGGCGATGAATTTGGGGTGGTCGAAGAACTGGCGGATCTTGGTGAATTGGATATCGCCCAGCCCCTGTTCCTGGACATAATCGACAAGGTGTTGAATATCCTCATGGTATTGGCGGCAGGCGGAGTATCCGGCCCAGGCTGAGGTGGCAAAAACCAAAATGTTGCGCTTGCCATCGGCTGCCATTTTGTCCACGGCGTCTGTGCCAAACGGCTTCCAGTTCCGGTTGCCAAAATAGACGGGCAAGTCGATCCCCCGTTCTGCCAGTTCTTGTTCAATATTGGCAATCAGCTCGCGGTTAAGGCGGTTTATGGGGCTTACCCCATCGAAGTGGAAGTAGTGCTTTCCTACTACCTTTAGGCGCTCTTTGGGGATCCCCCGGCCCCGGGTGACGTTTTCTAAAAACGGGACAACCTCCTCGTTTCCTTCCGGGCCACCGAAAGAAAGAACGAGGAGGGCGTCGTAGTTGTCTAAAGCAGGGACAGTTTCATGTGCGTGGGTCATAACCGATGACCCTACCAACTAAGCGGTGCCAGACAGGGAAAACAGGGATTCGTGTGATCGAAATTCCAGGAACAAGCAGCGGACCGACTGCGAATGTCCCCTTAGCCAATGAGCCGGACGACATCAGAAGTCATTCCCGCATAGCGAACGGGCGCTATTCGGACATGCCCGCCAGACTCTGGTGCCTCGATCATTGTTCCGTCACCCAAATAAATAGCAACATGCTGGTTGCCACCTGGGCCGTAGAACAGTAGGTCGCCACGCTTCATCTGGGAGGCGGGCACGCGACGCCCGTGGTTGTACTGGTATCCCGAGTAGTGCGGCAAGGCAATTCCTGCCCCAGCGAAAGCGTAGAGAATGAGCCCGGAGCAGTCGAAACCCACCTTGTCAAAGTCACCGTAGGAGTCAGCCACGCCACCGTCCCGGATGCCGCGGGTAGGTCCGTTGGCGTCGCCACCGCCCCATGCGTAGTTCACACCCACCTGGGATTGAGCGCGAGCAATAACGGCCTCAATGAGGGCGTCCTCACCTTGATCCGCCACAATTTCAGTAGCTTCTTCCGTTACAGTCAACGTATTGTCCAATGCCTCGAGTACCGAGTTGAGGTCATCCGTCAAACCCCCCGTACGTGCCTGCGCACCAGCCTGTCCCGTGCTGTTTTCTACGGTCGTGTGAGAAGCTTGAGGCGCCGTGGTCGAGGGAGAATTGGTGTACCGGGAGTCTGTGGCCTTTAGCACTTGACTGGTGGCTGAGAGAACTCCTTGCAGGGCTTTAAGGTTACCGCGTGAAGAACCCATCTCTGAGCTTAGAGCGGCGTGTTCGGGCTGGGAAGCCGCCACGATGGCCGCCGCAGCGCCGAATACCGCAACTCCTGCTACTGCCATTTCCTCATTGCTCAGTGAGGAGCCTGCCGCATCTGGAGCAATTGAACCAGCGTCTGCCGTCAATCCTTCAAAGGGGGCTTTATCCCCACCCACGCCGGCTGTAACCCCCCGGACCGCTTCAATTGCGGCCCGGCTGGAACCGGCAAGATCATTGTCTTGGGGGGTGCCAGCATTACCTGCTCCATCCGTGGAGTTATCTCCTCCGGCGGCTGGACTAGTGGCAGCGGGGGTAGCGTCGGCCGCTGGTGCCGGAGCCCGGTGTGCAGCCGCAATGGGGGCTGCGGGCTGTGGCGCTGCTACAGCGTCATTGCCGGAAGGGTCTACGCTATTTTCTCCCGCCTTGTTGCTGCCTTGGTCCTTTTCATCCGGCATCTCTCCGCGGAAGGAGCTCAGCGCGGCCTCGGCCTGCTGCTGCTTAGCTAGCAAAGTTTCACGTTGTCCCATAACTTCCTGGACCCGTGCGGAGGCCTCGGAGAGGAGATTTCTGGCTTCCTGCTCGCTTTCTGCGGCCTGCTGCTCGCGGTCTTGGGCAAGCTGTTCTACCTTTCGGAGTTGGGACTCCTTGTTTGCCTTCTCGGTTCTAACCCGCTCAAGCTCCTTAACTACCTCACGCTGCTTCGAGGTCTGGACCTTGAGGAAGCTCTGGCGCTCCAACATCTTTTGCCGGCTATCTTGTCCCGCAGCTCGGGAAACCGATTCACTGGTGTTGGCGCGCCGGAAAGCAGAACGTGCAAGCTCGTCCAATTTTCGCTGCGCCAAAGCTACGGCGTCTTCGGCGATTTGCAGCTCCGACTTTGCGGTGCTGGTCCCTTTCTGGGCTTGCAACAGCTCAGTGCGGGCGTCCTGCAAGTCCACCAAGGCACGGTTGACGGCTTCGCGGTGAGCGCCGATGGTGGAATCAAGCCTGGAGATTTCACTCTGGATGTCTGCGAGTGCCCCGGCAAGCTCGGGGATGGACCCTGCTCCATCGCGAATGGCTTTATCAATATCGCGCAGCAATTGCTGCTCGATAGTCTGTGCCTGCACGGGGGCAGGGGTCACGGAGGTTACCAGGGAGACGATTGCCGTGCAGGATGCAGCGGCAAGGAAGGAACGAAGCCTAAAGGTTGGTTTAGGCTTCCGGTTTCTATACGCATTTCTATAAGTGGTGGCCACGGAAGTTTTTCTCCTCAGCGCCGTGCTCGTGGCACACAGCTCACCCCACAACTGTGGCGAACGTGGCCAAGCAAGTTCACGGGTGCCCTACGCCGGTGTCCAGCATGAGGCTGGGCGGTGGTGATCTCCTGCTAGATCCTCAGACCTTGGGCATACCGCAACGGCAGTTCCTACATGCTCCGCCCAGCAGAGCTAGGCCAAGAGCGGTGAACTTTTCCGTCTAGACGGTATGACAAGGTCTAAAAAGCTAGCGTTCAATCAGCCCTTCAGGAAACGTATGTTTCTTTGGGGCCGGTTGGCGCTCGCAAACTTTTCAGCAGACCTTTGCCCTGGCCGTGGTGGGTACGGGCCTTCTGATTGAGGGCCCCTTTTGCCATGGCAGGAACTAGGGTCAGCTGTCCCTATCAAGCACAACGCGTTCATCGATATTTTGAACACTTTGTTACCAACACATGGGACGCAACCGATCCCGAATACCTGGCATTTCCACCAAAATTTCTCTTTTATTGCTCACAGCCTGCTTCCCCACATGCTCGTGCAAAGAAAAACCTCAAGGAGGATAAATGACCCGGAGAGAAAGATTTCAACTCATGTGTCGATTTCTAAAGCGTAAACCACTTAGCTAGTCAAGTACACCGATTTAACCATTGGTCACTTTGGTCAAGTAGAGAAACATGACCATCTTTGGCCCCTACCTGCACGGTTTGTAACAAAACTATTACAAGTGATTTGCGCCACACTTCGCGACGGGTGCCAAGCTACACCAATAAAGACCTCTCCCCCATAGTTGGCCTACCGAGCCCACCGCCATGGTGTCAAGCGCCAGGGCTTGACACCCACTCCCCCAGGGTCCCCGCCCTGGGCTTAAAGGTGTTAAAGATTCGGCTTAAAACTGTCAGAGATTTAAGGTCTATCCAACCCCGCACTGGCACTACGCCAGGCGACCGATGCCGCCACGGCGGCCAACGCTACAAACGCGACTAACGCCAACGTCCAGGACTCCCCGGAGCCCCCGCCCATCTCGTGGAGCTGTTCCACCACCACAGTATGCTCGGTCCCCGGGGCGATCTGGGCTTGAACGGACTCGATTTCCGCGCGGGAGTAACGGGAGCTGACAACAGAGACGTCCGTGGGTGACTGCACTATGACCGTTTCTAGCCCAGTGGCATCAGCGAGCTCTTGCGCGACATCTCGCAAATCAGCAGCCTTCGCTGGAATAACGTCAACAACGGCAATGCCCTCACCCGGACGCAACACCTCCTGGATGCCCCTTTGCGCCGGCCCATCGAACCCCTCAGTGTGGGTGGAAGCCGAAAAAGCTACCCGATCTTCGGCCAACTGGGCCGCTAGGTCACTTACATCTACACCAGCTGGAATCACGGAGTTGTCCTTTGCAAAGTTTTAATCAACGAGAGGCTGCAAGCCCTTCCCGTCCGGGGTTTGCCGTCTATATAAGTCTTACCGGCAGCGTGGCAGAGGAGGCTCTGGCGCGCCGGGAAACCCCCACAATATTCAAACAGAACGTCCGTACTGTTATACTCCAAAACAGACGACCATGGAACCCTCTATTATGGAGGGGTGAACCATTGCGTTCTCCTTGGCAGATTTAGCCATCGGCGGTCTTAGATTCTAAGCCCCATGCTAGGCACCTTTAATCGCCCGACTGCGGTCCGTCAAGAGAATAAAGGAACACCTAAGTTCAACATACAACAAGGAATGGAGCCCCCTGTGACTGAAAGCCTGAACTCCTTCGGCGCCAAGAAGACTCTTGATGTCAAAGGAAAATCATACGAATACTTCGACATCAACGTTGTCGAGGGAATGGAAAAACTACCCTATTCCCTCAAAGTACTGGCAGAAAACCAGCTGCGCTACGAAGACGGTAAGAACGTAACCAAAGACCACATCAATGCGCTAGCAAACTGGGATCCGTCTGCTGAACCAGACACTGAAATTCAGTTCACCCCCGCCCGTGTGCTCATGCAGGACTTCACCGGAGTACCTTGCGTTGTTGACCTTGCCACCATGCGTGAGGCCGTAGAGGCCCTGGGCGGCAAGCCTGAGCAGGTAAACCCCCTCAACCCCGCAGAAATGGTCATTGACCACTCCGTTATCGTGGAGGCCTTTGGTTCCAAAGAAGCTCTCGAGAAAAACGTTGAGATTGAATACGAGCGCAACGAAGAGCGCTACCAGTTCCTCCGCTGGGGTGCAGAGAACTTCTCCAACTTCAAGGTTGTTCCTCCCGGAACCGGCATTGTCCACCAGGTCAACATTGAGTACCTCTCCCGTGTTGTCTTCGACAACGAAGGCGTAGCGTACCCAGATACCTGTATTGGCACCGACTCCCACACCACCATGGAAAACGGCCTAGGCATCCTGGGCTGGGGCGTGGGCGGTATTGAGGCAGAGGCCGCAATGCTTGGCCAGCCAGTATCCATGCTTATCCCCAAGGTCGTGGGCTTCAAACTGACCGGTGAAATCCCGGTAGGCGTGACCGCCACCGACGTCGTACTTACCATCACCGAAATGTTGCGCCAGCACGGCGTGGTCCAAAAGTTCGTCGAGTTCTACGGCAACGGCGTCAAGTCCATCCCGCTGGCAAACCGCGCCACCATTGGCAACATGTCCCCAGAGTTCGGTTCCACCGCGGCCATCTTCCCCATCGATGAAGAAACCGTGAAGTACCTCGAACTCACCGGCCGCCCGCAGGAACAGATTGACCGCGTAGAGGCCTACGCCAAGGCACAGGGTATGTGGCTGGAAAAGGACGCACCGGAAGCCAAGTACTCCGAGTACCTTGAGCTAGACCTGGGCACCGTCAAGCCTTCCATCGCCGGACCAAAGCGCCCACAGGACCGCATCGTCCTATCCGAGGCAAAGGAACAGTTCCGCAAGGATCTGCCCACCTACGCCGACGGTGAGCCTGTAGGCGACGAAGCATCGCTACAGGCAAAGCGCATGGACGCTGAAGGCGCAGTGATGGAAGATAACGAGGACGTTACCGGGGGCCTGAACAAGTCCCGCGAAGGCGAAGGCGAGTCCGCAGCCAAGGGCGCTGCCGGCCGCCAGTCCAACCCAGTGGTAGTCTCCTCCCCCAACGGCGGGGAGTACACCCTGGACCACGGCATGGTAGCCATCGCCTCCATCACCTCCTGTACCAACACCTCCAACCCCTCCGTCATGGTCGGCGCCGGCCTGATTGCCCGCAAGGCAGCAGCCAAGGGCTTGAAATCCAAGCCCTGGGTCAAGACCATCTGCGCGCCCGGTTCCCAGGTTGTGGACGGCTACTACCAGCGCGCCGATCTCTGGAAGGACCTGGAAGCCATGGGCTTCTACCTCTCCGGCTTCGGCTGCACCACCTGTATTGGTAACTCCGGCCCACTGCCGGAAGAAATTTCCCAGGCCATCAACGAGCACGATCTGGCTGCCACCGCAGTCCTATCCGGCAACCGCAACTTCGAGGGCCGTATTTCCCCAGACGTCAAGATGAACTACCTGGCGTCCCCAATCATGGTTATCGCTTACGCCATTGCCGGCACCATGGACTTCGACTTCGAAACCCAGCCGCTGGGCCAGGACCAGGATGGCAACGACGTCTTCTTGAAGGACATCTGGCCTTCCACCGAGGAAATTGAGTCCACCATCGCCGACGCAATTTCCCGCGAGCTCTACGAAGCTGACTACGCCGACGTCTACAAGGGCGACGAGCAGTGGCGTGCGCTGGACGTTCCGGAGGGTGAGACCTTCGAATGGGATGAGGCTTCCACCTACATCCGCAAGGCTCCTTACTTCGACGACATGAAGCCAGAGCCAGAGCCAGTGAAAGACATCAAGGGCGCCCGCGTCCTTGCCAAGCTGGGCGACTCCGTGACCACGGACCACATCTCCCCCGCTTCTTCCATCAAGCCCGGCACCCCAGCTGCGCAGTACCTGGATGAAAACGGCGTGGACCGCAACGACTACAACTCCCTGGGTTCCCGTCGTGGCAACCACGAGGTGATGATGCGCGGCACGTTTGCCAACATCCGCCTGGCCAACCAGCTAGTTGACATCACCGGCGGCTACACCCGTGACTTCACCCAGGAGGGTGGCCCACAGGCATTCATCTTCGACGCTTGCCAGAACTACAAGGAGCAAGATATTCCTCTCGTGGTTATCGCGGGCAAGGAGTACGGTACCGGTTCTTCCCGTGACTGGGCAGCTAAGGGCACCGTCCTGCTGGGTGTTAAGGCCGTTATCACCGAGTCCTTCGAGCGTATCCACCGCTCCAACCTCATTGGCATGGGCGTGATTCCGCTGCAGTTCCCTGATGGTGAATCTCACGAGTCCTTGGGCCTAGACGGCACCGAGACCTTCGACATCGAAGGCATCACGGAGCTTAACAACGGCACCATCCCGAAGACCGTTAAGGTCACGGCTACCAAGGTCTCCGGTGAGAAGGTTGAGTTCGACGCCATCGTGCGAATCGACACCCCGGGTGAGGCTGACTACTTCCGCCACGGCGGTATCCTCCAGTACGTTCTGCGCCAAATGGTAAAGAGCTAGTACGGACCCGCAGAGCCGCCTAGGAATGTGGGGCTTTCTCCACCGCCCTGCCTAGAAACTGACAGCTCTCGAAGCAAGAAGGGGTAGCGCCCGCCTCTCTGGGAACCCAGAGGACAGCGCTACCCCTTTCGTCATAAGTTCCTATTCGCTTAACAAAGAGGACTAGCACAATGCCTATCATTAGTGACGACGAGCTGAGCCGCAGGCGTCACGAAATCCTTGTAGGTGCCAGGCGCTGCTTCGCGCAGTTTGGTTACGAAGGCGCGACCGTGCGGCGCCTAGAGGAGGAAACTGGGAAGTCGCGAGGCGCTATCTTCCACCACTTTGGTGACAAAGAGTCCCTGTTCCTAGCGTTGGCAAGGCAGGACGCCGCGCGCCAAGCCGAAGTAGTAGCAAACAACGGCCTTGTCGAGGTGATGCGGGAGATACTCTCTTCCCCCGAGCGCCATGAGTGGCTGGCTACCCGGCTGGAAATCGCGTCCTTGCTGCGCACCGACCCCAACTTCCGCAGCCGGTGGAAGGACCAGCAGTCCATCCTCAACCAAGCGGTCCGCGACCGCCTGCGCTCCAAAGCAGAAACAGGACGGATCCGCGATGACGTAGACATTGAAGTCTTAGGAACATTCCTGGAGACTTTCATGGACGGCTTTATCTCCCGGCTCGCGCGCGGGGACTCCGAAGGGTTAGAACACGTTCTACAGCTGGTCGAACAGGCTATAAGGACAAAGGCCGTATAGGGGTTACACCGTCACCTGCTTCCCTGGGGGCACCCGGCTACCACCCGCCGGGCCGCCGCCGGGGCTTTCACCGTGTGCAAAGGCCTTTCGCGTTTTCTACTTCCGGAGTGCTGCCGGAACCCCAGAAAGATTCCGCGGCAAGGCCTAAGCGTTATGCTTTCCGCGTGCCGGGCCTGAGCCGGTAACAGCGGCATGGTGCTAGGCCAAGGCGAACTCCGGTCCGGGGTTCACCCCGGTAGCCCAGTTGCGCCCCTCCGACCCCGGGTTGCCCCGGAACGGGGTATAGAATCTAGGCATGTTTGCCATTATGACTGTTACCGGTAAAGACCGGACCGGAATCATTGCCCAAGTCTCCACTAAGCTCGCGGAACAAGACGTGAACATCGTTGATGTTTCCCAGACTCTCATGTCCGGCTACTTCACCATGATCATGCGCCTGGAATTCGACGAAACCACCACCTCAGTCTCTGACCTGAAGAAGGCCATGAGCCCAGTGGCGGACAGTACCGGGCAGAGCATCAGGGTACAGTCCGAGTCCCTGTTCACCGCCATGCACGAGGTTTAGGAGCAGACCATGGTTAGTAGATTTAACACCACGGGGATTCTTGACACCATCGAGATGATCGAGTCTTACCGCTTGGACATCCGCACGGTGACCATGGGAATCTCCCTACTAGGCTGTACCCGCCCCACTATGGAGGCTACGGCCACTGCCGTCTACGACCACGTCGCGGCTCAAGCCAAACACTTGGTTGAGGTCTGCGAAGGTATTGAAGACGAACTGGGAATCCCCATCGTCAACAAACGGGTTTCCGTCACGCCGGTGGCGCTGGTCACCGCCGGCGCGCAGGGGGATCCCGTCCTGGTAGCCAAAGCCCTGGACCGCGCCGCTAAGGAAGTGGGCGTGAACTTTGTGGGCGGTTATTCCGCCCTGGTGGAAAAGGGAGCTTCGAGCGCGGATACGCGCCTGATTCGCTCAATCCCGGAGGCGCTGGCCACCACTGATTTCGTGTGCTCCTCGGTAAACATTGCCAGCTCACGCGCCGGAATCAATATGGACGCGGTCAAGACCATGGGCCAGGTAATCAAAGAAGCGGCTCAGCTTACCAAAGATAATTCCGCTATCGCCTGCGCGAAATTGGTGGTTTTTGCCAATTCCGTCGGGGACAACCCTTTCATGGCCGGCGCATTCCACGGCATTGAAGAACCCGACTGCGTCATTTCGGTGGGTGTTTCCGGCCCGGGCGTCGTGGACCGCGCCTTGGGGTCTTTGAAAGGTGCCTCGCTGGATCAAGTGGCTGAAGAAATTAAGAAGGCTGCGTTCAAGATTACGCGCGCCGGCCAGTTGGTAGGTGACATGGCTTCCCAGCGGCTAGGCGTCCCCTTTGGCATCATCGACCTGTCCTTAGCCCCTACCGCCGAACAGGGGGACTCAGTAGCCCATATTCTCGAACACATGGGCCTTGACCAAGTGGGCACCCACGGCACAACCGCAGCTCTCGCGCTGCTCAACGACGCGGTGAAAAAGGGCGGAATGATGGCGTGCTCCCGCGTGGGCGGCCTGTCAGGTTCCTTTATCCCCGTCTCTGAAGACAAGGGCATGATAGACGCCGTGCGCTCCGGAGCCATCTCTATGGACAAGCTGGAGGCCATGACCGCTATTTGCTCAGTGGGCTTTGACATGGTGGCCATCCCCGGTGACACCTCGGCCAACACGATTGCCGGGATGATTGCCGACGAAGCCGCTATCGGTGTGATGAACCATAAAACCACCGCCGTGCGCGTCATCCCGGTGCCGGGCAAAGATGTAGGCGACGAGGTCAACTTTGGCGGCCTGTTGGGCTACGCCCCCGTGATCGACGTCAACCACGTAGGCAATTCAACCTTCATCGACCGCGGTGGGTTTATCCCCGCCCCGCTACACGGGTTGCGCAACTAGGCCCAGGGGCGCTGCACCCCTGCCCCGGGGGCCTAGCAGTCCAGTTCCGGCCCCGGGGCTAAGCCGGAGGTTGCCTCTTTTAGTCGGTGAGCATATCTGCAGCCCGCAGGAACTCCTTGTGCGCCGAGGATATGCTCGCGGCGGTGACCAGGCGCGTGTTGGGGGCCTTGCCCCAGTGGTTTCGCAGGTCCGCAACGGAGGTACCCCGGAGTAGTTCGGACTCAGCTTCCACCGTCACGTAGGTGTCTTGTTTGTCGCAGGGCACCTTGCCAAAGGCAATCATGCAGGTAAGTAGGTCATGGATGTGGGCTTTGTAGCCCTCCCCCTGCGCCTCGTGGAACTCGAAATAAAAGCGCATGAGCTCAGGGATGTACTTGGCAATCGAATGCGCACCCAGTTCTTTTATTAGTTTGTCCATTTTTACCGGGCCAATGGAAAATTGCTCCGTAACTCCCAGCGAGCACAGGGTGGCCTTGAGTTCATGCGCGCTTAGGTGCGCGAAGAAATCCCTGGCGGCATGGGGGTCTACCCAGAAGTTCCACTCCGCTGTTGGGGTGGTGTTTCCTTGGTAATTCACCGAACCGCCCATGACCGTGATGTCCCGGAACGCCGCCAAGGAGTCCGTGGCGGCGTACAGGGCCGCATTGGTCAGCGGACCGGTGATAAGCAGATGCGCTTGCCTTTCAGCAGCGGCTTTCCACACCGCCTGCCAGTCCGTGGAATACGGCCGGTCGGGGGCCGGAAGGTAGCCCAGGCCGTGTTCGCCGTGGGTTTCCGGGGTGGTTACAAGTTCAGCTTCCAGCGGAGCCGGCGCACCAGCGGCGACCGGGATGTGTTCAAGCCCGCACATGTACAGCACCCAGGCGGCGTTGCGCGCGGTGGCGTCTATGGACACGTTCCCGGCGGTGGTGGTCACGCCCACGATCTCAATTTCGCGGTTGCGGTGCAGCGCCGCCAGGTAGATGAGCGCCAGGGCGTCATCAATGCCTGGGTCGCAGTCAATGATTACAGGTACTCGTGCCATTGTTGTCTCCTACCTTTTGATCCCGAAGCTGAGAAACACCAGCGGGCCCACCACGTCTACCAAAGAGACCAGGAACCACAGTTTCTTGCTCCCGCGAATCTTCCTCCTGGGAAGATGATAGAGGAAGTGCCACGCCGCCGCGGTGAGGCTAATGTCAGCCGCCGCAGCGCCTATGACGGCCGTCTTGCCCTTGGGGCTTAGTTTTTCCCATTTAGCTTGCAATGTCATGGTCTCAGTGTAGGCCAATTAGCGGACAAAGGGCCAAGGTGTTTTTGCCTAAGCCAATTCGACTATCTCCATGTAGTCATCGGACCACATATCCTCATCTCCATCTGGCATGATGATGACGCGCTCGGGTTTGAGGGCTTTGACGGCGCCCGGATCGTGAGTCACCAGGACCACGGCGCCGGTGTAGGTAGCTAGGGCGTCAAGTACCTGTTCACGCGACTGCGGGTCCAGGTTGTTGGTGGGCTCATCAAGCAAGAGGACGTTGGCCCGCGAGGAAACCAGCGTTGCCAAAGACAAACGGGTTTTCTCACCGCCGGACAGCGTGCCGGCGGGTTGTTCCAGCTTGTCGCCGGAGAACATGAACGCGCCTAGCAGCCCGCGCAAATCCTGCTGGCCTGCGTCCGGGCAGGCGTCGAGCGTGTTTTCCCACACCGTCTTTTCCACATCGATGTTGTCGTGTTCCTGCGCGAAGTATCCAATGCGCAGGCCATGTCCACTGACGATCCCGCCTTCCCCGTCCGTTCGCTCCACACCCGCAAGAAGTTTCAGCAGCGTGGTCTTACCTGCGCCGTTGTAGCCCAGGACCACCACGCGGGAGCCCTTGTCGATGGCTAGATCGACTCCGGCGAACACTTCCAGCGACCCGTACATCTTGGTCAGCCCCTGGGCGTTCATAGGGGTCTTGCCGCACGGTGCGGGCTCGGGGAACTTGATAGAGGCCACCCTGTCGCCAACGCGGACCTCATCCAACTCGTTAATCATCCGGTCTGCGCGCGCCAGCATCTGCTTCGCGGCGGCGGCCTTAGTGGCCTTTGCCCCCAGCTTGGCTGCCTGTTTCTTGAGCGCGGAGGCTTTCTTTTCTGCGTTCGCGCGCTCCCGGCGGCGCCGGGCCTCATCGGTAGCGCGGGCATCAAGATACTTCTTAAAGCCCATGTTGTAGATATCAACCTCCGCACGCACGGCGTCCAAGAACCACACCTTGTTTACAACTGACTCAAGGAGCTCGACGTCGTGGGAGATCATTACTAGGCCGCCCTCGTGCTTGGCCAGAAAGCCCCGCAACCAAGTGATGGAATCGGCGTCAAGGTGGTTGGTGGGCTCGTCTAGGAGCAAGGTTGTCTGGGATTTTCCGGACCCTGCGGAAGCAGCAAACAGGATTTGTGCCAGTTCCACGCGCCGGCGCTGCCCGCCGGACAGGGTCTTTAACTGCTGATCCAGCACCCGGTGTGGCAGCCCCAGGTTGTCGCAGATCTGGGCGCACTGTGAATCAGCCTCGTAGCCGCCCAGGGCCTGGTACTCCTCTTCCAGCCGGGAATACTTCCGGATGGCCTTATCACGGTGTTTTTCATTATCCGTGGACTCCATGATTTCCTGCTGTTTGAGCATGCGCTTTTTCATCTCATCGAGTCCGCGCGCAGATAAGACACGGTCGCGGGCAGTTTGTTCAATATTGCCTTCGCGGGAGTCCTGGGGGAGATAACCAATGGGGCCGGAGCTGGTTATAGACCCGCCGTACGGCTGGGTTTCCCCTGCCAGGATGCGCATGGTGGTGGTTTTTCCGGCACCGTTTCTGCCCACCAGTCCAATTCGGTCACCGGGTTGAACGCGCAACATCTGCCCGGGGGCCTCAAGCAGCGTTCGGGCGCCTACACGTACCTCAAAATCATTGGTCACAATCACGAGGAGTCAGTGTATCAACTTAGCCCGTCTTTAGTGATTCCGCAGACGTGTACCCGGCCTGATTTGCCGTTTTCATCTAGCTTGCTGCTTTCAGCTACGGCGTGGCGCCCCGGTAGCTAGCTGGCTGGGGCGGCAGGCTATACGGCAAAACCTAGGGCTTGGAGCATTTCGCGGCCTTCCTCGGAAATCATGTTTGGCCCCCACGGTGGCATCCATACCCAGTTCAGTCGTACTTCGTCGGCCTGTTTGTTGCCCACCACAGCGTCGTCGATCTGCTCGCCAATGACATCGGTCAACGGACAGGCCGGAGAGGTCAAGGTCATGTTGATATTGCAGATTTCTTTGCCGTCTTCTTCGGTCAGCCAGATATCATAGACTAGCCCCAGGTCAACGACGTTGATCCCCAGCTCGGGGTCAATGACGTCGCGCATGTATTCCTCGATGTCATAGACTTTGGCAATCTGCGCCTCGGTTTGCTCGGGGCGCTCGCCGGCGCCGTCAAAGCTGGCGTTGCTGTCTTGGTATGGCTCAATTAGTTCATCGCTCATGGTAACTATTTCTCCGTTTTCTGGGGGTTATCTAGGGCTTGGGCGGTTGCCGCTTGAAAGGCTTTCCATCCCAGCAGCGCACATTTGACGCGGGCGGGGTATTTTGACACACCGGCAAAGGCAACGCCGTCACCGATGACCTCAATATCGCCTTCTTCTTTGCCGCGCGAGGTAATCATCTTCTCGAAGGCGTTGAGTTTCTCAAAGGCTTCGTCGATTGGGAGGCCAACGATTTCATCAGCCATCACAGACGTTGAGGCCTGGGATATGGAGCAGCCCTCCGCCTCGTAGGAAACGTCTGCTACTTTCTCACCACCTGGGGACAGGTGGACGCGCAGCGTTAGCTCATCCCCGCAGGCGGGGTTCACGTGGTGGACCTCCGCCTGGTGTCCTTCCCGCAGGCCCGCGTGGGTGGGGTTTTTGTAGTGGTCCAGGATTACCTCCTGGTACATGGAGTCTAGGTTCAATTTAATCCACCTTGAAAAATTCGCGTGCATAACGGATGGCTTCGACCAAGCGGTCGACTTCTTCCATCGTATTGTAAAGGTAAAAACTGGCTCGGGCGGTCGATTGGGCGTGAAGAGCCCGGTGCGCTGGCCACGCACAGTGGTGTCCTACTCGGATACACACCCCTTGGTCATCCAAGACCTGTCCTAAGTCGTGGGGGTGGATTCCAGCTACGGCAAACGCGATAGCGCCCCCGCGGTCTGCGGCGGTTTGCGGACCGTAGATGGCCACGCCGGGGATCTTCTGTAGCTCGTGGAGGGCGTAAGCGGTAAGCGCTTTCTCGTGGGAGTGGATAGCGTCCATTCCCACTTCCTGGAGGAATTTCACGGCGGCACCCAAACCCACCACTTGGGAGGTCATCTGAGTACCTGCCTCAAACCGCTGTGGCGGCGCAGCGAAGGTGGTTCCCTCCATTTTCACCACTTCAATCATCGAACCGCCCGTGAGAAACGGGGGCAGCTGAGCCAGGAGTTCAGCTTTGCCGTACAGGACGCCTACGCCCGCAGGTCCGCACATCTTATGCCCGGAAAAGGCCGCGAAGTCCACGTCGAGGGAGTGAAAATCCACCGGCATGTGCGGAACTGATTGGCAGGCGTCCAAAACCACTAGGGCTCCTACGGCGCGTGCGCGGCGGACCATCTCCGGGACATCGGCAATAGCGCCGGTGACATTCGACTGGTGGGTAAAGGCAACGACCTTGACTGTGTCATCAAGCTCCAGAGAGTCCAGATCAATCCGGCCGTCCGGGGTGGACTTGTACCACTTGAGGGTGGCACCGCTGCGCCGCGC
Source organism: Corynebacterium phocae (assembly GCF_008693075.1). Lineage (GTDB taxonomy): Bacteria > Actinomycetota > Actinomycetes > Mycobacteriales > Mycobacteriaceae > Corynebacterium > Corynebacterium phocae. Next base: position 249,511 of record NZ_VXKJ01000037.1, on the reverse strand, counting down.
TAGCTCCTGCCAAGGCACCAGGTTGGCGTGGTGTTCGAGTTCGGTGACCACAATGGTGTCACCGGCGGTTACGGCTAAATCCCCCGCGCGGTCGTCGCCCAGGGTAAAAGCCACCGCGTTAAGGGCCTCGGTGGCGTTTTTGGTAAAAGCGATTTCATCTACACCCGCGCCAACAAATTCCGCGATGGCCTCACGGGCATCCTCGTAGGCGTCGGTGGCTTCTTCTGCCAGCTGATAAGCGCCCCTGTGTACCGGCGCGTTGGTGCCCAGAACGAACGCCTCTTCGGCCTTCCACACCGGCAGCGGCCGCTGCGAGGTGGCCCCGGAGTCTAAGTATGTCAAGGGTTTATCCCCACGCACTGTGCGCGAAAGGATGGGAAACTGTGCTCTTATGGCGTCCACGTCAAAATCTGGCATGGCTCTCCTTTCATAGGCGTGGGCATAGCGTTAAACCCTGACGCCCCAAGACCGTTCGGGAACGTGGCACCGGACCCCCAGGGGCCGGTACCACGTCAAAATTGCCCGCCCGCGCTGGGTGGCTGCCAAGGGAACAGCCGAGACGGCTAAACCAGCCACGGCTGCAGCCGCAGTGAGAGCCACAGCAAAGCACGGGACGGGCACGGGTTGTACTACTTGATGAACTGATCGTAGCCGTCGGCTTCTAGCTTGTCCGCGAGCTCCGCACCACCGGTGGTGACAATCTTTCCGGCGGCGAACACGTGAACGAAGTCGGGCTTGACGTAGTTGAGGATTCGCTTGTAGTGCGTAATCAGCAGGATTCCACCATTGGTGTCCTCCTGGTAGCGGTTGATACCGGCGGAAACCACGCGTAGGGCGTCCACGTCCAGGCCGGAGTCGGTCTCATCCATAATCGCCATCTTAGGCTTGAGGATGGACAGCTGCATGACCTCGTGGCGCTTCTTCTCACCACCGGAGAAACCCTCATTGACGTTACGGGCAATGAAAGACTTGTCAATGGACAGGTCCTCACGCGCTGAGTTGAGTTCCTGGTTCCATTCGCGCAGCTTAGGTGCCTCACCGCGAACGGCGGTTACGGCAGAGCGCAGGAACTGGGAGACTTTTACGCCGGGGATCTCGGTTGGGTACTGCATGGCCAAAAACAGGCCGGCGCGGGCGCGCTCGTCTACTTCCATCTCCAGCACGTTTTCGCCGTCCAGAAGGATTTCGCCGGAGGTGACCTCGTAACGCGGGTGGCCAGCAATAACATAGGAAAGCGTGGACTTGCCGGAGCCGTTGGGGCCCATCACGGCGTGGATCTCACCGGAGTTGATGGTGAGGTTGACGCCTTTGAGGATCTCTTTGGGCTCGGAGTTGTCATCGGAGGGAAGGACCTGTGCGTGCAAGTCCTTGATTTCTAGAGTTGACATGGGGTTTTACCTTTTCTGCTTTTCTAAAGGGTGTTGGACTTGTTGAGTTCTTCGAGCACGCGGGATTCCAGATCCTCGCGCAGGCTCTCAACGCGGATTCGGCCGATGACCTCGGAGAAGAAACCGCGGATGATAAGGCGGCGGGCTTCTTCTTCGGGGATGCCGCGGGATTTGAGGTAGAAGACCTCTAGGTCATCAAAACGCCCCACGGTGGCGGCGTGGCCGGCACCGGCAATTTCGCCAGTCTCAATCTCCAGGTTGGGGATGGCGTCGGCGCGCGCCCCCTCGGTCAAGATGAGGTTGTTGTTGGTTTCATAGGTGTCCGTACCCTGGGCACCTGCGCGGATGAGGACGTCTCCTACCCAACAGGTGCGGGCCTCGGCCTTGCGGTCTTTAACGTCTTTGGTGTTTTGCAGCGCGCCTTTATACATCACGTTCGAACGGCAGCTCGGGATGGAGTGATCCACCAGCAGGCGGTTTTCGAAGTACTGTCCGGAGTCGGCGAAGTAAATGCCCAGCATCTCTGCGTCCGCGCCCGGTGCCGTGAAGTTTACGCGCGGAACCATGCGTACTACCTGGCCGCCAAAGATGGCGGCGGTGTGGCGCAGTACCGCGTCGCGCCCCATGAGCGCCACGTGCTGCGAAAGGTGGACGGCGTCGTCGTTCCAGTCCACGTCCACTACCACGTTCAGGTGAGCGCCATCGCCGACCAGGAAGTGGATGTTATCCGCGTGCGTGCCAGAACCGACGTATTTAAGCACCACGGTGGCCTCACTGTGGCGGCCGGCGTCAATGACGGTGGCACCAAAGGAGGTGACGTCTTCACCCTTGCCGGTGATGGTTACGGTGACGGGCTTATCCAGCTTGGTGTCCGCCGCTATGGTCACCACCTGAGCCTCCGGCATGGAGGTAAAGGCCTGGGCGGCCACGCGGTCGTTGGGTGCGGCTGCGCGCTTTAAGCGTTCGTCGCCTGGACCAACGGTCTCCGAGGTCACGCCCTCGGCTTCCGTGACGGCGATGTCCTGGGCAACAGCGGTGGCAAATTTACCGTTGTGCAGACCGCGCAAGGAGCGCAGGCTGATAAAGCGCCACACTTCATCGCGACCAGTGGGGATCTTGAAGTCCTCCACATTGTGGGAAGACAGCTGGTCACCCTTGGTGACTTTGTTCAAGTTAAATTCGTTGGAGGCTACCATTTCCTAGCCCACCGATCCTTCCATTTGCAGCTCAATCAGGCGGTTGAGCTCAAGCGCGTACTCCATGGGCAGCTCTTTGGCGATGGGCTCTACGAACCCGCGCACGATCATGGCCATGGCCTCTTCTTCGGACAATCCGCGAGACATGAGGTAGAACAGCTGGTCTTCGGAGACCTGCGAAACGGTGGCCTCATGGCCTAGGGTCACGTGGTCATTGCGGATATCGTTATAGGGGTAGGTGTCCGACCGGGAGATGTTGTCAACCAGCAGGGCGTCGCACTCCACGTTGGAGGTGGAGTGGTGCGCGTTCTGGTTGATCTGCACCAGGCCGCGGTAGGCGGAGCGCCCGCCCGCGCGGGCCACGGACTTAGACACGATGTTGGAAGACGTGTACGGAGCCATGTGCGTCATCTTCGCGCCGGTGTCCTGGAACTGGCCTTCGCCGGCAAAGGCCAGGGACAGCACCTCACCCTTGGCGTGCGGGCCGGTCATCCATACGGCGGGGTACTTCATGGTTACCTTGGAGCCAATGTTGCCGTCCACCCATTCCATGGTGGCGCCTTCTTCGCACTTGGTGCGCTTGGTCACCAGGTTGTAGACGTTGTTAGACCAGTTCTGGATGGTCGTGTAGCGGCAACGCCCGCCCTTCTTGACGATGATCTCTACAACAGCGGAGTGCAGCGAGTCAGACTTGTAGATAGGTGCGGTACAGCCCTCCACGTAGTGGACGTAGGCGTCCTCATCAACGATGATGAGCGTGCGCTCGAACTGGCCCATGTTCTCGGTGTTGATACGGAAATAGGCCTGCAGCGGGATGTCCACGTGTACGCCCTTGGGCACGTAGATAAACGAGCCGCCGGACCATACTGCGGAGTTGAGCGAGGAGAACTTGTTATCGCCCGCCGGGATGACGGTGCCAAAGTATTCTTTGAACAGTTCTTCGTACTCACGTAGGCCGGTGTCCGTGTCAACGAAGATAACGCCTTGCTCCTCCAGGTCCTCGCGGATCTGGTGGTAGACCACCTCGGACTCATACTGCGCGGCCACGCCTGCTACCAGACGCTGCTTTTCGGCCTCTGGGATCCCCAGCTTGTCATAAGTTTCTTTGATGTCAGCGGGGAGGTCTTCCCAGGACTGCGCCTGTTTTTCGGTGGACTTCACAAAGTACTTAATGTTGTCAAAGTCGATGCCGGTAAGGTCCGCGCCCCACGTGGGCATGGGCTGTTTTCCGAAGATGTTCAGGGCCTTGAGCCGCTGGTTGAGCATCCACTCGGGCTCATTCTTCTGCCGGGAGATGTCGCGGACTACGTCCTCGCTCAGGCCACGGCGAGCCGCCGCACCTGCTACATCCGGGTCGTGCCAGCCGTACTCGTACGCACCGATTGAGTCGATGATTTCATCATCGGTCATCTGAGGCTTTACCTGTGGTTGTGCCTTTGTCACGACGCGCTCCTTTCGTTGTGCCTATCAGTTTTGGGCTGATTGTCTTTGCTACCGTTCCCGGTAGCTATTGTCAGGGGGATATTGGTGGTGCATATTCCGTGACCATCCGCCAGGGAGGCCAGGGGTTGCACGTGTCTATGTAAAAGGTCGCTAAAGACTTCTTGCTCTGCCTCGCACAGCTCCGGATGGGCAGCCGCCACATGCGCTACTGGGCAATGGTGCTGGCAAATCTGCACGCCAGCCCCCGCCGTAGTCACTGTGGCAGCGTAACCCAATTCATCCAAGGCTTCCGCGAGTTTTCGGGCTGCTTCTTCGACCTCTTGCTCCGACTCTTGCTCCGAGTCACCGTCGAATGAAACGACGGTACGTACGTCCGCAAGCATCTTTTCAAAGCGGGCCTTGGCAAATTTCTTTACGGCGTCCGTTCCACCGGCGGCTCGCAAAGCCTCCAGCGCGTCAACCGCTAACTGATCGTAAGCATGCCCAAAGTGGGCGCGCCCTTCATCCGTTAACCGGAAGTGTTTAGCCGGCCGGCCGCGCCCTCCGGTAGCACCCGCAGGCCTGCGGCTAACTACCTCGGTGAGCCCGTCTTCGACCAAGTTGTCTAAATGCCGGCGCACGCCTGCGGCCGAAAGCCCCAGGTGCTTGCCCAGATGAGATGCTGAAATCGGGCCGTCTTTGAGGAGCAGCAACATAATCTGACGGCGCGTATCACCTTCAATGGTGCGTGACTCCCGCAGCGGACTAGAAAGGGTGGTTCCCTTCCCGGCTGCCTTGCTGGGTTCCGTGGAATCCCCACCCGCGTTAGTCACTTTGAATCGCTTTGCCATATTGTGCACACCTCCTGTCCGGAACTCGTTTCTCTGTTTTAGACAACACTAGTGTTCCCTAAATAGTGCCATAATGCCACCTATGCAGGTCACGGGGCTAAGTAACGTGCGACCAAGGTGAATTTCGGGACCGTTGAGAAAATTACGCCAGTGTAATTTTGGGCCCTGATTTGAACCCGGGCGCGCGGGAACATCGATTACCCCACGCCGGATGTGTGGGAAGTTAATGCTGCAAACAAGGTTAAAACTCCCTCATCGCGCTGATCCGTGACTAAGGTAAGTCCCGTGGGAAAGCATAAAGACGCAAATCTCCCGGAATCAACGGAAACCGCTCGTACGCCGCGCCGTCGCGCGTTGATGAAAGTTCCGCGTACCTTTGCCTCTCAATTGCGGGCGATCTCACCCCGGGTAGGCCATGCGGGAACGCGAGCCTCCCGCCTGCACGCCTCCGGAGCTGATGACGCAGAGCTTTTTAATGTCCCCGATCCCCGCTTTGACGCTCCCGTTGAAAAAACCACCCGGTTCAAGTACGAATCTGTGGACCAGCTGCGCGCCATGTTCGTCCTCCGGTGGCTTGGTACCGTAGGCGCTTTACTAGTGTCCTTTGGCGGCTTGGGTGCGGGCGCCCTACCGGTGGTTGGTGACCCTTACGACAACATCCGGATTTTCGCTCTGCCCTTGGGCTCAATCTTGGCCCAGCTGCTGCAAACGTCCTCCGCCATAGTGTTCCTCGGTGTGGGGCTGATGGCCCTGGCCTGGCTGGGAATGGCTAAATTCGTGGGAACACCGCTTCCCCAGCTGAATCCTCCCGCCGCAGTACCAAGACCACAGTTGCGGAAAAGAGCGATAAAAAAGGCCCACAGTCCCAAGGCCGTGCCAGTCAAGCCCCGGCGGGTGGTGAGCGTGGATCAGATATGGCGCACATGGTTTAGCTGGGTCATACCCCTCATCCCCACCGCTCCACTTTTCACCCAAGACATCTATTCTTACCTGGCCAACGGTTCAATAGTCCGCCAGGGTCTTGACCCGTATTCGGCCGGGCCGGTCCAGCTACTGGGAATTGACAACCAACTGGCCAGATCCGTGCCGTTTATCTGGGCCAACTCCCCTTCACCGTACGGACCGGTTTCCCTCCAGATTGCGGAAACAATCAGCCTGATTACCGGAGACACCATTATCTCCGGGGTAATTCTTCACCGCTTAGTGTCCATCCTCGGTGTCATCGCCGCCGGGTGGGCTATCACCAAACTCGCCGGCCGGTGCCGGATCTCCGCGCCTGCCGCCCTTTGGCTGGGTCTGCTCAACCCCCTGGCCATCTTGCATCTAATTGCAGGCATCCACAACGAGTCCATCATGCTGGGGTTTCTCCTCGTGGGCATGGAACTTGCGCTCCAAGGCGTGGACAAACTCACTGCGCGCCAAGGAGTTAGCTGGATCCCGGCGTTTCTAGGCTCCGGCGTGATCATCAGCTGCGCAGGAATGGTAAAAGTGACTGGCTTTATCGGTCTGGGGTTTGCCGGGATGGCTCTTGCCAGGGCGCTGTGGGTACATCGCGGGGTTGGCCCCGTCAGCGCAGTTATACGAGCCGCCGCTTGGCAGTCGGTGGTTCTCGTGTCTACGGTTGCGGCAGTGACCGTTGCTACCGGGATATCCCTGGGCTGGGTGACTGGGCAAGGAGGGGCGGCCAGCATTCGCTCCTGGCTATCAATATCCACGGACATTGGCGTCATTTTCGGCTACATAGGTATGGCCCTCGGCCTCGGTGATCACACTGAGTCAATGCTGACTATCACCCGCGCGGCCGGGCTCCTGGTCGCCGCCGCCTTCATCGTGCGCATGCTCCTAGCTACTTTCCGTGGTTCCATCCATCCGGTGGGAGGGCTAGGCGTGGCTACACTAATCATGGTTATGTTCTTCCCCGTGGTCCACCCCTGGTACATCTTGTGGGCCGTGTTCCCCCTGGCTGCCTGGGCCAACCGCTTTGTGTTCCGTGCTTGTGTGGTGGCCTATTCCGTACCCATGAGCGTGGCGGTTCTGCCCCGCGGCCTGGGTTTGCCACCGGATACCGTACTGGTTATCTACCTGGCTGCTGCCCTGACGTTTTTACCGGTAGCCGGCGTTTGGTGGGTTGCTTTGCGCCGCCAAGGCATCTCTGCCCTAGACTGGTAAGCCGTGAACACCTCTTTTGATGGAAGCCGGGACGTGCGCGCAAACGCAAGCTCCAGCCTCCCCGGGTCCGGCCCCAGCCCGCTCCGGGCCAAGTCCTCTGTGCTGGACGTTGCTGGTCTGCGAAAGACCTTTGGGACCAAGGTAGCCGTGGATGACTTATCCTTCCACGTCAACCGCGGTGAGACGCTATGCCTGCTGGGCCCCAATGGTGCTGGCAAGACCACCACCATTGAGATCTGCGAAGGTTTTATGGCCCCCGATAGTGGCCAGATCACCGTCCTGGGCCTAGATCCCACCCGCCAACCGGACGCAGTGCGTGAAAGGATTGGCATCATGCTGCAAGGCGGCGGCTCTTACTCCGGTATAAGGGTGCGTGAGATGATGGCCTTGTCTGCCGCCTACCGCAAAAACCCGCTCGACCCGCAGTGGTTGCTGGAGATCCTGGGGCTTGAAGGCGCAGCCAACAACACCTACCGCAGGCTTTCGGGTGGCCAGAAGCAGCGGCTGTCACTGGCTCTTGCTCTCATCGGAAGACCCGAGTTGGTTTTCCTGGATGAACCCACCGCCGGTATGGACTCTCAATCCAAGCTAGTGGTCTGGGACCTCGTGGCCGCCCTCAAGAGAGACGGCGTCACCGTTGTCCTCACCACCCACCTCATGGACGAAGCCGAGGCCTTAGCGGACCGCGTAGCCATAATTGACAACGGTGCCAAGGTAGCCGAAGGGTCGGTCGCGGAGTTAGCGCGAACCCTTCCCGCCGGAATTATCAGCTTTGAAACAAGCGCCGCCGTTGACACCGCACGCATGGAAGCCGCCGGACTTCATGTTCGGGCCAAGCGCCCACTGAGCTACGAACTGATCCCCATAAACGTCTCCGCGGGGACCAACGCCTCCCTTACCGGTGCTCTCGGTGACGGCGGGGTGCCCACCCCAGAAACGGTGGCCGCCCTAACGGCAGAACTTGCCCGGCAAAACATCATGGTGCGCCGTATCGACACCGCCAGCGCCACGCTAGAAGACGTCTTTTTGCAGCTAACCGGACGGGAGCTGCGCGCATGAACAAAACCAAAAGGACCCCGGCAATGACTCAGTTTCCCCCCGGTACCTTCAGCCCCTCACCCCAGCGGGCCAGTGTGGCATCGATTCTCAAAGTCCAAGGCGCTATAGAGTCCAGGCTGATGCTGCGCCACGGAGAACAGCTACTTTTAAGCCTGATCATCCCCGTTGCACTACTGCTGGCGGGCAGCCGGTTGCCCCTAAAATCCGCGATGGGTGATATCCAACAGCTGTACCCGATGATACTGGCTGTAGCGGTGACTTCAGCAGGGTTTACCGGCCAAGCCATTGCCTTAGCCTTTGACCGGCGCTACGGCGCGCTCAAGCGAACAGGAGCCTCCGGGGTACCATCCTGGGCAATCATCGCCGGGAAGGTCTTAGGGGTGCTCACCATGGTCCTTGTCCAGGTCCTGGTACTATCCGCCACGGCCTTCGCAGTGGGTTTTAGGACGGATGTGCAAGGAGTCTTGCTAGGTGGCCTCACGCTCATCGCGGGCGTAGCGACGTTTACCTCCCTGGGGCTAATCCTGGGCGGAACGCTGAGCTCGGAAATAGTCCTCGCAGTTGCCAATCTCTTCTGGTTCGCACTGTTGGGGGTTGCCGGCTGGACCCTCTACGCCCAGGGTCTCGGAGACAACGGCTTGCTCAATATTGTTCCCACCGTGGCGCTAGCCGCGGGGCTAAGTGAGGCCTTTACTGGCTCCCTACCGGTCCTACCCCTGCTGTCCCTAGCCGCCTGGGCGGTTGCCTCCTCCGTGTTGGCAGCTAAGTGGTTCCGTTTTGAGGGCTAAAAAACACCACTAGCTGTCTTTTATGTGACATTCCTTTCGGCTACGCCGGCATAGCCCAGCTAATTCCCGGTTTCAGGCCGCTGGTGGGTAGAGTCGAAGTCGTGAATATCTTTGACCGGGTTCTTCGATTCTTCCGTGAAACTGCCCCTGACATCAGGCAACAGCGCAAGGTGGCTTTCATCCTGCTGCTGTGCCAGGGTGGTATCACCGTTTCCGGCGCTATCGTGCGCGTGACCGGCTCCGGATTGGGGTGCGTGACCTGGCCCAACTGCCACCCTGGGTCCTTGGTTCCACTCAAGGGCGCGGCCCCGTTTGTCCATCAGATGATTGAGTGGGGTAACCGGTTGCTCACCTTCGTGGTCATGGCCGCCGCAATCGCCGCAGTAATAGCCATGTACCAGGCGCGCCGGCGTACAGAGCTCAAGGTGTATGCCTGGCTAGGGGTTGCCGGCGTGGTAGTCCAAGCGCTCATCGGCGCTATGTCCGTGTTCTTGAAGCTCAATTGGTGGGCGGTTGCGCTCCACTTCTTGCCCTCCATGGTCCTGGTGTGGATAGCCGCCATGCTCTTCGTGCGAATCTCCGAGCCCGACCACGGCCACCCCACCAGACTCATCCCCCAGTCCCTTCGCACCCTAGGTGTCATAGCCACGGTGGCGTTGGCAGTGGTCTTGATGACAGGCACCATGGTCACGGGCTCCGGTGTGCACTCCGGTGACGCTGGAGCGGGAATGGAAGGCCGGCTAGACGTTGACACCCAGGCCATGGCAGTGGCGCACGCCGTCTGCATGTACATCTATCTGCTTGCCACCGTAATCTTGGTCATCATGCTCTACCGCACCAAGGCTCCGCAGCCCGCCAAGACCGCCGGGCTGTGGCTCATAGCGGTCATTGTTATCCAGTGGGCTATTGGGGTGTTCCAGTTCTACCAGCACATCCCGCGCTGGACGGTGCCCATCCATATTGGATTTGCCTCCATAGTCACCGCGTGGACCGCCATCCTATGGGCCCACGGATACCGCCGTGTGGCCAAAAACGCCGCTCTTGTCACCGGTTCCCAGGCTGGTGACCGCAAGCGGGAAAAATCCTCCCAACGGGTGAACGACCACTAAGAGCTCTCGCATACCAAGAAACTTTCTTGCCCCGACCCCATCGCTAAACCGGTAGGCTCGGGGCATGTTTGCTATCAAGATTGACACCACCGGAGGACATGAGGTTCTCAACTACTGCCAGGTTGAAGACCCCGTTGCTAGTGCGGACCAAGCCCTTGTGGCTGTCGACTACGCGGGGGTCAACTACATAGATACCTACCTGCGCGACGGCTCCTACCCTGCAGAGTTGCCCTTCATCCCCGGCTTCGAGGGCTGCGGACGAGTGCTAGATGATCCCAGCGGTAAGTTCTCTCCAGGCCAGCGCGTGGCATGGGACAACGCCCTGGGGTCCTACGCAGAAAAAGTCTACGTGGACCCGCAGCGAATGGTCAGCATTCCGGACACCATTGACGGCCCCACGGCCGCGTCTATGCTGCTGCAAGGAATGACAGCCCACTACCTGATTGACGGCGTCTACCCTGTCAAGGCTGGGACTACCATCCTCATTACCGCTGGAGCGGGTGGCGTAGGCCGCCTGGCTACCCAGATGGCCAAGCGTTCCGGGGCCACGGTGGCTACGGTGGTTTCCACCGACGCCAAAGAAAAGATTTCCCTAGCTGCGGGCGCGGATAAGGTATTCCGCTATTCCGAGAACCTCCACCAGGAGGTTGTGGAGTGGACCGACGGGGTCGGTGTGGACGTGGCCTACGACGGCGTGGGCAAAGCTACATTCCCGCAGTCCCTGCGCATGGTTCGCCGGCGCGGAATGGTGTGTCTGTTCGGGGCGGCGTCGGGGCCCGTTGAGCCCTTCAACCCGCAAGAGCTCAATAAACACGGCTCACTATTTCTCACCCGCCCCACCCTGGCTGACTGGACGGCTACACCGGCGGAGTTCCGGTACCGTTCACAATCGGTCATCGAGGGCCTTACCCAGGGCTGGCTGAAGCTAGACGTCCCGCACACCTACCCGCTTGCACAAGCCAGCAGAGCGCATCAGGATTTACAGGACCGCCGTACCACCGGGTCCGTTGTCCTGGAAGTAGCCGGATAGACCGGAGCAATTACGCCCTTAGAACAGGACGTGGGACCAGCCCAACATCCGGCCAATAGGCTCCCAGCCCAGTACCGCGTCCACGGACAGGCCAATGAACAACACCGATAAGTAGTTGTTGGAGTAGATAAACAGACGCATGGGTTTGACCTTGCGGCCCTGGAGCACGCCCTGGTGCAAGCGAATGGCCATCCACAAAAAGACCGCCCCTGAGCCCACGGCCGCAACCAAGTAGATCCAGCTAGCAGCGGGGATAATCAAGAAAGTTACTAGTACTGTGCCGATGGTGTACCAAATGATCTGCTTGGTTACCTCGTGTTCTGGTGCCACCACGGGGAGCATGGGGACGCCGGCCTTCTTGTAGTCCTCGCGGTACTTCATGGCCAACGCCCAGGTGTGCGGTGGCGTCCAGAAGAAGATGATGAGGAAGAGCACTATGGCCTGCCACCACCGGTCAGGCTCGCCCGCCGGGGCGTTATCCCGAATGACGGCCCAACCGACCATGGCTGGCATGCAGCCCGCTAAACCGCCCCAGACGATGTTTTGGGCATTGCGCATTTTCAGGAACTTGGTGTAGACCACCGCGTAGAAAAAGTTAGTCAGGACTACAAAGAAGGCGGCTAACCAGGAATGCGCCAACACGCCCAACCAAAACACTGACAGTGCCAACATGAGCCAGGCGAACAAGGCCGCGTTACGGCGCGAAATAGTATCCCTTACCAGAGGGCGCGCCCTAGTACGCTGCATCTTCTTGTCCAACTCAAACTCCAGGACGTTATTGAAGGTGTGCGCTGCGGCAGCACCCATCCAACCACCAAAGATGGTGGACACAATCAGCCAGATATTGTCTGATACCGCCTCTACTCCGCGCTGCGCTTGAAGCATTGCAGGGATGGCTGCGATGAGGAGAAGTTCAATAATCCGCGGTTTCGTCAGCGCAAAATAGGCCTTTAAGGTCTCCAAGGAATATTTCCTCCAACTCGCACTTTGGCAGTTCTTCTAAGGGGAGGCTATTTACCTCACCCGTGGGGTGGTTGGGCTGGTGTCAGTGGCTGCTATCTAGCCGGGGGACACTTTTCACCCTTGTCTAGTTGTCGAATACGGGCGCAGGAAAGTTCCAACAAATTTCAACGGCTAGCGCATTAAACCCAGCTGGTATTTTAAATTGCCGCGCCCAGTAACCCTATCAACATACCGGCTTAGCGCCGTGCGGGCGTAATCCGAGGGGTGTTTTCTGCAGCGGAGTTGGCAATATATTCAGAATCATCCGCAATTCCTATCCTTGCCCTCCGCACCATCACCACTAGGGTAAAAACGCCCAGGCCGCTGCGTATTACCAGCAAAACCGACACCAACGGCCTACTCCAACAGGCCAAACCGTCTACACTGGGTGAGGCTAGTACGTACCAAAATTAAGGTGCGTAAGAGATTTAACAGATGTCCACAAGATTTTAAGTGAGGGTAAATATTCCAATGCCAAACTCCCAGCTATCTCCCGAGTTGCAGTCCATGACGGTACGCCGTTATCCCGAGGATTGGTCAGAACTAGACACCAAGGCCGTTGATACCGTGCGCGTTCTGGCAGCTGAGGCTGTTGAACACTGCGGCTCCGGGCACCCCGGTACGGCTATGTCCCTGGCTCCCCTTGCTTACACTCTTTTCCAGCGCGTCCTCAACCACGACCCCCAGGACACCGACTGGGCCGGCCGCGACCGCTTTGTACTTTCCGTGGGCCACTCCTCCCTCACGCTCTACATACAGCTGTTCCTGGGTGGGTTTGGGCTCGAAATGCAAGACCTCAAGGACCTACGCACCTGGGAATCCAAGACCCCAGGCCACCCCGAATACCACCACACCCGCGGCGTAGAAATCACCACCGGCCCGCTGGGCCAGGGTCTGGCGTCTTCCGTGGGCATGGCCATGGCAGCGCGCCGTGAGCGCGGCATGTTTGACGCGGAAGCCCCCGCCGGCCAGTCCCCGTTTGACCACTACGTCTACACCATCTGCTCTGACGGAGACATCCAGGAAGGCGTTACTTCTGAGGCCTGCTCGCTCGCGGGAACCCAAAAACTGGGGAACCTGATTGTCTTCTGGGATGACAACCGAATCTCCATTGAAGATGACACAGATATTGCCTTTAATGAGGACGTAGTAGCCCGCTACGAGGCCTACGGCTGGCACGTACAGACCGTGGAGTCAGGCGAGGACGTAGTGGCCATCGAGGAAGCCGCCGCGAAGGCCCGCGAGGTCACTGACCGCCCATCATTTATCCGAGTGAAGACCGTTATCGCCTACCCCGCGCCAACCAAGATGAATACCGGCGCTGCCCACGGCGCTGCCTTGGGTGCAGATGAGATTGCGGCTACCAAAGAGATCCTGGGCTTCGACCCGGAAAAGAAATTCCACATCGACCAGGAAGTCCTAGACCACACCCGGAAACTGGTGGATCGTGGCGCAAGCAAGCACGCCGAGTGGGAAAAGGAGCTAGACGCCTGGGCGGAAAAGAACCCAGATGCTAAGAAACTGTACGACCGCCTGGCTGAGCGCAAGCTGCCGGAGAACTTCGACGCAGACCTTCCCACATGGGAAGCTGGGGAGTCCCTGGCCACCCGAAAGGCATCGGAATCCGCCATTCAGGCGCTGGCGGCCACCATCCCCGAACTGTGGGGCGGCTCCGCTGACCTGGCAGGGTCCAATAACACCGTCATTAAAGACGCTGACTCCTTTGGCCCGGTAGAAATCACCACGGATACCTGGACCGCGCACCCCTACGGGCGCAACCTGCACTTTGGTATCCGTGAGCACGCCATGTCCGCCATCATGAACGGTATCGCCCTGCACGGCAACACCCGCGTCTACGGTGGCACCTTCCTCATTTTCTCCGAGTACATGTACCCGGCCGTTCGCCTGGGCGCACTGATGTCAGCGGATACCTACTACGTCTGGACCCATGACTCCATCGGCCTAGGCGAAGACGGCCCCACCCACCAGCCGGTAGAGACCCTGGCCGCGCTACGTGCCATCCCCAACCTGGCGGTAATCCGCCCGGCTGACGCCAATGAGACCGCGCAGGCGTGGGCTGCGGCGCTGGAAGCTGAGGCTGCCCCCAAGGGCCTGGTTTTGACTCGTCAAAACGTGCCGGTTCTGGAGGGCACTAAGGAAAAGGCCCACGACGGCGTTCGCCGCGGTGCCTACGTGCTAGTGGAGTCTTCCAAGGAAACTCCGGACGTTATCATCATGGCGTCCGGCTCTGAGGTGCAACTGGCGGTTGAAGCCGCCAAAGCCCTGGAGGCTGAGGGCACCGCTACGCGCGTGGTTTCCGCGCCCTGCCTGGAATGGTTCGATGAGCAAGACGCCGCCTACAAGCAGCAGGTGCTACCCGATGGCGTCCGCGCCCGCGTCTCCGTTGAGGCCGCCGTGGCCATGTCCTGGCACAAGTACACCGGAACCTTCGGTCGCAATGTCTCTTTGGAGCACTACGGTGCCTCCGCCCCGGCCGAAGAACTATTCGAGCGTTTCGGGTTCACCACCGACAACGTGGTCAAGGCAGCCAAGGACTCGTTGGAAGCCGTATCCTCACTCTAGTTTCACACCACATTGTGGCGGGGCTGGTCTAACGGCCTAGGCCCCGCCCAATCCAACAGATTGTTTACTCAAAAGGATGTATCACCTATGACAAAAAACAACATTGACAAGCTAGCCGAACTTGGCACCTCCGCGTGGTTAGATGACCTGTCCCGCGACCGCCTGGTATCCGGCAACCTCAAAGAAGTTATTGACACCAAGTCGGTAGTGGGCGTGACCACCAACCCCTCCATCTTTAGCTCCGCGATGTCCACCGGCACCGCGTACGACGCCGATATTGCCAAGCTCAAAGAAAAAGGCGTAGACGCTGCCGAGGCCGTGTACTCCCTAGCCATGGATGACGTGCGTGACGCCTGTGACGTCTTCACCGAAATCTTTGAGAAATCCGAGGGCAAAGACGGGCGCGTGTCCATCGAGGTTGACCCACGCATCTCCGACGACCGGGAGGCCACCCTGGCTCAGGCTCGGGAATTGTGGGAAAAGATTGACCGCCCCAACCTGATGATCAAGATTCCGGCAACCGACGGATCCCTGCCCGCTATTGCGGACGCGTTAGCTGAGGGCATCAGTGTCAATGTCACCCTCCTGTTCTCTGTTGACCGCTACAAAGAGGTCATCAAAGCATTCAAAGACGGCATCAACCGCGCACACGCGGCAGGCAAGGACGTCTCCACAATCCATTCCGTGGCATCGTTTTTCATCTCCCGAGTGGATACCGAGGTAGACAAGCGCCTCGAAGAGATTGGATCCGAGCTAGCCCTCGCGCTGCGCGGCAAGGCAGGCATTGCCAACGCTCAACTGGCCTACGCGTTGTTCAAGGAGGAGTTTGCAGGCGCAGATCTCCCCGAGGGCACGAATGTACAGCGCCCACTGTGGGCCTCGACCGGCGTGAAGAACCCGGAGTACCCCGCATGGATTTACGTCACCGAGCTGGCTGGTCCGGACACGGTCAACACCATCCCGGAAGACACCATTGACGCCGTGCTTGAAAACGCGGAGTTTAACGGTGACACCCTCACCAATTCCAAGCAAGAGGCCCAGGCCATCTTCGAGCAACTCAAAGAGGTAGGCATCAACTTCGATGAGGTATTTTCCGTCCTCGAGCGCGAGGGCGTAGAGAAGTTCGTGGATGCTTGGCAGGAGCTACTAGATTCCATGTCCAAGCGCCTGTAAATCCCGAGGGAACTGGGGGTTATACCCAGCACCATGGAAATTCTCACCGACAAACGCCAGCACGAATGCATGTGCTGGCGCTTTTCGCGTTAAACTGACTACTGCTTGATCTACCTTATTGAAAGGACGTCGCACACGGTGACCGCCTCACAAACTTGGACCAACCCCCTCCGGGATCCCGCCGACAAACGCCTACCACGCATTGCCGGACCTTCGGGAATGGTGATCTTTGGTGTCACCGGTGACCTGGCCTATAAAAAGCTCCTCCCGGCCATCTACGATTTGGCCAACCGGGGTCTGCTACCCGCCGGATTTACGCTAGTGGGGTACGGACGCCGCGATTGGAGCAAGGAAGAGTTCGCAGCCTACGTAGAAAAGGCTTGCGCGGCCGGCGCGCGGACTGATTTTGACGCCAACGTCTGGAAGCATCTGTCGCAAGGCTTTGAGTTTGTCAACGGCTCCTTTGACGATGACGGGTTTGACCAACTAGCCAAGACCCTGACAAAGCTCGACGAAAGCCGCGGTACTGGCGGCAACTGGGCTTACTACCTTTCAGTTCCACCCGAGTATTTCTCTGAAATATGTCACCAGATGCAACGCGTGGGATTAGCTGAGAGCAAAGAGGACTCCTGGCGCCGGGTCATCATTGAAAAGCCCTTTGGCCACGACCAAAAATCTGCTCAAGAGCTCAATGAGATTGTCAACGCGGTCTTTCCGGAATCCTCGGTCTTCCGCATCGACCACTATTTGGGTAAAGAAACCGTCCAAAATATTTTGGCCCTGCGTTTTGCTAACCAAATCTTCGAGCCGATGTGGAATGCCCACTACATTGACCACGTGCAGATCACTATGGCAGAAGATATTGGGCTGGGCGGGCGCGCTGGTTATTACGACGGTATTGGTGCCGCACGCGACGTTATCCAAAACCACCTGCTGCAGCTTCTAGCCTTGGTAGCGATGGAAGAACCATCTTCCTTCGAGCCCCAGGCGCTACAGGCGGAAAAAATCAAAGTCTTGCAGGCAACCAAACCTGTCCACCCATTGAACAAGACCACCGCGCGCGGCCAGTACACCGCCGGCTGGCAGGGCTCGGAATACGTGGTGGGGCTGCGCGAGGAGGAAGGGTTTGACCCTGATTCAGACACGGAAACCTACGCGGCTTGCACCCTGGAGGTAAACTCGCGGCGCTGGGGAGGCGTGCCCTTCTACCTGCGTACCGGCAAGCGGCTTGGCCGTCGCGTCACTGAAATCGCCCTGGTATTCAAGCACGCTCCCTACCAGCCTTTTGATACCGGACAAACGGAGGCCCTGGGCCAGAACGCAGTGGTCATCCGCGTGCAGCCAGATGAGGGTGTCACCATGCGCTTTGGTTCCAAGGTGCCGGGGACCACGATGGAAGTCCGGGACGTGAATATGGACTTCGCCTACGCGGAGGCTTTTACCGAGGAATCACCGGAGGCCTACGAGCGGCTCATCCTTGATGCCTTGCTCGATGAGTCCTCCTTGTTCCCCACCAATGAAGAAGTGGAGTTGTCCTGGTCAATCCTGGATCCCATTTTGGAATTCTGGGCGGAAACCGGGGCACCGCAAGAATACGTCTCCGGGACGTGGGGGCCCGCCTCTGCGGACAAGATGCTCTACCGCAACGGACACGAATGGCGCAGGCCATAGGTCAAGTGTGCGTACCAAAGATTGTGAATTCACCAACGAGCAGGCTTGCCAACCCGTGCACCTGGAAGGACACCTAAGCCCATGATTACCCCATTGCCGGACACTACCACCAGTGAAATCGCCACCAAACTCATGGAGGCGCAAGAACATTACACTTTGACCACCAGCCGCGTACTTACCCTCATTGTGGTCGCGGATGCCAACGACAACATCGATGAGATTTTGGACTCGGTCAGGGACGCCTCCCACGAACACCCCTCCCGGGTTCTGGTGGTGGTCTCAGGCGACCCGGACGCGGAGACTTCCCTAGACGGAGAGCTCCGCGTGGGCGGAGAAGCCGGTGCCTCGGAGATGGTCATCATGCATCTGAAAGGAGCGCTGGCCAGCCAAACCAAGGCGGTTGTCACTCCCCTGCTGCTCCCAGACACCCCCATCGTGGCCTGGTGGCCGGGCTCCTGCCCACCCGTGCCTTCCGAGCACCCCATTGGTAGCCTGGCCCAGCGCCGAATTACCAACATCGGTGTGGACAACTCCGCGGGGGACGTCACCGCGGAGACGTGCTACCGCCGTTTGCAGACCTTGTCCAACGGCTACGCGCCTGGTGACACAGATATGACCTGGGCCAGCCTGACCCTCTGGCGCGCTATCGTGGCTTCTGCTTTTGACCGCCAGCCCGAAAGCGCGGTGGAGGCAGTAGAAATCCAAGGCCCCGCCGGCGACCCCGCCGTAGACCTGGCAGCGGCTTGGCTAGTAGCGCGCCTTGCTGTTCCCGTGCGCCGGACGGTAAGTTCACCGGATGCCAAGGGCACATTTTCGGTCCGCAAGCTAGCCATCTTCTTGAGAAACTCCGATATCACGGTGGAAACCGTCAGCGACACCGCAGTGCGCGTTGACTTCCCCGGGGCACCTGAATCCCAGGTGGCGCTAAGCGTGCGCTCACAGGCAGAAATTCTCTCCGAGGGCCTGCGCTACATCCAACCCGATAGGGTATTCGCCCAAGCTCTACGTGCCCTAGACCGCGTCTCCTACGCTTAAAATCCACCACCTCCACCACTCTGACAGGAAAGGCCCACCCCTCATGGTTACCGTAACCCGCGTGCGCGACGTGGAACAGCTTTGCACACTAGCGGCCCTCGACATGATCGAGCTTATCGCCACACTTCAAGGGCCCGGCGGCGGCCTTCACGGTGACGGGATAGCCCGGGTGGTACTCACCGGGGGCGGCGCCGGCATTGGGACTCTTGAGCAGCTGGCCCACTTTGACCGCTGTGCTGCGGCCCAGGAGGACTCTTTTCCAGCACTAAGAATTGACTGGTCCCGCGTCCACGTCTTTTTCGGTGATGAGCGCAATGTTCCCACGGACCACCCGGAGTCCAACGAGGGCCAGGCCCGGGAGGCCTTGCTGGAACATGTCAATATTCCAGAGGGCCACATTCACGGCTTCGGTCTGGGACACGGTATCTCCATGGATGAGGCCGCAGAATCTTACGCCGCTGCCCTTGACCGCTGGGCGCCAAAGGGCTTTGACCTTCACTTGTTGGGTATGGGCGGGGAGGGCCACATCAACTCCTTATTCCCCCATACCAAGGCAGTGAAGGAGACTAAGGACAAGGTCTTGGCCGTCCGTGACTCCCCCAAGCCGCCGGCGGAGCGCGTGACCCTTACTCTCCCCGCAGTCAATTCCGCCAGCCAGGTGTGGTTCCTGGTAGCGGGCCAGGAAAAGGCGGAGGCGGCAGGCCACATCCTGGCCGGATCTGACTTCCTTCAGTGGCCGGCAGCTGGTGCCCGCGGCACCGCGGAAACCGTCCTATACCTTGCCGATGACGCCGCTGGTCCAGCCGGCGGCACCCCAGCGGCGAACAGTTAGGCACCCGCCGGACCACACTAAGGTGGTTCACACTAGGGCGGTCCGCGCGGGCGAGGCCACGGCAGAAAACAGAGAAAATCCGCGGTGCTCAAGAATTTTTCTTTAAGCAGCGCGGATTCTTGCTGGGTGCGGGTTTCTTAGACCCCGTATGCCTGAATCAGGTTGAGGCCCACAATGCACGCCAACCAGATGATAACCATAACCAGCGTGTAGCGGTCGAGGTTCTTCTCAACCACGGTGGATCCGGAAAGGTTTGACTGTACGCCACCGCCGAAGAGGCTGGACAGACCGCCGCCCTTACCCTTGTGCAAGAGCACGAAGATAGACATCAATAGTGACGCAATCACCAAGATGATCTGCAGTGCCAAAGTCATGAATACATCCTTGTTTTTGTAGAAAATATCTTCTGCGTCCAGCGCCGGAGTCCGGCGCGACGCAACTTCTCGAACAACTTTACACCACTGCGGGCCAGTTGCCAGAACTGACCCGCGTGGTCTAACTATACCTTCGCGGCGTTAGCGGCCAGCTTGGCAAAATCCTCACCGTCAAGCGAAGCTCCGCCCACTAGCCCACCGTCAACGTCAGGCTGGCCAACGATCTCGGCTACGGAATCAGTCTTCACAGACCCGCCGTAGAGGATGCGCATACCAGCGGCAACCTCGTCGTTGGCCAGTTCTTTGACCAGGGCGCGGATTGCTGCACACACCTCTTGGGCGTCGTCGGCGGAAGCCACCTTGCCGGTACCGATAGCCCAGACGGGCTCGTAGGCAATAACAGACTTTGAAAGGTCCTCTGCGCTCAGGCCAGCCAGGGAGTTGCGGGTCTGTTCAACCACGTACTCGACGTGCTTTCCGGACTCGCGCACGTCCAGGGGTTCTCCCACGCACACGATTGGGGAAATGCCGTTGGCGATTGCGGCGCGGGCCTTATCCGCTACCAACTGGTCCGTCTCACCGTGGTACTCACGGCGCTCGGAGTGGCCTACTACGGCCCAGGTGCATCCCAGTTTGGCCAGCATAGCGCCGGAAACTTCACCGGTGTAGGCACCGGATTCGTGCTGGGAGATATCCTGAGCGCCGTAAGTGACCTGCAGCTTATCTCCGTCTACTAGGGTCTGGACGGAGCGCAAGTCGGTAAAAGGAACCATGAACGCCACGTCAACGGACTCGTAGTATTCCTTGGGCAGGGCAAAGGCAAACTTCTGGACCTGGGAGATGGCCTCGAGGTGGTCAAGGTTCATCTTCCAGTTGCCGGCAATAAGTGGGGTACGGGACATATGCATGTCTCTCTTTCTTTTGTTTTAAGGGGGATTTAGGCTTCGAGAATGCTGACGCCGGGCAGTTCCTTGCCCTCGAGGAATTCGAGGGAGGCGCCGCCGCCGGTGGAAATGTGGGAGAAGCCGTCTTCATCTAGGCCCAGACGGCGGACCGAGGCAGCGGAGTCGCCGCCGCCCACAACGGTGAAGGAACCGTTGTTCTTGGTGGCATCGATGATGGCCTGCGCAACGCCCTTCGTGCCGTTGGAAAAAGCGTCCATTTCGAATACGCCCATGGGGCCGTTCCAAAATACCGTCTTGGACTTCGCGATTACCTCGCCGAACTTCTTGACGGACTCCGGTCCGATATCCAAGGACTCCCAGCCCTCGGGAATACCGTCTAGGCCCACGACCTTGTGTTCTGCGTCTGCAGCAAATTCCGATGCCGCTACTAGGTCGACGGGAAGGACAATCTTGTCACCGAAGCGCTCTAGAAGCTCCTTGCAGTTGTCGATCTGGTCTTCTTGCAGCAGGGAATTCTGCACATCGTAGCCCTGGGCGGCCAGCAGGGTGTAGCACATCCCGCCACCGATGATAACGTGGTCGGCTTTGCCGGCCAGCGCCTCAATGACGCCCAGCTTGTCGGAGACCTTGGCACCACCGAGAACCACTACGTAGGGGCTCTCTGGATTCTTGGCAACGGCTGCCAGCGTATTGACTTCCTTTTCCACCAGCTTGCCAGCGAAGGCGGGCAAGCGCTTAGCTACGTCATAGACGGAGGTCTGGGCGCGGTGGACAACACCGAAGCCGTCGGAAACAAAGGCACCGTTGTCGGCCGCTAGGGAGACGAGCTCGTCTGCGAACGCGCCGCGCTCAGCCTCATCCTTGGAGGTCTCGCGGGGATCGAAGCGAACATTTTCTACCAGGAGGACGTCACCGTCGTTGAGTCCGTTGGCGCGCTCATGAGCGTCCTCGCCTACCACGTCACCGGCCAGTGCTACGTACTGCCCAAGCGCCTCGGAGAGTGCCTCAGCTACGGGAGCTAGCGAGTATTTTTCATTAACTTCACCCTTGGGGCGGCCCAGGTGCGCGGTCAAGATAACCTTGGCGCCGCCGTCAACGAGTGCCTTGATGGTGGGAAGGGAGGAGGTGATACGTCCGGGATCGGTGATGTTGCCGTCTTTGTCCAGGGGAACGTTGAAGTCCGAACGGACCAGTACGTGGCGGGATTCCACGCCTTGGGCCAGCAGATCATCTAGGGTTTTGAAAGCCATATGAATGAGGGTTTCCTTTCTCAGTGCGCGGTAGCACGGTGCGGGTTAAGTCTGGTGATAAGTCTATGAGAAAAGCCGGCCCTGCTAGCCCGTCTGGGCAAAGCGAGGGCCGACTTTCAGGCATTCTTGGCTAGTGCGCTAAAAGGGCCTAGCGAGGAGTGCATTATAGGTTGGTTGCTACCTGGTTGGTAACGCGCAGCAGCTGGGAGGTGTAGCCCCACTCGTTGTCGTACCAGCCCAGAACCTTAACCAGGTTGCCGTTGGACACCTTGGTCATGCCGGCGTCGAAGATGCAGCCGTGGGAGTCGGTGATGATATCGGTGGAAACGATTGGATCCTCGGTGTAAGCAAGGGTCTCACCTAGCTCGCCCTGAGCGGCTTCCTTGATGGCGGCGTTGATTTCCTCAACGGTGACGTCGCGGGAGGCGGTGAAGGTCAGGTCGGTTGCGGAACCGGTGATGGTAGGTACGCGCATTGCGTAGCCGTCCAGCTTGCCCTCAAGCTCAGGAAGAACCAAGGAAACAGCCTTAGCTGCACCGGTGGAGGTAGGAACCATGTTCACGGCAGCGGCGCGGGCGCGGCGTAGGTCCTTGTGAGGAGCGTCCTGCAGGCGCTGGTCGCCGGTGTAGGCGTGAATGGTGGTCATCAGACCCTTTTCAACGCCGAACTTCTCATGCAAAACCTTGGTCATTGGTGCCAGGCAGTTGGTGGTGCAGGAAGCTGCGGAGATGACGGTGTGGTTTTCTGGGTCGTACTTGTCGGAGTTGACGTTGTACACGAAGGTGGCGTCCACGTTGGTTGCAGGTGCGGTGATGATAACCTTCTTGGCGCCAGCCTCTACGTGAGCCTTGGCCTTCTCACCGTCGGTGAAGAAGCCGGTGCCCTCGATGACGATGTCAACGTTGTGTGCGGACCAGTTCAGGTTCTTTGGATCGCGCTCAGCGGTAGCGACGATCTTCTTGCCACCAACGGTGATGGAGTCATCATCGTAGGTGACCTCCTCGCCGAGGCGGCCGAGTACGGAGTCGTACTTCAGCAGGGTGGCAAGGGTCTTGTTGTCGGTCAGGTCATTGATGGCTACAACCTCAAGGTCGTAGTCGCTCTGCAGAACGGCACGGAAGAAGTTGCGGCCAATGCGGCCAAAACCATTAATACCAACGCGGATAGTCACTTTAAATATTCTCCTGTAAATGTAGACGTAGGATGTCATGTCATCGGGAATGAAACGAGGCTTAAATTGCGCCCGTGGTCTTCTCTTCGAATCACCGGCCCGGTTACACAACCGAGGGGCTAACCACTGGTTGTATTCCGGCTTCGTTGTCCTCGACAACTTCCCAACACCG
Source organism: Corynebacterium phocae (assembly GCF_008693075.1). Taxonomy (GTDB): domain Bacteria; phylum Actinomycetota; class Actinomycetes; order Mycobacteriales; family Mycobacteriaceae; genus Corynebacterium; species Corynebacterium phocae. The sequence goes on along the minus strand of NZ_VXKJ01000037.1, from coordinate 226,331 downwards.
TCGAGTGTACCGGGGGTTTTGAAGCGATGCACGAAAATCGTGCAGAATTCCACAATTTCGGACATTTTGGAACGCAACCGGAAATCATCGCGCTACCAAAAGACCACCCCAAGACGGGTATTTTCGCAGTTTAACGCCATAAGTCCGTTTCTGCCCGGTCATTGACTCCGCCAACAGGAGGTGGAGCGAAATTGGTCACATTGCCGGAACTAACACCCGCTTTGTGTAGCGCCGGGGTTGAATTTTAGGGCTTTGCAGGCTTAGCGCACCGGCTGGAATCGTAGCCGGCGCAGCCCAGGAATAGCCGCCCGGCCACCCCAGTCCTACTCCGAGGGGTCGTGGTGGGTATCCGGGATACCCAACCGATCCGCCTTTTTATCGGCCATGGTGAGTAGACGGCGGATACGCCCGGCTACCGCGTCTTTAGTCATCGGTGGGTCGGCGTGGCGCCCTAGCTCTTCGAGGGAAGCCTCCCGGTACTTCACCCGCAGGTAACCGGCGTCTGCCAGGTGCTCGGGCACCTCATCGCCGAGGATTTCCATGGCTCGGGACACCCGGTTAGCGGCCTGCTCAGCCGCGCGGGCGGAACGGCGCTGATTGGCATCATCGAAATTCTCCAACCGAGTATTCGAGGAAACTAGCGCCTCGGTCCGCAGGCGCTTGTTATCCCATTCCAAGCGCGTAACGTGGGCACCCATACGGGTCAGCAGCGCACCTATCGCGTCGCCGTCGCGTACTACTACGCGATCAACTCCTCGGGACTCTTTGGTTTTTGCGGCAATTCCTATCCGTTTCGCGCACCACACCAGGGCCGAGGCCACTTCTGGTCCCGGGCAATATACCTCTAAGGAAGAAGACCGCCCCGGTTCAGTCAAAATACCCTGCGCCAGGAACGCTCCCCTCCACGCCGCCTCCGCGTCTGAAACAGAGCCCAGCACTACTTGGGAAGGCATGCCCACTACAGGGACTCCGGAACGCGTTACCAACCCCAGACGCCTGTTGAGTTCCTTGGCGTTTGGAATTGTTACATGGATGTGCGGGCGTTTAGTAGCGGTGCCTGCGGCCATTACTTCGGCGTTTATCTTCGCACCAAGGAGTTCGTCTAAAAATCCCCGCAACCGTTCAACGACCGCCTGGCTGTCAAAATCCGCCTCGAAACAGATCCCGTCCTCGTCCCGGCTAATCTCACCGGAGAAGCGCAGTAGAGCGGCAGCCTCTGCAATCTTTCCCGACTGCCGGGGAAAATTGACAGCCGCCAGTTCCTGCTTGACCTTGTCAGTCAGCGATACGGCCATCCGCGCGCTCCTTTTTCTTGGAAAGACTAGCTACATTGTTTAAAGGCTACCCTCCCACTTAGACCTCACGCGTGGCGGCCGTGCGGGTGCCCGGGTGGGAATCTAGGATACTGAGGGTCAGTCTTGTCTATCATAAAGACTTGTCAGGACTTGTCCCAATTTAGCCGGGTCGTGAACGCCAAGGGTGGTGCCATCTTCCTTACGTTTGGACACGTCCGCGAATTTAACTTCCGCCCCCAGGACCTCGGCTGCTCTGCACAGATGACTTCTCTCCCCCGCGCTGAACCTCAGGTAATTGTCCACCACAATGTAGTCAACCTCTAACCCCGGGGCGTGCTGGTAGAGCATGTGAATATGCCGTTCGGAGGAAAAGCCTTGGGTCTCCCCTGGCTCCGCAGACAGGTTTAACACCACGACCCGCAACGCGTTGGCTTTTGAGATAGCCGCGACAACGTCCGGGATTACTAAGTGAGGAATTACGGAGGTAAACCAGGATCCGGGGCCAAGCGTGATGAGGTCTGCCTGCGCCAGCGCTTCAAGAGCTAGGGAATTTGCAGGAGGCAGGGCCGGCGCGATCTTCACCCGGTTGACGTTCCCGGGGGTCGTGGCCACTGCAACTTGTCCACGGACCGTGCGCATGACCATCGGATCTTCGTCCAGCCCCGAAACCTCTGCTTCAATTTCTAGGGGTTCGTTGACCACAGGGATAACCCGGCCCTGGGCTTGGGATAACTCCCCTACCTTGTCTAACGCGGCCTGCATGCTTCCTGTCGCTTCAGCCAGTCCGGCGATGAGTAGGTTGCCCACCGCGTGGCCCGCCAAGCCGCCAGTTCCACCGAACCTGTGCTGCAAGACGCTGGCGCTCAAGCCGGTTTCGTCGCTGGACTGCGACAGCGCCGCCAAGGCCATGCGAAGATCACCGGGAGGGATTATATCCATCTCCCGGCGCAAGCGCCCCGAGGATCCACCGTCATCGGCAACCGTGACTATTGCGGATATTTGTTTAGCGTTCATCTCCTGGGCGGCTAGCAACGTCTGATAGAGGCCGTGACCACCACCAAGGCAAGCCATATGCCGGGGGGCGAGATGAGTATTAACCATGGTAAAAGCTTCCTTCCGGACTGCTAGTTTCTGGTGATGTCCCGGTGCAGGGCGCTAACGTCCAAGGAGTCGTCCTTGCGAAGGCGCCGTGCAATCTCCTCGGTCACGGCCACGGATCGGTGGTGCCCGCCAGTACAGCCGATCCCCACCGTGACGAAGTTCTTCCCCTCGTGCCGGTAGCCATCGAGCATGGAGTAAAAGAGGTCGAGGAAGTTATCAATGAACTTTCCGGCGGCCGGCTGGGAGAGCACGTAGTCGCTTACGGGTTGGTCCGTGCCCCGGTATTCGCGCAGCTCCGGGATCCAGTAGGGGTTGGGCAGGAACCTAACGTCCATCACTAGGTCAGCGTCACGGGGAGAACCGTGCTTGAAACCAAAGGATTCGACAGTCACGTGCTGGCGGTCACCGTCAAGCGAGCCCAGCGAAGCCTCGATGGCCCGGCGCAGGTCGTGGACGGAAAGGTTGGTGCTGTCAATAATTACGTCCGCGCGGGCGCGAACGTCAGCCAAGGCTTCGCGTTCGCGTTGGATTCCCAGTTTCAGAGTGTCTTTTTCCTGCAACGGGTGTGTGCGGCGGACGGAATCAAAGCGGCGGATAAGAACGTCATCACGAGCATCCATGAACAGCACAATAGGGCGCGGGCCATTGCTATCAAGCTTGTCTATCGTGCCCTTGAGCGAGCCCGGGAACATCCGGGAGCGTACATCGATTACCACCGCAGCCTTATTGACCGGGGAATCATCCCGCGAGCATAGCTGAAGAAGCTCGATGACCATGCTGGAGGGAATGTTATGGGCAACAAAATACCCTTTGTCTTCCAACACCTTCGCGGCGGTGCTCAGGCCGCCACCGGACATGCCGGTGAGGAGGATGGGGGGCGCTACAAACTGTGACATAGTCCTAGAGTGTAGTCAGTTTTACTGCCCCGGCGGGCAAAGTTAGCTAACCCTTTACTACTTTTTTAATAACGCCTGATAGACCGTCTCCGCCAGCTTGGGACCAAACCCCTTGACCTGCGCTATTTCCTCCACACTGGCTTCCCGCAGTTTCTTCACTGACCCGAAGTGCTTGACCAAGTCGGTGCGCCGCTGTGGACCTAAGCCGGGCACGCTGTCCAAAACTGAGGACCGCATTCGCTTAGAGCGCTGCTGCCGGTGGTAGCTAATGGCAAAGCGGTGCGCCTCATCGCGAATCTGCTGCAAGAGAAACAGCGCCTGGGAGTTCCTGGGCAAAATCACCGGTTCATCATCCCCGGGTACCCAGATTTCCTCCAGCCGCTTGGCTAGCCCGACCAGGGTAACGTCAACTATTCCCAACTCATCGAACACTGCTTGGGCGGCCTTGACCTGGGGTGCGCCACCGTCAACAATGAACAGCTGGGGCGGATAGGCGAATTTACGCGCCGCCTCAGAACTGGACTCCTCTACCTTTTCATCCGCGAAAGTCGCCGCCTCCGCCTCTTCATCGGGAAGGGCCAGCTTATCCTGGCTATGGCGTTTGAACCGGCGGCGGGTGATCTCCGCAATGGAGCCCACGTCATCTGACCTGCCGTCCCCAGCGGCTTCTTTGACGCGGTAGCGCCGGTAGTCCGCTTTACGGGGCAACCCGTCTTCAAAAACCACCAGAGAGGCCACCACGTCAGTGCCTTGGATGTGGGAGATATCCGTACACTCAATGCGCAGCGGGGCGTCTTCCATGCCCAGCGCTTCCTGGATATCTTGCAGCGCGGCCGAACGCGCGGTGAGATCCCCCACCCGCTTGAGCTTGTGCTGGCGCAGTTGGTCCTTGGCGTTGCGGGCCACCGTGTCCAGCAGCGCCCGCTTGTCGCCGCGTTGCGGGACCCGCAGATCCACCTGGGAGCCGCGCAGGGCACTCAAAATCTGGGCTACATCATGGGCTTCCGCGGGCATTGCTTGGACCAGGATTTCCCGGGGCACCGGCTGGACCTGCTTGGCCTGGATGTGGGATTCTTGGTCCACTCCGCGCCTGGTGACGGACTCGGCCAACACTTTGGCGTCCTCGGCGGCTTCTTGCGCCTGGCGCTGGGCGGCATCGGAGTAAAACTGCACCAGGAAGTCTTGCAGCAAACCCGGCAGTGCGGGGTCTTCGTCACCGATCTTTTCCACGACCCACCCGCGCTGGCCACGGATCCGGCCGTCGCGGACGTGGAAAATCTGCACGGCCGCCTCCAACTCATCGGTGTGAAAGGCAATGAGATCTGCGTCCGTGCCGTCGCCAAAAACCACGGCTTGCTGTTCCATGATTTTCTGAACCGCGCCCAGGTCATCGCGCAGCCGTGCGGCCTTTTCAAAATCCAGGTCTTCGGCCGCCTGCTCCATCTTGGTGGTCAGGTCCCGGATGACCTCGTTGGTGCGCCCGTTCATAAAAGACACCAGGCCATTGACTATCTCCCGGTGCTCCGTCACGCTTACCCGGCCCACGCACGGGGCGTCACACTTGCCGATGTAGCCTAGCAGGCACGGCCGCCCCAAAGACTGGTGCCGGTTGTAGACGCCCTTGGAGCACGTGCGCATGGGAAAGACCCGTAACAGCAGATCCAGGGTTTCACGCACCGCCCAGGCGTGCGAATAAGGGCCAAAGTAGCGCACCCCTTTCCGGCGGGGTCCGCGGTAGAAAAAGGCCCGGGGAACCTGCTCCCCTACCGAAACCGCCAGCATGGGATAGCTCTTATCATCGCGGTATTTAACGTTGAAATAAGGGTCAAAACGCTTGATCCAGGTGTATTCCAGCTGGAGCGCCTCAACCTCACTGGCCACCACCGTCCACTCCACTTGGGAGGCGGTGAGCACCATCTGCCTGGTGCGCGGGTGCAGCTGGGTGAGATCCTGGAAATAGCTGGACAGGCGGGAGCGTAGGTTCTTCGCCTTACCCACGTAGATGACGCGGTTAGAATCATCGCGGAACTTGTACACCCCCGGGTCCGTAGGAATACTTCCGGGCGCCGGGCGGTAGGTTGACGGGTCGGCCACCGTTTTAACTCACCTTAATCTTGCGGCATGTAGGCGGCTTCGAGCTCACGGAATGTGCGCACTTTGTCAATTACCTGTGGCTTATCCCCCGCCTGTAGCGCCCATACTGGCACGAATTCAAACTCGGGTAGCTCTATCCGCGCCATCCGCGAGCCCTCCGGGAAAGACAAGCCGTAGATAACCTGCCACGGGTAGAAACGAGTTCCCACGATGTTGCGGATCTCCACGCCGTCGGAGTTAGCCCGCAGGCGCGGACGCGTTAGCGCCAGCCATGCCAGTACGGAGATCAGCAGGCCCACGCCGGGGAAGGCGAACTTGTCAATGGTGGTCACGGTGGCACCGGTGAACTTAATGTCCAACGTCACGCCCATGAAGATGTGGATGGCCATGACCACTACCACCACCGCGATGGCGATTTTGCGCAGGTAGGGCGATTTAGCCTCGTATTCCCACGGCTTGGTGGACGTCATGGCAAAGGGGTCAGCGTTGGTATAGGCCAACACCTCGGATTCGCTTAGCGTGCGTTGGGTTTGTTGAGTACGCGGTGCCTGATCCTCGTGCCGGGGTGTGTCAGTCATTCGCTTCCATCCTTTTCACGGGCGGCTTGGGGGTCTTTCGGGGTTTTACAGACCGCGCTGCGCGGCCAACGTGCTTAGTTTACGCATTTTTAGCACGGTGTCTAAAGCGGCCACCATGGACTCAGCGCCTTTGTCCTCAGCCGAGTCCGCAAAGCCCGCACGGTCATAGGCCTGCTCCTGCTCATTCACGGTCAAGATCCCGTTTCCCACCGGGGTTGCGGTATCCAATGCAATGCGGGTCAGGCCTTGGGTGACGGAGTCACACACGTAATCAAAGTGGGGCGTGCCTCCGCGCACCACGCACCCCAGCGCCACGACGGCGTCGTAGTGTTGGGCCGCTAGCTGCGCGACCACGGGGATCTCTAGGGCACCTATCACGCGGACCTCATCCACGGTTGCACCGCAGGCGGTGGCGGTTTCCACGGCCCGAGCGTGCAGTTGGTCACAAATCTCCGCATTCCACGTGGCGGTAACTACGGCCACGGTCAAGCCGCTGGCGTCTACGTGTGCCACTGCAGGTAGTCCTTGTTTACTCATGATTGTCATTGTCCTTATCCCAGCGCGCCACCTGCGGTAGGTCGTGCTGCATACGGTCGCGTTTAGTGCGCAGGTAGCCGATGTTGTCTTGGTTTGGCTCTACAACCAACGGCGTGCGGGCAACGACCTCCACGCCAAAGCCTTCTAAGCCTTCCCCTTTGTGGGGATTGTTGGTGACTAGGTTTATTGATTTCAGGCCCAGGTCGCGCAAGATTTGCCCAGCGGCAGAATACTCCCGGGAGTCCTCCGGCAGCCCTTGTTCCAGGTTGGCGTCCACGGTGTCTAGGCCCGAGTCTTGTAGCTGGTACGCCTTGAGCTTGTTGATAAGCCCAATCCCGCGGCCTTCGTGGCCCCGGATGTAGACCACCACGCCGCGCCCGGCCGCGGAAACCGCGCCAAGCGCCGCTTCCAGCTGGGGGCCGCAGTCGCAACGCCGGGAGCCAAAGATGTCCCCTGTCAGGCACTCCGAATGGACCCGTACCAGCACGTCGCGCGCCCCGGCTAGGTCTTCCACCTTGCCCGCCACCAGGGCCAGATGTTCTTGTCCGCCCACGCTGTGGCGGTAGCCAATAGCGGTGAAATCACCGAACTTGGTGGGAAGACGCGTTTCCACGGCACGCTCTACCTGCGATTCGTTTTTCCGACGCCATTCGATGAGCTGCTCGATGGAAATCATGGTCAACCCGTGGGTGTCGGCGAAGCTGCGCAATTCCGGTGAGCGGGCCATGTCCGTGGGGTCTTCCTCAGAAACGATTTCGCACAGTACCCCGGCCGGGTGCAGCCCCGCTAGGCGGGCTAGATCTGTGGCGGCCTCCGTGTGCCCGTCGCGGGTGAGCACCCCACCCGCGCGCGCGGTAAGCGGCACCACGTGGCCTGGGCGGGTGAATTCATTGGCCTGGGCATCCGGTTGCGCCAAGCGCCGGATAGTCTGCGCGCGCGAAGTCGCAGAAATCCCGGTAGATCCGTTGGCCAAGTCCACCGTCACCGCGTAGGCGGTGCCCCGAACGTCCTCGTTACGCGCCACCATGGGCGGCAGCGCCAATCGCTGGGCGGCTTCGCCTTCCAAAGTCACGCAGATGTACCCGGAGGTGTAGCGCACCATAAAGGCCACTAGCTCCGGGGTGGCAAGCTCAGCGGCGAAGATGAGATCCCCTTCATTTTCGCGATCTTCGTTATCAACGACAACAACGGCTTTGCCTGCAGCGATATCCGCGATGGCTTGTTCTACCGGATCTAGGGTGACGGTCTGGCTAGTCATGGGGATCTAGCTTAGCCCGTGAAGGACCATTTACCGTTTTTGGGGCTAACGCTGACCCCAACATCTTCTCCGCATATTTAGCCATCACGTCCACCTCCAGGTTGACGCTGGCTCCTTGCAACAGCGTGCCCAGTATGGTCCCGTGCAGCGTGGCTGGAATCAGGGAGACCTCAAACCAGCCTTCCCCTACCTGGGACACGGTCAAGGATGTGCCACTGACAGCAATGGATCCTTTCTCCACCACATACCGCGCCAAAGACGCGGGCAGCTCGAAGCGCAGGACTTCCCAATGCTCCGAAGGCGTGCGTCGCAGCAGCCGGGAGGTGCCGTCCACGTGCCCTTGCATCAGGTGGCCACCCAGGCGCGTGGTGGGCAGCAGTGCGCGCTCGACGTTAACGAGCTCGCCCGGGTTCAGCTGCCCCAAGGAGGTTCGGTCCAGGGTTTCTTGCATGACATCGGCGGTAAAAACATCATCCACCAAGTGCGCAACGGTCAAGCACACGCCATCGACCGCAATGGAATCACCCAGCCGGGCGTCACTGGTGACCTTCGGCCCGCGAATACTTAGGCGAATGGAGTCTCCTTGGCGCGCCTGGGCCTCCACGACGCCAATCTCTTCAACAATTCCGGTGAACATTTCTTTAAGATTTCCCCTAGGTTCGGCTACTAGCTTTGTGCAAGCAACCATAATACGTCCTCACCAAGGTGGCGTACCCCAGCGGTGCGCCAACGGCCGGCATCCGCCAGGGTCCCGGCCAAGCTGGCGCTGACTACACCGCGTCCCTCACCCAACAACACCGGCGCGAGGTAGGCCTGGATAGCGTCTACTTTGCCTGCTTTAAGAAAGCCGTAGGCCAGGCTGGCCCCGCCCTCTACTAAGACATCGCGCGCGCCGGTATCCCATAGCTGGCTAAGCGCTTGGTCAATGGTTCCGTATTGCTCATAGCCAGCCGCGTGGAGCTTAGAAGCAGCGGAAATATCCCTAGTTCCAATGACTACCCGGCGGGGCTGTTTCTCGCGCAACCGCCCGTCCAGGTAGCGCGCCGTGAGCGAGGGGTTGTCGGCTAGCGCCGTCCCCGTACCAATGATGATAGCGTCGCGCCGGGCCCGGTCCTCGTGGACGTGGTTGCGCGCGGTTTCTCCGGTTATCCATTGGCTAGTGCCGTCGGTGGCGGCGGTGAATCCGTCCAGGGTCTGGGCAAATTTCAACGTCACGTGGGGCCAGCCCAACTGAGTCGCGGTTAGCCACGGCAGCAGGGCGTCTTCTGCGCCCTCCGGTGCCTGCACCTGCTGTACCGCAATCCCCGCTTCCTGGAGCGCCTTTGCCCCACCGCTGGCCACTGGGTTGGGATCGCTGTGCAGGAACACCACTTGCGACACCCCGGCGTTAATCAAGGCCTGCGTGCAGGGCCCAGTGCGGCCGGTGTGCGCGCACGGCTCTAGGGTCACAACGGCCAGGCCACCGCGCGCTGTGTTCCCCGCGCTGCGCAGGGCCATAATTTCCGCGTGCGGCCCGCCAACCGGCTGGGTGTGACCCCGGCCAACCACGCGCCCTGAGCTGTCAACTATCACCGCACCCACCGGCGGATTGGGGCTCGTAGTGCCCTTGGCCGCCAGGCCCAGCTCCATGGCAGCGCGCAAGGCCACCTGGTATTCGGCGGTGTTTCCCAGCCCGAAATCGATATTCATTCTTTAACTGCGCCCGTGGGAATACGGTGGCTAAACAGTGGCTTGTTCACGCAGTTTTTCCACCATTGCCGCGCGGTCGGACTGCTTGAACACCGCTGAACCAGCCACGAAGGCGTCGCAACCGGCCCGCGCACCCTCACCGATAGTGTTTTCATCCACGCCACCATCAATTTCAATCAGGGTATCTAAGCCCGCGTTATCGATAGCCTTGCGGAGTTTACGGACCTTTTCCAGCATCTCTGGCATGAACTTCTGGCCCCCAAAGCCCGGTTCCACGGTCATTACTAAGACCTCATCGAAGTGCGCGAGCTTATCTAGCCACGGTTCGATAGGGGTACCGGGTTTGACGGAGAATCCGGCTTTAACTCCCAAGTCCCGAATCTTCGCGGCCAGCGCCAGCGCAGCCTCCTGGTCCGCTACTGCTTCCACGTGGAAGACGATGGTGTCCGCGCCTGCCTTGGCAAAATCTTCGACCCACTTTCCCGGATTCTCGATCATCAGGTGAACGTCTAGGTGCTGGTCTGTGATTGTATTTACAGTTGCGGTAACGTCCGCGCCGAAGGACAGATTGGGGACAAAATGCCCGTCCATTATATCTACGTGGATTCGGTCGGCGTTGGCCACACTGCGAAGCTCTTCACCCAGCTGGGAGAAGTCAGCGGCCAGAATGGAAGGCAAGATAATAGGTGCACTCATGCCCCAAAGTCTAACAGTTTCACCACAGCTTTTAAGCCCACCCCGGCCACACCCAGCCGCCACGCCTGTTCGTTCACTGTTCAGCCGTGGCAGATACGTTCCAAGTTGGCGCTCGTCACCAACATGGCAACGCACCAACATGGCAACGCACCAAGCTAGCGGTATTGGCTTTCCAGACACAGACCAAGGCCAGTCGGCCATCCATACGGGCGTTGATGAGACCGGGCGTTGATGAGACCGATTAGCTAGCTTTTTCCTAAAAGTTTGTTAACCAAGACGGATTAGACTCACCCCTTTTGGGGGTACTTTTATTCACGGTTAATTAAATTTCCCGAGTTTTTTCTCCAAATATGTAACGCTCCAAACCGGCCATTTTTAAAGGTTTTCCGCCAATCTTTTAAACCAGAATTTCGCCACCGGGAGAAAAATCCTCCGGCTGGCCAACTACCCCAAAATACGAATTCGCTGGTCAAACCGCCGAAAATCACGCCAGAGGAATCCGGTCTTAAAATCTGCGCCCCAGCTAAGAGAAAACGATAAAGCCTTAAGGCATACATCTGGAAACACGGACTCTTCTAAACCAGAATTTATGTCACTCATAGAAATATTTGTTAAACAATAAAATCCTAACCCAGCTAGTAGTCTATTGAGATATAGAAACTCTACGGAATATGTAGTCTGCGAAAGCTACTAACCCTCGCTGCTTATTCCCGGTCTTTCTACGGTCCTATGAAACTAATCGAGGTCGCCGTCTCCTTTTTTGACTACACAAAAATCCGGCAGCACCCGACCTATTCACACTTGGAGAATAAATGAGAAAGTGGAAACTTTTTCCCGCACTGGTGACTGCGATAGCAGTTGGCTCAGCTTCCGCAGTAGTGGTCACCCCAGCCGCGTCAGCGAAGACAGAATTCATCGATTACTGGTCAGAATCGGACCAGATGGTCAAAGACCGTCGGATAAATCAACCAGGAGCGCAGGATAGCTGTCACGCCACAACCGGAGGCAGGCTGAATTCAACCAGTTTCACCTTCCCTGGATTGACCTACCACCGCTACCAGGGCCAAAAAACTGCAGCCGGACCGGACGCTCCCGCAGGCGCTACCCATGAAATCACCCAACAATTCGGGGTGTCTTATGATCCTGATGCCGCCAATGCACGCTACATAGCTCGCTCTGGCTTTAGCTTGCACTACGCCCGAACGTTGATTGAAGGCAACCGGCATCCCGCCACTTCCCCAGAACAACTCAAGGCCGGCGATGAAGTCTTTGGTAGCCTAGCCGACTTGGACGGTCTCCTGCCCGCCGATCCAACGCAGGAGTCGACCAAAATAGCAGTAAATGTGAACCCCACCGCCCAGGGCGTTGACGAAGACACCTACTCTTACGAGTTGAACCAAGATCCGGAATTTATGAAGGACTTGCATTCCAGGAAACATGGCTACGCTCTCATCTCCAAAACCTACACCAATAGCAATGCCGGAAACTTCGAATATGACGCGTCCTTCGAGTACCTTCCCTACCCATGGGAACGGCATGATTGCATCAACATCACCCTTAACTCGGACCAAGCCACAACGCTTCCAATCGTCGTTGACGGGCATACGGAAGCCACCGGAATCAAAGTCAACACCAATAGCGAAGATCTGCGAGATCACGCCGCTGACACCCGCTTTGTAGCAGCCGCTTACTACAAGGACGGGGTAACCCCCATCCAAAACCCAGACGGAACACACGCCACGGCAGAGGTTAAAGACGACGGCACCATCGACCTGATGCTGCCAAACGAGGCCTTCGCCAACGGAATTAAAGACACCCAAGGCAACGTCGCGGAAGATACCAACATCACACTCAAGGTATTTGCTTTGCCACGCGACGAAGACGCCATGAAGTTCCAGGTGACCCCTGGTGACCGCTCTACCTCCGGGCCAATGAAGGCAGACTCCCTGACTGAGGTGTACAAAGACGCACTTCGCAATGCACCGCAAGGGTCGGACGGAAATGGTTTGAATGCCTACTTCCGCGATTACTCCTACATCGGTAAAGCCAGTGTCCCGGTCGATGATCAGGTAAATCACCGCTACACTTACGCGGATTCCCGCGAAGATAGTGAACGCGGGTTTATTAAGCCCGGCCAGACCGTGGAGCTTGCCTGGGATTACGAGGCACTCCTTGATTCTCGCTCCGAATACACCGGAAAAACTGCTCAGGAAATCAAAGAAGCCTTCAATGTTGACTTTGGCATCGTTGAAGAAAGCCTTCCACAAGATTGGAAAGTTAGCTTCTCCGATGACCTTTCCAAGCTGCTGGTAACCGCGCCCAAGGACGCGTCCTCCAAGGACACCCTCGTGTTTAACACCGAGCTGACCTTCTCCAATAACTCCAAGTTACAACGCCACTTTATCTTCAAGATTAAGCCGCAGCCAAACGAACTCTTTGCCGCTGAATACCCAACCCAAGGAGTCTGGCAGGGCGCTACGGTCACCTCCTCAATCGACATTCACAGTGATCCAGTTCTGTCTGGCTACGAGAATTCGAAGCCTACGAAGTACGCGCTCAAGGGTGCGGACAATCAACCGGTTTCCACGTTGTCCAAAAACGGTTGGAAATTTAGCATTGACGAGGCAACCGGCGACGTTACCGCTACCGCGCCAGTTGACGCGGATCCGCAAGAAACACTCTCCGTACCTGTCTTGGCTCTTTTCGACCCAAACGATGAACCTTATAAGACCAAGGCAGACTTCTACCCCTTGGAGGTCAAACAGGTTCCGGTCCCTAACTACACTCTGGTCACCGGTGAACCAGGCACCGCCGTGGACAACACGCCCACCATTCCGGAGCTCAAAGACGGCGAAACCCTGACACTTGCCTCCCCAGACACCGTCACTGACGCCCAGGGCCGCGAATGGAAACTGTCCATCGACCCAGCAACCGGTGTGGTAACCGCCCAGATTCCAGATGGCGCGGTAAACGGCGACACCCTCATTGTTCCGCTGGATTACGCTTTCAACCCCGCGAACAGCCCGTCCTTCCAAGGCACCACCAACGCCTACTTCGCCGTGGTCACCAACCTCGCGGACCCCTCCTTCCCGCCATCGGTGACTACTCCGGGAGCAGACCCGTTCCGGGTGGCCATTGACAACGCGGACGACGTTGATCTCTCCACCATCAAGGTCACAGAAGTGCCAGATGGCTGGGACGTCAAGGTTGAAGACGGTGGCATCCTCGTGATAACCCCGCCGGCAGACCAGCCGGAAAGCCCCCTCGTACCGATCAATATCAGTTACGAATTCAACAACGGCAAGCCTGGTAAGACCACGGAATGGGTCACCATCACCGAGGACGCCGTACCGGCTCCACAGCCCATTACTGGCGCTGTTAACAAGGAAGAGCGCAACGAGTTTGATATTCCGGGCAGCACTATCGTCGATATCGCTGATTCCACAAAGATCCCGGACTCCTGGACGGTCGGCATTGAGGGCGGCAAGCTAGTTGTCACCCCGGGCCCGGATTCCACGCCCGGCCAGCGCGGCGAGGTGACGGTCAATACTACCGACGCCGAGGGCAATAAGGTACAGCGCACCTTCATCTTCATCAATGTCCCGAAGTCTGCCACCCCGCGCACAACGCCTGACACCATCGTTGAGGTCGTAGAAAACGGCAAGACCGAAAAGATTAACGTTGGTAAAAAGATCACCAACATCAACAAAACCCCAGACAACTGGAACGTTACCGTTGATGGACCCAACCTGGTTGTTTACCCGGATTCTTCTGTCCCCAACGGTGAGAAGCTCACCATCACCATCACCACCGATGACGGCGAGCGTGAGGTTGTCCTGGTCAATCTGAAGCCAGGCGAAGACAATCCGATCGTGACACCCGGCGTAGGTGACGGCAGCATTGAACTACCCATCCTCATCAACATCACTAACATCGAGTCTTCGGACATCCCCAACGGTTGGGATATTAAGACCGAGGACGGAAAAGTCATTGTTGTTCCTCCGGCGGGTACGCCTCCAGGAAGCTACGAGTTCAACATCACCACTACTGACGGTGACGGCAACAAGACTAATCACAGGATTATTGTGGTAATCCAAACCAAGGAAAAGGAAGTCATTGTCCAGAACAACGGCAGCTCATCTGACGGAATCAACCAGTGCGTCTACAACATTGTTGACTCGCCACTGCTGTTCCTGCTGCCGATAGGCCTCCTGGCCGCCATCGGTGGGCCAATTCTGCAGACCATGGGTCCCGAAGTCCAGCGCGTGGCAGCTTCCATCGGCGCGGAAGCCGGGTCTTCTCAGAACAACAACCCATTTGGACTAGGCAACTTCCAGGAACCGGAGTGGATGCGAAACCTCCGCATCCAGCTCAATACGCTTATCGAGCCGCTTAACCGGGCGCTGGGTATCCGCACCGACGTGGTCCAAATCATCGGAGGCAGTCTGGCTGCTATCGCAGCTATCGCCTACTTCGGTCACATGTGTACCGCAGGGAAAGGCGAAACCGGCAGCAGCACCGGCCTGGGAGCCAAGCTCTTGGGCGACGGCTCTAAAGACGGAGACAAACCCGCCGGTTCTTCCAATTCCGAAAACCCGGAGCAATCCTCCACGGACGCCAAGGGTTCCTCGGACGCCAAGGGTTCCTCGGATGTAAACCCGACCACCACGGCTAAACCGGAGGAAGGTTCCAGCAACTAAACCCTGCTTGTAACCCCCGCGCTAAAGCCCCTCCCGTCACGTAAAAGTGGCGGAAGGGGCTTAAAAGCCTTTTGGCTAAGAATCTTTGCGGCGCAGCGCCGCGAAGAACATGGCGTCCGTGCCGTGGCGGTGAGGCCACATCTGAACTGACTTAAAGCGCCCGGTGTCTCCCATATCGGGGACAAGCTGGTGGGCGTCCAACTCCTGCGCACCCAGTTCCGCCACCGCGCGGTCAACTATAGCGCGCGTTTCCCGCAGATCCGGTGAGCAGGTTGAGTACACCACTACGCCGCCCGGGCGCACCAGCTTAAGCGCTGAGGCAAGCAGCTCGAACTGCAGCGGGACCAGCTCAGCGATATCGGACTCTTCCTTGCGCCAGCGGGCTTCCGGACGGCGGCGCAGCGCACCCAGGCCGGAGCAGGGCGCGTCCACTAGCACGCGGTCATAGCCGGGTTCTAACCCCGGGTCGCGGCCATCAGCCACCTTGACCTTCACCGGCAGGCCTTCGGCGGTCCTGCGTACTAGCTCAGCCCGGTGCGCGGAAACCTCGACGGCGTCCACCGCAGCCTGGTCGATCCGGGCTAGTGCGCCCAGCAAAGCAGCCTTACCTCCGGGGCCGGCACACAGATCCAACCACCGGCCGCTATCTTCGCCTTCCACAGGGGCCTGCGCCACGGCGCGGGCAACCAACTGCGAGCCCTCATCCTGGACCGCCGCCAACTTCTGCTGGATGGGTTCCAACGCCCCCGGATCCCCGGACTCCATATACACGGCGTAAGGCGAGTACTTTCCTTGCTCGCAGCCAGTTATTAGCGCCAATTCTTCCGCCGTGATTTCACCGGGGCGCGCAACCAGGTGGACTATGGGCCGCTGGGAATCCCCGGCAAGCGCCTCGGGAAGCTCACTGAGACCAACGGTCTTGGCAAAGGACTCGGCTATCCACGCGGGGTGGGCGTGCTCGAAGGCAATACCGGCTACTTCGCCATCCGGGCGCAACTCATCCATCCACTTGGGCCCCGGCTTGCGCGTGACCTTGCGCATGATGGCGTTGGCAAAGCCCTTGGCGCGCTCGTGGCCCGCTGCTTCCACCAGGCGCACAGTCGTATCGACAGCCGCGTGTGGCTCCACGCGCGTGTAAAGAACCTGATAGACGCCTAACCGCAGGGCGGTCAGAACCTCCACGCTCAGCTCGCTTAGGCTCCGGTTGGAGCACTTAGCTATAACCGCGTCCAAGACCCCTTGGGTACGCAACGTACCGTAGGTAACCTCCGTAGCAAAGGCGGCGTCCCGGCCGGAAAGCTTAGCTTTGGTCAGCGCCTTGGGTAGCACCAGGTTGGCATAGGCTTGATCTTGTTCCACGCGCAGCAGCGTGTCGAAGGCAACTGCCCGCGGGATGTCTACGCCCACCTTGCCGGCCGCCACAATCATGTTGCTGGCCTGGTGTTGGCGGTGATTTTCTCGCGCCGGGGGGCGCTGTGAACGTCCGCCCTGGTCCTTGTGGGGCCGGCGGCCCTTATCAATGTCCGCCCGCGCTTTCGTGCGCTGCGCAGGCTTTTCTTCTCCGGATTTTGACCGTGACCTAAAACCACCGCTCATTGAAACATCACTCCGCTTTCATCTTTGTCCGCACCCGTCTTGAGGGCACCGCGTGCCCAGTCCGCTGCCGCCATCATCTTCTTTCCTGGTGGCTGGATTTTTCCTAACTCTACCGCCACACTACCGGTGCCCACGAATAGCGCTGACTTGGTCTGTGCTATCTCACCCGGGCTCAGATCCTCCCGCTCCGTGATGGTCACGGGGCCTACCTTGAAACGCTGTCCTTGCAGCTGCGTCCAGGCGCCTGGGCCCGGGGTGTGCGCGCGGATGTGGCGGTCCACCCCAGCGGCATCAGTATCCCAGGGGACGCGGGCGTCCTCGGTGGTGATTTTGTGCGCGTACGTCGCCTGACCCACCTGCTCCTTGCCTGTGATGTCCCCCGCTTCTAGGCCGTCCATGGTCTCTACCAACAGGTCCGCGCCTTTGTAGGCTAGGCGGGTCAAAAGGTCATCGGCAGTGTCGGTGGGCAGAATCTCCTCTTTCACCGTGCCTAAAATAACACCAGTATCCAGGCCTTCATCTATCCGGAACGTAGTAGCGCCCGTGACCCGGTCTCCAGCGGCAATGGCCGCCTGCACAGGTGCCGCGCCCCGCCACGCCGGAAGCAGCGAAAAGTGGAGGTTCACCCAGCCGTGCGGAGCCGCGTCTAACAAATCAGGCGTGATGAGGTTTCCGTAGGCAACCACCGGGATAGCGTCCGGGCGCAACCGCTCCAACGCGGCGCGCAGAGCCTGTCCATCCTCAGTGTCGGGTTTGAGGCTAGTTGGGGTCAACACCTCTATGTCATGCTCCAGGGCTAGCGCTTTCACAGGACTAGGGTGTAGCGTCCTGCCGCGACCCTTACGCGCGTCAGGGCGGGTTATAACGGCCACTACCTCGTGTTTTGAGGCAAGGAGGCTTTCCAAGGCCACCACCGCGGGCTCGGGTGTTCCGGCAAAAATAATTCGCATAATCTTCGTTGCTTTCTGTTGTCGATTGTTTTTAAGACGGTCGGTCCCCTAGGAATTAAACCAGTCAGATTGCCGGATTTCCCGCATGGCCGCCTTGCGGTCCTCCGGATCCAGCCGCTGGAGGAACAGCACGCCGTCCAGATGGTCCGTTTCGTGTTGGACGCAGCGGGCCATCAGGCCAGAGACCACAAAGCCAACTGGGCGGCCTTCCATATCGAAACCGCTGACAGTGACAGTCTGGTAGCGGGTGGTGTCAACCGAAATGCCGGGGATGGACAAACAGCCCTCCCTACCCCGCTGCAACTTTGACCCATACGGCTGCCAGGTGGGGTTGATGAGCACCCCGCGCATTCCGGGCTGCACCTTAGTGCAGTCGTAGACAAAGATTCGCTTGGCAATCCCCACCTGGTTAGCGGCCAGGCCTACCCCGCCGGCGTCTTCCATGGTCTCAAGCATATCGAGCGCCAACGTGCGCACGGAGGGAGAAAATTCCGTGATCTCTGCTGCTTCCGTGTTAAGGATCGGATCTCCGAACAGACGAATGTCCCTAATTGCCACGTGGTGTCCTTTCCAGTGAACGTTTCTGCCCTCAAGGATAGTTGACTGCCGGCTAGCCAAAGTGGATTGGATCAACTTGCACGCGCAGGGGCAGGTCCTCTTTGCGGCCGGCTCGCAGCGCCAGCGCCTTGCGCAGCGCCTTGCCTAAAGCTGCCCGCGGACCCGGTGGCGTGCGAATTATCAGGCGCTGGGCTGGGCCAAACTTGGCTTCATCGTACTCACCGGGCAAGCTGGTTCCAACGGGTAAGGGAACCGGGCCTAGGACCTCGGCTTCTGCGGGCAGCTCCACAGTGTCCACGAATGCCCGCAGGCTAGACGCGGGCCCGTCAACGGCGGCGGTGGGAACTGCCGGGGGAAACCGTACCTCGCGGCGCTGAGACAACTCTGCGCTAGCGGCTCCTGTCATGTTCCACGCCTGCAGATACTGGACAATTTCTAGGTTGGGCTCTGCCGCCACGATAACCGTCCCGCCAGCGCTTGCGGGGGCCACTAAGCGTGCGGCATTAGCCCAGGCCGCCAGCGTTTCTTCCGATGCCCGCAAGTCTTGGCGCCCCAACATCACACCGGTGTCTAGTAGGAGGGCCGCGCCATAGAGCCCGCCTTCTACTCGGGGTTCTGCCCCCGGGGTGCAGATCACTAAAGCCGGCTGGTTTGGCACCGTATCAATAACCTTGTTGCCGCCGGAGATAATCACCCGCGTGGAGGGGAAGGCCTGCCCCATTTGTTCAGCCGTGCGCTCCGACCCCATGACCAGCGCGCGCAGCTTGGGGGAACCGCACTCCGCGCACCGATGCCTGGCTTCTACCCTGCCGCACCACGCACACGTGGGGACTGACGCCACGTTGGAGCTAGGCCCTCCTGAGGACGGTGGAAAACCCAAGGGGCCGTTGCAGGCGCGGCAGCGGGCGGGCTTTTTACAACTGCTACACGACAGGACCGGAACGTAGCCCTTGCGGGGAACTTGCACCACCACCGATTGATCCCGGTCCAGTGCGCTGCGCACAGCTTTATACGCGGGGCCTTGTAGCCGAACGGTTCCGTTTTCATCCCTTGCCAGGTCCACGCCGTACTGGCCTACGGCAACAATGTCCGGGCGGTTAGCCAGAATGGACTTTTCCTCCCCCACCAGGTCGTGCAGCCATCCGGACTCCACCAAGAGTTGGGTTTCTGCGGTGCGCGTATAACCGGCAATGATGAGGCTGGCCTTTTCCATCGCGCTGCGGGTGGTGATTACCTCCCGGGTGTGAATATACGGTTTGTGCGGTTCCACCAGGCTGTCATCGCCGTCGTCGAAGATAACGGCCAGCTGCAGGTTGTCCACCGGAGCGAAAGCGGCAGACCGGGTTCCAATGACTATTCGCGCCTGCCCGGTCACGGCGGAGAGATAGCGGCGGTACCTAGCCTGCGCGCCTAAAGAGTTGGCCAAGACGGTAATCTGCTTTGCGGAAACTAGCTCCCGAAGCGCTGCCTCTAACTGGTCTAGGTCGCGTTGATTGGGCACCACCATGACCACCCCGCCGCCGCCTAGGGCCACCTTAGTTGCCAGGGCTGCCAGCGGCCTTGCCCAGCTGGTTCCCGGTGTCACTTGCCAAGCGGCGCGAGCAATGGTTTCTTTTAGCACAGCGTCCACAAAGGATTGTCCATGGGCATAAGTTGCCCACGCAGAAAGATCCGGTTCGCTGGCGGTGCCCAGTTCCTCCCACGGAGTGTCAAAGTCGGATTCCTCCGCCTTGCCGTTTCGTGGCGGGATTGCCAACCGGACAATATCCGACCTGGTTCCCGCGTAGCGGTCCGCAAGGGACTCAACCAAGTCGCGGAGCAGCTTAGGGTAGACCACGAAGGGAGAAACTACATCGGTGATGTAGAGCAGTTCTCCGGTGAAGTCGGACTGCTCACGCCGCTCAATGACCAGGGCGTCCTGCGTGGTGCCGTTAAAACGCACCCGTACCCGGATTCCGGGCCTAACCTGCTCGTGCAGGCGCTCAGGAACACAGTAATCAAAGGGACGGTCGAGGTGCGCCACGCGCAATAATGGCAACACCCGCACGACTGGCTTGGTCGGTGCGGGCGTATTTTTAGGCATAGTGCCAGATTCTAGCAACCTCTAGACTTTGACGGCGGCGCGCAGCTGTTCAACGCGGTTAGTCTTTTCCCACGGGAGGTCCAAGTCCGTGCGCCCGAAGTGGCCATAGGCGGCTGTCTGCGCATAGATTGGGCGCAGCAAGTCCAGCTCGCGGATAATTGCGGTGGGGCGAAGGTCGAATACCTCCTTGACGGCTGCCTGGATCTGGGCGTCGGTTAGCCCCTCCTTGGCAGTGCCAAAGGTCTCTACGTAGAGGCCCACTGGATTAGCCACGCCAATGGCATAGGCCACCTGGACTTCCGCCTTGGCAGCTAAGCCCGCAGCGACGATATTCTTGGCAACCCACCGCATTGCGTAGGCACCAGAACGGTCAACCTTGCTGGGGTCCTTGCCGGAGAAGGCTCCGCCACCGTGGCGGGCCATGCCGCCGTAAGTATCCACAATAATCTTGCGGCCGGTGAGCCCGGCGTCGCCCATGGGGCCGCCCAGGATAAACGAACCCGAGGGATTGACCATCAGCTTGGTCTGGGCGTCGTAATATTTCTCCAGGCCAGCGTCAGCGATAACCCACTCCACCACATCTTCACGGATTTTCTCCTCCAACCACTGGCTGGTGACCTCTGGATCATGCTGCGTGGATACCACAATGGTCTCCAAGTGAACCGGCTGGCCCAGGTCGTTGTAGGCGAAGGTGACTTGAGTCTTGCCGTCCGGGCGCAAGTGCGGGACAACATCTTCCTTACGAACCTGGGTCAACCGCCGTGAAAGGCGGTGGGCGGTGGCTATGGGAAGTGGCATAAACTCGGGGGTTTCATCAGTGGCGTAGCCGAACATTAGGCCCTGGTCACCTGCACCGGATTCATCACCCGCAGCGAAGTTTCCGGAACGCACCTCACTGGAGGCGTCCACGCTAGCCCCGATCTCCGCTGACTGCTCACCAATAGCCACGTTTACCCCGCAGGTAGTGCCGTCAAAGCCCACGTCGGAGGAGGTGAAACCAATTTCTTTTAAGGTGGTGCGGACCAGCTGTGGGATTTCCACGTAGCCACTGGTGCGGACTTCTCCGACCACGTGAACCTGACCTGTGGTGACCAATGTCTCCACAGCCACCCGCGCGTGCGGGTCAAGGGCCAGCATGGCGTCTAGGATGGTGTCAGAAATGGCGTCACAGATTTTATCCGGGTGCCCTTCAGTCACAGACTCCGAGGTAAAAAGCCGGTGCGCTACGGCGTCGTTAGTCACTATTGGTTGTCCTTTAACTAAAATTTAAAAACTGGAAGTATCTGGTGCGTGGCTATGAGTCCAAGCGTTGACTTCACCAAAGTATAGACCAAGCGGTCTACACGGGCAAACTTTAATTTCTGGCCCTGGCTAAGCCATCAACGCAGTCAAGAATCTGGGCAGCTACCACCTGCTTGGAGCCCGGCTCCACAACAGTGCTTTCCACTTCCCCAGCCGCGGTTTCGCTCAGCACCCAACCGGAGTTGTCCAGCTGGCCAAAAACCTTGCCCCGCCCAACTTCGTTGACCATCAGGAGATCACAGCCCTTGCGACGGAACTTTTCCAGAGCATACTCAAGGGCGGAGCCGCTTTGGTCACCGGTTTCAGCCGCAAACCCCACCAACAGGCACTGGGATTTTATCTGCCCTGCCTCCCGCTTTTCAACCAACCCTTTGAGGATATCCGGATTTTCCACCATCTCTAACGTAGACAATGCGGTACCGCTGCTGCCCTTTTTCAGCTTTGACTCCGCTGCGTCCGCCGGGCGGTAATCCGCCACCGCCGCCGCCATAATCACTACGTCCGCGGCCTGACTGTGCTTGTCCATGGCATCATGCAATTCGCGCGCTGTTTCCACCCGGACTATTTCAGCGCCGCTAGGCACTGGCAGTTCGTCGGTAGCTCCAGCAACCAACACCACCTTCGCACCACGCTGGGCGGCTACCTCAGCTAGCGCGAAACCTTGCCTCCCGGAAGAGCTATTACCAATAAAACGCACCGGGTCCAGGTACTCCCTAGTTCCCCCGGCTGAGATGACAACCTTCTTGCCCGACCAATCGAAATTCAGGCGGTGGCCCGCCAGTTCGGTGCGCACCAGTTCTGCTATCTGCGCTGGATCCGGCAGCCGGCCGGGACCAGTGTCCTTACCGGTTAAGCGGCCGTGAGCTGGTTCCAGGACAGTAATACCACGCCGGCGCAAGGTGGCTACATTGTCGCGGGTAGCGCCATTTTCCCACATCTCTGTATGCATAGCGGGTGCGAGAATAACCGGGCAGGTAGCCACCAAGACCGTGGCGGTGAGCAGATCGTCCGCCCGGCCGCAGGCAATCTTGGCCATGATATCGGCGGTAGCGGGCGCTATCACCACCGCGTCAGCACTCTGGCCGATGTTAACGTGCTGGACCTCGTCGACATTGTCGAATACATCGGTGGACACCGGGTTCCCGGAAAGCGCCTCAAAGGTGGCCTTTCCCACAAACTTCAGCGCGTTGGCGGTGGGGACCACGCGCACATTGTCACCGTGTTCCTTCAGGTTTCGCACCAGGTGGCAGGCCTTATACGCGGCTATACCGCCAGAAACACCTACCACTATATTGCGGGGAGAACTGCCAGGTTGTGTCTTGCTCATTGGGTTGATAATACACCAAACCCCGGAGGCGACCGCAGTGTAGGCGGTGCATCCGGGGATGGGTTACAAGGCTTTTTAGTTGCCTTCTTCGTGGTCCAAAAGACCAGAGTTAATCTCACGGAGGGCGATAGACAAAGGTTTTTCGCCGGGCTTCGGGGAAACCAGTGGTCCCACGAATTCAAAAACGCCCTCGTCTTGCTCCTGGTAAAAGCTGTTAATCTGACGCGCGCGCTTAGCGGCGAAGATTACCAACGCATACTTCGAAGAAACCCTGTCGAGGAGTTCGTCGATGGGGGGATCGGTGATCCCGGTGGGCTTGTCAAAGACAGCTTGCACCTTGGTTTCCGTGTTTACAGTGGAGGTCACGTTAGTCACATGCACCTTTTCGTCGAATGGGTAATACTGAAAATTTTTCCAAGTCAGCGTGTACTAATTACGCGCGTCCTAGGAGGATAGCACTAAGTTCGGCCACAGCGTCATCCAGCGTGTGGTTAACCACAATCTGATCAAACTCCGACTGTGCGGCCAACTCGTTGCGGGCCGTGGTCAAGCGTCGCTCAATAACTTCAGCCGTCTCAGTCCCGCGGCCGGTCAACCGTTCAACCAACACATCCCACGAAGGGGGTGCCAGGAAAACCAAGTGGGCCTCCGGATGAGAGCGCTTAACGTTGCGCGCACCTTCCAAATCAACCTCGACCAAGACCGGCCGCCCGCTATTCATAGCTTCAAAGACTGGGCCTGCCGGGGTTCCGGACCTTTGCAGGCCCCCGTGGATTTCCGCCCACTCGAGCATTTTCCCGGAATCGATACTGTCCTGAAACTGCTCTGGAGTGACAAAGAAATAATCCACCCCGTCGCGCTCACCGGGACGCGGTGCGCGCGTGGTCATAGAAACGCTGAAGTACAAGTCCGCAATGTCTCTGCGCAGGCGCGAGACCACGGAAGACTTGCCCACGCCGGCGGGGCCCGCAAGGACGATGAGACGACCAGTGTTGTTTTCGCCAGACACGATGGGGCTTTTTATGCCTCGTAGCCGAAACGCTCGAGCAGAGCGCGACGCTGACGGTCACCCAGGCCGCGCAGACGGCGGGTCTGAGCAATCTCTAGGTCATCCATGATTTCCTTGGCCTTGACTTTGCCGACCTTTGGAAGGGCTTCGAGGAGTGCGGAGACCTTGGTCTTGCCAATAATCTCGTTGGACTCGGCCTTCTCCAGGACCTCCTTCAGGTTGGTTTCACCGCGCTTGAGGGCTGCCTTGAGCTCTGCGCGAGCCTTGCGAGCCTCAGCTGCCTTTGCGAGTGCTGCCTTGCGCTGTTCGTCGGTCAGTTTTGGAAGTGCCACGTCTTTTCCTCCGATAATAGTAATTGTTTGGTTAGTTTCTTTTGACTGTCGTGCATTGGGGATTAACACACCACGCCGGCCGGGGCCGCCCGTAGGGTCTTGGCAATCCTAGCACTACATGGGTGTGATTCGCGCTAATAGGTTAGCAAAATCTTAAAATACATTATGCCACGTTATAGCGCCGCCTTTCATAAAGTACCAGGTTACGGCCATTTAACTAAAATAAGGACATCCTGAGTGAGTCTATCCCCTGCTCAATGACCCGTTTTAGCCGAATTCCGCCACCTGGTTTAGGACTGCTTCCCGCAATTTCTCTACATTTGGCCCAGCTTGCAAAACCGAGCGGGACACGTTGGCAAAGCCCAATTCGGGTGCCTCCCGCATGATCTTGGCCACATCGCTAGCACCGGCGCCTTGGGCTCCCACCCCGGGCAGCAGGACTGGTCCGGACAAGGACGCCAACCGCGGCGGTGTGGCCAAGGTAGCCCCCACAACAACGCCTATATTGCCGTAGCCGCCCGGATGGGCACTGGCGTTAATGGTCGCACACTCATCCACCACACGCTGGGCAACGGTCCTGCCCTCCCCATCGGTGGTAGCCTGCAGCGCCACGGCCTCCGGATTGGAAGTAGCCGCGAGAACGAATACTCCCCTGCCCGTCTTCTCCGCCAAGTCAAAAACCGGGCGCAACGCACCTACACCTAGATAAGGTGAGACGGTGACGGAATCTGCGCACAAAGGCGAGGTGTCGGACAGCCAGGCATCAGCGTAGCCGGCCATGGTGGAGCCAATGTCCCCGCGCTTGGCGTCAGCCACGGTAAGGCAGCCTGCCTCCCGTAAATCCGCCAGGGCGCGCTCCAAGACGGCAAAGCCGCGAGAGCCAAAGCGCTCGAAGAATGCCACCTGTGGCTTAACCAGCGCCGCAGTGTCAGCGAAGGCTTCCACGCAGGCCATAGTGAAGCGCTCCAGGCCCTCCACGGAGTCTTCCAGACCCCAGGCGGACAGCAGGTGCGCGTGCGGGTCAATGCCCACGCACAGCCGCCCCCGCGTGCGCCCGGCTGCAACTAGGCGTTCGCCGAAGGGTGCACCCAGCAGGGCCTTCGCTGTCTCCGCAGATTCTGGCTTATCAATCGGCTTAGTTGGCTGGTCCATGAGTGAGCTCCTGTAGGGCGCGGACGGTGAGCTCGCCTGCGCGCAGGGCCTCAATACCCTGCACGGCGGCGGTTACGCCCTGGACGGTGGTCACAAGCGGGGTTCCGGAGGCCACGGCGGCGGCACGGATCTCGTAACCGTCGTGGCGCGCTCCGGAAGAACCGGCCGGCGTGTTCAAAATGAGGTTGACCTTGCCAGCCTGGATTTGGTCCACAATGGACTCCTGGCCCTCCTTGGCCTCGTAACCCTTGACGGCAACTTCGCACTCCACGCCGTTGCGGCGCAGCATCTGCGCGGTACCGGAGGTCGCCACGATGTTGTAGCCCATGCTGGCCAAGCGCTGGATGGGGAAAATCAGAGTGCGCTTGTCGCGGTTGGCCACGGAGACAAAGATGGTCCCCTCGGTGGGCAGCTCACCGAAGGCGGCGGCCGACCCCTTGGCATAAGCCGCACCGAAGTTATCGGCCAGGCCCATGACCTCGCCCGTGGACTTCATCTCCGGGGAAAGCAAGGTATCAAGTAAGGACCCGTCCGGCCGGCGGAAGCGGTTGAATGGCAAGACCGCTTCCTTGACCGCAATGGGGTGCTCGATGGGCAGGGATCCGCCGTCGTAATCGGTGGGGATCATGCCTTCCTTCTTCAGGTCGGCGATGGACTCGCCCAGCATGATCCGGGAGGCCGCGCGGGCCAGCGGAACGCCGGTGGCTTTGGACACGAAGGGCACGGTGCGCGAAGCGCGCGGGTTGGCCTCAATGACGTAGAGGGTGTCGTCCTTCAGTGCGTACTGGACATTCATCAGGCCCTTGACGCCAATCCCGAAGGCCAGCTTGCGGGTGGACTCGCGCACCTTCGCGATGTCTTCGGGGCCCAGGGTCATGGGCGGCAAAGCACAAGATGAGTCACCGGAGTGAATGCCGGCTTCCTCAATGTGCTCCATCACGCCGCCCAGGTAGACGTCCTCACCGTCGCACAGGGCGTCCACGTCGATCTCAATGGCGTTGTCTAGGAACCGGTCCACCAACACCGGGTGGTCAGCGGTGATCTCGGTGGCGCGGGAGATGTAGTCACGCAATGCGTCCTCGTCGTAGACAATCTCCATGCCACGTCCGCCCAGGACGTAGGACGGGCGCACCAGCACGGGGTAGCCAATGGAGGCCGCTACCTGCTGTGCCTCCTCGAAGGAGGTGGCGGTACCAAAATCGGGTGCGGGAAGCCCAGCCTTGTCCAAGACCTTGCCAAATTCCCCGCGGTGCTCCGCGAGATCAATGGCGGCGGCGGAGGTGCCCACCACGGGCACGCCGGCATCGGTAAGTTTTTGAGCCAAACCGAGCGGGGTCTGCCCGCCCAGCTGCACGATAACGCCAGCCACAGTGCCGGACTGGGTCTCCGCGTGGTAGACCTCCATGACGTCTTCAAAGGTCAGCGGCTCGAAGTAGAGGCGGTCAGCAGTGTCGTAGTCGGTAGAAACGGTCTCCGGGTTGCAGTTGACCATGATGGTTTCATAGCCAGCGGCGGACAGCTCCAGCGCGGCGTGAACGCAGGAATAGTCAAACTCAATGCCTTGACCAATACGGTTGGGTCCGGAGCCCAAAATGATGACCTTCTCACGCTCACGCTGCTCGGCGACCTCGGATTCTGCTTCCGGGTCCAGCTCGTAGGCGGAATAGTGGTACGGGGTCTGTGCCTCAAACTCGCCGGCGCAGGTATCCACGGTCTTAAATACCGGACGGATCCCTAACTGCCAACGCAGGCGGCGGATTCCGTCTTCTCCCGCGAACTCTGGGCGCAAAACGGCAATCTGCTCGTCGGATAGGCCCAGGTATTTCGCCTCGCGAAGCAATTCCTCGGTAAGCACGGGCTCATCTAGCAAACGCTGGCGGAAATCCACCAGGGCCTCCAGCTCAGCCAAGAACCACGGGTCAATCTCGGAGTATTCATGCAGCTGCTCCACGGTGGCACCCAGGCGGAAGGCCAGTTCCACGTCGTAGAGGCGGCCTTCGGTAGGCCGGCGCAGATCCTCTAGCACGGCCTGCAGGTCATTTTCCCGGCCTTCAGCGAAGTAGCTATCCGGCTTGGTCCAAAAACCGGCCTGCTTTTGTTCCAGCGAACGCATGACCTTGTTGAGCCCAGCAATGTAGTTGCGGCCAATACCCATGGCCTCGCCCACGGACTTCATGGTGGTGGTCAGGGTGTCGTCCGCACCCGGGAACTTCTCAAAGGCAAAGCGCGGGGCCTTAACAATGACGTAGTCTAAGGTGGGCTCGAAGGCGGCCGGGGTAACCCCGGTGATGTCATTGGTGACCTCATCAAGCGTGTAGCCAATGGCCAGCTTGGCGGCCAGCTTGGCAATGGGGAAACCGGTGGCCTTGGACGCCAGTGCGGAAGAACGGGACACGCGCGGGTTCATCTCGATGACAATGATTCGCCCGTCGTCCGGGTTGATGGCGAACTGGATGTTACAGCCGCCGGTATCCACGCCCACCTCGCGGATAATGGCGATACCCAGGTCGCGCAGCTTCTGGAATTCGCGGTCAGTCAAGGTCAGGGCGGGTGCCACGGTCACGGAGTCACCGGTGTGCACGCCCAGCGCGTCAACGTTTTCGATAGACGCGATAACCACCACGTTGTCATCCCCGTCGCGCATGAGCTCGAGTTCGAATTCCTTCCAGCCTAGGATGGATTCCTCGATGAGCACGTTCGCTTCCGGCGAAGCCGCCAGCCCGCCACCGGCAATCCGGTCCAGGTCAGCGTCATTATAGGCCAGGCCGGAGCCCAGCCCGCCCATGGTAAAGGAGGGCCGTACCACTACGGGCAGGCCGAGTTCCGCCACGGTCTCACGGACCTCATCCATGTTGTGGCACACGCGCGAGCGGGCGGACTCCCCGCCCACCGTTGTCACGATGTCTTTAAACTTCTGGCGGTCCTCACCGCGCTCGATGGCGTCGATATCCGCGCCGATGAGCTCGATGTCGTATTTTTCCAAAATTCCCGCGCGGTCTAGCTGCACTGCGGCATTCAGCGCGGTCTGGCCGCCAAGGGTGGCCAGCACGGCGTCGATGGGATGGCCTTCCGCGGCCTCTTTGACAAAGATCTTCTCGATGAACTCCGGCTCAATAGGCTCCACGTAGGTGTGGTCCGCGAATTCCGGGTCGGTCATAATGGTGGCCGGGTTGGAGTTGACCAGGGTCACCCGCAGGCCGTCCTCCTTGAGGACGCGGCAGGCCTGGGTACCGGAGTAGTCAAACTCACAGGCTTGACCAATAACGATGGGTCCGGAGCCGATAACCAGGACGTGGTTGATATCAGTGCGCTTTGGCATAGTGTTATTCCTTAAATCTCTTTCCTGGTTTTCCTATTTACTCTCACCGCTGGTGGAGTTCTTCTCCAACAGCTCGAGGAACTGGTCAAACAACGGGTTGGCGTCCCGCGGGCCGGCGGCGGCCTCCGGGTGGTACTGCACCGAATAAGCCATGCCGTTTTCTAGGGCCACTCCCTCCACGACGTCGTCGTTTAAGCAGGTGTGCGTCACCAGGGCCGGGCCAAAGTCCGACTCCCAGGTAGCGCCCGCGGCAGGTTTTCCCTCACCCGCCGGGTTTTCCAGCGCGAAGCCGTGGTTCTGGGCGGTGATATCAATCTTGCCCGTCAGGTGGTTGCGCACCGGCACGTTAATGCCGCGGTGGCCGAATTTGAGCTTGTAAGTGCCAAGGCCGAGTGCTCGGCCTAGGATTTGGTTACCGAAGCAGATGCCGAAGAAGGGGATCTTGGCAGCCAACACCTCGCGAACAACCTCCACCATGGCATCAGCCGTAGCGGGGTCACCAGGGCCGTTGGAAACGAAGACGCCATCCGGGCTGTACTGCTTAATCTCTGCAAACGGGGTGTTAGCGGGAACCACTACGGTCTCAATCCCGCGCTTGGAGAAGTTCACCGGCGTGGCGGTCTTCACCCCCATGTCGTAGCAGACCACGGTGTAGCGCTTTTTCCCCTCCGGGGCCACGGTGTAGGGGGCATCGGTGGAGACTTGCTCAGCGATATCCATGCCCTCCATGGACGGCTGGGCCTTGACCTCCTCAATAAGCTCTGCGACGGGGCGCAAGGCGGCGTCGCCAGAAAAGATACCGGCCGGCACGGAACCGAAGTTGCGCAGATGGCGCACCAGCGCGCGGGTGTCCACGCCGCGGATACCAATGACGCCCTGGGAGGCCATCTCCTCCGGCAGGCTACGCGCCGCGCGCCAGTTGGACACGCGGTGGGACAGATCGCGGATGACCAAACCGGCCACCCAAATCTTGTTTCCGGCGGACTCGTTGTCCTCATCATTCCACCCCGTGTTGCCAATCTGCGGGGCGGTGGCCACCACAATCTGGCGGTGGTAGGAAGGATCCGTCATGGTCTCCTGGTAGCCGGTCATGCCGGTAGTAAACACGGCCTCACCCAGCTGGGTGCCGGTGGCGCCAAAGCCGAAGCCACGGAAAGTGCGGCCGTCGGCAAGGACCAAGATTGCGGGAATGTTGTCAGTCATGGTTTTACTTCTCCAGCTTGTAGGTCAGGTTGCCGCGCAGGAAGGTGTGCGTGACGTGGGCGGAAAATTCCTCCCCCTCGTAAGGATTGTTTTCACTCTTGGACTCCAGCTTGGCGCTATCGGAGGTCCAGGCGTGCTTGGGGTCCACGATGGTTAAGTTGGCGGGCTCTCCCACCGCGATGGGCCGCCCGTGGTCCGGGGTGCGGGTGATCTCCGCCGGTTTTTCACTCATCACGCGCGCTACGAAACGCCAGTCCGCGAGTCCAGATTCCACGAAGATCTTGGCCACTACGGCCAGGGAGGACTCCAAGCCCAACATGCCTGGCTTGGCGTTTTCGAACTCCACGCACTTGTCCTCCGCGCCGTGCGGGGCGTGGTCGGTGGACACGCAGTCAATCACGCCGTCCAGCAGCGCCTGGCGCAAAGCCAGGGTGTCGTGCTCCTCGCGCAGCGGCGGGTTGACGCGGAAGACGCCGTCGTAAGTGACCAGCTTGTCATCGGTGAGCATAAGGTGGTGCGGGGTGACTTCCGCGGTCAACGGGATACCCTGGTCCTTAGCCCACTTGAGCAGCTCCACGGTGCCGGTGGTAGACGCGTGGCAAATGTGCACGCGGTTGCCGTAGTCGCGCGCCAGGAGGGCGTCGCGGATCACAATGGATTCCTCAGCGACCCGGGGCCAGCCGCGCAAGCCCAGCTTGGCGGCGGTGGCACCCTCGTGCGCGCAGGCGCCGTCGGTCATACGGTGGTCCTCGGCGTGCTGGGCCAGCAGCACGTCCAAGCCCTTGGCGTACTCCAGCGCGCGGCGCATGAGCTGCGGGTCTTGTACGCACTTGCCGTCATCGGAGAACATGCGGACCTTGGCGTCCGAGCGGGCCATCATGCCAAACTCGGTGAGCGTCTTGCCCTCCAAACCCTTAGTAATGGACCCCACCGGGTGGACGTCGCACAGGCCCAGTGCCTGGGACTTGGCCCACACGGATTCGGCGATGATGGGCTGATCGGTTACCGGGCTGGTATTAGCCATGGTGTAGACGGCGGTGAAACCGCCCTTGGCGGCGGCGCGGGAACCGGACTCGATGGTCTCGGTGTCCTCGCGGCCGGGCTCGCGCAGGTGGACGTGCATGTCTACCAGTCCGGGAAGCAACACGTTGCCGCCGCCGTCAATAACGGTGTCGGCGGCGGCGCTGACCTTACCCAGCTGGGTGATGGTGCCGTCTTCTACCAAAACGGAGACGGGCTCACCCTCACCGTAGGGGCGGACGTTGTCAATGCGCAGGCTGCCAGCGGCGGGAAGGTATTGGCGGCCGGTGGAAGGATAGTGAGTCATGGTTATGGGGTTCTCCTTTTAAAATCCGGCGGTTTCGCCATTGGCCAACAGGGTAAATAGGACTGCCATGCGCACATGAACGCCGTTATTGACCTGCTGCAGCACGGCCGCACGGTCGAAGTCTGCTACGCCGTGGTTGATTTCCATGCCACGCAGCATGGGTCCGGGGTGCATGATGATGGCGTCTTTTTTCATAGCGCGCTCGCGCGCCTTGGACATGCCGTAGAGCGTGGCGTATTCGCGGTGGGACGGGAAGAACCCGCCGTTCATGCGCTCCTGCTGGACGCGCAACATCATAATGACGTCCGCGTCCGCGACCTCGGAGTCAAAATCATAGGAGACCTTGACCGGCCACTGGTCCACCCCATGGGGCAGCAAGGTGGGCGGGGCCACCAGGGTGATGTCCGCGCCCAGGGTGCTAAGCAAGTCCACATTCGAGCGCACCACGCGCGAGTGCAGGCAATCGCCCACAATCTTGACCTTCATGCCCTCGAAAGAGGTGGTGGACCCGGTGCCCAGGCCCAAGCGCTGGCGCATAGTCACCGCGTCCAGCAACGCCTGAGTGGGGTGCTGGTGTGAGCCGTCACCGGCGTTGATGACGCTGGGGCCATCACCGTTTGGTGCCACCCACTCGGCCAGCTGCCGACACGCGCCGGAGGAAGGATGCCGCATAATGATGGCGTCCGTGCCAATCGCGGCAATCGTCAGGCCGGTGTCTTTGAGGGATTCACCCTTTTTCACGGAAGAGGTGGAGGCGGAAATATTGATAACGTCCGCGGACATCCACTTGCCCGCCGTTTCAAAGGAAGACCGGGTGCGCGTGGAGTTTTCAAAAAACAGGGAGTAGATGGTGCGCCCACGCAAGGTGGGGAGCTTTTTCATCTCCCGCCCATTGAGCGCCTCGCGGAAGCGGTCCGCCTCATCTAGGATTTCAACAATGTCATCACGCGTTAGGTCCGCGATGTCGATGAGGTGTTTCATTAAAATTAGCCTTTTCGGGTCAAGACAACGGCGTCACGGCCGTCGATATCTGAGATAAGTACGGCAACGTCTTCATCACGCGAGGTGGGAATATTCTTGCCCACGTAGTCCGCGCGAATAGGGACTTCCCGGTGGCCGCGGTCAACCAGGCACGCTAGCTGAATAATCTGGGGCCGGCCGATATCGCGCAGCGCGTCCAGCGCCGAGCGGATGGTGCGCCCCGAAAACAGGACGTCATCGACCAAAATGACCACGGCGTCGTCTACTCCGCCCGCCGGAATGACGGTGGGCAGCAGCGCCCGGTGGGGTTTGCCGCGCAGGTCATCGCGGTACAAGGTGATGTCGAGGGAGCCACAGGCTATGTCTACGCCCGTGAATTCGGAAATCTTTTCGCTCAACCTCTGTGCTAATGGCACGCCCCCGGAGGGAATACCAAGCAGGACTACGCGCGGCGACTCCGGGGAGCCGAGCGCGGTTTTTTCAATAATCTGGTGCGCGATTCGTGCAACAGTACGCGCTACGTCATCGGCCGATAATAGGTCGGTGTCGTGGTGCGATAAGTTATCAACACTCATCGTGACCTCCTTCCCCGCCTCACAGTGCGGTCTTTAAAGGATGCCTACAGTTAATCCGCACACGCGGATGCGCGCGGAGTTCGTTTTTTCAAACAACCACAGCTTAGCAGTTCGTAGAAACGAATACACCCTTTCTGGTCTATTCTAGGTGGTAGCAAAAATTTAACCGAAGGGAACACATAAGTTGAGTTTTCAAGCAACGCATACCGTGGC
The DNA here is from genome assembly GCF_008693075.1 of Corynebacterium phocae. GTDB lineage: Bacteria > Actinomycetota > Actinomycetes > Mycobacteriales > Mycobacteriaceae > Corynebacterium > Corynebacterium phocae. The sequence goes on along the minus strand of NZ_VXKJ01000037.1, from coordinate 193,560 downwards.
AGCGCCCCGCGAACTGGTGTGGCAGTGGCACACCCGGCCGGGCGCGCTGACCAGGCTTTCGCCCCCCTTCGTTCCCATGGTGCCCCTCAAGCAAGCCGAACGCCTTTCCGACGGCACCACCATCCTGGGTCTGCCGGCCGGGCTGAAATGGGTAGCGCGCCACGATCTCTCCCGCTACCAGCGCGGCTACCAGTTCGCTGATGTGTGTATCAGCGCTCCCTTGCAGAAGCTGGCCAACTGGCGCCACATCCATACCTTTGCCGACGCCCCGAACTCCCACACCCTTATCACCGACACCGTAGACACCCGTATCCCGGGTGCCGCCCTGGAAAGCGTCTTCGCCTACCGCCAGCGCCAGCTCATCGGCGACTTCGACTTCCTTGCCCGCATGCACTCCCTCAACGGTGCCGCCAAGCCGCTAGTCATTGCCATGACCGGCTCCCGGGGCGGCGTGGGCCGAGCGCTGTCCGCGCAACTAACTACCGCCGGCCATGACGTCATCCAGTTGGTACGCGGCAAGACCAAGCCGGGCCAGCGCCACTGGGATCCGGACTCCCCTGCACCGGAGCTCCTTGAGGGCATCGACGTCCTGGTGCACCTGGCCGGTGAGCCCATTTTTGGGCGCTTCAATGACTCCCACAAGGCAGAAATCCGCGACTCCCGCGTAGGGCCCACCCGGAAACTCGCCCAGCTAGTGGCGGAAAGCAAGTCAACCACGGCGCTAGTCTGCGCCTCCGCTGTGGGCATCTATGGCCCCGACCGCGGTGAGGAACCTCTGGATGAAAATTCCGCCCGGGGGGAAGGCTTTCTTGCCGACGCCGTCTCTGATTGGGAAGCAGCCACGCTCCCCGCCCGGGACGCCGGCAAGCGCGTGGTCAATATCCGCACCGGCGTGGCACTATCCAGCGCCTCCGGACTCCTGCCGCTGCTGCGTTTGCTTTTCCAAACCGGGCTTGGCGGGCCGTTTGGTGACGGCGAATTCTGGTTTAGCTGGATTGCCCACGACGATCTCACGGATATCTATTTCCGCGCCATTGTCGATGAGTCAATGGAAGGGCCCATCAACGCCACCTCCCCCAACCCCGTACTCAACCGGGAGATGGTCAAAGCGCTGGGCAAGGAGCTTGGCCGCCCCACCGTCATCCCAGTGCCCACCCTGGGCCCCGCCCTACTGCTGGGTAAAGAAGGAGCACGTGAGCTGGCCCTTGCGGACCAGCGGGCGCTTCCGGCCTACCTGGAAAACCTGGGCCACACCTTCCGCTACCCGCATATTCAGCAAGCCTTTGCCCACGAGCTGGGGGGCGAGGAACTCGTTTGCGTAGCTGATTAGTTAAGGTGGAGTGTAAACACCGTCGTCTACCGTAAAAGGGACATTTTGTGACCACTCCAGAACCGCAGATTTTGCCGGATACCCCGGTAATTGACGTAAAAATTGACCGCATTGAGGAAATCCTCACCGAACAGGGGCTCAAGTACCGAATTGAAGACGCCCCCGCCCCTGCCCCTAACGGGGAAGACAAGGAAGGCGAACAAAGCGCGGAAACCACCGTCAAGGTGCTGCGCACCGGTTTTATCAACACCGCTATCGCCATGCAGGTGCGCGGCGATGTCCTGGTGATTGACTCCATCTGGCGCGGCCGGATTCCCAGCTCCGAAGGCCCCCAGGTACTCCAGCTCATCAACGAATGGAACTCCCAGCACTTCGCGCCCACCCTGCGCTTTTTCGAATCCCCGGAACAAACGTTGGCCATCTCCGCCGTCCGCGAACTCAACGTAGCGGACGGTGCCAGCCGCAACCAGCTGGGAGCCTTTGTCATGGCCTCGCTCAACGCGTTGCTTGAGGCATTTGCCTTCGTTGAACAGAAATACCCGCAGCTAATCACCTGGCAGGAGCCTCACAATGACTAAGACGCTGAACCCTAACGACCCAAACTCCCTAGCCATCGTTGATATCGACCGGATCATCGAGGCCATGGCCACCTTCGAAATTGAGCTAGAGCGCGTGGAGGGCCGCGATGACGCCGCCACCGCCAACCTCAATGGCTTGCCGTGCCTGTTCGCGGTTCTGGACTCCGTGGCGCTGGTGCGCTGCGACGTCCAAACGGACGCCACCTTCTTGGGCGCGGACGCCGGGCTGTTCCTGGCGGCTAATCAGATCAACTCCGTGGCCTTCGGCGCGCGGGCAGTTATCTCCGAATATGAGGGCACCCTGGTGGTGCGCACCGAACGCGAGCTTCCCATCGCCGCCGGCATGAACGACCAGCAGCTGCGGACCCAGCTCAAGGCCGCCGTGGACGGCGTGCTGCGGGCGCAGGACGCCATGGTTTCCGCCGCCCAGGAGATGGCTAAGTTGGGCTCCGAGACCGCCGGTAACGAAGCCCCACAAGAGTCCTAAATAACCACATCCCATACCGGTGACAATCGGCCACCTGGCCGGCCCCTGGCTGCCCTTGGCGCGGAATGTGAATTCATCAACGCAACGAAGTCCCACTCCAAGGGCAAAGCTTCCTACCGGTGTGGGCGCCGGCCTGGGCTCCAAACAGCTCGAGTACTGTGCGGTTACCGCCTTCGGGGTCTTCGACCACACTTCCCAGCACGTGAAAGAAAGTTTCTCCAGCGCGTGGGAGTCAAGGGAGGAAGCCTCAGATGATGCCACGCCTAAGCACCACGGACGCAGTAGGTCTTTCGGCACAAAATATAAATGGTAGAAAAGGGGCCTTGTCAAGGGGATTACTTAGTCTTGAGCAGAGTTAGATTTAAATCTTTGTAGGAATAATGCAGTGAGCATTAGACTCAAAATACTGGCGAGCAGCATTTTAAAACTGGTAGGGGTATCCAGAACGAATAGTAGGTGCTGTGCTCGCGTGCCACTAAAAACTGTCCATAATGCTGTTTGTGCAATAAATTGAGCAAAAAGCAATAAGGATAAAGTATCTGTTCGTAGCACGCTTCCTAACACGACGCAGACTGCTAGTAGCAAGGTGGCGATATAGGCAAAGCGGGTACTAAAAAGGCCGGCGACTGCGCCAATCCAAGGAGTGAACCAGAGCGTGGCTAAGACACCCAAATCGCTTAACATCCAAGACTTAGGAGAAGCGATTTCTAGCCGGGAAATCTCATTACGGAATACGATGATTGGTAACAGGCTGTAGGCGAAGGCCAGGAGTACGCCAATAGTGAAGAACTGATAGGAATGGAGCCAGGGTATCCCGACTATGACCTGTTCAAATAAAGTTGCGACTATTCCTACGCTGATAATTGCCGGCATGAAAATATGAAGTTTATGGCCACGCGAATAGAGCTTAAGATAGCGGTTCATATCATCACCTTCTTTGCGGACAGTAATTATCTTCGAGCCTTTCGTGCACCACACTAAGCTCAACAACTTGTTCGGGAGGCCACGGGAGGCTCGTCATAATGATCCCTAGCTCCTGAGCGGGGATGCCACATATACTTTTACCTTCACGGATCAGCTGTGCTGAGGCTGCCTGATCTACAAATGCGCCAAGTACTCCGTCTACGTTATTTAGCCCAACAAAAGTTAAAGAATCTCTAGAGCCACTACCCCATAAAATGGGGTTGTTTATATAGCTATTCCAGGATTCTGGTGCGACTTTTCGCAGCTCATCAAGGGCTAGGACGTTGTTTTCAAAATATGAATCGGGGATTTCTGGCCACGCGCAAATATTATCCCGGCACTTCATCTCAGAAGGATCACGTGGAGCGCTACCAGTAGGGTTCATCGATTTACCTATACTGAAGGTCATTGCCATGGAAATGATTCCTAGGCATAACAGCAGCATACCGGTGAACCGTGATAACTTCCAGACTAAGCATAAACCAGTGATGATGAAGGCTGCGCTCGCTATTCCAAGCATTGCCAGAAAGATAGCCTGGCTATTTAGAACTTCCCCGTAAGAACAACAAACCAAAAATTTACCAGTCACCCGGTCGATTGGCCCGGGCGGGATAGCTACTATAAGTGCGTACCATGCGAAGGATATGCCGCCGGATAGACACATTGCCAGAACCGGGCTCAGGGTAAACCCTAATATAGTCCCTATCAACGTCCATGAGACTCCAACAACCAGGGCGTAGAAAAGCATCAGCCAAAAGCTGATCTTAGTGAAAATAAAGGTATTGGAGCTTTGGACAAGGATGGCAAAGAAATATCCAATAGGTACCACGAGACACCACATGAGTGTGCGGTCTCGCCAAATTTTCAGTGCTATAGACAGACCGTGTTCGGCCAAGAACCGGAACCGTGAGGATTCCCATGCAGTTGCTATTGCTACAGCTGGAGCTAATAAAAAAAGTGCCATTGTAGACGCTGCTAATACTTGCTCAGAATAAAATGTTCCGCGAAACTGGAGAATTGGCACCAGGCTGAGTAGAGCCAGCACCAGACATATCCACGCAGAAGGCCTACGTGCCCAGTGTGCTAGACGGAATTCAGGAACCATAGCCCTGCCTCCTGCTTCTGAAAGAACGGGCTAGCACCTGTGCTGCAGAGTTGCCTTCCGTGTCGGCTAACTCTAAGAACTCTTTTCTATCGCCATCAAACTCTATTGTCCCGCTGGCGAGCACGATCACTCTGCTGAAAGGTTCCTGTAGCTCACCGGAGTCGTGGGTGGAGACGACTAGATTTTGGCCTGCATCAACTATTTTCCGGTAAATCTCGGTAATATGCTGCTTATTGACGGTGTCAAGAGCCGCACTAGGCTCATCAAGAAGTAGTGTAGTTGCCCCGGTGTTTAATGCAGTTGCTATCGCCAAGCGGGAGCTTTCACCACCACTTAGATTTTCGCAACGCTGATTCGCCAGATGGTCTAGGTTGGTGAATTCTAGACAGCTTAGGCTATTTTTAGCTGCAGCCTTCCTATCCTGGCCGAACAACCATGCCACATATGCACAGTACTCTGCGCAAGTGAAACCAACGATTGGCTTAAACTGCTGCTCAACGAAGGCTATGGAATCAGTGGCTGAAATTGTTCCGCTAGTTGGTTTCATGCGCCCGGAAATCAGAGATAATAAGGTAGATTTCCCGGCGCCATTTGCCCCCAGCAGTAAAGTCGGCCGGTTGCCTATCTCGAGATGCGGAATATTGAGTACGCACCTCCCCTGCCGAACAACGGTGAGTGCTTGCAGCTCTATAGGCACTAATACACCACCTTGGGCCATTCGATGGTGAGTTGATTCCAGTCGAAGGTCTGCACCTCTCCATAGTAGAGTCCGCTGGCTACGTTACCCCAGTTTCCCCTGTCCCAGCTCCGGTAGCAATGATTGAGGTTTCTTGAACCCAGATTAACGTCTGGCCAGAACTTAATTGCTCGATGCAATGTGAATTCCACCTTTCCGGGAGAACCATGCGGGTTATTTAGACACCGGGACGCTGTTATCTCAGTGTTGTAGCTATCGAGGGCTGCACCTGTCCATGTGCGCGTCTTGAATCCTGTTCTCACCCCATGCATTTGGGTCTCAAAAAATCCTTCAGCGTTGGCAGTTCCCGGTGAGACTACCAGATGAAGGCTAGTAATGGAAAGATCAGTTGTTGGCGATTAATAAATTTCAAAATAGACCCCTTATATCTGTGCGTAAGAAATGTAGATCGATTTTCCAAAGAAACAGCAGGCTTCGCGGTCACTTCGTGAGCCAGCTTGGCCTATTGCTGCTAAGTAGAATATTTTAGCTCACTCTAATCAGTGATTGTTCCAGTGTTAAGCGACATCCCGAAACGTGCTTGCCAGCGTCTCTAAATTGTTCCAGGTTATTGGGTTATTCGATGACTCTACTCCTTGCCAGCTGTTGCTTGATTAAGCCGAACGGATTCGCTTTTGGTGGTGACGGTGCGGGCGTCGTTGCCAGCGCCATCACGGATCCTGCTGTCACGAATGAATTGTTGGCCGGTAAGGAGACTGACTCAAAGACCAACCAGCAGCATTGGCAGCGCCAACGCGACCGAGCTGAAGACCACTTTGCCGCCCAACCCATCGACCAACACCCCAGTACCTAAAATCCCGCCGGATCTGTAAAAAGCTATGACATCGTGTGCGGACCTGACATCATATTAGGAGTTCTTAATCCGTTCACGTTCGGTTTCTGGATCGAAGTCTGCGGGAGGCCACGCCAAATCCAAGTGGCGGAGCAGATCCACCATGAGGGCCTTGAGCGCGGTGCGCGCGTAACGCTTGTTGTCGGAGGGGATGACGTACCAAGGGGCGTGGAAGGCGTCGGTGCGCCGGATGGCGTCCTCGTAAGCCCGCATATAGTCATCCCAGTATTGGCGCTCCTCAACGTCTGAAGGGTCGTACTTCCAGAATTTATCCTCCCGCTCGGTGCGCTCTATGAGGTTTTCTTTTTGGAAGTCCTGTGAGATATGCAGCATAACCTTGATGATCCGCACGCCCTTGGCGGCCAGCTCCGCCTCGTATTCGCGGATGGCCTCGATCCGCCGGTCTATCTCATCCTCGTCCACCCACTCGTGGACACGCTGGATGAGAACATCCTCGTAGTGCGAGCGGTCGAAGGCCACAATCTGCCCTGGCTGGGGATCGTGCTTGCGGATCCGCCACAGGAAGTCGTGTTCCAGCTCTTCCTCGGTGGGCTTGCCAAAGCCGGTGGTATAGGTCCCCTGCGGGTCGAAAGTCGAAAACACGTGGCGGATGGCACCACCCTTGCCGGAGGTGTCCATGCCCTGCAGGATAAGCAGTACCGAAGGAGCGCTGTCACCGTGGGCCCGCCCGTTGGCAAACAGGCGCTCCTGCAGATCATAGAGCTCATCGTCGAACTTGGAAAACTCTTTCTTGAGCTCGTCTTTGTCACCGTCAAAGCCCGGCGTGGAGGTGGGATCCACGTCCGAAATGTGGAAGTTCTTGCCTGCGCGCAGCTTAAGTGCGTCCGCTATTGTGAATTCAGCCATACTCTTCAGCATAGTTGCCGGCGGCCTGTTCCACGAGGAAGTCCCCCGGTTTTGATAAATCGGGGGACTTCGGTGCTCTTGGTTCTTATTAAGGCTCCAGCGGCGGGATGTCGCTGTCTGAACCGTGGTCGTCCTCTTGATCGCGGTCATCATCGAGACCACTGTCCAACTCTTCATCCAAGCCATCGGACTGTTCAGGCTCGGATTCAACGCCGCCCACGTTCATGGGGTTGGCGTCCGAACGCGACTGAGCAATATCATCCAGCACGGCGTGGATGTATGGCGCTGCCTTATCCGTGGAGTATTCAGAGGCAATTTCCACCGCCTCCACAATCGCGGTAGCGGCGGGAACCTCCGGGTTAAACAGCAGCTCCCAGCAGCCCACGCGCAAGATTGCGCGGTCAACGGCAGGAAGGCGGTGGTATTCCCAGTCCTCAGACAAATAACGGGTGATGGCTTCGTCGATAGCGTCAAGCTCGGTGGCCGCACCCTCGATGATTTCGCGAGTGTAATCAGAAATAGGAGCCACCCCGTTGTTTACATCACGAGCCAAGGCCACGCGGTCTTCGACAATGGCCACAGGGTCCACGTCACGGGTTTCCGCCTCAAACAGAATGTCCGCTGCGCGGCGGCGGGCCCGATAGCGCGCCGTGTGCCGCTTGTAGTTGACTTCTTCTGATTTCTTTTCTGCGCTCACTGAAAGTCTCTAACCTAGCTATTCACGCGGGATAGGTACTCACCCGTGCGGGTGTCAATCTTTAGGACGTTGCCGATCTCGATAAACAGGGGCACCTGAATGTCAGCGCCGGTCTCCAGGGTGGCAGGCTTGGTGCCGCCGTTGGAGCGGTCACCCTGCAGGCCAGGTTCGGTGTGCTCAACCTTCAGGTCAACGGAGATGGGGAGCTCGCCGAAGAGGGCTTCACCTTCGTGGAAGGAGATCTGGACCTGCATGTTTTCCAGCAGGAAGCGTCCGGCGTTGCCAAACTTGTCAAACGGAATCTCGAACTGCTCGTAGGTCTTGTCATCCATGACAACAAAGTTCTGGCCGTCGTTGTAAAGGTAGGTCATGGTGCGGCGGTCAACGGTGGCCGTTTCAACCTTGACGCCGGCGTTGAAGGTCTTGTCGGTGACCTTGCCGGAGACAACGTCCTTGAGCTTGGTGCGCACGAAAGCCGGGCCTTTGCCTGGCTTGACGTGCTGGAATTCGATGATTTGCTGCAGCTTGTTGTCGATCTTGAGGACAAGACCGTTCTTGAAGTCAGTAGTATCAGCCATGGATTTAAAGATTCTCCCAATAGTTGGTGTTGAAAACAGGCCTTAAGCGTACCAAAGCACGCGGTTCAAATAACAGTTAAGGAACCCAAGGCCCAAAATAGTCGTTGAGCGCTGAGGCCCTTGAAGATGTTCCAGGAAACCTAGAGGACGCGGAGTTGCTTTGGCAGTGTGGTGATTACCTCCGGGGCACCCTCGGTGATGATGAGTGTGTCTTCGATCCGGACGCCGCCCTTGCCCGGGACGTAGACACCCGGCTCGATGGTCAGGGTCATACCGGGTTTAAGCTCACCGCTGCCCGTGGTGGCGGCGTAGGGGGCTTCGTGGACGTCAAGGCCAATACCGTGACCCGTGGAGTGCACAAAGTATTCGCCATAACCGGCTTCCTTGATAATGTCCCGGCACGCCGCGTCCACGTCAACCAAGCTGGCCCCCGGCACGGCGGCTTTAACGCCTGCCTCCTGGGACTTTAGAACCAACTCGTAGATTTCACGGGCAAACTCCCCCACCTCTCCGAGGACGAAGGTGCGAGTGCAGTCCGAGTTGAAACCATCCACGTGTGCACCGTAATCGATAGTGACAATGTCACCGCTGGCCAGCACGCGGTCGCCCGCGCCGTGGTGAGGCTTGGCAGAGTTTGGTCCCGAGGCCACAATCGTGTCAAAGGACACCCGCTCCGCCCCGGCTACGCGCATACGGTACTCCAAGTCCGCCGCTACCTGCCGTTCGGTGCGCCCGATAGCAACTTCGCCGGCGTCAAGGCACGCCTCCAGGGCATCCGAGGCCAACTGCGCTACCTGTGTCAGACCGTCCAACTCCGCCGCGTCTTTGACCAGGCGGATTTTTTCAATAACCCCGGTCACCGGCACCAGGTCAATGCCCTCGGGCGTCTCCTCTTTTAGCTTGTCTAGCTGTGACACGCTAACGTAATCGGCTTCAAAACCCACGCGGAGCGGAGCTTCGACCGTTGCCAGCAACGCGGGTCCTACTGCACGCCCGGTAATGGCTTCGATATCGGGGACTTCTTCAGCAATCTGGGTCGTGTAGCGACCGTCCGTTGCCATGGTGGCGAAGAGATCCCCGGAGAGCAACAGCGCGCCGTTTGACCCGGAAAAGCCAGTCAGGTAGCGGACATGGGTGAGGTGGGTGACCAACATCGCGTCAACCTGCTGCTCAGGTAGTTGAGCGGCTAGTTTCTGGCGGCGGTTGCTAAAACTTGTGTCTGTCTGGGCCATGGGTGGGCTCCTCCTTAAAGCGAAAAATCAGGGATAGGCCACCCATTTTAACCCGGTCAGGCTTAAGCGAATTAACCCGGTCGGGCTGGGGCCAATTAACCCGGCTGGTCTTGGGCAAAGTATTCCAATGCGGCAAGGTATCCGAAGGTTCCCAGACCAGCGATAACGCCTTTGGCAATGGGGCTGAGGTAGGAATGGTGCCGGAAGGGCTCCCGTGCGTGGACGTTAGAGATGTGGACCTCAACGAATCCGGCGGCGTCGGCAATTTCGGCCAAGGCGTCGCGCAGTGCCACGGAGGTATGTGTCAACCCACCAGGATTGATGATAACGGCTGCTCCCCTGTCCGCAGCGCCGTGCACGGCGTCAATTAACTCACCTTCGTGGTTGGACTGCGCAAAGCTAACGTTGAGCCCTAACTGCGCCGCGCGCTCGCGGATCTGGGCCTCCACGTCTGAGAGAGTGGTGGAGCCGTAGACCTCCGGCTGCCTTTTGCCCAGGCGGTTGAGGTTGGGGCCGTTGAGGACAACAATATCCATCTTTTACTCCGAAATCGCGGCATAAGCCGCGCGTAGTTCATCCACGGTAGCGTCTTCTATCCGCGTGGTGGAGCCAATACCAGTCAAGGCCACAAACCGTATGTGCCCGCCACGGTTTTTCTTATCCCGCGTCATCGCAGAATACAGCTCATCAAAGTGCCCGGGCTGGTAGCGGGTATCAAGTCCCACGGATTCCAAGATCCGGCGGTGTGTCTCCACTAGCTCCGCGTCGATGAGACCGCGGCAATGCGCCAGATGGGCGGCAAACATCATGCCTACTCCAACCGCCCGGCCGTGGCGCCAGGTGTAGTATTCCCGCAGCTCCACGGCGTGGCCGAAGGTATGCCCGTAGTTGAGGGTCTCACGCAGGCCGGCCTCTTTAAGATCCTCGGAAACCACGGCAGCTTTGACCGCCACGGAGCGCGCAATAAGCTCCGGGAGGAACCCGGTAGACTCCAGGCATTCCTTGGAGTTGTCTAGGTAGCGCTCGATAATAACGGGATCATGGATGAAACCAGTCTTGATTATCTCCGCGGACCCGGAAATCAATTCCTCTACGGGCAATGTGTCCAGGCGGTCAATATCAATAAACACTGCACTGGGCTCGTGAAAGGCTCCTACCAAGTTCTTCCCGGCGGCGGTGTTTACTCCGGTTTTTCCGCCAACTGCGGCGTCCACCATGGCCAACAAGGTGGTGGGAACCTGGATGACCTTGATACCGCGCATCCACCCGGCTGCCACGAACCCCGCCAGGTCCGTCACGGCACCGCCACCTAGTCCAACGACCGCGTCGGCGCGGGAGAAGTTCTCCTCCCCCAGGCGGTCCCAGAGGCCTTCGCATACTTGCAAGGTTTTGGCGGCCTCCGCGTCTGGTACCGCAAGTAACACGACCTGGACGTTAAGCGACTCCAGCTCGCCCGCCAGCTGGCGGGCGGGTGCGGCCAACGGCGGTTGATGGATGATGGCTACCTTGTCAATCCCGCGCAATTTTACAAAAGCAACTATATCTTCACCCAGATTGTGCCCGATTTTCACTTCGTAGGGACTAGGGCCGTTGACTTTGATGATGGTCATGATTGCAACCCCTCTGCTGCCTCTAAGAACCCTAAAATGTCACCCACGGATTGCTGGGGTGTTCGGCCATCGGTGCGTACCTTGAAATCGGCAACACTTCTATAACACTCACGCCGCTGGTCAAGGAGCTCTTGGTAGCGGGCTATGGGGTTACCGGAAGCTAGAACTGGGCGCGAGTCATCCTCTCCGGTTCTCCTAACACCTTCTTCAGCGGTGACGTCTAGGTGAATGACGGTCATGGCTTCCAGCAGGTGGCGGGTGGACTCCGCCAGCACGGCGCCGCCGCCCAAGCTAACCACCCCGTTGGATTCCAGAGCCTTGGCCACAATGGTGGCCTCAAACTCCCGGAAGGCAACTTCGCCGAGCTCGGAATAGACCTCACCACAGGGCTTGCCTTTGGCCTGCTCAATCATGGCATCGGAATCAACAAGGTCACAGTTTAGGGCTCGCGATAGCCGCCGCCCGATGGTGGTCTTTCCGGAGCCGGGAGGGCCCACCAGCACTACGCGTGGCTGGTGGCCGAAGTGAACGTTGCCGTTAGTCATGAGCTTCCTCCTCGAAGCTTAGGCGGTAGGATACGTAGTCCAGGTAGGACTCCGCGTTGCGCTTGGTTTCTGCCAGGGAGTCTCCCCCAAACTTCTCCAGTACGGCGCGCGCGAGTACCAAGGCCACCATGGCTTCAGCCACCACGCCGCCCGCAGGAACCGCGCACACGTCCGAGCGCTGGTGGATCGCGGTGGCTGCGGCACCGGTAGACATGTCCACGGTCTTGAGCGCGCGCGGGACTGTGGAGATTGGTTTCATAGCTGCCCGCAGCCGCAAGTCTTGGCCGTTGGTCATGCCGCCCTCAAGTCCGCCGGCGCGGTTGCTCAGCCTGCCAACGCCCCCTTGGGTTTCGCGAACCATTTCATCGTGCGCTTGGGTGCCGCGGCGGCGGGCTTCCTCGAAGCCGTCGCCCACCTCAACGCCCTTAACCGATTGGATACCCATGAGCGCGGCGGCCAACTGGGCGTCTAGGCGGGCCTCACCGGAAATATGCGAGCCTAGTCCTACCGGAAGCCCTGAGACTACTACCTCAACAATGCCACCGAGTGTGTCCCCGGCCTTCTTGGCGCTTTCAATCTCCGCAACCATGGATTCCTCAGCTTCCTTGCTGGCGGAGCGCACTGGAGAGCTATCAATATCATTGAGGTCAGCAAAAGACGGAGCGGCCGCAGAGGGAGTTGACGCGCCAATGCTCACAACGTGGGAAAATACCTCCACGCCCAAGGTTTCACGGAGGAAGTTCCGGGCCAGGGTGGCTGCGGCCACCCGGGCAGCGGTTTCGCGGGCAGATGATCGCTCCAAGATGGGGCGCGCGCCGTCGTGATTGTATTTGACCATGCCCGCAAAATCCGCGTGGCCCGGGCGGGGGCGGGTAAGTTTGGCACCGCGCCCAGAAGTCAGGGCCGCCTGTGTTGCCGGATCCTCCGGGTCTAGGGGGTGCGGGCTCATAATGGTGGTCCATTTGGGCCATTCGGAATTGCCAATCATAATGGCGATGGGAGATCCGATGGTCTTGCCGTGCACGATCCCGGATAGGAGCGTGAGCTCATCCTGCTCGAACTTCATCCGCGCGCCCCGGCCGTAACCAAGCCGGCGGCGTGCGAGCTGGTGGGAGATTTCCTCTGCAGTGACTGGAATTCCAGAAGGCAGATTTTCTACCATGGCAATAAGCGCTTGGCCGTGGGATTCCCCGGCAGTTGTCCATCGAAGCATGGGGACTATTATCGCACGTCCAACCCCCAAAGGTGTGAATTAGGTTAGCTTCATAGCTACCAAAGTCGCCGCCAGCAGCATACTTGGCCCGTGCGGGCAGCCGCGACGCGGTTTCAAAGCCGCAGTCAGGACCACTGTAATCAGACTGGCCGCCACCATGGCCACCAACACTGCCCACAGACCGCCAAGATGCGCGACGACCATCCCCAACGGCAGCGCCAGCTTGATATCCCCGCCACCGATCCCGCCTATGAGCACCGCCAGGACGAGGTACGTCCCACACCAGGCCAACCCGGTGGGGCTAAATACCGCCAGGCTGATTACCGCAGCGGGCAATGTCAGCCGGTCCGGCAAACGCCGGAACCGGATGTCGTAATAACTAAGCGCCAGCGCCCAGATCCCCCATAAAATCCCCCACATACTTGGAAGACCTTAGCGTATCCGGTAGGACAGCGCCTCTTCTAGCTTTGCCACCATGTGCGCGCGCGGGGCCGGGTGCCCGGTAAATTGCTCGAACTGGCTAAAAGCCTGATGCGCCAGCATCACGTGCCCGCCCACGGTTTTGTGGCCATTCGCAGCTGCGTATTTCATCAGCGGCGTGGGCATCCGATCGTAGATGACATCAATGACCGGTGCGTGCCCCAGGTGATGGAGGTAGCCGGCGATAGCCGGGCTGGGAACGGTAGAAATTATTACCCCCGCTGCCATGGCCAATTCACGAAGATCGGTGTGGAAAGTCTGCGGAACCACCTCCATGGGCGGGCGTCCGGCTGTGGCGTTGTCCTCGTTGAGCGCTTCTATCAGCGGGGCGAGCTCGTCGGTACGGTCCCTCCGGTTGAGCAGGTCCACGCGAGTGACGCCGCGCTGGGCCAACGCCCACAGGGTGGGGCGCGCGGTACCGCCGGAGCCGATAACCAAAGCCCGCTCTATTGCGCGTGTGCCCAACAGTTCCCCGAGGGCACCCGCCATTCCCTCAGTGTCGGTGTTATCCGCGCGCCAGCCCTTAGGAGTGCGCAGCAGGGTGTTCGCGGAGCCGATCGTCTTCGCCCGCTCGGTGGCAATATCCGCAAATTCCAACGCCGCGAACTTGCACGGCATGGTCACGGACAGGCCCACCACGTCTTCTTCGAACCTGTCAATAACGGCTGGCAGGGAAAGTTCCGTGACCTCGATACAGCCATACGCCCAGTCATTTAATCCCAGGGCCTTGTACCCGGCATTGTGTAATACCGGCGACAAAGAGTGGTTGATGGGGCTTCCAAGAACAAAGGCGCGTGGCATATCTAATCCTTATCGTTGGGAATCAAGAACACCGTTGTCAAGCGCCTCCTGGACTAAGCCAAGGTGCTGGTCAAAAGTGTCGGAGAATTTGGTCGTGCCGTCGTTGTCAACGGTGACAAAGAACTTCCAGTTACCCTCAGCCGGATTTTCCATGGCTCCGATAGCCTCTTGGGACGGCGACGCGATGGGAGTCTCTGGCAATCCGTCCTTAGCGTAAGTATTCCACGGCGTCACAGCGTTGCGGGCCTCATCCGTGGTGGCTAGCTCCACATCGTCCAGGGAGTAGTTGACGGTGGAGTCGAACTCCAGGCGCATTGGCTCAGCCAAGCGGTTGAGAATAACGCGGGCCACCTTGTCGAACTCCCCGGCGGGTGCTTCGCGCTCCACCAGTGACGCGGCGGTGAGCAGTTCGTACGGGCTCAGTCCAATGGTGCCCGCGCGTTGCTCAATGTTGGTCTTGTTGTATTCCTCTGCGGAACGCGTGATGAGATCGGTAAGGATTTCCTGCGCCCCCATGGTGGGGTCCAGGATGTACTGACCTGGAGCGATGAGGCCTTCAATCCGCTTGGGGTCATCACCGCGGGCCCTGATGGGCTCGTGGGTCCACACCGGCGCGCCCAATTCAGCCGGATCCACGGTGGCGGCAACGCGTTCCAGCTCAGCTTTATCCACGCAGGCACCTTCAGCGCAAGTGACCTGGGAAATCATGGAGTAGATGCCGTAGCGAACATCCCCACCAACGACAACCACGTCAGACAAGGTGGAGCCACCCTGGACTTCGAGCAAATCGACCATATTTTCCAGGTTTAGTAGGGCCTCTACTGCAGATTTCGCGCTCTGCTGCTTACGGAGGGTGAAGAACCCGGGCTTTATGGAAGCTGCATCCGGATTGTTGGCCGCGGCGGTCTGGAAAGCCTGGTTTGAGGCCACGACGTCTTTTTCTTCCAGCACCGGCCCCAGCGCCGACATGGAGGAGCCTTCCGCGACCTCCACGAGTACGGTTTCTTCAATGCCATTGCCTTCATAATCATCGGCTACCGCAGGATCGTTACTAAGCATACGAATTCCTAAATACCCCACAACTCCCACGATGAGCACCAATGAGGCGATAATTATAGCCAGACTGTTTTGCCGCTTGGTTCTTCGTTGGGCCACCACGGCGGTGTCATTGTACCCGGTGTTAGTCATCTAAATTCTCCTTGTTAAACGTTTCGCTAGCTGACGAGCAAGCGCAGTTTGTCAGCACGCGAGCACGTGCATCCAACCACGATTGCAAGATTTCTACGGCAGCGGCTTGGTCGATAACGCTGCGGCCCTTCCGCATATTCACGCCGGAAGCGTGCAACGCTTGAGTTGCCACCACGGTAGTTAGTCTTTCATCAGCCATCCGAACTGGCGGAACCACTTCATCCATAGTCGCACTATTTTTCAGCCTGCGGGTGATCCGGAACGCGATTTCTTTGGCGTGTTTGACACTTTTGGATCCGTTGCCATGTAAATCCCTTGGCAAACCCACTACAATTTCCACGGCTTGGTAGGAGCGGACCAACTCTACTAGGCGGTCGATATCTGCTTTGTCCTGGTCTTTAAAACCGGTTTCCCGCTTTATAGTTTCCACGGGCATGGCCAGCTTCCCGTCCCGGTCAGACACCGCTACCCCGATCCGCACAGTACCCACGTCCAGCCCCAGCCGACGGCCGGGACCTGGGTCTTCCACCCCCGGTTTGTCGGGCTGAATGGACATGCGGACTCCTTGAAAGGTTTTGTGAATGAAATCTTGGGTTCTTATTGTATCTAACTGGCGGCGGATAGCGTAGGTAAACCCCACTAAAAAAGTGGCACCCGCGTGGATGCCACCTTCTGCTCGTGGGGCTGGGGCCAGCTACAGAGTCTCCAGGAGGTCCTTGATTGCCTGGAAACCTTGCTGCGCGCCGTCCGGGTGAGAGCCAGAGCCCTGCGCCATGTCCGGCTTGCCGCCGCCGCGGCCTTCGACATATTCGCCGAAGCGCTTGACCAGGTCACCGGCCTTCACACCACGCTCAATCGCGGGCTTGGTGGCTGCCACGATGAACGGCAGTTTCGCGCCGTCTCGAGCGGTAAGGAGGATGACGGCTGGCTCGTCCTTCACGCGGTTGCGCAGGTCGGTGGCCACGGTCCGCAGGTCCCCGCCGGTAGCACCTTCAGGCAACGCGGCGGTGAGCACGCGGAATCCGGAGACGTCTTGTGCCTGGTTGAGCAGCTCGCCCACGCCGGCCATGAGCTGGGCCTTGCGCAGCTGAGCGATCTCTTTTTCGGCGGCGCGAAGTTTCTCCGTCAGGTTGGCAATCCGCTCCGGCAGGTCCTCAGGTTGGACCTTCAGCTCGCGGGACACGCCCTCGATGAGCGCGGCCTCCTTGGAGTAGTAGCGGAAAGCGTCCATACCGGAGTATGCCTCGATGCGGCGGGCTCCGGAGCCCACGGAGGACTCGCCCAACACGGAGACAGGGCCGATCTCCGCAGAGTTGGCCACGTGGGTGCCGCCGCAAAGCTCAATGGAAAATGGGCCACCGATTTCCACGACGCGGACCTCCGAGCCGTAGTTCTCACCGAACAGCGCCATTGCGCCCATATCCTTGGCGTGGTCCAGGGTGGTTTCAATGGTGTTGACGTCAAAGTGGGCGTCCACGGCCTGGTTGGTGATAAGGGCGATCTCCTCCAGCTGAGCGGGCGTGAGCTGCTCGGTGTAGTTGAAGTCAAAGCGCAGGTAACCCGGCCGGTTCAAGGACCCCGCCTGGACGGCAGTGGGGCCAAGCACCTGGCGCAAAGCGGCGTGGATGAGGTGGGTGGCGGAGTGGGCTTGGACCGCGCCGTGGCGCCAGCGCGGGTCCACCTCGGCGCTGACAGTGGAACCTAGGTCCAGGCCGCCGGCGGTGACCTTGGCCTTGTGAACCCAGAGCTGCTTGCCAATCTTTTGCACGTCGCCCACCTCGAGCAGGGTGTCCCCTGCCACGATCCGGCCGCGGTCGGCTAACTGGCCACCGGCCTCCGCGTAGAGCGGGGTGCGGTCCAAAATAACCTCAACCTCGTCACCCACCTGCACGTCGGTGACCTTCTGACCATCGCGCACCAGGCCCAGGACCTTGGCGTCTGATTCCAGAGTGTCAAAGCCGGTGAACTCGGTGGGGTGATTGTCCAACCACTCGCGGTAGATGGACTGGTCCACGTGCCCATGCTTCTTGGCCTGGTTATCAGCCTTGGCCCGGCGGCGCTGCTCCCCCATGGCGGCGTTAAAGCCCTCCATGTCTACCTCCAGGCCGGCCTCAGCCGCCATCTCCAGGGTCAAATCGATAGGGAACCCGTAAGTATCATGCAGCTCAAAGGCCTTATCCCCCGTGAGCTTTTTCGCAGCAGCAGACTTCAGCCCGGCCACTGCGTCATCAAAGAGCTTGGTGCCGGACTCCAGGGTCTTGAGGAAGGCCTTTTCCTCAGCTACCGCAACGCGCAGGATTCGCTCGCGGTTTTCCCCAATCTCTGGGTAGGAAGGCTCCATGGTGTCCATGATCGAGTTCATGAATTTACTCATGGTGGCGTCTTTGGCACCGAGCAGGCGGGCGGAGCGAATGATCCGGCGCAGCAGGCGGCGCAGGATGTAGCCGCGTCCCTCATTGGAAGGGGTAACGCCGTCCAGGATCAGCATCATGCCGGTGCGTGAATGGTCAGCGACCACGCGGAAACGGATGAGGTCTTGCGGGTCGGCGTCCTCGGTATAGCGCGCGCCGGTGAGCTGTTCGGCCACATCAATGACGGGGCGTAGCAAGTCGGTTTCGTAGACGTTTTCCACGCCCTGCAAGATACAGGCCACGCGTTCGACGCCCATGCCGGTATCAATATTTTTCTTCGGCAGCGGGCCTAAGATTTCAAAGTTGCCTTTGCCAATCCCCTCCCCGCGTTCGTTTTGCATGAATACCAGGTTCCAGATTTCCATGTAACGGTTGTCATCGGCAACGGGCCCGCCTTCTTTGCCGTATTCCGGACCGCGGTCGTAGTAGATTTCCGAACACGGACCACATGGCCCGGGAATACCCATGGACCAGTAGTTATCCTCCATGCCCAGGCGCTGGATGCGCTCGCGGGGAACGCCAATTTTTTCATGCCAAATATCGGCGGCTTCATCATCGTCTAAATACACGGTGACCCACAGGCGTTCCGGATCAAGGCCAAAGCCGCCTTCTTCAACCGAGTTGGTCAACAGGCCCCACGCTAGGGTGATGGCACCTTCCTTGAAATACTGGCCAAAGGAGAAGTTGCCGGCCATCTGGAAAAATGTATTGTGCCGGGTGGTAATGCCCACCTCCTCAATGTCCAGAGTGCGCACGCACTTCTGGATGGAGGTAGCGGTGCCGTTGGCAAAGGGGGGGTTTTGCTGGCCTAGGAAATAAGGCTTGAAGGGAACCATGCCCGCGTTAACGAAGAGCAGGTTGGGGTCATCCAGAATCAGCGAGGCGCTGGGGACGGCCTCGTGTCCAGCGTTAACAAAGTGCTGGGTAAAGCGATTGCGGATCTCATGGGTCTTCACGGCGGTCTGTTCCTTTTTAATTGCCTACACTAACCCGCAATACTTTACCCGCCAGCCCGGCCAGCGCCAACGAGGCGCAGCAAAGCGCCGCTATTTCCCCCGGATAAGCCGCCGCAGCCGCCCCAAGTATTCGGCTATGCGCTTTTCCGCCCCGAATTCCGTGGGCTGGTAATACTCCGCTCCCGCAAGGGCGTCCGGCAGGTACTGCTGCGCCGCCACCCCACGTGGCTGGTCGTGCGGGTAGATATACCCCACCGCGTTGCCCATTTCCTTGGCCCCGGCGTAGTGGCCGTCGCGTAGGTGCGGCGGCACATGGCCCACCTTGCCTGCGCGGATATCGGCCTGCGCTGCACCAATCGCCCGGTAGACGGCGTTGGACTTCGGCGCTGTGGCCAGGTGGATGGTGGCCTGGGCCAGTGGCAGCCGGGCCTCGGGCAGTCCGATGAGCGCGGCGGCATCGGCAGCAGCGACTGCCACCTGCAACGCCTGCGGATCTGCCATGCCGATGTCCTCGGAGGCGTGCACTATCAACCTTCGCGCGATAAAGCGTGGGTCCTCCCCGGCCTCAATCATGCGGGCTAGGTAGTGCAGCGCGGCGTCAACATCACTGCCGCGAATGGATTTAATAAACGCACTAACCACGTCGTAATGCTGGTCCCCGTCACGGTCGTAGCGCACCACCGCGCGGTCAATGTTGGCCTTGATGGTTACCGGCGTGATCTCCCCGCCGTCTTCTACGGCAGCAGCCACGGCCTCCAGGTAGGTCAGCGTGCGGCGCGCGTCACCGGAGGCCAACATGACCAGCTGACTAAGCGCCTCTGGGGTCATGCTTACCCTGCCGCCGATACCCCGTTCATCGGCTAGGGCCCGGGTGGCTAGGGCCTTAAGGTCATCTTCCGCCAGCGGTTTGAGCTGCAATAGCAACGAGCGCGACAACAGCGGCGAAACCACGGAGAAGGAGGGGTTTTCGGTGGTGGCGGCCACCAGCAACACGAAGCGGTTTTCCACGGCCGCCAGGAGCGCGTCTTGCTGGGTCTTAGAAAAACGGTGGACCTCGTCGATAAAGAGTACGGTCCGCTCGCTGCGGATGGCGTCCTGGCGGGCTTGGGTGATGACCTCGCGAACCTGTTTGACCCCGGAGTCTAGAGCGGAGAGCCCCACAAAATTTTGGCCCATGGCCGTGGCAATGAGCGAAGCGATGGTGGTCTTGCCCGTACCCGGCGGGCCGTAGAGAATGACGGAGGCCTCACCGGAGCCCTCCACCAGGCGGCGCAGGGGCTTACCGGGTTCTAGGAGGTGATCTTGGCCCAGGACCTCGTCGAGTGTGCGTGGGCGCATACGCGCGGCCAGTGGGGAGCCGGCGTGGGTGTCGAACATGTTGTGTCCCAGCCGTGCGGGTTGCCCGCTGGGGGTTGTGGCAGCGGGCCCAAACAGCGCGTCCTGGTCCATCTTATTTAGCGGGGCTAAGTCGTTCGGCTACCGCGGCAGCAAAGCCGGCTACGGCACGGCATTTTTCCCCTCCCGTGGAAGAATACCGGGACAAGGCCTCAAAGGTCTCATAAAGATCCTGGCGCACCAGCAGTTCATCCTCAGTAAACGGGCCTTGGGAACTTGGGCGCAGGAACTCCGCCTGCTCCTGCTCATCCAGACCCTGATTAAGCATGGCCAGCAGTGCATCCATGCCGTCAGCGCAGAGCATGCTCACGCTAGATAGAGCCCAGCCAATGAGCGAGGAGACCACTAGGCGGTGAAGGTTGAAGTCATTTTCATAGCGGGGCCAGGTCTCTATGATCTCCCGGCGCCAGGCGCTGAGGAATACTTCCGATTCCTTGTTGGTGAAGGGACGGAAGAACAAAAACTGCGGGAAACCCGCGATGACGGAGGCCGCGTCAAAGCCCACATTGCGAAAGCCCGCCCACTCATAGTCGAGGAAGTGAATCTTGTCCCCCACCACAATGTTGTCCGGGGAAAGGTCAAAGGGCGTGAAGGCGCGTGCGCGCCCCGATTGCTGGATGTCGGCCGCGTGCTGTGCGTAGTCGCGGAACTCTGCGGGCGGTTCCAACCCGGCCGCCGCCAAGATGTCCTGGCCAATCTTGATGGAGTACAGCAGGCCTTGGTCGCGCTCCGCCTGGCGTTCGGCAAAGTCAGGGTTTTTCTTCATCATCCGCGACAAAAGTGCGTCATAGTCGTTTTCACGCGAGGCCGTACCGGCGTGCATTCTTCCTAGCTGCTCCCCTAGCTGGCGCAAGATAGTGATTCGTTGCCTCTCATCTGCGTGGTCGAGGGCGTCAACCAGGGTCTGCGCGTCTCCGATGTCGGTTAACACCAGGACGCGGGACTCCACGTCGTGCGCCAGCAAAAGCGGCCCAGGGCGCACGTCGGACGGCAAGGAGGTGGTGAACTGATACGCCACTACCTCCCGCAGGAAAGCCACGTCATCTCCCTCACTATCGGTGTAAGGCATGTGCTTGACCACCACGGAGCGGTAAGGAAGGAAGGGCGAAGGCGCAAGACGGGCCCGGGCTACTATGCCATTGCCGGAACCTCCCAGATGCTCGACCTCGTCGAGCTCCGGGGAGCCTCCAAACCGCCGCACAAGCAGCTCCCGAGCCACCTCCACGGCAGCGGCAACGTCAAGGTTGTCGCGGTTAGTACTACTGTGCTGGTCTGATTGTTCAACGACCACGTCTTGCGCCTTCCTGACGCGCCCGCTGAGATACGGCGAGCGCGAATTTTTTAGGTGTTACTTGTCCTGCTGCTTCTTCTCCGGCTTGAAGTCCACGCCGGTTTCCTTACGCTGCTGCGCGGGGATCGGTGCGGGGGCATCGGTTAGCGGATCTACTCCGCCGCCGGACTTGGGGAACGCGATGACATCGCGAATGGAGTCAAAGCCACCCAACAGTGAGACAATGCGGTCCCAACCAAAGGCAATTCCGCCGTGAGGTGGTGCGCCGTACTGGAAAGCGTCCAGCAAGAAGCCGAACTTCTCCTGCGCCTCTTCCTCACCGATTCCCATGACGTCAAACACGCGCTTTTGCACGTCCTGGCGGTGGATACGGATGGAACCGCCACCAATTTCGTTTCCGTTGCACACCAGGTCATAGGCGTAGGCCAGGGCCTCACCGGGCGCGGAATCAAAGGAGTCCATATACTCCGCCTTGGGCGAGGTAAACGCGTGGTGGACGGCGGTCCACTTGGAGTTGCCCAAGGCCACGTCACCGGAAGCTGTGGCGTCCGCGGCGGGCTCAAACATAGGAGCGTCTACGACCCAAGTAAAGGCCCAGTCCCCTTCTTTGATGAGATCAAGTTTGCGGGCGATTTCACCACGGGCTGCGCCCAGCAGCGCGCGGGAGGACTTGGTGTCGCCTGCCGCGAAGAAGATGGCGTCCCCTGGCTTAGCGCCCACGTGCGCAGCAATGCCCGCGCGTTCCTCCTCGGTAATGTTTTTGGCCACGGGACCACCGAGCTCGCCGTCTTCACCAACGGTGATGTAGGCCAGGCCCTTGGCACCGCGCTGCTTTGCCCACTCCTGCCAGGCGTCAAACTGGCGGCGGGGCTGGGAAGCGCCACCTTCCATAACCACGGCACCGACGTATTCGTTTTGGAACACGCGGAAAGTGGTGTCCTTGAAAAACTCAGCGCATTCCACGATTTTGATGTCAAAGCGCAGGTCCGGCTTGTCAGAGCCGTAGAGTCGCATGGCTTCGGCGTAGGTCATGCGCGGAATTGGCGTCTTGAGATCATAGCCAATGAGCTTCCACAGCTCCCGCGCTATTTCTTCACCCAGTTCCATGACATCATCCTGGTCCACGAAAGACATCTCAATGTCTAGCTGCGTGAACTCCGGCTGACGGTCCGCACGGAAATCCTCATCGCGGTAGCAGCGCGCAATCTGGTAGTAACGCTCCATGCCGGCCACCATGAGCAGCTGCTTAAACAGCTGTGGGGACTGCGGCAGGGCGTACCAGGAACCGGGCTTCAACCGAGCCGGCACCAGGAAGTCACGCGCGCCCTCTGGGGTGGAGCGGGTGAGCGTTGGGGTCTCAATCTCGGTGAAGTCATGGGAATCAAGCACACGGCGGGCGGCTTTGTTAGCCTCCGAGCGCAGGCGCATAGCGCCGGCCTGGCTCTTGCGGCGCAGGTCCAGGTAGCGGTAGCGCAGGCGGGCTTCTTCTCCTACCTCACCGGAAGTAGAGGGGTCATCGATTTGGAAAGGCAGCGCGGCGGACTCGGATAGCACGTTGAGCTCAGTGACGTTGACCTCAATCTCACCCGAGGCCAGGTTGGGGTTCGCGGAACCCTCCGGACGCTTTTCCACGACGCCGGTGACCTGGACACAGAATTCCGAGCGAAGATCGTGAGCAGCCTCAGCTACCTCAGACTCGCGGAAGACAACCTGAGCGATACCGGAACGGTCACGCAAGTCAATGAAGATGACTCCGCCATGGTCGCGGCGGCGGGAGACCCATCCGGTTAGGGTGACGGTCTGACCGGCCATCTCCGCGCGCAGTTCGCCTGCAAGATTCGTACGCAGCACTGTAGTGATTCCTTTCAATCTTTTGTCGCACCTTAGACAGCACCCGCCACGCGTAGACAGCGCGCGCCGGTGCCAAGGCACATTAACGCCCACCGAGTCTACTCCCCGCACGCAACTTGTGAACTGTTGGGCTACTTCCCGGTGTTTGACCGCCAATATTGTGGAAAGATAAGCCCCATGACTTTTAGATCAGATGCAGACCTCAGCGGCAAGCGCGCCAGCTCGGGGCGCGGCGGCGGCCGCGGAAAGACACTGGCGGCCGGTGGCGGTCTGGGAACCCTGGTGATGGTGGGGCTATTCCTCCTCATGGGCGGCAACCCGGGCGACCTTGGGCAAATCCTGGGGCAACAACCCGGTCAGACCCAGGTGGAGCCGGCCCGCGACCCTGCCGCCGGGCGATCCTCCGGGGGTACGGGGGAAGGCGAAGACGCCTTCGCACACTGCCAAACCCCTGAGGACGGCAACAAATACGACGACTGCCGCGTGATGTACGCGGCCATTTCCGTGGATCGGATGTGGGCGGAGCTGCTCCCACAGCAGGCCGGCATTGACTACGTTGAGCCCGGGCGCGTCATCTTTGACGGTGCCGTCCAGACAGGTTGCGGCACCGCGTCCGCGTCCACCGGCCCTTTTTACTGCCCAGTGGACCAATCCGCGTACTTTGACACCAGCTTCTTTGACCAGCTACGCCGGTTTGGTGCGGACAACGCCCCGCTGGCGCAGATGTATATTGTGGCCCACGAGTTTGGCCACCATGTGCAAAACCTGGAGGGAACCCTGGGCTTGTCTAACTACAACGACCCGGGCGCGGACTCTAACGCTGTGAAAATTGAGCTGCAAGCGGACTGCTACGCCGAAATTTGGGCGCACTACGCCGACAAAGGTGACAACGCCATGCTCCAGACCATCACTAACGAACAGGCTCAAGACGCCATAGACGCCGCCCGCGCCGTGGGTGATGACAACATCCAGCAACGCTCCGGTGGTCAGGTCCGCCCAGATACCTGGACGCACGGCTCCTCCCAGCAGCGCGCGGAGGCCTTCCTGACCGGCTATGGTCACGGCACCATGTCCACATGCGATTTCCTTGAGCGCGGTGTGTACAACAACTAAAGGGGCTCAGTAGACCCCACGCACACTGCCCCGCGCACACTGCCCCGCGCGCGGTGCCGCCGCGCAGAGTTGTGCAGAGTTGTGCGTCCGGGCAACGGCAACCAACGGCCCTGTCCGGTGGCTGCAACGCCCGGCTGAGGCCACCCGCGTAGCGGGTGGCCTTTCCCATGCGTGGAGCGTATTCCCCGCGCCGCCATGAGGGCAGTGGCCCGGTGGCAGCGAGGTTTCCGGAGATACCGTGGTGCTCCCCCATTGCGGACACCCGCCGGTTTTATTTTTCGGGGGTATAGGTAATAGGCTAAAGGCATCACACGCCAGTAACCCACCTCTTTGCAAAGGTTAACGATGATCAATCAGAAGCAGTCCTCGGGAACACTTTCCAACTGGATTTGGCACATAACTTTCGGGCTGCTGTTGTCAGTAACCCTGATCTGGTTCATCTTCTGGTCCTTGGACTACACCTCCGGCAGGCCAGGCCACATCATCTTGGTTACCGCGATTATTTTTGCGGTATTCATGGCCTTCAACATTGGCGGCAATGACGTAGCTAACTCCTTTGGCACCTCGGTGGGTGCGGGGACGTTGACCATGAAGCAGGCGCTGGCCGTGGCCGCCATCTTTGAGGTATCCGGCGCGGTCCTAGCCGGAGGTGACGTTACTGATACCGTCCGCTCCGGAATCGTAGACCTCAACGCGATTGAGGGCCTTGACCCCCTAGAGTTCGTGTACATCATGATGTCCTCACTGCTGGGCGCGGCCATTTGGCTGCTCATTGCCACGCGTAAGGGCTGGCCGGTTTCCACTACGCACTCCATCATCGGCGGCATTGTTGGTGCCTCGCTCACCGTGGGCTTTCTCACGCATAAAGGTGGCCTGGAGATGGTGCAGTGGGGCGGGATTGGCACCATTGCCTTTTCCTGGGTGCTCTCCCCCGTTCTGGGCGGCCTGACCGCCTACCTATTATTCAAGTGGATTAAGACCTCCATCCTGGTTTATAACGAAAAAGCGGACCAGGAAATCCGGGAAATCAAAACCCGCAAGGCGGAGCTGAAAAAAGAACACCAGAACCACCTGCAGCGCCTGACCGAGCTGCAGCAGATCTCCTACACCAACGCCCTAGAACGTGACGCCCGGCGACTGAAGGCGGACGAGGATGTGGCACCGGAGGACTTGGAGTCCGACTACTACCGGCAGCTCCACTCCTTTAAGAAGAATCTAAAGGAGGTGGACTCCCACCGCGCGCTGGAGAATTGGGTGCCGCTGCTGGCAGCTCTGGGTTCGGTAGTAATTTCGGCCATGATGCTATTCAAGGGCCTCAAGCACACCGGCCTGGAGTTGACCCCGCTGCAGAACTTTGTGGTGATGGGCATGATTGGTGCGCTGGTGTGGATGGCGGTATTTATTTTTGCCAAGGCGCTGAAGAAAAAGTCTTTGGACCGCTCAACCTTCCTGCTGTTTAGCTGGATGCAGGTGTTCACCGCGTCCGCCTTCGCGTTCTCGCACGGCTCCAACGATATTGCCAACGCCATTGGCCCCTTCGCGGCCGTTCTCGATGTGTTGAAAAACGGCAGCATTAACTCGGAAGCGGAGGTCCCCTCCTTCGTGATGATTACCATGGGTATCGCGTTGGTCTCGGGCCTGTGGTTTATTGGCCGCTACGTCATCCAGACGGTGGGCACGGACATCACCAAGATGCACCCTTCATCCGGCTTCGCCGCTGAGCTAGCAGCTGCCGGTGTGGTCATGGCGGCCTCCATCATGGGACTTCCTGTCTCCTCCACCCACATTCTCATTGGAGCGGTTCTCGGAGTGGGTATGGTCAACAAGGCTGCCAACTGGTCTTTGATGAAGCCTATCGCCATGGCCTGGGTCATCACCCTTCCGGCCTCCGCTAGTATTGCGGCCGTCACGGTTAGTATCCTGCGCGTGGTCTTCTAAGCGCTCACACCTCACCCAATCAGAACTCCCCCGCTAGACCCCTGGTCTTGCGGAGTCCATTGGTGGCGGGGACCCCACTACCGGTGGGCTAAGTACACTAGGGTGCATGACTGAGCACCGCGCGCGCCCGTTTCTGGTCGCATTCAATGACATAGAAGGCTTCCTCCGCGAGGCCTTGCACGCAGACGCCAAGGACGGTTTTACCTGGATGGCCAAACAGGCCCGCCGCCAGGGGCTAGTAAGCGGTGCCCAGGAGGACATGCTCAAGGACTTCGCTTATTTAAGAAACGCCATTTCACACGGCGAATACTACGGAAACCAACCCATCGCGGAGCCCGCCCAGCAAGTAGTAGAAGACATCCAGTCCTTGCGGGACTTGCTGCTCAACCCGCCGGTGGCGCTGTCTGTCTTAAAGCCACAACACGTGGCTTTACTGGAACCCGGTTCCCCCATTTCAGAGGCTTTGGAGGTCATCGCGGAAAAAGATTATTCCCAGCTTCCTGTCTATTCGGCAGGGAAGTTCCAGCAGCTGCTGACCACCCACGTGATTGCCAAGTGGGTGGCCAGTGAGGCAAGAGGGGATGGCACGCTGGAATCCACTACGGTGGGAGAGGTCCTTAAATATGCCCGCCCGCCTGCACGTACAGTATTCTTACCCCGGCAGGCTAGTGCGCTGGAATTAATTGAAGCTTTAAGCGTTGTATCGGATGATGGCTCCCGTGCCTTCGCGGCAATCATTACTGAGGCGGGCCATCGCGACCAAAAACCCCTGCGGATAGTCACCGCAGCGGACCTATCGGAACTATTTAAGGCGGTTAGTTAGATGCAATTTGGCATATTTTCCATCGGCGACGTCACCCGCGACCCCGTCAACGGCACTATCCCCAGCGAGGGCCAGCGCATTGAGGCCATGACCCGCATAGCGCTCAAAGCCGAGGAAGTGGGGTTGGATGTTTTTGCCACGGGAGAGCACCATAATCCCCCCTTCGTACCTTCCTCCCCCACCACGCACCTAGCCTTCATCGCGGCCCAGACCCAGAACCTGTTGCTTTCTACGGCCACCACCCTCATCACTACCAATGATCCGGTTAAAATCGCGGAGGATTACGCCTTCCTGCAGCACCTTTCTGGGGGCCGCGTGGACCTTATGTTCGGGCGCGGCAACACCGGGCCGGTCTACCCATGGTTTGGGAAAGACATCAGGGAGGCAATCCCCCTAGCCGTGGAAAATTATCACCTGCTGCGCCGCCTGTGGCGCGAGCCTTCCGTTACCTGGCAAGGAAAGTACCGCACGCCCTTGGAGGGCTTTGTCACCACCCCAGCTCCACTCGATGACACCCCTCCCTTTGTCTGGCACGGATCCATCCGCTCCCCGCAAATAGCGGAACAAGCTGCGTACTACGGGGACGGGTTCTTCCACAACAACATTTTCTGGCCCCCCGAGCACACCGAGAAGATGGTTAGCATGTACCGCCGCCGCTATGAGGCCTACGGCCATGGACAGGCAGATCAAGCCATCGTGGGCCTCGGTGGCCAGGTCTTTATTGGGGACACTGAGCAGGGGGCCAAGGACTTTTTCCGCCCCTACTTTGACAACGCCCCGGTCTATGGCCATGGGCCCAGCCTGGAGGAATTTACCGCCCAGACTCCCTTGACGGTGGGCACGGTGGAACAGGTCATTGAACGAACCCTGGGCTTTGCGGACGTAGTGGGTGACTACCAGCGCCAGTTGTTCCTCATTGACCACGCGGGCTTGCCCCTGGAGGTGGTCCTGGATCAGATTGAGCGTCTGGGCACCCAGGTCGTGCCGGAGCTACGCCGCCGCTTTGAACAGCGCCGCCCGGACCACGTGCCCTCTGACCCACCGGTGCACGCCACGCTCCGCGATTACGCGCCACACTGGAAGGTGGAACACAGTGCGTAGTTTGGCTGTGGTTACCGCCGGTCTGTCCACTCCCTCTGCAACGCGCCGCCTGGCCGATGCCATCGCGGCGGCCACGCAGTCTGCCATCACCGCCCGGGGGGAGGCCGTGGAGATTCAGGTCATTGAGTTGCGCGAGCTTGCCCACGAAATGGCGGACGCGATGACGTCTTGGGACACCCCTACTCCGCACTTGGATAGCGCCCGGGCACGGGTGTTAGCCGCAGACGGGATGATTGCTGTCACGCCGGCTTTCCAGGGCAGCTTTTCGGGCATGTTCAAGATGTTTTTTGACACCTTCAAGCCCACGGCCTTGGAAAACAAGCCCACGCTCATTGCCGCTACCGGTGGTTCTACGCGTCACGCGATGATGTTGGACTACGCCATGCGGCCGTTGTTTAACTACCTTCACGCGGTGGTGGTGCCCACCGGGATTTTCCTGGTGGCTGCTGACTGCGACGGCTCCAATGACCCGGGGGAAAGCGAGCGCCGGATCCGCACTGCGGCTACGCAATTGGCCGACGCCATGGTCACTCCCACTGACCGTGTGGGCGGGCTTTCCGGGATAAACGACCGGGACTCCACCCGCACCGGGGAAAAAGCCCGTGGCACCCAGACGCCAAAATTTACCCCTTTGGGGGAAATGCTGAAGGTTACCGACCCCAGGGGCTAGTCTGGGAAACGCATTTGTACAAAGACCCCCATCATTTTGTAGAAAGGCAAAACACCCCATGGCTATTAGTGTTTGCGATATTTTCTCGGTCGGTATTGGCCCTTCTTCCTCCCACACCGTGGGCCCTATGCGCGCCGCCAAACGTTTCGTTGAATCCTTGGAGGAGTTTCCTGCCAAGGTACAAGCCGAATTGCGCGGCTCCCTGTCTGCAACGGGCAAGGGGCACGCTACTGACCGCGCTGTCATTCTGGGGTTGGTGGGCTGGGATCCGCTGACTGTTCCACTAGACGCCAAGCCGGCTGCCGGCCAGGTCATCCCGCCTCGGGGCAAGGCCACGGGGCCGTGGGGTGCCGTGGATTTTGAGATCCGTTTTGACAATACCCCGGTGCCGGAGCACCCCAACTGCGTTATCTTTAGCGCGTGGAATGCCAACGGGGACACGCTAGCGCACGGCGCGGAGTATTTCTCCGTGGGTGGCGGCTTCATTCTTTCCCGTGCGGAGTTTGACGCCCAATCGCGCGCTGGCGACACGGACGATATCCCCCACGGCCCGGCTGTAGCTGCGGTTACAGACGCTATGCCCTATGAGTTCGACTCTGCGGATGACTTGCTAGCTATCTGCGAAAACACCGGAAAACCCATCTGGGAAATCATTTTGTCCAATGAGGAAGCCTTGCACCGGGAGGAGGGCGGCGCAGACTACACGCTAAAACACCTGGACTTGGTGTGGGAAACCATGCAGGAGTGCGTGACCGAGAGCCTGGCTGCCACAGGTATCCTGCCTGGTGGACTCAATGTCACCCGGCGCGCCCCACAGCTGCATAAGAAGCTCCTGGAAAGGTCCCCTGCCGATGACGGGGGTTTGGCTGCCATGGAATGGCTCAACTTGTATGCGCTGGCGGTCAATGAACAAAATGCCGCCGGCGGGCGCGTGGTGACCGCTCCCACCAACGGGGCGTGTGGAATTATCCCCGCGGTCATGCACTATGCGCAGCAGTTTTTGGGCGGGTTCACGCCCGAGTCGGCCCGGCGCTTCCTCCTGACTGCGGGGGCCGTGGGCATTATCATCAAACAAAACGCGTCGATCTCCGGCGCGGAGGTGGGCTGCCAAGGTGAGGTGGGTTCCGCCTCCGCCATGGCCGCGGCAGGCATGGCGGAGCTTTTGGGTGCCAGCCCGGCGCAGGTAGAAAACGCGGCCGAGATCGCGCTTGAGCACAACCTGGGCCTTACGTGTGACCCGGTGGGCGGGCTGGTGCAAATTCCGTGCATTGAGCGCAACGCCATTGGCGCGGTGAAATCCATCAACGCGGCGCGCCTGGCGCGGCTTAGCGATGGCTATCACCACGTCTCCCTAGATCATGTGGTGGAGACCATGGCCGAAACCGGGCGCGACATGATGGATAAATACAAGGAGACTTCCCTGGGAGGCTTGGCTAAAACCATGGGCTTGGCCGTCTCCCAGGTTGCTTGCTAGACCGCTACCTCTGGGTGAAGGTCCTTTAACACCCAGCGCCGGGATTTCCTGGCACCGACTACGGCTAACAGTGCGAATAACGCCAGGACTGCCAGCAGGGCCAGCACTCCGGTTAGCAAACGGTGGTCTGCAGTAGTCCCCGGTGTTCCGATGTGAAAAATCATCTGCCGGATAATCTGCACGGAGTACGTCATGGGATCAAAGGTGTGGAACCAGCGCAGGAAGGCCGGCTGGGTTTCCGGCGGGTAAAGCCCTCCAGATGAGACTATTTGCAAGGACATCAGGCAGATGCAGATAACCCGGCCTACTGTAGCCCCCAGTGCGGAGTTAATCCCTAGGGTCATCATTTGGAACGTGGCGGCGGTAAGGCACATGGCCAGCCACATGCCTAGCTCATGGCTGGCGTGCAAACCGAGCGCCAGCTTTTGGACCAGGAACATGACCGTGGCCTGGGATAGGCCAATGGCCAACGCGGGAAGGTAGGAGGCTAGGACGACGCGCACTGGGGCGGTCCCGGAGTCAACGGCACGGCGCTGCACCGGGCGCAGCAGCATCCACGTCACCGTGGAGCCCATGAACAGGCCCAAGGAGATAAACACCGGTGCCAAACCCTCCCCGAACAACGATAGTGTGTCCGCCTGCTGCTCCTGGTTTACCGGAGTGGACATGACCTCTGCGTACCGGGAACGCTTAGCGTCAGCAAAGCGCGGGACTTTATTTGTTGCTTCGGTGAGTTTAAGCGCGAGTTCCCCGGAGCCTTCATCTAGCTCTACCAAGCCGTCCACCAGCGCGTTGGCCCCCACGGTTAACTGCTGCGCCCCGGCAGTGAGCTTGCTGGTTCCGTCTGCTAATGAGTTGGTGCCCACCACTAGGCGGGAAGTTCCATCTTCGAGCTGGTGTAAGCCTGCAGCCAGCTCTTGGGAGGCACGGGCGGCTCGGTCCACTCCGCCGGCATATTCAGCCGTGGGATCGGAAAGCTGGCGGGATATCTCCGCCGCGCCCTCGCGCAAGCGGGCTAAGTTAGTGGTTATCTCCGCCGCAGGGCCCAAGCCCTCGCGGCGCAGTTGCCAAATGGTGCCATCGACTTGGCGGGCTAGATCTAGCGCCACTGGGATGTTGGTGCGCTTGAGTTCCGTGGAGACGTTGACCAGTGGCACCAGCAGTTGTTCCTGGACGCGCGTGACCTCGTCTGCCAGCGCGCCGATCTGGTCCACGCCACCGGAGATTTGCCCAGCACCCTCACCTAAACGCGCGGTGGCGGCGTCGAGCTGTTCTAAACCTGCGGCCAGCTGGTCCGCGCCGTTGGCGGCGCGCTTGGTGCCGGCGTCGAGCTGCGCTGCGCCGTCGGCAAGTGTGGCCGCGCCGTGGTTGGCGGTGTCCAAGTTTTCCTGCAAACGCTGGGTCCCCGCGGCCACCTTCTTGGCACCGTCTAGCGCGCGATCGCCGCCTTCGCTGAGCCGGCCTGCGCCATCCGCGGCCTTATCCAGGCCGTCGCCAATGGTAGTGAACCCAACCAGGAGGTTGTCCGTGACTTTTTCCCCCAGCTTGGCGTTGACGGTGTCTAACACCACCGTGACCACCTGATTTCCCAGGGTGGTAGCAATGAGCCCGTTGTCATTGTTAAAAGTGGTGTGCACCGTGGCGTGGTGGGGGTTATCGCCCTTAACGCTGGCCACTGCTGCGGAGAAGTCTGAGGGGATTTCCACCGCGAAGTAGTAGGTTCCGTCTGCTACCCCGGCGCGGGCCTGCTCTGCGGTGACCTGGGTGAAGGTCACGCGGTTGGAGGCAAGAAGTTTTTGGGTTATCTGCTCCCCGGCGTTCATGCCTTCCGCGCCCTCATCAGAATTCACGTAGGCCACTGGCAGTTTGTGGATCCGGCCTACTGGATCCCAGTAAGACCACACGAATAGGCCGCCAAAGAGCAGCGGGAGCAAAATAATGACTAGCAGCGCGACCGGTGGCAGCTTTCCACGGCCAAAGCGGCGCAGCTCCGAGCCCACGTGGGTAAGGTTTATCATTTCTCCCCCGCAATCCGGATCACGTTGTCTACGTGGTTGTTTTCCTCGGCGTCGTTGGCAGAGATGGCCAAGACAGGTACCTGGGAACTCAAGTGTTTGAGCGCGTCTAGGAATTTATGGCGCAGGTGGTTTGAACGCAGCTGGTCAATATCATCGACAATAATGAGCGTCGGGTCTGGGCGAGCAATAAGCGCTAAGGCCGTGCGCAGCTTGAGGCGTGCGGAAACGTCAAGGTCGCCCACCTTGGTGGCGCGCAGCGCCGCGTCGTCGAGCTCAAGCCCGACGGCGTCAAATGCGCGGGCAACATCTTCCACGCAGTCCATGTTGCGCGGGGTGGGCTGGTACCAGGGCCGCGACCACGCCACCTGCTCGCGCACGACGGTCCAGGCTGGGACCAGCCGCTCTAGGCGGTCAATCTCCGCAGCTCCGGCCAGCGCGACGTCCCGGAATAGCTCCCGGTGGGTGACTAGCCGCTCATCTAGGGCCACGCCGCCGGAATTGGGCTTCATCCGCCCTGCCAGGGTGAGCGCCAGCACGGTCGCGGAAGTCTCGCGGCTGGCGTGGATAAGGTTTAGTCCGGTGATTACCCTGAAATCGGGGATCTGAAAGCCGGTAGCCAACACCAGGTCGCGGGTTGTAAGCACCACCTGCGCAGGTGGGGCCGCTGGGGCCGGTTCCTTATGCGCGTGGAGATTCATCTTGGTGCTCCTAATCGTCCTGAAGAGTCCCGAGCCGGTAAAGAAAACAAGACTCCCCAAAGGAAAGTGGAGGGTATACTATCACTTGATGGAACTCCCCTGGCGGCCAATTGTCAAGCGCCGCCCATTCGCCTAACACTAAAACCCCGCACTAACTGCGAAAGGATGCCATGCGACAAGACGCACTGCGCCGGCGTAAGGCCATCATCGCAGCCGCCACCACACTCATCCGCGCGCACGGCAGCGCGGTGGCCTTGGAAAAGGTGGCCGAACACGCCGGCGTGGGCATTGCCACCGTCTACCGGAACTTTCCCGACAAGCACTCTCTTATCATCGCGTGCAGCGCACACCTGGCCCACGAGTTCCTGGCATTCCAGGACGCCACCATTGCGGGCATGAACGCGGAAACGGCCGCAGCGAGCGTACGGGCGTATGCGGACAAGCTTCTGGACATGGGGCTGGGCGCACTTGTCCCGGCGCTGGCACCTACCAACCTAGATGATCTCAGTAAAGAACTCCGCGACACCCGCGACGCCCTTCTTGAGCGCGGCGAAGAATTCATCACGCTGGGAAAGAAGTACGGGCAGATAGCCCCCGGCGTAACCCACTGGCAGTTCATCGTGGGCCTTCTAGCCCTTACCCGCCCCCGCAAGGTCAACGTGGATGTCTACGAACCCGACTTGAGCTCCAGCATGGTAAAAATCTACCTCGCCGGCCTCAAAAGCGTGGCCCGCTAAGCAAACGCCCAATTTTAGCCCCGGCGCTGACCTGTGCGCTCCCGGTGGCGCTGAGACTTCGCCTAAAACAAAAGCAAAGACCGCAGCCGGTAAGAACTGCGGTCCTTCTCATATTTTTAAACGGGCTAACCCAAACGCGCTTTGAGGGAAGATACCAAGTCTCCTATAGCGACATCCGTCTGCTCGTGCGCAACCAGGTCCTTGACCGCCACGGTGCCGTTTTCTAGCTCCTGGTCACCCAGCACCAGTGCAAAGCTGGCGCCCGCGCGGTCAGCGCCCTTCATAGCGCCCTTCAGCCCCCGGTCCCCAAAGGACATGTCCGCAGAAATACCCGCCTGGCGCAGATCATTGATAAGCACGGCCATGGCAGACTTTGCGGCAGCACCCATAGCCACGCCGTAGACTGCCACGCGCTGATCCACGCCTTCTAGGGTAATCCCTTCGGCTTCCAGGGCCAGGATGGCGCGGTCCACTCCCAGACCGTAGCCAATACCGCTTAAGTCCTGGCCGCCCAGCTGGGCCATCAGGCCGTCATAGCGGCCACCGCCGCCAATACCGGACTGTGCGCCCAACAGCGGGTGAACAAACTCAAACGTGGTCTTGGTGTAGTAATCCAGCCCTCTGACCATGCGCGGGTTCAAGGTATATTCCACGCCCATGTCATCTAGCAAACCAGTAACGGTCTCAAAATGCTCCTGGCTCTCTGCGCTTAAGTGATCGATCATCAAGGGGGCATCAGCAAGTTGGGCGCGCACCTCCTCCCGCTTGTCATCAAGCACGCGCAAGGGGTTGATTTCCGCGCGCTTGCGGGTTTGCTCATCCAGATCGAGCTTGAACAAAAACTCCTGCAACTTCTCCCGGTAAGCCGGCCTACAGGTGTTATCCCCCAGGCTGGTTAACTCCAAGCGGAACTTGGAAAGGCCCAGGGAACGGAAGGAACGGTCAGCCAAAGCAATGACCTCAGCGTCTAGCGCCGGGTCATCAGAACCAATGGCCTCCACGCCCACCTGCTGCAGCTGGCGGTAGCGGCCGGCCTGCGGGCGCTCGTAGCGGAAGAAGGGACCAAAGTAATTAAGTTTCACCGGCAGCTGACCGCGGTCCAAGTTGTGCTCAATGACCGCGCGCATAACGCCAGCGGTGCCCTCCGGCCGCAGGGTCACAGAACGTCCACCTCGATCTTCGAAGGTGTACATCTCCTTGCTCACCACGTCTGTGGACTCACCCACACCACGGGCAAACAGGCCCGTTTCTTCAAAAATGGGCAGCTCAATGTGCTGGAAACCCGATAGATGAGCTTGGCGGATTAAGTTGTCCCGGACTTGAAAGAACGCGGCTGAAGCCGGAGGCGCGTAATCAGGAACACCCTTGGGCGCTGTGAACTGCTTTTTATCACTCATAGACATCTACATTACCTCCCCGATGCGGATAAGAAACGGATTGGTGGCCCGCTCTGCGCGCATGGTGGTAGTGGCGCCGTGACCCGGCAAAATGGCGGTGGCATCCGGAAGTGACCACACCGGCCCCCGCAGGCTGGCTTGCATAGCCGCGTCATCGGAGCCATAAAAGTCCGTGCGCCCAATGGTGCCCTTGAACAAAACGTCTCCGGTAAACGCGAAGCCTTCACCCACAATCAGCGTGGAGCCTGGGGTATGCCCGGGCGCGTGGAGCAACCCAAATTTCGCGCCAATGAGCTCAAGGCCGTCCCCGCTTAGCTCCCGCAGGTCAGCGATTGGCACCATGCCCTCAATATCGAAGAGGACCTTGGACTGATCCGAAATCCACTTGCCTCCATTCAGATAGGGCGCGTCCAGCGGGTGGATATAGACCGGAACGCTAAACATGGCGGCCAGGTCACCGGCCTCGCGGGTGTGGTCCACGTGACCGTGCGTCAGCACGATAGCCTCAAGGGTCAGCGAGTGCTCCTCCAGCATGGCCACCACCCGCTTAGCTGCGTGAATGCCCGGGTCCACCACAAAAGCGCGGCCCTCATTGGCAACGATATAGGTATTCGACTCATAAGGCCCGGCGGCAAATCCATAAAGTTCCATAGCTCATAGCGTAGCGAAAGGCCCGTACCCAACGTGGGTACGGGCCAAAAAGGCTGGTTTAGAGTGCGTTGATAGCCGCGTCGTAGTCTGGTTCCTCAGTAACCTCACCCACAAGCTGGGTGTAGACCACCTTGTGGTCTGCGTCGGTGACAATGACGCCACGGGCCAGCAGGCCCTCCAGCGGGGAGTCAGAAAGCTCCACACCAAAGTCCTTGCCAAAGCTGGAGCGGAAAGTCGAGCCGGCAACTACGTTGTCAATACCCTCAGCGGAGCAGAAACGCCCCTGCGCGAAGGGGAGGTCAGCGGAGATGACCAGGACAACGGTGTCTTCTTTGCCGGCGGCCTTTTCATTGAAGGTGCGCACCGACTGGGCACACACACCGGTGTCAACGGAAGGGAAGAAGGACAGGACCAGCTTCTTGCCTGCAAAGTCCTTTCCGGTGATGGTGGAGAGATCTCCGCCTACCAGCTCAAAGTGAGGCAGTGGCGCACCAACAGCAGGTAGCTCCCCACAGGTGTTGGCGGGTTCATTTTTAAAAGTGATTTGTGTCATGCGCCCGATTGTAAACCTCCTTGCCCCAACGCGCCACGGCCACCCCGCCAGCCACGCCTATCTAGGTAACAGCAACGCGATTGGTTAGGATGAGTTGGTCAATTTAACCTTCTAAAGAAAGCAGTACTTCAGTGGCTGATAATTCTGCACGTGGCAAAGAGGCGCGAGCAACGCTTGAACGTGAGCTCAAGAACCGCGACCGCAAGGAAAAATCCCGCCCCCTGGGCATAGCTGTCATCTCTCTCCTAGCAATCGTGGCGCTAGTTGGCGGGATTTGGTTCCTATCCACCCGGGACGGCTCCAAGGCTGAGAACTTGGCCGATCCAACTGACACCCCTACTACTTCTACGGAACAAGACGCACCCGAGGACCTGAAGGTCCTCAGTGGAGCCCGCGCTAAGGCTCTTCCAGCAACAGTAAGTTGTGAATACGAAGAAACCGGGCGTGACAACAACGGGGCCAAAGTCCCCGCAGCACAAGACATCCCGGCAGAGGGCACTGTGACCTTAAGCTTTACTACCGGCCAAGGTGACATTGAGATGGAGCTCGACCGCGCTCTAGCCCCTTGTACTGTCAACGCCATCAGCGACCTGGCAAGCCAAGGCTACTACGACGGTTCTGTCTGCCACCGTATGACCGCTGGCGGACTAAACGTCCTGCAGTGTGGCGACCCCACCGGCTCTGGTGCCGGCGGACCTGGTTTCCAGTTTGCCAACGAATACCCCACCGATGAGCTTGAGGAATCAGAATCAGGCAAGCCGGCCATCTACCCCGAAGGCTCCATCGCCATGGCCAACGCCGGCCCGGGCACAAACGGCTCTCAGTTCTTCATCAACTACGCTGATTCCACGTTGACGCCTGACTACACCTACTTTGGCAACCTAACATCTAAGGGCAAAGAGACGATTGCCAAGATTGCCAAAGCAGGCGTTGCAGACGGCGCACCGGATGGTGCTCCTGCCGAAGAAGTCAAGATCACGAAGGCCACCGTTGCCAAGTAGGGGCTCCGACATAGCGTAAAATGCTTAAAAATTCTTAGGCTGCGCCCGGCCGGGCGGACGAAAACCTGCCCGGTAAAACACACTCGAAGGCCCCTCTACGAGCACTCACGCCTAGAGAGATACAGATTAAATGCTCATAATTTCCGCGCGTACTGTTGCACGGGACAGAGTGACCGACTATCATGGTGTGAGTCTGAAACTTCCCAACTTCTAAGAATATTAAGGATCGATATGAAGTTCTTTACCCGCAAGGCTCTCCTTGCTTCTGCAACTGCTGTTACCGTTACCTTCGGTGGCGCCTCCGTTGCTTCCGCTGAGACCACCACCACCCCAGCAGCTACCACCACTCCAGCTGCTACCACCACTCCTATGAAGAAGGATGACTCCTCCACTTCCTCTGACAAGAAGGACAAGAAGGATGACTCTTCTTCCAGCGTTGAGCCTAAGGACATCAAGGACTGGATTGGCGTTGCTACCGCCATCATCTCCGGCCTAGGAATCCTCATGGGCTTCCTGTCCAAGTACTTCAAGCTTCCTTTCTAATCTTCCGGGATTAAAAGAAGCTAGGGTCGCCCCAATGTTCAGCGTTGGAGCGGCCCTTATTCAGCAACAGTCCCCAAAACCTTAAACTAAGGACCACACTATGAAGCTTTCCCTTCGCAAGACCCTGGTTGCCGGCGTAACCGCAACCGCGCTGACGTTCTCCAGCACCGCGTACGCACCGGCTGCAGACAACACCACCGTGACTGCCAACGAGGATGAATCCTCATCCGGATCCAGCAGTGATGATGATTCTGCGGAGATCACTCCAAAGATGATCAAGGAATACATCGAGATCGTTGTTTCCATCATCCGCACGATGGACAGCGTATTCCGTCTATTCCCGCAGCCTAAGTAAGCTAACTTAGACAAACGGAAAAGCCAAAGCCGGTCCCGCGCGATTAAACAATCGCGCGGGACCGGCATTTTGCTGCTCTGAAGAGCCGCTACCCCTCCGTGGGCTCTTCCTCCAGAGCCTGCTTGCGAGCCTCCAAAGCCTCTTTCGCGCCGCGAACGTCGCTGAGAATCTTGGGATCCACTGGCTGGCCGGCGCGGATGATGGATATTTGGCCCGTGGGCTCGAGGATCATTACCTGCACGTCAGAAAGGCGCCCGAGCCCGGCTTTGCGTACGGCCGAAGAAATATCATTTCGGCTAATATGCGCGTAGTTAATGTTTTTCTCAAAGACCTCCCCCGCGAACATCAGCAGAACCGGTGGCCGGTCGATGAAGCGGGACCACCCAATAAACCTCCGAACGGTTCCGAAAGTAGCTTCCAGAACCATCAAGGTGGTAAGCCCGATGATTCCGGCGGCTAGCGTGGGCGGGTTTCCAGCAATGACACGGCCGGATACGGCACCGAACATAATGATGATGACCGCGTCGGAGGCAGTGACGGACGTCAAAACCCGGGAACCAAAGATCTTCACCAGAACCATAAAAGCTAGATAGATGCCCAAGGTGGCAGCCACCACCACGATTATCCGGTGCGGTTGAATTCCAAGTTGGTAGACAAATTCCCTGCCTACAAGATTTAGCCATTCCACGCGTCTTAGCCTACCTGAACCCACCTATCGCGGAGGGGGATTACCCAAGGCTCGTGGCTCAGGCAATCCCCTCTACCCGGATTCTTCTGCGGCTATCCTGTGCTGTCTTAAAGTCCTAGAGACCCATCTTGTGGCACAGATCTTCCACCATCTTGCGTAGCGGCGCAGGAAGCAACTGCGGGGCAAAGTGCAGTAGCCCGGCAATTCCGGCTAGGACGCTGGCAACAACGCCAACGGCAATGCCCACCCCAGGCCCAACCTTATCGGAGCTTCCTTTATCAGTGTCGGGCTTTGTCTGCGTGCTCGAACCGCTGTCAGTGCTAGAACCAGTGTTATCTCCAGGCATGGTGTCAGCGGCAGGCAGGGGCAGCGTAGCTTTCGTGCCGGCGTCGGTAGTGACCTCCAAGACAGGATTTGAGGTATCAAAGTCCGCCGGCAAATCAAAGCTGACCCGCGCCCGGCCGCGCTCACCGAACTGGTCATCACCGTCTTGCTTGGTCATATCAATATCTGCGGTTTGCGAAAGGTCTCCGAGCTTGACGGTCACGGTCTTGGCCATGGGCTCGCCTTCGGTGGTGTAGTTCAGCGAGGAAAGATCGACGCTCACGGTTTCGCCCGGCTTGACCTCACCGGAAACGTGGATACCAATCTGGCCCTGGCCATCGCGGAACTCTTTGTTCTCATTCAAGATATAGGCTTTGAATGCGTCCAAATCGGGAAGACCCACGTTGCTAACCCGCTGGAGGGACCCCTCCTCGAAGTAGCCGTCCCCACCCGCAGCCAGGAACTCCGACAGCGCGATAGTGTAAGTCTGACCAGCTTCCACCGGCTTTCCGTCAATGGTCACGCGGGTGATGCGGCTACCCGGTTTGGCGGTGGGATCATAGATGACCTGTACGTTGTTGGACACACCCATGGCCAGACGAGGGCGGCCCTCAGCTCCGTCCTTCCACTGGTTTTCAAAGGCCTTGACTAGGTGTGCGCCACTAATCTCCGCGTAGGACAGGCCGTTTCCAAAGGGCTGTACGGTAAAGACATCCTGGTTGGTAATTTCTCCCTGCGGGAGGTCGGCGCGCACGCCACCGGCGTTCATCACTGCCAGATCGATGTCCTTGCCGCTGAACTGCTCCATCTGGACCAGCTGGGCTTGGGCGATGAAATTGTTGAGGGTTGACTCCACACCACGGTTAGTGCCGGAGCCCTTGCCTTCATCGGAGCCACGGAAAAGAGGTCGCGGCATCTCACCGATGACAACCTTGCCGGCTGCATCTGCGGAGGCCCGTGCCCTGGCCACGACCGCTTCAACCTGCGGGTTTGGAGAAAGATCTTTACCGTCCTCATAGGTGTACTGCTTGAGGTTCGCTGAGATAATCTTCTTCTCCGCTGTGTCATAGACAATGTCAACGTCATTGAGGATCTTGCCGTATTCGAAGCCCTGCGCCCACACCAGGCTGTGACCACTAGGCCGGTCATCACGGCCGCTAGTGCGCACGTGGGTGTCCCCGCCAAAGACAATATCGACGTCGTCGCTAAACCTAGGTGCCAGCTGGCCTGCGTCCTCGTGCATCAAGGCCACAATAATGTCCGCGGAGCCGGATTCTTTAAGTTTCTTGGCCTCAGCGTTCGTAGCCGCCACTGGGTCGGAGAATTCTACGCCCGGGATGAGCCCCGGGTTTACCTTTCCGGCGGTATTGGTGGTCACGGTCCCCACAAAGCCCACACGGACCCCGTTGACCTCTACTACCTTTGAGGACTCCAACAGGGGTGCTCCATTCTCCGTGACGTTAGCGCCCAGGATGGGATAGTTGGATTCCGGGATAATCCGGTTGATGAGGTCCTTGGTTCCTTTGTCGAACTCGTGGTTGCCTACTGCGGAGGCCTTGATATCAAAAAGATTGAGGGCCTCAAGTGTGTATTTGTCACCATCCACCGCAGAAACATACGCGGAGCCTCCCACGTTGTCCCCTGATGTGGTCATAACGTACTCCTGGCCCTGGTTTACCTGCTTGACCAAGGAGTAGAGCTTGGCTGCACCAAGCTCTTTGTTGTAGTCATCTTCTTCCAGGTGTCCGTGGAAATCGGTGATGTTGGTGACCGAGAATTCCACCTGGTCCGCCTCAGCTGCCATGGCTGACGGTGCCTGCGTGAGCGCGAGAGAGGTAACGGTGG
Organism: Corynebacterium phocae; assembly: GCF_008693075.1. Lineage (GTDB taxonomy): Bacteria > Actinomycetota > Actinomycetes > Mycobacteriales > Mycobacteriaceae > Corynebacterium > Corynebacterium phocae. The sequence continues at coordinate 152,464 of NZ_VXKJ01000037.1, read as the reverse complement.
TCGCGGCCAGAAAACGGCCGAAAAGGCGAGATAAACCCATTGGATACTCCTGAGTGTTGAGAAACGGTACGCCTTCGTTTGTAGCCTATTGCCGCAACTCGCGCAGGGTAAGATGAGAAAATTTATGGCTCAGCCACCTGGCGTTTGCCCGGCGTTAATAAGGGGAAAACCCGGGCGGGGAGGACTTCCAGTCCGCCACACCCGGGTTCGCGCCTGTAACCGTTGTGGCTACCCGCCGGAGTTGTTCCCTAGGCAGTCACGCGGTAGACGTCAAAGACGCCTGCGGTGTTGCGCAGGGTGGTCATCAGTTGACCTAGCTGCTTGAGGTCTGAGACGGAGAAGGTAAACCGCATGACGGAAATATTGTCCTCTCCCCTGTTTGAACTCATGTTGAGGACGTTGAGTTTTTGGTCGGAGAAAACCTTAGTGAGCTCGTACAGCAGCCCCTGGTGATCGAGCGCCTCAATTTGAACTGTGGCAGTAAAAGACCCAGACCTATCACTGCCGGTAGCCCAGGCGACGTCAACCATCTTGTCTAGTTCCTGCCGCAACCTCTCCGCATTCGTGCAGTCAGAACGGTGAACTGATATCCCCCCACCGCGGGTGATGAAGCCAAAAATCTCATCGCCGGGCACCGGCTGGCAGCACTTGGCTAATTTAGCCATGACGTCACTCTTGCCATCAACCAAGATTCCCGCCCCTGAGGCGGAATCTGAGGTGGCTGAACTACGGCTTCTCTCCAGCTCGGTCAGGCTGGTGCGCGACGCCAGTGCGTCCAAAGCATCATCTTGGTCACCGAACAAGGCCATGAGTTGATTGGCTACGTGCTTGGAGCTGACGTGTCCCGCACCGATTGCGGTATACATAGCGTCAACGTCGGCGAAATGCAGTTGGCGCGCGACCTGCTTCATGGATTCCGGCGAAAACAGCTTGTGCATGGGCAACCCACCCCGCTGGATTTCGGTTGCCAGGGCATCCCGGCCGCGTTCGAGGTGTTCTTCGCGGCGTTCCTTGGCAAACCACTGGCGGACCTTTGCCCTGGCACGTGGGGATACCAGAAATTCCATCCAGTCGCGGGACGGGCCTGCGCCGGCGTCTTTGGAGGTAAAAATCTCTAACTTATCCCCGGACTTCAGCTCGGTTTCCAGAGCAACAAGCTTGCCGTTGACCTTGGCACCAATGCACCTGTGTCCCACTTCAGTGTGGACCGCGTAGGCAAAGTCGACCGTAGTCGACCCGGCCGGAAGAGTGATCACGTCCCCCTTCGGAGTAAAGGCGAATATTTGCTGGTTCTTTAAGTCGTAGCGCAGGGAGTCAAGGAACTCGTTAGGATCAGCCGCTTCCTTTTGCCAATCCAAAAGTTGGCGCATCCACGACATCTGATCTACTTCCGCGTCACCGGCACCATTTTTACCCCGGGTCTCCTTGTAACGCCAGTGGGCGGCCACGCCGAACTCAGCGTTGTAGTGCATGTCATGCGTACGCACCTGCACTTCTAGTGTGCTGCCGGAGTCGGTCATCACGGTGGTGTGAAGCGATTGATAGACACCAAAGCGCGGAGAGGAAATATAGTCCTTGAACCGTCCGGGCAGGGCGGAGTACAACGAGTGGACGACTCCGATGGCGGCGTAGCAGCTGTTGATGTCGTCGACCAGAATGCGGATCCCCACTAGATCGAAGATCTCATTAAATTCGTGTCCCCGGACAATCATCTTTTGGTAGATAGACCAGTAGTGCTTTGGACGGCCCATAACCTCAGCGGTGATTCCGTTGTCCTTCAAAGCTGCGGAAGTATCACGGGTAATTTCTTTGAGCGCCTTGTCACGCGACGGCGCCCGGTCCGCGACCATGCGCACGATTTCGTCATACTTCTTGGCGTATAAGATGGCAAAGGACAGATCTTCTAGTTCCCACTTCACGCTTGCCATTCCCAAGCGATGAGCGAGCGGGGCGATCACGTCTAGGGTCTGCCGGGCCTTCAACTCCTGCTTCTCCGGGGGTAGGAAGCGCATGGTCCGCATGTTATGCAAGCGGTCAGCCACTTTAATAACCAGGACGCGGGGGTCGGTGGCCATAGCCACAACCATCTTGCGAATGGTCTCCGCCTCTGCGGCCGCACCGAGGGCCACCTTGTCCAACTTGGTGACCCCGTCAACCAGGCGGGCGACCTCCGGGCCGAAGTCATTGGTGAGGTCTTCCAAAGAGTAATCCGTGTCCTCTACCGTGTCATGCAACAGCGAGGAGACAATGGTGGTGGTGTCCATGCCTATCTCTGCGGCGATGGTGGCCACCGCTAGCGGGTGGGTGATATACGGCTCCCCGGACTTGCGGAACACTCCTTCGTGAAGCTTTTCCGCAGTGGTATAAGCACGGTCTAGCAGTTCCACGTCCGCACGCGGGTGAAACTGTTTGTGGATGGACAGAAGTGGATCCAAAACCGGGTTATTCTTGGCCCTGTTACCGGTCAGTGACCTGGCCAGGCGCGCGGACATACTGCGCATGCCTCCACGGTTGGGGCGTTTTACGGGACGTTGGTTACTCATAGGACACCCTCTTTTTCAAAGCCGCAGATTCAGTAGGTTACAAGGATACTAGTCCTTGTTTCCCAGTACTACGAGTGGGGCATCCGAAACGCGCTCGCGCCCGCCTAGGCCGGGTACCTCAATTATGACAACGCTGCCGGCCACGTTCGCTCCTGCCGCTTCCAGCAAAAGCTTGGCACCGTAGAGGGTCCCACCGGTGGCCAGGACGTCATCAACCAGCACGACGTTGGTTCCCTTGATATCGGCGCCGTTCCGGGGGATTTCCAACGCTGCGCTGCCGTATTCCAGTTCATATTCCTGGTGAAAGACCGGTGGAGGCAGTTTCCCCGCCTTGCGGATAGCCAGGATACCCAGCCCCAACTTGTAAGCCACGGCGGAACCCAGGAGGAAACCACGGGCGTCCAACCCGCCGATCATTTCCGCGCCTAGTTTTTCACAAGCCTCCGCCAGACCGTCAACAACGGTAGCGAAAGCCTCCGCATCAGCTAGTACGGGCGTGAGGTCCTCAAACAGGACTCCCTTTTCAGGAAAGTCTTGAACGAGGCGGACCTTGTCTTCTAGAGCTTCTTGGGCGGATGCGTAGCTTTTTTTCACAGCAGGTGCCTTCCTTGAGAGTGAATGTGAAGTATTCATGGGGGTGAGAAAATTATTCTTTAACCGTTTCCTCACGGTCAGAAGAAACGGACAATGTAGCGGGCGTGGAAGCTGTGGCGCGACCGGAATCTCTGTTTCCGGAAACCGTAGGGGCCGGATTCAGGGCCCACCGGTCCATATTCCAGCCTATGCCCACCAGTCCAGTGTATGGAACCACGTTTGCTACGTCTTTGTCGATAACAAAAGTTCGAGGTTGAGCGGCCACCGGGATGGTTGGGACCGTTCGCCACAGTTCCTCCTCTGCGCGTTTTAGGTCTTCCACCCGGCGGATTTGGGAGTCCACGGTGGAGTATTCCGTCATCGGATCCACGGCACCTAAGAAGGCGTCGATGGTGGGCAGCCCGGTTTCCGGATCTACTTCTAAATAGGTGGCGGACATTGATTCGGTAGCGGAATCCACCACGTTAATTCCGGCGGGCTCGCAAGACAATCGGAGCGCCTCTACCATGGCGGCAAAGCGCGGATCAGGCCCAAGATATCCCACCTTCACGGTGGTGCCGGTTAGGGCGCTGGCCGCCGGGATATCCACCCCACGGTGAGGCTCTGCCACGGGTGCGAGCTGTTTGGAGATGGGATCGTTGTGCCGCAAGGAATGGAGGAACACCGGGGTTACCGCCATTCCAGACTTTTCCGAGCTAATAGCGGCCAGCCGGTCTTGATCTACGCAGGCGGCGAAAGCCTGGCGGGCAGCTTCATCACTAAATAGCCCGGAATCGGAAAGAATTAACGTCTCTGTAAGCTCGCCTACTTCGGAAACCACCTCGAAGTTGGCTTCCACGGGTGGCTGAGTTGCCCAGTCAGGGACACCGCCCGTAGTGTCAGCAATCCGCAACGCGCCGTTGGAAATTAGCTCTGCGGTATCCGCGTAGCTGGGCCAAACAACCAGCTTTTCTATGTGCGGTTGGTCGCCGTAATAAGACTTGTTTGGTACCAGGATGACCTCGCCTCCAGGTCCTACATGGTCAATTACGAAGGGACCGTAGGATACCTGCATCTGGGGATCAAATTCTCCGAGCATAAAGCCCCAGCGCCATAGGTGAGCAATGTCTCCGATCTGCGCGGGATCCCACGAAACCAGGCGAGCTACCAGGTCTTCCTGTGACATACCCAAATTGTCCGCAATGACGTGTGAGGGAAGCACACTTCCCGGTCCGAACAGGTAACGCCACCTGTCCCCAAGCCCGGGTTTCAACACAACGTTGAAATCTTTGGCCCCGGCGGCGCAATCGAGATGGTCAATGTCATGTGCGAGAGGAAGATGGGCCCCGAAAAGCGAGGGCATAGACCCGGCCGTGTAGGCCAGCAGGAAGTCTTCGCACGTCACCGGGACGCCGTCTGAGAAGTCGGCGTGAGGCGAAATAGAATAATGGATTTGGCGCAAACCCTCCGGGGTTGGCGGGGTTTCCTCCGCTGTCACCAAGTCGGTGTTGGGAATCAGCTGGCCGTCGGGGCCGGGGAGGAAGGCTGCGGGGTACAGCCTCCCGGAAAGGAACTGGGCATTCGAGGCAGCACCGAAAGCTGAACCAGCATTGGTGGTCACCAGTCCAGAGGGCACCTGGTAGCCGAAGTAGTCGGTCGACTTGGGAGGCGCAGGGGTAGCGGGGATTTCCTCCTCTAAGCCCTGCGTGCCACAGGAGGCAAGTGCTACCGCGCAGCCAACGGCGGCGATAACACCACGTAGACGCCACTCAAATACCATGGTTTACTTTCCCGGCCTCCACGTAGCGCCACCGGTAAATGGATTTTCTGACTCGCCCGTTGTAACGGTTTCAGAAAGCACCGGAGACTCTACGACACGGCGAGCCATTGCGCCCTTCGTGTCCTCCACGGATTCGCCCTCTGTGCGGTAACGTTCCACCTCTGCATTATGCACCTTGATATCCTTCCGGCGCTTGGCGAAGGTTACCAGCAACGGAGTAGCCAGGAAGAGGGAGGAGAAGATACCTTCCACCACGCCAACGAACTGGATAAGCGCCAGGTCGCGAAGAGTACCAATACCCAGTAGCCAGACGGCTACGACCAACAAGGAGATGATGGGCAGCGCGGAGATAATCGTGGTAGATACCGAGCGCATGATGGTTTGGTTGACTGCCACGTTGGCGGCCTCAGCGTAGGTGCGGTGCCGCTGCCCAAGTATTCCTTCAGTGTTTTCGTTGACCTTGTCAAAAACAATCACCGTGTCATAGATGGAGAACGTCAAGGTGGTCAGCAGGCCGATAATAACCGCTGGGGATACTTCAAAACCGAACAGCGCGTAGAAACCGGAGATGACAATACCGTCAACGATAAGTGCCAGGATGCCGGCGAAGGCCATGTTGCGTTGCAGGCGCAGCGCCACGTAAATCAAGGCCGCCACCAGGAATACCAGCATGGCCAAGAGCATGCGTTGGGTGATCGCGGAACCCCAGGACTCAGAAACGGTGGAAGAACCAATAGCGTCCGGGGAAGGCTCCCCTTCTGCGTTGAGGGGTTTGAACTCCTCGTAGATAGCAGACCGCGCCTCGGTGACCTGGTCTTCGCTTAGACGCTCCGAGGTTATTTCCAAAGTTGCGGAGTCACCGCTACCAACAATCTGGACTAACTCCGGGGTAATCCCGGTGGCCTCAACGAAGGTCTCCTCCACCTGCTCTTCCACGAGGGAAGCTGCTGGCATGTTGATTTTGGTGCCTCCCTCAAAATCCAGCGAGAGGTTAAACCCACGCAGAGCGATAGCCAGGAAAGACACAACAATGAGCGCGACCGTAATGGTGTACCACAGCTTGGTGCGGCCAACTACGTCAATTCCGCCTTCGTCTGAATACAGGCGGTCAAAGCGGGAAATTCTATTCTTTGCCATAATTTTTACTTCTTCTCGCCGTCGTTGTTTGCGGTCAGGGAGTCGGATGGTACGGACTGGCTAGCAGCGGCTTGCTCCTCGTAACGGGGTGCTGCAACAGCGGATCCGGCGGGTTCCACCGCGTCAAGCTCAGTGGTGGTGGTAGCGTTGCGCTGCTTATTGGCGTAAAAGCCTTTGGCGCGACGCTCTTCCACCAGGTTGAGGATTCCACCCAGGCCGTTCATGGCGGGCTTGGCCCACGCCGGGTTGCGGGTGGCCAGCTGCATCAGCGGTGCTGTAATAAGGAAGGAAACAACCAGGTCGAACACGGTCGTAAGACCCAGGGTAAAGGCGAATCCCTTGACTTCGCCGATGGCCAGGATATAGATCACAACGGAGCCAATCAGAGTAACTGCGTTACCGGTGACGATGGTCGAGCGCGCACGCTCCCACGCCTTGGCGGTTGCGGAGCGGAAGGTCCTTCCTTCCAAGAGCTCATCTTTGATGCGCTCGTAGTAGACCACAAAGGAGTCAGCAGTTGCGCCCACACCAATGACCAGGCCGGCGATACCGGAAAGGTCAAGGGAGTAGTTGATCCAACGGCCCAGGAGGACCAAGGTTCCGTAGGTCAAGACCAGGGCGCCAGCCAGGGTGATGAGCGAGATAACGCCCATCGCACGGAAGTAGAACAACGAGTACAGGGCAATGAGCAGGAAGCCAACAATACCCGCGATGATTCCGGCCTCCAGAGCGGCGTGACCAAGGGACGGCGGTACCGTCTCACTGGTGCCGCCGCGCTCACCGTCTTCACCAACGAAGGAAAGCGGAAGCGCACCGTACTTAAGGTTATTTGCCAGGCTGCTGGCCTCTTCCTGGGAAAAATCACCAGTGATAGAAGTAGCGGAGCCGTAAGGAGTTTGACCCTGAATGACCGGGGCGGAAATGATGGCTGAGTCGAGCGTGATGGCAATGCGCTTTTGCAAGTTATTGCCAGTCAGGTCCGCCCAGGTTTGGGAGCCAGAAGCACCGTCACCAGTTTTGAACGCGAAGGAGATCTCCATCTGCCCGGTCTGGGAGTTCAGACCACCGGTGATGGGGGAATCTGTATCAATCTCGTTGCCGGTCAGGCGGGTCCCGTCCTCATCGGTAATTCCATTGAGCAGCGGTGCCGGCTCCAGCACGAAGGACACGCCGTTGGCGTAGTCACAGGCCACCAATGGCTTTGCCGGGTCGTCGGCACCAGATAGCAGGTCGGTATCACCGGTGCACTGCAGGAGCGCGGAGGCGGCAACCAGGTCCGTATTGTCCGTGGATTGACGGTCCGCTAGCAACATTTCAGTTACTTCCTCGCGGCGCTTGGCTTCCTCGATGGAGTTGGATGGCTCCGGCTTGGGCTTCGCGGTGATCTTAATTTCCTTGGCCTCAGTACCGCTTTGGGCGAAGGCGTCGTTAACCTGGGTGACCGATGCCTTGGCCTCTTCCGGAGTGATGACGCCGTATTCGACCCAGCGGTTAGCCATATCCTCGATCGCGCCAGGAAGCTTTTCTGTATCGGGGATCGGGGCCTCATTAACCTTACGGAAGAGCAGCTTGGAGGTCTGCCCCACGGCCTGGGCTTGGGCGGTGTCTTCGCCCGGCACGGTAATAACCAGGGTGTCACCGTTGGCCACTACCTCAGCTCCGGATACGCCCATGCCGTTGACACGGCGTTCCAGGATAGCCCGGGCTTGCTTGAGCTGGTCTGGCGTGGGATCTTCACCCAGAGGAACCAGTGTGACTCGCGTTCCGCCTTGTAGGTCAATGCCCAGCTTTGGGGTTGCGGATTGTGAACCGGTGAAAAATACTAGCGCGTAAACGGCAGCCAGGATGAGGACGAACAAGGCTATTGCCTTCTTCGGCCACGTACGACTGCGGTTATCGACCGCACCGCGAGTTTTAGTACTCAAGGAATTGCTCCTCATGGACGTTGATTAAATTGATGTTGACGCTTCTAGGATCCCGTACCGCCGCGCCACGGCGCGGCCCAGGCAAGCCAGAAGTTGAAGAGACAAAAAGTCTCAGGCACGGTCTATCATCGTACCGCCTACTACCACTAAAGCACTAAGCACCCCCAAGCAAACCTAAGAGATTGTGATAATTCCTACCCTTAGGCATGTAGGTTTTTACCGGCGCCGGCCGTGGAAAATGGCTATTTTTGATGCGGGCCGGGGTTGCCGCCCCGGTGGTCTTCTGGGTAGGTCTCTGGGTAGGCATCTGCCTCGGTTTCGGGCAGCGCGTCATTGTGGCCGCCAAAGTCCTCAGCCTTCACCGCGCCACGTGGTTCCTGGTGGGAGGAAGAACCTTGGACCGGAGCAGAAGTGGCCTCCCCGGGGGTGAGTCCGGAGACGGGCTCTGCGCGCATGATAGCCGACTTCTCCAGGGTAACAACGGTGCCGGGGGTTAACTCAGCCTCAATGGTGTCCTCCCCCACGCCTGTCACCGTGACGTGGAAACCGCCGGCGGTAACAACCCGCTGGCCGGGCTCCAAGGACGCCTGGAACTGCAGGATTTGTTGCTGCGCGGCCTTTTGCTTGCGCATCAACAGGAACTGCGGGACAAAGATGATCAGAATAACTGCAAGAAGAAAAATGATTTCCATAGTTGCTTAGTCTGCCAGAAGTTACCCCAAAGGATAATTCCGCCGCCCGGACGCGTGGGCCCGGGGCTAGAAAAGCGTTGCGCCGATGGTGCCTTCCGGGGCCTGCAGGCCAAGGTGTTCCCAGGCCACGGCGGTAGCAACCCGGCCGCGCCCGGTGCGCGCTATCATTCCGGCCCGCACTAGGTAGGGCTCACACACCTCCTCTACCGTGGCGGATTCCTCCCCCACCGCTACGGCCAGCGTTCCCACGCCCACCGGACCACCGCCGTGGCCTTTGACCAGCGCTGATAGCACCGCACGGTCCAGCCGGTCGAGCCCCATGTGGTCAACGTCAAAAACATCCAACGCCCCCCGTGCCGCCGCCAGGTCAATATGGCCGTCCCCGTGGACTTCCGCAAAGTCCCGCACGCGGCGAAGCAAACGGTTGGCAATACGCGGGGTACCGCGGGACCGGGAACCAATCTCCACCGCCGCGTCAGGGTCAATTTCTACTCCCAAAATACGAGCGGCGCGGGTAATCACCCGGGTGAGATCTTCCGTGTCATAGAACTCCATCTGTGCTGTGAAACCGAAGCGGTCGCGCAACGGGCCCGTCAACATACCGGCCCTGGTGGTAGCGCCCACCAGGGTGAAAGGGGGGATCTCCAGCGGGATGGAGGTAGCACCGGGGCCTTTGCCCACAATGACGTCAATCCGGAAGTCCTCCATAGCCATGTAGAGCATTTCCTCCGCCGGGCGGGCTATCCGGTGGATTTCATCAATGAAAAGCACGTCACCTTCCATCAGGTTGGACAGCATGGCGGCAAGGTCACCGGCGCGTTCTAATGCCGGGCCGGAGGTCATGCGCAAAGAGGCCCCCAATTCCTGAGCCACGATCATGGCCATGGTGGTCTTGCCCAGCCCGGGAGGGCCGGAGAGCAGCACATGGTCCGGGGTGACGCCCCGGTTTTTGGCACCGGTAAGAACCAAGGAAAGTTGTTCGCGGACCTTGGGCTGGCCAATAAATTCCTCGATCGACTTTGGCCGCAAGGAGCGGTCAAAATCCTGCTCCCCCTCAAGGGCCTGGCCATCAACATCTTCGTTTCGCTGGGTGACCTTGCTATCGCCTGTGGTGCTTGCGGTAACGCCGGTCCCACCGGCGGTCATGCCCGGGGGCAACGTGAATTCGGTACGTTCTACATCACTCATGGTCTATCAACCCTATTTCTTTGCGCCCAGTTGGCTAAGAGCGCCACGCAGGATTGCGGCGGTGGAGGTGTCTGTGGCCGCAGCTACAGTGCTTTCCACCACGGGGCGGGCCGCCTTTTCGGTAAATCCCAGTCCCACTAGCGCCTCCACCACTTGCTCCACCACGGGGCCCGCGGCCTGCGCGGGGGCGGGTGCCACGCTACCGGCAGTAGCGCTGCTAAAGTTCTGCACCTTGTCCTTGAGTTCGAGGACCATGCGGTCAGCCATCCGCTTTCCCACGCCGGGGATCTTCTGAAGCGATTTAGGATCTTGCCCGGTGATGGAATTAGCAATCTCTTCCGGCCCCATGACCGACAACGCGGCCATGGCCAACTTAGCCCCCATGCCAGAGACTTTCTGCAGGGTGTGGAACATCTGCCTATCATCATCACTGCCAAAGCCGTAGAGGGTCATGGAATCTTCCTTGACCACCATGGCGGTGAGCACCCGCGTTTCACCGCCACGTACCAAAGTTCCCAGCGTGGCTGGTGTGGCTAGGAACTTGTACCCCACCCCGGCGCATTCGATGACCGCGTGATCTAACGCAATGGAAATTACCTCACCGCGAAGGGAAGCTATCATGGTTTTCCTTTCTGCAGGGCAACGTGTGCCTGTTCAGTTCGTGCAATAAGAGGCGCGCGCCAGCAATGGCACACAGCAATGGCTAGCGCGTCCGCCGCGTCTGCGGGTTTGGGCGCTTCACTTAGTCCTAGGATACGAGTAATCATGGAAGTCATCTGCTTCTTGTCCGCGCGGCCGTTGCCAGAAATGGCCTTTTTCACCTCAGAGGGGGTGTACATAAAAACGGGGAGGTCCCTTTCCGCCGCGGCTAAGACCAAGACACCCACCGCGTGCGCGGTATGGATAACAGTGGAGACGTTTCCCCGCTCGAATACCCGCTCCATAGCTACCACATCCGGCCGGTAGTCATCCATCCACTCGCCCACCGCCACGGAGATACGGCGCAGCCGCTGGGGCAACTCCACATCAGGCGGGGTGCGGATAATACCCACGGACACTGGGAGCACCGCCCGGCCCCGGCCAGCCTGCACCACGGAGAGGCCACACCTGGTCAAGCCTGGGTCTATCCCCATGACCCGCAGGCCTTCAAGTGAATGTGGATTGGTCAACGGCTTTCCCCTTTGCGCATGTATGTTCTATTCCACAATAGTACAAAAGGGAGACGCGCTCTAAGCACGCCTCCCGTAAAGGTCACTTCTTTCCGGATAGAACCGGTGTACTAAGGATGTTATGGAAGTGATTACCCGGCCACTACGCCGGGCCCGGCCTGGGGCTTAACCCGGCAGCTAGCCTTAGCCTTAGTCTTGCTCTAGCTCCGCCAGGACTTCCTCGGAAAGATCCATGTTGGTGTAGACGTTTTGGACGTCATCGGATTCCTCGAGTGCGTCGATGAGACGGAAGATCTTCCGGGCATCGGCAGCTTCCAGCGCGACCTCCATAGACGCGCGGAACGCGGACTCGGAGTCCTCTACCTCAATGCCGGCTTCCTCTAGCGCTGAACGCACAGCGGGCAGGTCGGTGGGAGGGCAGATGACCTCAAAACGCTCACCCAGGTCCTCCACCTCTTCTGCGCCCGCGTCTAGCACGGCCATCAAAACGTCATCCTCGGTGAGTTCCCCCTTGGGGACCCACACCAGGCCAGTACGGGAGAACATGTAGGACACGGAGCCGGACTCCCCTAGGTTGCCGCCGTTTTTAGACATTGCGGTGCGCACATCAGTGGCCGCGCGGTTACGGTTATCCGTGAGGCATTCGATGAGCATGGCCACGCCGTTGGGGCCGTAGCCCTCATACATGATGGTCTCCCAATCCGCGCCGCCGGCTTCCTCACCGGAGCCGCGCTTGCGGGCGCGCTCAATGTTGTCGTTAGGAACGGAGGCTTTCTTGGCCTTCTTAATCATGTCATCGAGGGTGGGGTTAGCGGCCGGGTCACCGCCGCCGGTGCGGGCTGCCACCTCAATGTTTTTAATCAGCTTGGCAAATTCCTTACCACGCTTGGCGTCGTTTGCTGCCTTCTTGTGCTTGGTAGTTGCCCATTTAGAGTGGCCGGACATAGTCCCCGTCCCTTCGGTAGATTTTACGTTTGTCTTTACTCAGCTCGCCCTATTATACGGGTTAGCACCGGCACGCCCTGCAACGCGCCCGTAGACAAGGTCACCTTCTCTTCCCAAATGCCCGGCCTTCGTACCAGTATGCCCGCATATGCACGGCCGGCTTGGGCAGGTGAAAATCTTTTTTCAGCAGTGCCCGGAGATGTCCGATAGTTCCGGACTCACAGGCGGCCCAGGCGTGCCAGCCGGACCAGTCTTTCCTCTCGATTGCCGCGGCCAGCGAGCCCTCCCCCGCCCGAGGCACCCAGTGGAGGTTACAGTTGGGAGCAAGGGCCAGGGGGATTTCCCGGTCATCCTCCGAGTGCTGCTCAAGGTACAGCTCAACAGGCATGTCCCCGGGAAGCTGGGTGAGGATAGCGTTGATAGCGGGAATGGACGCGGAATCACCGATGAGCAGATACCCCTTTGGGGCTACTTCCGGGGCGGCGAAGGCCTCCTTGCCGCCTAGGGAACTGACCGTAACTACAGCACCCTCCACCGCCTGGCGTGCCCAGAAGGACCCGGGGCCGGAAGGCTCATGGAGGACCACATCAATGGCAAACGTCCCCTCCTTCTTATTAGCTTCCACGAAAGTATAGGCGCGCTGGTGCTCCACCTCCGGTTCCTTCGGGTCGGGGAACCAAAAACGCACAAACGCCCCCGGATCGGGTGTGGCACACTCCATAAACTCCGGGGCACTAAAATGCAGCCGCACAAAATGCGGTGCCAGATATTCGGTCTTTGTCACCGTGGCTTCAAAGTCCTTGCCCCCATAGACCTTGGTCAAGACACCGTTTAAACCTCTTTTTGCCATGAGTCGACTTCCTTTCTTCCTCGCCGCGCACTAGGACGCGCGGACGGCTAATTATTGACTTAAGCAAGATCCGCACGTGGACTTGGAATGTTCCCGCCGTGGCAGACTCCAGGTGCAGATGCAGGTTACTTTAGTATGGCTAGGCTACCCTAGCCTTCGCTGCCAGGTGAGTCAGGTCTCTACGGCCAGTCGCGTTCGTACCGGGCCTGGGTTTTAGATAGTCTTAGCTGGTGAGCAATTCCCCTTCATTCCCCCACACCCCTCCTCCCACCGCAGGGGGTAGTTCCCCGCACCCAGGGGCACCCACGGTTCCGGGCCCGAACCCCACCGGCCGCCGGCGCAGCCGGGCCCGGCGGACGCCCCTGGGTGCGCTGCGCTCGGTCCCCGCAGTATGGACCGGCTGGGTGATAGCCCGGCTTATCACCGCCTACCTCATCTTCCTAGAGCCCAACCCGTTGGGTGACGTGTACTACTACCACTTTGGTGTCTTTGGAGATGACCCCAGCGCCATGACTGAGTACCCCCACGCGGGCACGTGGCCGGCCTTTATCCTGGCACATTTCATCGGAGAAGACGTCAAGGCCTACTTCTTTGCTTTCCCGCTTATGGTGCTGGTATTCGACGCCCTATTCATGGCGTTGGTTTTGCGCCGGCACCCCACCACCCGCGCGGCCATTGACGCGGCGTGGTTATGGGTTTTCTTTGGCACCGCCGTGGGCCACGTATTCGTCTTGCGCCTGGACATCTTCCCCGCCTTGGCGGTAGCTGCGGCGGCCAGCCTGCTATTCAAGCATCCAGGTTTTTCCGGCGCTCTGCTGGCCTTTGCTACCGCGATGAAACTCTGGCCGGCAGTCCTTGGCGCCGGCCTGGTAGGGGGCTGGAACAAGGCCAAGACGTGGGCCTCGTTGGCGGTATTCGTGGCCACCCTGCTGAGCCTTGGCGCCTTTACCTACGTCACGGAGGGCAAAGACCGGCTGTTTAGCCCCCTTGACTACCAGCAGGTGCGGGGGTTACAGATTGAGTCCGTAGCTGCCACCCCGTTGATGTGGAAATACTTCTTCTATCCCGAAAGGTGGGAGGTGTTCTACGCGCCCTCCAAGAGCTTCGAGATAACAGGCCCCGGCGTGGACACCGCCATAGCCGTGGCCAACGTATTGATGCTATCGACCTTGGCCGTGGCCATCCTGTTCGCCCTCTACCGCTTTGTCCTGGGGGCGTGGACGCCCGAGTCTGCGCTGGCACTTTTTGTCACGCTGATTCTCTTGCTCATCATCTCCAACAAGGTCTTCTCCCCGCAGTACGTCACGTGGCTGGGCCCCACCCTGGTGGTTGCGCTCAGCCGGGGAAATTTGCCGCGCGCGCAACAGGGTTTGGTGTGGGCTTTGGCGGTCATAGCCGTGATATGCGGGGCGCTAGGCGTGGAGGTATTCCCCTTCGGTTATTCGAGTATCTGGAAGTACCCGGGAGAAAACATCCTTCCCACCCTGGCGCTGGTGAGCCGCAACATCCTGGTGGTACTGATGGTGCCCCTGGCCCTGACGTGGCTGGGCTTAAGCTGCCGGCGCCCCCGCATAACGCGAGCCTACCTGGACTAGCTCACCGCGCCTTGGCGGGCGTGCCACCGCCCGCCGGCTCATTCGCCGAGTGTTGGCGTTGAGGTTGACGATGGCGCAAGATCGAAGAACTCCGGCATCCGGGCGGTGCCGCCCAGGCGGCAGGCCTTGACCATGGGGCGCAGCCTCAGCGCCCGGGTGTCTGCCACCGCCTCATTGTAGAACCGGTGGGCAAGCTGCACCCGGGCGTTGGCGTCAACGAGCAGGCCAGGGGTGTCCGCACCGGCAGCTGCTATGGCTAAAGATAGCTCTTGCTCTGCGGCGCGGCGCGCAGCGAAGTTCTCCGGGTCCAGACCGGTTGCCTCAGCTGCCGATGCCGCGGTGGCCAAGCCCGGAACCACCGCCGCGACTACCGCCGCGCGGCGGTCCAACGCGGCGCGCAGCTGCAGCAGCGAAGAGTCCAAGCGGATGTGTAGACGGTGGAGGCGCTGCGCGGTCAACAGCGCCCACATAGCAAAAGCCACGATGATAGCTACCGCCAGTGACGCCAGCGCGGCCGCGAGAAAAGGATCCATGTCTCTAGCTTAGGCCGTCACCCGCGTGCCGTCGCACACCGTCTCGTAGACTTGCATGACCTGGCTGGCCACATGGTCCCAGTCATATAGTTCGGCGCGCGCGGTGCCGTTTCTCACCAGCTCCGCGCGCGAGTCCGGATTATCAATCAAATGCCGCAGCTTCACCGCCAGGTCCGCAGCGTTTCCGGTGGCAAAAAGCAGACCAGCGGGGTCGGGGGAATCAACGTTGCACACCGCCGCGAAGGCTTCCAGATCACTAGCTACCACCGCGCAGCCGGCAGCCATTGCCTCTACTAGGACGATCCCAAAGGACTCCCCGCCCAGGTTTGGGGCCACATAGATATCAGCGCGGCCCAAAACCTCAGCCTTGTGGGCGTCTGTGACCCGCCCCAAAAACTCCACTCCCGGAACTTCCCGGGGTTGGCCACCGCCCATGACCGTGACCTTCACATCACGCTCCAGCACCGCCAAGGCCTGCAAGAGGATGTCCAGGCCCTTGCGGGATTCATCCAGCCTGCCCAAAAACACAATCTCCACCGGGGGTGTGGGGTTTGTGCGGGCGGATTGGTAGACGGAGGTGTCCACCCCGTTGGGGATCAAGACGGGGTCCCCGCCCAGTTGTTCGACTTGCCACCGGCGGGCCATCTCAGACACTGCTATCCCGCCCCGGACTTTTTCCAACATGGGGGTGAGGAACACCTTGGCAACCTTTAGCGCCCGCGAGGAGGCCGCGGAGGCGTGGTAGGTGGCCACAATAGGGCCGTGGGCTAGCAGCAACGCCGCCATGGAAAAAGACGGTGAGTTGGGCTCGTGGATATGAAGGACATCAAAGTTGCCTTCGTTAATAAAATCCCGGGTCTTAGCCAGCACGCCTGGGCGAAGGGACAGGCGCGCGACCGAGCCGTTGTAAGGAACTGGTAGTGAACGCCCGCCTTTGACCACAAAGTCGGGTACGGAAGTCTCCGGCGACGCCGGGCCCAGCACCTGTACGTGGTGACCGCGTTCAATAAAGACCGTGGCCAAATCAATAATGTGGGCCTGCACGCCGCCCGGCTCATCAAAAGAATAAGGGCACACTATTCCAATTCGCATACTAAGAACTACGCCTTCCGTTGTTTAAGGCTGCGGGCTGCCTGCTGGGACCGCAACCGCTTGCGGCGCAAAACGTCACTGTTCCATACCGGCTGCAGCATGTGCCAATCCTGCGGATGCTGCGCGATATTGCGGGCAAAGATATCAGCCATGGCCTGCGTGGTGGTCTGCGGGTCTTCCACCTCCAGTGGCGGGCTGCAAGATAGCCCCCAGCCGTCTTCTGTAAACCACGAGTGGACCACGTGCAGAGCCGCTCCGGTTTCCCGCGCTAATACTGCGGGCCCGGCTGCCATGTTGGCTTCCTCACCGAAGAAATCCACAGTGATACCGGTGCGGGAAAGATCCCGCTCTGCCAGCAGGCAGACCACGCCGCCGTCTTCGAGAGTTTGCTTGAGCACCGCAAAGGGCGCGGTGGCGCCAGATTCTTTAGAAACGTGCGGAATGACGTTGAACCCCAGGCTGTGGCGGTAGTCCACGAACGCGTCGAATAAAGCTTCCGGGCGCAGCCGCTCCGCCACCGTGGTGAACGGTCCCCAGTGATTGACCAGGAAGGTTCCCGCCATGTCCCAATTGCCGGAGTGGGTAAGCGCCAAAATAACGCCTTTGCCGCGCGCGGTGGAGGCATTGAAGTACTCCTCCCCCTCTACCCCGTCCATGAGACGAGCGAAAAGTGCCGGATCCGCGCTCATGGTTGGAAGGCGAAAGGCCTCCTTCCAGTAGCGCATGTATGAGCGCATGGAGCCGCGCACCAACTCGCGGGAGACGTTTTCTGGGCCCACCACCCGGGATAGGTTGCGGCGCAGCTGATCCAGCCCCCGGCCGTGGTCGCTGGCTATATCCGCGATGACATCAAAGAGCCGGGTTGCAAGGCGTTCGGGCAAAAACCGCATGATTTTCCACCCAGCGATATACCCTGCAGCGGCCAGCCGGTCTTTTAGCTTGGCTCTTACCGCCGGCTGACTTGTCACTGCCGCAGCTCCTTTTTAAACCGGGCGTTGCTATCACGCTTTTTGACCAGGGCTATCCTTTGAAGCACGGTGAAAATGGAGCCTATAACCAGCAGCCACAGCGCAACTTCCAGGGCATAGGGCACGCCTAGGCCCTCAAATCCCACGCCCACTAAGCCGATGATAAGGCGCTCGGGGCGCTCTACCAGCCCGCCGCTTACGGAAAAGCCAGTGGCCTCCGCACGAGCCTTGACGTAGGAAGTCACCTGGGAGGAAATCAAAACGATAAGGCACGCGGCCACGGTGGCTGGTCCGGCATGGTCAACGTAGACCAGCCACATGCAGATAGCGGCAAACAGCGCGCCGTCGGTGATCCGGTCGCACGAGGCGTCCAATACCGCGCCAAACTTGGACCCACCCGTGGTCATCCGGGCCATGGCCCCGTCGAGCATGTCAAAAGCAGAAAAGACCCCGGAAAGCACTGCGGCAAGGAAGAGGTGATCCAAGGGAATCAGGATAACCGCAATAGCCACGGTAACCACCGTTCCCAACACGGTAACTCCGTTGGGGGTAAGTCCTAGGGACAGGAAAAACCTGGCTACGGGTTCTACAATGCCGGCGGCTGCCCTGCGCCCCTTCGCACCACTGAGCATGACGTTCCTTCTTCCACTAACAATCTATTCCTACAGGTTAACCTTTATCAATGCCCTCCCAGGCATCAGCAAGCAATTCACGAGTGTCCTCCAGCAACTGCGGAAGCACCTTCGTGTTACCAAACAAGGTCATGAAGTTGCTATCTCCCGCCCAGCGCGGCACCACGTGTAGGTGCAAGTGATCCGCTACCGAACCTCCGGAGGCTTTTCCCAAGTTTAGCCCCACATTGATGGCCTCTGGGCGCGACACAGACTTCAGTACCCTCACCGCCTTCTGGGCAAAGGACATCAGCTCCGCTGACTCCTCCGGGGTGAGATCCTCCAGATTGGATTCCTTCCGGTAGGGAACAATCATCAGGTGCCCGGAATTGTACGGAAAGAGGTTAAGCAACGCGTAGACATACCGGCCGCGCGCGATGATTAACCCGTCTTTGTCGCTACCCTTGGGCGCTTCAACGAAGGGGTCCTTCGAGCGTTTGGTGATATACGACATGCGGTACGGCGCCCACAGGCGCGCGAGCCGGTCTGGCTCACCCGCCCCGGAGTCAACGTAATCACCCGGGCCATCGTATTTTTCTGGGTCACCATGATAACCCGGGCCCGCGCCGGCACCGGGAGCACCCGGGCCCGCGCTGGCACTAGGATCCCGGTGCCCTCCGGGACCGTTGTGATTAGACACGGCCGGCGATATTTTCTTGGTTAGGCTGGGCGTTGTTGCGCTCCCGGATCCATCCCTCGATGATATCGGCAGCCTTGTCCACCGGCACGCCGTTGACCTGGCTACCGTCTAAGAAACGGAAGGAAACGGCGTCAGCCTCCACGTCGCGGGCTCCGGCCAACAGCATGAATGGGACCTTGCCGGTGGTGTGCGTGCGGATCTTCTTTTGCATACGGTCATCCGAGGTATCCACGTCCGCGCGGATACCCCTAGCACGCAGTTGCTTGGCTAGCTTCTCCAAATGCGGCGAAAACTCGTCAGCAACTGGGATGCCTACCACCTGGTGCGGAGCCAACCAGGCCGGGAATGCACCCGCATAGTGCTCGGTCAGCACGCCGAAGAAACGCTCAATGGAGCCAAAGAGTGCGCGGTGGATCATGATGGGTTGCTGCTTAGTGCCGTCGGACGCCGTGTACTCAAGCCCAAAGCGCTCAGGCAAGTTGAAGTCCAGCTGCACCGTGGACATCTGCCAAGTACGCCCAATTGCGTCCCGAGCTTGCACCGAGATCTTGGGGCCATAGAAGGCCGCGCCTTCCGGATCCGGGACCAACTCTAGGCCGGACTTCTGGGCCACTGACTGCAAGATGGTGGTGGAGCGCTCCCAAATCTCATCACTTCCCACATACTTATTGGGGTCTTTGGTAGAAAGCTCCAGGTAGAAGTCATCCAAACCGTAGTCCTGCAGCAAAGAGATGATGAAGTCTAGAACCTTGGTCAGTTCCTCTTCCAGCTGCTCCGGGGTGCAGTAGATGTGGGAGTCGTCCTGGGTAAAGCCACGCGCACGGGTAAGTCCGTGGATAACGCCTGATTTCTCGTAGCGGTAAACGGTACCAAATTCGAACAGTCGCAGCGGCAGCTCGCGGTAGGAGCGCCCGCGGGATGCGAAGATCAAGTTGTGCATGGGGCAGTTCATGGGTTTGGCGTAGTAATCCTGCGGCTGCTTAGTGCAATTGCCGTTCTCGTCATACTCGCCGTCTAGCTGCATGGGTGGGAACATACCGTCAGCGTAGAAGTCCAGGTGCCCGGACTTTTTAAACAAATCACCCTTGGTCAGGTGCGGAGTGGAGACAAAGGAGTAACCATCCTGAATGTGGCGGCGGCGGGAGTGCTCCTCCATCTCCATACGGATGGTGGCGCCGTTGGGGTGGAATACCGGGAAACCGGAACCAATCTCATCGGGGAAAGAGAAAAGGTCAAGCTCCGCGCCTAGACGGCGGTGGTCCCGCTTTTCTGCTTCTTCCAAGATGGTCTGATAGGCCTCCAGCTTCTCCTTTGACTCGAACGCGGTGCCGTAAATACGCTGCAGCCCGGCCTTGGACTGATCCCCGCGCCAGTAGGCAGCAGATGACCGCGTGATCGCAAAAGCTGGAATGTACTTGGTGGTGGGCAGGTGCGGGCCGCGGCAGAGGTCAAACCACTCGACCTCGCCACTGCGGGGATTGACATTGTCGTAATAGGTCAGCTCCCCCGCACCAACTTCAGTTGCTTCATCGGAGTTGGGATCCACGTTGCCCTTATCTTGGATGAGTTCAAGTTTGAAAGGCTCCTGCGCCAAAGCCGCCTCAGCCTCTTCGGTGGAGTTGTAGACGCCGCGGACAAATTTCTGCCCCGTTTTGATGATCTTCTTCATCCGCTTCTCAATAGCTTTGAGCGCTTCCGGGGTAAAAGGCTCATCCGTCTGGAAGTCGTAGTAAAAGCCGTTGTCGATTGCGGGTCCAATGCCTAGCTTGGTGCCCGGAAATTCCGCCTGCACAGCCTGGGCCAGAACGTGAGCTGCCGAGTGGCGAATAACCGCACGGCCATCTTCTTCGCTGGCCGCCACAGGGGTGAAGAAGCTATCCGTATCCGGGGTGTGAGAAAGATCGAATAGGGTGCCATCCTCACCGCGGACTACCACCACAGCGTCCTCACCTTTATTGGGAAGACCAAGTTCGAAAAGCGCCTTTCCCACTGGGGTCCCAGCGGTGACCTTTACTGGTTCATAATTTACTGGGACTGCTGGAATCATTTCCGCCATGCTGCGCTCCTTGTGCGCTCACGCTTTAAGCCGACATACCTGGCCGGCCAAGCTTGTTGTCAAATAGAGTTACAGCGCAACAGTCTACCCCCGGAGCAGCTCTTGACCCCAATAAGCGTCCCCTTTCCCACCGGAGGTTGTCCCCCGGGGAATGAAGTACATTGCCGAACCGATGTGGGTTATCCACGTATTGAGCTGATCTGCCTCATCCAGCCGCGCCTGGATTGGCTCAAACTGCTTCCGCGGATCTTTCTGGAAACAGATAAACACCAGTCCAGAGTCTGCGATAGTTGACGCCGGGTCGTGCGGCGGGACATCGTAATTGTAGGCCCGGCGGAGCAGCTTCTGTTCTGGATGGTGGGACCGCGCGACGTGCGAAGTTGGTGCGATTTTGCGCAACCCGTATTTATCCCGGGCCTCCAAATCGATGGGATCATGCTCTGACCCGCCACTAAGCGGCGCACCCGTGGCCAGATCACGCCCAATCGCAGTTTCCCGTGACGCTCTATCCACCTCATCCCAGGTGTCCATGTTCATAGCAATTCGGCGCACCACCATGGCGCTTCCATCCGCGAAATTCCCACCGTCAATCCAAACTTGGTTGTCATACTCTTTTTCGGTACGAGGATTGACAGTTCCGTCTACCTGACCAAACAGATTGCGGGGCGTCGCACCTTTTTCCAAAGTCCCGTTCGCGTTGACAAACCCCTGCTGCAGCCAGACGAACTCGGTGTAGTCACTGCCCGCGCGGGCTAGGTGGCGCAAGGTGTGCGCTGCCGTGGTGGGATCATCGCAGCAAATCTGCAGAACGATATCGGTTTGCCCCCAACGAGGGTCAAGCTCATCTCGCTCGAAAGGCCGGACATCGCCCAGCCATTCTGGGGCGGTTATGCCCGCTTTATCGAA
Source organism: Corynebacterium phocae (assembly GCF_008693075.1). GTDB lineage: Bacteria > Actinomycetota > Actinomycetes > Mycobacteriales > Mycobacteriaceae > Corynebacterium > Corynebacterium phocae. The sequence goes on along the minus strand of NZ_VXKJ01000037.1, from coordinate 131,201 downwards.
AAAGCTTTTGCCCCAACCACACGTGATGGTGAGGTTGGCGGGGTTGGTTTCCAGCTCTGGCTCTAGGCTGCCTGCTGGGGCCTCACCTGTACACAGCCGCCGGGAATCTTCGGTCCACAGGCGCATTAAGTTCTGCACGCCTTGGCGGCTGACGCCATCTTTGACGTTGAAAGCCACCAGGTTGAGATGCGCCTGGTGCGGGCTATCGATTCCGGCTTGGTGCTTGCCGTCGAAGGCAATGATCGCAGTGCCCAGGCGTTCGTTTCCGGCAACCTGGGCACCGCCGGGTTTAGCCGGGGGATCCGTGTCAGCGTTCCCTTCCTTAGCCAGGGCATAACCGCTAAAAGCTAGCGATCCTGCGGCGGCTGCCCCACCGGCTAGAAGGCTACGGCGACCAAAGCTGTCCGACACGGATTACTCCTCGAATGTAGGTTGTCCCATTGCGACAATAGGCTGGCGTGGGCGGCGCTGTTAAGCCACCCCTAGCTAGAGTCTAGTTCTTGTCGTCGTGGTCGTGGTCATGATCATCGTGGTCATGATCGTCGTGGTCATGATCGTCATGGTCATGTCCATCATGGTCATCGTGGTCATGGCCATGCATGTCCTCGTAGCCCTCAGCTCCAGCGCCCATGGTACGTACCGGAATGCCCTTCACGTCGATAGTGCTGCCGTCCTTGAGCTCCAGGGTCAGGTCAACGGTCTCACCAGCCATGATCGGCTTAGCAACGCCCATGAGCATGAAGTGGTAGCCGCCTGGCTCAAGGTCAATGTCCTCACCAGCGGCTAGAGTAATCCCGCCTTCTTTTTCTTTCATTACGCCGTCGGTGACCTCGTGGATCTGATTCATCTTCGCGTCAACGCTGGACTTGAAGCCAACAATGGTGACCTCTTTATCGGTGCTGTTGTGGATTTCGCCGAAGATAGCGGTCATGTCGGAGGTCTCATCCATGGCGCGAACAACAGCGTCATGCATATGCAGACCAGAGTGTGCCTCCCCGTCTTCTTTGTCCATGTCATCATGGTCGTGGTCTTTGTCCTTCATTGCCTTGGAAACCTCCGAAGTTGCGGACGCGGCGACGGAGCCGGCAGCTGAGGTGGCGTCAGAAACCGAGTCAGCGGCCTCATCGGTGGAGCAGGCACTAAGTGCTAGTGCGCCAATGGCCAGGGTGGAAATGAAAGTCGTGCGAGTAAAAATCTTCAAAAGATTATCCCTTCTTGTTGGTGCCGCGCATTTTTGCAACGAGCATTATGATCACAGCAAGAGCCGCCAAAATGGCGCCAATGCTGATAACCGTCTTGAGTCCGCCGGACAATTCCGCCGTAGACCCACTGGAAGACCCAGCTTCAGAATTGCTGGTTTCTGTTGGAACAGTAGCCCCCTGTGCACCTGCGACGCTAAAAGGAACCGACCCCATAGTGGAGTGACCGTCCGAGGAAGTAATCCGGAACCCAACCTGGTAGTTGCCAGGACCTGGATTAACGTCTTCGGGGACCTCAATTGTTAAATCGCGGCCGGTAATGTCCGGTTCCGCATCAAATAGAACTTCTTCCGTGTCCGTGTCAGTTACCGCGAAGGTGTTGTAGCCCTCCTGCGGTATGCCGGAGAATTCAAGCGTGATCTCACGCGGGAACTCTTGTAAAACCTCACCACTAGTGACGGAACCACCAATGACAGAATCATGTGCCAACGCCACTGGAGAGGCAAGTACAACACAGGCCGAGGCCAACGGGACCGCCGCAAGGCGGGTAATCCGGTTCCTAAACTTCATTGGGCTCCTTTGCGAACTCTTTATTCTACGGACTACCTATCGTAGTCCCGCGCCGCCGCAGTGTAGAAAACCAGCGACGCCTACAACAGCAGTCGCACCGAAGTGCTTCCAAGTTCCATGAAGTAGAAACAACTTTCATTAAGAAAGATCACACAACTGAAAACAATCCACTTATTACGTCGGGGCGCGGTAGAGTTGGCCGGACTTCGCGATGTGAAGGGCTACCAGCTAGACGGTACGGCCACTGAACCGCCACTAGGTGGGCGCGAAAGCTGCGGCTCGCCGCTTGACGCGAGCCACGCCTTGGCATGCAAAATAACCCCGAGTTAATAAACCAGGGGTTATTTCACAAAGCTCCAAAGGAGAAAATGGAGCGGATGACGAGACTCGAACTCGCGACCCTCACCTTGGCAAGGTGATGCGCTACCAACTGCGCTACATCCGCATCGTGGTACCTAAACCACCGAAACCCTTAAGAAGGGTTTCCCGGAGCAACAAGTACTCCTGTGCGCAATACTGGGATTGAACCAGTGACCTCTTCCGTGTCAGGGAAGCGCTCTCCCGCTGAGCTAATCGCGCAAACTTAGTGCGCCGGATAACCGGCGCATTGAGGTGGAAACGGGAATCGAACCCGTGTGCACGGTTTTGCAGACCGTTGCCTCACCACTCGGCCATTCCACCGTGGCAATGTTCCGCCTCACAGTACAAAAGTACCAGCGGTACAAAGTACCAGAGCGGATGACGAGACTCGAACTCGCGACCCTCACCTTGGCAAGGTGATGCGCTACCAACTGCGCTACATCCGCATTATGAAAACCAGGCCCGGTTTTCAGGGTTCTAGAAAGAACCCAGGACCCGAAGGTCCACGTGCGCAATACTGGGATTGAACCAGTGACCTCTTCCGTGTCAGGGAAGCGCTCTCCCGCTGAGCTAATCGCGCTTGCTACTACTTCACTATTTTGTTCTTTACATATCACTGCCAACTGGCACCGATATGCGTGGAGCGGATGACGAGACTCGAACTCGCGACCCTCACCTTGGCAAGGTGATGCGCTACCAACTGCGCTACATCCGCATGCTACTGTTCCAAGCTTTAAGCCTTGGCTTAAAGTTCTTTCCTGTTGCGTCTAGAAACTCTATAACCTCAAGCCATAGAAACACAAATCGCCAGCTAACAGCGCAGAATCCGGCAACACCCGCCGGGCTGATAGCCGCAGGAAAATTACGCTAGTGTAATCCACCCCCAAGCCCGTTGTAAGGTCAGAGCAACCACCCCAACTCCCCACTCCAACCTCGACCATGGAACCTCGTGGAACCTTTAGCCGCCAAAGCGTACCCAACCCCAGCTGGCAAATTATGGCACGATTGCCAGATCGTGCTAACTTCGAGTCACGGAAAGTTGCGGCAACGTGGCCACCGCTACAACGCAATAGAGATTCCAAATCATAGAGGTTCCATAGCTCAGTGGGAGAGCGTTCCGTTCACACCGGAAAGGTCGCTGGTTCAATCCCAGTTGGAACCACCATCCACCCCGTCTACCGGCTTGATTGCTGGTAGGCGGGGTTTGTCGTCGACGATCACCACAGGGTGGTGCCAAGGGGGGCGTGGCACGAGGGTTCCCACACCACATTTTTGCGCGGAGGCCCTGAAGTGGTTTCGCGCGGAGGGCCTGTAGTGGAGACCCCGTCTTCTGCCTTCCCGGCGCGGGGTCGGGTATCTTCGCAACAGTAGCGGCAATAACGCACTGGCCCTGCTCCCAAGGAGACAAGATACTGACATGAAAACCCATTCTTCGCCTACACCGGAGTTGCTGCTTGGCCCCAAGTCCGGCCCGGGAATACGCGCCATCATGGTCAGCTCCCTCACTGGGTCCGCTGCAATGTCCGGTAATTCCCAAGAATTAGGCAATCAGGCTGACACCGGTTTACTCATGGCTCTACGCCAGTGGGCGGACGTGGTCCTGGTTGGGTCCGCTACCGTGAAAAAAGAAAACTACGGCGGTGTGCAGCCCACCCCGGCGCGTCCCGTACCCCCGCCCATCGCCGTAGCCACCCGCTCACTGGACTTCAACGTAAATTCCCGGTTCTTCCGTGACTGCACTACTCCCCCGCTGTTTTTGTGCCCGGAAAAGTCCCTAAGCCGGGAAGATATTCGCAGCCGTGCAAAGGCAATTGAAAAGGCCGGCGGGAAAGTCCTTACTGCGGGCACGGGAACCATCGAAGACTACCTTCGGGTACTTCAAACCCACGGAATGACGCGCGTGTCCTGCGAAGGGGGCCCGGGAATTCTGGGGCAATGTATCCGCGCTGACCGCCTGGACAAGCTCTACCTCACCTTATCCCCGCACCTGGGCTCTGGGGTAGAACTGCCGCTGTCTTACGACGCGGAGAAACCGGTTTACCGGCGGATGGTTTTGGAAAGCGTCATACCGGATGTGGATGGCACGGTGTTTCTCCGCTATTCACGCACGGCTGGGGAATAAGATTCTAGGGGTGAACTCTCCTCACCAACACTCGCCCCGCTTTTCTTTCCCACCTGCAAAGTCTGGGGATAGCCCGGATTTGGCTACCGCATCTTCGCGGCGTGATGCGCGGGCAGGTAAACCCGGGACCTCCCGGCTAGCTTCATTCTTTGCCACCAATTCCCTGTGCGAGGCTAAACCCCTTGATTGCTCCCCCACTGTTGCAGGCCGGGCGGTTCGTAACGCTGCGTGGCCGGTGGCACTAGTGTTGGTGATACATCGGGTTCTGGTGGTGGCTCTAAACGGCACACCTACCGATGATTTCACTACGGTCTACAGTGCAGTCCGGCGGATGCTGGACGGCCAAGCGGTCTACGAGCAGGCATACAACCACGTGGACCCCCTGTACCTCTACAACCCCGGCGCCACCGCCTTGCTTTCACCGATGGGGCTGATTGATGACTTTGCCACCGCTCGCACCTTGTTTATCGTGTGCAACGCCCTGGCGGTAGTTCTGGCCATGGCTGTGATGACGCGCACGGTGGGTCACAAGCTCGACGGTTGGTTGTGGCCGGCCTCACTGGCAGTGGCTTTTTCTACTGAGTCCGTCACCAACACCCTGGCATTTACCAACATCAACGGACTGCTGCTGCTGGCGCTGTCATTGTTCCTGTGGGCCTTCATCCGCGGCAACGAGGAAAAGTCCACCTCCCTCAGGCTTCTTGCCGGGGTGGTCATTGGCCTGGCGATTGTCATCAAACCTCAGTTCGCACCCCTGCTTGCCCTTGCCGCTGTGAGACTTGACTGGCGCGCATTCTTGGGTGGCTTGGGCATCCCGGTGGGGCTAAACCTACTGGCCGTGGCCTTTATCCCCGCCACAGACGGATATATGGAAAAGTTGGTTCCCTACCTGGCTATCACCCGGGACTACGCCAACTCTTCCTGGGCGGGCGTCCACGCCTACTTTGAGTTTGGGGACGCCTTTTACTGGACGGTGTGGCTTAGTGCGGCCTTCCTGGTGGGTGCCACACTGCTGGGGCTAATCCGCTTTTCCCGCAGTGACTTTAGACTCTGGGCACTGAGCACAAGCGGCGTCATCTTTGTAGGGATCTTCTTCCTGTCCTCGCTGGGCCAGCAGTACTACTCAATGTGGCTATTTCCGCTGATGTTTACCGCAGTGTTTAGCGCTAGCATCTTCAGATCGTGGCCCGCCTGGCTGGCAGCCGTTTTGTACTTGGCCCCTTTGAGCTGGTTTAGCAACCTCCACCCGGATGCCGGGCGGTGGATGTCCTTTTTCGGGGGAACGGTTGGATGGCTGCTTCTCATTGTGGTCGCAGCGGCTACAACGGCCGGCTGGTGGCGCCGGAGCGTCCAACAAGACCGGGCAGCGTCAGCTGGCGGTACGGTTTCCTCATGCGGTGCCGCGCGGAACGACGATGTTTGACCGGGCTCTACCTTGTTGAAGTAAACTCCTAGGGCATGACTGATTTCAAGCTTATTGCAGACACCGAGTGGAAAAAGCGGCTAAGTCCTGAGGAGTACCGTGTACTGCGCGAAGCCGGTACTGAAGCGCCATTTGTGGGGGAATACACCGACACCAAGGCTGAGGGTGTTTATTCCTGCCGCGCCTGCGGGCAAGAACTGTTCCGCTCCACAGAGAAGTTTGATTCCCATTGTGGTTGGCCCTCCTTCTTCTCTCCTTTGGCTGGTGACAAGGTTATTGAGCGCTCCGACAACTCTCACGGGATGGTACGCACTGAGGTTATTTGCGCCAACTGCGAGTCCCATCTTGGCCACGTGTTTACCGGTGAGGGCTATGACACCCCTACTGACCAGCGCTATTGCATCAACTCAATTTCGCTGACGTTGGAAGAAAAGCCGGTCGAAGACTAAGGCCGCAGAACGCGCGGGCCTTTATCAAACCCACCCGCGCAGCCGGCGTTTCTCCTACCCGGATAAGAAAAATCCACACCAGCAAGTAGCAGCCAGAGGCCGGAAGAAACAGGTGTGGATTCGCCAGTATTCGCCGTTAAAGGGTCGTGCTAGTCCGGGCTGGGCGTCCTAGGGAAGGATTGCTAGCAGCTCGCTTACATCCTTGACCCGACGGCCGGTGTGGAAGGGGACCTCCTCGCGGATGAAGTGGCGGGCCTCGGTATAGCGCATGAGGTACATGAGATCCACGATCCGGCCAAGATCTGGGCCCTCGAAGGCCAGGATCCACTCATAGTCGGTCAGCGCGAAGGCCGGTACGGTGTTAGCGCGCACATCCGGGTAGTCGCGAGCCTTCATGCCGTGCTCGGCCAAAATTTTGCGCCGGCGCTTCTCATCCATGGTGTACCAGTCGAAGGAGCGCACGAAGGGGTATACGGCAATCCAGTCACCGGGCTCTTCTCCCATGATGAACGAAGGTAGGTGAGACTTGTTGAACTCAGCGGGCCGGTGTAGGGCGGTGCCTACCCAGGTGACCTCGGATACTTGGCCTAGCGTGGTTTCACGGCGGAAAGCAGCAAAGGCTGCCTGGATATGGGCGAAGTCTTCAGCGTGCCACCAGATCATAAAATCGGCGCTGGCGCGCATGCCAGATAGGTCGTAGATTCCGCGAACGGTGACTTTTTCTTCGGATTCCAGGCCTTGGAAGAATTGCTGGGCCTGCTCCGTTGCCTCCGCACGGTCAACCCCCAAGGCTCCTGGAATTATCCGGAAAACTGCGTGTTGCGAGTACTGCTGGATGCTGTTGAGTTTCTCGAAATCGAGCTTGGCCATGGATCTCAAACCTCCGTATAGGAAAAGTAGTCATTATGTACCATCCATCATAGACCTGTTCTCTAGACGGTATCCACGGCCGCGGCCCACGGCGCGCCTTACTGGCGGAGGGGCAGTTTGCTATTAGGTTTACATGGCGTGAGCACAAACGACTCTTTCTCTCAAACTGCAGGAAAACCGGCAGACCTTCGCGCACATGCCGCGAAGAAGGTTGCTCGGGACAATCCCACCACAGCAGACGAAAAGGCGGCACAGACACCGCCGGCATTTTCCTTTGCGGTGGAATCAATGCATTCTGCACACCTGCGCTCTGATATCTCTCTGGGAACCATCAGGCCTCCACAGCGCCTAGCCCCCTTTAGTCACGCCGTTGGCTTGGAGGTTGACCGCTACCACGACATCGAGGATCTGGAATCTGTCCCTGCCGAGTCCGAGGGTGATGCTTTTGGGCGCCTCATCTTGCTCCACGATCCAGGCGCAGAAGAAGCCTGGGAAGGCAGTATGCGGCTGGTGGCCTATATCCAGGCAGATATGGACTCCGAATTAGCTGGTGATCCCCTACTGCCCGATGTCGCGTGGGAGTGGCTCAAGGAGTCCATGCAACACTGCAACGCTGGTCACACCAATCTGGGCGGAACGGTGACCGCAACGGCGTCGGTTCGTTTTGGCGAAATAGGCGGCCCGCCGCGCTCCCACCAGCTGGAAATGCGCGCCTCGTGGACCGCCGAAGGCACGGACCTGGCCCCGCACGTAGAAGCTTTTGGAAAAGTTCTTGCCAACGTGGCCGGTCTACCGCCCGAGGGCGTTACTAATATCAGAAACTAGTTTTTAATGTCTTCCCTTCATTCCTCGCCATCTGACGGTATCCCCTCAGTGGCAGATTCTCCCTCGGACTTTCTCCAGGTTGCCAAGCAGTTGGCAGCAGGAACCGGCCCTTTTGCCATTGATACTGAACGCGCGTCTGCTTTCCGCTACGACGACCGCGCCTTCTTGCTGCAAATCCGGCGCAACGGTGCCGGTACCTTCCTCATTGACCCGGAGGGCGGGCGAGCTGAGCTTTCGAAGGCCCTTGGCCCAGTCCTCAACGGGGCGAAATGGGTCATCCACGCGGCCCCTAGTGATTTGCCCTGCCTGGCATGGTTGGGCCTTTATCCGGGCACCATTTTTGATACCGAACTTGCAGCCCGCATAGCCGGGTACGACCACCCGAACCTCTCGGCCATGACGGAACTGCTCTTGGGCGTGGAGCTGGAGAAGGGTTACGGAGACGCCGATTGGTCAGCCCGGCCTATTCCCCGCAAGCAACTGGCCTACGCCGCGCTTGATGTGGAGTTCCTGCTCGAGTTGGCGGAAGAATTAGCTGAGATTTTAGCGGAAGATGACAAAACCGAGTGGGCTGAGGCCGAGTTCGCCGAAATTGTCAGACGCCACGCCGATGTAACGGAGCCCCAGCCCGCGAACTGGCGCGACTTGAAGGGCATCTATACGCTAACTAGCCCCGCTCAGCTTAACGTCGCTAAAGCATTGTGGACCAGGCGCGACACCTTGGCTAGAGCCAAAGACCTGGCCCCGGGAAGACTACTTTCCAACCGGACCCTTATTGAGATCGCTCGCGCAGTGCCCACTTCCGAGGCTGGTTTGCGCCGGGTACGGGGATTCCCCAGCCGCCGTAGAGGTGCATCCTCCATGTGGATAAAGGTCTTAGAGGCCGCTTCCCGCACCAAAAAAGGTGAGTGGCCCCGCCTGCCCAAGCCTTCCGCTGGCGTTCCTGCCAAGAGCTCCTGGTCACGGGAATATCCCGAGCTGTGGAGCATGTACCAGACCATTCGCGACGATATCGAGGTCCTCGGGGAAGATCTCTCCATGAATTCTGACACTATAATCCGCACGGCGGAACTACGGGCGGTACTGTGGGCAATTCACGGTGATACCAGCAGCCGCCGGCCGGGAGATAGGGCGGGCTCCGTCGCCCATCCTGGCAAGGTGAAGACGCAACTCATCGAGGAGGGCGCCCGGGAGTGGCAAGCTGATTTGGTCGCCCCAATTATCGTTCGGCACGCCTTCCCTGAAAACTAGCGGATGGCACCCCGTACCACTCCCGCCTAGTCGTTTAGCTCGTTGTGGGCGTTGACAATAGTGCTAACCCACTGGTTGATTTGCTCCGCCATACCATCAGGTGCCAGGCCGACATCTTCCAATAGCTGCCCACGCGAGGCGTGCTTCGGATAGAAGCTAGGGAAGGCCAGACGGCGGTGTGGCGTATCTACCTCGGCAGAACCCAGGGCCTCGCTGATGAGGGATCCCACGCCGCCCCGGATGGTTCCATCTTCGACCGTGACCACCAGGTCATGGTCAGCGGCCAGTGCAACGACCGACTGGGCAACAGGTGCCACCCAACGGGGGTCGATTACAGTGACGTTGAGACCGTCTTCCTCAAGCATCTGCGCCGCCGCAAGGCTGCGTGCAGACATCGCACCAACGGAAACTATGAGGACATCAGCACTGGAGTCATCTTTGTTATCCGAATAATGCAAGATATCTACGCCATCAGCAAGGGTATCCAGGGGTTCCTGATCTTCAAGCAGATCACCTTTAGGGAAGCGCACCACCGTAGGGCCGTGGTCAATAGCAATGGCCTCGCGGAATAGCTCCCGCAGGCGCGTTCCGTCACGCGGCGCGGCCACCTGAATGCCGGGGACGATGGTGGAGATAGCCATATCCCACACACCGTTGTGGCTAGGACCATCAGAGCCAGTAACCCCAGAGCGGTCAAGCACTAGCGTAACCGGAAGGCGCAGGAGCCCAATGTCCATCAGAAGCTGGTCAAACCCACGGTTGAGGAAGGTCGAATAGAGCGCTACCACCGGGTGTAGACCTGCCATGGCCAGACCGGAAGCGGAAGTCAAGGCGTGTTGTTCGGCAATGCCCACGTCAAAGAAGCGGTCCGGGAATCTTTGCGCAAACGGAGTTAAGCCGGTAGGTCCCGCCATGGCGGCTGTAATAGCCACGATGTCTTCCCGGGCTTCGCCCGCTGCAATTATTTCCTCGGAAAAAGCTGCGGTCCAACCGGGTTGGTCCACACCAATGGGCACGCCGGTGACGGGATCGATTGCCCCGGTGGAGTGCATCTGGTCATTGGGCTCGTTAACGGCCGGTTCAAATCCGTGCCCCTTCTCAGTGACCACGTGGACCATAATGGGTCCCTCATAGTCCCGGGCATAGGTCAGAGCGTGGTCAAGGGCCTCCAGGTCGTGTCCGTTGACCGGCCCCACGTACTTCATTCCCAAATCGGGGAACATCTCGGTAGGGATAACGGTGGACTTCACTCCCTCCTTGACTGCGTGGAGGGCGTCGAACGCACGCTCCCCTACCCAGCCCAAGGACTTGAGGCGCTTTTTCCCCTGTTCCATGAGTTCGTCGTAACCATGCTGGGTGCGGATTTTGGAAAGGTTCTCGCTAAAACCACCAATGGTGGGTGAATAGGAACGTCCGTTGTCATTAACAATGACCACGGCGTTTCTTTCCTTATCAGCTGAAAGGTTGTTCAGCGCTTCCCAACACATACCTCCGGTCAACGCGCCGTCACCAACTACCGCAACGGCGTTACGGTGGGATTGACCCTTGAGCGCGAAGGCCTTAGCCAAGCCGTCGACGACCGAGATCGAGGCGGATGCGTGGGAGGACTCAGTCCAGTCATGCTCAGACTCGCCCCGATCGGTGTAACCGGACAAGCCGCCCTTCTGGCGCAGGGTGCCAAACTGGGAGGCGCGTCCGGTCAAAATCTTATGGACATACGATTGGTGCGAGGTATCAAAGACAATCGCATCCCGCGGGGAGTCGAAAACCCGGTGCAGCGCTATGGTTAACTCCACCACGCCCAGGTTGGGCCCCAGGTGGCCACCGGTCACGGAAACCTGGTCAATGAGGAACTGCCGGATCTCCCCTGCCAGTTGCTCTAATTGCTGCTCAGAGAGTTTTTTCAGATCGCTTGGTGACGACACCGTATCTAGAATTGCCATAAAGACCGTTTGAACCTCATCTCACAACGAACGCTGACCGCGATAGTTTTTCTCTGCACCCCGCCAGGGGGGCGCTTTGTAGTATTACCCTACGATACTCGCACGGGAACGTAAATGAGTAAACGTCCCGCGCATGAAATTAATAGTAGTAGCCGTGCCAAATCCACCGCCCGAAAGCCCCAAGCAGCGGCGGCTTTTCAGGCTTTCCGGGGCTTTGTCCCCGGAACCGGGAACACTTGGAACAAGAAACGCTCCAGCAGCCCCAAGCCCGGGCACAATCCCCAGCTCCGCACCCGCTTTTTCCCTAACCCTAGTTAGAGCCCGGTACAACAAGGGAGTTCTGCCAGCTGCGCCAACCCCTTGGAAAGAGGTCAACCCCATGGGGAGAAACTAGGCTTTGTTACTGCGCTCTAGCAGTGCGACCGCCTCAACGTGGTGGGTACCGGGGAAGGCATTGATCACCGCGAGATTGGTGGGAAAGAAACCTGATTCTTGCCAGTATTGGAGGTCCCGGGCGAAGGTAGCCGGGTCACAGCCCACGTGGATGACCTGCTGAGGCGCTGCTGCGGCCACGGTGGCAACCACCTTTGCGCCCGCACCCGTGCGCGGGGGATCTAAGACCACTGCTGCGGGGCTAGGTAGTTGATCCGCTACCTTTTCCACCTTGTCACTGACCACGTGGACATCAAATTCTTCCAAGGAAGGCTGGGAGGCCACTGTTGCCGCCGGGGAGAAATCAACGGAATACACCGCCGCCTGGGCACCGTTAGCACCCAGTGACTGCGCGATAGCGGGTACGAACACGCCTACGCCGCCGTAGAGGTCCCATCCCACTGCTTGCCCGTCTTCTTCCTCGGCCGGCCGCAGCCACTCGCGAACCAGCTGTGCGTAGCGGTCTGGTGCCCCCGCGTGCGCCTGCCAGAAGGCGGCCACCGGAAAGCGGAATTCATAGCCGTCAGCGCGCTCCACTACCTGTTTGTTGCCCTCGATGATGTCGGTGATTTTCTCCACCCGCTTGCCCCGCGGGGCCTTGCGCGTTTGAGCAACATGCCGGTTGCCCTCAGCATCAATGACAGCAATGACCTCAGCGCCGGGGCTAAACCGGCGAACATCATCAGAGGCTCCCACCAGACCATCGACCAAGCCGGGCGCCAGCTGGGTACACACCTGGTCAGTGACCAGCTCGTGGGAGCCACGCTTGCGCAGGCCAGCGCGGCCCTTGTCATCTACTCCCAGGCGAACGCGGGTGCGCCACCCGCGGCGCGGCGTCAACTCGATGAGCTCTGGAACCGGGAGGTCGGAGAGTTTGCCAATACGGCGCAGCTGCCCAAGAAGGACCTCCGACTTTATATCCAGCTCCTTATCCGGGTCCAGGGTGTCAAAGTCACAGCAGCCCGCACCAGCCTCAGCGGCCGGGCAATAACTATCCACGCGCAGCGGGCCTTTTTCCTCCACGGATTGAAGTTCCGCGCGGCCAAAGTTCTTCTTCACCTTAGTCACTTTTGCTTTCACCACGTCCCCGGGGAAAGCGCCGGCTACGAAAAATACCCGGCCGTCACCGTCTAGCTCCGCAATTCCTTCACCGCCGTGGGCCATGCGTTTTACGCTCAGCGTTACTTCATCGCCTACACGGATAACGTTTCCGGAAGCAGAGGTATCAGGTGAAGCAGAGGTATCAGATGCAGTCATTTAGGAGTCTTTCTTTGGATTTTCATCGGTTGTGCCCGGCGCAGATGACCGAGGCGTGCTTGGCTGGGGGTTGGTTGACTGGGCCGTGGTTGACCGGGGCGCAGCCGGGTGGTGATTATCTAGCGGTTGCTCTACACCCTTGGATTCCTGGGCGGCAACAGACCGTGCGGATGAGGGGGCATCGGTAGTCTCTGCAGGCAAGCTAACCTTTCCCTGCGCTACTGCCTCATCTACCGCGGCGTTGGCGCGCTTGACCATCAACACAGTCAGTACCATGACCAGGCCGGTCAAAGGCCAGCCCATCAGCACCCGCGTGAGCCCCAGCGAGGTAGTACCCTCCGCAGAATTATAGATGTGGTTTTGCACCAAGAAGCGAGCCAAGAAAATGGTGGCCCACCCCGCGGTAGCAAAGGTATAAGACCACAAGGCCTTGGGTACCTGCCGCCAGATCATTGACTCACCGTTAACGCCCTTCCACACCACGCCCACAGCCGGCCAGCGCACAAGCATAGAAATAGTGGTGAGAACAAACAATACAAAGGAGGCCCAGATCCCGTAAAGGAAATACCCCTTAGCGTCACCGGTCAACCAAGCAATACCGGCGCAGATAGCAACACCAATGAGCCCAGATACGGCCGGTTGTAGAGTTTCTTTGCGGGCTAGCCGCCAGGCCATAATCGCCGCAGCTACTAAAAGTGCGGAGATAAGCGCGGGCCCCATTCCCCACTGGGAATTCACAGGTATTAAGACCAGGACTGGCAAGGTTGCGGACACTAACCCGGTCACCCCACCCATCTGCTCCAGTAACGTCTGGTCCTCGATGGGCTTTTTGACTTTCTTGGTCGCCTTAGTCGGTGAAGCTTGGCGCTTGCCGAGCGGTGATACGGACAACTACTTTTCCCCTTGGGCGTCAGCGGAGCCGTTAGGGGCAGCGGAGTCGTCAGTCCGCAGGCTGCGCATGTGGTTAATGGCGTCTTGTTCGGCGGCGTTTTCCGGGGTGTTTTGTTGCTGGGCGGCGCGTTCATTCATGGCTTTTTGCACCTGCTCCACCAGCGGTTGCGGCATGGATATAGGAAGGGAGTTTCCTGCCAGGATGGGTTCTTCCCCGCGGTAGACGAAGGTGCGGGCCGCGACCTCGCGGGCGAGGGTTGCTAGATCATCTTCTTTGCCTGTGGGCGCGGCGGTAGTCAGCCGCAGTAGCCAGCGAGGGCCTTCAATGCCGATGATGCGGATGGTGCCGTTTTCATTGACACCCACGATTTCACTTCCCCACGGGCCTTGCTCAACGTGCGTTGCCAGGCCGTCGTTGGCCACACCTTTGATCAGGTCCTTGCCGGATTCCGCCCACTGCCCAGGGGAACGCGGTGCGGCGAAGGCAACCGGCGTAATGCGCCCATAGTGGGTGACAATGTGGAGCATCCGTGGCCCGGAGGCCCCCATCTCCACCTGCACCTGGGAATTTTTGGGCAGGGGAATCCGCAGTGAGCCAAGCTCTAGCAAACCTAGGGAAAAATCGGAGAAGTCAAAGTCCTCGATTTTGACCTTATCCCCGTCGAACGGCCCCATGGTACCGCCCACAGGATCGTGGGGGATCGAGGTAATCTCCACGTCTGGGCGCTCCGGAGAGGTGCTGCCGGTAGCGTCTTCGGAAGGATCCGGCTGGCCACTGCCAGCGGCCGCACCACTGCTATCCACGCCAGCTACATCTTGCTGGGCGGCCCCGGGTTTAGCGCCGGGTGCACCAGCAGGAGCATCCTTTAGACTATCTTCTTCTTTATTTTTTCCAAACGGCCACAAAGCCATAATAGGTATTCCTCTCAGCGGTAAAAATCCGCTCATCTAATCAGGTTAAACACTTGCTCTCCCGGCGGGCCTTGCACTGCGCCTTACTGGCACTGCGAAAACCAACGAAGGGTCTAAACAGGGAAAGAAGTAGTAATTGCCCTCCAGAGTACGGGTTTTCACCAAGATTCTAAATTTTTACTTAAGAATTGATGCCACCTTCACACTCAAACCCCTGGTCACCGGGGATGCCCGCACGTGGCCCAAGGCTAATTCACTCCGGTAGATCCGTACCCGCCCTCTCCCCTAGCGGTGTCCTCCAGGCCATCTACCTCAACGAAGTCCACAAGCTCGACTCTCTGCACTACCAACTGAGCAATCCGCGTCCCCCGCTCAACCGTGTAGGCCTTCTCCGGGTCCAGGTTAATAAGGCACACCTTGATTTCACCGCGGTATTCCGCGTCGATGGTGCCGGGGGTATTGACAATGGACAGCCCGTGCTTGGCAGCTAGTCCTGAGCGCGGATGGATAAGCCCCACCGTCCCTAGCGGAAGCGCGATGGCTATACCCGTACCCACTAAAGCCCGCTGGCCGGGGTCAATGGTCACCGTCTCAGCGGAATAGAGGTCCGCGCCGGCGTCCCCGTGATGGGCGCGACGGGGCAGGGGAAGTTCCTTGTCTAGTCTCTTGACCCTGATTGCTCCTGGGGTTTCGGCAGATTCTTGGTCACTACTGAATTTACTCACGCGGCCTAGCTTACCGTGGACCCAATAACTAGTACTAGGCAGCGTAGAATACTAACTCGTGACTACTCATCGGAATAACTCTGCCTCTGTTCGCTATTCGGAACGCCAGTGGGTGCCGTGGTACTTCTGGTTCAACGGTGCGGTGGTGATTGTGATTGCTGCGGCCACCTTCGGACTAAACCGCGGTCTTACTGCAGGCCTCATAGCCGCCGCCATCCTGGCAGCACTGGGTACGTGGATTCTGATTTCCTGGTCTTCGACGGTACTTACCGTGGAGCAAGACCAAGAGGGCACGCGCTGGTTGACGGTGGCAGGTGCCCAACTGCCCGATGACGTAGTCTCACGCAGCCTAGCCGTCCCGAAATCCGCGCGGCGAAACGCCCTGGGCCCCCAGCTGGACCCGGCGGCCTTCCTAGTCACCCATCCCTGGATTGAGACTCATGCCATGTTTATCCTTGATGACCCGGAGGATCCCACCCCTTACTGGATGGTAGCCACCAAAGACCCGCAGAAGCTCATTGCCGCCTTTGTTCCCGACCAGGCCGCACAAGCAACTAAGGGACTTAAATAACCCCGACCTGGTTCCAAGGCCCGCCGCCAGGGCCTCTACCTACCGCTTTAACCCCCGTGCCGGCCGCGGTAGCCCCCGTGTACCAACCGCTACGATCCCGCGGCCCGGCACCTGCCGGCACCTGCTGGCAGCGCTTGCAGCGCCAATTTTCCACTCCAGCCGCTGGTGCTCGCCATTACCCCTGGAAACCGCCGCAAGCGGGTAAAACGCCAAAAGCCCGCGCCCTGTGCACAGGTGGCAGAGGTCGCGGGCATAGGATGCGGCGCGTGGGTTAACGCAAAAGTCTCAGTCCTAAGCGCAGTCTAGGCAAATCGGATTGTCGTCTTCATGGTGCGAAAGACGTTTGTTGGACTGAACTAGAAAGCAGGAAAAACACGTAAATTCGTGTTCCTGACGTGGCCTAACTTCTACGTTGAGCTCCTCACCCGTGAGGTCAACTGTGGGCGGCTCGAAAGGCTCAACGATTTCGCCATCGTCGTCAATACTGCTGTTATCAGATTCGGCAGCTTTCAAACCCTCGAGAGAGTCTGTTTCAAGCTCGTCTTCTGCACGACGGCGCGGTGCGTCATAATCGGTAGCCATGGTGGGCGTCCCTTCTGAAGTTGGTTTCTAATTCTGGTGCTTTTACCGATCGCGCATATTAAACGACAAACTCATAAAAGTCATAATGCGCCACGACAGGGGCTAGAAAATTATCACCCCCATGCGGACAAAGCCCGCCCTAAACTGGCAAAACCTCACCGGCCCCCAACGTGAATAATAATTTTCCCAACCGTTGCGCAATACCGGGGTTGCCCGCCAGGAAAAGCTCCGGAGAATCTCCCCTGGACTGCATTCCCGGGTGGTGGACCACCGCACCCGCTTCCCTGGCAATAATGGTCGCGCCTGCGAAATCCCAGGCCTTAGTGCCATGCTCGTAATAGGCGTCCACCCGGCCCTCCGCGACGTGGCAGATGTCCAAGGCGGCCGAGCCAGCCCGGCGGATGTCACGAACGCGCGGGAGGACCTTGACCAACAGTTCCGCCTGCGCTTTTCTCCAGTGAGATTTGTAGGCAAAGCCGGTGGCAAGCAAGGTCATGGACAACCTATTTTCATCACTGGGGAAAAGTCTCACGGCGTCTTCCCCAGGGCGTTGAACAAAAGCGCCCAAACCCCGCCCGGCGTAATAGGTGTCACCAAGCGCAACGTTAACTACTGCGCCGGCTACGGGTTCACCATTAACGACGGCGCCAATTGACACCGCGTATTCGGGGATCGCGTAGAGGAAATTGACGGTTCCGTCTATCGGGTCAATTACCCAAGTCACCCCGGTGGAAGAATCCGCTAACGCCCCCTCCTCACCGAGAAAACCGTCGTTGGGACGCCGGCTGGATAGATAGTTGACTATGTAATCCTCACTGGCTTTGTCTACTACTGTGACTGGGTCTTCGGCGGTGCCCTTAGCTTCAGTTACCGCGGCCAATCCACCCTCGGCCACCAGGTCCGCCCTGCGCGCTCTGACTATTTCCGCCGCCCCCACGGCCGCTTCCACCGCTAAATCTTGCAGCTGTTGGAAAAAATCTTGCGAGAACCCGGCGTTGGACGTGGGGGTTTTACCATCAGGGACACCAGATTGGTTGTTATTCATGCCATCTATTCTGCCTTCTTCTACACTAGTTGGCATGACTAAAAATTCTTCGCAGAACGTTTCTGACAAACCACGAAAACTGGCGCTAGGCATTGACGTGGGCGGGTCCGGAATCAAAGGGGCCGTGGTGGACCTTGAAACTGGTGAGTTTGCCACCGAAAGGGTGCGGATTGAAACCCCCAAGCCCGCCACGCCGGACGCCGTGGCCGCAACCATCAGAAAGGTCGCAGATGAGCTGGGGTGGGAAGGCCCCATTGGCATCACTCTTCCCGGCGTGGTTCAAAACAATAGGCTTCGCTCCGCCGGCAACATCGACCAGGCATGGTTGGGGCTCGACCTGGATGAGCTCTTCGCCCGCCACTTGGACGGCCGCCAGGTGGCCATCCTCAACGACGCCGACGCCGCCGGGCTTGCTGAGGTCGCTTATGGCGAAGATCTCGCTAAGAAGGGCGCTGTCTTGTTCCTCACTCTGGGCACTGGCATTGGCTCCGCCTTCCTCCTTGACGGCAAGTTGTTCCCCAACACCGAATTGGGTCACATGCTCGTGGGTGACATGAAGGCAGAACACCAGGCTTCCTCCGCCGTCAGGGAACGTGAAGGTCTTAGTTTCAAGAAGTGGGCAAAGCGGCTCAACGTGGTCCTCAACGAGTACTCAAACCTGTTTAACCCGGACGTTTTCATTGTTGGCGGCGGGGTTTCCCGCAAGTTTGACAAGTGGGGGCCGCTACTTGAGACCACTACCCCGGTGTTGCCCGCGAAGCTGAAGAACCGGGCGGGGATTGTGGGTGCCGCCATGGCTATCACCGACCGGATTGAACGTCAGTCCTAAGCTCTCCCGACTGCCCGGATTTTCCGGTTGTGAAAAAATTTTCCGGCTAACCCCTTGACAAAGAGGAATTCAACCGCCTGGTGTCACATCGCTTTGGGGTTTTGCGTTATACTGGGCGGTCGATCCTACAAATGACTATCCAACTTTGCGCCTCGCTTCATAACTGCGAGGCGCGTTGGTAGTCAACTATGAAACTTAAGGCGAAAGGGCGTACGTGGCAGCCACTGAATCTTCAGCACAGGCACAGGACGGCAACGCAGAAGTTGACTCCTCTAGCGCTGGCGTAACCAAGCGCACGGCAAAGAAAACCGCCAAGAAAACGGCAAAGAAAACCGCCAAAAAGACGGCCAAGAAGACCGCAAAGAAGACTACCAAGAAGGCAGATAAGGAGCCCGCGAAGAAAACCGCGAAGAAGTCTGCCAAGAAAACTACGAAGAAGACCGCTAAGAAGGCGGCCAAGAAAGCCTCCACTGCGGCCACGAAGAAGACTGCGAAGAAAGCAACAGTTAAAAAGACTGCTGCCAAGAAAACCACTGCCAAGAAGACGGTTCGTAAGTCTGCGGAGTCCAAGGACACCGCACCAGAGAAGGTTTCCGTTGAGGCTGAGGAGGATGATGATCTACCAGTCGATCCGGATGTGGATTCGGATGTTGAGGACGTAGATCCGGACGCCTTGGTAGACGACGAAGATATTGATGAGGACCTCCCGGCTGATATCGACGAGGACGATGAAGACGCGGAGGACGAAGACTCTGATGAGGATGAGGCCGGAAAAGCCGTCTGGGATGAGGATGAGTCTGCGGCATTGCGCCAAGCCCGCAAGGACGCTGAGCTTACCGCGTCTGCTGACTCGGTCCGCGCCTACCTCAAGCAGATTGGTAAAGTTGCGCTGCTCAACGCTGAGCAGGAAGTTTCCCTTGCTGAACGCATCGAAGCCGGCCTTTACGCCCAGCACAAGCTCGATGACGCTATCCAGGCTCAGAAAGACGGGGATAAAGAAAAATCCCTTAAGCCCGCAGACAAACGCGATCTGCGCGCTATTGCCCGTGATGGCCGCAAGGCTAAGAACCACCTGTTGGAAGCAAACCTCCGCTTGGTGGTTTCTTTGGCAAAGCGCTACACCGGCCGCGGCATGGCGTTCCTAGACCTGATCCAAGAAGGAAACCTCGGCCTAATCCGCGCGGTGGAAAAGTTCGACTACACCAAGGGCTACAAATTCTCCACCTACGCCACCTGGTGGATCCGCCAAGCTATCACCCGTGCCATGGCCGACCAGGCGCGTACCATCCGCATCCCGGTCCACATGGTAGAAGTTATCAACAAGCTGGGCCGTATCCAACGCGAGCTCTTGCAAGACCTGGGCCGCGAGCCAACCCCGCAGGAGCTGGCTAAGGAAATGGACATCACCGAGGAAAAGGTGATGGAGATCCAGCAGTACGCCCGCGAGCCCATCTCCTTGGACCAAAACATCGGTGATGAGGGTGACTCACAGTTAGGTGACTTCATCGAGGATTCTGAGGCCGTGGTAGCCGTCGACGCGGTGTCCTTCACGCTCCTCCAGGATCAGTTGCAAGACGTCCTTCTTACGCTATCCGAGCGGGAAGCCGGTGTGGTCCGTCTGCGCTTTGGCTTGACCGACGGTATGCCCCGGACACTGGACGAAATTGGTCAGGTCTACGGTGTCACGCGCGAGCGTATTCGCCAGATCGAGTCCAAGACCATGTCCAAGCTGCGCCACCCATCGCGTTCTCAGGTACTGCGCGACTACCTGGACTAGCTTTCCAACGCGGACTTAACGCCGCCACCGCCTTCCCCCATGTGTGGGCAAGGCGGTGGCGGTTTCTTTATGTTCGGTGTCCGCGCCCGGGGCCCATGTTGCGCGCGATGGTTTGGCGGCGGGCCGTAGAGGCAAAGCAAAGCCGGGGCGCAGGTCCCGGTGTGGGTTTCCTGCGCCCCGGCGGAGCGGTAGCCCCCTTGGGGCTTACCTTGAAGCTGTAGTTCTACGAACTACTGCTGGGTTTCGCCGTTAATCTCCGTGTTGAGTTTTTCTTCCAGGCACTGCTCCACGGCGACCTGGGTTTCTAGACCCATGCAGTCCTGCGCACCGGTGCTGTTGAAAAGGGACACACCCAAGGCAATAAAGCCGATGGCGCCGAGTAGGGCCAGAACCGAGGTAACAAGGCCAACTACTGACATCCAAGTGCGGCTCAGCTCCTTAGGCAGTTTCTTCCCCTTTACCAGGGCAATGATGGCCAGGATGATGCCAATTGGACCCAGTAGGAATGGTGGTAGCACCAGCAGCAGGGAGAGCAGGGCCAAAATACCCACGCCAAGCGCCCAGGGGGCAAGCTTGTTTTTCTCGGCCGGGATCTGAGTATTTTCGTATCCCACAGGACCTGCCCCATAGCCGGCTACCGGGGCGTTATTGCCGTAGGCAGCTCCCTGGTCGTGGTTCACAGCGCCCGCCTGGTGGGTCTCATTGCCGTAGGAAGGAAGCCCGTTGGTGTCGTTGTTGTCGCCGTAGGGGGTGTTTGGATTGGTCACTGTTGGTGAGCCTTTCTCTAGTCTTCTAGTCTTTAAACGTTCGCAGGCCACCCTACCGGAAAGATACCGGAATAGGTAAGCCTTAGCGTCGCATTTCGATTACATTCAGGAAACATCTGAGCTACGCCGCCACCGGTCCGGGCCTAAAAAGCCTGGTTTGGGGCAGGCTTTGTGCACGGGGGCTGTACCACTACTCCCCTAGCAGCACTACCAAGAGCGCAAGTAGTCTATGCGCTCGCGCAACTGCTTGGCATTGCACAGAGCGGTGGGCGGACCGCCGCAGGCCTTGCGGGCCTCGGTGTGGATGGCACCGTGGGGGCGCCCGGAGTTCTGTGCCTGGATGGAGACCACGGTATTGAGTTCTTTGCGGAGCTTTTCCAGCTCGTCTACCACTCCGTCGCTGGCGGGCACGGCCTTTCCCGCGCCACGCTGCGGGGCGGAGGGCAGTCCAAAGATGTCGCGGCGGTGGGCCTCGGCTGCCTCGGCAGCCCGGCGCGCTTTTTCTTCCGCATCGCGGCGGTCTAGCTCCTCGGACTGTTTCTTTCGGAGTAGATCTTTGACCTGGTCCGCGTCGAGTAGTCCAGGGATCCCCAGGAAATCATCATCCACGTCGCCCTGACCGGTAGTAAACTGCGATCCGTTGTAGAGCAGACCGGAAAACTCCGCTTCCGCGCCCAGGGCTTCGTAGGACTTCTCCAACAAGTCCGGTTCGGTTTTCTTCTGGTTGGCCTCATCGAGCAGGTCATCATCCCAGCCTTCTTTGTCCGGCTTCTCCCCTCCCAGGACGTGGTCGCGGGATTTTTCCATGTTCTCCGCCAGTCCCAGCAGGACGGGGACGGAAGGCAGGAATACGGACGCGGTTTCGCCTTTGGCGCGTTTTCGCACAAAGCGCCCGATGGCCTGGGCGAAAAACAACGGCGTGGAAGCTGACGTGGCGTACACGCCCACGGAAAGCCGCGGAACGTCCACACCCTCGGAGACCATGCGCACGGCCACCATCCACTCATCGTTGGATTGGTCAAACTCCTTGATGCGCTTGGAGGAACCCGGGTCATCCGACAAAATGACGGACACTGGGGTGCTAGACATTTGCTTCAAGATTTTGGCGTAGGCACGTGCAGTTTGCGTGTCGGTGGCTAGCACCAGCCCGCCGGCGTCGGGTACTACGCGGCGCACCTGCAGGAGTCGGGTGTGGGCGGCTTGCAAGACGGCGGGAATCCAGTCCCCTTTGGGGTCTAGGGCGGTGCGCCAAGCGCGGGCAATGTGTTCGGGTTTTAGGATATCGCCCAACCGGGCCGCGTACTCCTCACCGGCACTATCGCGCCAGCGGGATTCCCCGGAGTAGGAAAGGAACACTACGGGCCGGACCACGCCGTCTGCGAGTGCTGCACCGTAGTCATAGGTGTGATCCGCGCGGGAGACTAAGTGACCCTCCCCGTCTTCCTCGTAGCGGACGAAGGGAATCCGCGAGTCATCTGAGCGGAAAGGGGTGCCCGTCAGCGCCAATCGGTGCACGGCATCAAGGTAGGCTTCACGAACACCGTCGCCCCAGCTCTTGGCGTCACCGGCGTGGTGAATCTCGTCCAGGATGACCAGCGACTTCTTGGCGGATGCTACGGCGTGGTGTTTGAAGGGGTGCATGCCCACCTGGGCGTAGGTGACCACTACCCCGTCCATGGCGGGGTTGACGGCGGAGGAGTTTTTAAACTCCGGGTCTAGGGCTAAGCCCACGCGCGCGGCGGCTTGCGACCACTGCACTTTGAGGTGTTCGGTGGGGACCACCACGATAACCCGGTTGACCGTCTTGTCCTCCACGAGGTCACTGGCAATACGCAGCGCGAATGTGGTCTTGCCCGCTCCGGGGGTTGCCACCGCCATGAAATCGCGTGGGCGGGTGGCCATGAACTTATCCAGGGCAGCTTGCTGCCACGCGCGCAGCTGGCCTTTATTCTTGCTCACTTACGACGCAGTGCCTTGTAGGCTTTCTCGCAATCAGGGCACACCGGGGATCCCGGTTTGGCCTGCTTGGTAACCGGGAAGGTGTCCCCGCATAGTGCGACCACAAAACTGCCGTTTACGGCGGAGTCGAGGATTCGATCCTTTTTCACGTAGTGGAAGAACTTTGGGGTGTCGTTTCCCGTTGAGGTTTCATCACGGACATCTGGGCGCTCAATTGTCTTTGTTGTCGTACTCACGCCCACCATAATGCCCCACCAACGCATGGTTGTGCGAGTTAACCAGGTAACGTGGGTTGCTATGAAAGGAAAGCGCAAACCTCACCTCATTACGGACGCCAAGGTTGGCCCGGGCCAAGACCGGCACCGGCGTGAGGTGGAGTACCTCGTTTTGCAAGGCCTGCGCATTCCTCCGCTGATTTTGTGCTCGATCTTTGTCTACTATCACTGGTGGGTTGCCGCTGCGATAGTGGCTGGCATTACTATCCCCCTGCCGTGGATAGCGGTGGTGCTGGGAAACTCCAAGGGCCAGGTACGCGACGAGCGGGAAAGAATGGCTTACCGGCCGGGCATGGCCAGGCAACAGATGCAGGATTTGGAGCGCCAACAGCTCCAACAGCAGAAATTGGCGCAGCTACCCGCGCCGTTGCCTTCGACAATCGACCATACCGAGCACGAGCACGGTTCAGATAAGGAGACACCATGAATAACTATTTCACCAAGCTGGATGGCCGCGTGGTCCCGGCCCAGGTAGCCGAGGACTTGGTGGCAGTATTCAAGGAGGTCGGTTACACCGCTGACGGCCTGGCGGGACACCTGGGCCCGGAATATACTGAGGCGCTCTACCGTGGTGAGCCGGCTCCGGTGGTAATGGCCACCCGCGGCGGATCGAGCCTGGACCTGGTTATCCGCGCTTTCGTGCTCCACGACCCCGTTTCTCTCGAAGATCTAGCTCGGGCTCTGGGAGCCAAGGTTGCCGCCCAACTTGTCGACGCCGCCGTGGCCGTCCCGGAAGAGCCTGCCACCGGCGAAGATACCCAGCCGGCCGGCAGGTTTGTCATTGCCCTGGACATCCGGCCGCACGTGATTGTGGGGCGCAACTACTGGGTCTTTTCGGACGTGGACGCCTCACTCGTGGATCACGTTCCCGGACCGGACCACGTGCTGGGAGTGGGTTCGGCTTCTTTATCGTTGCTGCAATCCATCCCCACCTCCCCTGTGTCCTCCGTCCTGGATCTGGGAACTGGCTCCGGTGTACAGCTACTGGGACAGCTTCATAGTGCGGACGCCATCACCGGCACGGACGTCCACGACCGCGCCCTAGTGTTGGCCGCGGCCACCGTGGCCGGAGCCGGATATGCGGCTAAGAACCGCGTGGAGTTGCTCCAAGGTTCTTGGTTTGAACCGGTGGAGGGACGCACGTTCGACCGGGTGGTAGCCAACCCACCGTTTGTGGTGGGAATGCCAAAGGTGG
This sequence comes from Corynebacterium phocae, assembly GCF_008693075.1. Lineage (GTDB taxonomy): Bacteria > Actinomycetota > Actinomycetes > Mycobacteriales > Mycobacteriaceae > Corynebacterium > Corynebacterium phocae. The sequence goes on along the minus strand of NZ_VXKJ01000037.1, from coordinate 106,972 downwards.
GCCATGTCTACCGGGACTCCGGTCTGAACCTCGACGGCGCGACTGAGCTGGTTGTCTCCCAAGTCACCAACTATCTCAACCAGGGTGGAACAGCCCACATCCTGGGCGCGTGGATTCATCAGGGGGATATTCCCTGGCAACAGCGCGTAGCGTCCTGGCTCCCTGACAAGGGGGTGCGCGCCTGGATCATTCAGCGCGACGCGGCGGATCCAGCCTTGTACGTCTCCACCTGGTTGAAAGACGAGTCGGTGGATGTTCGCTCCTCTCAGGGCCGCGCCCAGGCAAAGGCTTGGCTGGAACATTTTCACAACCACGATGTCCACGGAATTGGGTTTGGGTTCGTAGCTATCCAGCGTATCGCTGATGATGAACCTTCGGATGTCTTGGCCGAATACCTGCCGCAGGATTTTGAAGATGCGCTGGGGCCGGAGGTAGAAGAGTACTTCCTGCGCGCGAGCTGGCTGGCGGGGTTGGTTCCGGGAGAAATTGAGACGAAGAATTTTGCTCCCAGACCGGGGTTGGCAAAGGAGGATATCAGCGTGGCAGGTGATGGCGGGTCCGCTTTTTCTCAAGCGGCACTACGCCTTACCCGCACGGAAGGCCCGCGCTGGAGCCACGAGGTAGACGAGCACCTGGCCGCCATTATCTCTGGTCTCAACCCTTTCGGTCTCAACTTAGAAGACACCGTGGGGCTTTACGCCGCCGCCCACGGCTTTGACGAGGGTGAACTGCTAAACGCAGCCGTCCCGGCCATAGTAGACCTCGTCCGCCATGGGCTAGTTATCCCCTCCGAGCTGCTCGACTTTGGCCCCAGCGTCGCGGAGTGGGACTAAGCAGCAGGTTTACACATCTACAAGAGCACGTAAGGAGTTAAGTATGCGCGCTGTTCTCACGCGGGTTTCCACGGCCAGTGTCACCGTTGACGGTGAGGTGGTCGGTTCCATCGATTGCCCGAAAACCGGCGGCCTCCTGGCTCTCGTTGGTGTCGCGCATGAAGATGCCTTAGACCCAGCCGAGTGTGAGAAGAAGATAGCCAAGATGGCCGATAAAATAGCCAATCTCCGCATCTTAGACGGGGAGCTAAGCATCTCCGACGCCCAAGCGCCGGTTCTTTTAGTCAGCCAGTTCACGCTTTACGGGCGCACTGCCAAGGGCCGCCGGCCGTCCTGGTCGGACGCCGCCTCTGGCGAGGTCGCCCAACCGATAATCGAGAAACTATCGAAATTATTACAAAGTTCCGGTATAGAAGTCCAACATGGCCGATTTGGCGCGATGATGCAGGTTAGCTCCGTAAATGAAGGACCTTTCACCGTCCTCGTCGAAACCTAGGCTTTACTTGACTCCCCCTTAAAGGGGGCGGAGTCGGCCACTGGTGATGGCAATCGGGAACCTGCTCCGTCCCCGGGGCGTTGGACTTTGTAGATAGCAATTCGCGACGCCGGTTTCCGGCACAACCGCTTCAGGAGGCCTAGAAGTGACTACATCATCCGCTGCGTCGAAGTCCGCGGGAAGTTCCGTGTTCCCTGACGAAGATCAGGTAGACCGTGGATCCCGCCGAAACCAAACCAATGACAATCCTTCTGCCGATTTAGTACGTGTTTATCTCAACGGAATTGGAAAAACCGCGCTCCTCAGCGCCGAAGATGAGGTAGAGCTCGCTCAGCGTATTGAGGTGGGACTCTATGCCGAATACAAGTTAAAAAACGCCGCCAAGTTAACCCGTGCGGAAAAGCGTGACCTAAAGATTTTAGCCCGGGACGGCAAGAAGGCACGCTCCCACCTTTTGGAGGCAAACCTGCGGTTAGTCGTCTCTCTGGCCAAGCGCTATACCGGCCGCGGGATGCCTTTGCTGGATCTCATCCAGGAGGGGAACCTCGGTCTCATTCGTGCGATGGAGAAATTCGATTACTCCAAGGGCTTTAAATTCTCCACTTATGCCACGTGGTGGATCCGCCAAGCTATCACCCGTGGAATGGCTGATCAATCGCGCACCATCCGCCTCCCGGTCCACCTGGTAGAGCAGGTCAACAAACTTTCCCGCATTAAACGGGAGATGTACCAGTCCCTGGGCCGTGAGGCAACCAACGAGGAGCTGTCGGAGGAATCCGGGATTGAGGAGTCCAAAATAGAGATGCTCCTCCGCCAGTCCCGCGATCCAGTTTCCTTGGACATGCCTGTTGGCGCGGATGAGGAGGCTCCACTGGGGGACTTCATCGAGGACGCTGAAGCCACAGACGCAGAATCCGCTGTGGTAGCCGCCATGCGCCATTCGGATATCCGGGATGTCATTCAGACTTTGGAAGATCGCGAGCAGGACGTCATCCGCCTGCGCTACGGCCTAGATGACGGCGTCCCCCGTACGCTCGACCAGATTGGCCGCCAGTTTGGGCTCTCCCGTGAGCGGGTCCGCCAGATTGAACGCGAAGTCATGGCCAAGCTACGTGACGGTAACCGGGCCAACCGTTTGCGCGACTACGCGTTATAACCGTCGCTGCGGATTGGGAACCATCCGGGCGTACTAGTGATGGCCGTTAAGCCGGTCCGGGTCCGCCCCAACGGGCTCGGACCGATCTTGTTTCCACGCGTCTTACCCCGTCCCGGCTGGGAAAAATGCTAGCCCCCGACCACTGATTCATGTTAGGTAAGGCTAAGGTTTTACAACTTTTGCCGGGGACGTACGCCACAGCACCGAAAATCTGCGCTAAAATGGTCGGGGATTAAAGGTTTCACACTCAACGGCCGTCACTTGCACCCTGAAGGAGTCGGTCATTGGAATGAGAACCCCTTTGCACGCGATAGTGTGACACCGCTAGTGCGACACCGAATTCAAAGAAATTTTTGAGGCTGCCATTGTTCAGGCAATCTCTCCAGAAAGGCCACTTATATGCGCGACCTCGTTGACACCACAGAAATGTACCTGCGGACTATCTACGAATTGGAAGAGGAGGGCATTACCCCTCTCCGTGCTCGCATTGCTGAGCGCCTGGAGCAATCGGGACCCACCGTCTCCCAGACGGTGGCCCGTATGGAACGCGACGGTCTGCTACACGTTCGCAGCGACCGCAGCCTAGACCTCACCCAGAGGGGCCGGGAGCTGGCAACTTCGGTCATGCGCAAGCACCGCCTCGCGGAACTTCTGCTCGTGAACATCTTGGGCATGGAACTCGACCGCGTGCACGACGAGGCTTGTCGGTGGGAACACGTGATGAGCGAGGAGGTGGAACGCCGCGTAGTGGAGCTTCTGGACCACCCCTCCCGCTCCCCCTTTGGCAACCCCATCCCTGCCCTTGATGAGTTGGGCATGAAGCAACCCAAGTTGGACAGCGGAATCCGGGTAATTGATCTGCCAGATGGTGAGGAAGTCTCCGGCACCATCGTGCAAATTAACGAGGTCCTCCAGGTGGATGCAGACCACTTCCGCGAACTAACCAAGGCTGGAATTGGCGTCAACAAACACATCACAGTTGTAAATAACAATGGCGAGGTCACATTCACGACCGAAACCGGTGCCACTGTTGAATTAGCAGACGAGCTGGCCCACGCTATCCGCGTGGCCCGCACCTAGGCGTAGAAAAACTTCGGCTCCGCACAGCCTGCAAATCCCGCATCCAGCTCCCGCCAGGGGCCGGATGCGGGATTTTGCCTTTCGCACGCATTCCACAACTTCGCTAACAATCCGCAACCCACAACCCAGCGGACCTTCGCGGGCGCAGAAGCTCCCGGCCGTCGGAATAACTGTCAGGCCAACCCGCCGACAACCCGGCCGACAACCCGGCAACAGCTCCGGGAAACCTCTGGATCAAGATTGCGTACAATCATAAGGTGGAATACAGCCCGGGCGGTTGCGCGGCTGGCGAGAAGACCGACTTATGAAGGATAAGGCTAGACCCATGAAACTTTTAGTCACCGGCGGCGCCGGATATGTAGGTAGCGTCTGCGCTGCCGTGCTGGTAGAACAAGGACATGATGTCACCATCATCGATAATTTCAGCACCGGCAACCGCAACGCAGTTCCTAAGAGGGCGCGGCTGGTGGAAGGCAACCTGGAAGACAAGGCCGCCGGAGTTCTATCCGAGGGCGGGTTTGATGGGGTCATCCACTTCGCGGCGCAGTCGCTAGTTGGAGAGTCTGTAGAAAAGCCCGCGCAGTACTGGCAAAAGAACCTGGTGGCAACTTTAGGACTACTAGATGCCATGCGGGACAACGGCGTCAGTAACCTGGTATTTTCCTCGACCGCCGCTACCTACGGTGAGCCCCACACCGTGCCCATTGTCGAGGATATGCCCACCTCCCCCACCAACCCCTACGGTGCCACCAAACTCTCTATCGACTACGCCATCACCTCCTATGCGCACGCCTACGGCCTGGGAGCTACCTCCTTGCGTTACTTCAACGTGGCCGGTGCCTACGGGGATATTGGCGAAAACCGGGAAGTTGAAACCCACCTGATTCCACTGGTTCTCCAGGTTGCGTTGGGTCACAGGGACAAAATCTTCATCTTTGGCGACGACTACGCGACTGCTGACGGCACCGCGGTGCGCGATTACATTCACGTCCGGGACTTGGCAGAGGCCCACCTCCTAGCGCTGGAAACCAACCAGCCCGGAATCCACCGCATTTACAATCTGGGGTCCGGGGATGGCTTTTCCGTCAAGCAGGTCATCGATATGTGTAGAAATGTCACCGGCCACGATATCCCGGCGGAATTAGCACCCCGGCGCGCTGGGGACCCAGCTGTTCTCATTGCCTCCTCGGACAAAATCAAACGCGAACTGGGGTGGAACCCCAAGCGGACTAAGCTGGAGACCATTGTTAGAGACGCTTGGGAGTTCACGCGAGAACTAGGAGACCAGGCTCACTCCGCGAAGCGTTAGTTGCCCCTACCCCGGATGCAGTTAGCGTTGGCCGGCCAAAGTAGCGCCCGGCTACGCGGCGGTTTCACCACGGGAGGGCCGCGTGCGCGCAGAGGCCCTAGGGTGCGTTTTCCAATTTTGCACCGCTAACTCTGAACCCTTTGTTAGGTTGTCCACCAAACGGCTGTGCAGCCCGGCGCGGTAAGCCTGGTTGACCAGGCTAGCCAACCGGTGGGTGGGGTCCTCAGTGGTGGCAACTGATAGCGCTAAGCCTCCCACCATGGCCATGTCTTGGACTATGCAGACCGCCGCGTAGATAACCAGGGCGTTGATTCGGATGGTCCCAGAATAGGTGTGCATCGTGGCTAGCATCAGAACTTCGGCCGTCGCCGGGTGCTCGATAAGCACCCCCAGGACTACATCGCGCAGCGTGGCGGTGGCCAGCCAGCTCCCCAATTCCAGCAGAGCCTCTTGCTTTGCGTAGACGTGGTCTAGGTCCAACCCTTCGCACTCTGTGATGAGGCGCAGGGCCGTCTCGCGGATCTGTTCTGCTTTAACGCACACCACCGAGTTGGGTTTTAGGCCCGTGGCCTTTCCGGTGGCTAGCCTGATTTGGGCGTCCACTATCGCCCGGGACTTCTTCGTGGCCTGCACCGTCATTGCCCTAGCATTTGCGGCGGTGATGAAGGGGTTGCGTTTGTTTAGCTGCCTAATCCCGTCATCACGAGTAATTTCCGGCAACTTCCCCTGGCCAATCCAGTTAGTCATCGACGCGGCGTCAGTGATGGTGGGGATTTTACCCTCCGCCCAGCGCGGCATGGGTTCCTTGTCACCGTATTCCGGTCCGAACCAGAGTTCATAAGGCTGTCCCAGGCTGATTTCCGGGGTGTGCCAGCAGGCGTCAAAGCCGCGATCGGTAGCTGAGGAATATTCGAAGAGGAAGTCTGCAATCCAATCCAGTTCTTTCAACGGCCGGTAAGAGACCACGAAGGCGAATATGACGTCGCTGTAGGATTCCACCGCGCTAAATGCCTCATCGCACTGCCGTTTGACGTTGTCTAGGTCCAGCCTAGCTACGGGGCCTAACTCAAGAAGACTGCCGTTTTGCTCGAAGCCCATCACTACGAGGGACTCCAGGGGGAAAAATCCCAATGCCCCGGGAACGTTGGATATCAAGTAGCCGGGCGTGGCACCTTTGGGTGCCATTACGGCCTCCCGCGCAGGTTCTGCCGGGGGGTTGCCTTTACGGGCCTGTGGGTCTTGCTGCGGTTCATGTGTGGAGTGTGAGTGTTTATCTGATTTATCTTTATTGTTTTTCATATCCCCACAATGGCCGGAAACTGAGGCCTTGAAAACCCCCCGCCGGCCACCTGTGGATAACTGCGGCCGCCTGGCTATTTTCACCTAAAAAATTGGCCCCGCTGAGAGAAGTTATCCACAGAACGAGTTGCTGGTGGTAAAAATGGGGGCACCCGCTTGCCCCCTGCGTTTCTTCTGCGCTTCCTTAGCCGGAGTTGCCTTCCGTCAACAACCGTCACTTTAACTACCCCAAAGTAAGGGAACACAGGTAGAATGAGGGTTTGACCTAGCAACCAAAATTCTAGCTCTGGCTAGCGCCCACCACAGGTGGGAATAACCCGGGTATAGTTTCCGTTGCACTTCACAACGGCAATGGGCACGAGTCCAGTAGATTTTGATTTTACTGTGCGCAGACCTACTGCTGAGTGAGGGCTTTGAAGGAGGATTCACATGCACGACCACGCTATTGGCAACCAGGACTCCGGTGACCGCAACGAGCGCGCACACGCTGACCGCGGCATGTACGAATTGGAGTACCCGGCGCCGGCCATAAATGCTGAGGGCGCGCCCCAGGACAAAGGGCCTACTTTGATCGTGGCTTTGCATGGCTACGCTGACGCCGGCCAGGCGATTGAGGCTAGTGCTGACCACCTTAAAGCAGCACTAAACAACCGGTTGGTTGCCACCTTTGACGCGGATGAACTCATTGACTACCGTTCCCGCCGGCCGGCCACCACGGTCAGCGGTGATAATCCCATTGAGATTGAAAACCTCGACCTTGATATGCGTGCGGTGTGGGATGTCTCCGGCAAACCCTTCCTCTTGCTGTCCGGTCCGGAACCAGACTTACGCTGGCAGGGCTTTAGCCGCGCGGTGACCGACCTGGTGAAGAAGTTCAACGTGGAGGACACCATCATGGTCTACGCCGCCCCTACCCCTTCACCGCATACCCGTCCCCTGGTGGTCTCAGCTCATGGAAACTCCAAGAAACTGGTTGACCGCATGTTCCGGTTCGACCAATCCATGATGGTGCCGGGCTCCGCGCAGCTGTTTATCGAAAAAGAGCTGGCCAAGCAGGGACGCAACGTGGCGGGTTACACCGCCCACGTGCCTCACTATCTGGCATCTTCTCCCTACCCGCAGGCCATCTATAGCCTGCTGGACTCCGTGTCCAAAGTGGTGGGGCTGGATCTTCCTCTCAAGTCCATAGCCAGTGACATTGAAAAGGTGGCGGAGCAACTGGAGGAACAGGTCATGGATTCGGAGGAAATCCAGGGAGTAGTAGCCCAGCTGGAGGAGCAGTACGACTCCTACGTAGAGCGTTACCGCAACGAAAACCCGCAGGCAATCTTGCCCGGTGAGCCCACGGTCCCCAGCGGTGAAGAGATTTCTGAGGAATTTGAAAAATTCTTGGACGCCCTAGGCAATGAGGACTCCTGGAAGGAACTGCTTTTAAACCAGGACCTCAATGACCAAGAAGAATCCGTTATCGAGGAAACTACGGACTCTACGGGCCCGGATGTAGATAGCCCTGATGAAAACGGGGCAGGCGGCGGCAACACCCCCGGCCAGTAGCGCGGAGTCGCTAAGATAGTAAGGCGTGAATACCGATAACCTGTCCCAACGCCTGCCTGAGCTAGAAGAAGTCCCAGAGCCCATCCGTGATGAGGTCATCTGGGACACTTTCATGTCCTGGATCACTGACCGCGGGATAAGCCTCTACCCGGCGCAGGAGGAAGCCTCTCTAGCCGTGCTGGCTAGCGACAACGTTATCCTGGCTACGCCCACCGGCTCCGGCAAGTCCATGGTGGCCAACGCCGCGCACTTCATCGCGCTAGCCCGCGGCCAGCGCAGCTTCTACACCGCGCCCATCAAGGCGCTGGTGAGTGAGAAGTTCTTCGCGCTGTGTGAAATCTTCGGTGCGGAAAACGTAGGCATGATGACTGGCGATGCCACCGTCAACGGCCAGGCCCCCATCATCGCCGCCACCGCAGAGATTGTGGCCAATATCGCTCTGCGCGACGGCGCGCAGGCCAACATCGACCAAGTGGTGATGGATGAGTTCCACTACTATTCCGAACCTGATCGCGGTTGGGCCTGGCAGGTGCCACTGCTGGAGTTGCCCAAAGCGCAGTTCCTGCTCATGTCCGCCACCCTAGGTGATACCAAGTGGTTGGAAAAGGACTTAACCGAGCGCACGGGACGGGAGACTACTCTGGTGGCCGGCAGCACACGCCCGGTCCCGCTGGATTTTTCCTACACCTTCAAAGCTGTCCACGAGACCATCGAGGAGCTGCTGGCTTCTAAGAAGGCCCCTGTCTACATTGTGCACTTCTCCCAGCGCGAGGCCGCTGAACGCGCCCAGGCGCTGACCTCCCTCGCGAAAATCATCACCCCGGAAGAAAAGGAAGCCATTGCCGCGGAGCTGGCCAACTTCCGGTTTACCACTGCCTTCGGTAAGGATTTGTCCAAGCTGGTGCGAAGGGGCATCGGCGTGCATCATGCGGGCATGCTGCCCAAGTACCGCCGCCTGGTGGAGCGCCTGGCGCAAAAGGGCTTGCTCAAGGTTATTTGCGGCACGGACACCCTGGGCGTGGGTATCAACGTGCCCATCCGCACCGTACTGATGACCGGCCTGGCCAAGTTCGACGGCCAGCGCCAGCGGATCCTCAAGTCGCGTGAGTTCCACCAGATTGCCGGGCGCGCCGGGCGCGCGGGCTATGACACGGAAGGCACCGTGGTGGTGGAAGCCCCAGAGCATGAGATTGAAAACGCCAAGGCCCGCCAACGCGCAAGTGGGGATCCCGCCAAACTGAAGAAGCTGAAGAAGAAATCCGCGCGCGACGGGGAGGTCACGTGGTCGGAGAAGACCTACCTGCGCCTCATTGACGCCGAGCCGGAGCAGCTGACCTCCCAATTTAAGGTCTCTAACTCCATGTTGCTCAACGTCCTAGCCCGGCATGGGGACACCTACCAGCACATGAAGAACCTGCTGCGTAGCAATCATGACACCCGCACTAAGCAAAACCAGGACATCCTTACCGCGCTGGATCTTTTCCGCGGGCTGGTGCGTACCGGCGTGGTCCAAAAAGCCACCAAGGGCCACGATATTTACGGCCGCCCCTATCACGTGGTGCGGGAGATGCCCCGGGACTTTGCTCTCAACCAGCCGCTGGCCCCGTTCGCGCTGGCAGCACTAACTGTCCTGGATCCGGAGTCCCCCACGTATACCTATGACATCATCTCCGTGTTCGAGTCCATCTTGGATGATCCCCGCCAGGTGCTCATTGCCCAGCAAAGGCAGCGCCGCGGTGAAGAGATTGCCGCGCTGAAGGCCGAGGGCGTGGATTTCACCGACCGCATGGCAATCGTGGAAGACATCACCTGGCCCAAGCCGTTGGAGGAGCTGCTGGAGCAAAGCTATGACGTCTTCGCGGAGTCCAACGCCTGGGTTAAAGAGTTTGAGCTTAGCCCTAAATCCGTAGTACGCGACATGCTAGAAAACGCCATGACGTTTAGTGATCTCATTGCCACCTACGGCCTGGCGCGTTCTGAGGGCGTGGTGCTGCGCTACCTCACCGACGCCTGGCGCACGCTGAAACAATCCGTGCCGGAGGAGTATTTCACTGAAGAGCTCGCTGACATTGTGGAATGGCTGGGTGAACTTATCCGCCAGGTGGACTCCTCCCTGGTGGACGAGTGGGCGGAGATGGCTGGGGAGGACAAGCCCATCTCCCAGGAGGACTTGGAACGCGAGCTGGCTTTTGGTACCGAGGACCCCACTGCGCTGACCGCCAACCGGCGCGCGTTTACCATCATGGTGCGCAACTACTTCTTCCGCCTGGTGCAGCTGTTTGCGTTGGAAAAAGAAGACCGCCTGGAAGAAATGCTGGATTACTTAGATGAGGTCCCGGACTTCGGTGCCGCGTTGGATGACTACTTTGATGAATACGCGGACATAGACTCCGGGCCGGACGCCCGGGGGCCGGAATATTTCCGCGTGGCTGACCAAGACCAACGCGTGTGGCAGGTGCGCCAGATTATCAAGGACCCGGAGTCAGACAACGCCTTCCAGTTTGTGGGCACGGTGGACTTAGACGCCTCCGATGCCGCCGGTGAGGTGCGGCTGGCAAGTTTGGAAGTGGTCCATTAGCTAGGTGGGCTCACACCAGGTTGACGCCGTAATGTGACGCGCCTTAGCTAAAGCCTGTAACAGCTGTGACAAAAGTGCAACAATGGAGGTGTAGCTTTTCCCGTCCGCCCTTCTAGCGAAAAGGAATGTTGAGATTTGAAACCCTTACATGCCGCCGCCTCCGCGCTTTGCGCTGCCACCTTACTGACGGCCTGCACCGCGCCTGACAGTGGGGACTTGAATAACACAGATTCCACCAGCGCGCAGCCCGCCACCTCCTCCGCGCCCGCGTCAGAAAAGGGCTCAACCGCCACGGCTACCGAGGCTAAAGCCACCAACGTGGATACCCGGGAGTTCTCCTTGGAAGATATCACGGTGGAAGGTGACACGGTGCTCCCCGTCCGAGGCACCATTACCACTAGCGGGAAATCCAATAGCCCACTTATCATCATCAGCCATCTGCGCTCTTTTAACTGCTCGGACGAAACCTTCGCCTACCCTTGTGCCAAAGACGCCAAAGAAGTCCGCCTGGACAAAGGCATGGCCTATCTGGCTAAGACGCTAGGCCAGGCCGGTTATACCGTGGTGGTCCCAGACCTGGGCCCGCTGTGGGCCCCTGATGAGCTGGACAAGCCTTATGATCAAACAAAGGCTTGGATGGCCACAATGGACAAAATTCGCCGAACGCTAGCCGATGCGAATGAAGGCAAAACCACCTTGATGGGTAAAGCCCTAAAGGGCAATATTGATCTTGAGCACACCGGCTTGTTCATGCATTCCCGCTCCGCCATTGTGGCCAATGACGCCGCAAAGGCTTGGCCGGGGGTTAGCCTGGTCTCGTACGGCGGATTTTACGCCCTCCCCGAAACTGATGAGGATGAGTTTGCACCGGCACCGCCCGACGTTCCGTTGCTGGTTATTGACGGCGAGGCAGACCAAGATGTTGACCGTGCGGGCGCATCCTGGCTGCCTGAATACGTGGCTCTGGACAGGACTGCCCCTGCGTTCAGCGTCATAGTTCCGGGCCTAGGCCACAATTTCATCAACACCACGCTGTCTGAAAAGGAGTTTGACGACAGGACGGTGCAAGAAGCCACGGCGGAGGATCACCAGAAGTTCTTGAGCACAGCCGTCGTCTCCTGGTTTGACCAAACCATCCGCCAAGCCGAAGGCCCCTTCCCCATGAGCGCCGGGGGCGAACTCCCGGACACGGTGGGCGGGTTGGATGCCCGCGTGTTCGCCGTAACCCCCAACACCGGTGATAAGACCGCGCGCCGCTGGGTGGCTACGGCCACCGGCCCCAAGCTAGAGGGTGCAGAGGTCACCTACTGCCGCAACTACCCGCTGATGAACCCCATGGAATACCCGGACCGCTGTGAGCTTGCCAAACTGGGAATGGTGCACTCTAGTTCCTTAGTGGCACGGTTCGAACTCAGCGATACCCCGGTTAGCGTCCCAGTGACCGCGGAGGATGCCCAATCGGTAATAGTTCATGTGATGCCCTCCGGCAGCAGGAAAGACAAGAAGGACACCGCCTTGGACCTCACACTGGTGACCGACGGCGGTGAGAGGATAGCCGTTGCCGTTCCTGCGGGAAACCAGGCCCTCCGGGACCGCCAGGCGAAAAACAACAACGGCGAATACTGGATTGAAACCCTCCGCCTGCCCCTCCCACCGGAGGCCGAAGGAAAGACCATCACCAGCGTGGAACTCACCGGACAGGGCTCCATCGACCTGCGGGCGGTAGAACTTTTCTAGCGCTCTAGTGGTGGCAGCTGGTGCTACGGACGTGCGCCACGGTAGCCCAAAAGCCCGTCCTCCCACCTTTCCCGCCTGAGCGGGTGATGGGAGGACGGGCTCCATTAATGAGATGCGTCTTAGTCCCCTCTTGCTTAACGGGCGGCTTCGGCCTGGATAGCCTGGGCAATCGCCTGGATGACGCCGCTAATCTTGAGGCCTTCCCAAATCTGTTCTTTGGTCATTCCCTCTTCCTTGAGGACCCCAACGTGGGCGGTAAGGCAGTGCTCGCAACCGTTGATGGCGGCGGCAACAATGCTCCAGAGCTCAAAGTTGACCTTATCCACCCCGGGCTTAGCAATGAAGTTCATGCGTAGTCCGAACTTGACCTGGGCGAAATCATCGCCCAACCAGCTCTTTGCGCGGTAGGCAACATTGTTCATGGCCATGACGGTGGCAGCGCCCAAGGCGGCCTCGATGGCTTCTTCCGAAAGGTGCTGCTTGGCATCCTCCATGACCTCGGAGAGGACGGTGTCGTTGCGGGTGGCAGCGGCGGCGGTAACAACGCTGCCCCACAGCTGCTCTTCGTTGAGCTCGGTGGAGCGCAGCAAGGAACTCAGGTTGAGTTTTTGGTCCTTAGCGTAGGCCGGGAGGGCGGATTTCAGGTTTTCGATAGACATTTACAACATCCTTTTCATTTTATATAGGTTATTTTCAGGCGGGTGGAAAGATGTGCCCCGCCGGTTAAGACGGGGCATACGCAAGCTGGGGCTCACGTCCCAGGGCTTAGAGCTGGGACTTCACTACCTCAAGCTTGTCAATGTTCTTGGTTGGGTCATTGGCCTGCCAGTTGCAAGCACACACCTCTTCAGACTGCAGGGCGTCAAGCACACGCAGGACTTCATCAACATTGCGGCCAACAGCGTCCGGGGTAACGGAGACGAACTGGATGACGCCATCTGGGTCAATAATGAAGGTCGCGCGGTCAGCTACGCCGCCGGAGTTTTCTACGCCTAGGGCGCGGATGAGGTCGTGGCGCACATCGGCAAACATAGGGAAGGGAACTTCCTTCAGTTCTGGGTGGGTGGCGCGCCAGTTGAAGTGCGCGAACTCATTGTCAGTGGAGCCGCCCAGCACCTGGGTGTCGCGGTCCTCAAATTCCTCGTTCAACTTGCCAAAGGCAGCAATTTCCGTGGGGCACACGAAGGTGAAGTCCTTGGGGTAGAAGAATACGACCTTCCACTTGCCTTCGTACTTCTCCAGGGACACCTCCTCGAAGTAGTCTTCAGGAGCGTTGGCGTTGACCCCGTGGAGGTCTCCGCCCTTAAGCGCGGTCAGGTTGAATTCTGGGAACTTTTCACCGACGGTCAAGATTGGCATAAAAGTTTTTCTCCTTACATAGTGTTTGGGTCTGGGCTATTGACTACTACTCGGTAGATAGAGCGCTACACCACAACCTAGGTGCGACTAGTGCAGATATCTAGAGTAGGTTTTGTACTGCGGACGGTTCCGCTTTTGGCCACCGGGCTTTTCACCGGCTGACCACTGCCCCCTATTATGCCAAACAACCTCCAACTTGACAATAGGTAACCTTATAAACCCGTGGTAAAGTAATAGGTATGCGCAATAAAGAGTACCGTCCAACCCTGGCCCAACTGCGGACCTTCGTTACGATTGCGGAAAACAAGCACTTCGGGACAGCCGCCACCAAACTTGAAATCTCCCAGCCCTCGCTGTCCCAGGCGCTCGCCGCACTAGAGCGGGGGCTCAACGTTCAGCTCATCGAACGCTCCACGCGGAAGGTCATTGTCACCACCGCTGGAGAGGCGTTGCTGCCCTACGCCAAAGCCACTCTTGACGCTGCCGATCTATTCCTCACCCACGCTCACGGCTCCCAGGGCACCCTGGCGGGACCACTATCTATCGGGATAATCCCCACCATTGCCCCCTATATCCTGCCCCACCTCCTACAATCCAGCCTGGAGGAATTCCCCGAACTTGAGCCTAGGATCACCGAGGACCAAACCGCTTCCTTGTTGAAAAAGCTCCGCGAAGGAACCCTAGACGTTGCTGTGATGGCGCTTCCTTCCGATACCGCCGGCCTGACCGAAATCCCTCTCTATGAGGAGAAATTCAAAACGGTCACCACCTCACAACACCCTCTGGCAGGCCGTGAGGACCTCACTCTAGGTGATATCGAGGAAATGGAGTTGCTTCTTCTTGATGACGGCCACTGCCTCCGCGACCAGATCGTTGACCTATGCCGCAGCGCGCACATCAGCCCTTCTAAGGCCACCAGCTCCGTGACTAGGGCAAGCTCGCTGACCACCATCATCCAACTGGTCGTAGCCGGGATGGGGACCACCCTCATTCCGGAGTCCGCGTTGAAAACTGAGCTCCATAACCCCAACCTGGTGGTGGGCGGCTTTGTACCGGAGGTCACCGCCAGCCGCCAGGTGGGCCTGGTCTATCGGGCTTCTGCGGCCAGGGAAACTGAATTTTCCCAACTTGGCGAGCTGGTGCGTCTAGCTTTCACGAAGGCCATCTCCTAGCCCACCAACCTGGGCGGAACAAGGCAGGGCCGTGCACTGGCAGCACGCCAAGGCCCCCGCTAGCAAGCAGGCTGCTGAAATACACTCAAGCGCCGCCAGCGGGGGCCTGGATCAACTAGGAGATGAGCAAGAAGCTACGTTGGACCATCTAGTAGTTAACCTGCTGCGCACCGGCAATCTGCCGGAACATATGTGCGGTGGCCAGTTGCGAAAAGGGCAGAAGATATATCAAGCCCAGACCCGCCGTGAACAACACCATGGCAAAAGAACAAAGCCCCATCACGAGGCTAAACAGCAACAACTGCCCGTAATGTTTCTTACCGACCTTGAAACCGGCTTTGATGGAGTCTCCAATGCCGGCCTGACCAGAGGCAGCAAACCACTGCATGTAGGAAACTAGCGGCGTGATCAAAAGCGCCAGCAATACCAACAGCCCGGCCAATGCGAGGATTACGGCGATGAAGATTAGTACATCGGAACCAGAAGAGCTTTCGGCATCCATGAGGCTCGCGGAGATCACCACCACCGGGACGATGAGCACGGCGGCCAGTAGGCCGGTAACCAGCGTGCTGAGGAACTGGACTACCAACGCTGGAAAGTAATGGAGATCCTTGCCCAGATGACCCCAGCCCGTGCTTTGGTCATCTACCTGGTGAAGCGCTAGACGCATGAGGATGGGGGAGATCAAGAAACTCACCAGCGGCGCGATGAAGTCATCAAAGTTCATCGCAGAATAACCGTTGTCGTAAAGGGCTCCGTTTTCAAAGTCTGCTGCGGAGTCAAAGCCCACGGTCAAAATAGCAACCACGGAGGGCGCAATGAAGATGAGGGAAAGCACGAAGCCAATGACCAACCAGAGCTTGGCGTTAGAGGCAACCGCCTTTAGACCATAGCTCACGGCGTCGTTCCAACTCACCTGACCTTTGTTCCGCGGTGGCACCCCTCCGGAGTAAAAGCCACTGCCGTTGGGCTGGCCGTACGCACCCTGGCCCTGGTCAGCGTAGTTCGCATACCCGGCGTAGCCCGGGTTGGGAGTCGATCCAAAGTTCGGGGAATCCTCCGGGTGATTCGTAGGGCCATAGGGGTTAAGTCCGTCATCATTGCCGTCTGAGTCCCACGGATTGGTGGGATTATTTGGGGTGGTCATTTTTCCTCCTCAAGAAAATTCGGTTTGCCCATGAGAGTCTTCTACAGCAAACAGTTTCTTCCTACCCTACTAATTCTACTCAGTTCGCGGCTTTTCCACAGTGCCCAGACCTTTAAAGCGGGTGGCTGTAAGCCGGTGCCCAAGATTGCGCTCCCGGTGGACCTTAACGTAAGCAACCGTGGCCCCTAACGTAAGCAACCGTGGCCCCTAACGTCAGCAACCGTGGCCCCTAACGTCAGCAACCGTGGAGAGCGGGCCGGCCGGTAAGTGACCTGCGCCCCGTAGTCGGGGTAGACTGATCGTTCGATTATGACTAACACTCCCCCACAGGCATCCCAGCGCCCACAACGACAGACATCGCAACCCGAACGCACCGCCCCCTCCCGCGACGCCCTTCACGCCCGGCTAGAGCAAGTCTCACTTGCCGACGCCCGTGGTTTCCACAGGCGGCTGCGCAAGGCTCGCTCGGCTGCTGCGCGCTTGGCTATTGCACAAGACATGGACGCCGCCCAGCGCCGCGTCGAAAAAATTTCTGCCGCGATTCCGGACATCACCTACCCGGAGACACTGCCGGTTAGCGCGCGCAAGGACGATATCGCTGCTGCCATCCGCGATAACCAGGTGGTTATCATTGCCGGTGAGACCGGGTCCGGCAAGACCACCCAAATCCCCAAGATTTGTCTGGAACTAGGCCGCGGGCGCCGGGGATTTATTGGGCACACCCAGCCGCGCCGTTTGGCAGCCCGCACCGTCGCTGAACGCATTGCGGATGAGCTGGGACAAAAGATTGGCCAGACCGTGGGTTACGCCATCCGTTTTGATGACCGGGTTTCCCCCACCACCGCTGTGAAACTTATGACCGACGGCATCTTGCTGGCGGAAATGCAGCGCGATAGGTTCCTCAACGCCTACGACACCATCATCATCGACGAGGCCCACGAGCGTTCACTAAACATTGACTTCCTCTTGGGATATCTCAAGCAACTTCTGCCTAAGCGTCCGGACCTTAAGGTCATCATCACCTCCGCGACCATCGACCCGGAGAAATTCGCCGCGCACTTTGCGGATTCTAAGGGTAAACCGGCCCCCATCGTAGAGGTTTCCGGCCGCACCTATCCCGTGGAAATTCGCTACCGGCCGCTGGAGTTCGAGGTCAACGGGAAGGTAGTAGACCAAGACCCCATGGACGGGCTGGTAGCGGCCATCGAAGAGCTGATGACTGAAGGCCCCGGAGACATCCTGTGCTTCTTTGCCGGCGAACGCGATATCCGCGACGCCATGGAAGCTATCGACGCCAAGAAGTGGCGTGGCGTGGAGGTCACCCCTTTGTTCGGCAGACTTTCTAACCAAGAACAGCACCGAGTTTTTTCTCCTCACTCGGGCCGGCGGATTGTCCTGGCCACAAACATCGCAGAAACCTCCCTAACCGTGCCGGGAATCCACTACGTGGTGGATATGGGCACGGCCCGCATTTCGCGGTATTCCACCCGCACCAAGGTCCAGCGGCTGCCCATTGAGCCGATTTCTCAGGCCAGCGCCAACCAGCGGTCCGGGCGCTCCGGCCGCGTTGCTGACGGCATAGCCATCAGGCTGTACTCGGAAGAAGATTTCCTATCCCGCCCGGAATTCACAGATCCGGAGATTTTGCGCACCAACCTAGCCAGCGTCATCTTGCAGATGATTTCCTTGCGCTTGGGCGATATTGCTGAATTCCCCTTCGTGCAACCTCCAGATAACAAGGCTATCCGCGACGGGCTGCTGCTGCTCCACGAGTTGGGTGCGCTGCGGTCTGATAGCGCAGAGAAAGACGGGCTTCCGGTACTGTCCGCTATTGGCCGCGACCTGGCCAAAATCCCTGTGGATCCCCGCATGGCCCGCATGTTGGTGGAGGGAAACTTCACCGGCAGCCTGGATGATGTCATAGTAATCGTGGCCGCCATGACCATCCAGGATGTGCGCGAACGCCCGCTGGAAAAGCAGGCCCAAGCAGACCAAGCGCATGCCCGTTTCAAGGACAAGACCTCCGATTTCCTTGGCATGCTCAAACTCTGGGATTACGTTTCCCAGTCCCGCGATGAGCAATCCGGCAACGCCTTCAGGAAGAAGATGAAGGCCGAATACCTCCACTACATGCGTATCCGCGAGTGGTTTGACCTGGTACGCCAGCTCAGGGACGTTACCCGTCAAATGGGGTGGTCTACCAAAGACAATGTGGTAACTGAGCGCCGGCCAGATGATATTCACCAGGCCCTACTTTCCGGACTACTGTCCAACATTGGTGCCCGGGAGGGCAATTCCAAGGAGTTTATTGGCGCGCGCAACACCCGTTTCCTGGTATTCCCGGGCTCCGCACTGGCCAAGAAGCCACCAGAATTCCTCATGGCTGCGGAGCTGGTGGAGACTTCGCGGCTCTGGGCACGCGACGTAGCAGCGATTGATCCGGCCTGGGTAGAAAAGCTGGGCGCAAACCTGTTGCGCCATAATTACTCAGAGCCCACCTGGTCACGCAAGCGGGCAGCTGCCGTGGCCACCCAGCGCTCTACGCTCTACGGGGTACCGATTGTTGCTGACAGAACTGTCCCCTACCACCGGGTGGATCCCGTTGCCGCCCGGGACATGTTTATCCGCGAGGCGCTCATTGAGGGAGAGTGGAACGCCCACCACAAATTCCTTCAGCACAATGCGCAAGCCCTTGACGACGCCTCCGGAGTTGAGGACAAGGCGCGCCGGCGCGGCATCATTGCCGATGAAGACACGCTGTTTGAGTTCTACGACTCCCGCTTGCCCCAAAAGATCACCACCGGGCGCCACTTTGACTCGTGGTGGAAAAAAGCCCGGCAGGAAAATCCTGAGCTCCTCAACTTTGATCCCAACGCCCTTATTGAAGACGATCACGATGTCACGGAGGAGGCGTTCCCCGACCGCTGGCTGAAGGGCTCCATTGACTACGACCTGGAGTACCACTTTGAACCGGGCACGCCTATGGATGGCGTCACCATTCTCATTCCGGTGCCCCTTTTGGCGGGCATGGATACTGAGAGCTTTGACTGGTTGGTGCCTGGCATGCGCCTGGAGTTGGTGACGGAACTGATTCGCACTTTGCCTAAAGCCATCCGGCGTACCGTGGTGCCGGCCCCGGATTTCGCGGAGCGCGCACTGCCCAAGCTCATTGCCTATGAATCACCATTGAAACAACAGCTTGCTGATGTCCTCCGGGAGCTAGGCGCCCAGGGCATCAACGCGTCCGACTTCCGGCCATCGCAACTTCCTGAGCACCTGAAGATGAACTACGCCGCCGTTGATAAGCGGGGAAAGATCATTGACTCTGACCGCGATCTGGCGGCCTTGGTGCAACGCCAGGCGGGTCATATCAAGGCATCTGTTTCCCGGGTGGGCCGCAAGGCGGAATCCAAGGCGGTGAAGAAGTGGACTCCCGATAACCTGGGGAAGGTCGAAGAGACCGTGGCCACCGTCGTTGACGGACACGAGGTGGTCGCCTACCCCGCCTTAGTGGCAACCCCGGAGGGCGTTGAGCTTAAAGTCCACCCCACCAAAGCCGCGGCCGACGCCGCCATGCTTACCACCACCTTGACCTTGTTGCTCCGGGAAATCACCGTTCAGCCCGGCCCCATGGTCAAGGGACTTCCTTTGCAACAGCGCGTTGCCATTGACAACTACCCCCACGGTGGTGCGCAAGGGTTGGTGGATGATGCCAGGGTGGCCGCCATTCGCGACCTGATGATGGAAAAAGGCGGGCCGGTGCGGGATCCGGAGGAATTTGCCCGGCTCTTAGCCGCAGTAAAACCCGAGGTTGCCTCCCGTGTACGGCGTACGGTGGTGGCTCTAGCACCCGCCATGGTGGAATTTGCCAACGCCAAGTCGGAGCTGGCTAAGTGGGAGGGCCCCGCCATCGACGATATGCGGCACCAATTGGACTTCTTGTTGCCCAAAAATGCCGTCACCATTCATGGGCTCATCCATCTCCAGCACCTTCCCCGCTATATCCAGGCGATCAATATCCGCTTGGAGGAAATGGCCATTGACCCGGACAAAGACGCGGACCGCCAGGATGAGGTTCACGAGGCCCACGCCTATTTGACCAACAAACTCCGCAATCTACCGGCCGGCCGCGAGAAAACCAAGGAGGCAAAGGAAATTAAGTGGATGATTGAGGAACTCCGGGTCTCCCTTTTTGCCCAACGGTTGGGCACAGCACGTCCCATCTCTTTGCGGCGGGTCCAAAAGGCGGTTGACAAACTCCGCTGACAGCAGCAAGTGTGCCCGCCCACACGCCGTACCAGACAGGAGGTCCGCGACAGCTGTCAAATTCTAGTTGTCGCGGTCGCGCCTGCGCATGAGGCGGATTTCTGACTCAAAGTCATCTGCGCTCTCGAAGGACTTGTACACGGAGGCGAACCGAAGGTACGCGACCTCATCAAGCTCGCGCAGCGGGTCCAGGATGGCCAGGCCGATGGCGTTGGCATTGACCTGGGAGCTTCCGTGTCCGCGAACGGTTTCTTCTACTTCCTGAGCCAATCGCTTCAAAGCGTCATCAGGAACATCACGTCCTTGGCACGCGCGACGCACGCCGCGAATGAGCTTTTCCCGGCTGAATGGCTCGGTGATCCCGTTGCGCTTTACCACCAGAAGTACGGCTTTTTCCACGGTGGTAAACCTGCCCCTGCAGGCAACACATTCCCGGCGTCGTCTGATGGCCGAGCCCGCATCCACCATCCTGGAGTCAATGACGCGGGATTGTTCGTTGTGACAAAACGGGCAGTACATCTTTTAATTCCTTCCGTGCAAACGCCTATCTCCTAAAGGTAGCACCGCCGGCGCTAGGTTCCGAAGGATCAGCACTGCCGGTTCTGCCGGTTCTGCCAGTTCTGACAGTTCTGCCAGTTCTGACAACTAGACGACAAAAGGGCACCTCGCCAAAATAGGAGATGCCCTGCTGCATGGCTTGCCGTGGAAGATGACTAACGATGTTTACCAAGTGTTTGCAGCTACCGCCCGTTTCTAGGCTCTCGGGCCAAAACTCGTTCCGATTCGAAGATTAAATCCCGTTCCGGGTCTAGGGCCAAGGCCCCGTTCCAGCTGGGAGTGCGAACGAGCTGCGGTTACGTCCGTCTAACGAGCCGCCGTTAGCGTTGTGCTTTGGATGGTTTCGGCGGGAAGGTGCGTCCCGTGGTAGTCCTGGGGTTCAGCGGACGTTCCCAAGAACGCGCCAAGAAGTACTACTATCCCGAAGATCCCTCCAAGGACAACGGCACCAAAGCCTCCCTCACCGCCGTGGATCTCCTCGCCTGCACCTGCCATAAAGCCCGCCGCCTGCAAGGGTTGCGCTTTCCCAAAGCCCATCTGAGATTTGAGCACACTGGAAATACCGGAAAAGGGCCCGATGGTTTCCAGTTGAACTCCCCCGTATTGACCAGTGTGTTCTATCTCAAGTGTTCGAACCGTGGTGCTCTCGCGAGGAGAGACCCGGGATGTACCGGAAATTCCGAGGGAACCATGAGGAGAACGGGGATCCCACACAGCCGCAGGGGCAACGATGGTGGGGTGGGCAATTGCACCCCTGAAATGCCGGTCTACTTGCTTTGTTGAAATTGTCATCATCATTTTCCTTTCGAACCACGGGCCATACTAGGCCAGCGCCTAGACAAACATCCCCGGATTCGTCCACTTGTTCGAATTAGTATCTACGTTCGATTTATAGCACGCTTTCGAAACTTTGTGCAAATTTTTCCTTAAATGCTCGAACATAAGTGCCTAACGTGGTAGAAATAGAATGTAGACACCATTTACCAATCTTGAATCAGCTGTGGCCGCCAGCTTCAGTGATTTTAAATATCGGCCCAAATATTGGTCGTTTATATATTTCCGCCCTTTCAACCTAGGTTTCAAGACGGAAGCTTTCCTCATGGCTAACTAGCCCGAAGGTCTTGAGCTTCTTCTTGTCATCTGCAACACGACTGGAGTCCCCTTTATGTCGAACAAGTCCAAGAAGACCACTGGCAAGCCGGATAAGTCTTCTCTCAGCGAACGCCAACGGCGCATTCTTGACGTCATTACTGATGCCGTGATGTTGCGGGGATACCCACCCAGCATTCGGGAAATCGGTGACGCCGCGGGCCTACAGTCAACATCCTCGGTTGCCTACCAGCTCAAGCAGTTGGAAGAGAAGGGCTTCCTGCGGCGCGACCCCAATAAACCTCGCGCTGTGGACGTACGAAGCTTCAACGACGACACCGGAACTGGTAAGCGGTCCACTTCAAAGGCTAGCCGGAAGAATTCCGGCAGCAAAGAGTCTGACTCCGCCGCAGGCTTTGACCCCAGGCTTGACTCCTCAGCGGAATCTTCCGCAGTAAGCTACATTCCGGTAGTTGGCCAAATCGCAGCAGGCTCCCCCATCACGGCCGAAGAAAACATTGATACGTTCTTCCCAATGCCCGTAGATGTGGTTGGCTCCGGAGAACTGTATATGCTTCAAGTTGTCGGAGAATCAATGAAGGACGCTGGCATCCTCGACGGTGACTGGGTCATCATCCATTCCCAGGACACCGCCGAAGAAGGAGACTTTGTTGCCGCCCTTCTCAATGGAGATGAGGCCACCGTTAAGGAACTCCACCGTGACAGTTCCGGGGTTTGGCTACTTCCCCACAATGACGACTTTGAACCCATTAACGGAAACGACGCCAAGATTATGGGCAAAGTAGTCTCAGTTTTCCGCAAACTGTAGGTAAAAATAGGTCCGAATTGAAGCTTCCAACCCTATAGGGGCATAGGCACACACCGTGTACTACCCCCTTTTTTGGGTATTTGGCGGTTCTTTTTTCAATTTTTTCTACAGGCACTCTTTTAATTCCGCGCGTTCAACCAGGGAGTTTTCCGAATCGCCCGAAATCTGCGGTAATGTCTGCCTAGATTTATGTTGGAATAGCTTTGAACTCGCCCGAACGGGCTTATGCTTTTGGTTGGGGACAACAACGTTCACAACTGTGCGATCCCCGACCCGGATCTTCCAGCTCGCTCGTAGCTAAGACTATTTAGACCACCACCAAGAAGAGGCCCAATGTACGCAGAAGAACGCCGTCGCCAGATAGCTTCTTTGACCGCTGTCGAAGGACGCGTCAATGTCACCGAGCTGTCTGAGCGGTTCAACGTCACCGCTGAGACCATCCGCAGAGATCTTGCAGTCTTGGATAAGGATGGCGTGGTTCACCGCGTCCATGGTGGTGCGGTGGCTTCCCAGTCATTCCAGACTGCCGAGTTCACTTTGGACGCGCGCTCGCGGTCCGCGTCTAACGCCAAATCAGCAATCGCAACTGCGGCGCTGGAGTTTTTACCGGCTGGTGGCGGCTCGATCTTCCTCGACGCGGGAACCACCATCAACGCTCTGGCGGACCTCATTGGGTCCTCCCCCATAGCCCCTCACCTATCCATCGTCTCAAACAGCTTGCCAATTGCGCTGTCACTGGCTAGCAACGGCGTCCCGGACGTACAGCTGTTGGGTGGAACCGTACGCGCTATCACCCAAGCTGTTGTTGGTGACACCGCATTGCGGACCATGGCTCTCATGCGCGCGGACGTGGCATTCATTGGTACTAACGCATTGACTTTGGACCACGGTTTATCCACAGCGGATTCCCAAGAAGCGGCCATCAAATCGGCATTCGTTAATCACGCGCACAAAGTGGTCGTGCTGTGCGACTCAACGAAACTGGGCACCGATTATCTGGTGAGCTTTGCCTCCCTGGATGACATTGACGTAGTCATTACTGACAACGACGCCCCTGAGACAATCTTGCAACAAATCCGCGACCGCGACATTGACGTTGTAGTGGCTAAACGCTAGGACAGGTCTCCACGCGACATCCCTTAATCGAAGCTGCTACAGACAAAAGCTGCCTAAAACCGAAGATTCGGTTTAGGCAGCTTATTCACGTCTGCGCGAAAACCTCTACTGGTCGAGTTGTGCTAAGTAGTCACGCACTGCTTCCCGTGCCGCGTTGGCACCCACGCTCTTTACCGCAATCTCCGCTAGCTGCTGGCACTGCTCTTCGGTAACCAGGGAAAGCTGGGAACCGACACCTGCGATGGCCGTGGAGGCGCAAGACAGGGAGGTAACGCCTAGGCCTACAAGAACCGCGGCCAGCGCTGGATCAGCTGCTGCTTCACCGCAGACACCAACAGGAACGTTATGGCGAATACCTACTTCACAGGTGTGCTTTACAAGCCGCAGAACTGCTGGCTGCCAAGGGTCGGTCAGGTAGGCCAGTTGTGAGGACAGACGATCAGCCGCCATGGTGTACTGCGTCAAGTCATTGGTGCCAATGGATACGAAGTCCAGCTCCGGCATAATCATGTCCGCCATGAGAGCAGCTGCTGGTACCTCAATCATGGCACCAGCCGTTAGGTTGCGCTCGCGGCATAGGTTGGCAAACCAACGGGCTTCAGTGGTAGTGGCCACCATTGGTGCCATAACCCAGGTGGGAGCGTCGTCTTCACGGTTTTCCGCTGCCTGCGCGATAGCGTCGAGCTGGCGGGTGAGCAAAGCCTCGTTGTCCCGGGCAATACGCAGGCCACGCACGCCAAGGGCGGGGTTGTCCTCGTGCTCCATGTTTGCATAGGAGATGGGCTTATCAGAGCCGGCATCCAAGGTGCGGATGACTACCTTCGAGGACGGGAAGGCGGAGAATACGCGCCCGTAGATTTTCGCCTGCTCTTCGATGGTTGGCTCTTCCGTCGCGGAAAGGAACGACATCTCCGTACGATAGAGGCCAATTCCGTCCGCCTCTGTGTCGGCTGCAATGCGGGCGGCGTTGCCGTCAGCCACGTTAGCTAGCAACTGAACTTTTTTACCGTCCTTGGTCTGCGCGGGTCCGCGCCATTGGGCGATGCGCTCGGCGATCATGGCATATTCTTCGATTTTCTCGCGTGCGACGGTCTCCTCGATATCGGTAGACACGGTTCCCAATGCTCCATCGACGAACACCTTGGTACCAGATTCGATGTCGCGCAGAGAGGAACCCGCCGCAACGATGCACGGGATGTCCAGCTGGCGGGCAATAATCGCCGTGTGGGAGGTAGGGCCGCCAAGTTCGGTGACCAGTGCTTTGATGCGGGTGCGGTCTAAGGTCGCGGTATCAGCCGGCGCTAAGTCATCAGCGAACAGAACTGCTTCACCCTTCACGTTCGGAAGCCCTGGCTCTGGCTCGCCACGAAGTTCCGCGATGACACGGTCGCGGACGTCTTTGAGGTCCGTGGTGCGCTCAGCCATCAAGCCTCCTGCGGCTTCGAACATGGCAACGAACTTGTCGGTTGCGCCGACTACGGCAAATTCAGCATTTTGACCGGAGTTGATGTTCTTCTTCACGGCTTTATGCCAGCCGCGGTCCTTGACCATACCTGCGGTAGCGTTGAGAACCTCAGCGGCGTTACCTTCAGCGCCAGCGGCCCGGGTTTCCAGACGTCCGGAGACGTTAGAGGCGGCTTCTTGAAAGCGCTCGAACTCTGCGACCTGTTGGTCAGGGCTCACGCCTTGGCCGCTACTTGGCAGTTCCGGGCGTGGTCTAATCCATACAGCTTCCGCGTATGCAACACCGGAGACAACTCCGGTACCAATTACAGTCTTTCCCGCTCCCGTAGAAGTAGTGAAATTGTCCATGAAATGGCTCCCTAAAATAGACGTAGTTAACACCAGCTTGCTCCTAAGACGGCTTGTACCGCAACGAGAGCAGCGAGAAGATTCTCGAGTCACCAAACTCGGCGAAACCTTATCCTGCGAACCCTAACTTTCAAAGTCATTGCCCAAATGTCAGCGATTCGCAGTAGGCGCTGTAGTGCCTGACGAAAATCAAGATCTTTACACTGGTATCCTAAAGCTTACGTGTTGCCTACCAGCTGCGTCAGTCTTTTCAGAATATGTTTGGTGCTGATACTTCCAGCGAGGATACGAGGAGCATTATTAATGGCCCCGCTTTCCTTGAAATTGGCAGGTTGAAACACGGAAGAAAAATATCGAGAGGTCGCAATTCACCGATGATTGTCACATTGACACCTAGCCCAAGCATCGACGCTACTTTAAGGCTCGACAGCTCGCTGAAAGTTGGCAGCGTTAACCGCGCTATCGACGTCACCCGCGTAGCCGGAGGAAAAGGGGTTAATGTCTCTCACGCGATCCACGCTGCGGGGTCTGAGACTGTAGCAATCTTCCCGGCGGCGGACACAGACCCTTTCATTCAGTTAGCCCGTCAATCCGATTTTCCCTTCGTCAACGTCCCTATGGGCGCCGCTGTGAGGACAAACACCACGCTGACTGATCCGGATGGCTTCACCACGAAAGCCAACGGGCCTGGTCCGGTTTTGTCTGCAGAAGATCAGCAAGCGATTATCGATCAACTGTCTCAGGCGTCACGCACCGCTGACTACGTGGTCCTGGCGGGCTCTCTTCCCGGAGGCGTTGATGAAGCCTGGTACGCGACCCTTATCCAAGTGGTCCACGCAGCTAACCCGCGCGCAAAGGTCGCACTCGATACTTCGGATAAAAATCTCAAGGCCCTCTACAGGACACTTGACCGCGCTATGCCAGATCTCATTAAGCCCAACGGCATGGAGCTTGGGCAATTGGTTGGTGAGGACGGCGACTATCTGGAAGAGCTTGCCAGATATGGAGATTACCGCGAGGTTGCCCGGGCAGCTAGAAATGTTAATGCTTGGGGTATCAGCGAGGTTTTGGTCACCCTGGGCGCGGCCGGAGCTATTTTGGTAACCCACACCGGCGCGTGGGTTGCTAAGCCCCCGGAAATCGAGATTAGGTCAACTGTGGGTGCCGGCGATAGCGCTCTGGCCGGGTTCATTCTTGCCCGCGAACAGGGAAAAGACTACTTAGAGTCCCTACGAACTGCGGTGGCCTACGGCACCGCTGCCGCCGGACTGCCGGGTACTTCGGTGCCCCGCCCAGAGCACATAGACCTCGAAGGGACTAAGGTAACTGAGCTCTAAGAACGCTTAGGGGCGCGTACGGTGCTCCCCGACTGGGGAATTTTTCACCCTCTCCTAAACGGTCGAAGAAACCATCCCTACCAGGAGTAGCTTTCACTACTCCACATATGGGGGTAGGCACCGCCACGCGAAGATCCCACTCAGTGGAATAAGTACCGGCGTTTTCGCTGTACACCGGTCGCGGGTTACCGGGCGTGCAAGCGTGTCCGATTTTTAATCGCCCCTCTCACGGGATTGCTGCTGCAGATGCGTACAATGGAGGAGAATAATCATCACATGTCTTTTTTAAAGACGAAAGGAACTTGTAAATTATGGCTTCCAAAACTGTAAAAGTTGGCTCTTCCGTAGGTCTCCACGCTCGTCCTGCCTCTGTTATCGCAGATGCTGCCGGTGAGTACGACGAAGACATTTTGCTCACCCTGGCCGGAAATGAGGATGATGACGACGAAACCGATGCAGCCTCTTCCCTCATGATCATGGCACTTGGTGCTGAGCAGGGCGATGAGGTCACCGTTACCTCCGAAAACGCTGAAGCTGTGGAGAAAATTGCGGCTCTGATCGAATCCGACCTGGACGCCTAAGCTCAAGACGGCCCCTGGTTGTGGGCTAACCCCGTACTAACTACCTTGAAAAAGGTGGGGTGTACGGGGATTTTCTTGCCCCCCGTTGCTTGTTCCGGGGTGAATGCCCGGTAACGCACCAGGGGCTCCCAGGTGCTATCTGAGCCCCCCCCTAGGCCGCACGGGGCCGCGGGAACCACCCTCCCTGCCCTGCGCGCCCGTATCTTCCCGTGCGCGGCACAAGCTCCTAGCTGGAAATTGCGTCCAAGGGCGGCGTCCTGCTGGCTTTCTGCGCTGGCCACAGCGCTGCTAGGACTCCCACGAATCCAGATCCCACCATGATGAGGGCTATCACCAGGTAGGGCACGGAGATGACGTCCAGGCCTTGGGAGCCCAACACCTTGAGGAAGGCCCAACCCAGGCCTAGCCCCACGATCACCCCTATGATGGCACCGTAGAGAGCAATCTGCACGCTCTCAATAATGATCAACAGACGGATCTGGTTGCGCTTAGTTCCAACCACCCGGAGCATGCCAATTTCTTGTCGCCGTTCAATAACGTTGAGCGCTAGGGTGTTGACGATCCCCAGCACGGCCACGATAACACTCAGCGCCAGTAGTGCGTAGAGGATGTAGAGCATCTGATTAATCAAGCTAGCTACACTGCCGGCGTATTCACTGGAGTTTTGTACCCTAACCACAAGGTATTTTTCCACTGCCTGCTCCAGACTCTCACGGAGTTCCTCCTGGGCGACCTCTTGGTTGCCCACCACCACAATCCGGAACAGGTTGTCATTTTCATAGGCCGGGGTTCCCACGATGGTAGCGGTAGAGAGGGTGAAATCTTTCAGAATCCGGTTTTCTCCGTGCGTACCAATGAGCTTTGCTGTATTAATCTCTGCGCCGTCTAGGTCATAGACCGGAATGGTGTCGCCAATTTTCCAGCCCATTTTTTCCGCGTAGGAATTGCGAGCAATGAACGTATTGGGCTGGCCTAGATTGAAGTCGCCGCGTGGGTCTTGTATTTTGAGCACCCGGGATACGTCCCTGTCCGCGCTGAAAGTGACCGGAAACCCTCGCAGGGAGTCCAGCCCTTCCAACTCTGGGCTAAGCGAGACTTTAGCGAAGGAAAACGCTACCGCAACATCCACCAGAGGGTCCTCGCGCACATCAGTCAAGGCGTTGGTGGGGATGGGGAAGCCGTTGGTGGAAGGGCCTTGCAAAATAAAATCCGCCACGATTTCTGACTCCACCAGGTCCTCAATGCTATCGCGCATGGAGGCACTCAGCATGCCTATCGCGGTGACCAGCGCCATGCCCAGCGTCAGCGCGAAGGCGGTGGTGGCAGTACGCTTGGGGTTGCGGCGGGAATTGGTAGCAGCTAGCCGCCCCATGGGCCCAAAGGGCCTGGCCACGAACTTACCCAAAAATCCTATTACCGGAATCGAAAATCCCGGCGAGGCCATGAACACTCCCCCTATTATGGCGAAGGCAGCTATCCCGACTCCGATGGCGCGGGGCTTGGTGGTCAGGTCCTCCGGGGAGACCAACGCTGCCCACAGCGCGGCCACACTACCCACGGCAATGAACGCTACTCCAACCAGGGTGCGCAATTTTAAGGAGGGTTGGGTGCTACTTTCCGTGGTACGCATGGCCTCCACTGGTTTTACGGCACCCGCCCGTCGCGCCGGAGCCCAAGCGCTAATAACTGTCACTACTATGCCCAGGAAAAGCGGGAAAGCTACGGACTTAGTGTTGAGCCCAATGGTTCCTACTGCAATGGGCATGCCCAACGCCCCCAAGGCACCTTGAATAATGTGCACCAAGGCCATCCCGCCTAGGATTCCCAGCGCTGAGCCCACCACTGCCACCAATATTGACTCGATCATCACGGAGACCGTCAACTGAGTGCGCGAGCAGCCCACAGCCCGTAGCAAGCCGAATTCTTCCCGGCGTTGCGCCACAATCATGGCAAAAGTGTTGGCGATGATAAATGACCCCACCAGCAAGGCGATGAGGGCGAAAGCTACGAGGAAGTAATTGACAAAGCTCAGCGCCTGGGAGAAGTTTTCATTAAAGCTCTCAGCCAGCTTCTGCGCCGAGCTATATCCAAACTGGGGGTAGGTATGAACCAGGTAGGCAGTGAGGCGCTGTTGCTTTAAGTCACTTCCTCCAATTAGTACTGCGGGGATGTACCCACCGGTGGCGTAGGTATCAATGTATGTGCCTTCTGCTTGCAGTAGTAACACGCCTTGACTCAAGTCTGCTGCGCTGGCCCCGGGCTGGTAGATGCCCTGTACCACGTACTCCTGCTGGGAACTTGGATCTACCGCAACTAGGGTGTCGCCTACCGCCACTTCGTAGATTTCTGCCGCTTTGCGGTTGACCACCACCCCGTTTCCGGTAGGGGCTGCGCCCTCAACAATGACGTTTCCGGGCCCCACCGCCTGCTCCGCGTCATACCACGGCGCGATGGAA
The DNA here is from genome assembly GCF_008693075.1 of Corynebacterium phocae. Classification (GTDB taxonomy): domain Bacteria; phylum Actinomycetota; class Actinomycetes; order Mycobacteriales; family Mycobacteriaceae; genus Corynebacterium; species Corynebacterium phocae. Next base: position 77,208 of record NZ_VXKJ01000037.1, on the reverse strand, counting down.
GATATATTGGCTCCGGTCTGGAAAGGTTTGCGCTCATCATCGGCTACCACAATTGCGGTAGCCCCCTGCACCGCAACCCCGGAAACATGGGGATCTGCGCGCAAGGTTTGGACAATCGTCGCATCCACTCCACCCACTCCGGAGGTACCAGCACCGGGGCTGAACAAGTCGGCGCTAGCGCCGGCAATCCGGTTGGAGTGCATGACCACGTCAACGCCAACGAATACATCTTCGACTGCGGAGTCAAAGATTTTCCCCAAGGAGTTGGTAAACATCATGGACCCTGCCACGAAGGAGGTACCTAGTAACACTGCTAGGACGGTAAGTGAAAGGCGCAGCTTGTTGGCCAGTACTGTGCGCCAGCTAAGTCGGTGCAAGGTTTGTGCGCTTTTCCGCCACGGCGCGGCACTCCGCTGAGCTACCGCGCTGTGTCTACCCATGTGGGGCCTCCGGGGGTGGTGTTGTGCACTTTTGACTTACCGGACGCGCTCAGCTTTCGAAGATGCGCGGTATAGGGCTAGCTAATTCAATTCTAACAGGCCACCCGGATAGGGAGGAGTCTCGAAATCTAGGAGGCCCGATGTGTACCGGCGCCCTCTCCCAGGTGTCCGTAGAGCCAGGTAGCCGCCGGATAGGCAACGATGACGCCTACTGAGCCCCAGGCGATCCCCTCTAAAGCTACACTCCCCAGGGTTAACGTCAGATTGCCGATACCGGCCACCAGAGCCACGGCGGCGCAGGTGAGGTTGACAGGATTATTGAAATTGACCTTGTTATCGAGCCAGATCCGGATACCTAACATTCCGATTAATCCGTACAGCACCATGGTTGCCCCGCCTAGGACGCCTGTGGGGATAGTGAAAATCAGTGCACCAAATTTGGGAACAAAGGCTAGCGCAATCGCAAAACCGGCGGCAACCCAGTACGCTGCGGTCGAGTACACCCGGGTGGCGGCCATCACGCCAATGTTCTCGGCGTAGGTGGTAGTCCCTGAACCGCCAAACCCGCCAGCCAGCGCCGTGGCAATTCCGTCAGCTACCAGGGCGTCACCGGCTAGGTCATCCAAGTCCCGCTTGGTCATCTCGGAAACTGCCTTGACGTGGCCCACGTTCTCGGCGATAAGTACCACTAGAACGGGTAGTGCTACGGCTATGGCGGAGAGATTAAACTCGGGGGTATTAAACTCCGGTAATCCTAGCCAGTCAGCTTCGTCGATTGCCTGCGCCGCGCCTTCCCCTAGGTTCCCGGTTATGGCGGCAAAGACCCAGCCCACAACTACGCCGATCAGGATTCCTAACCGGGCAATCATTCCGCGCCCGGCGATAGTAGCCAGGACAATAGTCACCATAGTTACCGTCGCTATTAGGGGCTGAGATTGAAAGTTGGTGGTCGCGGCGGGTGCTAGGTTCAAGCCGATGAGTGCCACGATGGCACCGGTAACTGTGGGTGGCATCACCGCGTCAATAACTTTGCGGCCGGCGGCCTTGACTATGAATCCAATCAGCACCAATGCTAGGCCGGTGACCAGGATAGATCCGGTTTGAGCGCCAAATCCCTGATTTTGCGAGGCCATTAGTGGTGCGATGAAGGCGAAAGATGAGCCCAGGTAAGAAGGCAGCCTATTGCGGGTTATCAGTAGGAATATGATGGTTCCCAGACCCGAGAATAACAGCGTCGTATTTACCGGAAAACCGGTCAGGGTTGGCACCAGCAAAGTGGCACCGAACATAGCCACCACGTGTTGCATGCCGATGCCCACCGTGCGCGGCCAACTCAGCCGTTCTTCAGGCGCTACTACCGCCCCAGGGGCGATTTTTCGGCCGTCGCCGTGGACGGTCCATCCAATTATTTTACTCACAAGGTTTCATTATCACTGACCAACCGACGTTTGGGAAATGAAGAACAAAGCCGCCCGCAAAGCTGCACCGGCTCGGCGCAAGTGCCGGAGCCGGTGCAGCTGGGGAGGACAAGGGGCTCCATTTACCTACGCGTTGTAACGATTTTCGCCGGCCTGCGGTGCAGGTGGGAACTCTTGAGTTGGTTCCGGCGCGGTCTCGTGCTGTAATTCCGGTGGCAATTCTTGGACCAACTGCTCTTCTGGTTCGTTAGCGAGGTCTGTGACGATAAATTGCTCCAGCTCCGCCACTAGCGACTCGGGCAACCGAACGTCGAGCTTGGTGCCTTCGCCCACATATTCCTCCGACCTCACAGTCCCTAGGCGGTGTACCCGCGAGACTACCTCACCTCTGTCAAAAGGCACCAGTAGTTCAACGTGTCTGTCGCGGGAATTAAGGAAAAGCTCGATCCGGGCGGTGAGCTCGTCAATTCCCTCACCGGTCTTAGCGGAAACGTACACCACATTATCGCGGTCCAATACGTGTCGGATCTCTGCCAGGACGAGGGGATCCGCCTCATCAATTTTATTAATGACGATTATCTCTGGTGGTGCCTGCTGCTCAGTTTCTTTGACAATGTCATAAATGACCTTGTTCACGGCGTCGATTTGTTTGAGCGGGAAAGGATCTGAACCGTCGACTACGTGGAGCATCAGATCCGCTCCCAGTACCTCTTCTAAGGTTGACTTGAAGGCCTCCACCAACTGGGTGGGCAGGTGGCGCACGAAGCCTACGGTGTCGGAAAATACTACGCTGCGCCCGTCGCCCAGCTCCGCGCGGCGGGTAGTGGGATCCAAGGTGGCAAAGAGTGCGTTTTCTACCAGCACGCCGGCACCCGTCATCGCGTTGATGAGCGAGGACTTTCCAGCGTTGGTATAGCCGGCGATGGCAATCTGCGGGATAGCGGAGTTGTCGCGCCGCGAACGCTTGATATCGCGGGCAGTCTTCATCCCGCGCAGTTCCTTGCGCAACCGTGCCATCTCAGTGCGGATACGCCTCCGGTCCGTCTCGATCTTGGTCTCACCGGGACCACGGAGACCAACGCCGCCGTTGGAACCAGCGCGGCCACCGCCCTGACGGGAGAGACTTCCTCCCCAACCACGGGTATGGGTGTACAGGTACTCAAGCTGAGCCAGTGAGACCTGCGCTTTACCTTCTTTGGATTTTGCGTGTTGCGCGAAGATATCCAGGATCAGCATGGTCCTATCAATCACCTTGGTATCCAGCTCGCGTTCCAGGGCGGTTAATTGACCGGGCTGGAGTTCGCCGTCACAAATGACGGTGTCAGCGCCTGTGGAGGCCACGGCTTCTTTGAGCTCACTAACCTTACCGCGGCCGATGTAGGTGGCCGGGTCTGGTTTATCCCGCTTCTGGTAGAGCGACTCCACGACTTCCGCTCCGGCGGTCTCAGTAAGCTGCACCAGCTCTGCCATGTCAGCTTCAAGCTCGGCGGCGGTCCCCTCGGTCCAGATACCGACCAGGATGACCTGCTCGAGGCGGAGCTTTCGGTACTCCACCTCGTAGCCATCGGTGGTGTCCTCTGCGCGGATGGAGGTTGAGCTGGTCACCCGGCGGAAGGCGTTGCGCTCGGCAAGTTCGAGCTCACCTATGGTGGGGTTAAGTGAATCTAGTGTAGTTCGGCCTTCTCCGCCCGCAGCACCGTCACTGCTGTTAGCTTCTTTCGAGGAAGGCTCTGCCTGGCTGTCACGGAATGCGTGAGCCAACAATTCGTCATGCGATTGTGAATTCTTATCTGTCATATACTGACCTATTGTTCCACGCGATGGCACTAAACCGCCAATATTTTCGCCCACAGCTTACAAACCGTTATACAGACATTACCGCTGCGCAAGAGCGGAACCCGGGGGCAAGTTTCCCACCGATGGTCGGAGATTTAACTTCGTTTCACAAGTTCTTTCAGATTGTGGGAATTTACACTTAGCCTATAGGGTTGGAGGTATAAGTAAACTTCCGACTAGATAGCTAGGAATTATTCCCATGGGCAACGTTGACAACACGGCCACGCAACATCCGGAAATGCAAGCTCTAGGACTTAAATACGACCGGTGGCAAGACGCCGTTGAAGCCGCCATCTCCACCAACCAGTTGGCAGTCACCGGTGAGGTTCGCGGCGGCCAACTCATCCAATTCAGCGACCCATCCGGTGCGCAACTAAACATCTTGGCAGTAGAACCTTTTGCCACTTTCATCGGGTTCGACGGTGTGACCAAAGCGTTTGCCCACATCGATATGCTCAACGACGTCCTAGCTTTCGTGGACGTAATCGATCCCTTTGGCAAGTCCAAGCTTCACCTCACCGCCAACCTGGCCCAAGGACCGCTGCTAGCCGAAGAAGGTACGCAGCAGTGGCAGGAAGTCAATATCAGCGCTATGGGTTTGGACATTTCTTCCTACCCCTCGGCTGAAGATTACGAACAGTCCCACGGCAGTTTCCCGGAGTTTTTCACTTCCCCTGGTGCGGAAATAGTTGACAACAATTCCCCGGAAACCCCTACCGCCGCCGGTAACTTTGCCGCCCGCGTGGTGGAGGCCAACTGGCGTCACAACCAGCTCACGGGTGAGAAGTTCATCCACGCCGTGATGGACGGCATTCTACCCTTCGACCTGTGCCTAGCCGCAGACACCCTAGGTGGTGAACTACCCGAGCCGGGTGCGGTACTATCCGGTTCGGCCCTCGTGGTAGCGGCCGTGGCCCTACCCAGTGGCGGTTGTGGTTCCGGGGGTGGCTGCGGAAGCGGCGGTTGTGGCTGCGGTGGCCACTAGTTAGCAAGTTTAAGCTACTGTGGCACAAACAGTTGGCAACTGCCGTTTCACAAAGCTCTTTACACATTCGTTCCCAAGGACAACACGCACTTAGAGAAGACCAGAGGAGGTAACAATGGGTTTCGGGCTATCTTCACACCAGGTGCGGCTAACGCTGTCCGTTGTTCTAACCTTCGTTGCCTGCGTGGCCTTGGTGCTATTGCTCAAGGTCCCGGGTGTTATCATCTCGATCTTCTTGGCTGCTGCGGTGTGGCTGATGGCCACGGCACGCCCGGCTGCCTCGGAAGAAGCGGCATTGCGAACCTCAATTCAACTTTCTGCTGAAGATCTCCGCGATGTCATGGAGGATTTCGAAAGGTTTGAAACCTCCCCCTCGGCGGAGGCGCTAGCTGACAGAACGCTCCATCGCCCAGCCCTCCTAGATCTGGACGTGGTAAACCCCGAAATCGAGGATTTCCACCACCAGTACACGTCCGCGGCCAGGTACCTCAATAGGCTGCCCGCCCGGCTGGCGGACCCCACTCTGACGCCTTCGCAATTGGAAAAACTGCTCAACGTCACGGATCAACGCGCCGATGATCTGCGGGAGAGCTGGATGCGCGCCAGGCGTGCGGCCAAGGCGCTAGGCACCGACTATAACTCCAAGGGGCCTTCCTAGCGTTCCTCGCACGGAAGGGTCCGGCGGCCAGCAATCGTGCCCCTGGGAGGGCCGAACGTCCTACAGGCTGGTCTGCCCGACTGCCACGATCTTGGACGGCCCGGTAAGGCTAGTTCCATCCTCGCGAATTTCTACCTCAACCTGTCCCCCTGAGACGCGGACTTGGACGGTACCTGTGTGTTGGGCGGCATCGGCAAGTGCAGCAACCGCTGTAGCCACCGTGCCTGTCCCACACGACCTTGTCTCCCCCACGCCGCGTTCGAAAACACGCATGTGGGTGGCCCCGTCAACCAGCGGTGTCAAGACTTCAACATTGACCCCCTGGGGGAAAAATTCTCCATCGAACTGGGGAGCCGCGAACTCCATAGCCCCCAGATCCTCTGGGGTCAACCCTGGAATCACGGCAGCCAGATGAGGATTACCAACGTCAACTGCCAGACCGGCGAATTTAACCCCACCCATCACGGCGGTAGAAAGGCCGGTAACCTCCACCGGCCCCATCTCCACGGTGACCTCAGCATCCGTCTCATTAAAAGAACTCACCCTCACCGGCTTAGCGCCGGCCCGGGTCCCCACGACAAATTCGTCAGAGTCCACGAGTCCGCGTGAGCGCAGCCAGTGCGCAAACACCCGCGTGCCATTACCGCACATCTCCGCGACGGAGCCGTCCGCGTTGCGGTAGTCCATAAACCAGTCATCCGCTGCAATCCCGGCGGATAATTCCGCTAATTCCCCGGCTTCCACCAACGCCCCGGCCCGGACAACCCGCAACAGGCCATCACCGCCAATCCCGGCACGCCTGTCGCATAAAGCCGCTACGCGCTGCGGTTCCAAGATGTTACTGGCGTTAAAATCTTCGATGATGACAAAGCCGTTTTCCGTACCATGCCCCTTGGCAAACTCCATTATTCCTCCAAAATCTATCAGTAATGTTCGCGCACGATTTCCAAGGCCTGCGCCGTGGGGTGTGCGGTGGCGTCGATCCAATGAATGCGCGGATCTCGGTTAAACCACGACCGCTGGCGGCGTACGTATCTGCGAGTACCGATGATGGTACGCTCCACCGCCTGCTCCCAGGTGAGCTCTCCCCGCTGAGCTTGGAATACCTGGGCGTAGCCGATGGCTCTGCCCGCCGTTGAATCCTCGACTAACCCCTGCGTTTTCAGCCGTTCGACTTCCTCGACCAGGCCGCTGTCAAACATCAGGTGCGCGCGTTGTTCAATACGCGGGTTGAGCCAGTCCGCGGTAGTCCTAAGCCCCAGCATGAGGGTGCCCCACCGGGGAGTCTGGTTCTTGGGGGGTTGGGTTGCTTGGAAGGGTTTTCCGGTCAGCTCGATAACCTCTAGCGCGCGCACGGTACGCCGGGGGTCTTTGTCCTCAATAACGGCCGCTGCCTGGGGATCGAGCTGCGCAAGTTGAGCGTGCAATTTGTCTATCCCAACTGTATCTAGCCGCGCCTGATACTTTGCCCGGACCTTGGGATCGGTGGGGGGAAATTGCCAGTCATCTACCACGGATTGCACGTAGAGCATGGAACCGCCCACCAGAATGGGAACTTTCCCGCGCGACATGATGGCCTCCACGTCCGCCACCGCTTCCTCCTGGTAGCGAGCCACCGAGGCCCGCTCATTCACGTCCCAGACGTCAAGCTGGTGGTGAGGGATGCCCTCCCGCTCAGCGGGGGAAAGCTTAGCGGTACCAATGTCCATGCCACGATAGAGCTGCATGGAATCTACGTTAACGATCTCTCCATCTAGCTGATGTGCAAGCTCTAGGCCTAGCGCGGATTTTCCCGAGGCGGTAGGACCTACCACAGCAATTGGTCTCATCATCTCCTACACCTCCCAGTGGGCTACAAAGCGTCCAACGCCCAGGCTGGAATCTTCCGCCAAGACTACCGCGTGACGCGGTGATATGTTAGCCAGTTCAATCCACATACTGGGCTCTATTATGCCAGCCTCGCGTAACCAGGATTCGCTAGGCACCTCTGGGCGCGCACCGGCTAGAACGGACAGACACCATTGGTGGGCCCGCTCTGCGTGTGGAACTAGGGCAAGCGGGGCTCGGGCCGTTAGCCCCGCGCTGCCGTCTATGGCAACCGCTGTTACGGCACCCGCCCCGTGCTCGACATCGCACAGGCGAGTGGCAACTGTTCCCACCGGGACGGCCGGGAAGATGTACCTGACCACCAACTCCCCGAGGAAATTTCCTGAACCTACCTGGGTATGTGGCGCACCCCACGCCCGGAAAGAACCGGCGATACCAGTGCGCCATTTTTTGTCCTGCGAACAAACGATATCGAGCTTCGGCGGGTGCTCCGGCGGCAAATACTGCCGCCCCATCCGGCGTGCCACGTGCCTTAAGCGCCGCGAAGCAGGGTCTGCGGGCGCTAGCTCTTCGACCAAGGCCGGCGAGGAGGGAACAATGAGTAAATAAGCCATATCCCAACCATTGTATCCGGGTAATCCGGCCGGGAGAACCATCGCGCGGGCAAGCATTCCCTCAGACCACAAGGGGCCGCGTTGAGCTAGACCTCGCCTTAAAGGGATTTATTTGGTTAAAGTGACCCATACCGCAACAAAGGCGCGCCAGGCCAGGTAAAGTGAGAATGTAGTTTTTATCTTCGCCCGCTAACGGTGCACGTACTGAAATAAAAGGACGGTGCAGTATCTTGACCTCTTCCACTCCAACCCCAGGCAACCTGCCAAAGCCCGGCCCCCGGCCGGGACCTCGACCTGGAGCAGCCGCTTCAGCTAAGTCTGGGGCAACCCCAGGCCTAGATACACCAATTCCAGTTCAGCTCCCCCCTGCATCTGACCCCTCCAAGTTTGGTCGCGTGTCCGAAGATGGAACCGTCTTTGTTAAAACCCGGGACGGGGAGCGCGAAGTTGGCCAATGGAAAGCCGGGACCCCCGAAGAGGGGCTGGCTCACTACGGCAAGCGCTACGACGATCTAGCCACGGAGGTCGAGCTTTTAGAGACTCGACTCAAGGCTCACCCGGGTGAGGCGGAGGGCATCAAAAAGACCGCTCACGAGCTGAAAGAAACCCTTCCCACCGCCACCGTGGTAGGTGACCTTGATGCACTGGACAAGCGCTTGGATGACATCATCGCGCATTCCGAAGTAGCCGGCGAGCAAGCGCAGGCCGAAAAAGCCCGCCGCCGCGGTGAAGCTATTGCCGCGAAGGAAAAGCTGGCAGCTGAGGCTGAGGACATCGCAGAAAATTCTACCGATTGGAAGACCGCCGGTGACCGCATCCGCGACATCCTCGAAGAGTGGAAGCAAATCCGCGGCATTGACCGCAAGACCGATGACGGCCTGTGGAAGCGCTACTCCCGCGCCCGCGATGCCTTCAACCGGCGCCGTGGCGCGCACTTCGCCGAGCTCGACCGTGGCCGCGCCGCCGCCAAGAAGCTCAAGGAAGAACTCGTCGAGCGCGCCGAGGCCCTCAAGGACTCCACCGAGTGGCGTGAGACCGCCCACGCATTCCGCGACCTAATGACCGAGTGGAAGGCCGCCGGCCGGGCCCCACGCGAAGTAGATGACAAACTGTGGGCCGCCTTCCGCGCCGCGCAGGACCACTTCTTTGACGCCCGTAACGCGATCAACAACGAACGCGACAAGGAATTTGCGGCCAACGCGGAAGCCAAAGACGCTCTCCTGGCTGAATACGACCCCCAGATTGATCCCGCAAAATCCATTGACGCCGCCAAGAACAAACTTCGTGAGCTCCAGGAGAAGTGGGAAGAAGTAGGCTTCGTTCCCCGCGATCGCGTTCGCGAATACGAAGACAAGATTCAGGCTCTGGAAAAGCGCGTCTCTGACGCGGAGAGCGCCCAGTGGCGCCGGACGGATCCTGAAGTTCAAGCCCGCGTTGCCCAATTCCAGTCCCGTGCGGACGACCTGAAGGCGCAGGCCGAAGCCGCCTCCAACAAGGGCAACGCCAAAAAGGCTGCTGAACTTAACGAACAGGCTGCACAGTGGCAGCAGTGGGCAGATACCGCCGCCGCAGCTGTAGATGATCAGTAGATGACGTTTCACCTCAGCCAGGTCGCGCCCCCACCAGGGCGCCACCTGGCTACACCTTTGTCCGGGTCCGCCCAGGCGCGCAGCCCGCAAGCCCAAGGAGCAGGAGATTCCGCCACGCCTTCCGACGCGGTCTTGACCTTCGTGTTCATGGCCAACTTAGCCGCCCAGGAAGCCACCGGAGATAGCGCCGCCTCTACCTCCCCGGAGCGCGTGCTCAACAGGTTGAAGGGTTCCACCGAATCCCAGACTTACCTCTTTCCTGTATCCGCCGGGGCCGCGCCCTTATGCGAAGTATCTGAGCTGGGTTTGCCCCTCATCCCTGCGGTAGGCCCCATGCCGGAGCTGGACTTTGTGGGATTTATCCACATCTCCTTGCCGCTTCTAGAAGAAACCAGCAATGCCGAAGTTGAATGCATCCTCGACGTTGAGTACTTACCCATGCCGGGAGAAGACCTTTCGGCTGAGGGCCGGCGCCTAACCGACTGGATGGCAGCGCAGGCGCTGGAGCTGGTGAAAAAGCTCGGGCGCAGCCGGGTCCAGGTTGGGGTTTTATTCCCGCGCGGCAAGGATTGTTCCTTTGATCCCATGGCCCAAAGCTACGCTCAGTTGGGGTTTGTGCCTAAGCATAGCGAGCAGCAGATGAAAATTGCGGTGCCAGATAACCCACCGGTACCCATGTTAGACAAGCACACCATGGTGCGGGTGTGGCCCGATTATGACATTTGCCCAGACTACCTTGGCCAGGTTCTGGATTTGCTCACGGTGGCCTCCACCGACGCTCACAACGGCACCTTGACCGTAGAGCCTATCGTGTGGACGCCAGCGCGCTTGGCTGATGCCTACGCCAGGCTACGCGACCGCAGGGCCCATACCTTGCTTGTGGCACTTATTCGCAAGTCCCAGATCGTGGCCATGGCGGAGCTTTCGCGCCAGGATCACGGGGACCCCGAAGTAGCCGAATGGACTCTTACCGTCACCCACCGCGACTGCCGTATGCGGGGATTCGCGTGGGCCGCCAAGCTCGCAGCACTGCGCGCCTGCGCCAAGCTGTGGCCGGGTGTTACGCGCACCTATACCTCCGTGGCCGGTGATGACCCTGCGATGCTGAGGATAAACCAGCGTTTAGGTGCGGAGGTTATATCCACTTCTGAGGCTTGGGAGCTTGATCTCTAGACGCGACCAATGCGCGTCCAAAAGTAGCGGGAACTTATTCCCCGCGGGACTGCTGACGCTTGTAGCGGGCGGCGGCCTGTGCCCTGCGGTCATCAACAATCGGGCTAGGCGCGCGATTAGCAGAAGTACCAGCCGTGTATCCCGTCCGAGACTTCTGCTGGAGGTCCCCAACCTCATCGAGCTGCCCGGACACCCGGCGCACCCGCTCCTGCGCGGCCAGTTGCTCCGGTGACTTACGCATGGCTACCAGTGAAAAGCCCACCAGCGCCACAAGATCAGCCAACACTGCAACGAAGAAACCCACGCCGGCCCCGCCACTAAAGCCCAGGGCCCAGAAAGCCCAGATAGCCGCGAAGAAGGAAAAGCCCGAAAGCATCCAGGCAATCCAGCCGATCTTTGTGCGTTTGGTCATAAGCGTGACCACCGTCATCACCATGGCGGCGGCGCTAGCAAAGCAAAATACCGCCTCCATCGGCGAAATACTGGCCGCGCCGGTGAATACCTCAAAACCCCGGGAAGTAGCGGAGAAAGGTAAAGCTAGGAAAGCCGTAAAGAGCACTAAGGCCACGATGAAAAACGGCAGTTGACCGCCAAGGTCAAGGTTCTTTGCCGCCTGGCGTTCGGCTTCTACCGCTTCCGTGATTTCCTTTGCTCTACTCATATCCCCTCTTAACCTACTCTTGTTTTTAGCAACCGCAGGAATCCTTACCCGCAGGTTGCGCAACCGGGGCGGGTTTGCCAAGGGTGGGCAGGCCCAGCCCAACACCAATGGGTGCGGTTGTTGGCGTCTTACCTGCAGCGGACATGTCACCCGCGCGGGTCTTCCGGTGCTGGGTGACCCCGGAATCCGCGACCAAGAAGAAGGAACCTGAGCCCGTTACCGTGGTGGTCACCACGTCCCCGGGGCGAATGTCAGCGGAGAGGTCCTTGCCCTTCGCGTCCACGGGCGCGAAGTGGACCAACCGCCCGTCGCGAGCCCTGGCGGTCAGGCGGTGCGTCTGATCATTCTTGCGGCCACCCGTGGCCTGCACCAAAAGCTCCACCTCGGTGCCAACCAACTTGGCGTTTTCTTCCGCCTGGATGTCATCTTGAAGCGCCACCAAACGCTCGAAACGGTCCTGGACTACAGCCTTGGGCACCTGGTTATCCATCTCCGCAGCCGGGGTTCCGGGTCGCGGGGAATACTGGAAGGTGTACGCGGAGCTAAACCGGGCCCTGCGAACAATGTCCATGGTGGCCTGGAAATCCTCCTCGGTCTCCCCCGGGAAACCCACGATGATGTCGGTGGTGATGGCGGCATCGGGAAGTTTTGCGCGGACCTCATCGACTATGGCCATGAACTTGCGGGAGCGGTAGGAACGGCGCATGGCCTTGAGAACTGCATCCGACCCCGATTGCAGGGGCATATGTAGTTGCGGACAGATAGTGGGATTCTCGGCCATGACATCAATGACGTCGGAGGTAAACTCCGCCGGATGCGGGGAGGTAAAACGTAGGCGCTCTAGCCCCTCAATCTGGCTAACCTGGGCCAGCAATTTAGAAAAGGCGAATCTGTCGCGCGGGAGATCCGGATCCGCAAAGTTGACGCCATAAGAGTTGACGTTTTGGCCCAGCAAGGTAACTTCAAGTACCCCTTGGTCAACCAAAGCCTGTACTTCACTGAGAATATCCCCGGGACGGCGGTCTTCTTCCTTGCCGCGAAGGGAGGGAACAATACAGAAAGTGCAGGTGTTGTTGCAGCCCACCGAAACAGATACCCAGCCGGCATAAGCTGACTCCCGTTTGGCCGGCAGAACAGACGGGAACGCTTCCAAAGCGTCCACAATTTCCACTTGGGCCTTGTTGTTATGGCGCGCCCTCTCCAACAAAGCTGGCAACGCCGACATGTTGTGGGTGCCAAACACCGCGTCCACCCACGGCGCCTGGGACACCACGGCGTCCTTGTCCTTCTGGGCCAGGCAACCACCGACGGCAATCTGCATTCCAGGCCGGTTCTGTTTAGTCTTCCGCAGGGCTCCCAGCGTTCCGTACAGGCGCTTATCCGCGTTATCCCGCACGGCGCAGGTGTTGAAAACTACCAGATCTGGCTCCGCGTCCTCACCTGCAGCCGTGTAACCGGCTTCTTCCAAGAGACCAGAAATACGCTCCGAATCATGGACGTTCATCTGACAGCCGAAGGTGCGGACCTCATAAGTGCGCGGCGCAGCAGAAGATGAAGATTCCGGGGTTTTCACGTGGGAATTCGAAGTAATCACGTTGCGCCATTGTAGTTTCCTTGCAGCTCATCTCCTAACCCATGGTGCATTGCCGTTTGGTGGCTATAAAGATAAGACTCGCGTTGCCCCGCGGGGGTAAAACATTGAACATTCGTTTACGAAGCCACGGACATCGTCCCCGCCCGTACGGAAGGAGCTAGCACCTCCGGGCTGCGGTGCACCGACCAGCATATACGCCGATAATTACGTTAAAAACGAGCAGCTCGGCGGTTCTCAAGCGGCTTTCACGGAGGGATCTGTTGCCTTACTCCGTTACCGAGTTGTTATCCCAATTAAATTTGTTTTAACCTCCAAAGACCTTAAAATTCCCTTATGCCCCAACTCACATTTAAGAAGGAAAGGTGACATGTCTGATATTGCGGTAGAACCACCGATGATCCGCATCAACGGTGTCAACAAATTCTTCGATGACTTTCAAGCTCTAACTCACATCGATCTGGAAATAGGTCGAGGCGACGTGGTGGTAGTTCTGGGCCCTTCGGGTTCCGGCAAATCTACGCTATGCCGCACTATCAACCGGCTGGAAACCATCGATGATGGCAGCATTTACATCGACGGTGAAAAACTTCCGGAAGAAGGCAAGGAATTGGCCCGCCTGCGCGCCGACGTGGGCATGGTCTTCCAAAGCTTCAACCTCTTCCCGCACCTGACCATCAAAGACAACGTAACTTTGGGGCCCACCAAGGTGCGTAAGATGTCCAAGTCTGACGCGGACAAGCTGGCCATGGAACTACTCGAACGCGTGGGCATTGCCAACCAGGCGGATAAGTACCCCGCGCAGCTCTCTGGCGGACAGCAGCAACGCGTGGCTATTGCCCGCGCCCTAGCCATGAAGCCAAAGGTGATGCTCTTCGATGAGCCCACCTCCGCGCTGGACCCCGAGATGGTCAACGAAGTCCTCGACGTCATGACCGACCTAGCCCGCGAAGGCATGACCATGGTCGTGGTAACCCACGAGATGGGCTTTGCGCGCAAGGCAGCGCACCGCATTCTATTTATGGCAGATGGTCAGATTGTCGAAGACACCGATCCTGAGTCATTCTTCACCAACCCGCAGACCGACCGCGCCAAGGACTTCCTTGGCAAGATTCTGCACTAATTTTCACTTAGCTACACATCCTCTTTTTCATACAATTTTCCGAAACAAGGAGCTTTACCATGTTGAACAAGAACTTCCGCACCATCGCATCCATCTCATCTGTAGCCCTAGCCGCTACCCTGCTCACCGCCTGCGGCGACTCCGCCGGTGAAGGCCAGAGCTTGCTCGAAGCAATCGAATCCGGGAGCGTTACCCTGGGTACCAAGTACGACCAGCCTGGCCTGGGCCTGCGCGAGGGCGACGGCTCGATGTCCGGCTTGGACGTGGACGTAGCCACCTACGTTGTCAACCACATCGCCGAAGAAAACGGCTGGGACGCGCCAGAAATTGAGTGGCGCGAGACCCCCTCCGCGCAGCGCGAGACCCTAATCCAAAACGGCGAGGTAGACCTCATTGCTGCTACCTACTCCATCAACCCCTCCCGTGCTGAGTCCGTAAACTTTGGCGGCCCGTACCTGCTGACTCACCAAGCGCTGCTGACCCAGGAATCCAACACCGAAATCAAGGGCCTTAAAGACCTGGACGGCAAGATTCTTTGCTCGGTTACCGGATCCACCCCGGCACAGAAGATCAAGGAAGCGCTGCCTACCGTGCAGCTGCAGGAATACGACACCTACTCATCCTGTGTTGAGGCTCTGTCCCAGGGCAACGTTGACGCCCTGTCCACTGACGCAACCATCCTCAACGGCTACGCCGCTCAGACCCCAGGCGAGTTCAAGGTAGTCAAGCTTGACAAAGACGGTGAGCCCTTCACCAATGAGTACTACGGTATTGGCCTGATGAAGGACGACCAGGCTGGCACTGACGCTGTAAACGCCGCCCTGAATGAGATGCTCGACTCCGGCGAGTTCGACAAGATCGTTTCCGCCAACCTGGGCGCAGGCGACGAAATCGACCCAGGCACCCCAGGTGACCTGAGCTTCCTGAACTCCTAATCCTTTTCATCACCCACATCCCGACTGGAAAGGGCAAGAGCTGCTCTTGCCCTTTCCCTCATTCAAGGAGAAATCATGAGCTCCATGTGGAACCAACTAGGACCAGCCCTGTGGCCGGCCTTTTGGCTGACCATTCAGCTGACCTTCTGGTCCGCCATTGGCGCGATGATCCTGGGCACCATACTGACCGCCATGCGAGTCTCCCCCGTGAGCGTGCTGCGTCGTATCTCAACCAGCTACATCACCATCGTGCGAAACACTCCCCTGACCCTGATCATTTTGTTTTGTTCCTTTGGCCTCTACCAAAACCTGGGTCTCACCCTTGCTAACCGGGAGTCCCCCACCTTCATTGTGGACAACAACTTCCGCCTGGCTATCGTGGGCTTCACCATCTACACCGCTGCATTTGTAGCGGAGTCCCTGCGCTCCGGCATTAATACCGTGTCTTTCGGACAAGCCGAGGCCGCACGGTCCTTGGGGCTTAGCTTCAGCCAAACTTTTAGCAAGATCATCTTTCCCCAAGCACTGCGAGCCGCGATCGTACCTTTGGGTAATACCTTGATTGCATTGACCAAAAACACCACTATTGCCTCCGCAATCGGTGTTGCGGAAGCGTCCCTGGTGATGAAATCAACCATCGAAATGCACGCCAGCCAGCTTTTCATCATTTTCTTGATCTTCGCAGCAGGTTTCGTGGCGTTAACCCTCCCTATGGGACTAGGACTTGGCAAACTTTCTGAGAAAATGGCGGTGAAGAAATAATGGGAGTACGCGCTACCGTCCTCTACGACGCACCGGGCCCTAAAGGCCGCCGTTTAAACACCATCATCACCATCGCTACCGCAGTCTTCGTTGCACTAGCAATCGCCTGGATCTTATGGACCCTTCACAATGAGGGCCAGCTCGCGGCAAAACTGTGGACGCCGTTCCTCAACTCCAACACGTGGACTACGTACCTCCTGCCAGGTCTAAAGGGCACAATCCTGGCGGCAATCGCCTCCATCCTGTTCGCTGTGGTCTTCGGCGTCCTCTTTGGCCTTGGACGTCTGTCCGAGAGCAAGATCATCCGAACCTTCTGTGGCGTCGTCGTGGAGTTCTTCCGCGCCATTCCGGTGCTGCTACTGATGATCTTCGCCTACCAGATGTTCGCCGTCTACAACGTTGTCCCCTCCCGGCAGTTGGGCTTTAGCGCAGTGGTATTCGCACTGACGCTCTACAACGGATCTGTCATCGCGGAAATCCTCCGCGCCGGCATCAAGTCTCTGCCAAACGGCCAAACTGAGGCAGCCAAAGCGCTTGGCCTGTCACACCGGCAGACTATGTACCGCATCTTGCTGCCCCAGGCTACGGCGGCAATGCTTCCGGCGTTGATATCGCAAATGGTCATTGCACTGAAAGACTCCGCGCTGGGTTACCAGATTGGCTACGTGGAAGTTGTCCGTTCCGGTATTCAATCCGCGTCCTACAACAAGAACTTCTTTGCCTCGCTCATCGTCGTTGCCCTCATCATGATCATCATCAACTGGGGTTTGACAAAGCTAGCCGAGCGAATTGAGCACCAGCTTCGCGCCGGACGCGCCCGCAAGAACATTGTGGCCAAGGTCCCACACCACGAAGACCAGGGTCTGGAAACTAAAGACCAAGTCAACGCTGACTGGCACAACCCGCAGTACAAGCAGATCCGCAACCCGGCAGAGTAATACTTCTCTAGCCACACTCGCGGATTCCCGGCCTGGACGCTCCCCCAAGGAAGCGTGCAGGCCGGTTTCGCTTTCCGGGGCGCGCCACTGGGATACCGCTCCGTCAACTGTGGAGTCTTAAGAAAGCTCCTGGCAGCGCTCGCTGATGGCTTCTTTTGCAACGGGCAAAGCCACGCCCATCGAAAAACCTCTTCGCGCTAGCACACCCACCACGCGTCTGAGGACCTTGTCATTTTCCTGACGCCCCTGCGGAATTTCTTTGATGGACCGCGCCTTTTTGCGCGCCAGTTTCCACGCAATTTCCTCCTCAGACTCGGCGGTGACCTGTTCCAACGCCTGGTTACGCGCCGCTTCCCCGACCCCTTTGCGGACAAGTTCTTGCTCTAGGACCGCAGCGGACTTTCCTTTAGCTGCGTGGCGTTGCCTGACCCACTCCTGGGCAAAGGCGAAGTCGTCGATGAGCCGGACCCTTTCCAAGTCATCCAAAACCTCATCAACAATCTCCGGAGCAAAATCCAGCCGCAGCAACCTGTGACGCAGTTCTTGCCTGGACCTGCCACGCTGGTCAAGGAGCAACAAGGCGCGGCTGCGGACGCTGGATTTTTCTGTCTCCAGTTGCTCATCAAAAAGCCCGCCGCCTGAATCACCGGATTCAAAGTTTTCTAGCGCTTTGCGCAACTTTTCCAGCTTTTCAGGGGCGGGCTTGTTCATAAACTATATCCAATCTTGTGAGGGCGTCTTAGTCATCGTCGAAGTCAACGGTTGGAACCAAATCCACCGAATCATCACTCAAAGGGTCATCAGCACCCGGAACGTCCATAGCCACGCCCTCTGCTGCGGCATCCGCCGCTGCCTCACCAACGCCTAGCTTTACAAAGATCTTCTTTTCAATCTCATCAGCTAACTCCGGGTTGTCCTTCAAGAAGTTTCGGGCTTTTTCCTTACCCTGCCCCAGTTGGTCCCCTTCATAGGTGAACCACGAACCGGACTTCTTGATGAAGCCGTTTTCTACGCCAAGGTCAATAATCGAGGATTCCCTGGAGATTCCTTCCCCGTACATGATGTCAAATTCAGCAATCTTAAACGGTGGGGAAACCTTATTTTTCACCACTTTCAACTTGGTGCGGTTACCAATAGCGTCCTGGCCATCCTTGAGCGTTTGAATACGGCGAATGTCGCAGCGCACGGAAGCATAGAATTTAAGAGCCTTACCACCGGTGGTGGTTTCCGGTGAGCCAAACATCACGCCAATCTTTTCGCGCAACTGGTTAATAAAGATGGCAGTTGTGCCGGAGTTGTACAGCGCGCCGGTCATCTTGCGCAAGGCTTGGGACATGAGACGTGCCTGCAAACCGACGTGGCTATCCCCCATCTCTCCTTCGATTTCCGCTTTGGGGGTTAGCGCCGCCACCGAGTCGATGACAATGATGTCAATAGCTCCGGAGCGAACCAGCATGTCTGCGATTTCCAAAGCCTGCTCACCGGTGTCCGGCTGGGACACTAGGAGGTTATCCGTGTCAACACCCAGCAGACGTGCATACTCTGGGTCAAGGGCATGCTCTGCGTCAATGAAGGCCGCTATGCCGCCTGCTTTTTGCGCTGAGGCAATTGCGTGGAGGGCCACCGTGGTCTTACCGGAAGACTCTGGTCCGTAGATCTCCACAACGCGGCCACGAGGAAAACCGCCGATACCCAGGGCGATATCTATTGCCGTGTTACCGGAGGAAATTACCTTAATGGGTGGACGGTTGTCATCACCCAATCGCATGACTGCGCCCTTACCGAAGTCTTTCTCAATGAGCGACATTGCCGCATCAAGCGCCTTCTGGCGGTCATTACCGCGCGAGGATGGTTTTGTGGTTTTCTTTGTCTTCCCAGCCATGGTGTCCTACCTTTTTAGAAATTGTTGAGGTTTGTAAGTGTGGTGCTTCGCTGCGTGGTTGTTAACCCAGCCATCCGGGGAGGGCTCTTGAAAAAGATTAGACGCGGTTTCCCTACCAAAGGATCCCTGACTCACGGAATTTATCCTTCCAGAGTCTTGCGGCTGCATCTTCTTTCCACGAACCTACTTTAAACTTTCACGTAGACAATCCTACACAAAATGCGCAAAGATGTTCGAATTAGGTGCGGCGTGTGTACTCACGCCCGACGGGAGCTTGCCCATCCTGTACGTCGTTGCCCAACCTACGGACCTGGGGAACCTCAAAATCGTCACACAAGCCCTCCCAGACCTTCCCCGGATCAACTCCGCGTTCAATTAGATTATCGGGAGTATCACCTAGGCGTGACACCACATGGGAGTGGGAAACCCACCCCGCCTTCTGTGTGCCAAATTCGTCTCTAATCAGCCGCTGGTACTCCGTTAGTCGCATTCCCCAATCCTACCGCTAGGCACCCGCGCAGCTAAAGCTCCGCGCTCGACCGGCCCGAAACGCGACGCTACATCTACGGGTGCGGATAGCCCGAGAACCCGCAGCTAGACGCTGTTCAATTAGGCAATCTTCCTGGGGCAATCTAGCAGTGCTAAGGTTTTGTTCCATGTACAAAAATTCGACTGCGAGCAATCTCGCGTATATCGCCGTATTCACCGCCCTGGTCATAGTCCTTGCCTTTGTTTCTATCCCCACTGGTGCGGCCGGGGTACCCATCGTGCTACAAAACGCGGCATTGATCTTGGCCGGCCTAGTCCTAGGCGGGCGCCGTGGCCTCTACGTTGGACTGCTTTTCCTCCTGCTGGGTCTTGCCTTTCCTGTCCTTGCCGGAGGAAGGACGGTGTTGGCCGCCCTGTCCGGTCCCACGGTGGGCTACATCATCGGCTATATCTTTGCACCCTTTGTCTCCGGAGCTATTGCTTACCGCGCCCCGCGGAGCAAGGGCGCCATGACCGGTGTCATGGCCGCAGCCGCTTTGGCAGGTTTGGCCATCCAGTACGGATTGGGAATAGCTGGGCTCATCCTCCGCGCAGGCATGGATCTGCAGGCGGCAGTGCTGGCGCAGGCACCCTTCATTGGCTTCGACCTCATCAAAATGGCCGTAATCGTTGCCATCGCAGTAGCTGTACACGCAGCCTTCCCTGAGCTCATGGGGCGCCGCAACAGCACCAATGCCGCCAAGGTTGCCCATGCCTAACATTTCTTTCACTGGAGTCTCCGTTAATTTCAACGGAGTTGCCGTGCTGAAAGACATCAACCTTGAGCTACAAGAGCAAAGAATAGGCATTATCGGCGAAAACGGCAGTGGCAAGTCCACGCTCACCCGCCTGATTAACGGGCTCGGGGAACCCAGCACCGGGACCGTAACGGTCAATGGCCAGGACGTGGCCCGCAATGGCAAGCAGGTCCGCAAAGAAGTGGGGTTCGTGTTCTCC
Source organism: Corynebacterium phocae (assembly GCF_008693075.1). Classification (GTDB taxonomy): domain Bacteria; phylum Actinomycetota; class Actinomycetes; order Mycobacteriales; family Mycobacteriaceae; genus Corynebacterium; species Corynebacterium phocae. Next base: position 57,291 of record NZ_VXKJ01000037.1, on the reverse strand, counting down.
GACGCGGAGAACCAAATTGTCATGCCCAACGTCCGCGATGACGTGGCCTTTTCACTGCGTAGGTTCAAGCTAGACAAACAAGAACGCAACCGCCGGGTTGACGCCGCTCTGGCCAGGTTCGGTCTAACTGACCTAGCGGACAGATCACCCCACACACTATCCGGGGGTCAGAAGCAGCTATTGGCGCTCGCAGCAGTGCTGGTAATTGATCCGAAGATTGTCGTTGCGGACGAACCAACCACACTTCTAGATCTACGCAACCGGGATAGGATCCGGCGGGAGTTCGCCGCGCTCGAGCAGCAGTTAATAGTGGTAACCCACGATCTTGATTTCCTCCAAGATTTTGACCGGGTGATCTGCATTGACAAAGCACGCATTGCTGCGGACGGACCCCCAGCGGAAGTCATTGATTTCTATGTTCGGCTCATGGCTTCGCGCCCCCTGTAGGAGATAACAACGCCATGTCTAAACGCAGGGAAAACATCCCGCTGTCGGTCTACATCCCCGGAAATTCCTTCATCCACCGCGTCAATCCGGCGGCGAAAATAGCCGTGGTGATGCTTTTTGTTATAGTGACCAGTATTTCCTTCAACACGCTCTGGTGGGGGCTGTCCTATATCGCAGTAATCGGGGTGCTCTACGTTTGCGCGCGAATCCCAGTACGGGTTGCGTGGAGCCAGACGTGGCCGCCATTACTGTTCTTACTTCCACTAGCAGGTTTCCAGTGGTGGTCCGAGGACTTTGTTTTTGCGGCGGAAAAATTCTTGGTCTTGCTCTCCGCTCTACTTTTAGCATTCTTGCTCACATTAACCTCTACGGTTGCACAGATCATGGACTCGGTGACCACTGCCCTCTCCCCGCTGGAGAGGATTGGAGTCCCCGTAGACACCATCAGTTTGGCCATGGCCTTGACTATCCGGCTCATTCCACTGATGTTTGAAACCGTCTATGAAGTCCTGGATGCCCGCCAAGCCCGCGGTGCTACGGCCAGCCCGCTGGCTTTTGGCACCCCGGTCATCATCCGCTCCATCCGTCGCGCCCAAGCAATAGGTGAAGCTCTAGCCGCCAGAGGCGTGGGAGACTAAAGCAGCACTAAACCCCGCTGGGGTGAGAACCGAAAACATTTCTTCGGTAACACCCAGCGGGGTTTACTGTTATTACAAGCTGCTACAAGCTACTACAAGCTACTACTGCTCACCACGGAGCTCACGCAAGCGTGCCTGAACTGCGGCGTCATCCACGTCCTCGGTGGTCAGCTTCTTCTCACCGGATGGCTGCGGCTGAGCTGCAGGCTCAGGCTTTTGCATACGCACCGACTTCGCGCCGGCGGCGTTGTCAGCCCTAGGAGCCTCGATGGACTCCTTCTTGTCGCTTTCCACGGCCTTGGTGGAGTTCATCTCCGCGCGAATCTGCTCTAGGCGGGAGTGCCCTGCCATCTGAATGCCTGCCTGCTCCACCTCATGCATACGCGCGTCAACGGAACTTTCTGCCAACTCCGCCTGCCCCAGGGCGTTGGAGTAGCGGCGCTCAATCTTCTCACGCACGGAGTCAAGGGTGGGACCAGATGAAGAGGTAAGTTCGCTCATGGAGCTCAAGGACTCAGAAACTTTTTCCTGCATCTTGGCTTGCTCCAGCTGGGACAGCAGCTTGGAGCGCTCGTTGACCTTCTCGCGCAAAGAAGCGGCATTACGCTCAACAGCCTGACGGGCCTTAGCAGCGGACTGCAGCGCCTGGTCATGCATCTTCTTAGTGTCTTCAACGGATTGCTCCGCAGTCACTAGCTGAGCGGCGAAGGCTTCTGCGGCATTTTCGTACTCCACTGCCTTGGAATCATTGCCATTCTGGCGCTCCTTATCCGCTAGCTCAAGAGCCTGCCGGGTGTTGGCCTGTAGCTTCTCAATATCACCCAAACGGCGGTTGAGCTGCATCTCCAGCTGGCGCTGGTTTCCAATGACGGCGGCCGCCTGCTGGGAAAGTTCCTGGTGCTGGCGCTGAGCTTCCTCGATAGCTTGCTCGATTTGTACCTTGGGGTCAGCGTTTTCCTCAATTTTTGAGTCAAACAACGCCATGAGGTACTTCCATGCCTTAACAAACGGATTAGCCACTATCTTGGGCCTTTCTTATAGAGGGTTTACTATTCTCACGAGTCTACGCTGCTACGAGGACTCACTTTTAACGTGTCTCCCATGTTAGCCAACCCGTATCCACGGTGTTCCACAATGTAAGGATTTAGGGGCTCAACTTAGGGGAAGGCCGTCTATGCCTCCGCTGCAGCAGGTGCGGTGGCGGCCAGTTCCTCATTCATGGTGGGCATCACCATATTACCGGCGGCTTCAATGAGGACCTCTGCAACCGTGGTGCCCAGCCCGTGACACACCGCAGCCAGCATCTCAGAAGAGACTTCCTTGCGCCCGCGTTCTAGCTCTGACAAGTACCCCGGTGACACGTGCGCGATGGAAGCGAGCTCACGGAGCGTAACGCCCTTATCAGCACGGAACGCACGCAGCGTCAGCCCCAGGGCCTGCCGCAGCAACGGCTCCGGCGTCCGCGTAGCCGTCTTTGAAGCCGGAGATGACATCTGGGAAATTGGCTTTTCAAGAAGTGCAGTAGTTGTTTTCATCACTATGTCTAACGCACGGTGGCGGGGATTTGTTCCCGGAGTCTCTATGATTTTTCTAGAATGCCCAAGAAGGTAGATAGGGCAAAGGTTACGGCACCGGTCCGGATTTCCTCCCGGGAACCGTACAACCCCGTTGCCAGGAAGGTCTCCACGGTGCCCCCGTGGTGAGCAATCCCCACGAACACTGTCCCAGGTGGGTGCCCCTCCTGTAAGTCAGGACCAGCCACCCCAGTCAGGGAAATACCCCACGTGGATCCGCAATGCCTGACAGCAGCCACAGCCATGTCCTTGGCCGTGAGCGCGGACACCACCCCCTGCGCTTCCAGAGCCTTTACAGTAGTGCCCAGGAAAGCTGCTTTGACCTCAGTGGCGTAGGTGACCAAACCCCCGCGCAACGCGTGTGAAGCGCCGGGGACTGAACCCACGCTTGCAGCCGCCAAGCCTGCGGTAAGGGACTCGCAGAAAGCTAGAGTCTCTCCCCTGGCTTTTAGAACGGTGAGGACATTTTCAGCAGTCACGTGCTTTTACCTTTCTTCACTGCGCACCAGCACGGGCGGGGTATGGGCTGTTAACCGTTGCTGCGCCGTGCGTCTAGAAGGTACTGGGCACCGGTCACCACGGTCACCACTACTGCCAGCAGCATGACTAGGAAACTAGGGATATCCATCCATCCTGGCAACGGAAGGAAGTAGAGGGCCACGGCAAAGGCTTGGAGCACGGTTTTCAACTTCCCGCCCTTGGAGGCGGGAACCACCTTGCCGGAGCGCAACATCCCCATGCGCCAGAAGGTGATCCCAAACTCGCGGACCAAAATGACCACGGTTACCCACCAGGGAAGGCCGTAAGCCAGGTTGAGGCAAATCAGCGCCGTGGACATCAAAGCTTTGTCCGCGATAGGGTCCGCGATCTTGCCAAAATCTGTAACCAGGTTGTGTTTGCGGGCGATATCCCCGTCAAGTTTGTCGGTAAACATCAACAGACCGAACACCCAGAACGTCCACCACTGGTGACCTGAGAGGGCCAGCCACGCGAAAACCGGAATGAACAGGATACGCAGGCTGGTCAAAACGTTTGGAACGTTGAGATTAGACGGCTTGGACGTAGGAGTCATTTTTCGGTCAGTCACGCCCGCCATCCTACCGCAGCCCCGGCCCGCGCGCGTACCCGTTCGAACGTGCGAGTGTATCTGCCTGCTCCCCAGCTTGCAGGCTCTTATACACACCCGGCGCACACGGCCGGGCGCGGCAGCGGACAGAAACCTCCCCGCAGGCCGGGGAAAAAAGTTTAGACTGTAGCCATGAAATACTTCGCAGTTTCCTACAAGTACGACCCCGAAAATTCCGGTATTGCCCAGACCCGTCCGGAGCACCGGGAGTTCATCTCCCGGCTCCATGGGGAGGGAAAGATTCTAGGCTCCGGCCCGCACCCCGACGGCTTGGGCGGCGCGCTTATCATCTTGAAATTCGATGATGAGTCTACCGAGGTAGCCCAGGTAATTGACATCATGGACCAGGACCCCTTCTGGAAGGGCAACTTGGTGCCAGACCGCACCATCCGCGAGTGGAACCCGGTCATCAACTCTTTCTAGTCTATTTGCCCGTTTCGCCTTCCTAGGACTTTCAGCGAACCGCGCCTGGCACTTGGGTGTAGCTGGCGCTGCGGTACGGACCGGGCCCCATAGACGCTCGCGCCGGGAATGACAAAGCTCTTCCCACCCCACCGGTGCCCCGCGGGGAGCTGCCGGTGAAAGTGGGAAGAGCTTCGTGTGTGTGTCTCCCTTTTACCGCTGGCTAGGAATAACGCGGCTGGGAGTAACGCTTCGCTTTAGCGTTTGGCGGTGTCAGCCTCGGTGGCCTGGCGCAGGAATTTGCCATTCTTGTCGCGGACAATTTTGTTTCCTTCCTCGTCCCAGTCCAGGCGGTTAGAGGTGGCACGCTGGCCGCCGTTGGCCACGTCACGCTTGCTCTTGATAAGAGATAGCACCACCGTTGTGGCCAGGACACCCACAATCACTACCAAGGACCCCAGCGTGGAAATTTCCGGGATGGAGTGGACGTCTTCGCCGCTGTTGATAAACGGCAGGTTGTTCTCGTGGAGCGCGTGGAACAGCAGCTTCACGCCAATAAACAGCAAGATGATACCCAGGCCATAAGCCAGGTAGACAAGTCGCTCCAGCAGGCCGTCGATGAGGAAGAACATCTGGCGCAGACCCATGAGGGCAAAGGCGTTGGTGGTAAAGACCAGGAATGGCTCAGAGGTAATCCCGTAGATGGCGGGAATGGAGTCAAAGGCAAACATGACGTCAATAAGCCCGATAGCAATCAGCGCCACGAACAGTGGGGTTAGGGCGAACTTGCCGGCCTTGGCCCCGGACTTTTCGCGGTAGGTCAGGTTATCCCCGTGGTAGCGCGGGGTCACGTGGACTACCTTGCGCAGCCACTTGATGACCATCATGTCGTTGGGGTTGGTTTCCTCTGCGCCGCGGACTTCATCGATGATGAGCTTGACCGCAGTGTAGATAAGGAAGACGGCAAAGATGTAGAACACATCGGACCAGGCTGCAATCAGCGCTGCGCCGAGCAGGATGAAGATGAGGCGGAACAGCAAGGCCAGAACAATGCCAATCAGCAGCACCTTTTGTTGGAATTTTCGCGGAATCTTGAAAGCCGCCATGATGAGCGTGAAGACAAAGAGGTTGTCTACGCTCAGCGCGAGTTCAGTGATCCAGCCGGTGTAGAACTGCATGGCGTGCTCACCATCCCAAGTAATCCACACTATCCCGCCGAACACCACGGCCATGCCCATATAAAAGGCTGCCCAGGCACCAGCTTCCTTCATGGATGGCGCGTGCGGTGAGCGCACATGCGAGAAGAAGTCAAAGACAAAAAAGCCAGCGATAACGGCCATAGTGATGGCCCAGATCCACAAGGGTACGTGCATAGTTAAAATCCTCCGGTCGGTACTGAAAAGCTAGTACGGTAAAACGATAAAAAAGACCGGAGGTCTCCCCCGCCCACAAAGCAGCAAAATGTGCGGTGTGGACCGGCGCGACCGGGAGCAAGTCTCAGTGGACGTGCAGCCGTGTTGACGGCCAGCGCCGAAGGTGTGGGGTACTCCCCTCCAATTCTTTAAACACACTACACCAAAAGCGCCAACAAGCCCCAGCGCACGCGGTTGCGCGCGGCTGGGGCTTATGGCCGGGTTCCGGAAACCCGGAGCTCTAATACCGCCTCCGGTGGTTAGAAGGCACCAGCGGAGGGATTGTAGGTTGCCTTGACCGCTTTGGTTTCGGCGGCGTCCTCCACTATTTCACCGTCTATGACGGAGGTCTCATCACCGCTGGGGCCGGCTTCCTGGTCCAGCTCGTCCTGCATCTCCTTGGGGGCATCGGCGGGGTCGGCGCCCTTCAAGTACCACAGCATGGTCTCTAGCTCTTCCGGCTTGGTGAGTACCTCGCGGGCCTTGGATCCCTCGGAGGGGCCCACGATACCGCGGGTTTCCATCAGATCCATGAGGCGGCCGGCCTTGGCAAAACCAATGCGCAGCTTGCGCTGAAGCATAGACGTAGAACCCAACTGGGAGGTGACCACCAGCTCGACGGCCTCAAGCAGGTCGTCCAGATCCTTTCCGATGTCCTCATCAATGTCCTTCTTGGCCTCAGCCGCCTTGTCCTCGGTGACTCCCTCGGTGTAGTTGGGCTGGCCCTGAGCCTTGGCGGCATCGACAACAGCTTGCACTTCGTCGTCCGCAACGAACGCGCCCTGCATGCGCACCGGACGTCCGCCCTGTGGAATGAACAGGCCATCACCCATACCAATGAGCTTTTCCGCACCGGCCTGGTCCAAAATCACGCGGGAGTCCGTCAGCGAAGAGGTAGCAAACGCCAGGCGCGAAGGCACGTTGGTCTTAATCAAGCCAGTCACCACGTCCACGGACGGACGCTGGGTTGCCAGCACCAGGTGAATACCAGCGGCGCGGGCCTTTTGCGTGATACGCACGATGGATTCTTCGATCTCCTTCGGCGCGGTCATCATCAGGTCCGCCAGCTCGTCTACCACGCACACGATAAACGGGTAGGGGCGCATCTCCCGCTTAGAGCCGGCCGGGGCCTGGATTTCTCCAGAGCGAACCTTGTCATTGAAGTCCATGATGTGGCGCACGCGCGCGGACTTCATGTCCATATACCGCTGCTCCATCTCCTCAACCAGCCATTGCAACGCGGCGTTGGCCTTCTTTGGCTGCGTAATGATGGGCGTAATCAGGTGCGGGATGCCCTCGTACGGGGTCAGCTCCACCATCTTCGGGTCCACCAAGATAAGGCGGACCTCCTCCGGGGTGGCGCGGGTGAGGATGGACACCAACAGGGAGTTCACAAACGCGGACTTACCCGAGCCGGTGGCACCGGCCACCAACAGGTGTGGCATCTTCTGGATGGAGGAAGAGATGAACTGCCCCTCAATATCCTTACCCAGGCCCACCAACATCGGGTCGGTGGTGTTCATGTTCTCCGAGTCCAGCACCTCGCGCAGGCGCACCATCTCCCGGTCTGGGTTAGGCACCTCAATACCTACCGCGGACTTGCCGGGGATAGGCGTTAGCAGGCGTACATTCTCGGTGGCCACGGCATACGCCAGGTTGGATTGCAGGTTGGTGATCTTAGAGACCTTCACGCCCGGGCCCAGCTCAATTTCATAGCGGGTGACTGTGGGGCCACGGCTAAAGCCCACCACGTGGGCGTCAACCTTGAACTCTGCAAAGACGTCGGTTATCGCCGCAATAATGCGGTCGTTGACCTCCGTGTGCGCCTTGGCGGGCTTGCCCGGCGTGAGCAAAGAAGTTTCCGGAATGTGGTAGTTACTGCCTTCATCAACAGGGATAACGCTAGTTTCCCCAGCGGGTTCTACGGCCGCCGGTGGTTGTTCCATGTTCCGGCCGGTGGCCGGATCCATCCCGGAACGCTGAATAATTGCCTTGCGCACGGCCTCCCGTGACGCCGAGATGGTATCTCCGGCCGCACTAGCAGCTGCCTTACTTGCCGATACCGCCGCGCCCGCGCCGGCCGCACCTGCAGCCAGGGAGGCCCCGGCCGCTCCAGCAGAACTAGCTGCCGCACCTGCAGCCAGGGAGGCCCCGGCCTCGCCTGCCGAACGGGCTGCCGCACCTGCCGCACCTGCAGCGCCGGCACCGGCAATGGTGGCACCAGCAGCCCCTGCCGCTCCGGCAACGTCTGCTACCGCCTGCGAACGCTTGCGTGGTGCAGGCTGACGCGGTTCCGGAACCACCGGGATCTCGTCCGTGTCGCTCGCGCTGAACGTGCGGGCTGTTCCCAGGTGCTGGGTAGCACTACTTGATTCCCCGTCTTCGGGTAGTTGTGCCGCATCCGCGGACGGGCGTAGCCCCTCGTCCAACGGGTAATTATCCAGCGGGGAGCTTCCGGGGCGCCCGGGGCCGCTATCTCCCCTGCGGGGGGCAACGGACTCAGCGCTAGGAGCGCGCCGGACTGTGGGGCGCACGCCACGGCGGCTCGGCCGCCGCCGGTCTTGTTCAATGTCTTCGATATCTGCGGAAGCATTGCCGTACAGATCTTCATCCTGGTCAAGATCAGGATCATCGTCATCGGTGGAATTGAGCTGCTGGCTAACCCACGCTGCCACCATATCCCACACCTCGCGCACAGTAATGCGGGTTATAAGAAGGGCGGCGTAGACAATAACCAGCGCTAACAACGGAATAGCAACGTAGGCTGAAAAGCCGGTGGCCAGCAGACCTCCGGTCCAGGCCCCCACTGCCCCACCGGCATCCATCCGGTCCGCCCAGGAGTCCGGGTTGTCCGCAAAGAGGTGAATCAGCCCCAGCATGGAGACAACAATGAGGGCAACCCCCACAATCATTCGGGTCTCCATCACTCCGGAGGGACCTTGCAATTGCAGCATGAGCGCGACTGCAACAGCCACTAGGGCCACTGGCAGCACCAGGGCACCGGCACCGATAATCAAGTGCGCGACTTTAGCGATAACGGCTCCGATGGGGCCCGCGATGTCTAGCCAGACCGAGGCTCCCAACACTGCTGCCAAGCCTATGAGCACCAGGCCCACGACGTCCGGGTTACCTATGGCAATACCGCTGGAGGTTGATGGCTTGTCCGGATGGTCCTCCATTCCGTCATCCGCGTCATTTTTAGCCACGCGGGACCGCCCGGAGTCACCAGCATCTTGTTTCTTAGTTCGCTTGGACCGTGATTGGCGTTCCTTGCTCATCCTACCCGTTTCTACATCTTCTTCTTCGTCTTCTTCAGCAGCCAAGAATTCGTTCAACCCCACCCCAGCGGCGTAAGAGCTGGAATCTGAGCCGTAGCCGTCCTCGCGCCCGGTCCCGTCCTCGCGGTCATCACCGTCTTGGTTTCCGGAACCAAGGCTCCGAGTGAGGCTTCCCAGGCCGCGGGCGGCCGCGCCAAAGGCAGCCCCTACCCCGTGGCCTACTGCTCCGAAGGCGCTGCCGGTGCGCTCACCGGAGGTAGCGGCCGCCCGGCTGGACGAGGCGCCGGTGAGGGTCAGCGAAGACGCGCCGCTGGCGGAGCGGGCGCGGGTTTTCGCGGCTGGCCGGCTGCGCGCGGTAGTGGAACCTTGCGCCTTCGAGCGTCGTTTGCTGCGGGAATTCCGCGAGCTGGAGGAAGCATTCTTGACAGACATGGAAACCACTTTAGACGCTTTGACACCAGTATTCCCATACGCAACACCAGTGAGCAGAACTTTTCTTCAGTCCCGGGCGCTACCCAGAAGGTAAACCCTAGAGGCTTGACCTAACGATGGCGGTGTCATCACCCTTAATGACCACCTCAGCCTCGTCCCGGCCAAAAACCCACAGCAGTAACTCCGGGACCGCGCCCATCACGGTAACAACCGCACTCCCCTGACTGGTCACCCCGCGCGAGTTCGCGGCAAGCAAACGCGGGTAGCCCGGAGCAAACAGCGCCACCGGCTTGGTAGATTTGGTCAACATCCGCGGTGCCAACACCGTGAGAGTCTTATACATTTTGTCATTAACCACGGTGGAAAACTCCCGGGGCTTCACCATGCCGTTGGCCCTCCGCACATCCTCGTGGTGAACAAAGTGCTCCGCAAAGTTGGCAACGGAATCGAAGAACCTTAACGGGTGGAACTTCTTGGGGCCGGCGGCCCACGCGGAGACAACCGCTGCGTAATCGCGCTCCGCAACCTCCCGCATGACATCTTCAGTCACTTTAGAAAGAAATGGGAAAACAATCCCGGCGGCGGCCCGCGGATGGTGTTCCCGCAACCACAGATGGGCGGCCATCTCACGGGTATCCCACCCACCGCACAGGGTAGGAGCAGCGGGGCCAAGTTCCAGGAGCAACGCAGCGAGCTTTTCACGCTCAGCAGAAGAAAACGACATGAGCCCTAGCATACAACCAAAGGTTGCAGCTAGGGCTCACCTCCACGACCTGATGCCTATAAGGACCGGGAAACGTGGTTCACGTTAACTAGCGCGACTCCCGTGCGCCTGATACGTCATCATCAAGATCGAGCTGCCCGGAGGCGGTCTGGATGATGGTGGGCAGAATAACCGGTTCGCGCTTGTGCTTTACCGACATCAGGCGGGTGACCTTGCGGCGCACCTTCTGCACCATGCGGTAGGTGTCATTTTCGCCTTCAGCAGCCAAGTCATTCATGGTGCTTTCTACCAGCTCCGCGATTTCCGGCACTACTCCGCGGTCATCATCGCTAAAGCCCGTGGTCTCAACCGTTGGGCGTTCCAGCAAACGGCAGGTCCGGTTGTCAATTACACAGGTGATGGAGACAACGCCGCCAGCACCCAGGTTAGTACGGTCCGCCAAAGTGTCCGCGTCCACGTCACCCATTGTTAGGCCGTCCACGTACAAGTTGCCAATCTGCAGCTGGCCAACCACTTGCGCGCGCCCCTTCTGCAGGTCCACAACCACACCGTTTTGGGCCAAGACCACGCGGTCACGGTCCACGCCGGTGGAGATTGCCAGCTCCTTGTTTGCACGCAGGTGGCGCCACTCGCCGTGTACCGGCATAGCGTTGCGCGGACGGGCTGCGTTGTAGAGGAACAACAGCTCCCCGGCGTAGCCGTGTCCGGAAGAGTGAACCTTGGCTTCCTTACTGGTGATAATCTCCGCACCAATCTGGGACAGCATATTCATCACGCCGTAAATTGCTTCCTCATTGCCCGGAATGAGCGAGGAGGAGAAAATAACCATATCCCCATCGCGGACAGTGATCTGGCGGTGTTCCCGGCGGGCCATGCGCGACAGTGCCGCCATGGGTTCACCCTGCGTACCGGTGGTAATCAACATGACCTTGTGAGGGGCCATCCGGGCGGCGTCATCGATAGAAATGATGGTGCCACGCGGGACCTTCAACAAGCCCATCTTCTCCGCGATTTCCATGTTCCGCAGCATGGACCGGCCATTGAAAGCAACCTTGCGGCCGTTGGCAACAGCTGCGTCCACAGCGGCCTGCACGCGGTAAACGTTGGAGGCGAAGGTGGCCAGAATCACGCGCTGCTTGGCCCCGGAGACCAGGCGGTTGAGAGCCGCCGGAATATCTCCCTCAGAGCCCGAAACACCAGGGATGTTAGCGTTGGTAGAGTCACAAAGCATGAGGTCCACGCCCTCATCACCGAAGCGGGACAGTGCCGGCAAATCCGTTGGGCGGCCGTCAAGCGGGGTCTGATCCAGCTTGATGTCACCAGTCTGGATAACGCTACCCGCTGGGGTGTTGAGCATGATTCCCAAGGCGTCAGGAATGGAGTGGTTCACGGCCCAGAAACGGCACCGGAACGGCCCATAGGAAACATCAGACTGCTCATTGACCTCAATGAACTTGGGACGCAGGCGGTGTTCCTTACACTTCGCGGCGATCAGCGCGATAGTAAAGCGGGAAGCCACGATAGGGATATCACCGCGCAACTTCAACAGCCACGGGATAGCACCAATGTGGTCCTCGTGCGCGTGAGTGATAACCAGCGCCTTGACCTTGTCCAGCTTCTTTTCAATCGGACCGAAGTCAGGCAGGATGAGATCCACGCCGGGCTCACCGGAGGACGGAAACAGCACGCCACAGTCGATGATGAGCATGTCGCCCTGGTAATCGAAGACGGTCATGTTACGGCCAATTTCGGAAATACCACCAAGGGCGTAGATACGCAGGGCATCTTTAGGCTGCTTTGGTGGCTCCGGAAGACGCTTGGTCAGATCCGCACCCTGCATTGATTTCAGGACACTCCGGCGGCCACGGTTTCCGCCGTTGTTGTTGCCACCGCCCTGACGGTTATTGCCGCGGCCGTTGTTCCGGTCATCACCGGAGTTACCGCGAGACCCGCCGCGATTGTTATCACGGTTGTTCTCCCGATTGTTCTCGCGGTTGTTGTCACGGCCGTTGCCGTTGCCGCTGCGGCCACGGCCACCCCGTGATCCACGGGAGCGGCGGCGCGAGTTATCCCCGTCCTGCTTTTCTCCGTTGTCTTGACGCTCGGAATTGTCCCGCCTGCTGTTCTCAGAACCCTGGTTCTGCGAATTAGCGGCACCAGCGGTTTCAGCAGCCTTGCTAGCTGCATTCTCCGGTGCTTGGAAAACGGGAGAAGCCGCCTCATTTGAGGCCGCTTCGTTTGCTTCTACCGGTGGGCCCGCCTTGCGGGTAACCTTCCGGGAACTCTTGCGAGATTCAGTCATTCTTTAAAGACTCCAGCCTTTGTCATATCTTGGCGAAGCTCCGCAATTTCTGACTCCGTTGCATCTAGCACCGGAAGCCGCGGAGATCCGCAATCCAAACCTTGCAGTCGCAAGGCAGATTTTGCCATTGTTACGCCACCCAAGCGTGCTTGCGCATGCATGAGTGGGATTAAGTGTGTGGCGTTAATCTCGCGCGCACGCGCGAGGTCGCCATCTTCGAAAGAAGTATAAAGTTCCGCCAAATATTGTGGCGCAGCATGTCCTATAACGGAAATCAGACCAGAGGCCCCCAGGGATAACCACGGTATGTTCAGTGGGTCATCACCGGAGTACCAGTCAATTCCGGTTTCATGCATAAGCTCAGCACCCAGACCAAGGTGACCCTTGGCGTCTTTCACGGCACTGATGGTGGGTAGCTTCGCAAGGCGACGTAGAGTGTCAGCCTCAATAGCAATACCCGAGCGGCCAGGTATATCGTAAACGCACACTGGGAGGTCTGTAGCCTTAGCGATCTCTTCGAAATGGGCAAACACCCCGTCTTGGGAGGGCTTGGAGTAGTACGGGGTTACCACCAGCAGGCTGTCCGCACCGGCTTTAGCCGCAGCTTTTGCCAGCTCAACGGAAACCTTGGTGTTGTTAGTCCCAACCCCGGCACAAACCTTTGCCCGCGTGCCCACTTCATCGATGACGGCCTTGAGCAGTTCAATCTTTTCTTCCGGCGTGGTAGTCGGGGCTTCGCCCGTGGTGCCGGAAATGAACAGAGAGTCAACGCCGTTGTCCACGAGGTGCGTAGCTACCCGACGCGCGGTCGCGGTATCTAGCGCTCCGTGATGATCAAAAGGGGTGACCATAGCTACGCCAACCCGGCCAAATACCGGGGTGTCGGAGTGTGCTGTCATACCTGTGCTCATGTCTGACTAGGTTACCTGTAAACGGCGCTTTTGTTGGTATCCTCTCCGCGTGGTGGCCCCACCGTGTAAGCGCTCCCGGAAAAACCCCAGGTCATGCCATGGTCACGGTCATGGTCATGAGGTGAAACATCCAGGGGGCGGCTAAGCGTACGGGCTGGACGCCATCTCCGTTCCGTCGGCGAGCTTGGTAATGGTGAAATCGGAGAAAATCACCGGTGATTGTTCCATTAAGATTTTCAATGCCGCTACCGCCACCGTCCGCATTTCTTCATCGGCATGCTCGGTGGCGTGGGCGGCAATCATTTCCCGCCACGCGCGGTAGTTCCCGGTCACCACAATCCGCGACTCCGTGGCGTTGGGCAACACCGACCGCGCAGCCTGCCGGGCCTGCTTGAGTCTTAGCAGCGCATTGGGTTCATTAGCAAGGTTTTCCTCAAGACCGGATAGCAACTCCTCGTACATAAACCGCGCGTCCTCCACCGCTCTGATGAACGTGCGGCTGAGGTCTTCGTCCTTGGCAATGAGTGCCGGAACCACGACTTCGGGCTCCTCCGGGTGGACGAACCGTTGGGACAGCTGAGAAAAGGAAAAATGCCTGTGCCTGACCAGTTCGTGGGTAGCTGACCTGGAGATGCCCCTAATGTAGAGCGTCGCAGTAGCGTGCTCCAGCAAGGCGAGGTGGCCCACCTCGATAATGTGGTGCAGGTAAGCCTCATTGCCCGCTGTACGCGGGTTGGGCTTATCAAAGGACTCATAACAGGCACGACCGGCAAATTCGACCAAGGCTTCGCCCGACGTAGCAGTCTCATCCGGCGACCAATCAATATCCGCCGGGGGGTGGAACTCCGTGGCCGCCACCAGTTGAATTTCAAGACTACTTTTCTTTGTCATTCCCTCAGATTCTTTCTTCCTCATGTACGTCAAAGTGACTACCTGTGCGGTGGCTACCTGTGCGCCACTGCATTCGCCGTACGTCACCGGATTGCAGATCCCGCCGAGTTCCAATCCCGTACGGGCGGGCGCCGGATACCAGCTAGATATCCAGGTAATTTTCTAGCCCAACCACCAAGCCGGCGTGTTCGGCTATCTTGCGTACCCCCACCAGAACACCGGGCACAAAGGATGAACGGTCATAAGAGTCCTGGCGAATGGTAAGGGATTGCCCCTGTGCGCCGAAGATTACCTCTTCGTGGGCAACCATTCCCCGGGTGCGGACGGCATGAACGGGGACGCCGTCAACAACCGCCCCCCGCGCGCCTTCCAGGGTCTGCTCCGTGGCGTCCGGCATCTCCCCCATTCCGGCCCCCGCGCGCGCCCGGGCAATACCCTGGGCGGTGTGGATGGCGGTGCCGCTGGGCGCATCCAGCTTTGTGGGGTGGTGGTATTCCACTACCTCGGCCGTTTCAAAGAACTTTGCTGCTTGGGCTGCAAAAGCCATAGTCAAAACTGCGGAGATGGCAAAGTTGGGAGCAATGAGAACGTGACCCGCGCCGTCCTTGCTGGCCCACTCGGCTACCTTATCTAGGCGTTGCTCATCAAACCCCGTGGTCCCCACCACGCAGTGGATGCCATGACCCACGCAGAATTCTAGGTTGTCCATCACCGCACCGGGTTGGGTGAAATCAACCACAACCTCAGCTCCGCTATCAACCAACTTGTCAAGAGAGTCACCCCGGTCTACCTCCGCGACCAGCTCCAGGTCATCTGCGGCGCTAACCCCCTCCACAATCGCGCGGCCTACGCGCCCCTTCGCTCCTAAGATGCCTACTTTGATTGCCATCGTGTGTACTCCTTCGCCTTAGTTTTGCCACTACCCCGCAGTAGTGCTGTGTTTTCACCGCCAGCGCCGCCGCCTCACCACTAGAGCTTGGTGGCAACGTTTAGCCCAGTTGCCCCATGGTGGCCAGAAAACCAGCGCTAGGTAGCCACGCTTGCCGGTTTTTCTCAAAGTCTACAGGCACGCCCCTGGAGTTTTTGTACCGGGCAAGCCGCTACCTGCACGCAGTCCTTATGGAAATCTGTGAAGTAATTTAGAAGCTGGAAAGTTCGGGGCACAAAAGTTTATCTTTCACTGGTACGGGTTTTCCATTACTCTCGTAACCATGTGTGAAGATTTTTCTCAGCCCGGCCCAACGCTTGTAAAACCCCTCGCTGCCTCTTTAGCTGTCTGCGTAGCCGTCTCTCTCTCCGCCTGCTCTCCTTCTGATGGAGTAGACAACGCGCAATCCCAACTGTTAACCAGTACCACCACGGTGTCCAAGGCCAATGCGAAGAAAGAAACGTCCCCTGCGCACACCCCTGGGGAGGCCACAACGGAAAAGGCCACCCGTCCAGCAGACAACGGCGCGGCTGCCAGCACCGCCAGCCCTCCAGCTAAAGAAGCCCCACAGGCCAACGGCTTGCCCGCCGGATTCTTAGGCCAACCAAGTGACCAGGACCGTCCGCTGACCATGAACGGTCCAGCCGACCTGGTTCCCGTTGCGGTCCGCACGGGCTCACACCCCGGTTTTGACCGGTTTGTCATTGAATTCACCGGCACCGGCAAACCCGGATGGTATGCCCGCTATTCGACCGAACCCGCGCAGCAGGGCTCCGGATTCCCGGTTGAGTACCGGGGCACAACGGCTTTGACGGTGGGTGTGGAGGGGACGCCGTGGCCGTTTTCTGCGGAAAAGCAAGCATCGTTCATCGACGCCGGCACTTTCCCAGGCGCGGGAAGTATCCGCTCGGTGGAATTTACCGGAGCGTTTGAAGCCCAGTCCCAATTTGTCCTCGGCCTCGATGAGAAGCGCCCCTACTCCATCACTTTCCTTGAGCAGCCTTCCCGTTTGGTCATAGACTTCCTCAAGGACTAGCACCCCCGGGCGTAGGACCGCCTGATATCCGGTGCCAGTGCAAGAAGAAAAAGCCGCCCGCGGCTAAGCCACAATCTGTGGCCAGCCAGGGCGGCTTTATTCAGCTGACTTTAGTCCTCTACTGGAATAAGGGAGATCTTGCCGCGGTTGTCAATGTCCGCGATTTCTACCTGGACTTTGTCGCCCACGTTGTAGACGTCCTCTACCTTCTCAATGCGCTCATCTCCGCCAATCTTGGAGATGTGCATCAAGCCGTCTGACCCTGGAGTCAAGGAGATGAAAGCACCAAAGGCAACGGTCTTGACAACCGTACCTAGGTAGCGCTCACCAACGGTTGGTAGCTGCGGGTTAGCAATGCCGTTGACGCGCTCGATGGCGGCGTCGGCTGCCTCACCAGTGGCTGCGGAGATGTAGACGGTGCCGTCTTCCTCGATGGAAATATCAGCGCCGGTTTCTTCCGTAATCAGGTTGATGGTCTTGCCCTTGGGGCCAATGAGCTCACCAATCTTGTTCATTGGAATCTTCACCGAGGTAATCTTCGGTGCCAAAGCGGACATCTCATCCGGGGAGTCGATGACGGTTTCCATGGTGTCCAAGATAGCGGCACGAGCATCACGTGCCTGCTCGAGGGCATCCGCCAGCACCTTAGAGGGGATGCCGTCCAACTTGGTGTCGAGCTGCAAAGCGGTGATGAACTCGGAGGTACCAGCGACCTTGAAGTCCATGTCACCGAATGCGTCTTCTGCACCAAGGATGTCGGTCAGCGCAACGAACTTCTCCTTGCCCTTGACCTCACCGGAGACAAGTCCCATAGCGATACCAGCCACGGGTGCCTTCAGCGGAACGCCGGCGTTAAACAGAGACAGCGTGGAAGCGCAGACGGAACCCATGGAGGTAGAACCGTTGGATCCTAGAGCCTCAGATACCTGGCGGATGGCGTAAGGGAATTCCTCACGGGTAGGAAGAACCGGAACCAAAGCGCGCTCAGCAAGCGCACCGTGCCCGATTTCGCGGCGCTTGGGCGAGCCCACGCGGCCAGTCTCACCTACGGAGTAAGGAGGGAAGTTGTAGTGGTGCATGTAGCGCTTAGATGAGTCAGGCGACAGCGAGTCAATATGCTGCTCCATCTTCAACATGTCCAGGGTGGTTACGCCCAGGATTTGAGTCTCCCCGCGCTCGAACAGCGCGGAACCGTGCGCGCGCGGAATGAGTTCAACCTCAACCGCAAGGTCACGAATGTCGGTAACGCTACGGCCGTCAATACGGAAGCCCTCGTTGAGGATCTTCTTACGGACGATGGCCTTCATCAGGGAGTTGTACGCATTGCGGATTTGCTTGGAAGCGTCATCCAATTCCTCAAAGCGGTCCAAGAGAGCTTCTTCCACGGTGGCCATATGCTCATTGGTGGCGTCATCGCGGTCCTGCTTGCCGGCAATGGTCATCAGCTCTTCGAGCTTCTTCGCAGCCTTCTTCTCCACTGCCGCGTAGACATCATCGGAATACGGCGGGAACAGTGGGAATTCCTGGGTTTCTTTAGCCGCACGCTCTGCCAGACCAGCTTGGGCCTTGCACAGTGTCTCAATGAAAGGCTTAGCGGCCTCAAGACCAGCTGCCACGGTGGCCTCCTTGGGAGCCGGGGCACCTTCCTTGATGCGCTGGATGACGTTGTTGCCAGCTCCAGCCTCCACCATCATGATGGCAACGTCTTGCTTGCCACCCTTGTCTACCAGGCGGCCTGCAACAACCATCTCGAAGAGAGCTTGATCGTGCTGGGCGTGGTTGGGGAACGCTACCCACTGGCCCTTGGGGTGCTTATCATCGGCAATAAGCGCCATGCGTACGCCGCCCACAGGGCCGGAAACTGGTAGACCAGACAGCTGCGTTGCAGCAGAGGCACCATTGATAGCCACAACGTCATAGAACTCTTCAGGGTTCATGGACATGACCGTGATGACAACCTGGACTTCGTTGCGCAAGCCTTTAACAAAGGTTGGGCGCAGCGGGCGGTCTACCAGACGGCAGGTCAATACAGCTTCAGTCGAGGGGCGGCCTTCGCGGCGGAAGAACGAGCCCGGGATTTTGCCGGCTGCGTACATACGCTCCTCAACGTCCACGGTCAGCGGGAAGAAATCAAAGCCTTCGCGCGGCTGGTTGGACGCAGTGGTGGTGGTCAGCAGCATGGTGTCATCATCCAAATAGGTGGTGACAGATCCGCCGGCCTGGCGCGCTAGCTGGCCAGTCTCGAAGCGGATGGTGCGAGTGCCAAAGTCCCCGTTGTCCAGGGTGGCAATGGCTTCAGTGATGCCGAACTCTTCGTCGACAATAAATTCAACAGCGTTATTTTCGCTCATTAAAAAGTGTTACTCCTTCAAGTACCGGCGATCATCGTTGCCGCCGGGGGTTTCCAATATTGGTCTTTAATACCAGGGAAAACCTTAGCAGGTTTTAGCTAGTTCCGCTCATAAATTCGCGTCCGGCGCAACCCGAGTGCCTACTTGCTGCCACATAAAGGGGTTCGTTGGGGGCTAAATCACAGCCGCGAGGCCGCCACTTAAAACGAAAAATGCACCCGGCAAAAGCCAGGTGCAAATTATTTTAGACCGTCATCTGACGTCTAGCGTCTAGCGCAAAATTAGCGGCGCAGACCCAGGCGTGCAATCAGGTCACGGTAACGGTCAATGTTGTTAGCTGCCAGGTACTTCAACAGGCCACGGCGGCGACCAACCATCAAAAGCAGGCCACGACGGGAGTGGTGATCATGCTTGTGGGTCTTCAGGTGCTCGGTCAAGCTGTTGATGCGGTAGGTCAGCAGTGCAACCTGTGCTTCGGGAGAGCCGGTGTCGGTCTCGTGTAGGCCGTATTCCTTGAGAACTTCGGTCTTCTGCTCAGTGGTCATTGCCATGAGGTACAACTCCTAAAATATTTTCAGTCCACATAAAATTTATGCCCTTAAAAAGTTTCCCAACGCTAGGCGGTGGTGTCCTTTCTTCGTGCAGCCCGCAACTGCTGTGAACCGCAGTAAGACGAACCGCATTTACTGTACAGCCCTAGCCACACGCGCGCAAACTTCAAGGCCCACAAATTCTACGGGCACAAACCGGAGGTACGGCCCCGCGCCGGCTAGGACGTTTAGTCTTGTAAGAAGAAGGTACCAGGCACCCGCGTGCGGGAATCAGCGCTTAAGACCTTCCGCGCTTTGGCCACGTCGCGGGCCATGTTTTCCAACAGCTCATCTACGGAGGTGAACTTCACCATGTTGCGCAGGTGGGCCACAAACTCCACGGTGGCGGTGTGGCCGTACAAGTTCGAATCCCGGTCCAACACAAAAGACTCAATGGAGCGCTCAGTGTCCCCAAACGTGGGGTTAGTCCCTAGGGAAATAGCGGCCGCATAAGCAATGCCCGGCTCCATGTTGCCCTCCAGCGCGCCTTCAAAGTCAACGATCGTCAGCCAGCCGGCGTAGACCCCGTCAGCGGGCAAGGCCATGGAGTCACTGGGGTATTGGTTAGCCGTGGGATAGCCCAGCTCTTTGCCACCACGCCCAGCGCCGCGAACAATGGGGCCGGTATAGGACATGGGGCGCCCAAGGGCCCAGTTGGCTCCCTCAATATTTCCCACGTCAAGCTGGCTACGGATGAAAGAGGAACAGATTTCTACTCCTTGGTCCGCCAGCAAAGGAAGAGTATGGGCGTCGAATCCGTACTTTTTTCCTAACTCGCGCAGCGTAGCGGCGGTGCCTTGCGCGCCCGCACCGAAGGTAAAGTTCTCCCCCACAAACACTGCGCTGCCATGCAAGGTATCCCGCACCAACAAAGTGACGTAGTCTTCCGGGCTCAAGCCGGCCAGCTCACGGGTGAAATCAACCACTAAGGCGGCGTCTACCCCATGAGCGTGGGCAAGTTCTAGCCGCCGCTCCAGCGTGGACAACGCCTTGGGCGCACGGGACGGCAGAAATACCGACACCGGGTGCGGGTCAAAAGTCACCATCACCACTTTTTGACCACGGGCGTGGGCTTCCGCCGCCGCCTGCGCAATCAGGTGTTGGTGACCGCGGTGCACGCCATCGAATACCCCGATGGTCACCACACACGGGGCGATGTCCGCAGGGACGCTGTCTAATCCGTACCAAATATCCACGCCTGCCATGTTAATACGGATGGACCCAATCCTTTAGACTGGCCTGCATGACTGATGTATTGGCCACTTCTGGCCTGGTTGTTGTAGACAAGCCTGCGGGCATGACTTCCCACGACGTGGTGGGGGCCTTGCGCCGTATTTTCGGCACCAGAAAGGTGGGTCACGCAGGAACACTAGATCCCATGGCCACTGGTGTCTTGGTGGCCGGGATAGAGCGCGGCACCAAGTTCTTGGCACACCTTGTAACTACCACCAAGGCTTATGAGACCACTATCAGGCTGGGAGAAGCCACCACCACGGACGACTTTGAGGGTCAACGCACGTGGGGCGAGTCCGCGGCCGGGCTCTCCGAAGAACAGGTACTAGCAGCCGTGGACAAGCTCACCGGAGACATCATGCAGCGCCCGGCCAGCGTGTCAGCCATCAAGATCGACGGCAAGCGCGCGCATGAGCGGGTCCGGGACGGAGAAACGGTGGATATCCCCGCCCGCCCTGTAACCGTTTCAAAGTTCCAGGTGCACGCGGTTAAACGCGCAGGAGACTTCCTAGATATTGACGCCACGGTGGAATGCAGCTCCGGAACCTACATTCGTTCCTTAGCACGCGATATGGGCGAGGACCTGGGCGTGGGAGGTCATCTTCTTGCGCTACGCCGCACCGAGGTGGGGCCTTTCGCGCTGGAAGATTCCCGCACCCTGGACCAGTTGAAGGATAACCCCGCGCTTTCACTGAACCTGGACCAGGCGCTAATCCGGTCATACCCCACCCTGGAAGTCACCGCAGAAGAAGCCGCGGCGCTGGCAATGGGAAAATGGCTTGAGCCGCGCGGGCTCCACGGCGTTCACGCCGCCGTCTCCCCCAGCGGCCAGGCAATTGCCCTCATCAAAGAGCAAGGCAAACGGCTGGCCACAGTATTCGTTGCCCGGCCATCCACACTGTAGGTACCCACCTGCATGACAGGTGCCCAGCCCTGAACGTGGCCGGCTGGATAGCCTCACCGGCCCAGACGGGCACACTGGTCCAGGTGGGCGCAACGGTCTAGACAGGCACGACGGCGGAGACCACCGCGTAGCCATCCCGGGCTAGCCAGCTGCCCTCGATAGCGGCAACCGGGGTGGGGTGGGATAAAATCCGCGAGGTAAGCGTGCCGTCTAGGCGTATATCAATTTCGGCTTCGTCGAAGTCCAGGAAACGCTCTGTCAGCGGGAACCATGCCTTGTAGGTGGCTTCCTTTGCGCAAAATAGCAGTTTATCCGCGTAGAAGATACCGGCTGCTTTCAGTTCTTCAACCTGGCGGGCCTCCGCTGGGCGGGCGATAGCCTCTAGCACCCCCGGCGGAAGCGGTTCAGTAGGCTCCGCGTCCAGGCCAATCGAGCGCACCTTGTCACCCGGGGCCACCACCGCAGCCCGGAAACCGTTGGTGTGGGTGATGGACCCCACGTAACCCTCTGGCCATAGCGGCATTCCTCTCTCACCGCGCAAGATAGGACTAGCTTCCCCCAACCCCAGTTCCTGTAACGCCTGGTGAGCGCACCACCGCGCGTCCCCAAATTCCGCTTTCCGGGAGTCCACGGCCTGGCTTACCAACGCTTGTTCCAACGGGTGGAGCTGCTCGTAATTCGCTAGGTTGGGTTTGTTCCCCAGGCTGCTGTCACCGGTGCCAAAGATTCCGCTGCTACCGGAAATGGCCGAGCGCAGGTAGCAATAGCGGGCTTCGTCGGGGAAAAGTAAGGATTCCAACATCAGTGGCCTCCTTGCAGGATAGATGTATCCCCGGGAGCCGCGCTATCATCCATTATCTTGACAGGAAAAGGTGCCTCAAGCCCAGCTTTGTCGCGGCCATTCCAGTCGCGCGGATAGCCAAGCGAGACCTCAATGTGCTTGACTCCATCAATTTCCTCTACTCCCGGCATGTGGAGGTGGCCGTAGATGACCGCCAGGGCGTTATAGCGCCGGGGCCACGAGCGTGTATGGCGGGTGCCACACCACAGGGCAATCTCTGCCCACCGCATGTGAAGGGTGGGCTCGCGCACTAATGGCCAGTGATTAACCAGGATTGTCGGGCCTGTGACCCGGCTTAAGCGCTTTGTCGAATACGCCAGCCGGTCCCAGCACCACGCCCTGATGTCTACAAAAGGCGCGATGGCTATCTCATCAGTCATGATGATGTTTTTCTCGTAGGCCAACTCTAAGGCTTGCTCCACGGTGAGCTGGGGCGGCCGGAAGCTGTAGTCATAGAGCGTGAAAAGAGGCGCAATAGTCACCCCGGCGAAAACTGGGTACGCGTCCTCCGGGGTAATAACACCAATCTCGCGGCACCCGCGCACCAGCGCGTTATAGCGGTCGCGGCCGCGGTATTGGTCCTGACTGCGGGAAAACAGCTCGTGGTTTCCGGGGACCCAGATAACTTGGGCATAGCGGGTAGACAAGGTTTTGAGAACCTTGAGCACCAAGTCCACTCTTTCTGCGACGTCACCGGCCACAATCAACCAATCGGCAGGATCGGGCGGGACTAGCTCATCTAGCCTCGAATAGTTAGCCTTCACCGCCGCGTGGAGGTCGGCCGTGGCCCACAGAGTTGCCATCTATGCCCGTCCTTTCTCCCGGCGAGGTGAATCTGGAGTGGATTGTGCCCATTTCATTGATTTAAAACGGTACACAACTCCGGCGGTGCGCAACAGGATAAACGCCAACAAACCGCACCACACGCCGGTTAGTCCTAGGTCCGCCACGAAAGCTATCCAAACACCGGGGAGGTACCCGGCCACCACGCTAACAATCGTGAGCGTGCGGAGGAAAGCGGCGTCCCCGGCCCCCAGCAAGACGCCATCCAAGGCAAACACCACGCCCCCAGCAATGACCATTACAACCATGACCCACCAGGGCGCGGACATAGCGGCAAGCACTTCGGAACTAGAGGTGAAAAAGCTGGGTATCACCCTAGAGCCCAGTGCGAAGACCGCAGCTAGCACTACGGCAAACCCGGTGGAATATTTGAGTATTTTTACGCCGGCTTTATAGGCGTGCTGAGCGGAGCCGGCACCGAGCGCCGCCCCAATGAGGGTCTGCGCGGCAATGGCTAGGGAGTCCAAGACCAGGCTGAGGAAATTCCACAGCTGAGTCATCACCTGGTGAGCGGCTAGGGAGGGCGCACCAAAGCGGCCAACCACGGCAGTCGCAGAAATCATGGCCACCTGGAACGCAAGGGAACGCACAATGAGATCGCGGCCCAAGACCAACTGTTTGCGGATTACCCCAAAGTCAGCGGCCCAGGAGCCTTCATGCTCCCGGATGAGCTCAAATACGAACAATGCCGCGATAATGGCCATGCCCATGACAGTGGCAATGGCTGAGCCCTCAAGGCCCCACCACCTGACAAAGATGGGAATTGCTATGCCTCCGGGGATAAGGCCCGCCAGGGTGAAATAGAGCGGCTTACGGGTGTCTTGGACGCCGCGCATCCATCCGTTGCCGGCCATCTCAATAAGTGCGATGGGGATAGCGGGCGCTGCAATCCGCAGCCAGCTGGCAGCCAAAGCGCCCACCTCGGCGCTACCGGTCAGCGCACGGGCGATAGTGCCGGCAAACAGCCACATCAAGATCATCAACACGCTGCCTATGCCAAGGGCCACCCAGGTTGCCTGCACACCTTCCGCCACAGCCTCCCTTCGGTTGCCCGCTCCGAAGTGCCGGGCCGAGCGTGCCGTGGTTCCATAGGACAGGAAGGTCAACTGGGTAGTAACTACGGACTGCACCACGGAGGCAGCGCCTAATGCCGCTAGCTGCTCCGTCCCTAGCCGGCCCACCACCGCAGTATCCAGCAGCAGGTACAGGGGCATAGCCGCCAAAACGCCTAGCGCCGGAAACGCTAGGCCAAATATTTTACGGGCGGAAATCTCCACGTGAGAGTCCATATTCTCCTTTTAGGTTGTTGTCTTGCGCACCCGGCTACTGATGGGTAGCTTCCAGCGCGCGGACTAGCTCCTTAATCACGGCAGCAGTGGACCCGGATGTTGAGTACCCGGCCGCGCCCACATGGCCGCCGCCGCCAAGAAAGGTAGCCACGGCCGCGCAATCCACCGTGGCAGACCGGAGGGAAACAGTCCAGCGGTGGTGGGAGAACTCCTTGAATACCACGCCTAACTGGGTGCCCTCCAAGACACGTACTTGGTCGACTAGGGACTCAACGGCAACTTCCGAGGCCCCTTGAGTTTCTGTCTCCCTGGCTAGCAAAACCGCCAGGCGATGAGAGCGAGTGTCAACTACCTGCAGGGTGGCCAGAACTTTTCCCTTCATCAACAAGTCCGTAGCGGTGGATGAGTCCAGCAAATCCGCTGCAATCTGTTTGGTGTTCAGGCCGTAATCAATCAGGCGGCGGGCGACGTCGTGCATCTGCGGGCGCCCCCACCGGAACGAACCGGTGTCGGTCATAAGCCCGGCATACAGACAATGTGCCAGTTCCTGGTCAAAAGTAACGCCCAGCGCGTCAAGGATCTTGATGAGGACCACCGTAGTGGACTCACAAGCGGTATCTACGACGTTGATGGCGGCAAATCCGGGATTGGACGCATGATGGTCGACGCAAGCGAAGTTGGACTTAACGCTCAAGGCGTCTGCCAAGTAGCCCGTTCGGTCCAGTGATCCGCAATCAACGGTGACGTAGAGGTCAAAGCCCTCCGGCAATTCCTGTACCCGGCGCACCTCAGTGGCCCCGGGAATGGACATCAGGTTGGAGCTAATCTCCCGCCGTTGGCCCACCAACATCTCAGTTTCCTTGCCTAGCTGGCGCAGCCCCTGGGACAAGGCTGTAGCGGAGCCAATGGCGTCAGCGTCCGGCCGCAGGTGGGCAATAACACACACCCTTGTGGCTTCCTGCAAAGCCGCTATCAGACGTTGATACTCACGCTCGAGGTCGCTCATCTAATTAGTTGTCCGATTTATCGGTGGAATCAGCCGTCTTATAAGGATTGGGATCACCGGCTGGCTGGGCGTTTTCTTTGAGCTTTGCCAATTCTTCGTCGCGTTTGCGGGCGCGCTCAAGCAGCTCTTCCATGTGCGCGGAGGCCTCGGGCACGGCGTCGTATTCAAAGCTAAGAGTTGGGGTGTAGCGAACCTGTAGCTGGTCCCCCACAATCTTGCGCAGCTGGCCGCGTGCCCGGAGTAGTGCTTCTTGGGCCTGCCCCAAATCAGGTTCAGAATCGATATCTTTACCCCTGACGGTATAGAACACCGTGGCGTCATGAAGGTCCCCGGTCACGCGGGTGTCGGTGATAGTCACCAGCTCAAGCCGGCGGTCTTTTACCTCGCGCTCGATGGCGCTGGCCACGATCTCCTGGATTCGCTTAGCCATTCTTGCGGCGCGTGCGTGGTCAACCATGTGAGGTTTCTCCTTCTCATCAAGCGGATAGTGTTGTGATCTTCCAGTTTAATCTAGTTGCGGAATCTACACACACCGAACCCAGCGCAGGGCCACCCATAGTCCCCACCTGCAAGAAAGCACCCGCCGCCCCGAAGAGGGGCAAGGCGGGTGCTGGCTTAGGAAGGCAGGGCCTAGGTTCGCGGAACCTCAACCTCTTCGAATGCCTGAATAATGTCGCCTACCTGGATATCCGGGTAAGACAGCACCATACCGCACTCGTAGCCGGCGTTAACTTCGTTAACGTCGTCCTTCTCATGGCGCAAGGACTCGATCTTTGCACCGTCGGTGACAACGTTGCCGTCGCGCACCAGGCGGATCTTGCCATTGCGCTTGACCTTGCCGTCGGTGACCATACAACCTGCAATGGTACCCACAGCGGAGGACTTGAACAGCGCGCGGATTTCCGCAGCGCCGGTCTCGCGCTCTTCGAAAATTGGCTTGAGCATGCCCTTGAGAGCTGCTTCAACCTCTTCGAGTGCACGGTAGATAACCGTGTAGTAACGGATGTCCACGCCCTCAGCGTTGGCCTCCTCTGTTGCCTTGCCTTCAGCACGCACGTTAAACGCAATGATGATGGCATTGGAGGCGGCCGCCAGGGTGACGTTGGTCTGGGTTACAGCACCGACGCCGCGGTCGATGATGTTGAGCTCTACCTCGTCGTCGATCTGGATATCCAACAACGCGTCTTCCAAAGCCTCGACAGAACCGGCGTTGTCGCCCTTGAGGATGAGGTTGAGCGTAGAGGTTTCCTTGAGCACGGCATCCAGGTCTTCCAAGGACACGCGCTTGCGGTTTTTGGCCTGCATAGCGGAGCGACGGCGGGCGTCGCGCTGCGCAGCAATCTGGCGTGCCACGCGGTCATCTTCAACCACCAGCAGGTTATCGCCAGCACCAGGAACGCCGTTAAGGCCCTGGACCTGAACCGGACGGGACGGGCCCGCTTCTTCCACGTCATTGCCAAATTCGTCGAGCATACGGCGAACGCGACCGTGGGCGTCACCGACCACAATGGAATCACCAACACGCAACGTACCGCGCTGAACAATAACCGTAGCAACCGGGCCGCGACCGCGGTCCAAGTGAGATTCTACAGCCACGCCCTGCGCGTCCATGTCTGGGTTGGCGGTCAGTTCCAAGGCGGCGTCGGCAGTAAGAACGACTGCTTCCAGCAGGTCCTCAATATTGAGGTTGTTCTTTGCAGAAATGTCCACGAACATGGTGTCACCACCGTACTCTTCCGGAATGATCCCGTACTCGGTCAGCTGACCGCGGATCTTCTCCGGCTGGGAGTCCGGCTTATCAATCTTGTTCACTGCCACCACGACGGGGATGTCGGCGGCCTTGGCGTGGTTGATAGCCTCAACCGTCTGCGGCATGACGCCGTCATCAGCTGCCACCACCAGGATGGCCAAGTCGGTGGACTTAGCACCACGAGCACGCATGGCCGTGAATGCCTCGTGACCCGGGGTATCCAGGAAGGTGATGGTGCGCTTTCCGCCGTCTACCTCGACCTCGGTCTGATAAGCACCAATACCCTGGGTAATGCCGCCGGCCTCACCCTCGCGCTCGTTGGTCTTACGAATAGAGTCCAAAAGGCGGGTCTTACCGTGGTCAACGTGACCCATAACGGTAACTACCGGTGGGCGCTTGGCAAGCTCTTCCTCGCCGCCCTCATCTGCGCCGAACTGCAAGTCAAAGGACTCCAGAAGCTCGCGGTCCTCATCCTCTGGGGAGACAACCTGAACGTCATAGTTAATCTCAGCGCCCAGCAGCTTCAAGGTCTCCTCAGAAACCGAAGCCGTGGCGGTAACCATCTCACCGAGGTTGAACAACGCCTGTACCAAAGCCGCAGCGTCCGCGCCGATCTTTTCAGCGAAATCGGACAAAGAGGCACCGCGACGCAGGCGAACAGTCTGGCCGTTGCCGTCTGGCAAACGTACGCCGCCAACCTCGTGCTTTTTCTGCTCTTCGAACTCGTTACGCTTCTGGCGCTTGGACTTCTTACCACGGCGTGGAGCGCCGCCTGGGCGACCGAATGCACCAGCGGTGCCGCCACGGCGTCCGCCGCGACCGCCACCTGGGCCACCGCGGAAACCGCCGCCGCCTGGGCCACCTGTTCCCGGTGCGCCGCCTGGGCGTCCGCCACCACGGCCACCGCGACCGCCGCCGGCAGCCGGTGCCTTAGCAGGCATAGCAGCCGGGTTGGGGTGCGAAGGCATCATGGCTGGGTTTGGCCTGCGGCCACCAGCTTGGCCGCCCTGACCGCCCTGACCGGGACGGTCGCTCTGAGGCTTGCGTCCTTGACCACGGTTATCCCCGGGCTTGCCGGCACCGCCACGGCCACCTGGGCCTGGCTTGCCGCCGCCACGCGGGCCCTTGGTACCACCCGGGCGCGGCGCGGTGCGCTCTCCGCCACCGGTGGAGAAGGGGTTATTAGCCACACGGCGCGTGCCGCCCGGCTTAGGCATACTGCGCGGGGTGGGGGTGCGCTTTGCAGCTTCCTCTTTAGGCTTAGCGGCGGGCTTGGGAGCGCCGGGTTTCGGAGCCGCAGAATCCTTAGCCTGAGGCTGCGGAGCAGCAGGCTTGGTAGCGGGCTTTTCCGCAGGCTTGGTGCTGGGCTTTTCTACCTTGGCACCAGCTGGTTTAGGCGCAGATTTTGGCGCGACCTTATCATTTTTAGGTCCGGCTGGCTTCTTCGGTGCCGGTTTTGGTGCCGCCGCGCCCGGTTTTGGTCCCGGCGTAGGCCTGTTGGCTCCGCCTGGTGCTGCAGGCTTGTTAGATCCCGCAGCCTTGGCATCTTTGCCTGTCTTGCTGGCTTTGCTCTCACTGCCTTCGTTGTCAGCAGAGCCGCCACTCTTGGATTCGTAAAAAGCCTTCATCTTCTTCACCACCGGTGGTTCGATGGTCGAAGACGCGGTTTTGACAAATTCGCCCTTTTCTTTCAGGGTTCCGAGCAATTCTTTACTTGTGATCCCGAGCTGTTTTGCCAGCTCGTGGACGCGTAGCTTTCCGGCCACTTGTCTCCTTGTAGGTTTGTACCTTGAGGTGTGGCCGGCCAGCGTTTTAACGCATATAGCTTAAGCCACCCTCAAGCGAGTGAATATTGACTTTCATCGCTGATGCTTCATCGTTGTGCGCTCATCAGTGTTCGGTCTTCCTTTTTTCGTCTTGACGGGTAGAACTACTTGCTAGACCATGGTGATCTTGCAAGTATTGATGTACCTGACCTGTGTCCACGGGTGCGGACGTACGAAACGCGCGGGCAAATGCCCTACGGCGCTCCGCCAGCTCTAAAGCGCTTTCTTCCGGAGTAATCCACGCTCCCCTACCGGGAAGGCGGCGCAACGGATCTGCCAGGACACGGCATTGTTTTTGCTCACTGGTATCAACAACCAGGCGCAAAAGCTCAGTGTCCGGACGGCGCTTTCCGGTAGCAATACAAGTCCGTAAACGGGTCGAGCTCATAGATGAACGTCAACTCCTTTACTAAAAGAACTAAAAACTTGCATTGGTGCTCGAAAAACACACTCGCGCTTAAAGGCCGTGGTTTATCCTACGCGATTTAGCTCAGAAAATACAGTTACCGCCAGCGGTGGGACCCGCAGGTCCACCGCTGGCGGTGCTTTGTTGAGGCTTCGCAGCCGGGTGAGGCTAGCTCTCTTCTTCCGGGGTTTCGGCGTCGGAGTGGATGTCAATCTTCCAGCCGGTAAGACGCGCGGCCAGGCGTGCATTCTGGCCCTCTTTTCCAATAGCCAGTGAAAGTTGGTAGTCCGGAACAACCACGCGGGCTACCTGCAGCTCATGATCTGTGACGTCAACTTTAACCACTTTGGACGGTGCTAGGGCGTTGCCCACATACACCGCTGGGTCCTCGTGGTAATCAATGATGTCAATCTTTTCCCCGGCCAACTCCCGCATGATGTTGTTAACGCGCGATCCCTTGGGCCCAATACAAGCACCCTTGGCGTTAATGCCTTTGACCTTGCCTTGCACAGAGATCTTGGTGCGGTGGCCGGCTTCGCGGGCGATCGCGACTATTTCCACGGCTTCGTCATTGACCTCAGGAATCTCCAGCTCGAACAGCCCGCGCACTAGCTCCGGGTGCGTACGCGACAAGTTGATGGAGACATTCGCCCCGTTCTTGTTGACTCCTACGACAAATGCTTTGACGCGGTCGCCGTGCTTTAGCTTCTCGCCCGGGATCTGTTCAGCGGGGAGCAGCACGCCGTCCTGGTGCTCAAACTCCGAGCCCAGATCGACTACAACTATGCCGCGTTCCCTAGCGCGCGCGTCGGCCTGAACCACACCGGAAACAACTTTGCCGGTTTGCTCGTTATAGGAATCATAGGTACGTTCCGCCTCTGCTTCGCGGAGGCGGCGCACGATTGCGGCGCGGACGGCGGGCGTAGCCGCGCGGCTGAAGTTCATTGGTGTGTCTTCGTACTCACTGATCACATCACCCGTCTCCGGGTCGGATTCGGTGACGATGACGGCCACCGCACCAGTGTCAGCGTCAATGTCCACGCGCGCTTTGGTGGTTTCTGCTAACGCGGCGGGAACTTCTTCCATCTCCCGGTATTCGCGGTACGCAAACAACAACGCGCCGGCGATGGTGGAGAGCATGTCAGATACGGGAATGCCATGCTGGGACTGGATAGTGCGCAATGCTGCAATATCAATATTCACTTGTTAATCCTCTCGAATTGCCTGTTGTGCCGCTTCTTCGAAGTGTAAAGCGGCTGCCTGCGTTTCTGATTCAGGCGGCTTTGCGAACTCAATTTCTACCACTGCACCGGTCAAATTATCAATTCGGGCTACCTGAACAGGCACGTCCTTTTTGCCTGATTTCTTGGTTCGCGGCACCACAATGACAGACTGCTCATCATCTGACAGCGCGCCAAGGCGGTAGATCTGGCCGTCTTTGTTGATAAGGCGGCCACGGTTGCGGCGGAAATGCCGCGGCAAAGTCAACGGTAGGTCAACGCCCGGGGTGGAAACCTCAAGCGTGTACCCGGCACCGAAGTTAAGCTCGCCTTTATCTTCTAACTCATCAAAGAACTCGGAAATCTCCTGGGTCATCACCTCTAGGGTGTCCGACGAGGGGCGGGTATCCCCGTCTAGACGGATAACCACCTGGGATTTTTTCCCGGCCGGGGTTGCCTTAACGTCTTCAATGTCTAGCCCGTGTGAGGCTGCCAGCGGGGCCAAGCGGTTGGTTAAAATTTCTGCGGTGGGAAAAGCCATGTTCCTTAGCTTACTGGGTTGTGCAATCCGGGGCAGGAATGGGCGGTAGAGTATGAGTAGTGAAACGCCAAAAACTATTTCTTGCCACCGCTATATCCCTCCCCGGACTGCTAACGCTGTGCGCTTGTGCCCCGGTAGTGGAACTTTTTGGCCCCCGCCCGGATTCCGCGTTGGTTGAGCTCGCCGCCGCTGAACAGGCCGCCGGCAGAACCGAACATGCGGACGCCCTTTTCGCCGAGGTTTACCGGCTGTGTGGCACCACCCCGGAAGGTGGCCCTCCACACACCTGCTTAGTGGACCGCGAGCAGGCAGTGCGCAACCTAGCAGACTCCCCCGCGCCGGC
Organism: Corynebacterium phocae; assembly: GCF_008693075.1. Lineage (GTDB taxonomy): Bacteria > Actinomycetota > Actinomycetes > Mycobacteriales > Mycobacteriaceae > Corynebacterium > Corynebacterium phocae. Next base: position 26,047 of record NZ_VXKJ01000037.1, on the reverse strand, counting down.
ACTCCTGGACGCAAGAGTCCCGGAGGAATCCCGGCCGCTCATCATCAGCCTGGCTATTAACAACGCCGCGGCGCAACGGCGGCAAAATCTTGAAGGCAACCCCAGTGAGGACAACGTCGCCAATCCGTCTAGCGATGATCCTCTGGGGTTGCCTGCCTTGCCAGCGCAGCTCACCGAAAATGAGGCGAACCAGGCCCGGGCACTGCTGGATTGGGAGTACCAGGTAATTTGGGGGCTGGATTTCGCGCGGGCCTACGCCTCGGAGGGCCTGGAAGAAAGGGTGGACGGGCTAATAAACGACCACCAGGAGATCGCCCAGCGATTGTCCGCTGCGCTAGACTCAGCCCCGGTGCCAGCCGCTGGGTATGATTCAGGCGAGGTAGGACTTCCCACCAATGCGGAACAGGCAGAGCATTTTAGCGGAGAACTACAAGCTCGTACGGCCGCGCGTTTTGAACGAGAAGCCACGCTTGCACCCCAGGCAAAGGCATCCGGAGATTCCCAGGCTTCCTGGATTGAATGGCTGGTGGCCACCGCCGCCTGGGCGCGCACCCGCTAGGAATAGCCCGGAAAAGCCGCTAGGGCTTGCCCGCAAAAGCACAGCCCCGCGCACGCCAACCGAAGCCAAGGAAAGCCAAGGTGAGAGTGATTGCCCCCGCAAGGGGCCTTAAACAACCTAAGCAAGCGGTCGCGGTTCAACCAACACTTGGGGCAATCGAAGCCCTTAAGTACGAGCTATCCGGGCGGCTAAAGAGATGAGCCACAGCTGGGCCGGCTGACGCAGCAGGTGATAGCCCCATGCCTTGGGCCAGTCCTTGATGGCGTGATAGATATTTGCCGGCCACACCGCCAGGAAGAGGGCACACGCACTTACGCCGCCGGCCGCAGCGGTGTTCTCGCGGGCCAGCAGACCCGCTGTAGCTAGCTCCCATGCCCCGGAGGCAAAGTTGTACAGGCGGGGGCCTCCGGGCAACTGCGGCGGGACAATCGATTCAAAGGGGTCGGGCTTGGCAAAGTGCAGTGCGCCCATGGCGGCAAGAGCGCACGCTAGTACGTAACGGCTTTTCATAACCGCCCAGCCTACGTCCACGCAGGGAAAAAGCACCACTTACTAAGGTTCCCAGTGGTTCTTGTAGCCCAGTGGTGCTTGCAGCCCAGTGGTTCTTGTAGCCCAGTGGTGCTTGTAGCCTTCGGGAACCTTGTAGCTTAGGCGGTGGCCGGCGGGGAGCCTAGCCGCGAACTAGTTGCACGAGTGTGTCCACAACGTCATCTGCCGGGACCTCAAGAGTTTCCCCACCGCGGATACGCAGCTCGATTACCCCGTCCTTGAACGACCTGCCCAGGATGGCAACAAACGGCATACCCAGCAGCTCAGCGTCTTTAAATTTCACGCCCGGAGAGACCTTTGGCCGGTCATCGAAGAGGACCTCAATACCGCGGGAATCTAGTTCCGCTACCAGCTTGTCACCGGCTTCCAAAGCGGCTTGGTCCTTGTTGGCCACCGCCACGTGGACTTGGTAGGGGGCAACCTCCACCGGCCAGTTCAGACCCTTTTCATCAGCACGCTGCTCCGCCAGAACGGCCATCATGCGAGAGATTCCAATTCCGTAGGATCCCATGGTGGGAACCGCACGCTTGCCGTTTTCATCCAGAATCTGCACGTCGAAGGCCTCGGTGTATTTGCGCCCCAGCTGGAAGATATGTCCCAGCTCAATACCGCGCTTGAGCGTGAGCGTTCCCTGCCCCGCGGGAGCTGGGTCACCTTCTTTGACCTCCGCTGCCTCCACGAACTCATCCACCTGGAAATCGCGCCCGGCAACTGCGCCCACCACATGGCGGTCTGGGGTATCCGCGCCGATTATCCATGCGGAGCCGTTGACTACGCGGGGATCTGCATAGACCTTGACTTCATTAGCGTTGAGCGCCCGCGGCCCCACGAAGCCCTTGACCAGGAAGCTGTTTTTCTTAAAATCTGCTTCCTCGGCCAAGACGTATTCTAGGGGCTCCAGAGAGGCCTCCAAGCGCTTTTCATCCAGCTCGCGGTCGCCGGGCAGCAACACTGCGGCCAGTTCCCACTCACGTTCTTCCTCGGTAGCCGCAGGCTTGGCCACCTTGAGCATCATGCACTTCAACGTGTCTTTGGCCGTGGCCTCAATCCCGTTTTCTTGCGCCCATTGCACCAGTGAGTCAATGGTGGTGGCACCGGGAGTGGACTGTTCGGTAGCTTCCGGCTGGCCGGTGATGTCAATGGCTTCCGGCACGGGGGTAACAACGGCCTCTACGTTGGCGGCGTAGTCACCGTCGGTGGCCTGGACAAAGGTGTCCTCCCCCACTGGGGAGATAGCCAGGAATTCCTCAGACGCGGAGCCACCCATGGCCCCGGAGGTGGCCTTGACAATGGCGTAGTCAATTCCTAAACGGTCGAATACGGCCTTGTATGCCTTCCGGTGGCGGGCATAAGCCTCATCCAGGCCGGCGTCGGACATATCAAAGGAGTAAGAGTCCTTCATCACAAACTCGCGGCCGCGCAGGATCCCGGCGCGGGGGCGCTCCTCATCCCGGTACTTGGTCTGAATTTGGTAGAGGGTGACTGGGAAGTCTTTGTAGGAGGTGAACATGTCCTTCACGGCGGTGGCAAACAGTTCCTCATGGGTGGGGCCCAGCAGCATGTCTGCGCCCTTACGGTCCTTAAGGCGGAAGAGGTTGTCCCCGTATTCGGTCCACCGGTTGGTCAACTCATAGGGTTCGCGGGGCAGGAGGGCGGGAAAGAGCATCTCCTGCCCGCCGATGGCGTTCATTTCCTCACGCACTACGTCCTCAATCTTACGCAGGGTGCGCAATCCAAGGGGCAACCAAGTGTAGACGCCGGGCGCGGCGCGGCGGACGTATCCTGCACGAACGAGGAGCTTATGGCTGACCACCTCGGCATCTGCGGGGTCTTCGCGGAGGGTACGGAGAAAGAGCTGGGAAAGGCGTGTAATCATGTCTTCACACTTTACCCGGCTAGCATGTATTTATGCTCATTATCCTTCCCCCTTCGGAGACAAAAGCCCACGGCGGCACCGCTGCCCCACTTCAGTTAACGGAGCTGTCCTTTCCGCGGCTCACCCCGGCGCGCCAGGAGATAGCTGACGCTCTCAGCTCCTTAAGCGTTGATGAGGCCCTGGAGACATTAAAACTTTCGGAAAAGCTCCGCCCGGAGGCGGAGAGTAACCAACGCTTGTTCTCCTCCCCCACTATGCCCGCGATTGAGCGCTTTACCGGCGTGCTCTACGACGCGCTGGACGCCTCTTCTCTTCCCGCATCCGCCCGTGCGCACCTGGCGGTAGGTGACGCCTTGTTTGGTCTTATCCGGGCTGATGACCTCATACCCCACTATCGCCTCTCCGGAAACTCGAAACTTGAGGGCCGGACCATGAAATCGCGCTGGGGAAAGCTCATTTCTGCGGAGTTAAATGAACTTAGCGCGGCGGGTGAGTTGGTGGTGGACATGCGCTCTGGCGCGTACCAGAACCTGGGCAAGTGTGCTGGTGCCATCACGGTGCGGGTGGAGTCCGTCCAGAAGGACGGCAGCCGCAAGGTGGTCTCTCACTTCAACAAGCACTACAAGGGGGCTCTGGCACGGGTGCTGGCTATGGCTGAGGCCAGCCACGGCGGCATCGACACGATTGGCGATACCGCTGCTGCGGCTAGCCGCGCGGGCCTGCAGACCGAAATCCGCGGCCAGGAACTGGTGCTGGTGGTCTAGCCGTGCCGACGCCCTGGTCCCGGCACCCAAATTCCGGCGTCCCAAATCCTTCCCCCCTAGTGCAAGGTGGGGTTGTAGCGGAGGCTATTGCGCTTGGTCCGAGTCTCAGTGGCAATGGCTATCCCAGCAGCAACCTCACCGCCTTCGCGGCGTGCGTAGAGGCTTTCCACCACGCGGTCGCGCAAGTCCCACGGGGAAATGGTGTTGATATAGATTTTGGTGCCGCCCTCGAACCCGGCCAGGGTGGAAAGCCGCAACTTGATCATCACGCGCCATGGTTGCGGGATATCCACGCTTGGGGACTGATGGTGCCATTCCTCATTACAGGCCACCTGGGGGCCTACTGCGGCGTGCGCCGCGTGGATGAGATCGGACATCGCTTCGACCTCTGCGGGAGTCTGCTTCCAAGGCTCCGGCGTTGGTGACTTGGAGTAGATCTCGATTGTTGGATACCGGTGACCAAAGCCGGCATACATCACGGCATGGTCGTTTTCTGCGATGATTAAGTTATGCTGCGCGGCGTAGTCCACCGCCCACTGGTTGTACATGTTCGGGTTAGCGCGCAACATCTCTACCTCACGCTCCGCAGAGATACCCCGGTCATCAACGGCCACCAGTTGCTTGTGCAGATGGTCAAAGGACGCACCAGCCGGTGCCAACCAGTTCTGGAAAGCCACCACGTAGGAAACATAGCGGTTGCGCTGGTAGAGGTCCCGCATGGAGTCTGCGGTAAAACGGGTGAACAGATAGTGCTCATTAGGGGTCAGCGTGCCAGAAGAAGCCAGCTGGCTGGTATCGGTAGCACCGTCGGTGAAGTGGCGCTTAGCAATTATGACGTCATGGCCTCCACCAAAGAACCCGGTGGCAATGGCGGTGAGCTCTGCGTCCGAAACATCCGGGTTTAGCCCGGAGGCTTTAAGCCGAAACCGCGCGACGTCAAAGACGTGCTCCCGGCCCGCCGGGTCCTCCAAGTAGCTAGCCATACGCGCCTTCGTAGTAGCGTCTAGCTCATAGCCGTAGTTTTGCTGCCAGTAAGTAAACGGAAGGATTTCAAAAAGGTTGGGCACCCGCCTGAAAAGTGGCTCCGTGTCCCATAACTTCCCCGGTTTTAGACCGCGCAGAATTTCCCCGGAGGGAAGAATACGTGACTTTTCCGGTGGAGTTTCCAGGCGCCGGTTCACACAAAAAGCGCAGGTTGCCACCTGGGATTGTGCGTCAAGCGGCCGCGGGGCGGACACTGATCTACTCAAGGGCCGGTTGCCCCGTCCCGGTACCGTCCACACCTCAGTTCCAGAAAAGGGATTTAGCTGCTTGATTGTCCCGTCTGCCATAGTTTGGATTGGTTCAGTCCTGGCAAAAAGTGGAAGGTTCATACTTTTAAGGATAAACCCCCTATAGACTTGTGCGCTAAGCCAACCTAGCTAAATGTTGAAGGATCCTATGCGCCCGGAAATTACCCACGAATTTGCCACCCAGCTGCCGGAGATGGCCGCCCAAGCCCGCGGTGAGGAGCAGCCCTCACCGGAGCTGGTGGTTCTCAACGTTGACTTGGCCGCGTCCTTGGGGTTGGACCCGGAGTGGCTGCGCAGCAGCGAAGGCCTGGATTTCCTGCTGGGGCACGGCACCGCGCACGCCATGGCATACTCCGGGTACCAATTTGGCCAGTTTAACCCCCACATGGGTGACGGCCGGGCGTTGCTGCTGGGAGAGGTTGGCGGCCGGGATCTCCACGCCAAGGGCACCGGCCGCACGCCCTATTCCCGCCATGGTTCAGACGGCCGGGGCACGTTGCGTTCCATGCTGCGTGAGTATCTCATGAGTGAAGCCATGCACGCTTTGGGAGTCCCCACCACCCGGGGCCTGGCCGTTATTGCTACCGGCCGGAAAATCCAGCGCCAGATAGTTGAGCCCGCCGGTGTCCACGTCCGGGTGGCCGCCAGCCACATCCGGGTGGGCAGTTTCCACTTCGCGGCCCGGGATTCCGGGCTGCTGCAACGCTTGGCGGACTACACCATTGCACGGCACTACCCGGGCAGCACCTACCGGGAGCTCTACACCCAGGCCATGGACGCACAGATTGCCACCGTGGCCGCCTGGCAGCGCTTGGGGTTTATCCACGGGGTGATGAACACTGATAACACCACTCTGTCTGGGGAAACAATCGACTACGGCCCGTGCGCGTTCATGGAGACTTACGACCCTGATACCTGGTTTAGCTCCATTGACACCCAGGGCCGCTACCGCTTTGGCCAGCAACCAGCCATGCTGGGGTGGAACCTCGCGCGTCTGGCGGAGTCCCTGTTGCCGCTTTTTGACAGTGGTCCCAACCGCGCAGTCGAGTTCGCTCAGGAAACCATTAACGGCTTCTACGGCAAGTTTGAACGCCAGTGGCACGGCCAGCTGGCCACCAGGCTAGGCATTTCTGCCGATGCCGTCCCCGGCTACCTCGCCGCAGTCACCGGCCACGACCTCACCAACTTCAACGCCGGACTCAATTCCGGTGGTGCCGGCCTGGCACCGGAGTGGGAACAACGCTGGCGGGAAGAATCCAGCTTCTCCACCCCGGACCCCGCGCAGCGCTTCCACCGCGTAATCCCCCGCAACCTCAACGTGGAGGCCGCCTTAGCCGATATCGGTGAGTTCCACCGCCTCCTGGACGCCGTCACTCACCCCTACCAATCTCAACCCGAATACGAGCAGCCGGGGGATTTGAGTACCTACCGGACTTTCTGCGGTACATAAGCGGCTGCGCCTTGCCCACCACAGCGGGTTTGCCCACCAGGCCAGACACCAGCGGGCTTGCCGCACCGGTTGAGGTGCGCCAAGCCCGCTGGGGTGGGGTTTAACCCTAGCTTTCCTCGAGTTTGAGGGATTTCTGGGTGAACTCCCACAACTCTTCGTAGAGTTTGGGGTTCTTGGAAAGTTTGGATCCGTAGGAAGGCACCATCTCCTGAAGCTTGTCAGCCCAGTGAATCATGTGCTCGCCAAAGCAGCGCTCTAACAGCTCGATCATGGCAGCCGGAGCAACCGAGGCACCTGGAGAGGCACCCAGCAGACCCGCGATACTGCCCTCTTGGTTGTTGATGAGTGAGGTACCAAACTCTAGCGACCCGAACCGTGGCGCACCGGCGGGCTTGATGACCTGGACGCGCTGTCCCGCCACGACGGTCTCCCAGTCCTCCGACTCGGCTGACGGCACGTAAGACTTAAGCTCAACCATGCGCTCGTCGAAGTCCTTCATGACCTCGGAAACTAAGTACTTGGTCAAACCAAATTCCTGCGCGGCCACGCCCAGATAAGAACTGAGATTGTCCGGGCGAATGGACTTGAACAAATCCAGGTAGGAACCTTCCTTCAGGAACTTCGGTGACCACCCGCCGTAGGGGCCAAACATGAGCCCCTTCTGGCCGTCAATGACGCGGGTGTCAAGGTGTGGCACGGACATAGGGGGTGCGCCTACCGCAGCCTTGCCGTAGACCTTCGCTGCATGTTGCTCAATTAGCTCCGGGTTGGTGGAACGCAGCCACATGCCAGAGACCGGGAAGCCGGCAAAGCCAAGGATCTCCGGGATGCGCGCCTTGCGCAGAAGGTTCAGGGCGTAGCCACCGGCACCTACGAAGACAAAGTTTGCGCGCACTACCGTGGTGTCTCCAGTCTGTGCATTCTTGGAGTACACGCGCCACTTTGCGCCGTCGCGCTTGATATCAACCACTTCGGTGTTATAGCGGATTTCGGTGCCTGCGGCGCGAGCCGCCGTAAAGAACTGCTCTGTGAGCGCGCCAAAGTTGATATCCGTGCCGGCGTCGGTCCAGGAGATAGCCACCTTGGGGTTGTCAAAGTCGCGCTCCAACGCCATCAGCGGTAGCTTGTCCGCAAACTCCGCCTCATCATCCGTGAACTGTAGATCCGGGAAGAGATGGTTTCCTTTGAGGATATCGAACCGGCGCTTGAGGAAATCTACCTGGATTTCGCCTTGTGCGAAGGAAATGTGCGGAACCGGATTAATGAATTGACGCGGGTCAACCAAGATGCCGTTGTTGACCTGGTGGGCCCAAAACTGCCGGGACTTCTGGAACTTCTCATTGACTGCCAGCGCCTGGGAGACGTCAACTCTGCCGTTTTTCTCCGGCGTGTAGTTAAGCTCACAGAGAGCGGAGTGGCCGGTACCGGCGTTATTCCACGGGGAGGAAGACTCCAACGCTGGCCCCTCCAGGCGTTCGAATACCATCTGGGTCCAACTGGGCTCTAGTTCGCGAAGCATGGCGCCCAGGGTGGCACTCATGATTCCAGCACCTATCAGCGCTACGTCAACTTCTTCCGCGGGCTGTGGGGAGTTCTTAACGGAGGACAACTCTTTTTACCTCTTTTAAATATCGATTTGTATTTTCTACGGATGTGAATAAATGTTGCTGAAAATGTTCAAGGGTCCGGATTCGGTGATCTCGAACGATCATAATGCCTACCACCATACGCCCACACCTAATCCGGGAAACTAAACCACCCTCATTGTGACAATTTTCTACCCTCTTGCGGCATTCTGCAGCAAAATTACCTACGATTTAGGGGTATGAACCAAATTACCCCCACGTGGTCCGATGTCCCCTGGAATGAGGACATCCTGGGCCCAGACTTCTATGCCACCTCCCTTCCACTTGGTACAGACCCCGACGGCGAAGGCACCATCGAGGCAACCCTGGTGGCCTACCAGCCCCAAACCCCGGGTTTTGCGGACCGCCCGGCACTGCTGTGGGTCCATGGGATGACCGACTACTTTTTCAACACCCCAACAGCCCAACACTTTCACGAGTTAGGCTACGCCTTTTACGCCGTTGACCTGCGCAAGTGCGGCAGGTCCCGCCGTGAGGGCCAACGGTGGCACTACGTCTCCGATCTCAGCTACTACTACACAGACTTGGACAAGGCCCTTGACACTATCCCCAACCAGTCGGTGGTTCCTATGGGCCATTCCACGGGCGGCTTAATCTGCACCCTCTGGCTCAACGACCGGCGGCCGAAGAACGTCAAGGGGCTAATCCTCAACGGCCCGTGGCTGGACATGATGGGAGTCTCACGCCTGACCTATAATTTGCTCAAACCCGTGGTGAATACGGTAGGAAAATACTTTCCGCTTCTCCCCTTTCCCGGGGGCAACCTAACAGCCTTCGGGGACTCCATGCACGTCTCGCGCTACGGCGAGTGGGATTATGACCTGGGATGGAAGCCGCTTCACGGGCACCGGAAGTATGTGGGCTGGTTGCGCACAATCGTGGAAGGCTTTGACCGTATTCACCGCAGAGGAATTGACGTGGGCGTGCCGTACCTAACTGTATGCTCCACCCGTTCCATTTTGAGCGAGCCTTATAGCCGCGCCATCAATTACGTGGACGCGGTTGTGGACGTGAATCAAACCGCCATGTGGGCAACAACTTTGGGCGAGGATCACACTTTGCTGCCCATCCACGGAGCCCGGCACGAGGCTTTTTCCTCCGTGCCCAAAGTCCGCGAGCAAGTTTTTAGCGTCACCGACGCCTGGCTAGAGCGACTCGACTTATAGTTGCGCTACGGTGGCTAAGACATATGGTTCCACGGCGCCTTCCGCCAGATGGACACACCAGTCCTCCGCCATAGGCACGACCCAACTTTCGTTACTAATAAATAAGGAATAGACCACTCTATGACAAGCTCCACTCCGCAGCCTTCCGCTCACTACGACCTCATCATTATTGGCACCGGTTCCGGCAATTCCATCCCCGGCCCGGAGTTCGAGGATAAATCCATCGCGATTATCGAGAAGGGCACCTTTGGTGGCACATGCTTAAACGAGGGGTGCATACCTACCAAGATGTACGTCTACGCCGCCGATGTTGCCCTCGCGGCGCGCCAGGCAGGCAAGTTGGGCGTTGAGGCCACAGTCAACAACGTTGATTGGCAGTCAATCGTTGACCGCGTGTTCACCAACCGGATCGATCCCATTGCCCAAGGTGGTGAGCAATACCGTCGCGGTAATGAAAACCCCAATATCACGGTCTATGCTGGCCACGCCCGCTTCGCGGGACCAAAACTGGTCGAGGTTAATGGGGAATATCTCTCCGCAGATGACATAGTGATCGCGGCAGGAGCGCGCCCTTTCATCCCACCAGTCTTTGCAAACTCGGGCGTTCGTTACTACACCAACGAGGACATCATGCGGCTTCCCCAGCAGCCCAAGAAACTCATCATCGTTGGTGGCGGCTATATCGCGATGGAGTTCGCCCATGTCTTCGATGGTTTGGGAACTAAGGTGACCATAGTCAACCGCTCCCAGACGGTCCTGCGTTTCCTAGACGAAACGCTGTGCGACCGGTTTAATGAGCTAGCCAAACAGCGCTTTGACTTCCGGATAGGGACCGGGACAAAGCTATCCGAATCCGCCACCGGAGTAGTCCTTACCTTAGATAATGGCGAGGAAATAGAGGCTGACGCAATCTTGGTAGCCACCGGGCGGGTACCCAATGGTGACCAGATGAATCTTGGCAGTGCGGGGATACGCACACACGCCGACGGCCGCATTGAAGTGGACGAATACGGCCGAACTTCGACCCCAGGCGTCTGGGCCCTGGGAGATGTGTCCTCGCCTTACATGCTCAAGCACGTAGCAAACGCGGAGACCCGCGCTGTCAAGCACAACTTGGCTAACCCAAGCGACATGCAGAAAATGCCCCACGACTTAGTCCCCTATGGGGTCTTCACTCACCCGCAGATTGCAACGGTAGGGCTGACCGAACAGCAAGCCCGTGAACAAGGCCGCGAGCTGACTGTGAAGGTTCAGGCCTACGGGGACGTAGCCATGGGGTGGGCGATGGAAGATTCCGCAGGCCTGGTCAAGCTCATCGCCGATAAAGAAACCGGCCGTTTATTGGGCGCCCACATCTTAGGTGCGCAAGCGACGACGCTCATCCAGCAGTTAATCACCGTCATGGCTTACGATATCGACCTGCGCGGCTTCGCTCGCAATCAGTATTGGATCCACCCTGGGCTGCCGGAGGTAGTTGAAAACGCTCTCCTCGGGCTGGACTGGGAATAGACCATATAACCCCAAGGCGTTACGTGATATAGAACACAGCTACCCCTGGGGTTTTTGGGACCAAATAGTTTCCCTAGTAGATCCGCCTTGTCCTTGCCAGATCTCCCGCCCACTATGACGGGGTGGGGGGAATTTTCCCCAGAGCGAATCAAAATCTGTGATTTAGTTATGCGAATCTGGGATGATCAGGCTAAAGTGGGCTTATAGCACTGGACTATGCCCCATAGGCAACCACGTGTTGTCTGGAATCTCTCTGTCTATTTAAGATAGATAGCCCAAGACCATTGATGGTTTCATCACGAAACCTGACACTTTCAACGTTTAAGGATTTTTTGAATATGCGTATTCGTAAAGCTGCCCTTGCCGGCGCTACCGCAATTGCCGTAACCTTCTCCGGCACCGTTGCCGCAACCGCCCAGGAGACTACCGAGACCAACACTGGCTCTTCTTCCATCTTCCCTTCTGAGAAGCGCGCTGATACTGATGCAGAAGGCAACCTAATCAACAACGGTGACAAGAAAGACAGCACCATGTCCTCGAAGCTCGGTAGCCTGCTTGACGCAACCAAGCCTGCTGACGGAACCAAGATCTTCGGCGATGACGCTGACGTTTCTTCCCAGCCTAAGTGGGCTCAGGCTCTCTACGGCGTAGGCATTGCCTCCATCGTCATCACCATCCTGGGTGGCCTGGTTGGCCCTGTACTGAACTTCATTCAGTACGGCCCATTCTCCCGCTAATCAAACCTCACCAGCCCCCACAATTTTTGAAAGGCATTAACAATGCGTAACTTCCGCACCGCAGCTATTGCCGCTGCAACCGCCGTCACCGTCGCTTTCGGTGGCGTATCCATCGCCTCTGCTCAAGACAACAACGTCTCTCAGGGGTCAGATACCTCCAAGACCTCTTCTTCCACGACCAAGCCTGGCGAGACCATGCCTAAAGGCGAGACCAAGCCTGACGAGACCATGCCTAAAGGCGAGACCAAGCCTGACGAGACCATGCCTAAAGGCGAGACCAAGCCTGACGAGAAGATGGACGGTGACTCCAAGGCAGCCGTAGACACCGGCAAGGACTTCAAGAAGGCCGCTGACGCTGCGTCTTCCAAGGGTGAAGGCTCCCTGTCCTCCAAGGTTGCTGGCGTTACCGAAGCCGACAAGCACGCCATCGGCGCCAACCTGCTGGGCAAGTACATTGATGACACCCAGAACCCAGCATGGGCACGTATCTGGCGCGAAGGCACCTACGTTGGCTTGATTGCCGCTGGTATCTCCACCGTTATCGCTATGTACAACTTCGCTGTATTCAACGGTCTCATCCCTGACCTGCTTGCCGGCCTTTTCGCCCACAAGTAAATCCTTTAGGGTTATAACTTTTTAAAGAGGGTGCCTCCGCTTCGTGCGGAGGCACCCTCTTTCTTCTATGTCAAGGCTGAAGTGAAAATTGTGGCGGTATCACCTTCCAGGAGGTGGTACCGCCGCATACTTTGCTACACCTGTTCTCGCTCCGCAGGTGACAATGTGAGGATCTCATTTCCTTCCTCAGTGATTACCAGGGTGTGCTCAAACTGGGCGGTGTACCGGCCGTCAGTGTTTTGCACCGTCCAGCCATCATCCCAAATCTCATAGTCCAAGCCACCAATGTTAATCATCGGCTCTACAGTCAGGGTCATTCCGGGCTCTAGGATGTTCCGGTAAGTCATGGAGTCGTAGTGAAGTACAACCAAACCGTTGTGGAAGGTAGGCCCCACCCCGTGCCCGGTGAAGTCCGTAACCACGTTGTAGCCAAAACGCTTGGCATAGGCCTCAATCACGCGCCCAATGACATTGATTTCGCGCCCCGGCTTGGCGGCCCTGATACCCCGCATGGTGGCCTCATAGGTGCGTTCCACCAACAGCCGGTGCTCCTCGGAGACGTTTCCTGCTAGGAAGGTGCGGTTGGTGTCCCCGTGTACGCCGTTTTTGTAGGCGGTCACGTCAATATTGACTATGTCCCCGTCCTGGACAACCGTGGTGTCCGGAATCCCGTGGCAGACGATCTCGTTGAGGGACACACAGCAAGACTTGGGGAAGTTCATGTACCCCAACGTGGAGGGGTAGGCACCGTGGTCCAGCATGTATTCGTGGGCAATCCGGTCTAGCTCATCAGTAGTAACCCCGGGCTTAACGGCCTTGCCCGCCTCATCCAAAGCGTCAGCTGCAATGCGGGAAGCCTCCCTCATTGCCTCAATGATTTCTGGGGTTTGCACGAAAGGTTCGCCCATATTTTCCTGGACAGAGTCCTTCCACACGTACTCCGGACGTTCAATGGACTCCGGTACGGTGCGTAGGGGGGTTGGTTTTCCGGGTTTTAGCTTTCCTCGTTGATTCATGCCCCCTATGCTACTGCTAGCCGCCTGCGCGCAACGCGTCCAGGGTGCGCAAAAAGTGGTCAGTGATATTTACCGAGGTAGTAGAACCGCCGCCCAGCACCACCAACGTGGCAAAGGCTAAGTCATCATCACGGAATCCGGTGAACCACGCGTGGGAGCCCTGGTTAATTTCTGCCTCACCGGTCTTGCCGTAAATAGCGCCGCCGGCCTGCATGCCAGCCGCAGTACCCGAGGTGACCGTTTGACGCATCATCGTCCGGAGGTTGTCAATCACGTACGGCGTCGGGCCATCCGGGTTGGCAGAGGGCGTGGTTTCCTGGTTGGAGATAAGGGTGGGCACCGGGCGGTGGCCAGCCGCAACCGTTGCGGACACCAGGGCCATACCAAAGGGGCTAACCAGGTCCAGGCCCTGTCCGTAGCCGGCCTCAGTCCTTTCCAATGGGGTCTCCCCCGCCGGGACGGAACCGGTGGCGGTGTTTAAGCCAGGAATGTCATAATCCAGGCCCATACCAAAGCGCTTGGCTTCCTCCTTGAGCTGACCAGTGTTCAGGCGGGTAGAGATATCGGCGAAGGTGGTGTTGCACGATTGCGCGAAGGCTCGCTCCAGCGGGACGCTACCCAAGGAAAATCCGTTGTAGTTGACCACGGTCCGCCCGTAGATATTCATGCTGCCAGGGCAAGGGACAATACTGTTTGAGCTCAAGCCCTCGTGTTGCAGCCCGGCGGCCGCAGTGAGGATCTTAAACACCGAGCCGGGAGGATAGAGCCCAGACAGCGCTAGATCACCTTTCCTATTGGCGGCATCGGTCTGCGCCACAGCCAGAATCTGGCCCGTCGAAGGCCGCATGACCACCATCATGGCCTCAGAGTCCGCGCGCAACCGGACGGCTTCCTCAGCGGCCTGCTGCACCTTGGAATCAATGCTAACGCGGATGGCGGGCGCGGGCTGGGCCTCGTGGAATTCAATGTCTGTCAAAGATGCCCCGTGGGGGTTGACTATAGCTATCCGCCAACCATTGGTGCCGTCTATCCTGTCGGAGACCACCTTGGAAACTCGCGCCATAACGTCCGGAGCGAAGTCTTTGCGGACGTTGATTAAAGCCGGCTCCTCATTAATGCGGACTCCCGGTAGGTTGACAGTTGGAGGCTGTTCATACACGCCCACCGAATAGATACCCTCATGCTTTTCCAGGGCGTCGCCCAGCTGCGCGGCGTCAACGCTACCGCCCACCGAGGTGGCAATTATCCGCGCGGCGGCGCGGGGATCATCTATCTGGTTGGTGTCTACCAATAGGCGGTACTGCAGGCCCGGGGACAGAAGCTCCACGCCATCGGAGCTAACCACTGAAGCTCTATCAGCGGTGACGGCGCGCAGTTCCAGGTGCTGATTGAGCCCCAGCCGCGGGTGCACTGAGGTGGGCTGCCAGCGGACCGTCCAGCGTTCATCGGTCTTGGTCAACGCTATGGATGAGTCATAAGTCACGGTACGGTCCCGGGGCAAATCCCAGGTCACGGTGTAGGTGGCGGTGGCGGTCGACTCATTTTGCTTGATGTCTTTTACCTCCACGTCCACGCCCTCAGCCTGCAGGCCGTCGAAGGTGGTGGTGTAGACCTCCGTCGCTTGGTCAGGCTTGTCAACCACCGCCGCCATCAGACCGGTATCGCGGGTTTCAAACGCCGTGACAAAGTCCTCAATCACCGGCTCGGCGGACAACGGTTTTGGAGTACACGCTTGGGCAAGGCTCCCGGCAAAACTCATTACGCACAAAAGCGCCACCGTCTTTTTCATGTTTAAAAACACTACTTCAGTGGTGGCGCAATGGCGTTTAGGCGCGCTTTACTTGGTCACGCGAACCTCTGCTTTGGTGCCTTCAACGGCCTCAAGTCCGTCCTCCTCAGCAATCCGCATGGCTTCTTCGATTAGCGTTTCCACAATCTTGGCCTCGGGCACCGTTTTCACTACCTCACCCTTGACAAAGATCTGGCCCTTGCCGTTTCCGGAAGCCACGCCCAAGTCAGCGTCACGGGCTTCACCGGGACCGTTGACAACGCAACCCATCACGGCTACCCGCAGTGGGAACTCCATGCCTTCTAGCCCGGCAGTGACCTCCTCAGCCAGCTTATAGACGTCTACCTGCGCGCGGCCGCACGATGGGCAGGAAACGATCTCTAGTTTGCGGGGCCGCAAGTTCAGCGCCTGCAGGATCTGGTCTCCTACCTTGATTTCCTCCACCGGATCTGCGGAGAGGGAAACGCGGATAGTGTCCCCAATTCCCTGGGACAGCAAAGCGCCGAAGGCAACGGAAGATTTGATGGTACCCATGAACTTCGGGCCGGCCTCAGTAACCCCGAGGTGCAGCGGGTAGTCGGTCACCTCCGCCAGCTGGCGGTATGCCTCCACCATGAGCACCGGGTCAGAGTGCTTCACGGAGATGGCGATGTCACCAAAGCCATGTTCCTCAAACAGTCCCGCCTCCCACGTGGCTGACTCCACTAGGGCCTCCGGGGTGGCCTTGCCGTATTTTTCCAGCAAACGCTTATCCAGCGAGCCGCCGTTAACACCAATACGGATGGGGATTCCGGCGTCCCCAGCTGCCTTGGCTACTTCCTTGACACGGCCATCAAATTCTTTGATGTTGCCGGGATTGACGCGGATGGCAGCGCACCCGGCGTCAATGGCCTGGAAGATGTACTTTGGCTGGAAGTGGATATCCGCGACTACCGGGATGGGGGATTTCCGGGCGATTGCTGGCAAAGCCTCAGCGTCAACGGGCTTGGGGCACGCCACTCGCACGATGTCACAACCGCTAGCGGTCAACTGCGCGATCTGCTGCAGCGTGGCGTTCACGTCGTGGGTTTTGGTGGTACACATTGACTGCACCGAAATGGGGTGCTCAGACCCCATGCCCACTGGGCCCACGAAGATCTGCCGGGTTTTGCGGCGCGGTGCCAGGATTGGCGGCGGGGCGTCAGGAATGCCGAGTCCGATTGGAACGGTGGTTGACATTGTCTCTCCTAAAAATTTCATGGGGTTTAGCTGGATTCTACTTTACGCTAGCCAAAAATCCGGATTGGGTTGACCACGTCTGCCACGATGACTAGCGCGCCAAAGCCCATTAATAAGGCCGCCATAACGTAGGTGATTGGCATAAGCCCCCGGTAGTCGACTGCTCCCTTGGGGGCCAGTCCCCGCGCCCAGCGCAGGAGGTTGCGGATTTTTTCGTAGCAAATCACGGCGATGTGCCCGCCATCGAACGGCGGCAGGGGGATGAGGTTGAACAAGGCCAGGAAGTAGTTGAGCGAGGCCAACATCATGAAGAAAGATGCCCACAGGTCACGCTCCACTAACTCCCCGCCTAGGCGGGAGGCACCGACTACCGACATGGGTGAGTCTTGGGCCCGCTCAGCGCCAAAGATTGACGCCAAAATTCCGGGAACCTTGGCAGGTATTTGCCCAATCGCAATTACCGTGGACTTGGCCATGTACGCGGAGTATTTGGCCGAAGCTACCGCTGCGCTGACCGGATTATCGTGTTTGACAATGATGTCCAGTGGTTTGTTGACCAAGCCAATAGAGCCGGCTTCGAAGGGTTGTCCTTCCGCGTTAAATCGCGTCACGGTCTCCGGGGTCACCGTCATCTCAAGCTCACGTCCGCCACGCTCAATGGTCAAGACTACGGGCTCGCCTGGGCTATCAATGACTGCATCACGAAGCTGCGCGAAGCTCTCCAGCTTGGTGCCGTCTACCGCCAGGATGACGTCCCCCGGCTGCACACCGGCCCGCCCTGCCGGCCCGGTGCCCTGACATTCTTGGAAGGAGTCCGGCCCTATCTGGTCAGCAGAGCAGGTAACTGCACCAACCTGCGGGCGGATATCGACGTCCATGTCGGGGATCCCGGCGGTCAGCGCAATCCCAAAGAGGATGGAAAAACCCAAAACGATATTGACCGCAATACCGCCGGACATCACCACAATCCGCTGCCAGGCAGGCTTCTTGTACATGGCATGGGGCGCTTCCTCAGCGGTAAGGTTCTCATCATTGGGAATCATTCCCGCGATGTCACAAAAACCACCTACGGGCAGCGCGGCTAAGGAATACTCCGTTTTACCCGCCTTAAACCCCACGAGTTTAGGGCCAAAGCCAATGGAGAACCTGCGGACCCGCATGCCAAAGGCGCGGGCCGAATACATGTGCCCTGCCTCGTGCAGGGCGATGGTCACCCCAATGCCCAGGGCGAATAAAACGATGCCAATAATGTTGGCCATAAATACCTATCTAGCTCTGAATTTCTTGCAAACGCGCCTGTGCATCCGCGCGCGCCTGGCGTTCGACCGCCAGAATGTTGTCGACGCTTGACATTACACCAGATCGCACAGAGCTCTTAAGCATCACGTGTTCGACGGTATCAACTATCTCAGGGAAGTGAATACGGCCGGCTAGGAACGCTTCCGCCGCTTCTTCATTGGCGGCGTTGTAGATAACCCCCGTGCCCTCGCGCGCGGCCTGGCGGGCCAGCTCCACCGCCGGGAAGGCACCGTTGTCCAAGGGCTCAAAGCGCCAGTCCATGGCTTGGGAGAAGTCTAGCGCCGGCTGGGCGCCTGGCACCCTATTTGGCCAGTCCAGGGCAAGGGAGATGGGCAGTTTCATCGACGGCGGGGAGGCCTGGGCCATGGTACAGCCGTCTACAAAGGTAGCCATGGAATGAACTATGGACTGCGGGTGGACGGTGACGTCAATAAGCTCCGGGGCGATGTCAAAAAGCAATGTGGCTTCAATGAGCTCTAGACCCTTGTTGACCAACGTCGCGGAGTTGAGAGTGTTCATCTGCCCCATTGACCATGTGGGGTGTTGGGCGGCTTGCTCCGGGGTGACCTCCCACATCTGCTCACGGGTCCACCCCCTGAAGGGGCCTCCCGATGCCGTGAGGACCAACCGCGCCAGCTCAGAACGCGTGCCTGACTGCAGCGCCTGCGCCATTGCGGAGTGCTCCGAATCAACCGGAACAATCTGGCCCGGTTTGGCCAGCCCCATAACAAACGTGCCGCCTGCCACCAATGATTCCTTGTTGGCCAGCGCCAGGTACTGCCCCGCCTCTATGGTGGCCAGGGTAGCGGCCAGGCCCATCGAGCCAACCAGGCCGTTGAGGACGGTATCTGCCGGCACTGAACGCACCAGCTGCTCCGCAGAATCCGGCCCAGAAATCACGGAGCCGCCTAGGGCCTCCCCTACGATCCGGGCGGACTCCGGCCGGGCCACCGCAATGTGGTCAGCCGAAAGGTTGACAGCCCGAGCCTGGTCAATGATCTGCTGCGGGTTTGAGCCGCCCGCCGCAATGCCAACGACCTCGAATTTCGCGGGATTGTCTGCGATTACCTCCAGCGCCTGGGTGCCAATTGAGCCGGTGGATCCTAGAATGAGTATTCGTTTCTTAGTCACCTCCATCACTTTAGCGAAAACTCGGGGGTATTTAGTCGCTAATGGCAGGTTGATGTTTTAGACTACTAGGCAGAAATTACTATTTCGTGCTGCTTGTCGAAACCCTTCAACAAGCACGACTGCGCGTACACGCGAAGGAGAGCAAGTGTCTTCCCACAAGCCGACCTATGAGGTCTATAACGGCGTTTCCACCGAGGACGTCCCATCCGCAGGTTTTGGTTGGTCCCGTTTCGGGCGCACCGGCATTCAGATTGCTGGCTGGTTGTCAGTCTTTGTTCTGCTGATGTACCACTTTGGCAACCACACCGGACACGTTGAAACCGTGTGGCTCACGGTTCTAGCCGTGGTCATTGCCCTAGGACTTATCATCCACCTGCTTCAACCCAAGCTCCCCCAGGTACGCACCGTCACCGCGCGCAACCAGCCTCCAGGGCACCAGGAGCCTGATTGGATGTACGAGCAAAAGACCTCCACCGGTCACTACGCGCAACTCACCGACGCTGAGCTCCGCGCAATCAACATTGAGCCTTCCCGTGTTGCACACCTACGCAGCGTTGACAGCGCCGAGGGCCGCCACGCGGTTCGTGCCGACTCCGCCCACCGCACCACCGTAGCTCCAGCGCCAAACGGCGGTGCCATCAAGGCAAGCAGCCTAGCGCACGACTAAGAGCTAACAAACGCTAAAAAGCCAGCCCCCATCCGGGAGCTGGCTATTTTTTGCTTTCAGGTCAACCGCCCATCGGGGGGCGGGGCCCAGCGACGCGTGAACCCGCCGGCCAGCACAGGCCGCATGCGGGTCCTACAGGCGCTACTGCCCTTCGCGCTCGTCTGCGGCTAACTGACCACACGCGGCGGCGATCTCGTCGCCCTTGGTGTCCCTGACAGTGCACGGTACACCTTGCGCAATTACCCGGCGCACGAACTCATCGAGCCGGGCGCGCGGAGCGGCGTCCCACTCAGAGCCGGGCGTGGGGTTAAGCGGGATAACATTAACGTGAACCTTGGAACCCAGCGCGCGGTGCAGCTTCTGCCCCAACATGTCCGCACGGAAGTCCTGGTCGTTTTTATCCCGAATGAGCGCGTACTCGATAGAAACGCGGCGGGCAGATTTGTCTGCGTAGTAACGGGCGGCATCGAGAACCTCTGCCACCGGCCAGCGGTTATTAACCGGCACCAAAGAGTCACGCAGCTCATCATCCGGCGTGTGCAAAGACACCGCCAAAGTGCAGCTCAAGTCCTCATCCGCCAACTTTCGGATAGCGGGGGCCAAACCCACAGTAGAAACGGTGACGTTGCGCTGGGACAGGCCAAAGCCCTCCCCGTCCTGGCCGGTAATCTGCCGGACGGCGTGCACCACGCGCTTGTAGTTAGCCAACGGCTCCCCCATGCCCATGAACACGACGTTGCTCAAGCGTCCGCCTTCTTCATCCATCTGCTTGGCCGCCAGGCGGAACTGCTCCACAATCTCCGCCGTAGACAGGTTCCGGTCCAAACCTCCCTGGCCAGTAGCACAGAAGGGACAGGCCATGCCGCAGCCAGCCTGGGAGGAAATACACAAGGTGGCGCGCCCAGGATAGCGCATGACCACGGATTCCAGCATGGTTCCGTCATGGAGACGCCACAAAGACTTGGTGGTCTGGCCGTCATCAGTTGCCGTCTTGCGGATGAGCTCCATCAGCGTGGGGAACAAAGCTTCTTGGACGGCCTGACGCTTATCCGCCGGGATATCGGTCATATCCTCGACGTTGTCCGTCATATGCTCGTAGTAATGCTTTGCCAACTGCTTGGCACGGAATTTAGGAAGCCCCAGTTCGGAGAGCTTTGCTACGCGCTCCTGCGCGGTGAGGTCTGCAAAATGTTTCGGGGGCAGGCCCTTCCGGGGAGCGGAGAAGTTAAGTTTAAGAGTTTCAGCCATGGTAGTGCCTATTTTGGCACGTCCCCACCTGGATCGCTAAACCGAGCGCAAGGTTTATCTAGAAAAACCCGTAGGTAAGGAAGTTCATAGCCACCCACGTGACCATGGCCGCCGGGAGCATTCCGTCCAGCCGGTCCATCAACCCGCCGTGGCCGGGGAGGATTCCCGACATATCTTTAATATGAAGCTCGCGTTTAAATTGTGACTCCACCAGGTCCCCCAGCGTGGCGCACACAACCAGCAGGACGCCCATGATGGCACCTAACCAGAAGATGTGGTGCAGCAAGTAGTGGGTAGTGAGGGCGCCGGTGAAAGCACCGAAAACGATAGAGCCGGCAAAGCCCTCCCAGGACTTCTTCGGGCTTACCGCCGGAGCCATGGGATGGGCCCCGAAGGTTACGCCTGCTATGTAGCCGCCGGTATCCGACGCCACCACGCACAACATGAAGGTAAGAATGGAGGCGGACCCGGAAGCAAACGGGGTTTGGGCGTGGGTCAGCATGGCGGCAAAGGAGCCAAATAGCGGAACCCAGGTGAGTATGAAGATTCCCACCGCAGTGTCGCGAAGGTAGTTAATTGGCGGGTAATGCCGGCCATTATGGAAAAGCCTGCCAAACATCAACGCCAGGACGGCCACCACATACACAGACACCAATCCAGAGGCCCCCAGCGGCCAGGACGCCCAGAGCATAGCCTGACCGCCGATAATCAGCAGCGTCCTGGGAACTTGATATGAGTGCTCCCGCAAGCGCGTGAGCACCTCCCACATGGCAACGCCCACACCCACGGCCACCAGAAGGTACCAGGCCAAGTCCCCTACCCACACGGCGAGGACAACAACTAACCCAAGGAATACGCCAACCCCGATTGCAGAGGGAAGATCCCGGCCCGCCCTACTTTTCTTCTTGGGCGGAAGATCTGTCAACTCACCTGCTTGGGGCTTGGTCACTGGCTATATATCCTTTCAAAAGAAACGCCGCCAGAGTTTCTTGGGGAAAGGTCCGACGGCATATCACTAACGGGGAGAACTAGGAACTAGACCTCCAGAAGTTCCGCTTCCTTAGCGTTGACCAGCTTATCAACCTGATCAACATATTTAGCAGTGATTTTCTCCATTTCCTTTTCTGCGGTGTTTACCTCATCCTCACCGGCGTCGCCGTCTTTCTGGAGCTTCTTCAACGACTCCATTGCCTTGCGGCGCACGTTACGGATGGCAATCTTGCCATCTTCACCCTTAGATTTAGCAACCTTCACCAGCTCTTTACGGCGTTCTTCGGTCAGCTGCGGAATAGTAACGCGCAGAACCTGCCCGTCATTGGTGGGGTTGACGCCAAGATCGGAATTGCGGATGGCGTTTTCAATCTCCTGCATCATGGACTGCTCGTATGGCTTAATAAGCAACATGCGGGGCTCAGGGACTGACACGGTGGCCATCTGGGTAATGGGGGTAGGAATACCGTAGTAGTCCGCTACCAACCCGTTGAACATGGAGGGGTTGGCACGGCCGGTACGGATGGTGACCAGTTGCTCGCGGGTATGCTCCACGGAGGCACCCATGTGCTCTTCTGCCTCGAGGTGAATCTCATCAATCATGTTAAAAACAATCCTTTTGATTATTGATTTGGTTTATTAGGACAAATGTAGCAGGTCGAAAGGCAGGTTCAGCCTAGGACTTGACTAGTGTGCCAATCTTTTCTCCGTTTACCGCCCGGGCAATGTTTCCTTCGACCAGCAAGTTGAATACCAAGATGGGCATGTCATTGTCCATGCACAGGCTAAACGCCGTAGCGTCCGCAACCTTCAAACCTTGCTCAATAACCTCGCGCGGAGTGATGTCATTGTAGAGAGTGGCGTCCGGGTTGGTGCGCGGGTCATCGGAATACACGCCTTCAACACCCTTGGCCAGGAAGAGGACCTCCGCACCAATCTCCAACGCGCGCTGCGCAGCGGTAGTGTCCGTGGAAAAGTACGGCATGCCCATGCCTGCACCGAAGATAACGACGCGCCCCTTTTCCAAGTGGCGGGTTGCCCGCAGAGGCAAGTACGGTTCCGCGATTTGGGCCATGTTGATGGAGGTCTGCACGCGGCAGTCAATCCCCTCTTGCTGCAAGAAGTCCTGCAGAGCCAAGCAGTTCATCACCGTACCCAGCATGCCCATATAGTCGGAGCGGGCGCGGTCCATGCCACGCTGGGATAGCTCAGCGCCGCGGAAGAAGTTACCGCCACCAATGACCACGGCCACCTCAGTGCCCTGCCGGGAAACCTCTGCGATTTGACGGGCCACGTTTTCCACCACATCCGGGTCAATACCAACAGTGCCGCCGCCAAACATCTCACCCCCAAGTTTGAGCATCACGCGCTTGTAGGCCGTGCGCTTGGAGGCGGTTTCTTTAGTATCAGATAGATCAGAATTATCAGTAGCTGCCATGGTGGGTCGATCTCCTTAGTTGGTGACTTAAGCCTCAAGTGATTCACTCTAAGCCTACCGGGTTTGCCCCCAGCTCATAAAACGCCAGAAAGCCGCGGCGGAGAAAATCTCCACCGCGGCTAGCTAATACCGGCCGGGGTAAAGGGTCCGACGGAGAAAACTCACGCGGGCACCTATCCCAGGCTGACTTCAGTAGCTTTTAAGCACCCAGCTCAAAGCGCTTGAAGGCCAGAATCTTGGTGTCAGCCTCATCCAGGACCTTCTGGACGTTCTTCTTGGAGTCAGTCATGGAAGGCTGCTCCGGAAGCACGACGCTCTTGAAGAAGCCGTTCAGGCGGCCTTCCACAATCTTCGGCAGGGCAGCCTCTGGCTTGCCCTCTTCGCGGGTGGTGGCCTCAGCGATATCGCGCTCCTTCTGAACAACCTCAGCTGGAACATCCTCACGGGTGAGGTATTCAGCCTTCATGGCTGCGATCTGGAGAGCTACAGCGTGTGCAACTTCCTTGTCACCTTCGTAGGAGACCAAAACGCCGATTGCTGGCGGCAGGTCAGCGGAACGCTGGTGCAGGTAGTGAGCAACATTGTCGCCCTCGAGGGTGACAACGCGACCGATCTGCAGCTTCTCTCCGGTCTTTGCAGACTCAGCAGTAACAACCTCTTCGACGGTCTGGCCGTCGATCTCAGCAGCGTTAAGCTCTTCGGTGGAGTTAGCCTTAGCTGCAGCAGCAGCCTCGGTGATCTTGTGGGCAAAGTCGATGAAAGCCTGGTTCTTCGCAACGAAGTCAGTCTCACAGTTAACCTCGACCATGGTGTTGCCGGAAACGGCAATCAGGCCCTCCGAAGCTTCGCGGTCAGCGCGCTTGGATACGGACTTTGCGCCCTTGATACGTAGGATTTCGACAGCTTTGTCGTAATCTCCGCCGGATTCTTCGAGTGCCTTCTTGCAATCGAGCATGCCAGCGGCGGTGGCTCCGCGTAGAGCCTTAACATCTGCAGCAGTGTAGTTCGCCATAGTGGGGCGATCCTCCTTGAGTTCAAACAATTTTACGTTGAATCAGCGTAGCCGACATCCGTTCCCAGTGCCGACTACAGGGGGTTTTAAATTAACCCCCGTGGTGAATTTTGTGGGTCAAAAAGACGTTTGACGCTTAAAACCCCCTGGCGCTACCGGTGAGGCAGTTTCCAGGGGGTCAAAGGTCTATTTACTCTGCAGCCTTGGGAGCCTCAGTTGGCTCCGGTGACTCAGGAGTAGCAGGAGCTTCTTCAGCAGCGGCAGATGCTGGGTCGGACGCTGCGGCGGCCTCAGCGGCGTCACGTGCTTCCTTTTCAGCGGAATCGCCAGCGGCATCCTTAGCGGCTGCAACCTGACGCTCTTCGCGAGCCTTGCGGCCCTCCTCAACTGCGGTAGCAATGATGCCGGAAAGCAGCTTGGTGGCGCGGATTGCGTCGTCGTTGCCTGGGATTGGGAAATCAACCTCA
The DNA here is from genome assembly GCF_008693075.1 of Corynebacterium phocae. Lineage (GTDB taxonomy): Bacteria > Actinomycetota > Actinomycetes > Mycobacteriales > Mycobacteriaceae > Corynebacterium > Corynebacterium phocae. The sequence goes on along the minus strand of NZ_VXKJ01000037.1, from coordinate 1,609 downwards.
TCAGGATCACAGTTGGTGTCAAGAATGGCTACCACTGGGATATTAAGCTTCTTGGCTTCCTTAACCGCGATGTGCTCTTTGTTGGTGTCAACAATCCACAGTGCGGAAGGTGCCTTGGACATCTCAGCGATACCGCCCAGAACGCGCTCCAGCTTGGTGCGCTCACGGGTGAGCATGAGAACTTCCTTCTTGGTGCGGCCCTTGTAGCCGTCCTCAGCGCCATCCATTGCCTGCAGTTCCTTCATACGGCGAAGGCGCTTGGCAACAGTCTGGAAGTTGGTGAGCATGCCGCCCAACCAACGGTGGTTGACGTAAGGCATGCCAACGCGCTGTGCTTCCTCAGCAACAGCTTCCTGAGCCTGCTTCTTGGTACCAACAAAAAGGACGGTGCCACCGTGGGCAACGGTTTCCTTAACAAATTCGAAGGCCTCATCGATGTAGGTCAGCGTCTGCTGCAAGTCGATGATGTAGATGCCGTTACGGTCGGTGAAGATGAAACGCTTCATCTTCGGATTCCAGCGACGGGTCTGGTGACCGAAGTGGACACCAGCGTCGAGGAGCTCGCGCATGGTTACAACTGCCATGATTCGCTCGCTTTCTATTAGTCTTTAGGTTTTTACTTACATGTTTTGCGTGGGTTTTTATCCCACACCCTGGCTGCGAAACTTGCTGGCCAACACCCCCGAAATACTATCCAGCGCCACAAATTGCAGTACTAGCCGTGATGAACATCACGGTATTCAAGGGACCAAAGTCAGCAGCATATGCTCCGCCGCGCGTAGTCAGTGCTTCCAGGCAAGTAACCGCTAACGGCTACCATGTGGGCACACTGCTGCTGGTTATCTTATAGGTACGGCCAGGCTCTAGACAAAACGAGGCCCGGCGCGCCCGGCACCGGGCAAGCAACCCACCAGGATTTCGAAGTTATCCACAGGCACCGCTTACCCCCCTAGACGGGCGCGCAGAAGTAGGCCATAGTAACGGGCATGACTACTAACCAAGATAAAACACCAGTAAGTTTCCGGCGCAGGATGGCCTGCCATTTAGCAGCGGCGGCGTGCGCACTGGCGCTCAGCGGAGGCGCGGTTCCTACCTCTGCAGCAACCGCCAGCACCAGCTACCGCGACCCCACCACGGGAAACCCGGCGGTGGCCCGGGTGCTGCGCCCGTTTGAAAAACCCGAGCGCAACTGGCATTCCGGCCACCGGGGCGTGGATCTTGCGCTCGGGGTGGGCCAACCGGTGCTTGCCGCTGGGCCCGGGACTGTGGTCTTTTCTGGAACCGTGGCCGGGCGGCCCTCCGTGGCTGTGGAACACCCAGACGGCCTGCGCAGCACCTACACCCCAGTGTTTGGGAGAAAAACCGTAGGCGAACGAGTAGGCGCCGGGGAGCCCATTGGCACGCTGGCTCCCCCATTTGACGGCCACCCGGGGCTGCACTGGGGTGTGCTGCGGGGCAAAGATGACTATCTCAACCCACTGAGCCTGCTAGCCGCGCCGGTCATCAGGCTAAAGCCCGTGCGCTAGGCGGGCGGTGCCAGGCGCGCGGGTGTCAGGCGCGCTGGTGCGCGGGCGTCAGGCCCGCGGGTGCGCGGGCGTCAGGCGCGCGG
>NZ_VXKJ01000036.1 GCF_008693075.1 Corynebacterium phocae | reverse complement strand
GCGCTGGTGCGCGGGCGTCAGGCCCGCGGGTGCGCGGGCGTCAGGCGCGCGGGTGCGCGAGTATCAGGCGCGCGGGTGCGCGGGTGTCAGGCTCGCGGGTGCGCCTGGGCGTAAATGTCCTTGAGACGCTGGGCGGAGACGTGAGTGTAGACCTGGGTGGTCTGCAGCGAGGAATGCCCCAGGAGCTCCTGGACGGCGCGCAGGTCCGCGCCCCCATCGAGAAGGTGCGTGGCGGCCGAATGCCTAAGCCCGTGCGGGCTAAGCCCCCTGTTGCCAGTGACCTTATCCGCGCTTGAGACAATCCGGCGAACCTGCCGCTGGTCTATCCGCCCGCCGCGGCTGCCCAAAAACAACGCGTCGCCCGGCTGAGCCCCGGGCTTGCGGAAGCTGGGCCGGGTAGCCATCCAGCGCTCCAGCGCGGTGGCGGCAGCGCGCCCAAACGGCACCACCCGCTGCTTGTTGCCTTTGCCGGTCACCAAGGCCGTGCGCCGGGTGAGATCAACATCCCCGCAGTCCAGCCCCACCAACTCCGCCACCCGCATGCCGGTGGCGTAGAGCAGTTCCAGTATGGCGGTGTCGCGGAGAAAATGCGGCTCATCACGGGACACAGCGTTGGCCACCAGCTCCCCGGCTTCGGTCTGGCCAAGGACCGTGGGAAGGTGCTTGCCTACCTGCGGCGCGCTCAAGCGGGCGGCAACATCGGTTGCCAGGTAGCCCTGCTTGGTGCACCAGGTGGAAAAGGCCCGGACCGCCGCGGTGCGCCGGGCCAAGGTGGCGCGGGATTTGCCCTCCCCCACTGCTTGCGCCAGCCACGCGCGCAGCGCGTTGAGATCTAGGGCCGCGAAGGTGGGAACGGACTCTGCCAGCCCACGCAAGTCACTGCGGTAGCCGCGCACCGTGGCTGGGGAACGGCCAAGGACCTGAAGTTGGTAGTCCGCAAAATCCTCAATCGCCTCACCTACTTGAGTTACCTTATTGCCCATGACCGCCAAGTCTAGCCTGGTTCTAGTCCTCCGCGATCCTCAGCCACTCACCCCCTTGGCGGCGGACCGCGGCTTGTTTTTCCAGCGCCACCAAAAGGTGAATGACAAGCGGTAGGCGCAGACCGCACTCGCGGGAGATATCGGCGGCGGAAATGGGCATTTGCGTGGGCATGGAGCCAAAAACCTTGAGCTCGTTATGAGACATCCGCTGGGTGATACTGGGCTGGAAACTCATTTCCAGCTGGCCGTCAACGTCCACGCTGCCTACTTGTTCAAGGAGCTCGCGGACCCCGTCCGGCCCCGTAATCAGCTGGGCCCGGCCATCCTGGATACGCAAGTGGCAGCCAATGGACCCGGCGTTGGTAATGGGCCCGGGCACCGCCATAGCTACCTTGCCCAGGGCCTCTGTCCAGTTCATGGTGTTAAGCGCCCCGGAGCGATAAGCGGCCTCTACACACACCGTGCCCTGGGCCAGGGCCGCCACCAGGCGGTTGCGCGTGAGGAACCGGTGGCGCTGCGGAGTGGTGCCGGGCGGGAACTCAGTGACTACCGCGCCGGTGGCCGCAATCTGGTCAAACAGGCGTGCATTGCGGGCCGGGTAGTTCACGTCAATTCCACACGCCGCGACGGCCACGGTAAGCCCGCCGGCCGCCAGTGCGGTTTCATGCGCGGCAGTGTCTACTCCCAGCGCGCCCCCGGAGACCACCGTCCAGCCGCGCGGGGCCAGGTCCTCCACGATAAGCCGGGTCACCTCCCACCCGTAGCGCGAGATAGCCCTAGTGCCAATCACCGCCACCGACTGGTCTACTAGCTGTGCCAATCCGCCGCCGCGTACCCACAGACTGTGCGGGGCTATTGCCGCCTGGTCAAAGCTGGCCGGGGCGTCCGGTTGGGCGTTGTGGTAGAACCCAAACGCGGCCTCGAAGTGCTCGGTGGGCCATTCCGGGCTGTCGGCGGTAATCAGACGCGCGCCCGCCTCCTCCGCCGCAGCGATGTCTTCTTCCTGGCGCAGCCAGTCATAACGCGCTGCGGTGTCATCGCGGAGCCTGCCCAGCCAATCGGCGCGGTGGTAGATACCGTGGGCTACTTCTTCCGGCGGGTATTCCGCCAAGAGCGCTTGGAGCATGGGAGAGGGCCCTTCCACCACACGGTTGAGATAGACCCAGGCCTGGTACGGAGTCTCTAGCAAGATACTCATGCCGCCACCTCCGCACCGTGTACCGCACCGCGCAGGTCTAGCGCGCGGGAGACTTCCTCCATGCCCGGCGTTTGCGAACCCGCGATATCCGCCAGAGTCCAGCTCAGGCGCAGCGCCCTGTCCACGCCGCGCTGGCTTAACTCCCCAGCTGTGAGGTAGGCACGCAACAGCTCCATAGCGGTGTCATCGGCCGGAAATTTCTTGCGCAGTACCGGCGAAGGCACGGCCGCGTTAGTGGTGTAGGTAAGCCCGGCGCGCCGCCAGCGCGCCAGCGCGCGTTCGCGAGCTTGGCCCACGCGCTGCGCGATTGCCTGCGAAGTCTCCTCCCCCTCCACCGATAAGCGTGAAGATCCTCCTTCTAGCACGATCCGCATGTCGATACGGTCGCGCAGAGGGCCCGAAATATTTGACAGGTAGCCTTGCCTTTCGGATGCCTTGCACCGGCACAGGCTGGCCGTCTTCGCGCCGCAGCGGCACGGGTTGGCAGCCAGGATGAGCTGGAAGCGCGCGGGGTAGATAACCTCCCGGCGCGAGCGGATGAGCCGGACTTGACCTTCTTCCAAGGGCGCACGCAGGCCGTCCAAGCTAGCAGCTGAAATCTCGCTGGCCTCGTCCAGGAACAGGACCCCGTGGTGGGCCAAGCTCACCGCGCCGGGGCGGGCAATCCCAGAGCCGCCGCCCAGCAAGGAGGCGCGGGTAATTGAGGAGTGGGGGGCCACAAACGGAGCCCGGGAAATCACCTTCCCGGGGTTCCCGGCAATCGAGTGAATGGCCGTGGCCTCCACCGATTCCTGGGTGGTCAATTCTGGCAAGATTCCCGGTATGCGCGCGGCGATCATGGACTTGCCCACGCCGGGTGGGCCTAGCATGAGCATGTGGTGGCCGCCGGCGGCGGCGACCTCGGAGGCAAACTTGGCGTCAGACTGCCCGGCAATATCGCTAAAGCACGGCAGGGCTTGGTTGTGGTGTTTGTGCAGCGCCGCGCTATCTACCAACTGCGTGGCACGCGGCAGCACACGGGTAGAGCGCACCCAACCAAAAACGTCCTGGAGGTTGCTGGCTACATAGACCTCCATGTGCGGTACCAGGGCGGCCTCAGCAGCGTTTCCGGTGGGGATAACCAAGCGGGTAAAGCCGTGTTTGCGGGCCGCCACCAGCGCGGGAATAACGCCGGGAACCGGGCGGATACTGCCGTCTAGTCCCAGCTCTCCTAAAAACAACGTGGTATCTAACAATGCACCCATCTCCGAGCTAGGGCTGAAACCGCCATTGTCTTCTTCCTGCTCATCGAGCCCGGCCAAGAGGATGGCTAGCGCGATGGGTAGGTCAAAGTGTGCGCCGGATTTTGGCAGTGCCGCCGGTGCCATGGAGACAATGATTTTGCGTTTGGGCCAGGGCAGGTAGCTGTTGACTACTGCCGTGCGGATCCTAGCGCGGGCCTCACTGATCCCGGTATCAGCCATGCCCACAATCTGGGTTCCGGGCAGGCCCGCACCCACGTTCACTTCCACCGTTACCGGGTGCGCTAAAACGCCGTCCAGGGCGGTGGTTCGTACTTTACCCAGCGCCATTTTCGACTCCTTGGAAGTACTCGGCGTCAAAGCCGGCGCCGTTGGCGCGTAGGGCCAGGACGTCAAAGCGGACATCGGCAAGGCGATTGCCGGTAACGCGCGGGGAGCTCGGGCCCCGCAGCCATTGGCTGGCCGCCTTGCGCATCCGGGCATACTTCCGCGGCGTTACGGCCTCACTAATGCCGTAGCCGGCACCGCTGCGGGTTTTCACCTCCACGAAAACAATGGTTCCGTCCGGCTCCCGAACAATTAGATCAATTTCCCCCACGGCATAGGAGACGTTAGCGGCTATCACCGTAGCTCCCCGGGCGCAGTAGTACTGCGCGGCAAAGCTCTCCCCTTTCCGGGCTAGCTGGTCCTTGCGTTGCGTTTTTGTCAACATGTGGATATTTACTTTCTTTTCATCGGATTTTTATTACTTCCGATGTCCACCTCACCCGCTGCCAGCCCCGCAGGCAAGGCCCACCCCGGCACAACGCGAAAACCTGTGGATAACTCCGCCGGCGGGCGAAGTTATCCACAGGTTTTGGGCCCTTTTGGGCGCAATCGTGAAAGTTTTTTACTCCGGCAGGACAAAATCCGGTTTATCAAGCTCTTCGATATTGACGTCCTTGTAAGTAATCACCCGCACGTAGCGCACAAAACGGGCCGCGCGGTACATGTCCCACACCCAGGCGTCTGACATGCGAACCTCATAATAAACATCCGGGCCGGAGGTGTGCGGGATGAGTTCAACCGCGTTGGCCAGGTAAAAGCGCCGCTCGGTTTCCACCACGTAGGAAAATTGGCTAACTACGTCGCGGTACTCGCGGTATAGGGACAACTCAACTTCTGCCTCGTAGTTGTCTAATTCCTCAGCGCTCACAGTGCGGTTCTCCTTCAAGTAGGCGGTGACAGCTTCCTACTTTAACCGCTACTGCGGTTCTGGACGCGCAGGCGCGCTAGAAAATTTCGCGTGCGCCCTGGCCACGTTGCCATAGCTGCGGCGATGTTCCGGGCTAGCCCCCAACTCCTCTAGCGCTTGCTGGTGGACTTTGGTGCCGTAACCCTTGTGCCCCGCCAGCCCATAGCCCGGGTACTTGGTGTCCAATTCGCACATAATTAGGTCGCGGGAAACCTTGGCCAGCACGCTGGCTGCAGCTATGCAACGCGCCGCGCCATCGCCGCCAATGACCGGCAGGTGGGGTGTGGGGAGGCCGGGCACGCGCATGGCGTCGGTAAGCACGTAGCCAGGCTGGACTTCCAAGGCCGCCACCGCGCGGCGCATCCCGGAGATGTTGGCGTGCTGTATTCCCCACCTATCAATGTCCGCCGCGCTGATATGTACCACCGCGTAAGCCACGGCCTTAGCTGTGATTACCGGGTAGAGTTCCGCGCGCACCTTGGCACTGATTTTCTTTGAGTCCGTTAGCCGGTCAAGCTCCGGAATCACCCTGTCGGGAAGAATGCACGCGGCAATCGAGATAGGCCCGCAGCACGCCCCGCGCCCCGCCTCATCCACCCCCGCCACCGGGCCTAGACCGGCCTTGGACAGGTGGACTTCATAAGTGCGCAGTTGCTTAAGGTTGCGCATGGTCAACCCGGCCCATTCGCTGCGGTGGGGAAATGATGAACTCCACCTTGCCGCGCACGTTGTCCACCGGAACCGTGCCTTGGTGGATATCCCCTAAATGCGCGCGCGAATCCGCCGATGCCGTGCGGTTGTCCCCCATGACCCACAAAGAGTCTTCCGGCACCTGCACCGGGCCAAAGAATTCACCGCCGCAAGCCCGCGAACTGCCAGGAAAATCCGCATCCGTTTCCGGCGGGTCAAGCAAATAATCCTCAACCAAAGGCTGGCCATCAACCATGATGGCCGGGTCCCCCGCACGGCAAGAAACGGTCTGGCCGCCCGTGGCAATCACGCGTTTGGTAAGGATATTTTCCGTGGAAGCCCCCAACCCGGCCGCGGCCAGAAGGTTCTGGACCCCGCGCACCACCACGTTTGTGGAACGCCGGGACTCAAAGCCTACGTTCCAGGCTGGCGGCCCCGCGAAGACCACCACGTCCCCCGGCTGAGGCGCAGAAAAATAGTAGGTCAGCTTCTGCGCCATAATCCGGTCATTATCGCAACCGGCGCAGCCATGAAAGGTAGGCTCCATGGAACCAGAAGGCACCACGTAGGCGCGCCCTATCAGCGCACTAAACAGCGCAATGAGTACTATTGCCGCCGCCACAACGCCGGCTGGGCGGGTTACCAGGCTCCGGTTTCTCCTGCTTTTACTGCGCCTGGATGTCCGGTTCATCTATCCCGCCCAAGCGGTTGAAGGGGTAGAAGACAAACATCACCTTCCCGCGCACGTTTTCTTCCGGAATGGTGCCCTGGTACTCATCATCCATGTGATAGCGCGAATCCAGGGAGTTGGTGCGGTTGTCGCCCATCATAAACAGATTGCCTTCCGGCACCGTGATGGGGCCAAAATAAGGGCCACCGCAGGCTTCAGACCCGGTTTCCGGATTAACCGGATACGTAGACGGGGTCTGCACGTAGGACTGGTCAATTGGCCGGCCGTCAACCATTACCGCCGGGTCCCCCTCCTGGCAGGAGATGGTCTGACCGCCGGTAGCTATCACGCGCTTGACCAACGTGTTTTCATCCGGCGGGGTCAAGGACACAAAGCTCAGCACGTCTTGAATGCCGTGGATTAGCCCGTTTTCTGAGCGTGGGGAGATGTAGCTGGCGTTCCAGGATTCTGTGCCCTCAAAGACGATGACATCTCCTGGTTCCGGGTGGTTGTCACCGTAAAGGCTGATCTTCTCCGCGAAGATGCGGTCATTGGAACAATTGTCACAACCGTGCAGGGTGGGCTCCATGGAACCGGACGGCACCACATACTGCCGGCCTACCACGTTCTGGAAGATCCCCACCAGGATCAAAACGGCCAAGACTATCAGCGGGGTTTCAATAAACCACGGGAGTTGCTTTTTAGCCTGTGGTTTTTCCACCGGCACGGCATTAGACACGGCGGGGGTTACGAGTTCCCCGCTGCGGGTTGGTAGCGGCTGACTTTGATCTTCAGGTTGTCCCAATTGTTCGTTCACGCGGGAGAGTCTACCGTACAAAACGGCAATAACCGCCAACCACTGGGTGATTGACGGCTATGTGCTGCGGCTAATAAATTAGCGACGCTCCTTGATACGAGCCTTCTTACCGCGCAGATCGCGCAGGTAGTACAGCTTCGCGCGGCGCACGCGGCCACGGCGGGAGACGGTGATGGTGTCAATGTTTGGGGAGTGAACCGGGAAGGTACGCTCCACACCGATACCAAAGGAAACCTTGCGGACGGTGAAGGTTTCGCGAACGCCAGAGCCCTGACGGCGGATGCATACACCCTTGAACAGCTGGGTACGCTGGGTGCTGCCTTCGATAACCTTAACCTCTACGTCAAGGGTGTCTCCGGGGCGGAAGGATGGAACGTCATCGCGCAGGCTAGCTGCGTCAATCTTGTCAAGAATGTTAGTCATTCGAGTATTTTCCTTTTCAATTTAAGACAGAGGACCCTAGCCATTAAGAGCGGCCGGTTCGTGCCTGTTACATAGAACAGCTGACTATTATTCCACGGGCGCTACGCCGCAGCCAAATTTTCCCCTTTTAGGTGACAAACCGGGCAAACCGCCCTAGGTTTAGAAGATATAAGCCCCACGGGAGCCGGGGCCACCCGGCTGAGAAAGGCGTACCAGCGCGCGCCTAAACCGTTTGAACCTGTCTGGTTAATTCCAGCGAAGGAAGAAGATGAGATGAACTCCCCCGATTACCGCTGTTATTTTGTCACTGGCGGCGCGCCAGCGCGCGATGTCGTACACATTGCCACGCAGGCGGCGCTGGGTGGTGCCGGGATAATCCAGGTGCGTTCCAAGCCCATCTCCGCGCGCGATCTTTTCGCGCTAACCGAGCAGGTGGCCACTGCGGTTGCCCACGCCAACCCGGACACCCGCGTGTTAGTAGACGACCGCGTGGATGTCTACTTAGCGCTGAAGGCAGCGGGCTCGCCCGTCCACGGCGTACACCTCGGTCAAGATGATCTGCCGGTCAAGTGGGCACGCCAGCTCATTGGCCCGGACGCCATCCTGGGGCTTACCACCGGCACGCGCGAGCTCATCCTAGATGCCAACGCCCAGGCTAAGCATCTGGACTACGTGGGCTGCGGGCCTTTCCGCGCCACGCCCACCAAGGACTCCGGCCGCACTCCCATTGGTCTAGCCGGCTACGAGGAACTGGTGCCGGTGTCCCAGCTGCCCGTGGTGGCCATTGGTGATGTCACCGCCCAGGATGTGCCTGAACTTGCCGCCACCGGCGTGGCCGGTGTGGCCGTGGTGCGCGGCATTATGAACGCTCCTGACCCTGGCGCCTACTGCCAGGAAATCCTGCAAGGTTTTAAACCATGAGCACCGTCATTGTCATTGGCAGCGGGATAGTGGGCCTGGCTTCTGCCTTTGAGCTACAACTAGCCGGACACCAGGTCACCATCATTGACCCGTCCCCCATTTCCGGGGCCACCCACCACGCCGGTGGCATGTTAGCCCCCGCCGCTGAGGTGGTCTATAAACAAGACGCGCTGTTCCCCCTCATGCGGGACTCGGCGGCCCTCTACCCGGGGCTCATTGCACGCGTGGAGGCCCACACGGATTTACCCACCGGCTATGACACCGCCGGGACGCTGGTGGTGGGCGCGGACCGCGCAGACGCCCAGCACATTACGCAGTTACGCGAGTACCAGACCAGCCACGGCATGGAGGCGGAATTTATCACCGTGTCCAACGCGCGCACCCTGGAGCCAGGGCTTAGCCCCCGGCTTAGCGGTGCGGCGTCCATGCCTTATGACACGCAGGTATCCCCGCGGATGTTCGCAGCCGCTCTTGCCGATGCCGCCTCAAACCTCGGCGCCACCACCGTCCGCGAGCAGGCCCTCGAGGTGTGCGGGGAAACCGTGATAACTTCCCAGAACTCCCACCGGGCGGAGAAGATAGTGCTGGCGGCCGGCCTGGGTGCGGCGAAGATTAGCGGCTGGTACGAGGGGGAAAACCCGCTGCAGCTGCGCCCGGTCTACGGCGATATCCTGCGCCTGAGAGTGCCGGCGCATCTGCGCCCGCTGTGTTCCCGGGTCATCCGCGGATTTGTGGAAGACCGACCGGTGTACATCATCCCGCGCGTGGACAACACCATTGCCATTGGTGCTACTACCCGCGAGGACGGCCAGCCGCTGCCCGTGGTGGGCGGGGTGTATGACCTGCTACGCGACGCCATCCGGTTGGTCCCAGGTATTGAGGAATGCCCACTTTTGGAGGCCACCGCCGGCGCGCGCCCGGGCACCCCAGATGACCTGCCTTACCTGGGCGCGGTGAGCGAGAACCTGATTGTCTCCACCGGATACTTCCGCCACGGCATCTTGCTGTCCGCACTGGCCGCGAACTCCACCTTGGCGCTGGTGGAGGGCCGCAAGCCCACCACCAACCTCAGCGCCTGCTCCCCCTACCGCCACAGCAAGGACGTATAACATGTTTATTAACCTCAACGGCACGACAACCGACACCGCTGCTACCACCGTGGCGCAGCTAGTTGACCAACTCACCGACTCCCACCCCGACGGCGTGGCCGTGGCCGTAGACGGAGCCGTGGTCCCGCGCTCGCAGTGGGACACCACCATTCAACCCGGCGCGCAGGTAGATGTCCTGGGCGCAGTCCAAGGAGGTTAAGCACGATGTCTGCAACACTGCTCAAGGTAGCTGATAAAGAATTTTCCTCGCGCCTAATCATGGGCACCGGCGGGGCCAGCAGTCAGGATGAACTAGAAAAGGCCCTTGTAGCCTCCGGCACGCAGCTGACCACCGTAGCCATGCGGCGCTACACGGGCACCTCCGGGGAATCCATTTTTGGTCTGCTCAAGCGCCTGGGCATAGATCCTTTGCCCAACACAGCCGGGTGCCGCACCGCCCGGGACGCGGTGCTAACTGCCAAGCTCGCACGCGAGGCACTGGGCACCAACTGGGTCAAGGTGGAGGTCATAGCCGATGAACACACCTTGCTGCCAGATGTGGTGGAAACCATCGCGGCCACTGAACAGCTTAACGCCGAGGGTTTTAACGTCATGGCCTACACCAGCGACGACCCGGTAGCCGCGCTGCGTTTGGAAGACGCCGGTGCGGTGGCGGTCATGCCGCTGGGCTCTCCCATTGGCACCGGCTTGGGCATTTTGAACCCGCACAACATTGAGCTCATCTGCTCCCGGGCGTCGGTGCCCATTTTCATCGACGCCGGTGTTGGCACCGCCTCCGACGCCACCCTGGCCATGGAGCTGGGCTGCGAAGGCGTTCTCCTGGCCAGCGCGGTAAACCGCTGCCAAGACCCGGAGGCCATGGCGCAGGCTATGAAGCTGGCCGTGGAGGCCGGTCTGTTGGCCCGCCAGGCCGGCCGGATCCCCAAGCGCGAGCACGCCCAGGCCTCCTCCCAGTTTGAGGGACTGGCGTCCTGGTCGGATCAGGTGCTCTAAAGCCGTGGATGAACTCGAGCACAAGCGCACCGCCCGGCAAGTCATCTTGATGGGCGCTGCGGCGCAGAACAAACTTCACCAAGCGCGCGTGCTTATTGTGGGCGCGGGCGGCCTGGGGTGCCCCATCCTGCAGCAGCTAGCCGCCGCCGGCGTGGGGCACGTGGTGCTTATCGACGATGACAGCGTTGATATCACCAACATTCACCGCCAAATACTCTTCGGCGCACAAGACGTAGGCAAACCCAAGGTTGAGGTCGCGGCTCACCGCGCCCGCGCCTTGCAGCCCGGCATCAACGTAGAAACCCACCGTGCCCGCCTGGATAACTCCAACGCCCTGGAGTTGATAAGCCAGGTGGACTTAGTCCTGGACGGCTCTGATTCCTTTGCCACCAAGTACCTAGTGGCCGACGCCTGTGAGATCACCTCCACCCCGCTGGTGTGGGGCACGGTTTTGCGCTTCCACGGGGATGTGGCCGTCTGGCACTCCGGGCCCACCACCCCGGACGGCCGGGGCGTGGGTCTGCGCGATCTCTTCCCCACCCAGCTGCCTGCCGACGCCGTCCCGGACTGCGCCACCGCCGGTGTGCTGGGGGTGACCACCTCTGTGGTGGGCGGGCTCATGGCCACCGCCGCCATCGGTTGGATTACCGGCCGCAGCCAGGAAGCCGGCTTAGTGAGCGCCTACGACGCCTTACCGCCTAGCCTGCGCACCTTCCGGGTCGCAGCCGATCCCGCCCGCACCCCAGTCACCCGCCTGGGCAGCTACCAACATCCCACCTGCCAGGTGGGCCCGGACCTCAGTGAGGTTGTAGACGGCCGCGCCGCACTGCTCGATATCCGTGAACCCGCCGAGGTCACCTTAAAACCCTGGCCGGAGAAGTACGCGGCGAAAGTCCTCCCGCTCAGCGAACTCGATGCCCTGCCCCCGCAGGAGCAAGCCCAGCGGCTAGCCCAGGTGCTAGCGCCGCGCACCTACGTGGCCTGCGCCGGAGGCAAACGCAGCGCAGCCTTCATCGAGCGCTTTGCTCCCCTACTTAAAGAACACGGGATTAGCGCGGACCTGCTAGACGTTCCCGGCGGCGCAAACGCCGCTTTTTAAAAACTCCGCGACCGCAGCGTCTGCCTTTCAGCGAAATGCTGGGGGTGGACGCAGCGAACGGTCCGCGGGCGTGCACAGCTTTTAGCCGCGCCCAAAACCGGCGTTGCGAAGGGCGTCTGCCAAAGAGCCCGCAGCCGGACCCGCAGACCCCGGGGATTTGCCGCCGCGCTGCCCGCCGCCGGCCGGCTTCTTGCCGCGGTTTCCGCTGCCTTGGTTTCCGCCAGGCCGCCCGCCACCGCGGTTTCCGCCACCGCGGTTTCCGCCACCGCGACCACCGGTCTTATCCGGCTTGCCGGGTTCATCATCCAGACGCAGGCTCAAGCCAATACGCTTGCGCTCCACGTCAACCTCCATCACCTTGACCTTGACTACCTGCCCGGAGCGCACGACCTCGTGGGGATCGGAGACAAACTTGTGGCTCATCGCGGACACGTGCACCAGGCCGTCCTGGTGAACACCCACGTCCACAAAAGCGCCAAAGGCCGCCACGTTGGTCACGGTGCCCTCCACCACCATGCCCGGGGTCAAGTCTGAGACCTTTTCCACCCCTTCGGTGAAGCTGGCGGTCTTAAACTCCGGACGGGGATCGCGCCCCGGTTTTTCCAGCTCCGCGATGATGTCAGCCACCGTTGGCACACCGAACTTCTCATCGGTGTAATCCGCAGGATTAAGCCCCTCCAGCGCGCGCCCGTTGCCAATGAGATCAGCTACGCCCAAGCCGGTAGCAGCGGCAATCTTGGCCACCACCGGGTAGGCCTCCGGGTGCACAGCGGAACCGTCCAGCGGGTCCTTGCCGCCGTTAATCCGCAAGAACCCAGCTGACTGCTCAAAGGCCTTAGGCCCCAAGCGCGGGACCTTCTTGAGCTGCTTGCGGGAGCTAAAAGATCCATTGTCATCCCGGTAGGCCACAATGTTCGCGGCAATAGTGGCGTTGACACCGGCCACGCGCTCCAGCAACGGCGCCGACGCCGTGTTCAAGTCCACGCCCACGCCATTGACCGCGTCCTCGACCACGCCGTCCAGAGTGCGCGCCAGTGCAGCCTGGTTGACGTCATGTTGGTACTGCCCCACCCCGATGGCCTTCGGATCAATCTTGACCAACTCCGCCAGCGGGTCCTGCAAACGCCTGGCAATGGACACCGCACCGCGGAGGGAAACGTCCATGTCCGGGAATTCATCGGCGGCTAATTGCGAGGCGGAATACACGGACGCGCCGGACTCACTGACTACCACCGTGGTGGGCTTTGCCCCGCCTGCCTGGGCAATAAGCGCTGCGACTTCCTGGGCCAATTTTTCCGACTCGCGCGAAGCGGTGCCGTTGCCCACCGCCATGAGCTCCACGCCGTGTGTGGCGCACAGGTTAGCCAGGGTGGTAACGGCTTCCTTCCAGCGGTTTTGTGGCTGGTGGGGGTAGACCACGGCGGTGTCTAGGACCTTGCCGGTGTCATCTACTACCGCGCATTTGACGCCGTTGCGGTAGCCGGGGTCTAGCCCCAGCGTGGCGCGCTGCCCGGCGGGCGCGGCCAGCAACACGTCGCGCAGGTTGGTGGCAAAGACTTGCAGCGCGCCTTCTTCGGCGATCTCTTTGAGCTTCATGCGCACGTCCAGGCCGGAGGAGATATACAGCTTGGTGCGCCATCCCCAGTGCACGGCCTGGGCCAGCCACGCGGAAGCGCGGGTGTCTAGCTCAAAGCGCTGGGCTATGAGGTGCTCGTACTCGGCGTCCTCCCCGGCGTCTAGCCCCAGCTGCAGCACGCCCTCCGACTCCCCGCGCAGCAGCGCCAGAATGCGGTGGGAAGGCAGCTTGGTGAAGGGCTCGGAGAAATCGAAGTAATCTTTGAATTTGGAGCCTTCTTGTTCCTTACCGGCAACCACCTGGGCGGTCATGGTGCCTTCCGCGAACATGCGCTCACGCACCTTGCCCACCAGGTCTGCGTCGAGCGCAAAGCGGTCTATCAAAATGGCCCGCGCGCCCTCCAGCGCCTTCTTCGTGTCCTCAAACCCCGCAGTGAGGAACTCTTGCGCGGCGGCCTCCGGGTCTATGCCAGGCTGCTCGATGAGCTGGTCCGTGAGCGCCTCCAGCCCGGCCTCGCGCGCAATGTCAGCTTTGGTTTTGCGGCGCTTTTTAAACGGCAGGTAGAGGTCTTCTAGCCTGGCTTTGGTTTCCGCGCCTTGGATGAGCGCGCGCAGATCTGCGGTGAGTTTGCCCTGTTCCTCGATAGCGGCCAGGACCGTTTCTTTGCGTTCTGCCAGCTCCCGCAGGTAGCCGGCGCGCTCCTCAATGGTCCGCAGCTGGCTATCATCTAGCCCTCCGGTGGCTTCCTTGCGGTAGCGGGCAATGAAGGGCACGGTATTGCCCTCCGCCAGCAGTTTCAGGGCCTGTTCCACCTGGTGGGTGGGGACGGAAATTTCTTTCGCGATAGTTGCTGCAATCATTTGCGCAATTCTAGCAACTGGCTACCAGCGGCAGTATTCCGTATCCGCCCCCGGCTCAAACTCCGTATGCCCCAGTTCCGCGGAGCCAATCCAGTAGCCGTCCACGGGCAGAACTTCCGCCACCGTGGAGGCCACCCTGGCCAGCGGCAGGTCAGAGGTCCCGTTGATGACCACGCGGTAGATCTCCCCCGGCACTGGTCCGGAGTTTTTCATCATGTATTCATCGGTCAAAACGTGGGAGTTAGAACACGGGCTAGACACCAGTTTGAGGGCTATACTCTTAGCCTCAACGCCCACCTGGCGCAGCTTGTCCGCCAGCGTGGGCTGGGCGGCGTCCCAGTCCTGCTTGGTCATCAGGACCGAAAGGTCAACGCTAATCTCCATTGTCTAACTCCTCCAGGTATGCCTTGTCTTGTGCGTCCAGCTCCGCCTTGGCCAGTAGCTCTGGACGGCGCTCAAACGTGCGTTTGAGGGACTGCTCGCGCCGCCACCTGTCCACCAGCGCGTGGTTGCCGGAGGTTAAAACCTCCGGAACCTCCAGCCCGCGCCACTGGCGTGGTTTGGTGTAGCTGGGGCCTTCCAGCAGGCCGTCGGAGAAGGAGTCTTCCTCGTGTGAGCGCTTATTGCCCAGCACGCCCGGGATGAGCCGGACTACTGCCTCCGCAATGACCAAGACCGCTACTTCGCCGCCGATGAGCACGTAGTCACCGATGGAGACTTCGCGCACGCGGTAGGTACGCGCGGCGTCATCGATCACCCGCTGATCGATCCCCTCATACCTGCCGCAAGCAAACACGATGTGTTCTTCTGCCGCGAACTCCCGCGCATCCGCCTGGGTGAAGGGCTTGCCCGTGGGGGTGGGCACTATAAGCAGCGGCTTGTCCTCCTCCGGGCGTGACTCCACGTACGGGGTGGGGGCCACTCCTTCGATATCGTCATGCCGGGGCTTGTTGAGGTGCGGAAGGCTGGACTCAAGCTCCTGGCCCTCGGCGCGGCCCGCAGCCACATCATCCAAGGCTGGTCCCCATACCTCGGGCTTCATGACCATCCCCGGCCCGCCGCCAAAAGGTGAGTCATCCACGGATTTGTGTACGTCGGTGGCCCAGCTGCGCAGGTCATGGACGCCCACCTGGAGCGCTCCCCTTTCAATCGCCTTGCCTAAAAGCGCGTGGCGCAGCGGGTCAAGGTACTCCGGGAAGATGGTGATGACGTCTAGCCTCACAGCTCCAGCAACCCTTCCGGCGGGGTGATAGTTACCGTGCCGGCCTCAAGGTCAACCCCGGGCACAATCTCTTCCACGAACGGCACCAGTGCCTCTGCTCCGGAGGACAGCGTGACCTCCAGCAGGGATTGGGTAGGCCCGTGCGTGATGGCGGTGACTTCCCCGATTTCCTGGCCGTCGTGGATAACGCGCAGGCCCTCAAGCTCGTGGTCGTAGAAACCGTCATCTTCCGGATCTTCCAGCGGCGGAGCGTAGAACTTGAGCCCCCGCAGAGTTTCCGCTGTGTTGCAGTCCGGAACCTCTGTGAAAAAAATCAGCAGCCTGCCCTTGTGGGGCCGGACGGATTTGACCGTCAGTGGGATTTCCTTGCTGGTTTGGTTGGTTTGGCGGCCTAGAAGCTTCTCCCCCACGGCAAAGCGTACCTCCGGGGCTTCCGTGGTTGATTCAACCACCACCTCACCTTTGACTCCATGCGGTTTGACTACCCGGCCAATCATTAATTCCATAGGCCCTAGCTTAACGCGTTGCGAAAAGATCATCACACCCTACCCGACAACTACACCGGCTAGCCTCAAAAATACCGTTTAAGCTGCACAATGTTAACACTGTTTATGAATTAAAAGATTGCCCGAAATAACCTGGCGTGATTTAGAATTGAAAAAATGAACAGTAGGCCGAAGTCTTATCATCATGGCAACCTCAAAGAAGAGCTCCTTCGCGTGGCAATTGAAACCGGACGCGAAGCTGGCCCTGAGGCGATAAGTATCCGCAACATCACCCGCAGACTAGGCGTTTCCCCTACTTCCGCCTACCGTCACTACTCCGGCCAGGCGGAGCTTTCTAACGCGGTTTCGGAAAAAGCCGTCGAGGCCCTAGTTTCGCGCCTCGACGAGGTCATCGACGACCATGAGAAATACCCATTGGCCGCCGAACGCCTCTTAGCCTGCGGCTATGCCTACTTTGACTTTGCTATCGAGGAACCAAACTTCTTCCGCTGCATGTTAGAAGGCAACCGCCTAGACCTCATCACCACGGACCATGGCGGCGCGCTGGACGCCAAGCCGGGGCTGGAATTTGACGTTATTTCCAAATTCTCCCGGTGCCTGGAAGTCCACGCGCGCCAAACTGACGGCACCAGTCACCTGGAGTTTTTCTTCCACAACGCGCTGGCTGCTTGGTCAACCATCCACGGCTTCGCGGTGCTGTGTACCACCGGCCAAATGGCAGGGCTGAGCAAAGAGGAAAAGCGCAGCCTGGCCGTTCCGGTCTTCAGCGCTGCCCTGCGCGGAACTGATTTCCACAATCCCCACAACGCCTACCGCAACTACCCGGGCGGCGTGGCACCAGAATCTGACGAAGCCTTGGTCAAATAGGGGCCCACGGTCCCAGCCAGCCCGGTGGCTGGATGGCACGAAAAAAGGAAGGAAAGCCTGTGCGGGCTTTCCTTCCTTTGTTAAATTGTGGTGTCTTCCCCGTCTGGGCCGGGCGGGTGCGCCCGGCTGACGGTGTCCTAGAACTTGATGAAGCGCTTGATCAAGTTAGAGAAGATGGGCGACAACAAAGCCAGGACCGCTGCGATGGCGGACAAGGCGATAGCCCAGGTAGATTTCGACTGCTCGGAGCTTCCCTCTGGGGAGTCCGTTTGCCCTTCAGCGGTGACCGTGAAGGTGTGCGAAGCCTGTGCGGAGTCAAAGACCTCGGTGGTGGTTTCGTACTCGTCCACAGTCGCCGTGATGGTGACCTTCTTGTCAGCGTCTAGGAGCTGTCCCAGCTCTGCAACCTCAATGTAGGTCAGCGCCACGCCGTCTGCATTGGTCACGTCACTCGCGGTGTTGCCGCTGGAGGTAGTGAACGTAACCTTCTCTCCCGCTACGGGTTCGCCGTTGCGCTGCAACTTGGCGCTAACTAGCACCCGGTTGCCTTCAACGGAACCAGCCCGGACGTCAGCCTGCTCGCTCAGAGTCAGCGTGGTGCGTCCTTGTGCGCGGTCGCGCGGCAGAACCATGAAGCGCCCAAATCCGTCGATGCCGCGGAAGTTCTCCGCCGCAGTCACAGGACGCGCGGCCAGCATGTGGGTGACCGTCTCAGCGCCTGCGGGCACGGAAGGAACAGTGACGGTGAACTCAGCCACGCCATCTACTACCGGTGCCTGAGCAACTTCTTCCTCGTCCAGGTACAGTGCGATTTTGGTGTCTTCTGGCAAAGTTTCGGTGTTGCTAGCGGCGTGGACCTTCACCGCTACGGTGACATCACCAGCGGCGGAGGAAACCTCACCCACTGGCTCAATGTCAGCTTTGACGGTGTCAGCCAACCGGGTTTCCGGCGTCTCTGGCTTTTCCACCACGTTCACGCGCGGAGTCATTAATTTCTGAACCCTTTCGGTGTTATCCGTCAGGTTGGTAAACGTCCACGTGGTTTCGGTTTCAAAGTAACCGCGTGCCAGGTCCTCTTCGGTGATGGTGTAGGTGGGGAACCCACACGCCGCTACGTAGGAGGTGAATACGGACCAGCGGCAGTTGGGGGAGGCCGGCGGGGCAAACTTTTCCAACGCGGAACCGGAAGGCACCACGCTGTAGTTATTCAAGAAATCAGGCTTGAGAACCGTGAATTCATAATCAACGGTGTCACCTACGTGCCACTCATTGTCCTTCTTCGGGTTCTTGATGGTGACAAAGGCGGTGGTCTCCTCCACGGAAGGATCCACGTAGCTCTCCGAGCCTCCAACCTCTTCTTCTTCCGCACCGCGAAGGTTCACGTGTACGTTACCCACCGCGTTGACGCGGCCGGCAGGAACAGTCACGCTGATGCTGTTGCGTCCGTTGGTGCCCTTGAGAGGTGCCTTGACGGTCATGTTCACGGTCGTTGATTCACCGGCATCGAGCGAAACGGTGGCCGGTTCATAGCTGACCTCAAAGCCTTCCGGAGCCTCAACGCCCAGGGGCTGGTTGAAAATCCGGCCACCGGTGGTGTTGGTGATGGTTACCGGGACGGTGGTGCTATCACCGGCGTTGACAGTCTGGTCCTTGGCGTCCACGTTCAGGCAGGACGCGCCCAACCATGCCAGGTTGAAGTTGGCGTAGTAGATATTGGTTGCGGGGCGGACGTTGTCCTCCCACATGATGCCAATGTTGCCGTTTTCCAACGTGGTCATGTTGGTGTACTGGGTATCACCGGCATTGAATTCCTTAGACACTGGCCAGGTCTGGCCGTCGTCACAGGACATCCGGATGGTGCCGTTGGTACGGGCTGGTCCGGTGGTAGCGGAGTTGGAAAACAGCAGTACCTTCGCCAGAGCGGAATCCTTGGGAGCGTTAGGGAATGCACGGATAATCGAGGCATTGTTGCGCGGATCCGGCAGTTGCGGGTCTAGTTCTGGCTCGGTCCAGGTGTAGCCGCCGTCGTAGGAGTAGGAAATCTTACGGGCGGTTTCGCTGCGGTAGGAAGAACGGGAGTTGTTCATCAGCACGCCGTTGGACAGCTCCACGATCTTGTTTTCGTCCATACCGGTGCCCCAAGGCTTGGATGGGTACCAGGTTTCGCCGTGGTCATCGGAGATCCAGGCGCTGGCTTTCCACGGCCCGCGGTCAACGATGATCATAGCTGGCTGGATAAGCCGTCCTTTGTGCTCGCCGTAGGTGAGCTGGATGCCGTTGCCGGAGGTGGCAAAGCGGGCACGCCAGGAGGGATCGGTAGTGATGTCGCGGGTGACCACGTGGTCATAGGTCCAGGTCTTGCCGCCGTCTTGCGATTTGGCGTAAGCGGCCTGGATGATATTGCGGTTATCATGGTCAGTGCCCGGCTGCGAGCCGGCAATTCCCTGGTCAAAGGACTTGACGTGGAAGTTGAAAATATCTCCGGTCTCCCGGTCAACCACGTAGGAGGGATCCGAATAACCCACGGGCTTGTCACCGGTGACGCCCGGGGCAATGTCAATCTCCGCAGACCAGCTCTGGCCGTTATCGGTGGAACGGCGCTGCACGATGGCGTTGGGGGTGGGTGCGTCGCCACATCCGTGCGGGCGGCCGTCGTAGGAGGCCAGCACGGCACCGTCTGGGGCGGTGTTGAGAGCCGGGATGCGGTAGCAGCCGTATCCCTCGCCGGCAGTGGCTATCTGCTGCTGTTCCCACAGGGGGTCAGCGTTGAAGTCTGGGTTAGCGTCAAACCCGTACGTGCCGTTGGGGGCGTGCCCGGGAATTCCGTCAAAAGTCGCGGCCAGCGCGTGCGGTGCGGCATGTACCATCCCACAACTGACTGCCAGGGCAGAAAGGGAGGCCAAAAGTGAACGCCGCCAAGCATATGTAGTCATATAAACCTTCTTCGTTACTAAGGAAAAGCGGCACAAGTACTTTCCGATGCCGTCCGGCTAAGCGCTGATATGCAAGCAGCTGGCAGACATCTGACATCTTATGACGCGGGGTGCAGTAACTAGGTTAATATAACGTTGACCACAAAGGGAAAAATTAAGTTACTTTTAACACTAAATCCACCCCATATGATCCTCGACACTGGCAGGAAATGAGCAACGCTTTCTATTCCAACTCCCCCGGTGCAGGGCAGCTCCCCGACTTTTCACAGGTTCCTTGGAGAAATCCTCCAGCAGCACGGGGGTAGCCCAAGGCCGGGACTAAGACAAAACCTGGGAAATTCTCAGTTTGGTGTTCACAGCAAAAAGCGCGCCACCCGCAAACGGGTGACGCGCCTAAAATAGCGTTGCTAGGAAGCCTTACTCTGCAGACTCTTCAGCAGGAGCTTCTTCCTTGGCAGCCTCAGCAGCCTCAGCAGCAGCGGCGGCCTCGGCAGCGGCAGCTTCAGCAGCAGCCTTAGCTTCTGCCTCTTCCTTTGCCTTGCGCTTCTTCTCAGTGATGGCCTCAATGGAAGGGCCATTGTTGGCCTCAGCCAGCGCAGCGTTGAACAGATCGAGCTTGGATGGCTTTTCTTCGGCTACCTTCAAGGTGCCCTCAGCGCCTTCTAGGCCCTTGTACTTCTGCCAGTCACCGGTGACCTTCAGCAGTGCCATGACTGGCTCGGTTGGCTGTGCGCCAACGCCAAGCCAGTACTGAGCGCGCTCAGAATCAATCTGGATGAGGGAAGGCTCTTGCTTTGGCTGGTAGATGCCAATGTTTTCAATTGCCTTGCCGGAACGGCGGGTGCGGGCGTCAGCGACAACCACGCGGTACTGGGCGTTGCGGATTTTACCGATACGCTGCAGCTTAATTTTTACAGCCATGATGGCTCCTTTTCTAGTCACCGGGCAGTTCAGACGCGCAAGAACTTTCTTGCGCCGGTTCAACCCTTGGATTTAACCTGCATGTGACAAAACCGGCCGACCGTAGACGGACACGGTGTTATGCAGACAAACTGAATTTATGGTGTGTCTTCACACCCGGCACTTGACCGGGAAAGACAACCCCGAAAATTATACAGACAGTTGCCTAATACCTAAAATCGAGCCGGAAATCTCGCATAAGCCGCACACAGTGACTACCCTCGTTGTCATTATCCCCTCCCCACCGAGTACCCTTTATCTTCGCTGTAGAATTTCCCCCTCCACCCGACCGTAGGCGCTTTTCTTAAAAACATGACTACTCCCGCAACTAGCTTTCGTTACCGCTTTGACCTAGATGGCCTGCGCGGTATAGCCATCGCATTGGTAGTCATCTACCACGTCTTCGTGGGCCGGGTTTCCGGCGGCGTGGACGTCTTCCTGCTCCTGTCCGGCTACTTCTTCCTGGGCTCGCAGCTGCGCTACGCGGACAAGCCCAACGCGTCATTTAACCCTTGGTGGCCCCTGTGGCGGACCCTCCGCCGCCTGGCTCCCGCCCTGGTACTGACCCTGGCCGCGACTTTTCTACTGGTCTTGTGGCTCAGCCCGCAGCTGCTGCGCACGGAGTTTGCTCAGCAATTAACCGCCACCGTTTTCTACTACCAGAACTGGGAACTGGCGCGCCAACACGCTGACTACGCGGCGGCCTCGGCGTCCACGTCCCCGCTGCAACACCTATGGTCCATGGCCGTGCAGGGCCAGTTCTACCTGGCCTCCATCCTCTTTGCCTTGGGCCTTGGCCTCCTACTGCGAAACCGGCGCCGCTCCGTGCGCTCAGTGGCCGGCCCGGTGCTCATTGTTATCACGATGGCTTCCTTTGCCTACGCCTCGCGCTATGGCTTCTACGCCCCGGCCTCGAACTACTACGACACCCTGGCCCGCGCCTGGGAACTGTCTCTGGGTGGGGTTCTAGCCATCTACGGGGCTAAGGCCTACGTTCCGGAGCGCCTGCGGAACCTCTTTACTGGCATCGGCCTGATTGCAGTTGTCACCACCGGCATGATTATCTCCGACTCCACGGCGTACCCGGGGCCGCTGTCTTTGTTGCCCATCGGCGGCGCGGTGCTCATCATCATCTCCGGCGGATCACGTATCTCCCAAGCCATGACCTCCAAGGTCGCCCTCTGGCTGGGCGATATTGCCTATTCCCTCTACCTCTGGCACTGGCCGCTACTGATTGTTTCCACCTCCTGGCTCAACCAGCGCACGCCGCCGTGGTGGCTCGGGATAAGCATCATTGCCATTTCCTTGCTGCTGGCGGACCTGACCAACCGGTTTGTAGAAAAGCCGCTGCGGCAGTCCCGGAAGCGCCCTCTTGCCGACGACATGCCGGTCAACCGCGCCTTAGCCTCCCTGCGCACCGTTGCTGGGAAGGGGCGCGCCGCCGGCGGAGTGGCCGTGGGGCTAGTAGCCCTAGCCGTGCTGTCGGTCTTGCCGCTCTGGATGAACCAGATCAACAACCGCCAGGAAGTCACCTTAGATCCCGACACCTACCCGGGGGCCATGGCGCACCACGGTGCGAAGACACCCAGCGGTATAGAACCGCAACCAGACACCATCCTGGTCGGTGGGCTTATGCCGCCAACCTCCATCACGCATTGCTTCATTGCCAAGCAGGCTGACCCGGACCACTTCACCGAAGAGACCAAAGACGGAGAGCCCTGCATCTTTGGTGACCCGAACGCGGAATTCAACGTCTACTTGGTGGGCGGGTCCCACGCGGAACAGTGGTCCTCCGGCCTGGATAAGCTGGGCAAGGAGATGGGCTTCAAAATCATCCCGCTGCTGCGCCAGGATTGCCCGCTCGAACTTGGCCCCAACGTAGGCGTGTCCCCGGAATGCGCGGAGTGGTCCGAGCTGGCTTTTGAAAAAATCGTGGACGGTGAAGCCGACCTGGTCATTTCCAACACCACGCGCCCAGGCACTCCCTTCGGCTACGGCCCCGACGCGGTGCCAGAGGGCTACATCGGTTTCTGGGAGCGCCTAGCTGAGGAAGAGATTCCATTCCTGGGCCTGCGGGACAACCCCTGGGGCTTTGATAGTGCCGGCAACCCCCGAGAGTTTGACGAATGCTACGTGGCCCTCGAAGACCCCATCGAATGCGGAATGCCCCGGGAGAAGGTCTACGCGCCGGTAGACCCCGGGGCCGTGGTCCTGTCGCGCTTTGACAACATGATCGCCGTGGACACCTCGGACTGGTTCTGCGACTCTACACACTGCCCTGTCATTGTGGGCAACGTGTTCGTCTACCGCGATATGCACCACATCTCCAACGCCTTTTCCGACTCCGCCATGCCCCTGCTGCGGTCCTATATCCAGCCATTCATGGACGGCAAGGAACAAAAGCAAGAGGCCCCCGAGGTGCCCGATGACGCCCCGGCCCCCGTCAGTTCCACCGCCACCGCACCAGATGTCCAAGAACTACGCCCCGCCGTGCCAGTGCCGTACCCGCGGGGCGGGGCTGGCGACCCGGTCTAGTTAGCGTGCGAAGCCCTGGGGTGCTTACGCGCCCCACATAGAAAATTCCCGCCTTCCAGGGTTGTCCGGGAGGCGGGAGCTTTTTATTTCTTGGGGAACTTCAGGTTATTCAGGTCCAGGTTTTCCATGCCCTTGGGCAGACCGGGCATTCCGCCGCCGCCGCCCATCTGTTCCTGGAGTTTCTGGATCTCCTCCATGGACGGCATCCCGCCGCCGCCTGGCATACCGGGCAAACCTGGCATACCTGGCATACCTCCCGGCATGCCCGGCATTGCGCCACCGCGCTTCTTCGGTGGCTTGCGCTTGCCATTCTTGCCCTTGCGGCCCTTGGGCTTTTTCTTGGTGGCGGAGCGGCCACCGCCCATACCCGGCATTCCCATAGCGCCAGACATCTGGGACATCATCTTCTTGGCGTCATTGAAGCGCTCAATAAGCTGGTTGACATCGGATACCTTCACGCCCGAACCGTTGGCAATTCGCTTGCGGCGCGAGGCGTTCAAAATCTTAGGATCTTCGCGCTCCTGCGGGGTCATACCGCGGATGATGGCCTGGATACGGTCCAGCTGTTTCTCATCGACCATATCCGCCATCTGAGACATCTGCTTACCGCCGGGCATCATCTTTAGCAGGTTGCCGATGGGCCCCATCTTGCGCACCATCAGCATCTGGTCCAGGAAGTCGTTGAGGGTCATCTCCCCGGAGCCAATCTTGGCTGCGGCCTCCTCCGCCTTCTGCTGATCCATGGAGGCTTCGGCTTGCTCGATGAGCGACAGGAGGTCGCCCATGCCCAAGATCCGGCTGGCCATGCGCTCCGGGTGGAAGACGTCAAAGTCTTCTAGCTTCTCACCCGTGGAGGCGTACATAATGGGCTTGCCGGTGACCTCGCGGATGGACAACGCGGCGCCGCCGCGGGCGTCACCATCCAGCTTGGTGAGCACCACGCCGGTGAAGTCCACGCCGTCGCGGAAAGCCTCCGCCGTCTGGACGGCGTCTTGACCAATCATGGAGTCGATAACAAACAGGACTTCATCGGGGTTCACGGCGTCGCGAATGTTGCGGGCCTGCGTCATCAGGGTTTCATCAATGCCCAGGCGGCCGGCGGTGTCGATAATCAGCACATCATGCTTGGTGCGCTGAGCTTCCTCGATGCCGGCCTTGGCCACGGCCACGGGGTCGGCGTGGGAGGTGCCCATTTCGTGCTGGTGGGAGTCAATAGAGGTTCCCGGATCCGGCGCGAAGGTCTGGACCCCGGCGCGTTCACCCACAATCTGTAGCTGCTGCACCGCACCCGGGCGCTGCAAGTCACAGGCCACCAGCATGGGCGCGTGGCCCTGCTTGGTCAGGTGCTTGGCCAGCTTACCGGCCAGGGTGGTTTTACCAGCGCCCTGCAGACCGGCCAACATAATCACAGTGGGCGGATTCTTAGCTAACTGCAGGCGGCGGGTTTCCCCACCCAAGATGTCAACCAGTTCTTCATTGACTATCTTGATGACCTGCTGCGCCGGGTTGAGGGCCTCAGATACCTCTGCGCCGGTGGCGCGCTCCTTGATGCGCTTGATAAACCCGCGCACCACGTTCAGGGAGACGTCCGCTTCCAACAGGGCCAGGCGGATTTCCCGCGCAGTGGTGTTGATGTCTGCCTCGGTGAGCTTGCCTTTGCCGCGCAATCCCGACAGGGCTGTTTGTAGGCGGTCTGATAGAGACTCAAACACGTTTCGTCGCTCCCAACAATTGAGTAATAAAGTTCAGCTTCCCAATCTTAGTCGATCTTGGCCGCCGATCTAATCACCGCCGGGCCGGCTAGCTGCCGCCCAGGGCTGCCGTGACCGCGCGCACCACCTGGGTGCGGTTGCACTCCCCACGCAGCTTTACTTGCACCACCATGGTCGCGCCTAGGACGTCGTGGGACAGATACTCGATTTCCGGTAACACCCGCAGCAGGTGGCCCAGTGCGCCGGTGCGCTCGACCGTGCGCACTTCCAGCACCCCGCCCACGTCGAAGGCGGCGTAGGTGGGCTGTGCCGCAATGCCGGGGATTTCGTAGGGGGCGCTGGACTTATAGGCCTGAATAAACCGCGGCGCGTGGATGGCGTGGGCCAGCTGCTGGCTTTGCACACGCACCTCCAAGCGCGAGGCCACTGTGGTATCGGCCTGCCGGGCCATGGCGGAGCGCACGATTGTCCAACCCCAGGAACCGATGAGCGCCAGTAACCGTTCCATGTCGCGCTGGGTGGGCCCCCGCCAGCCAATGCGCAGCAACCCGGCGTCCCAGTCCACGTCCAGGCACACTTCCTCGGCCGGCGCCACCACGCGCGGAGTCACCAGCACCCGGGGGCGGACCGCTACCAGGGCGCGGCCGCGCAACGTTTCCACGCAGGACTCTAAGCGGCGGGTCCACACGCCGGGGCCCGTGGCCTGCGCGTCCGCCTTGGCCAGCACCGCCAGCATGTTTATCACCAGCGGGTCAAAGTGGGCGGCGCTTAAGAACTCATCCAGCGCTTCCTCGGAGTTGGGGTCCAGGCGCGCGGCCAGGCGCGCCAGCGTGGTGTGCTCAGCCACGACGGTCTGCACGCGGGAGCGGTCTGCCACGTCTAGGCCCATGCGCTGGGCTTGCCGCGCCACCAGCTCGGAGCCCACCTGCTCATGCGGGCGGCCGTAGCCCTTGCCGATGTCGTGAAACAACGCTGCCAGCAGCAGCAGGTCTGGCCGGGCAACGGTGGTGCGCACGGCCGCCACGCCTGCCACGGTGGCCAGGGTGTGGGCATCGACGCTGTGAATGTGGGTCCGCTCGCGCGGCAAGCGGCCGCGGATATGGCCCCAATCGGGCACAAAGCGTTCCCACAGCCCGGCGGCGTCTAGCTCCCGGATGACCCTGGCGCTGTGGAGCGGGGAGGACAAGATGGCATAGAAATCTTCCACCGCCGCGCGGGTCCAGCGGGACGGCTGCGGGGTGTGGCTCAGCCTTTCCCAGGTAGCTTCCGGCACCGTGAGCCCCGTGCGCGCGGAGGCGGCGGCCACCCGTGCCACCAGCCAGGGGTCGTCAAAGTTAGGTTTGCGGGAAAGGTCAATCTGGCCGCCGGCATCTATCACGTCAATGTCCAGCGGGCGGCGCACGGCCTGGGTACTACGGCGCGTGACCAGGGCGCGGGCCTGCGCCAAACTGCGCTCCAGGGCCTTTTCCACCGCCGATGCCGCCTCCACCAGCGCCGCCGTCAGCTCGTAGCGGTCCCCCAGCCCTAAGTCCCGGGCGATATCCGCCGCGAACTCCGGATCCAAGGTGTCCCGGTGCCGCCGCGCGTGGACATGCAGCAGGGTGCGCACGTCCAGCAACAGATCCCGTTCCCGTTCCAGGTTGGGCATGTCCGCCAGGTTGCCCAGGGCAAAGGCGCGCAGGAGTTGGATATCGCGCAGTCCCCCGCGGCCGTTCTTCAGATCCGGGTTAGTCATGGTGGCAACGGCACCGGAGCGGTGCCAGCGGGAAATAGCGTGGTCTATGAAACCATCAAACCCGGTTTGTAGCTGCCGGCGCCAGGTGGCTAGCAGCTTGGCGCGGGCAGAATCCACCAGCGCCTTGTTTCCCGCCACGTAGGCCAGGTCCAGCTGGGCCAGGCCGGATTGCGGGGACTGCGCCGCGATATGGGCGGCTTCTTCCGGCGTACGCACGGCCACGTCGAGGTGGTATTTTTCCTCCCAAATGGGATACCACAGATCCTGGGCCTGGGACTCATCAAAGCCCGGGCCGTGGATCAAAATCAAGTCAATATCGGAGCGCGGGGTCATCTCCCGGCGTGCAAAAGAGCCAGTGGCCGCAAGCCCGGTGCCGGGGGGAAGCTGGACGCCGGAGACGGCCTGGAAGGCCCGGGACTGCGCCTGGGCCCTGATCTCTGCGGCATCGAGCGGTTTAGAGGGCCTGCTCACCACGTTCGCCTGTGCGGACGCGGATAACGTCTTCTACCGGGGTTACCCAGATCTTGCCGTCGCCGATCTTGCCGGTATAGGCGGCATCGACAATCGCGCTTAGCGTCTCCTCCAGGCGGTCGTCGCCGATGACTACCTCCAGCTTCACCTTGGGCACAAAATCCGTGGCATATTCCGCGCCGCGGTAGACCTCACTGTGCCCGCGCTGCTGGCCAAAGCCCTGGGTTTCCGTCACGGTGAGGCCATGGACATCAAGCTGCTCCAGGGACTCGCGGATATCAGGCAAGGTAAAGGGCTTGACTACGGCGGTGATAAGTTTCATTGGGATGGACCTCCGGTTAGGTATTTAGTGTGGGTCGTGGTGGCCTTTAAGCCGTTTAGCGTGCTTGACGTCGGTTACGGTCACGCCGTAGATAGAACGCGCCATGTAAAAAGATGCTACCGCGCCCATCATCCACACGCCGAAAAGCGTCAGAACAACCTGAATGAGAACAAAGAAGTTGAAACCCTGCTCGGCAAAGTCCAGGACTACCTTGGCTAGCAACAGCAGCGGTATGGACAGGCCGGTGAGCTGGCTCAGCAGATTAACACGCGTTAAGGCGTCTTCCGCGCGCCACAGCGTGATAACGCAGGCGATGGCCACGTAGGTGGCAATAACGACCAAGACGGTGGCAATAATTTCAGGGATAGACACGAGCTAACGCCTGCCTTTCGAGACAATCCTGGACATGGACAACGTGGGAAGCACCCCGGCCACCAGCGCCGCTAGCAGCACGATGTAGTACACCAGCGGCACAAAGTGGTTCATGGAATACAACAGGTACATGCACACCATGGCGTAGAACACGAAGTCCGCCATGATAGCGCGGGTGAGCTCGTCACGGGTGCGCAACGCCAGTCCAATGGAGGCGGCTGCAGCGGCACCAATAACGAAAATCGCGATGGTTATCACCCAGTCAAACGGGGTGCTCAGGTCAATCACTTCTTTGCCTTTCGCTTGAACGGAGAGGACTTAATGGCCTCGCTGGCGGGCAGGAGCATGTCTTCCGATTGCACCATATCCGGCGCGCGCAGCTGGCGGCCCACGGTCTCCAGCGGGTACTCATAGAACTCGTGGGCAAGCTCATCGTGGTCGCCCTGGCCCGGAATGCCGTAGTCTATCTCCGCGACCTCGGGAGCAATCCGCTCCTCCATGTCCGCCAGGTCCTCCATGATGGCCTTGGGGTCATTGCCCTGGACTGCCTGAACCAGAATAATACGGGGCATGTTTTCGTGCGTAGGTTCGCGCAAGCCCACCGACAAAGTGCCCGGGGTGGCCGTGATGGAAGATGTGAACCAAAAGATGTCCCAGGCACTGGTCACGCGCAGCGGGTAACGCAAAATGACCGGGTGGTATTCGTTGTCCCGCTGGAAGGCGGTGGCGGATAGGGCAAATCCGGCGGAGAAAATCTCCTTTACCAGCCACGGAAAGTAGGTCAACGCGGTTGTGGCCTTCATTTATCGGCCCTCCTGAATCGAGTCGTAATCCGGCAGCGCTACCGGGTTATCCCCCAGCACCGCCTCAACATAGGCTTCGGTATTGAGCAAGTCTTGCGCTGCTTTCTGCGTGACGTCAATAACCCAGCCGGAGAAGATGAACATGGTCAACGAACCCAGGACCAGCGCAGCAGACGGGCCCATGAGCTTTTTCCGGATAACCAAATCTTCCGGAATCCGGGAAGCGGGAAGGTCCTTGCCCCAGAACACGTCCTTCCAGACGCGCAGCATGGACAAGAACGCCGCAAAGGAGGCAACAATCATAAACGCCACCACCGTGTACGCCCACGCGTTATCCGAATGCGCAATCTCGAAGATGATCATCACCTTGCCCCACATACCGGAAAATGGCGGGAAGCCCACCACCGACAACGCACCGGCGGCAAAGATCCAACCGATAAGCGGGTCGCGCCTAGCCAAGCCGGAAAGCTTCTTTAAGCTGCCGGAGCCGTAAGTTTCCTCAATGGCTCCGGAGGCCAGGATGAGCGATCCCACCGTGAGCATGTGGTGAATGGTGTAGAGGATACCGGCGGCCAGTGCCCGGGCGGCATCGCCAGAAGTGAAGGCCAACATGATGATGATCATGGGCATGCCGTTGAGCATCTGATAGCCCAGCACGCGGCGGATGGAGTTTTCCGCCAGCCCGCCAAAAGCACCAATCATCATGGACACCAACATGAGCACAATAATCAACGTATTCCAACGCGGATCCAGGTCAAACAGGTGCACATAGATACGGAAAAGCATGTAGACCGCCACTTTGGTGTGCAGCGCGGAGAACAAGCCCATAACGGCAGCCGATGTTCCCGGGTAGGTGCGCGGCAGCCAGCTTTGCAGCGGGAACACACCAGCCTTAGCGGAGATGGCGATGACAATCAGGGCCACCGCCACAGTTGCCGGGCCGTTGCCGGCGGCAATCCCGTCCAACGCCGCGATGTTCACCGACCCGGTCACGGCGTAGATATAGCCCACGCCCACCACTAGCAACGTGGACGCGAACAGATTCACCAGCACGAACGCGCGGCCGGCGGCCAGCCGCGACCACGTACCGGACATGGTGATAAGGCCGTAAGACGGCAGCAACATAACCTCGATGAACACGAAGAAGTTGAACAGGTCCGCCGTCAGCAGCGCACCACACACACCGGTAATAAGGATGAGCGTAAGCGAGGCGTAGTACCGGGACTTGGTCTCCCCGCCAGCAATGGCAAACCAGTTAGCGCCAAAAGAAACGATCATCGTGGTGGTGATCATCAACGCGGCAAAAGCGTCCGCAACAAACGGGATAGCCACGTTACCGGAGTACATGCCCACCCCGTGAGCTACCGCGCCGTGGGTGAAGGTATAGACGCTAAGTGCCAGGCCGGCAAACACGCCGACGCCGGGGATGATCAGCATGAGCGTGTCGCGGAAGCCCTTCATTGGTGACAGCAGCGCCACGGCCGCGAACACCAGGGGCACGGCGACAAACAATGGAAGGAGTTGCTCTACTGCAATGTGCATGTTACTTGGCCTCCTTCTTCTCATCCGGCGCGGCGGTGGCCGGGGCGCGGCCCCGCGTGCCGTCGTGAGGCTGCGCAGCAGCCAACTTAGTGTGGGTGTCCAACGTGCCGTCCTCGGAGTTCTTGAGCTTCATGCGCTCCACCGCGTTAGCGGAGCGCTTCATGATGTCGCGGTTTTGCGCGTCCCTGCCCAGCGTGGAGAAAGTGTGGTCGATGATGTTTTCATCCACCGGCTCCACCACGTCGGTGTCGTCATTGGGGCCCATGGCGGCCATGGTCAGCAAAATGGTAGACGTAGCCATGGAGATAACCACGGCGGTCAACACAAATGCCTGCGGGAGCGGATCTCCCATCCGGTCGAAGGGGACGTGCGAGGGAAAAGCCTCACCACGGTAGGAGTGCACGCCGGTGGCCAGCAACGTCAGGTTGGCGCCGTGCCCAAAGGCCATCATGCCCAGCACAATGCGGACCAGTCCGCGCTGCTGAATGAGGTAGACCGCGCCGCCAATCAAAATGGCAATAGTTAATGCTAGAAACATTCTACTTCCTCCCCCGCTTCCGGTTACTGCCGCGTTTGCGCGGTTTCTGCTTAGTCTTGCTCATCACAGACACCGGCTTGTGCGCGGGGTTAATGGATTCTGGGTAAGGGTCATCTGCGTCCTCCAACACCACAGTGGGGGTGTTGGGCAAGTGCGAGTCATCATCGTGGACCCACGGCAGGTAGTCACGTTCGGTGCCCGGGCGCAGGTAGCCGCCCAGGGCGTTGATGGCCATGGTCAGCATGCCCAGCACGGCCAGGTAAATACCCAGGTCGAAAATGAGCGATGTGGTCCAGTGCTGGCCCAGCCAGTGGCCATGAATGGCGGTCAGGAAACCACCGTGGCCAAAGCCGTGGTGCCAGTAACCCACAAACCCGGCGGAAAGCGCAACGATAATGCCAACCCCCGTGAGGTGGATGGGGGTCATACGCCCAAACACAATCTCATCCTTGCCACGCGAGAGGTAAATCAGGCCAATGGCAGCGCCCATAATCAGCGCCGCCGGGAACCCACCACCGGTGGCGGTATGCCCGCGCCAGAACACCAGCACGGACAGCACCACCAGGATAGGGATCACGATCTCGATGCCCTTGCGCAGCGGCACCGAGTTAAGCTGCGACTGCCCAAACGGCGCCGGCCGCGTGCCGGAGGTAAACGGAAACCGCGGCAGCGTGGTGGTAATCGCCGCAATCACAACTGCGGCCATGCCCAGCACGGATAGCTCGCCCAAGGTATCGAGTGCGCGGAACTCCACGATAATGGTGGCCACCACGTTGTCACCGCCAGTGATATCCGGGCCGTTTTCCAGGTACCACAGGGCCAGATCGGAACGCTCATGGCGGCCCATGAGGGCCCACACTCCCAAGAATGCGGCACCGCCGGCCAACACGGCAATAACCTTCGAACCCACGCGGCGGCTCTTCTGGTTTACCCTTTGGAAGCGCTCCGGAAGGTAGCGCAGCACCATCATCATCACGATGATCGTCAAAGCCTCAACGGTAAATTGCGTCAAAGCGACATCGGGAGCGCCCAGGAAAAACATTTGTAAGGTAACGCCAGTGCCAGCGATACCAATCATCACGGCCGCGGTCAGGCGATTCTGGGTACGAAACAAGCCCCGCCATAGACAATGCCACAATGATCAACGGCAAAATGTCCCACGGGTTATCAAGCCCTGGTGCGCGCTGCGCCAGCGCAACCCCATCCACGCCTTCGGTAAATACCAGCGTCACACCGGCCAAGGCGATAATAGACAACACGATAGGAAGCATGAGCTTACTTGGGTTGTGGGTATCCCCCATCCGCGCCGCCAGTTTGCCAACGGCCCGCGATCCTTTGTGCAAAGATTCGAGCATATCGTTGCCAGTGCGTGGCAGCAGCTCGC
Source organism: Corynebacterium phocae (assembly GCF_008693075.1). GTDB lineage: Bacteria > Actinomycetota > Actinomycetes > Mycobacteriales > Mycobacteriaceae > Corynebacterium > Corynebacterium phocae. The sequence continues at coordinate 2,014 of NZ_VXKJ01000036.1, read as the reverse complement.
GGGACTCCATGGCGTGCCAGAAACGGCGGCGGACAAACAACGCAGCCACGCCTGCAGCTAGCACCGCAACGGAAATCAGCAGCGGCACGTTCACGCCGTGCCACAGCGCCAGGTGCGCGTGCGAGTGCAATCCCACAGCGGCGGCGATGGCGTCGAGCGGTTCATTGAACCAGCTGAGCAAGAAGGCCATCGGCAGCGATAGTAGGCCCGGAAGCGCGGCCGGAAGCCACAAGGAAACCGGGGCCTCATGGACCGCTGACATGTCACGCTTGCCGTCGAAGAAAGCCCCAAAAATAATTTTGGCCGAGTAATTGAAGGTGAAAAAAGCACCTATACCAGCAGCGGCGAGCAGCAGCACTACCCCGGTGTTGCCAATGGGGGCTTCCTCGAACGCCGCCAACATGCCCTCCTTGGACACAAAGCCAAACAGTGGCGGTACCGCCGCCATGGAGGCCGCTCCGATGAGGATGGAGACGAATGTAAACGGCATCTTGTTCCACAGCACCCCCAGGCGGCGGATGTCGCGGGAGCCGGCCTCATGGTCAATCACGCCGATGAGCATGAAGATGGAGGACTTAAACAGCGCGTGCGCCAGCGTGTGAACGATGGCCGCGGTGATGGCAAACGGCGTTCCCACGCCGATGGTGGCCACAATCCAGCCCAAATGGGACACCGTGGAATAAGCGGTTAGTTTTTTCAAGTCAGTCTTTTGAGTGGCAAAAATTGCCGACATGATAGCGGTTCCCATGCCCGTGACAATCAGCAACACGTTCCATACCAACTCATCGTGGAAGACGGTGCTGAACCTAATCAGAAGGTAGATACCGGCCTTGACCACCGCAGCGGCGTGCAAGAAAGCCGAAACGGGAGTGGCCGCAGCCATAGCCTCCGGCAGCCAGAAGTGGAACGGAAACTGCGCCGACTTAGTAAACGCCGACACCGCGATAAGCACAGAGACGGCCACCGCGAACTCCGGGCGCTCGACCCAGATATCGGAGCGCATGATCTCGTGCAAAGAGGTGGTACCGGCCGCCGTAGCCGCGATGCCCAGGCCGCTCAGAAGCGTCAAGCCGCCGATGAAGGTTAGCACCAGCGTGCGCTGCGAGCCGGCCTCTCCGCTTTGGCCCGAACGGGCGATGAGCATAAACGACGCCAAGGACACTAGTTCCCAGGCCAGGAACAAAATCACCACGTCATCAGATAGCACCAGCAACAAAATAGACAACGTAAACGCCGTCATAATCGTGTAAAAGCTGGTGTTACCTTTGTTTTTGGGTAGGTAGGCGGCGGAGTAAATAAACACCACGGCACCTATAACCAGCGCCAGCATGGCAAAGAACCAACTCAACGCGTCCGCGCGCAGTGCAAAGTTCACATCGTGTCCGTCAACAACAAAGTCGCGGACCCACGGCACGGAGAACTCCACCGGAGTCCCTTCCATGATGCCGGGTAGACGGGAACCAAGGAGCACAGCAGCGATAACAAAAAGGCCAGCTAGTGGCCAGCCGGCCTTCCGGTCAAAGACCTTTACCGTCACGGGGGCGAGTAGAACTGCCAAGGCTGCGAGGAGTACTACATAAGCAAGAGTCACGAAGGGCTCGCCTCACAAACTTCAGTCGGATTGGAGAAAATCAATTGCAGAAAGCAATTTACAGCGGTGACAACTTTACCATTGTGTCCAACCCGAAAGTATTCGTTTCAACCCCCACACCACGACCAATCCGCCACTTCACCCGCGATGTGTCCTATTTAACAAAAGTCGCGGCAGTGTCACGTTTTGACCAAAAGCTGCCATATGATACCCGCCCTGGCGGTGATGTCAAGGTTTTGGGCAAAATTTTTCTGGCCTGTGGATAACTTCCCCCGCCTCCGGCCGGTATTAGGCAAAGTTATCCACAGGCAGCGTCATTGCAGGTAAAACCCGATTTTCCGGTGTGCTAGCGTGCACTGTTATGAACCTTTCGACATTCGCCAGCTACACCTCCCGGGGCCTTAACCCGGTCGAGGAAGCCCG
>NZ_VXKJ01000035.1 GCF_008693075.1 Corynebacterium phocae | reverse complement strand
GGGCTTGGGCTCCACCGGCTGGGCAGCGGCGGCAGGCTCGGCGGCGGCGGGCTTGGGCTCTACCGGCCGGGCAGCGGCGGGACGCGGGGCATCGGCAGCGACTGGCGGCAGGAAAGGCTTGTTGTCCTCCGGCTTCACCTCACCGGGGCGAGGGCCACGCAGTTGGGAATTAGCCACCTCAGTGGCACTAGGCTTATCCGCCACCACGGGGTCCTTCTGCCCCGCCGGCGCGAAGTTAAAACCTCCTGCAGCCTGGTAATTTCCGGACTTTTGCTCGCGAGTAAGCTCCTTAGGTTCCTCCTCTTGTTCAAAGGATACCTTCTTAGCCTCACCGCGGCGTTTGCCAATTACTACAATCAGGACGATAAGAAGTATGAGTACTGCGACAGCAATGCCCACTGCCAAGTACAGGGTTTCGTTTGGAATACCTTCGATAATCATGCCTCTATAGTGCCAAAGACTTCCCCACTAAGCACCATCGAGCGCTAATTATCCCTGTCGACCCCCAAGCGGCTAGCGTCCTGGGCCGCAGATTGCGTTCCCGGCGCCAGACCGGCGGCATTCATGCGCTGAGAAATCACCCGGGTCACACCGTCGCCGCGCATGGTCACGCCGTAGAGCACGTTCGCCACATCCATGGTGGGTTTTTGGTGGGTGATGACAATGAGCTGTGAGTCTTTGCGCAGTTCTTCGAAAAGGGCAATGAGCCGGCGCAGGTTGACATCATCGAGCGCGGCCTCCACCTCGTCCATGACATAGAACGGGCTGGGGCGGGCACGGAAGATAGCCACCAATAACGCCAGCGCGGTCAGGGACTTCTCCCCACCGGAAAGCAAGGATAGGCGCTTGACTTTCTTGCCCGGAGGACGCGCCTCGACGTCGATGCCACTGGCCAACAGGTCGCCAGGATCCGTCAAGATAAGCCGTCCCTCGCCGCCCGGAAACAGCGTGTGGAATACCTTGGGGAACTCCGCTTCCACGTCTTTCCAAGCGTCGGTAAACAACTGCAAAATTTGGCGGTCCACATCCACAATGACACCCTCCAGGTCCTTGCGCGCGGAGATAACGTCGTCTAGCTGGGTGGAAAGATAGGAGTAACGCTCCTCGAGTGCCTTGTATTCCTCTAACGCTAAAGGGTTGACCTTGCCTAGTGAGTTGAGGGCTTTTTCGGCCTTCTTCAGCCTGGCCGTTTCAGTGGAGCGGTCAAAATCCGCGCCCGGGGTGTAATCACGCAGCAGGTCAGTAATGGATATCCCTAGTTGCTCACCTATCCGCGACTGAGCTTCATCAAGTCGCACCTGGGCCTGCGAGCGAGCCAACTCCCCGTCGTGGGCGCTAGTTACCAGGTAGTCAAGTTGCTGGCGGCTAGCTTTGAGCGCCTGCTTGGCCTGAGCAACCGCAGCAGCAAGGTGACTGCGCAGCTGATTGGATTCATCGCGCGAAACGGTGGCGCGCTCCAACGCATAACTGGTGCGGGCGGAAATATCCTTCGCGTGGCGGGCTACCGTGGCCGCCAGGTCCGCCGCGGCTTTTCGCCTGGCCATGAGCTGATCATGGCGCGCTTTAGCCTGCCGTTCCTGCTCGGCTTGCCTGCGCAGCATGTCTCCGCGGCCGGAGACAGCCGCCACCTTGTCTTGCGCGGACCGGGCAGAAAGCTGGGCTTCTACCTCCATGGCCTTTATCTGCTCGAAGGCCGCGCGCGCGGTGTCGCGGGCGTCGGTGGAGGGTTCATCCGCGCCGTCTTCGGCATCCACGCGGGCCAACCTGTCGCGGGCTTCTTCAAGCTCGCCGCTCAGCGTGGCCAGCCTGGACTCGAGCTCGGCAGCCCTCTGCGCCACACGTTGCTGCTCGGACTGGTTGGCCTCCACCTGGGAGGTAAGGCGTTTAAAATCGCGTGTCCACGCCGCGGCAGATGAGTCGTGTTCGCGCAGCGCAGCGGTAGCCGCCGCGGCCGCCACGCGGGCGTCCTCGGCCGCGACCTTGGCACCTTCCAGCGTTCCAGATAGCTCCTCCAGACCCGCGACCGCGGCGTCCAAAGCCGCCGATGCCTCCGCTACCCGGGCAGTGACCTCAACCGTGGTCGACTGCCCTTGCCCGGCTTGGATCCAGCCCTCTCCCACCAACACCCCGGTGGGGGTCACGGCGCGTAGGCGGGGATCCTCAGCCACGGCGGCGCGGGCGGATTCTACGTCGGCGACCAAGGCGACATCGGCAAGCAAACGCGTGAGGGCACCGGCAACCTGGGGCGCGGCGGTGACGTTGTCCAGCAACCAACTTGCCCCTGCCGGAAGTTTGGCGTCCAAGCGCCACCCCGGCGCGGGCGCGTCCTTGCTGTCAAGCACCACCGTGCGCGCGGCCTTCTCCAATTGCACCAAGACCTCCGGCGTGACGTGGCCGGCCTGGGCCTCGGCAAACGCCCCCAGGGCGGCGGCCACCGCAGTTTCATGAGTGGTGGAAATGAAGTTGGCAAGCGGAGCAAAATCCCCACCCAAGCTCGGGGGCTTGGGCGCGGTAGATTTCAGCGTCTCTATCCGCGAGCGCAAAGTATAGACCTCGCGTTCGTGCTCGCGCTGGGCGTCGCGCAGCTGCTCAAGCCGCTTTTCCGCAGCTTGGGACTCCGCGGCGGCCCGGATGTGCGCTGTGTCCAGTGGCTCGCGGTCGCGGGAAAATTCCTCCAGCGTGGCCGCCACGTCGTCCGCCTCCCGCCGCGCTTCCTGCACCCGCTGGCGGTTGGCAGCCACCGTTTCTTCCTGCGCGGCCAGCTGGGAGCGCACGTTGTCTACCTGCGCGCTCAAGTTCTCTTCCTCTGCGATGAGGCGGACCACGCCCTCGCGCTTATCTGAAATGGCGCGGAGCTGGCGCATGTGTTCTTGCTCGGCTGACTCGTAATCCGCGCGCTTGTCCTCGACCTGCTCGCGGATGGTTTCCAACCGCATGGCTGCTTCTTCCGCCGCCTCTAGGAGGATCTGGTATTCCTCGTCCGCCTGCTGGGCGCGCGCCTCCAGGTCGTGTGGATCTTGACCCTGGTAGGCCACCTGGGCATTGCCGGAACTGGCGCGCTCGGTGGCAATGCGCAACGTCGCTGACACGCGCTCGGACAACGCGGAGAGGTCAAACCACAACTTCTGATGGTTATCGGCCGCTGCTTGGGCTTGCGTGAGCTCTTCTTCCAACTCCGTTAGCTGGGTCTGCTGGGTTTCAACCTGCGCCTCTACCTCCGCGCGCTGTTGGGCTTTAAGCTCTGCGTGCCGGGAGGCGTCTGCAAACAGTGCGCGCAACCGCACGACCTTTTCTCCGGCCAGGCGCAAGCGGGCATCGCGTAGATCCGCCTGGACGGTAGCCGCGCGCTTAGCCGCCTCCGCCTGGCGCGCCAGCGGTTTAAGCTGCTTGCCCAGCTCTTCGGTAAGGTCTTGCAGGCGGTCCACGTTGGCTTGCATACCGGTGAGCTTGCGCTGTGCCTTTTCCTTGCGCCGCCGGTGCTTGAGCACGCCTGCGGCCTCCTCGATGTAGGCGCGGCGGTCCTCCGGCTTGGACTCCAGAATCTCCGCGAGCTTTCCTTGGCCCACGATGATGTGCATTTCGCGGCCGATGCCCGAGTCGCTCAGCAGTTCCTGAATGTCCATCAGGCGGGCACGCGAGCCATTGATTTCGTATTCGCTGGCACCGTCGCGGAACATCCGGCGCGTGACGGAGACCTCGGTGTAGTCGATGGGCAGTGCGCCGTCAGAGTTGTCAATGGTCAGCGTGACTTCCGCGCGGCCCAACGCCTTGCGGTCACCCGCGCCGGCAAAGATGACGTCCTGCATCTTGCCGCCGCGCAGCGTCTTCGCGCTACCCTCCCCCATGACCCAAGCCAGGGCGTCCACCACGTTGGACTTGCCGGAGCCGTTGGGGCCCACCACGGCGCAAATACCGGGTTCGAATTTTAGGGAGGTCGCCGAAGCGAAGGACTTGAATCCTTTGAGCGTCAGCGATTTGAGGTGCATTGTTGGAATTTTAGCAAGTGCGGCTAGGAAAACTAGAAGTGCCCCGCACGCCTAAGCGTACGGGGCAGGTTGGTAGTTAACGTTCGATGAAGCCTTCTTCACCTTTGGGCTCAGCCCACTGTTTGACCACTAGGTCAACGGTGCCGGGCCGGCGGGCGGTGCTGGGGTCCTCGCGGAGGAGCTCCAGCAGCTTTTCGCAGTCTGCCTGGGGGCCTTCGGCGACTACTTGGACGCGGCCATCGGCAAGATTAGTAGCGTGGCCGGAAAGGCCCAGCTCCAGGGCGCGGGCCCTGGTCCACCAGCGGAAGCCGACGCCTTGGACGTGGCCGTGAACAAATGCGGTAAGACGTTTCATGGCTTCTAGGTTAGATCACGCGGGTTGACGTTTTGGGCGTTGAGCTCGCGGCGGTCTTCCAAGCTGCGGCGGGTGGCTGGGTCGGTGCCGTCCCAGACAGCGATGTTTTTGACCTCGGGCAGCATGTCGCGGTGGAATACTGGGTCCACGCCGCGGGCGCGCTGCTCGTTGAAGTTCTTGAGCAGCTTGATGGCCACGCCGGCCAGCGGGAAGATGGCAGCCAGGTTGAGCAGCACCATGATGGCGGCGCCGGTGTCCGCCAGGTCGAAGATGGTGCCCAGCGGTGCGACCGCGCCGTAGAAGACGAAGGCCAGCACAACTGCGCGGAAGCCCCACAGCACCGGCTTGGAGGTGGACAGGTACTCAATGTTGGACTCAGCCAAGTAGTAGTTGCCCAGGATGGAGGAAAATGCCAGGAAGAACAGGATGAAGGTGATGAAGTGGATACCCCACTCGCCCACGGTGGACGCCAAGGCGTCCTGGGTGAGCGTTACGCCGGCGATTTCATCAGAGCCAAACTTGTCAAAGTCGGTGCCCAGCAAGATGATGAACGCGGTAATGGAGCACACCACCAGGGTGTCAAAGTAAACACCCAGGGTCTGTACCAGGCCCTGTTTGACCGGGTGGGACACGGTAGCGGTGGCGGCGGCGTTGGGTGCGGAGCCTTCACCGGCCTCGTTGGAAAACAGGCCGCGCTGGATGCCCTTCATCAAAGCGGCACCGAAGGTTGCGCCCACCACCTCGCGGAAACCAAAGGCGGAGGCAATGATATCTGCAATCATGCCCGGAACTTCACCGATGTGCATGATGACAACGATGAGTCCCACCACAAGGTAAGCCACCGCCATGAACGGGACCACAACCTGCGTGATGGAGGAAATGCGGTGCACGCCGCCAAAGATAATCAACCCGGTGATGACAACCAGAATCAGGCCCAGGATGGATTTGAAGGTGCCGGAATCCTGGCCAAAGGAGGTACCCAGGGAGTCAACAATGGCGTTGGTCTGGAAAGCGTTGTAGAAGAAACCGAAGGTAATGGAAATTGCCACGGAAAACACTACTGCCAGGGACTTCCAGCCCAGGCCGCGGCGCATGTAGTACGCCGGGCCGCCGCGGTAGGTGTCACCGTCGCGGACCTTGTAGAGCTGCGCCAGGGTGGACTCCACGAAGGCGGTCGCGCCGCCGAGGATAGCAATCATCCACATCCAGAACACGGCACCGGGGCCGCCCACGGAGATGGCCACGGCCACACCCGCCACGTTGCCGGTGCCCACGCGAGACGCCGCGGAGATGGTGAATGCACGGAAGGCGGAGATTCCGCCGTAGTCCTTATCCGAGTCAAGGTTTTCGCCTTTGGGGCTTTCCACCACGGATTTGAACATGTCCGGGACCATGCGCAGCTGCACGACCACGGTACGGAAACCGAAATAGAGACCGGCTGCAATCAGCAGCCAGGGAAGGACGTAAGTCCAGAGATTAGAGTTTATGGCACCGATCACGGTGCTGAAGAGATCTTGCATAGGTAACAGATTAGCCCACCCAAAGTTCACTTCTGGCAGCTGGGGCACCGATGTGTCCCGCGTCCCCCCACCACGGATCTCTCCAGGGCTGTGCCACAACGCCGGCACGGCTTACCCCCGCGGCCATAAGCGTTGAGCGAGCGGTCAAAGTAGCCAGATTCCCCGTTGACGTTAACGTATAGCGAGTCAAAGCTGGTTCCGCCTTGCTCTAGCGCGCGCTCCATCACCGACTTTGCGGCTTCTAGCAGCGCCAACGCTTCCCGTTGCAGCAGCCGGTTTGAGGGCCGGGCGGGGTTGATACCGGCTAGCCAAAGAGCTTCATCGGCGTAAATGTTGCCAATTCCGGACACCACCGTCTGGTCCAGCAGGCCGGCCTTGATGGCGCGCCGCGACTTCCGCAGCCGCCTTGCCACCGCCTCCGGGTGGAAATCCGGGCCCAAAGGATCGGGCGCAATGTGTCCTATTTCATCCAGATTGGCCACCCGCCAGTAGCCAAAGGTGCGTTGGTCCACGAAGGACAGCTCCACGCCTCCGGATAGCCGGGTGCGGATACGCACGTGCGGGGACTCCACGGTACCCACCCGCATCTGGCCGGACATGCCCAGGTGTACCAGGCAGACCTGCGCGCTCCCGGCAAGTTCTAGCCACATGAATTTGCCCCGCCTGCCGATACCGCTTATCTCCTGCCCCACTAAGAGTCCCGGCAACAGCCCGACTTGGCCCCGGTTTGACCGCGGGTGAAGAAGATGCACCTCCTCGAATACCCGCCCAGGCAGGTGGCGGGCAAGGCCAAGCCGTACTGACTCAACCTCGGGCAGCTCAGGCATCGACGGAGCCGGCCACCAGCTGGGGTGACGCCTTAAGCTTGTCCACCGCCTGGTTTGCGGCTTTTTGCTCCGCGAGTTTCTTGTTAGGCCCTACTCCCTGCCCCATCTCGAGTCCGTTGACGGTGGCCACGGCTGTGAAAACCTGCTCGTGCTCGGGGCCCACGGAGGTGGCGGTGTAGACGGGCATGGGAGCCTTCAATGACGCGCACAGCTCCTGGAGCACCGTTTTCCAGTCCTGGTGGCGCCCGGTGGCTGAAGCGTTGTCAATCTTTTTCTTAAACAGCGTCAAAATCACGTCCCGGGCCACCTCGAAACCGTGCGTGAGGTAGATGGCCCCCAGCAGGGCCTCGGTGGTGTCAGCCAGGATGGAATCCTTATCCGAGCCTCCGGTAGTGGTCTCACCTTTGCCCAGCAAGATATAGGCCCCCAGGCCAATCTCGCGGGCGATATCTGCCAGCCCGTAGCGGGAGACGATGGAGGCGCGCATCTTGGAGATATCCGACTCTGGGCGGGTGGGGTAGTTTTCATAGAGCTTGGAAGCCACGGACAGGCCCAGCACGGCGTCACCGAGGAATTCCAGGCGCTCGTTGTTGGGCAGGTGCCCGTTTTCGTTGGCAAAGGACCGGTGGGTCAACGCCAGGCGGAGCAGGTCCTCCGGCAGGTCCACGCCCAGGGATTCCAGCAACGGCGCGTGATCCGTTCCGGCAAACACCGCGTTGAGCGTTTGTGCGCCCGTCAGTTTCTTCTTACTCATAGGAACTTCTCCAGTCCGGCCCAGCGCTCATCAATTTCTTCCCCGGAGACACCGGTGGTGACACCCTCCGGAGTTTCGATTGTGCAGGGCTGCTCACACACTGGGCTAAAAGGCAGAGTCAGGCCGGCCTCATTGATGACGTCCTGGGAGATGTCAATGACGTCGCGGTCAATAAGCGGGGTTTCATCTCCTGAGCCTTGTTCCCCTTCATCAGCCGGATCCCCGGAGATGAAGTCCGGGTCAGCAGCGTAGATCTGGGAGATCCGCAGATCAAGGGGCCGCTCCAGCTCTGTTAGACACCGGGCGCACTGACCGCGCAGAGTGCCGGTGATGTGAGCGTCTACCGAAATCGCACCTCCCAGGGGCGACAAGGCGGCTTCTACCGTTACCTCTTCCCCCTCGGGGATGGCAATCATTTCCACGCCAATCCGCTCCGGGGCGGGCCCTTGCTGGGTGCGGGTTTGGGGTAGGCCGTCGCTCGATGGGCCGCGCAGCATATCAGCTACATTAAAAAGAAAAGGATTTTTTATAACCATAACCATAACGCAGCCAATCCTACACGCCCGGCCGCGATGATTTTTCCAGGCTCCTGGCCTGAGTGCTTGACCGGATTTGCCCGCCCAGCCTGGCAGGCAGCTGGGTAACGCCGTACAACCTGGTGCGTACAGGTGGTTTACCCTTGGCAGCGGCTTGGCCACGCCCTAGACTATGGCGCGTGAGTTACTCCCCCACCCTTGACATAGCCGGCGCCTTTACAGTGGCAGCGCTTGTGCCCTGCCTGGCGCTGGTGGCGTGTGGAGCGCTCATCGCCCGCCGGGAGTCTTTGGCCACCACCCCGGACGGGTGCCCGGCGGTAACCCTGCGCCGCGTTTTCGGTGGCTCAGTGGCGTTGGGTGCGGCCCTGGGGCTTTTCTCCCTGGCTCCCGCGTCCTTTGCTTTCGTCATTATCTTCGGCTCCGGCGTCTTCGGTGTGACCGCCGCGGGGTGGGCGTGGAACGCCTACCGGCCGGTATCGGCAGCGTTTGTCTCGGTCGCCGGGCTCATGCTGGGGGTTTCTCTCACGGTCACCCTGCTGGTGATCGCTTCGGAGGTTATCCAACACACCGGTGCCACCGCACTCACTGGGGTCCTGGTGGCGCAGTGGTTGGCTTTCGCCGTCCCGGGGCTGGCCATGGCGCTTTTTGCCGGAGGGTTGAAAAAAGCCGCGGCCCCAAAAAAGGGCCGCAGCTAAGAAGGATAGAGTGCTAGTCGCGGTAGTCGCGTTTTTGCTGGTACGCGCGCCCGGCGGCACCGGCGCCGCGGCGTAGCGCCTGACGGTCCTTGACCACCGTGCGCAGCACCCCGTTGAGGGTTTCTTCGAAAGAAGCCAGCTTGGAATCAACGAACTCGTCAGCTTCGGTGCGCAGGCGCAGCGACTCCGCGTGGGCGGCGTCCACGATCCGGTGGGCTTCGTCATTGGCGCGGGCAACAACCTCAGACTCAGACACCAGACGTTCTTGCTCCGCCTGGCCCTCCGCAACCGCGCGCTCAAAGGAGTGGTTGCCTTTGGCTACCAGGCGCTCGGATTCCGCGCGGGCGTCTTCAACCATGCGCTCGGAGTCGTCCTTGGCTTGGGACAACATGTAGGTCGTGCGGCTTTCCGCGTCCGCCAACATGGCTTCCGCGTCGGTTTGGGCCTGTTGCATCACGGCGCGGGATTCTGCTTCCGTTTCCGCCCAGAGTTGGTCGGCGCGTTCCTGCGCGCCCAGTAGGATGGCGTCTTGTTTGTCCAAAACGTCCTGGGCGTCATCTAGCTCCACGGGCAACGCGTTGCGGAGATCATCGAGAAGCGCCAGCATCTCGTTGCGGGAGACCATAGCGTTTCCAGTCATGGGAACGCCAGTGGCGGCTTCCAGTTTTCCATTTAGCTCATCTAGCGTTTCAAAGACTCGGTACATGGTGCCCAATTTAGCGAAAAATTACCGTTTTGGCTTGCTGCCACGCCAAAACCGCCAAATGCCCACCCCGCCGCCGTCAGGCAGCAGGATGGGCACCGAGGGAAAGCGGTTTAGATTACGCCCTGGGCGAGCATGGCGTCAGCAACCTTCTTGAAGCCGGCGATGTTAGCGCCCGCCACGTAGTCACCTTCGCGGTTGTACTCGCGTGCAGTGCGGTCCACATTCTTGAAGATGTTGGACATGATCTGGTGCAGGCGCTGGTCGGTGTACTCGAAGGACCAGGAGTCGCGGGTAGCGTTTTGCTGCATCTCCAGCGCGGAGGTGGCAACGCCGCCGGCGTTGGCTGCCTTGCCCGGCGCGAAGTGGATGCCGTTTTCCTGGAAGTAGTGCACGGCCTCCGGGGTGGAAGGCATGTTGGCGCCTTCTGCCACGTAGCGCACGCCGTTTTCTGCCAGCTGCTTGGCGTGGTCACCGTTGAGCTCGTTTTGGGTGGCACAAGGAAGCGCGACGTCTGCCTTGACTTCCCAGATGTTGCCGCCCTCGTGGTAGGTGCCCTCAGCCTGGTCGACGTATTCGGAGATGCGGCCGCGGCCAACTTCCTTGATTTGTTTGACCAGTTCCACGTCCACACCGTTGGGGGTGGAGATGTAGCCTGCCGAGTCGGACATAGCAACCACGGTTGCGCCCAGCTGCTGAGCTTTTTCTGCGGCGTAGATGGCCACGTTGCCGGAGCCGGAGACAATGACCTTGGCGCCGTCGAAGGACTCTTCGTGGGTGTTCATCATTTCCTCGGTCAGGTAGACCAGGCCGTAGCCGGTGGCCTCGGTGCGCACTAGCGACCCACCCCAGGAAAGGCCCTTGCCGGTGAGCACGCCGGATTCGTGCTGGTTTGCCAGGCGACGGTACTGGCCAAAAAGGTAGCCAATTTCACGGCCACCCACGCCGATGTCGCCTGCCGGGACGTCGCGGTACTCGCCGATGTGGCGGTGCAGCTCAGTCATAAACGACTGGCAAAAACGCATGACCTCAGCGTCGGTACGGCCCTTGGGGTCGAAGTCGGAGCCGCCCTTGCCGCCGCCGATGGGCAGGCCGGTCAGGGAGTTTTTGAAGATCTGCTCGAAACCCAGGAACTTGATGATGCCCAGGTTCACGGATGGGTGGAAACGCAGGCCGCCCTTGTAGGGGCCCAGCGCGGAGTTGAACTGAACGCGGAAGCCACGGTTGACGTTGACTTCGCCCTTGTCATCGGTCCAGGGGACGCGGAAGATGAGCTGACGCTCTGGTTCGCAGAGGCGCTCGACTAGGCTGTAGTCTGCGTAGTGTGGGTCTTTTTCCAAAACAATCTTGAGTGAGTCCAGGACCTCGGACACGGCCTGGTGGAATTCTGGCTCTCCGGCGTTGCGCTTGAGTAGCCGGTCGTAATACTCAGAGATTTGGGCGTCGACGTTCATGAGTTCTCCTTCGGGGAATGAAAATACGAAAAATTGGGGTCAACCCGCTTTTCCTAACAACTGCTAGTTTCCTATCAACCTATCGAAAAAGCAAGCCGAGCCGGCGGTAGATTTACCGAAAGTCGCCCACTAGCTGCTGCAACGCCGTTAAAAAATACCTGTTGGGTAATTGAATTGCGTGGGTTTGGAGCCAGTCTTGGCCAAAATTTTCACCACACTCCCACACCTGCCACCAGGGCACCACGGCAACCAGGGCACCACGGCAACCAGGGCACACCGGATATACTCGCACCATGCTTATCATCGTTGCCCCCGACTCCTTCAAAGGCACCGCCAGCGCCCCCACCGCGGCCGCCGCCATTGCCAGCGGCGTGCGCGAGGCCCTACCCCACGCCAAGGTCATCACCATGCCCTTTGCTGACGGCGGTGAGGGCACTGCGCGGGCGTTGGCGGACGCGGCATCGGCACGCGGGGCTAACGTGGACACCGTAACTTTGCCCGTCACCGACGCGGTAGGCAGACTGGCAGAAGCCTCCTACTTCCTCAACCGCACCGACAACGTCGCCTACCTGGACGTCGCGGCCGCCAGTGGCCTGCCCGCCGTAGCCGACGCCCTGGACCCACTGCACGCCGACACCTTCGGAACCGGAGTGCTCATCGCCGACGCGGAAGCCAAGGGGGCCACGTCGGTAATAATGGGGCTGGGCGGCTCAGCCACCATGGACGGCGGAACCGGGATCCTTACCGCCCTAGGTGCCGCCGCCCACGACGCCCGCGGCTACGCCCTCCCCAAAGGCGGCGCACCACTAGTCCAGCTGGCCTCCTTTGACACCGCGCAGCTCAACCTCAAAGCCGCCGCACTCGACTTCACGCTGCTCGCGGACACAGAAGTGCCGCCCGGGACCTCCGTGGCGGTCTACGGACCGCAAAAAGGCGCAGAGGGCCAACAACTGGCCCTACTCACCGGCGCCATGCTGCGCCTCTGCGAGGTCACCGGAACCAACCCCGACACCCCGCACTTCGGCGCCGCCGGGTGCATCCCGGTGGGACTGAGCTATATTTCCCAGCTGCTATGGGGTGATGACTCCCACGTGCGCACCGTGGCCGGCGCCCCCTTCATTGCCCAGCACACCCGCCTGGCAACCGCGCTCCCCCAGGCAGATCTCATCATCACCGGCGAAGGCAAAGTGGACGCCCAATCCACTACCGGCAAAGCCGTGGGATATCTTGCCGCGGCAGGCAAACAAGCGGGCGTGCCACTAGCAGTGGTGGCCGGGAAAGTAGAACAACCATTAGGCGACTACACGGTGGAACTTGACCAACAAGGACACATCAACGACCAGCTGCGAAAGGCCGGCCGCGAAATCGCCGCGCAGTTTAGCGCCTGACCTCCACCAGCCACGGGAAGATGGCCGGCTTCTCATGCGCCTTTTCATCTTCCAACAGCACATGGTCCTTGGGCAGGGCCGCGTGCGGGGTCAGCAACCGGGATAGCACCATGGCCAGCTGGTTATAGGAACCCTTCACTCCACTTGCCGCGATGTCGTAGCCCACCACGGTGGCGTCTTCTAGCTCCCGGTCCTCATGCTCATCCCGGTAAGTTTGGCGGAGGTTTTCTTCCACCCCGTCGTAGAGCTTAGGATTGGGATCAATCTCCACCTTGCCGGCGCTCAAATCCCCAGCGGCAACAAGCTTGTCAAGGGCAGTTTGGAAAATATCCGCCACGCGCTGCCTATGGGCGGCGGGGACCAGGACACAAAAGTGAATATTCGGCATAAGGGTCACCTTACCTAAAGAAAGGGCACCACCGCTATGGGCATCAAAGAAATCCTTCACCACCACGGGGCAGACCTGTCGTGGCAACGCGCGTTCTACGAGGACCTGCACCGCCACCCGGAGCTGTCCCACCACGAAAAGCGCACCGCCGAGAAAATCCGGGAACACCTGGCGGGCTACGGCTGTGAGGTGATAGACGGTATCGGCGGCTATGGCATGGTGGCCATCTTCCGCAACGGCGAGGGGCCAACGGTGCTCATGCGCGCCGACTTCGACGGGCTGCCCGTCCAGGAAGCCACCGGGGTGGAATTCGCCGCCACCAACGGGGCCATGCACGCCTGCGGGCATGATATGCACACCACTGCGCTGCTGGGGGCGTGCGCCATTGTAGACAGCCGGCGCGATAGCTGGCAGGGCACGTTCCTGGCGCTGTTCCAGCCGGCGGAAGAAACCTCCGACGGCGCCAAGACCATGCTGGCCGATGGCCTACTAGACCGCGTCCCGCGCCCACAGCTGTGCCTAGGCCAGCACATCATGCCGGGCCCCGCCGGCCAGGTAATGTCTTCGCCCGGCCCCATCATGGCAGGGTGTGATTCCATCCGCGTGCGGCTTAAGGGCCGCTCCGCGCACGCGTCCATGCCGCACAATTCCGTTGACCCCACGCTTATGGCGGCCATGATTGTGGTCCGTCTCCAGGCCATCGTGGGCCGTGAGGTGGCGCCGGATGATTTCTTTGTTATCTCCGTGGGTGAGCTGCACTCAGGGGACAAAAACAACATCATCCCCGCCACCGCGGAGCTGGTACTCAACACCCGTTTTTACCAACCGGAGCTGGCCACACGGGTCTATGCCGCGCTAAAACGCGTGGTTAAAGCCGAGTGCGAGGCCTCCGGCGCGCCCGATGCCCCCACCTTCGAATTCTTTGCACACGGTGAGGTCACAGACAACGACCCGGGCCTGCACGCGCGCATCCGCGAGTCTTTTGACACCGTTTTTGGCCCGGATTCGGTAGATGCCACGCCGTCGACGGCCTCGGAGGACTTCTCCTACCTGCCGCAGGCCTGGGGAGTGCCCTATTGTTTCTGGCTGGTAGGCTCCACCCCGGCCGGGCGCATGGACAACCCGCCGGTTAATCACCAGGCGGACTTCCTGCCGGACTATGAGCCCACTGTGCGGGCCAGCACCTTGGCCGGCGCGGCCGCCGTACTGACTTTTCTCCGCCCCACGCACTAGTGCCTTTAACCATCAACGCCCCTTTGCGATTATGCTTGGTTGTGTTTGAATGCCCCCGAAATTGGAGTTTGACATGTCGAATTTAGAATTTGCTGAAGCCATCCCCGGTCACGTCCGTGCCGCCGCCGGAGTCAGCCCCGATGCGGCATCCGACCGCAAATACTGGTCCGGCTTGTCGCGCAGCGTGGTGCGCGAAATCGCCGATAACTGGGAGGCCACCCGCAAGGCCTACGCCGGCGCCCGCCAGCAGCACTACCTCTCCGCAGAGTTCCTGCAAGGACGCGCGTTGCTCAACAACCTCACCAACCTGGGCCGGGTGGAAGAAGCCAAGGAGGCCGTGCGCGCGTCTGGCCGGGAACTGGTGGACGTGCTGGAAGCAGAACACGACGCCGCTCTGGGCAACGGTGGCCTAGGCCGCCTGGCCGCCTGTTTCCTGGACTCCGCGGTCACCCAGGACTACCCTGTCACCGGCTACGGCATCTTGTACCGCTACGGCCTGTTCCGCCAGTCCTTTGACAACGGACACCAGGTCGAGCGCCCGGACGCGTGGATGGAAAACGGCTACGACTTTGTCATCCGCCGCTCCGCGCAGCAATATCGCATTCACTTCGATGACATGGAAGCCCGCGCGGTCCCCTACGACATGCCCATCACAGGCTACGGCACGGACAACGTAGGCACCCTGCGCCTGTGGAAGGCGGAGCCGGTGGAAGAGTTCGATTATGACGCCTTCAACTCCCAGCGCTTCACCGAGGCCATCGTTGAGCGCGAGCGCGTCATGGACATCTGCCGCGTGCTCTACCCCAATGACACCACCTATGAGGGCAAGGTGCTGCGCGTCCGCCAGCAGTATTTCTTTGTCTCCGCCTCCTTGCAGCAGATGATTGATAACTACATCACCCAGCACGGTGAGGATCTCTCCGGATTTGCCACGTACAACTGCATCCAGCTCAACGACACCCACCCAGTTTTGGCCATCCCCGAGCTCATGCGCCTTCTCATGGACGTCCACGGACTGGGTTGGGACAAGGCCTGGGAGATTGTCACGCAGACCTTCGCATATACCAACCACACCGTGTTGGCCGAAGCCCTAGAAAGCTGGGAAGTATCCATCTTCCAAAAGCTGTTCTGGCGTATCTGGCAGATTGTGGAGGAAATCGACCGCCGTTTCCGCCTGGATATGGCAGGCCGGGGCCTGGACCAAGGCCGGATCGACTACATGGCGCCAGTGTCCGGCGGCCACGTACACATGGCGTGGATTGCCTGCTACGCCGCATACTCCATTAACGGCGTGGCTGCTTTGCACACCGAGATCATCAAGGCTGACACTCTTTCCGAATGGCACGACCTGTGGCCAGAGAAGTTCAACAACAAGACCAACGGCGTGACCCCGCGCCGCTGGCTGAAGATGTGCAACCCGCGCCTATCCGAGCTGCTGACCGACAAGGCCGGCTCTGATGAGTGGGTCACTGATTTGAGCCAGCTCCAAAAACTAGCGCCCTTGGCCGACGACGCCGCCGTGTTGGAGAGCCTGCAGGACATCAAAGCCGGCAACAAGCGCGACTTCGCCGCGTGGATCCTCAACCACCAGGGTGCGGAGGTGGATCCGGAGTCCATCTTCGATGTCCAGATCAAGCGCCTACACGAATACAAGCGCCAGCTGATGAACGCGCTGTACATCTTGGACCTGTACTTCCGTATTAAAGAAGACGGAGAGGACGTGCCCAAGCGCACCTTCATCTTCGGCGCGAAGGCAGCGCCCGGCTACGTGCGCGCAAAGGCAATCATCAAGCTCATCAACACCATCGGTGACTTGGTCAACAATGACCCGGCCACCAAGGACATCATCCGCGTGGTGTTCGTGGAAAACTACAACGTTTCCCCGGCAGAGAAAATCATTCCGGCCGCCGATGTCTCCGAGCAGATCTCCGTAGCCGGCAAGGAAGCCTCTGGCACTTCCAACATGAAGTTCATGATGAACGGTGCCCTGACGCTGGGCACCATGGACGGAGCCAACGTGGAAATCGTCGAGGCCGTGGGTGAGGAAAACGCCTACATCTTCGGCGCCCGCGTGGAGGAAATTCCGGAACTGCGCAGGGACTACAACCCGAGCGAGCTCTACCACACGGTGCCAGGTTTGGCCCGCGTGCTTGACGCCCTGACTTCTGACCTGCTGGGGATTGAAAACCAGGGTCTATTCGCGGACCTGCGTGCCTCCTTGCTAGACGGCTACGGCGAGCACGCCCAGGACCAGTACTACGTGCTGGGCGACTACGCGTCCTACCGCGAGGCCCGCGACCGCATGGCCACCGACTACGTCGAAGACCCCAAGGCGTGGGCGCGCATGGCATGGCTAAATATCTGCCACTCCGGGCGCTTTTCTTCCGACCGCACCATCGCGGACTACGCCCAGGAAGTCTGGAAGCTAGAGCCCACCCCCATTTCCAAGTAAAGTCCCCCACTAGCTAGAAAAATACGCACCCACAGCCACGGTCAGTGGCTTGGGTGCGTATTTCTGTGCGTCAGCTTCGATTAGCTGGCCATGTCTCCTAGCTTGTGAACCCGGATCATGTTGGTGTTTCCGGATACTCCTGGAGGAGTACCCGCTACTACGACCACCACGTCACCCTCAGAGTATTCATCAATCCGCAGGAGGTTTTCATCCAGCGCCTTCATCATCTCATCGGTGGTCTTGACCGTGGGGGTCAAGAACGTTTGTGCACCCCAGGTCAGCGCCAGCTGCGACCGGACCGCTTGGTGGGGGGTAAACACCAGCAAGGGCAGGCGGGAGTGCAGGCGGGCCACACGCTTTGCGGTGTCTCCGGAGGAAGTAAATGCCACGATGGCCTTGGCGTTGAGACGCTCGGCGATATCACGCGCGGAGTAGGAAATCACGCCGCGCTTGGTGCGAGGCACGTGGTTGAGCGGCGGTACGCTGCCCGCAGTTTCCGCACTTTTCACGATGCGCGCCATGGTGCGGACCGTATTCTGCGGAGCAATTCCCACCGAGGTCTCACCGGAGAGCATGACGGCGTCTGCGCCGTCCAACACGGCGTTGGCGACATCGGAAGCCTCGGCGCGGGTAGGCCGCAGGTTGGAAATCATGGAATCTAGCATCTGGGTGGCCACGATGACCGGCTTGGCGTTTTCACGCGCAATTTGGATGGCGCGTTTTTGCACCAGCGGCACCTGCTCCAGCGGGACCTCAACGCCCAGGTCACCGCGGGCAACCATGATGGCGTCGAAGGCTAGAACGATGGACTCCAGGGCGTCCACGGCCTCCGGCTTCTCTAGCTTGGCTATAACGGGGACGCGGCGGCCTTCCTCATCCATGACGGCGTGAACCAGGTCTACGTCGGAAGGTGAGCGCACGAAGGACAACGCCACAAAGTCAACGCCTAGCTTCAACGCGAACCGCAAATCGGCGATGTCTTTTTCGGACAAGGCGGGCACGGAAATATCCATCCCGGGTAGGGAAACGCCCTTGTTGTTGGACACCTCTCCGCCCTCGGTTACCTCGCAGATGACGTCATTGCCTTCTACGCCGGTACACACCACAGCCACCTTGCCGTCATCAATGAGCAGGCGGTCCCCCGGCTTGGCGTCTTTTGCCAGGTTCTTGTAGGTGGTAGAAACCCGGTCATGGGTTCCCACGACGTCCTCAACGGTGATGCGAACGGTTTCGCCCTCCGCCCAGAACGCGCGTTCCTTCTCAAACCGGCCTAGCCGGATCTTGGGGCCTTGGAGGTCCGCCAGGACGCCGACGGCGCGGCCGGTGGCGTCCGTAGCCTTGCGAACCCAGCGGTAGTTTTGCTCGTGGTCAGCGTGGTCGCCGTGCGACATATTCAGGCGGGCGACCTCCATCCCTGACTCTACGAGGCCAAGGATTCCGTCATAGCTTGCCACTGCTGGGCCCAGCGTACAAACGATTTTGGTTCTTCTATCCAACATGTAAAAACCTTAAATTGTGGTCGGGGTGTTTTTCACCCCTAAACTTACTCGGATCTTTCCGACTAAGCCACTGAACCGGGCGCGCGCCCGGATGCAGGGACCGGGTTGTCCCCGGGACCCGCCGGTCCGCCGTGTGTCTGGGCATGGTAGCGGGGGTCCACCTCCGCGGGGGTTTCCTGACCGCGGCGCAGACGGAAGAAGATCACCACCGCTACCGAAAACAGCACCACGGAAACAATGACGTTAATACGAAGCCCGAATACGTGCGTGGCTTCGTCGGCGCGCATGTTTTCTACGAAAAAGCGCCCGAAGGTATAGCAGGCCACATAGAGCGCGAATACCCGGCCGTGGCCCAGCTTCCACGCCCGCTGCGCCCAGATAAGAAACAGGCACACGGCCACGTTCCACACCAGTTCGTAGAGGAACGTTGGGTGGACCGAAGCGATAATTTCCCCGGTAGAACGCCCCGAGATGGGGGCATACTTTCCGGCCTCATCCACGCGGTAGTAGATATCCAGCGCCCAGGGCACGGTGGTCTCACGGCCGTAGAGTTCCTGGTTGAACCAGTTGCCCAGGCGGCCAATTCCCTGCGCCAGAATCAATCCCGGCGCAACGGCGTCGGCGAAAGGTGCCATGGGGATCTTCTTGAGCCTAAACATCACCCAGATAGCCAAGACTCCCAGCGCCACCGCGCCCCAAATCCCCAGGCCACCGTTGGTTATCTTTAAGGCGTTGACGGGATTGCAGGTGTCGCAAAAGTACTTGTCATAATCTGTTGCCACGTGGTAGAGCCGCCCGCCCAGGATTCCGGCGGGGATGATGACAATGGCGGCGTCCCACACGGTGTCGGGGTTTCCGCCGCGGGCGACGTAGCGGCGCTTAGTAAGCCACAACGCCACGAGGATGCCGGCCACAATACATAGAGCGTAAGCCCGAATATGGCCAAGCCACACGCCCTGCGGCGGGGAAGGAATGTTTGCCAAAATAGTTAAGTGCACGGTTTCCTAGTCTGCCAGGTAAACCCACCCGATGGGAAACCTAGCCCTTGCGCGAAGGGCAGGAGGGGTGCTGGCCCCAGGCCACCAAGCTGCGTGCAATGCCGGCGGGGTCGTTAGCCGCCACGATGGACTCGCCCACCAGCACGGCGTCCGCGCCATGGGAGGCGTAGTCCAAAAGGTTGCGGCCTGTTTCAATGCCCCCGATGGCTATTTTTATCACCGACTCGGGCATACCGGGCACGATGTTGGCAAAGGCCTCGCGGTACATGGCATCGGATTCTAGGGACCAGGCGGAAATTCCTATGACCGAAGCCCCGGCTTCCAGGGCGCGGTCTGCCTCTGCGGAGGACCGAACCTCCAGCAACGCGGTCATACCCAAGGACTCAATTCGGTCAAGCAGGGACACCAACCGCGCCTGGTCCATGAGCTCTACCTGCAGGGGTACCATGTCCGCGCCCCAACAACGGGCTTCGTGGATTTGGTACGGGTCCACGATGATATCGCGGCATATCAGGGGCACGGTGGTGGCGGAATGGACGGCGCACATGTCCTCGACGCTGCCGTGAAAGCGGCGTTTGTCGGTCTGGACGGCCATGAGCCTCACCCCCACGCTTTCGAGCTCATAGGCTAGCTGCCCCATCTTGTCCGGGGAGTCCAGATTGGTAATCTCACCCCGGTAGGGAACGGCGCGCTTGAGCTCAGTAATGACGGTACATCCTGGCCCTAGTAAGGCCTTCTTTGCGTCGCGTGGGGGCTCGGACAAGGACCGGGACCTGGCTTTGATGTCTTGGAAGGAAACCTTGGCCTCGCGGGCGGCTACATCCTCTAGAACTCCAGCAACTATCCGGTCCACGGCAAGGGAACGCGGCGCTGCGATGTGAGCGTTCATGGCCACCCCCTTTAGTGCTGTGCAAGAAGTCTAGACCCCTCCAAGGCTAGCCCGCCGCCCTAACTGCGATGAAATTGGCAACCGCAGCGGGGGGTAGCTCAGCGGCGATCAGTGGGGTCGATATCCGCGTCCAGGGCGTCCCACATGACACGGCCGGAGTCCGGGGAGTCTGCCAGGTCTTGCTCTAACCGTGCGGCCCGTACCGCACCGGTCTCATATTTATTCGCAGCGGCAGCGCGGGAGGTAGCGCCCATGAATGACAAGACTCCCCCCACTACCGCCAGAGCGCCGCCGGCCACGGCTAGGACCGGGCCTAGCGAGTTGACGGCAACGTCGGTGACTTCGGCCCAGGCTGGAATGCTCACGCTGTCTTGCGCGCTGCCTTCGGCAGAAGATCCGGCGTTGCGCAGCAAGTCACGCACCCGCTGGGCGTTGGCCCCGTAGAGCAGCAGCGTCAGCGGACGCCACGCCACGCCCGCGCCGGCCAGCGCCACGATGACACCGACCGCCCGGCGCGCCCAGCCACGCAAGGCCATTCCGGCTATAGATCCGCACAGAACCAGCAGCATGACTGAGCTCAGCTCCAGTGACCACAAGGAACCGACCAAGTCCACATCACGCAACCCGGCTTTGTCATCTGAAATCCCGGCGCTAACCCACACCATCCTGCCGGATACCAACAACGCGATGACGGCAGCCCACAAAAGCAACGGTGGTAGTAGTTTTTTCATGCTTTATTTTCTTTCCAGAAGCGGGTCCGCGTCAAAGCAGGTGCGATCACCTGTATGGCAAGCGCCACCGGTCTGCTCGACGGTAAGCAGCACGGTATCTCCGTCACAATCCAGGCGCACCTCCCGCACGCGCTGAACGTTGCCGGAGGTCAGACCTTTGACCCAGTATTCTTGGCGGGAACGCGAATAGTAAGTCCCCTGCGCGGTAGCCAGCGTGTAGGCCAGGGCATGGGAGTCCATCCAGGCCAGCATGAGCACCTCACCGGTATCGGCCTGCGCGATGGCCGGCACCAGACCCTGGTCGTTGAATTTCACCCGGGCGGCCACGGCCGGATCCAGCTGCGCTTGTTCAGGGCTCACCGGCGCACCTCGCATCCCGATGCCGCCAAAGCGTCCTTGACCTCAGCAATAGTAACGTCCCCGAAGTGGAAGATAGACGCCGCCAGCACGGCGTCAGCGCCCGCTTCCACCGCCGGCGGAAAGTCCGCAGCTTTGCCGGCCCCGCCGGAGGCAATCACCGGTACGTTGACCGCAGCGCGCACGAGCCGGATGAGTTCCACGTCAAAGCCTTCACGCGTGCCGTCACCGTCCATGGAGTTGAGAAGGATCTCCCCCACCCCCATTTCCTGGCCTAATTGCGCCCACTCAATGGCGTCTAGGCCTGCCGACTGAGATCCGCCGTGTGTGGTGACCTCAAAGCCGGAGGGGTAACGCTGCGGGTCGGGCGCGCGCCGGGCGTCCACTGATAACACGATGCACTGTGAGCCGAAGATCTCCGCCAATTCCCGCAATAACTCCGGGCGGGCTATAGCAGAGGAGTTCACCGAGACCTTATCCGCGCCGGCGCGCAGCAACTCGCGGACATCTGCGGCGCTACGGACGCCGCCGCCTACTGTCAGGGGGATGAAGACGGCATCGGCAGTACGGCGCACGACCTCTAACATGGTGCCGCGGCCCTGTTTGGACGCGGAGACGTCCAGGAAAGTGAGCTCATCTGCGCCCATGGCGTCATAGCGCGCGGCCAGCTCCACCGGGTCCCCCGCGTCACGCAGGTTCTCAAAATTGACGCCTTTGACCACCCGGCCGCTATCTACGTCCAGGCACGGGATTACGCGTACTGCTAAAGCCATCTACTTACTTCCTTTGATTGCGTCCATTATCGTGGCGTGGACCTGCTCAGTCCCAACCACCAGGCCGGGCGATCCCGCCCGCCAGGGGTTGCCATTGGTGTCGGTGGCCACCAACCCTGCCGCAGTGGCCAGCAGGGCCCCAGCGGCGTTATCCCAAGGGTGGGCGGAGAAATTTACGGCGCCAGCAAACACCCGTTGCGCCGCCAGCGCGGAGTCTAGGCCCACCGACCCAGTCATGCGCAGGCGCAGCTGCGTAGCTGCCAGGCGCGCGAAGACGTCCTTGTCCATCTGGGAAGATATTCCCACATGGACGTTGGGGTGGGTCTTGGCCCCGCCCCGCGTGCGCAGCGCCACGCCGTGGGCCGCAGCGAGCCGGCGGCCTAGCAGGGGGAAGCTGGCCACCGCGGCTACGGGTTGGCCGCCCTTGAGCAGCGCCAGCAGGATCCCGCACATGGGAATGCCCGCGGAGTAGTTGGTGGTGCCGTCAATGGGATCTACCACCCACACCGGGTCCGCTACATCACTTCCGCCGTACTCTTCTCCGTGCACGTCCAGGCCGGTCATCTGCGTGAGCAGGCTACGCAGCCGCCGCTCGATGTCCAAATCAACGTGGGTGGCAAAGTCCCCCGCGCCCTTGTCGTGCGCCGGCCGCGCCCCTTGCCCGGCCAGGAAGAGGGGCTCTACCTCATCTATAGCGGCTTCGGCGAAGGCCAGCAGCCCGCCGGTTTCTAGTTCCTCGGCCATCCGGGCTTAAATTCCTGCTTCCGGCGGCAGCGGGTTTACCTGCGCCACGGCGCGCAGGGCTTTCGGGAGGGTAAACGCCTTTTCATAGAGGGCCTTGCCCACGATTGCGGAGTCGATCCCCTCGTTGAGGTAGCGCGCCAGTTCCTCCAGGTCCGCCACCGTAGAGACGCCGCCGGACGCGGTAACCTTGGCCTCCGTGGCAGCGGCTACATCGCGCAAGATATCGACGTTTGGTCCGGTGAGGGTTCCGTCACGGCTCACATCGGTGACCACAAAGCGTTGGCAGCCGGCCTGGTCCAGGCGCTCCAGGACTTCCCAGACATCCCCGCCGTCTGATTCCCAGCCGCGCCCCCGCGTGCGCCACTGGCCGTCTATTTCCTGCACCGCCAAGTCAACCGCGATCTTGTCCCCGTATTTATCTAAGACCGTGGCTATCCACTCCGGCTGCTCCAGGGCGGCCGTTCCAATGTTGACCCGGTGGGCACCGGTGGCAAGCGCGCGCTCCAAAGAAGCGTCATCGCGGATACCGCCGGTGAGCTCCACCTTGATATCCAGCCGGGCAACTATCTGCGCTAGTAGCTCGTGGTTGTCCCCGCGCCCGAAAGCGGCGTCTAGGTCAACGCAGTGCAGCCAGGTTGCCCCCTGCTCCTGCCAAGCGAGCGCGGCCGCGAAGGGGTCCCCGTAGGACTTTTCCGTCCCGGCCTTGCCCTGGTCTAGGCGCACGGCTTGGCCGCCTACTACGTCTACTGCGGGAAGAAGTTCAAAGCTCATCAGCATTCCTTAAAGGGTTTTCATCCAGTTTTCTAACAGGTGGGCGCCGGCGTCGCCGGATTTTTCGGGGTGAAACTGCGTGGCCCACAGCGCGCCGTTTTCCACGGCGGCTACAAACCTACCCCCGCCGTATTCGGCCCATGTGACCGTGGGCTCGGTGGTGATGTCTGTTTCTAGTTCCCAGCGGCGGGCCCCGTAGGAGTGCACGAAGTAAAACCGCTCCTGGGAAATTCCGTCGAACATGTCCGTGGGGCCGTCTACCGCCACGGTGTTCCAGCCCATGTGTGGCAACACCGGGGCCTGGAGCCGTTCGATTGCGCCGGGCCACTCCCCGCAGCCCGGGACAAAGTGGCCGTGCTCCCGGCCTTCCTCAAAAAGGACCTGCATTCCTACGCAGATACCCATCACCGGCCGGCCGCCGGCTAGGCGCTGGCCAATCACACGGGGCCCGTGTACTGCCTTGAGGCCGTCCATGCAGGCCCTGAACGCGCCCACGCCCGGCACCAGTAGGCCTTGCGCCTCCACGGCCACTTTGGGGTCAGCGGTGACGGTGACGCGCGCGCCTACTCTTTCGAGCGCGCGCTGGGCGCTGCGAATGTTTCCGGCGCCGTAGTCAAGCAGCGCAACACTGGGTTTTTCAGTCATGGCTTATAGCTTACGCAACCGCTTTAGGCGCGTCTTGATGTTGTCGTATTCCGCGACGCGGTGTGCGCCCAGGTAGGAGTCCAGGCCGGTCATCAGCACGCCGGAGAGGATGACCAGGGAGCCCACTGCAAAGGCCGGGGCGTAGTTTTCCCCGATGATAAGCACGGCCAGGACCACGGAGCCCAGCCCCGTGCCGGCGTCGTAGAAGATGTTCCACACGGCGGAGGCTTCTGAGACGCGGTGGCGCGGCAGGCGGGCGAACATGGACAGCAGGGCCTCGTTTTGGATAACGCCGAAGGCCGCGCCAAAGATCCCGGCACCGATAGCCAGCGCCCACACGGACCAGCCCATATACAGTCCCACGGCCAGGAACATCACCCCGAAAAATCCCGCAAATTGGGCGGGGATGGTCAAGCCGTCCGGCTTGCCGCTGCGGTCAGCCACCACGCCGGCCACGTAGCGTGAGACCATGGCAAAGCCGCCCACGATTGATAGCATGATGCCGCCCAGGACCGCCCCGGAACCGGGGTCGATGGAGCGCACGGCGGCGGGTAGGAAGGAAGACACCAGGCCGTAGGTCATAGACAGCGTGGTCACCGACAGCGCGGGGACTAACACCAGCTTCCACATGGACACCTGCTTGGGTGCGTCGGCTGCCTTTTCCAGCGCGTCGTCAACCATGGCGTTGGGTTTAAGCCGAGGTAGGGGTAGACACATGACCATGCCAAAGACGCCAAACACGCAGGCGACAATGAATGCCACGTCAAAGCTCCAAATATCAGAGATTGCCAGGCCCAGCGGCAAGAAGACCATCTGCGCTAGGCCAATGCACACGCCCAAGGCACCGGTGGCCTTGCCTAAAAACCGCAGGGGTACCAGTTCAGCGACGAAGGCCGCCTGGGCCACGGTCAGCGCGCCGAAGCCTACGCCGCGAAGCCCGGAAAACAGCAGCGCTTGCCACGCCTCCATGCCCAGCATGTGCCCCAGGGCTGGTGCGCCCAACATAAACGCCGATGCCGCCATCACCGGACTGTAGCCCCACTTGCGCAGCATCCAGGGGGTAAAGACCTGGGTGCCAACGGTGGCGGCCATAAATACTCCGGTGGTCGCGCCGGCCAGGCCGGAGGAGCCGCCGGATTCGAGTACCGCGAGGGGTAGGAGCGGAAGGAGTAGGGACCAGGCACCGAAGGCCGCCATCACGGCGGCCATGGTGGCACCAAATCCCGGTATCTTCCACAAGCTCGTATTCGGCTGAGCTACGCCGGTCCCGGTGAGATCTGCCACGATAAAATTAACTCCCCATTTCTGAAATCATCCACGCGATGGCGGCGGCAAAGGTTACTGTTGCCAAGATAGCAGCCATTACGGTTAGACCTTTTTGTTCGTTTTGATATCCCGCCCAGGCGCCCCCCACTAAGAGGCCGGCCAGGAGGAATAGGACCCACACTCCCAGGAACACCGCTACAGGGCTCCCTTGGTGGAAGGGATTCCGCAGGTGCGCGGATCCATCTCATAGGCTTGACGCAGAGCACGGGCCACGGCCTTGTATTCGGCCTCCGTGATGTGGTGCGGGTCCCGGCCGTAGCGGACGTTGACGTGCAAGGTGATGGCGGCGTGCGCGGCCAGGGTTTCAAAGAAGTGCCGGTTAATCACGGTGGCGTAGTGCCCTCCGATGACCTGCCACTGCATATTTTCTGGTTCGCCGTTCATCACAAAGTAGGCGCGCCCGGAGATATCAACCACGGCCTCAACCAGGGTTTCATCCATGGGCAGGAGCTGGGATCCGAACCGGCGGATGCCGGACTTGTCCCCCACCGCTTGGGCCAGTGCCTGGCCTAAGACAATAGCGGTGTCTTCTACGGTGTGGTGGGCGTCAAGCTCTATGTCTCCTTCTGCACGGACTGTGAGGTCAAAGCTGCCGTGGACGCACAATGCGGTAAGCATGTGGTTAAAAAACGGCAGCCCAGTGGAGATGTCTGCTTTCCCGGTGCCGTCCAGGTTGACCTCCACCGTTATTTTAGATTCGGAGGTTTCCCGGGAAGCGCTGGCTACCCTTGTGGTTGTCATTTTAGCTTTCGTCCTTCAAGTTGTGGATTTCTTCTGCGGCTGCCAGGAAGGCGTCGTTTTCGGCGGGCACACCAATGGTGGTTCGCAGGAAGCCCGGCTGGCCAACGTCGCGGATTAAGACCCCGCGCTCTAGGAACTTCTCCCATACTAAGTGTTGGTTGGCAAAGCGGCCAAAGAACACAAAGTTGGACTCACTGGGAACTACGTCAAATCCCCACTGCTGCAACTGGGCGGAGACGCGGTCGCGCTCCTTGGCCAACTTGGCCACGGTAGCCAGCGTGTCAGCGCTGTGGTTTAGCGCCACGATAGCGGCCGCTTGTGACAGCGTGGACAGGTGGTATGGCAAGCGCACCAGCATGACTGCTTCCACGAAGGCAGGGCTGGCCACGAAGTAGCCTAGCCGCCCGCCCGCGAAGTCAAAGGCCTTGGACATGGTGCGCGAAATCACCAGCTTGCCCGGGTACTTTTGCAGCAGCGTGGCCGCAGACGGGCTCGGGGAAAATTCCATATAGGCCTCATCCACTATCACTATGCCCGGAGCCAGCGCGGTGATTTTATCAATCAGAGCAAGGTCCGTGACGTCCCCGGTGGGGTTGTTGGGCGTGGTGATAAACACCACGTCCGGCTGGTGGGTGTGGACTGCTTCTAGCGCCCGCACCTCATCAATCCGGAAATCTTCCCCCCGCGGGCAATCAATGAATTTAGTCTGCGTGCCCGCGGCCAGGATGGGGTGCATGGAGTAGCTAGGGCCAAAGCCCAGCGCCGTGCGGCCTGGCCCACCAAAGGCCTGCAGCAGCTGTTGTAGTACCTCATTGGATCCGTTGGCCGCCCAGACGTTGTCGACTCCCACGCTCACGCCGGTCTGTCCACTGAAGTAGCGTGCCAGCGCCGTGCGCAGCTCCACGGCGTCGCGTTCCGGATAGCGGTTGAGGCTAGCGCCCAAATCCTCCACTGCCGCCACCAGGTCGGCCACCAAGGCAGGGCTGGGTGAATAGGGATTTTCGTTCGTGTTGAGCTGGTTGGCCACCTGCAGCTGCGGCGCGCCGTAGGGCGATTGCCCGCGCAGCTCCGGGCGCAGCGGCAGGTCTTGTAGTTCCACCGTTTTCATTGGCTAGAGTTCTCCTTCGAATCGCGCGCGGATGGCCTCCCCGTGGGCGGGCAGGAATTCAGCGTCGGCAAAATTAATAATGTGCGGGGCGATCTCCGCCAAGCCCTCCCGCGAGTATTCAATGAGATTAACCGGGCGCAAGAAGGTGTGGGTTGACAGCCCCGCAGAAAACCTGGCGGTACCGGAGGTGGGCAGGACGTGGTTGGAGCCTGCAGAGTAGTCCCCCAGCGGCACTGGCGAATATTCGCCCACAAAAATGGCGCCGGCGTGGGATATGCGGCGTGCCACGGCGGGGGCATCGGCAGTGTGGATTTCTAGGTGCTCAGCGGCGTAGGCGTTGGCCACCGCCACTGCCTGGTCAATTCCATCAACCAGGACTATCCCGGACTGCTCACCCCGCAGGGCTTCTTCCGCCCGCTGGGCGTTGGCCGTGACCTGGTAGCGGCGCTGAACTTCCGCGTCTACCCGCTGGGCCAGCTCCGGGGAGTCGGTAATCAACACACTGGCCGCCATCGGGTCATGTTCCGCCTGGCTAATCAAGTCATAGGCCACGAATACCGGGTTGGCGGTGGAGTCAGCGATGATGGCAATCTCGGTAGGGCCGGCCTCCGCGTCCGTGCCCACTACCCCGCGCACCGCGCGCTTGGCCGCAGTGACAAAAATATTGCCGGGGCCGGTGATGATGTCCACCGGATCGAGGGGGCCAGCCCCGCAGCCGGGATTGTCATCACCGTAGGCCAGTAGCGCGACGGCCTGTGCGCCGCCCACCGCCCACACCTCATCTACGCCCAAGATGTGGCACGTGGCCAAGATGGTGGGGTGCGGCAAACCGCCGTGGTCTTTTTGCGGCGGGGAGCACACCACGGTGGACTGTGCCCCGGCGGCCTGCGCGGGGACCGCGTTCATGATCACTGAGGAGGGGTAGACGGCCTTGCCGCCCGGGACGTACAAACCCACGCGTTCGATGGGCGCAAAGATCTCCGTCACCTGCGCCCCCGGCCCCAGCCGCGTGGTGTGTTCTTGTGGCTTTTGGTCTTCATGGACCTGGCGTACGCGCCGGATAGATTCCTCGATTGCCTGGCGCACCTGCGGGTCAAGGGCTGCGGCGGCGTCCGCGCAAACCTTGCGGGGCACGCGGATACCCTCCGGCCTCACGCCATCGAACTTCTCCCCGTAATCCAGCGCCGCCTGCGCGCCCCTGTCACGCACAGCCGCGACAATCGGCTCCACCGTCGCGGACACGCTGGCCACGTCGACGCCACCGCGCGGCAATGCCCGGCGGATAGCCGCCAGACTCAGCTGCTTTTCGCGCAAATCCGTATACCTCAACATGACAATCCTCAACTTTCCCGGGACGGGACCTTTTCTGCACTCCGACCGATTTTCATACTTGGCCTATCTTATACAAGGCGGGGTCAAATAGCGGCCAAAAGCCGGGACGCAGGGTAAGGGGAAGAACAAAGCCGAGAGCTTTGAAACGCCACATGAGCGAGGAAACCCACCGCCGGAAACGGGACCCGGAATCAGAGGACGTAAAGACAACCCCAGTGGGTCCGTCCCACCTGCAAAGGCTCGCACCGGGCACCGCTATCAACGCCGCCACCGCCTGGCCCCTAGTGCGCCGGGGTATCTGAGCGTCAGCTCCGCAGTACGCTAGGCCAGCCCCGGCATCACCCCGGGGGCGCGGCCTAGCTAGGCTGCGCGGGGGCCGTGGCCGGCCAAGCGGATTCCGCGCTGACAAACGCCGCGGACCAATAGGAGGTCATCGCTGCTAGAGGTGCGGCCGCGAAACCCACTCCGGGACTAAAAGCCGGTACCCAGGAAATTGCGCCCCTGGCACCCGGCTCTAACTCCGGCGCGGTCGCGGAGCCGAATACGTAAAAAGCCGCAGCGCCGGCTAAAGCAACCGCGCCGGACCACAGCAGCATAGCCACCCCACGGGAATCGCGCCCCCGCGCGAAGGCCAGCAGGCCCAGCGCCAGGGCTGGGACTGCGGTAAGTATCACGAACCAACCAAAGGATGCGAACTGGACGTTGGCCACTGTGTCAATGGCAATCTGGGCACCGCCATTCACTGTTGGCGTCGCGTGCCCGGTTAATCTTGGCCGGTTAAGCCCCCACAAGGCACCCGCCGCTGAGTAAAAGACCAGCGCGCACGCCAACAACCCCGCGCCGAATCCAACGGCGCGGGGCAAAAGTTGTGGGAATGCCAACATTAGGTCTGGCTGCTACGCAAGCTTTGGTTTACTAGCTCTGGCAGAAAGTCCAGGTGCCGTTTTCCTTGCGGAAGCGCATGGTGGAGGAATCTTCTCCCTCCGGGGTTTTAACGGTGACCAGCGCGGAGGCTTCGTCGCCCTTGAGCAGAACGTTGTCCAGACCCAGCAGGTTGTTTTCTCCCCAGCCGGGAACCATCTGGGTCATAGGGATGTCTGGAATCTGGTTCAGGTCAAGATTGGCCAGCTCTGGCGGCTGATTAGCAAGAATGGACTGGCAGGTGTGCTGCGGGATGTAGCCGGTGAAAGAGCGCAAGGAATTCTGTGCGTAGATGCCGCGGACTAGGCCATGAAGTTGGTCAACCACTTCTTGTGGCGCGGGCTGTCCGCCATCAACTGGTGGCTGGGGTGCGACCGGAGGCAGGCCGTTTTCCACGGGGTTAGCCAGGGTCTCTGCCGGAACGTCAGGTTGGGCTTCCTGCTCCGCAGGGGCGGGCGCTGGAGGCGCAGGCTCTTCCTTCTTGGAGGATTCTTCCTCCTTCTTGGTGGTGGTCTCAGTGGTCTCCGGGGCCTTCTCGGAGCTCTTAGTAGACGACTTCACGGCGGTGGTCGTTGAGGTAAGCGGTGCGTCCTCAGCGTCATCTGAGTTTCCGCAAGCAGCAAGGGCCAACGGCAGCGTCAGAGCCAGAGCGATAACGGACTTCCGGGCAGGGGTGCGAAAAGACAAGATAACTCCAAACATATTGGTGAATATTTTTCTAAACCATAATAACCGAACAGGTTTCATACCTTTAACATCAGCCCTAATTCTCAGGGAGGTGATGGCGGCTCAAACAGTTACGTTAGCCAACTCTAACGCCAACTCCTTTCCAAAGATTCTTAAAATCTTGAAAATAACCTGTGAACTTCGTGCCGGTTCCACGTGACTGTTGTCCAGGGGTGTCCGCCATCGGGTGGTGTAGCTCTGACTAGACTCGGTGGTGTGCACCTTAACCGCGAACTAATAATCTCTACCGCCCTGGACATTCTGGATGAATACGGCTTGGGGGACACAACCATGCGCCGGATAGCCGGCAACTTGGGTGTGGCACCGGGCGCGCTGTACTGGCACATCAGCAACAAGCAGGCGCTCATCGCGGCCTTGGCGGACAAAATTATCTATCCGGTCAGTGGGGATACCCCGCACGAGCTGGCGCTGAGCCTGCGCGAGTGCTTGCTCGCCCACCGTGACGGCGCGGAGGTGGTTACCGCCGGACTGTCCCAGCCGGGCAATCACACGTGGGAGCAGCTCGTGACCACATTCGCGGGTCCGCTGACCGAGTTGGGAATCCCCGCGCCCTCCGCCGCAGTTGGGGCCCGCGCCATAGCGCACCTGGTGTTGGGGGCTACCACCATGGAGCAAGCGTGGCACCAGCTACAGCACGCCCAGGCTGCCGATGCCGCCCCTGCCGCCACCACCGCCAGCGCCGGCGCAGCAGAACTCAAGCACGGGGTTGCGGTTATTATCGCTGGTCTGGTGGCCACTGGCCGCGGTGACTAGGGTCTAGCGCCAAGGTTTGAATTATCCCCGCCCCGCGCCGCGTGAAACCACAATCCCCCTGACTTGGGTTAGGCTGTTCCACCATGAGCAAAAACATAACCACGCTTCCCGGCCACCGCTCCCCGCTAGGCGCAACCTACGACGGGGCCGGCACCAATTTCGCCCTCTTTTCCCAAGTGGCCGAGGCGGTAGAGCTTTGCCTAATTGACGAAGACAACAACGAAACCCGTATTCCTGTCACCGAGGTCCACGCCTACGTGTGGCACATCTACCTTCCGGGCGTTGGCCCCGGACAGCGCTACGGTTACCGTGTCCACGGCCCCTACGATCCGGAAAACGGCCTGCGCTGTGATCCTTCCAAGCTGTTGGTGGACCCCTACGCCCGCGTTTTTGACGGTGAATTTGACGGCCACGCTTCTTTGTATTCCTATGACATTCATTCCCAACCTCCGGGCACCGGCCGCAATACCGAAGACTCCTTGGGGCACACGCGCTTGTCCACCGTCATCAACCCGTATTTTGACTGGAAAAACGACCGCCATCCCAACATCCCGGACAATGAGATGGTCATCTACGAAACCCACGTCAAGGGTATGACCCAGACCCACCCTGAGGTGCCAGAGGAGATCCGGGGCACCTACGCGGGTATGGCCCACCCCGCTATCATCGAGTACTTCAAAGACCTGGGCGTAACCTCCGTGGAGCTCATGCCCGTGCACCAATTCCTTCAGGATGACCGGCTCCGCGAGCTGGGGCTGCGCAACTACTGGGGGTATAACACCTTTGGTTTCTTTGCTCCCCACACCGAATACGCGGCCGCCCAGAATCCCGGGGAGATGGTCGCGGAGTTCAAGGCCATGGTCCGCGCCTACCATGACGCCGGCCTGGAAGTTATCTTGGACGTTGTCTATAACCACACTGCTGAGGGCAACCATTTGGGCCCCACTATTGCTTTTAGGGGCATCGACAACGCTGCTTATTACCGCCTAGTCGACGGGGACGCCCGGCACTACATGGACTACACCGGCACCGGAAACTCTCTCAATGTGCGCCATCCGTACTCCCTGCAGATGATCATGGATTCCCTGCGCTACTGGGTGGAAGAAATGCACGTTGACGGCTTCCGTTTTGACCTGGCCGCTACCCTCGCGCGCGAGCTTAACGACGTAGACAAACTGGCAACCTTCTTTGACCTGGTCCAGCAGGACCCGGTGGTCTCCCAGGTCAAGCTCATCGCCGAGCCCTGGGATATTGGCCACGACGGCTACCAGGTGGGCAACTTCCCACCGATTTGGAGCGAGTGGAACGGCAAGTACCGCGACACCGTACGCGACTTCTGGCGCGGCGAGCCCTCCACCCTGGGCGAGTTTGCTTCCCGGCTGACCGGTTCCTCTGACCTGTACGGCAACAACGACCGCCGCCCCACCGCGTCTATCAACTTCATCACGGCACACGATGGCTTTACGCTCAAGGACCTAGTGAGCTACAACGAAAAGCACAACGCCGCCAACGGGGAGGACAACCGCGACGGGGAATCACACAACCGCTCCTGGAACCACGGCGAGGAAGGCGACACCGACAACGAAGATGTGCTGAAGCTGCGCCGCCGCCAGATGCGCAACTTCATGACCACCCTGCTGTTGTCGCAGGGCACGCCGATGATAGCCCACGGGGATGAGTTCGGCCGCACCCAGCACGGTAACAACAACGTCTACGCGCAGGACAACGAGCTTTCCTGGATGGACTGGTCCTTGCTCGACCGGGAGAAAAACGCCAATTTCCACAAGTTTGTCCAAAGGCTCATCAACATCAGGCGCAACCACCCGGTCTTCCGCCGGCGCCGTTTCCTAGACGGCGGCCCGCTGGGCGCAGACGTCCGGGACCGCGATATCGCCTGGATGGTTCCCTCCGGAAAGCTTATGACCCAAGACGACTGGGGCCACCACTTTGGCCGCTCCCTTATGGTCTACCTCAACGGAGACGCCATCACGGAGACCGATGAGCACGGCCAACACATTGAGGATGATTCCTTCATTCTCATCTTCAATGCCCACCATGAGTCGATTGAATTCACGCTGCCTCCCAAGCACTTCGGCGCGCAGTGGAAGCTGGTCGTTGATACCTCCGATGCCGGCGGCTACCCCGATCACGAGGCCCTGATTGACGCCGAAGGCACCCTAGAGGTTCTGGGGCGCACTACAATGGTGCTCAAACAAACCGCACCGCCGGAATTCGAGTAAACCCCCGTCACTGAAGGAATAACCGTGTTCGTTGCCGCCCATGGGGCCACCCTGACCGCCACCAAAACCACCCTGATAGTCGAGCATTCTCAGCTATCGCGGTCACTGGGGTGCCCCGAGCGCCTGGACATTGCGCTGGAGTCCATTACCGGGTTGGAGCACACGGAGCCAGGTGCTGCCACGTTTGGTACCCTAGCCATCTCGCGCAGCGACGCTGCGGACGTGGTAATCCGGTTTGCCCCCGGGTCCTCCCCGCAGGCGGCGCGCGATCTCATCGCAGCCGCCCAGCGCGGAGAGCTTTCCGCCGCAGCCATCCCCGGGCTGGATTTCACCGCCGTGGACGTGGAAACCGCCAACGACAACTGGGGGTCCATCTGCCAGGTGGGCGCCGTGCGCTTTCGCTCCGGCCAGGAAACTGCGGCCCGCACCTGGCTGTGCACTCCCCCGCCGGGACTCGATAAATTCCTGGACGTCAACATCTCCATCCACGGCATCAGACCCGCGGACGTCGCGGACGCTGCGCCCTTTGTTAAGGTGCTGGCGGAGATCGTGGAGTTTATTGGCCGCGACACCGTGGTGGCCCACAACGCCCAGTTCGATGGTTCCGCCCTGCGCCTGGCGTGCCGCGCCAGCCAGCAACCGGTGCCGGATCTTAAAATGGCCTGCTCGCTGGCGCTAGCCCGCGACGCCTCCCGCGCCGGGGCAATCAAGGTCGAAAACCACAAACTGCCCACCGTGGTTAGGGCCGTGGGCGCCGCGGATTTTACTCACCACGACGCCACCGAGGACGCCCGGGCCGCAGGCGCCATCATCACCGCGCTCGCCGCCACCCATGGGCACCAAGGCTCCATCGCGGACCTCTTCACCGCCCGGGGATTCGTGCTGGGCAGCGTGTCCGAAAGCCAAGTGTTCCCGGTACTCAGGCAGCACACGGCCCCGCTTAGTGCTGCCGATACCGGCGCGGGCACCGATTTCCGCGATCCCCCGGCAGCCAAAAAGCCGGCCCCACCGCGCAACCAACCCGCCCCCTGGGACGCGGTGGCCACCCCGTCCAAGATCCCGGAAGCCAACTTAGACGCCGACCCCCAAGGGCCTCTTTTTGGCCAAAACGTGACGCTAACCGGTGACTTTGCCCCCTTTGACAAGGGTGCTATCTGGGAGGCCATCGCCCAGCAGGGCGCTAAGGTGGGCAAGTCAGTTACTAAGAAAACCACCGTCCTGGTCCTGGGCACGTGGGCTACTAAAACGTCGAAGGAAAAACGCGCCGAAGAACTGATAGCCAAAGGCCAAGACATCGCGCTGTGGAGCAAAGAGCAGCTCTTTGAGACCTTGGACCTGTTCATTCCGGCCGAGGAAGACATCCAACCGCCTTTTTAACCCGCAGCAGGGAACCATTGCGCCCCGGAGTCAGTCTATGTAGTTGACAAGTATTCACCACACACATATTCCGGGGGGGACTTTGTGACCATGACGCTGGCACTAGAAGAAAACCACACTGCGGCACCGGCAGATAACCTACGCAAAACGCTGCGGCCCGTCCTGCGGCCAACCGGCCGCGACGCCCGGCCCCGGCTGAGCGACGACGGCTTTTATGACTCCGTGGCCTCGCTGGCCTTGTGTTCGGGGTTAGATGTCGCACTAACAACTGCGGACGGCACCTTCCTCAGCTACCGGGCGTTGTCCGAAGCTAACCTGGGTGTTCGCGAGGCCTGGGACGCCGCCGGGCTCAACGTAGCTACTGCCGCCTTCACCGAACGCGGCATCAAATTCGGAACCAGGGAGAATTTGGGCGGTTTGGAATTTCGGGGCTGCGGGGCACCGATTAGCGCGTGGCTTACCCACCCGCAACTATTTGAAATTTTTCACAATCACGTGTGCTCTCTGCTGCGCGCGACCAACGTAATATACTTCGCCCCGGGGACCAAGACCCTCACCGCAGTGGTGGCCTCGCCCCGGCAGGCGTACCAGCTCTTTACCCAAGCAGAAGAGGCACTTGACCCCCTGGCTCCCCGACTGGCACGGAAACCACTAGTATGGTCTAACGGCTTTCCTAAGCCCATCTAGCCCCAGTCCCCCAAGCCCAAGAAGGCAGGTGCGCCGCCCCGTGCCAGAACACTCCATCTCCCACCTGAGCAACCGCTACCACAACTGGGTTACCAAGCACCCGCTGGCAGCTGCGGAATTTTCTGATGCCATCGAAGACCTGCTCGATGACGCCGGCGTGGTCTACGACCGCGTGGCCACCCGAGTCAAGGGTTGGCCGTCGCTGAAGGCCAAGGCCAAGAAGAAAAAAGACGGCCGGCTGATGTACCCCCACCCATGGGAGGACATCAACGACTTGGTGGGCGCGCGGATTACCGTCTATCACTCCACGGTCATCCCCACCGTCATCGAGGTGCTCAGCCAATCCTTTGACATCGTGCGCTCGGTGGACAAGGCGGCAGAAACCCGCATCTCCGGGGGATTTGGTTATGGTTCCCACCACCTGGTGTGCCAAGTAACCCGTGAGGTAGAAGAACTAGCGGAATACGAGGGCCTCCGCTTTGAAATCCAACTGCGCACCGTGCTGCAGCACGCCTGGGCGGAGTTCGAACACGACATCCGTTACAAACAAGGCCCCAAGCCCCCCACCCCGCAAGTTGACCGCCTGTTCACCTTGGCCGCCGGCCTGATTGAGCTGGCGGACCAGCAGTTTGATGACATAGCCAAGCTCATGAGTACCAACACCGCCGCGCCGGCCAACGTGTCCATCAACGCCGATACCCTCCCAGGCGTCTTGGCCATGTTGCTGGGAGATACCTACCCGCGCTCACGCTCGGACCGCTACCGCTTCTTAGAAGAACTCCTGGACGCCCACGGGCTCGATAGCCTATCCGCCATCCAGGAACTCCTGGACGACAAAGAGATCAAGCGCCTCCACGCCACCATGCGCTACCGCACTCAGCCGGGGCAAATCCGCCTACTCGATGACCTGTTGTTGGCCAAGTTTGGGCGCGAACACATTACCAAGACCGCGAAATTAGGCGACCGCGCTGACCGCCGCCGGCAGCTGGGCCGCCGGCTTAAGCTGATAACCGCCGGCTAACGCACCCCGCCGCGGAACTTCTCCATTTCCCGCCGCTCCTTCTTAGTAGGCCGGCCTTGGCCACGTTCCCGCTTGGCCACCACCGGCATAAACGGGCGTGGCGGCGGTGGCGGGGCGTGGTCTTTGTAACACGTTCTGGCCACAGGGGCTCCCACGCGCTTAGCCACCGTGGCCAGCACCTCTAGATCATGTTCGTGGTGGTTGCGCCACACCCGCACCCGGTCCCCCGGCACTACCTGCTGCGCGGGCTTGACGGCCTTGCCGCCAATTTTCACGTGCCCGGCTTTCACCGCGTCTGCGGCCTCGCTGCGGGTCTTAAACATCCGCACCGCCCACACCCACGCGTCAATCCTCACGGGCTTTCCACCCGGCTGCACCGCCGCCACTAGTAATTATCTTTGTGGTTCACGATCTTTTGGATCTGCATCCAGCTATACCCACCGCCAGCAACGGCGATGATAAACCCGACTATCAGCGGCGTCCACGCCCCGGCCAGGAGCGCCAACGCAATGCCGCCGCCGGTTCCCGCCGCTACCGAGATAACGCCGCGCCGCGCGTGCGCGCGCACCGCAGCTTTGCGTTTGGCAATGGGATTATTGGGGCGTCGTTGCATAGTCATGGGTGTTATTCTACCCACGAAATGCCGGCCTTGCGGGACTGCGCACCGCCCTGGCTCAAGGCGGCCAGCTCCGCGTCCAGGCCCGCCCGGCCGCCCGGGGCAACCGCAACCGTGTAGGTGACCTGCGCGCCGTAGTCGGTGTCCACGACGTCGAAGCCGCGGCCGCGGAGTTCGGCTTCGATCTTGCCGGCATCGGCATGCGAGAGCTCCACGGTGTAGAGCTCCTTTTTCGCGCGCGTGACCGTACGGACCTTCTCCACCGTCTCACTCACCGCTCCACTGTACGCATGGACCAGGCCTCCCGCGCCCAGCTTGATGCCGCCAAAGTAGCGGACAACCACCACGCAGATGTCCAACATTCCTGAGCCCTTGACTACATCAAGCATGGGTTTTCCCGCCGTCCCGGAAGGTTCGCCGTCATCAGAGGACCGTTCTACCGGGTTGGAGTCCTCCACATGATAGATGTATGCCGAACAGTGGTGCCGCGCGTCCGGGAAGCGCGTGCGGGCGGCATCGATAAACTCACGCGCTTCCTGCTCATTCGTGGCGCGCGCTACCAAGGTGATGAACCGGGACCGCTTGATCTCAATCTCATGCTCGACCACCTGGTTGGCCGCCGGGCGTTGATAGGACTCCATTACTTGGAGGCTACCAAGTAGTCATACTCCGGGGTGCCCGGCTGCAGGTGCTGGCAGTTCATCCGGGACTGCGCCATTCGGTCCAAAAGCCCCGGCAGGTCCCCCGCGCTGCCAAGCTCTAGCCCTACCAGCGCCGCGCCGGTCTCCCGGTTGTTGCGCTTTAGGTACTCAAACAGCGTGATGTCGTCGTTGGGACCCAGGATTTCCGTGAGGAACGTGCGCAGCTGCCCCGGCTCCTGCGGAAAGTTCACCAGGAAGTAGTGCTTGAGACCCCGGTGGACCAGGGAGCGCTCCATGATTTCGTTGTACCGGAGAACGTCATTATTACCGCCGGAAATCACGCACACCACCACTGCACCTGGTGCGAGGTCTAGTTCTCGCAACTGCGCCACGGACAGCGCTCCGGCGGGTTCAGCGATGATCCCTTCGTTTTGGTACAAGCCCAGAAGCTCCGTACACACCGAACCTTCGGACACCGTGGCCCACTGGAGGCGGTCGGTGTTAGCGGCCAGGATCTGGAACGGGATGTCGCCCACGCGTTTGACGGCAGCACCGTCTACGAAGGGGTCTACCGTCTCCAACGTCACCGGGCCCCCGGCGGCAAAAGCCGCGGTCAACGATGCCGCGCCTGCAGGCTCTACGCCTACAATCCCTGTGTGCGGGGACATATCCGCCAGGTAGGAGGTAATTCCGGCGGCCAGGCCCCCGCCGCCCACCGGGACCACGATGGTGTCCAAGGACTTACCAATCGCGGAAAGCTGGGAGACTACCTCCGCCGCCACCGTTCCCTGCCCGGTAACGGTGTCGCGCGCGTCAAAAGGCTCGATGACGATGGCCCCCGTGTCGTGGGCGTCCTTGTGCGCGGCCGCCGCGGCCTCATCGAAATTGGCCCCAGTAACGATGAGCTCCACCTTGTCCCCGCCGTGGACCTTGATGCGGTCACGCTTTTGCTTCGGCGTGGGTTCCGGGACGTAGATGCGACCGTCGATGCCCATGGTGCGGCAAGCGTAGGCGACACCCTGGGCGTGGTTGCCCGCCGATGCCGTCACAATCCCGCTGCCCCGCTGCTCCGGGGTCAAGTTGGTGATGCCAAAAAGTGCCCCACGGATCTTATAAGAGCGCACGTCTTGCAGGTCCTCGCGCTTGAGGAATACCTGGAAGCCGGTGTCTTGGGACAGCCGCGGGCAAAATTGTAGCGGCGTTGGGGCAATCTCAGAGGAAATTCGGGCTTGGGCCTGCTGGATGTCGGAGGCATGAATGGGCTCGAAGTTCTTGAGATTTTTGTTGTCGATCATAGCTACCCATTTAACCATTGAAACCCGCATTGCTACTAAATACCTATGTGTCGACCGAATTCCTATTTCACTCCACCAAACCCACACCAAGTGCCCGCGATTGAAGCACTCGGACGTAAAATTTGCCAAGCAAGTTAACAAACCCCTGAACAACTGATACATTCGAGGGGTCACCTGTAGCGTGAGCCCTGGGCTTTCACGTTGTCAGACCTTAACTACTTAGGAGTTCTCACTCATGCGCACACGTCGCCTCTCCCTAGCACTCGTTGCTGTAACCACCACCGCCCTAGCAGCCGTTTCCCCCGTGGTCGCTAGCGCCCAAAGCTCCAAGGAAACCCCAACCACCGCCGCCGCGCAGTCCGGTTCCTCTGACTCTGGCAGCTCGAGCAACAACCCGACTACCACATCCCCTTCCGCTACTACCGAGGCCCCCGCGCCGACCACCACCGAAAAACCAAAGGAAAAGACCCCGGAGGAAATCGCAGCAGAGAAGTGCCAAGAGGAAGTTGACAAAGCTTACGCCGACCACAAGAAGGCGGTAGATGATGGCACTGCGGGGTCTTCTTTCATTGGCCCCAAGGAGCTGGTATTCGGAGCTATCAGTGGCTACGGCTCATCCGGAATGCCCAAGTTGCCCGATTGCGCAAAAGCTAAACCTGGTGAGACCAAGCCCAAGACTCCTGTGAAGTTCCCTGAGTGGGCCAAATCCGCTGAATCCAGCCCAGAGATGGAAGAAGCCTTCGAGTGGCTAAGCTTCATGGCAATTCTCGTGGGCGGCCTCATCCAGGCGTTGGCGGTTGTTGCCAAGTTCAACCCCGGGATCCTGTCCCCAATCCGCGACGCACTCGCCGGCGCCGGCATCAAGCTTTAAGAAGCTTCTCCAGCAATCTTGCGCGGCCCACCCTCCGGTAACCAAC
Organism: Corynebacterium phocae; assembly: GCF_008693075.1. Taxonomy (GTDB): domain Bacteria; phylum Actinomycetota; class Actinomycetes; order Mycobacteriales; family Mycobacteriaceae; genus Corynebacterium; species Corynebacterium phocae. Next base: position 36,365 of record NZ_VXKJ01000035.1, on the reverse strand, counting down.
TGGTGGTGGGCCGCGTAGTGCGTTTTTGTAGTGCGTTTTTAAGGCGCGGTCCGGCACCCAACCCGAGCGCCGGTCCGCGCCCTAGCCCAGGATCCCCGCCCCCATGGTGGCTTTGAGATCCCCCATGAGGTTGCCGCTACGCTCCACCCGGAGGTGCTCGCCCAAAACCATGACGGTGGACTGGTCTCCGTGCACCAGCGTGAGGTGGACATCGGAATCACCGGCGTTGTTTTGTAACACCTGCTTGAGCTTGGCCAGATTTTCCAGGGTGCACTGCTCGGTACGCATATTGAGCCGTAGCGGCACTCCGGCACCGCCCCCCGGCCCCAGGTCCGCAGTGCGGAGATCCGAGCAAAACAGCGACAAACGTCCATCCCGGATCTTCACGTTAACCTTGGCCAAGATGATATTGTCTTCCACGATCTGGGGAGCGACCAGGGCATAGACCTTGTTGAAAACCATGATGGACACCTGGGCGCCATCGGAATCCTCGATGGTCAAGATTGCCCACGGTGATCCGTCCTTTTTGGACTGCCGCCTATCCACGGCAGAAATAATCCCACCGATGATGATTTCCTGGCCATTGTGGACTTCCTCTGCCAGGATTTTGGTCAGCGGAGTATTGGTTTGCTCATCCAAAGCGGACTCATACCCATCCAGCGGGTGCGCGGAAACATAGAGCCCCAGCATCTCGCGCTCCAAGGTCAGCTGATGTTTTTTATCCCAATGCTCATCCGGGACCTCAATGGCAAACGGGGACGGAGAGTCATCAGCGCCGCCGCCCAGGCCCGCGAATAGATCAAACTGCCCTTTGTCCATGGCCTTCTTCGCGCTCTGCACGGAGTCTACGGCGTCTTCGTGGATGAGCAACAGCCCCTTGCGCGGGTGGCCCAGGTCGTCGAAGGCACCGGCCTTAATCAGCGAGTTGGTCACACGCTTCGAGCAGGCTACCAGCTCAATTTTGTCCAGGTAATCGGAGAAATTCTTGAATAGGCCCTTCTTCTTGCGCGTGGAGACAATCGAATCAACCACTTCTTTACCCACGTTGCGGATAGCGCCTAGGCCAAAGCGGATGTCTTCCCCAACGGCCTGGAAATCCAGCTCTGATTCGTTGACCGAGGGCGGCAGTACCTTAATTCCTAGGTGCCGGCAGTCGGCCAGGTAGATCGCGGATTTGTCCTTCTTATCCCCCACGGAGGTCAAAAGCGCTGCCATGTACTCCGGCGCGAAGAAGGCCTTGAGGTAGGCCGTCCAAAAGGACACCAGCCCGTAACCGGCGGCGTGGGACTTGTTAAACGCGTAGGAAGCAAAGGGCTCAATGGTCCCCCAGAGGGAGTCCATGGCGCTCTTGGAATAACCATTGTCCTGCATCCCTGACCAGAACTTGTCATACTCCTTGGCCAAGACTTCGGGCTTTTTCTTACCCATGGCCTTACGGAAACCATCTGCTTCACCGGCGGTGTAGTTGGCCACCTTACGGGAGATCTCCATGATCTGCTCTTGATAAACGATCAGGCCGTAAGTCTCACCCAAGATTTCTTTGAGGGGCTCTTCCAACTCCGGGTGAATGGGAACAATTGGCTTGCGCCCGTTCTTGCGGTCCGCGTAATCCATGTGCGCGTTCACGCCCATGGGGCCTGGGCGGTAGAGCGCCAAGGACGCCACGATATCGTTGAACCCCGTGGGTCCCATGCGCTTGAGCAGCTCCTGCATGCCGCCGGAGTCCAGCTGGAAGATTCCCAGGGTATCCCCGCGACCCAGCAACTCATAGACGGGCTCCATGCCCTCCCCGTCCGGGTGCAAGTCCTCGAGGTTGATCTCTTTGCCGCGGTTGCGCTTGATGTTTTCCATGGCGTCGCCAATGACGGTGAGGTTTCTTAGCCCCAGGAAGTCCATCTTCAGCAGCCCGATGGCCTCACAGGAGGGGTAGTCCCAGCCGGTGATGTAGGCGCCATCGGCGGGACGCTTCCACATGGGGATGTGGTTCATCAGCGGCACGGACGCCATAATCACCGCGCACGCGTGCACGCCGGCCTGGCGGATGACGCCCTCCAGGCCCCGAGCGGTTTCATAAATTCGCTTGACGTCTGGATCCGTCTCAATGAGCTGCCGGACCTCATTGGCTTCCTGGTAGCGCGGGTGTTCCGGGTCCATAATGCCGGACAGAGGTATGTCTTTGGCCATCACGGCCTTAGGCAGCGCGCCGTTTATCCGGTCCGCCATCTGGAAACCCGGCTGGCCGTAGTTGACCTTGGCGGAGTCCTTGATAGCCTGCTTGGTCTTCACCGTGCCAAAGGTAATGACCTGGGCCACCTTGTCTTCACCCCAGCGGTTGGCGGCGTAGGAGATCATCTCCCCGCGCCGGCGGTCGTCGAAGTCGATATCGATATCGGGTGCGGAGGGGCGTTCGGGGTTCAGGAAACGCTCGAAGAGCAGGCCGTGCTCCATCGGGTCAATGTTGGTAATGGTCAGCGCGTAAGCCACCAAGGAGCCCGCAGCCGAACCACGGCCGGGTCCCACCCAGATACCAATGCTGCGCGCGTGCTTGATCAACTCCGCCACAATGAGAAAGTAGGACGGGTAGCCCTTCATATCAATGACTTCAATCTCATATTCAGCGCGCTTGACGTAGTCCTCCGGAACCTCCGCGCCCGGGAACCTATCTTGTAGCCCCTCCATCACCTGGTGGTGTAACCACGAGGTGGGGGTATGCCCCTCCGGGACGTCCGCGATGGGCATGCGGTCGTGCGGGTGTGCCTCCCAGATCTCCCCGTAGTCTTGCACGCGCTCGGCAATCCATAAGGTGTTGTCACATCCGTCGGGCACCGTGTCATCCCACAGCTCGCGCATCTGCTGCGCGGTTTTGACGTAATAGCCGGTACCGTCAAACTTAAACCGGTCGGTGTCCATGAGCGTTTTGCCAGTTTGCACACACAACATGGCCTCATGCGCGCGGGCCTGGGACTCCAGGACGTAGTGGCAGTCATTGGTCACCAGGGGCGGCAGATCCAGCTTCCGGCCAATTTCTAGCAGCTCGTCGCGCACCCGCTTTTCAATATCTAGGCCGTGGTCCATTAGCTCAAGGAAGTAATTATCCCGCCCGTAGATGTCTTGCCACATGGCTGCGGCCTCGAGTGCCTGGTCAAACTGCCCTAGGCGCAGGCGGGTTTGCACGTCCCCGGAGGGGCAGCCAGTGGTGGCGATGATCCCGTCCGCGTGCTCAGCCACCAAGTCCGCGTCCATGCGCGCATACTTGCCCACTTGGCCTTCGTAGGAGGCCAGGGAAGAAAGCTTAAAGAGGTTGTGTAGGCCAGTGGCGTTTTCCGCCAGCATGGTCTGGTGCAGGTAGGTGCCGGAACCTGCAATATCATCTCGCTTCTGGTCCGGGGTTCCCCACTTTAAGCGCTTTTTGTTGAAACGGGACTCGGGCGCCATATAGGTTTCAATGCCGATAATGGGTTTTACGCCCGCGGCAACCATGGCGTGGTAGAAGGCGTTGGAGCCGTACATGTTACCGTGGTCGGTCATGGCCACTGCGGGCATACCTTGCCGGGAGACTTCCTCCGCGAGCAGATCCACCTTCGCCATGCCGTCTAGCATGGAGTATTCAGTGTGGTTGTGCAGGTGTACAAAGGAGGAATTTTTGGCCATGGGGTAATTCTAGCGCCCGCGTCAACTCCCACGGGGTATAGTCCAGTCTGATGATTTTCGCTCTTGCTGCTTATATTATGTGGGGATTTTTCCCCGCCTTCTTCCCGCTGCTGTTACCCGCCAGCCCGGTGGAGATTCTGGCACACCGTGTTGTGTGGACAGCCGTGTGGGTCACGGTCTATCTGGTGGTCACCGGCCGCTGGCGCGAGCTGGCTAACCTGACGCGCCGCGAGTGGGCGTGGTTGGGCGCGGCTGGCCTGTTTATCTCGGTCAACTGGGGCACCTACGTGCTTGCGGTCAACACCGAACATGTTTCCGATGCCGCCCTGGGGTACTTCATCAACCCCCTAGTCTCCGTGGCCCTGGGGCTGGTATTTCTCAAAGAGCGGCTGCGGCCGGGCCAGTCGGTGGCGGTGGGTATAGCCTTTTCGGCCGTGATCTATCTCACCTTCTTCACGGGCCAGGCTCCCATCATTTCCTTGGCGCTGGCGGCCAGCTTTGGTGGCTATGGGCTGTTGAAAAAGCAGATTAACGTGACCTCGACGGTGTCGGTAGCCGCTGAGACAATAGTCATGCTGCCGGTGGCGCTGGCATACATCACCTGGTTGGAGGCAACCGGGGGCGGCACGTTTGTGGGTTTTGGCGCTACGCATACCGCGTTGATGATCTCCTCCGGGGTGGTTACTGCCTTGCCCCTCATCTGCTTTGCGCAGGGTGCCAAGAAGCTACCGCTGGCTACCATCGGCATGTTGCAGTACCTCACCCCGTGTATGCAGATGCTGTGGGCACTGGCAGTGGTGGGCGAGCATTTCTCGGTGCACCGCTGGATAGGCTTTGCCATCATTGGCGTGGCCGTGGGCCTGTACATCGCGGATTTGGCCCGCCTGCAAACTCAGCGGCGCCGCAGCTCCGCGCGGGCCTGACGGGCGCGCTTGCGCCTGGCGGTTTCCTCATGGTCGTTGAGCCCCCACGCTGGCGCACCCAGCACTACCACGAGCCCGCCCGCGATAGCCACCCCAGCCATGGCATAGTCCATGCCGCTTTGACCTATGCACAGCAAAAACACGCCTGCTAGCACCGCCGCCGCGCCGCAAACTACCGCGAACTTAAAGTTGCCCGGCCACTCGCGAAATTTCTTCATGCGCCCATCCTAACCGACCCCGCTAGCTATCCCCGGCGCGGGTTTCAAAAGTTTGGCGGACGCACCGCAAAAGCTCCCCACGCGGAATCAGCGGGGGCCGGCTCAACTGCCAGGACCTCGCCACGTTGCGCGATAGCCCGCATGGCCTCCGGGGTGTCAAAGATGACCACAGCGCTAAGGCCCCCGGCGTTGGTTCCCAGAGCGGTGGAAAGCACGTCCGCGCGCCCGGTTCCGGCCACCGGCTCAGGCAAAGGCACTAGCCCGGTGTCGGGCGCGAACATGGCCCCCACCCGTTGCACTCCATCAACCGCGCGGGCGGCCTGGTCGGGCCGCAAGGGGTATTTAAACGCCACCATGGCGTAGCCGGGTGCCGCAGTCATTGCCAGCGCGTCTTCGGCACGCTCCACGTACTGGGTCTTGGTTTCTCGGGTTTCCGGACCCACGGCATCACCCTGGATGGAGGTGAGGCCTTTGTCCCCAAACACACCCAAGGCCAGTACCAGTGCGGCCAGGCCAGCGGCCGCCAACGCCAGCGGCCTCATCCGCGCAAAACCTCTACGGCGTGATGCAAATCCTCCGGGTAGGGCGCACTGATTTCGAAAGGCTTTCCGGTCCCCGGGTGGTCAAACCCAAGAGTCACCGCGTGCAGCCACTGGCGCGTCAGCCCCAAGCGCTTGGCCAAGTTGGGGTCAGAACCATACATGGGGTCCCCCACGCACGGGTGTCCTACCGCGGACATGTGGACGCGGATCTGGTGTGTGCGCCCGGTTTCCAGGTGTACCTTGATCAAACTTGCTTCGCGGAATGCCTCCACCAACTCGTAGTGGGTCACCGCGTGCTTTCCCCCATCCACCACCGCGAACTTCCAGCCGGAGGAAGGGTGCCGGCCGATGGGCGCGTCAATGATGCCCTCGATGGGATCCGGCAGCCCTTGCACCACGGCGTGGTAAGTCTTGGTTACCGACCGCCTCTTGAACGCCGCCTTGAGCTGGGAGTAGGCGCGCTCCGAGGCCGCCACCACCATCACGCCGGAGGTGCCTACGTCTAAACGGTGGACTATGCCTTTGCGTTCGGTAGGCCCGGCATCGGCAAGCTGATAGCCCGCAGCCCGCAGCCCGCCGATAACCGTGGGCCCCTCCCACCCCACCGTGGGGTGAGCTACCACGCCCACCGGTTTATAAATACAGATTATGTCCTCATCCGCATACAGCACGTCCATGCCCTCAACCAGTTCTTCTCTGGGGATCAGAGGTTCCTCGGGCGCAGGCATAATGACGTCCACCCACCCGCCGGCCTCCAGCCGGTCAGCTTTTCCCAGCACACGGCCGGATGTTTCCACCTCACCGGCCTCGCACAACGCTGCGGCCTTGGCACGGGAGAGCCCCAGCAGCTTGGCCAGCGCGGCGTCCGCGCGCATCCCATCCAGGCCCTCCGGGACGGGCAACCTACGACTTTCGCGCACGCGCGGCCTCCTTCCTATCGCTTAAGAACATGGCCAGGATAAACACCACCACTCCCACGGTGATAAAGGCGTCAGCCACGTTGAAGATGGCAAAGTCCCCGACGGAGATGAAGTCCACCACGTGGCCAAACCAAAATCCCGGCTCCCGGAACAACCGGTCAATCAAATTGCCCAGCGCTCCCCCGGCAATCATGGCCAAGCCCACGGCCTGACCGCGGTCGGTAATCCGGGGCGCGGCAATGGCCACGCCCACCACGAATACCAGCTGGATGGTGGTAAACAACCAGGTGGAGCCGTCCCCGCCCATGGAGAAGGCAGCGCCGGGGTTGAAAAGAAGGTAGAACCTGAACCAATCACCAATCACGCTAAGGGGCTCCCCCGGTGTCAAAATGGACAGCATTAACGCCTTGGTGGCTTGGTCTAGAACGGCTATCGCCGCGATGATTGCCGCCATCATGCCTACATATCTTTTACTCACTTGAACCATTGTAGAGATAGCACTCGGGTATTTTGGAATGTATGAAACGTGTTGTAGCTATTGTCTTGTCGCTCGCGCTTGCCGGATGTGACTATTCCCCTCCTGGTCCTCCGGTCGAAGAAGCCGTGGGAGCACCGCTAGATGCCCCGCGGGTAAGCGTAACTGCTCCCGGCGACGGGCAACAACAGGTTATGGCTTTTACGGATATTGATTCCGCCCAAGAGGTATCTGTGGCGGTGTCTGAGGGGTTTAACCAAGACGTGATCCAGGCTGCGGCGGCGGACGGTTTCCACCCCAGTGTTGCGACGGCAGCAGTCACGCTACCGCTAAACATTGAGGTCACCCCGGCGTCCGATGCCGCTAGTGGCCAGGCCCCAGCCACCCGCAACGTCTTTGCCAAGGTTCAAGCGACTCCGGACATTCCCACGGCAGAAGGGTTCCAGTTCGGTTGGCGCGCGGTGGATTCCGGGCAGGCCTCCTCCCTGCGCCTGGCGGCACCGAAGCAGGCTAGCGACGAGGATCGCGCGGCCGCAGAGCAGGCAATCCTGAAGCTTGTGGCGCACCAGGTGGTCTTTCCCACTGATCCCATCGCGCCGGGGGCAACGTGGACTGTGGAAAGCCGCGTCACCGGGGACAACACGTTGCTGCAAACCACCACTTACCGGCTAGTTTCGTACAAGGATAACCAGGCCACCCTAGACGTGGACATTTCTCAGCGCCCCAGCCTAGGTGCGCTCCAACTTGCCGATGGCCAGTCGGTCGACGTTTTAAACACCCAGTCCGAGTCCACGGGAACCCTCACCGTGGATTTGACTAAGCCCCTCCCCGTGGCCGGGGAGGTCGATGTCACCACCACGGTCATCTACGGACAAAAAGACGCCGCAGTTCGGGTAATCCAAACTACGGCGACAAAGGTGCGTTTTAGCTAGCCTGCTGGCGGTGCTTCGGGGGCTGGGGCGTCAGCCGGCGGGGCATCGGGCGCGGGTTGCTCCGGCACCTGCTCGCCGGCAAGGGCCGGATCCTGGGCAGTAGCCTGCGCCGAGCACATCGGGGGAACCTGCTCCGGGGCAACGGTGTTGGACACCAACGTGCATGCCCAGGATTGGGAAAGCTTCCAAGAACCGCCCTCGTAGATAAATTCCACGTTTTCAGCAATCTGATCCGGCTGCTCGGGAATCATCATCCGCGCTGTTGCCAAAACGGAATCTGGCGTGTAGCCGGGTAGCACGGGATCTACTACCTCGAAAGTAGCGCCGGACTCCGCCTGAGACGAGGCCATCAGGTCAAAAAGCTCGGGCGCCTGCTCACCGCCCTGCACGGAGGCTACCTTTTCCTCAATGGGAAGGTGCGGGTCAATTGCACGGGCAAGAACGGCGTTGAGATCCGCTGCGGACGGAAGCTCTGGTGCCGTTGCCGTGTCTTGTGCCGGTGCCGCAGCGGTGGTGGTCTGCGAGCCCTGCGTCGTAGCGCTATCTTCGGCGGATTCAGCCGAGCATGCCGAAAGCGCAATACCGGCAGTAGCTAAGAGGGCAAACGTGCGAAGCTGATGAGCTTTCACTATGGGGGTTCTCCTTTAATCATCTTTTAAATGCAAACCCCAACTTTAGCAAGCAAGGCTGGAAAATCCCCGTGTTGGCACTGTGAGCTTGTGCAGTAGTCTGGGTTTTATGACCAATATTCTCATTTCCACCGGCGGGACTATCGCCTGCACCAGCATTAACGGGGCGTTAGAGCCCACCAAATCAGCAGCGGACCTAGCCGCACTCGTTGACGCACCGGTAGAAGCGGTGGATTTCCGCCAACTAGATTCCAGCGCCATGACCTTGCACGACGTAGATGAGCTCGTGGAATGCGTGGAAGATTACGCCAGTCGCCCGGAAGTTACGCGCGTGGTGGTCACCCACGGCACCGACTCCATGGAAGAAACCGCCGTGGCACTGGCGTTGTTCCATGCCGGGCGCACGCCGGTCATCCTTACCGGCGCGCAGCGGCCCTTCGACGCCCCCGCGCCAGATGGCCCCGGTAACCTGCGCGGAGCCTTATCCGTTGCCCCTGGAACGGGAGGGGTGTTCATCCACTTCGGCGGTGCCACGGTGCCCGCGTGGGGGGCTACCAAGCAGCATACGCAATCACTCAATGCCTTCACCGCGCCTGAGACCACAGCGCCTAACTGCCTACCTTTGCCCCGGGCTAGGTTGGCGGAGGAAAAGGTCACTATCATCTACGCCTACCCTGGAGCCCCAGGCGACATGGTGGACGCCGCCGTTGCCGCGGGCTACGCCGGGATAGTGGTGGCGGCCATGGGGTCGGGCAACGTAGGCCCGCAGATGGCCGCGGCACTGGACCGGGCACTGGACGCCGGCGTGAAAGTGGTCATCTCCACGCGTGTTGCGGCGGGGCCGGTGGAGCTTATCTACGGCGGGGCCGGCGGGGGAAACACGCTCGCGGACAAAGGCGCGATTAACGCCGGCCGCTTGCGCCCCGGCCAAGCCCGGATAGTGCTGGCGGCTGCCTTAGCAACGCAAACGGACCCGGCCAAGCTTTTTGCTTGAACCGGGCCCGAATGTTTAGGAAATCTACTCCCCTAGCAGCGAAGGAACTGCGCTGAGCAGCTTCTTCGTGTAGGGATGCTGCGGATTATCGAAGATTTGCTCGGTGGTATTTTCTTCCACGATCTCTCCACCTAGCATGACGCAAATGCGGTCAGATACGTAACGCACGGTGTTGATGTCGTGGGAGATAAACGCCAACCCCAGCCCCAGCTCGCGCTTCAGATCGAGCAGCAGGTTGAGCACCTGGGCGCGAACGGACACGTCCAGCGCCGAAGTCGGTTCATCGGCGATGATGATGTCCGGGTCCAGGGCCAGAGCGCGGGCAATAGCCACACGCTGGCGCTGTCCGCCGGAAATCTGGCGCGGCAACACATTCAGCGCGGACTGCGGCATGCCAACCAAAGCAAGCAGGTCGGACACGCGCGCCTGGCGCTCAGCCGGGCTGCCGATACCGTGCACATTAAGCGGATCCAACAGCTGCTGCTGCACGCTCATGCGCGGGTTCAGCGAGGTGGCCGGGTCCTGGAATACCACGGAGATAGACCGGCCCATTTCCTTGCGGGTGTGGCCGCGGCCCTTGATGGGATTGCCCTTGAACAAGACCTCCCCGCTGGTGGGCTTTTGCAAACCAATCATCACCTTGGCCAGGGTGGACTTGCCACAGCCTGACTCGCCCACAATCCCCACAATGTCATTGCGGTAAACCTGGAAGTTGATGTTTTTATTGGCGTGGACCTTGTTAGGACTAAAGAGGCCACCAGTACGGGTCTTGAACGTCACGCTGGTGTCTTTGAGCTCCAAGATGGGCTGGCCCAGCTCTTTTTTGTAGGCGATATCACGCGGAGCGTCGGTGGTTGCCCCTAGGGGAACTGCTTTACCCATGATATTTAGGCCTCCTTCTCTTTGGCCTGAACTGCGAGCAGCTCATCGGTGGTGGCGTAGTAGTGCGTGGAATTCTTGTCATCGCCTACCAGGCGCAAAGTTGGTTTCTCATGGATACCAACCTCTGGGTGCGAGGAACGCGGTGCGAAGCGGTCGCCGTCTACGAACTCGGTTGGTGAAGGCACGGTGCCCGGCACCTGGTAGAGGCGGTCGGCGTTGGCTTCCACGGAAAGCACGGCGCCCAGCAAACCGCGGGTGTACTCGTGCGTTGGGTGCTCGAGTACCTCGGCGGTCTTGCCCTGCTCCACCACCTGACCGGCGTACATGACCGTAATCTTGTGGACCAGCCGGGCAACCAGTGCCAGGTCGTGGGATACGAAGATCATGGCAAACCCAAGCTTTTCGCGTAGCTCATTGAGCAACTCCACAACCTGCTTTTGAACGGTGACGTCCAGTGCGGTGGTGGGCTCATCAGCGATGAGCAGGCGGGGGTTACGGGTCAAGGCCATAGCAATCAGCACGCGCTGGCGCTGACCACCCGAAAGCTCGTGTGGGTAAGACTTGAGCGTACGGTCCGGATCCAGGCCCACCAGTTCCAACAACTCACGTGGTTCGCGCTTGCCGCCACGCTTGGTCAGCTGCTCCAGCTGAGACTTAATCAGCATGGACGGGTTGAGGGAAGACAAAGCATCCTGGTAAATCATGGCGATTTCGTGTCCACGCAGGTCGTTGTGCTCCTTGTTGGAGATTTCCAACAGGTTCTTGCCGTCGTAGAGGATCTCACCTTCAATAACAGCGGACTCTGGGAGCAGGCCCATGATGGACATCGCGGAAATGGACTTACCACAACCGGACTCGCCCACCAGGCCCATGGTTTCACCTGGGGCTACTTTGAAATTCACGCCATCAACAATCTTGACGTCGCCGTGGGCGCCCGGGAAGCTAATCCGCAGGTCCTTGACCTCAAGGAGCGGGGTTGGGTCGCCTTCGAAGACAGCACGGTTTCCGTACTGGCTCTCAGATTCACGCAGGGCTTCCAGAGAAACCCGCAGTGCCTTCTCCGACTCTTCGCGGGAAGTCTGGCCCAGGGTCTTGACGTTGCTGGCCTTGGCTGCTTCCGCTGCCGCACGGGCGTCATCGGAAATAGGCTTACGGGCCGGTGGTGACGCCATGGCGTCGGTCATGCCTTCAGACATGATGTTCAGGCACAGCACGGTGATAAGCAGCATCAGGCCCGGGAAGAAGGTGGGCCACCACGCGCCGGTTAACAGCACGGACTGGCCGTTGGACAAGATGTTGCCCCAGGACGGAGCCGGGGGCGCAACGCCGGCGTTGATAAACGATAGTGAGGCCTCAAGCACGATGGCATCGGCAACCAGCACGGTGGCGAACACCAGCACGGGAGCGATACAGTTGCGGGCTACCTGCTTGAACAAAATGTGCGCGGTGGAAGCACCCATCACGCGGGAGGCGGAGACGTAGTCTTCACCGAATTGACCCAGCACGTTAGCGCGCACGATACGCGAAAGCTGCGGGGTGTAGACAAAGCCGATGGCAAAAATCAGGATGGCAACGTTGTTGCCCCATACCGCCACGAATACGGCAGCCAGCGCGATTGCCGGGAAGGACATCACGATGTCCAGGATGCGCATAAGAATTTCGGAAACTGCTTTGCCAGCGGTGGCAGCTATGGAGCCTAGAACCGCAGCAAAGGCAAGCGCCAGGCCGGTAGCGAACAGGCCGATGAGCAGCGAGGAGCGCGCACCGAAGATGATTCGGGAAAGCACGTCACGGCCCACGGAGTCGGTACCGAAGGGGTGCTCGGCTGATGGCGGCAGGACCGGCGGTCCCGTTTGCAGCGGATCATGTGGTGCAATCAGCGGTGCAAAAATGGCCCCAAGCACCACTAGCGCCAGGACGAACATGGAAATCTTGGATTTCAGGGGGAGCTTTTTAAATCCAGCGAAACGAGCGCCGGCCTTGCTCTCCAGCTTCTGAGTAGTTTTCTCTCTAAGCATTAGATGCTCCTAATCCGTGGGTTGACCAACACGTAGAGGATGTCAACGACGATGTTGATGAGGATAAACGCCACTGCCACGACCAAGGTGACACCCTGAACTAGGAAGACGTCGTTTCGGACTACGCCGTCAAGGATGAGCTGGCCCATTGCCTTGATGTTGAAGATAATTTCAATCACGGCTGCGCCACCCATGAGGTAGCCCACGCGCAGACCCAGCACGGTAATTGGGGTAATCAGCGCGTTACGCAATACGTTGCGGGAGATCACGGTACCGCGTGGGATACCGGCACCAATGGCGGTACGAACGTAGTCTTTGTCCAGCTCCTCCACCATGGAGGTGCGGACCACGCGGGTGAGCGAACCGGCTACTGGAACAGCCAGCGCCAGTGCAGGTAGGAAGATGTTGTTGCTCCACGTCTGGGGGTCATCGAAGAAAGACACCCAGCGGCCCACGATGGCCGGGAACATTCCCCAACCGCCCGGGATGGTACCCAACCACTGGATAAGCAAGATTGCCAGCCAGAAGGAGGGCGTCGCGAGAGCTGCAATGGAGAACACGCGGATTAACTGGTCTGCCCACTTATCGCGGTAGATAGCGGCGATGACGCCAAAAATAAGCGCCACGATAACGGCCAGGATCAGACCGGCGAAGGTCAGCTGGAGGGTAATCGGGAAGGCGCGGGCGATCATTTCGGTGACTGGGACGCCGCCGGATGAGGTTCCCAGGTCGCCTTGGACCATGTTGGTAAGGAAACGGCCGTAGCGAACCAGCAGTGGGTCGTTGAGTCCGTTGGACTCACGGTAGGCTTCGAGCGCTTCTGGCGATGCCGCCTCACCTAGTGCGAGGCGCGCGGGATCCGCTGGGGAGAACGACATGATGAAAAACACCAGGAACGTAACTCCGAGGACCATGATTGGCAGCGCGACAAGGCGCCTACCAATTAGTCGAATCAAGTTGGACATGTTTTAAAAAGCCTTTGCTTGGAAAAGGGTTGGGTGGCCATCACGGGTGCCTTACGCTCCCCACCGTAGTTGCCTAGGTAGGAGGCATAGGTACCCTGATGGCAGTGAGAAACGCCCGCTTTGCAAGACAGAAAACGAACTTGCAAGTGCAGTTCCTGTTACATCCTTGAAAGCGGGCGTGTCACGGAATTGGTGGAAGATTATTCCTGGGTGGTCCCAACTTCGAGGAAGTACAAGCCGGTCAGGGAGATTGGCTCGAAGTCAACCAGGGTCTCGCTGTCCCACGCGGTAGGTGCCTTGCGGTGCAGCAGCGGGTAGAGAGGAACTTCCTCGGACAAGACGTCATAGGTCTCGTTCCAGATTTCCTGCTGTTCGCTCTTGTCGGTGGACTGGATGCCCTTCGAAAGCAGGTCTTGAACCTTGTCGTAGGACTCACCGGACCAGTTCATACGGGTCTTGGTCCAGGTGTCGTTTCCGTACCACCAGCGCATAAGCAGGTCTGGGTCATTACCGAATACGGATGGGTCGCCTGGGGCGATAACAACGTCGTAGGAATCCGGGTTGCCGTCAATGGTGTTGTAGACGTCAGAGGACTTCTTCTGGGTGAACTCGACCTCAAGACCAAGCTTCTTCAGATCCTGCTCGATGAGCGGGGTGATTGCCTTGACCCAGTCGTGGTCAGTAACCAGGAGACGCAGCTTGGTTACACCAGCCTTTTCGAACAGTTCCTTGGCCTTTGCCTCATCGTAGGAGTAGACAGTGGAAGCCTTGTTGTAGTTCGGGTGGTTCTCATGCAGGAAGGAGGTAGCTGGGCTGGCCTGGCCCTGCATAGCGTTCTGGATGAGGGTGTCCATGTCAATGGCGTAGAGGAATGCCTGGCGGGCTTCCTTCTGAGAGAACTGGTTGGACTCGTCATTATTGAACATGGCAAATAGCAAACCGAAGCCCTGCTGGGACTTGAGGTCCTCAGCCTGCTCCAGCTGAGCGATGTTCAGGTAAGGCACGGAGTCGATTGCCTGGACCTGGTCGGACTGCAGGGAGTTGATGCGGGTGGATGCGTCAGGGATGATGTCCCACGCCATATCCGCAGCCCGTGCTGGGCGTGGGCCGTTGTAGTGCTCGTTACGCTCGAACTTGACGGTGTTGGTGGCACCACCGTTGTCGGTCATCTTGAAAGGACCGGAGCCAACTGGGTTGAAGTCGAATGCCTCTGGGTCCTTTTCGACCAGTGCCTTTGGCACGATCTTGACAACGGAAAGACGCTCTGCGAATACGCCGGTTGGGTACTTCAGCTTGAACTTCACAGCGTTGTCACCGTCAGCCTCTACGGATTCAATGAACTCAATGAAGGAGGCGTACAGGGAGTTGTTCGCTGGGTCCATAACGCGCTCGAAGGAGTAAACGACGTCCTCAGCGGTGATGTCAGTGCCGTCAGAGAACTTTGCGCCGTCGCGTAGCTCAACGGTGATCTCGGTGTCCTCGGAAGGCTCAGGAAGCTCAGCGGCGAGGGCTGCGTAGGTGGAACCATCGGTGGGGTCTAGCTCGGTCAGACCCTCTAGGGTGTGCCAGTTAGCCGCGATGGTCAGCGCTGCGGTGGTGGTCATTGGGTCGTAACCGTTGGTGCCCAACTCATAAGAGATGGCGGCGCGAATGGTGCCGTCTTCGTTGACTTCACCAGCGGTAGCTGCGTTGTCATCGGAAGATGCGGAGGAACCGGAAGCGGAATCCTCTGCCTTGTCAGCAGGAGCACAGGCAGCAAGAGTGGCTGCGATACCGGCGGCTGCAGACAGCGCACCAATCTTACGGAAGAGAGAAACTTTCTTAGACATCGTTCATGTCCTTTCAAGTAGAGCCGATGGTGGCGTACGAACGGCACTTAACACCCCTCGAGTGAGTGGCCTCATAGTGTCGTGCACGTTATGAACGTAACCACAGGATATGTCAGACATCAGACATTCGTCTAGTAAACTGGAGAAAAATTGCCGATTTACCGGTAGTTAACCCTCTATTTGCCCCACAACAGCCACCAGCTTACCCCCAACCGGGGGAACCTCCGCGGTTGCTATCAGGGTCCAACCCGAGGAAACTATTGGGAAATCTTCGCGCGAAAGGACCACCAGTGAAACGCACAGGCGCCGCCGCACAGGCTGTAGACGGGATAACCGACTACATCAAAAGGCATCGACTCAAGCCAGGGGATCCCCTCCCCACGGAAACAAAGCTCTGCGAAGAACTAGGCTTTTCCCGTTCCAGTGTGCGAGAGGCCGTTCGCATCCTCTCCAGCCTCGACGTGGTTGAGGTTCGCCACGGGCACGGCACCTACGTGGGCGCGATGTCCCTGTCCCCCCTGGTGGCCGGAATGGTGCTGCGCATCACTTTGGACTCCAAAAATTCACTCGCCCGCCTGCGCGACGTGGTGGAAACCCGCGTTGCCCTGGATCTGTCCATGGCGGAGGAATTAGTGGAGAATTTTCGCGACGTTGATGTTGAACAATTGCGTGAGTTGGTCTGCGAAATGCGCGCGCAGTTCGCCGCCGGAAAGTCCTTTGCCACCGAAGATCGCGCCTTTCACAGCACTTTACAGTCGCGTATATCCAACGTCCTCATCCGCGAGCTCTCCGACGCCTTTTGGCAGGTACACATGGATGTACTGCCACTGATGGAAGTGTCTATGCCCGAGGATATCGAGCAGACTATCGAAGCCCACGAAGCCCTTATCGACGCCTTGAGCAACAAGGACGTTGAGCAGTACCGGCGCGTGGTCACCCGCCACTACGCACCGTTGCTGCGGGCAATTGCTAGCCACGTACCTTCCCCCGACACGCCCGAATCCCCAACCGCGCCGTAGCCAAGCTACCGCGCCGTAGCCCCCAACCGCGCCGTAGCCAAGCTACCGCGCCTTAGCCCCCAACCGCGCCGTAGCTAAGCAACCGCGCCGTAGCCCCCAACCGCGCCGTAGCTAAGCAACCGGCCCCGCTAACCACCCTCCCAGTGGAAGGCCGGAAACGGGGCCGGTGCCTTTTCAGGCGTTCTTCTGAGATGCTACCGCAGCGCGGCCGCAAAGCGTGCGGTGATCCACCCTGGATCAGTAATTGCGGTGCCCGCAATAACGGCGTCGGCGCCGCGCGCCACGCCTTCAGCTACCAGCTCCGGCGTGTGGAAACGCCCCTCCCCGATAACAAAGGCCTCGGGGCCCACCAAAGACCGCCCCATAGCCAGGCACTCAAAATCCGGGCCTTCAGTCTTTTCCCGGTGCTCGGTGTACCCAGCCAGGGTGGTAGAGATGATATCGGCACCATCCCGGTGAGCCGCCGCCATTTCCTCAGGAGTGGCGCAGTCGGCCATCATCAGCACGCCTTGCTCGTGGGCCACCGCAACCAACTCCGCAAAGGTGGAGCCGTCTGGGCGGTCGCGGAAGGTGGCATCGGCGCAGACTACCGCTGCCCCGGCCTTGGCAACCGCCCGCACTGATTCGCGCGTGGGGGTGATATACACGCCGGTATCGCCTTCCTTGGTAAGGCCAAAGACGGGCACATCCACGGCCTTGGCGATGGACGCGATATCCGGCGTCCCGCCGTAACCGCCGCAACGAATGGCGGGCGTGCCGCCGTCAACGCACGCACGGGCCACGTGGGTCAGCGTGTGGGTATCGCGCATGGCGTGCCCGTCCGGTGCCTGCACGGAAACAATAAGGTTTCCGCGCACCAGGTCAATTATCTCCTGGCGGCGCCCAGCTATGTCGGTTGCTGTGAATTGAAACATTTTTCTCTCCTATTAAGCTTTGTCCCGAGCATAAGCCGCAGCCCCCACCAGGGGAGCCATTCCGCCTAGCGCCGAAGGAACAATTGGAATGTCTTTGTGGGTATCTACTGCCCCGGCGGAGAAGGCTTCCCTCACCGCGGCAAATACGGGGTCCCCAATCCCGGCTACTCCCCCGCCAATTACTACCGCATCGAGGTCAAAGCCAAACGCCAGCCCAGCCAGCGCCCGGCCCAGGCCCCGGAGGTTTCCGTCCACCACGTTGCGGGCTAGTTCCTCACCCGCGTGGTAGCGTTCCATGATGGCGTAGAGGTCAAGGTCGCCTTCCTTGGCCGGCCGGTCCCAGGCGATGATGCCCGTGAAGTCCGGGTCAGCGGCAAGGACGTTGTAGTACCGGGCCAAGCCGGTGCCGGAGCATACGCTTTCCGCCCGGTCAGCGTGGCCGCGCAAGTCCGCCACCAGCAGCTCGGAGAATTCCCCAGCTGAACCGGTGGACCCGCCCATGAGCTGGCCGTCTTCAACGATCGCGCCGCCCACACCGGTTCCGAGCGAGATATAGAAAACCCGCCCGGCCAGCTTCCTGCCGATGCCAAAGTGGTGCTCGCCGTAGGCCCAAATCCGCACGTCATTGCCGCTGGCTATGGGCGCGTCGGTATGCTTGCCCACCAGATCCGCCAGGACTGTGCCCTGCCATCCGGGCGCGGTTGGTCCGGAGCGCAAGATGGCTCCCTCGCGCACAATGCCCGGCGCGCCGATGCCCACCCGGTGCGGTTCAATACCCGCCTCCCGGGCAGCTGCCAACGCCAGGCCCACGCTGCGATCGAATTCGGCCGCCAGGGTGGAGCCTTCGGGTTGCGCAGCAATGGTGCCAGTACACACCACTTCTTCGGGGTACTTGTCAGACACGGCGCCGTAGGCAATTTTGGTGCCGCCGATATCGAAGGCAAGCGTATAAGCCATTTAGACTCCGTGCGCGTAGGTGTCAACGATGGAGGCTACCTTCGCGTGCTCCTCATCGTTGAGAGGAACGTGGGTAGGAGACATGAGCGGAGTGGTAAAGACTCCCAGGTGGTGCAGGGCAGACTTGAAGCCACCCAGTCCGGCAGCGGAGCCGCCCATCCGGCCGGAATCTCCCACAAAGGCCACTGCCATGAGCTTGTTGATGCGCTCTTGGAGGGCAACCGCTTCCTTCCACTTGCCGTCGGTGCACAGGTCGTTGAGCTCGACGTAGGCGTACGGGTCTACGTTGCCCAGACCTGGAACGACGCCGTCGCAGCCGGCTAGGTAGGCCATGTCCACGGTCATCTCAGAACCGGTGAGGACCACGAATTCGGCCAGGTCGGCGTCACGGCGGGCGGCCACCAGTGCGCGGGTGTAGCCGTCATTGCCGCCGGAGTCTTTGACGCCCTTGAGCACGCCGTCCGCGGCCAGGCGCATGAGCATGGGGATGTCCAGCACTACGTGGACGGAGACGGGCAGGTTGTAGGCAAAAAGCTCCAATTCCGGGGCGGCGTCGTGGATGGCGCGGAAGTGGTCCTCAATTTCGGTGAGGTGGGTGCGCACATAGAAGGGGGCGGTGGCCACGAGGGCATCGGCGCCAAGTGCTTTGGCGTCCTCGACGTGTTGGAGGACGCGCGGGGTGGTCATGTCAATGACTCCGGCCACGACCGGCAGGCGGCCAGCGTTCTGGTCGATGATGGTCTCCAGTGCTTTGCGGCGGACCTCACGGGTCAAGAAGGCGACCTCTGCGGATGAGCCCAGGGCAAACAGCCCGTCAACTCCAGCCTCAATGAGCCGCTCTACCTGCTTGCGCAGGGAGTCGGTGTCCAGGGTGCCGTCCGAGTTGAACGGGGTCAAGACAGGGGGAATGACGCCGTGGAATGGCGTGGTGGCTTTAGACATAAAAAGAACTCTCCTCTGTGCGCGGTGTTAAAAAAATTACTAACGACATCATACGTCTTATCTCCATGATTCGGGTAGGCTTTGGGGGGACTTTTTGAAAAGGAGTTACCATGCCCCCCACCACACTCGAAGGCCGGCTCATCACGCCCGACCACTGCTTTGATAACGCCCAGCTCACCCTCGACGCCGCCGGCGTCATCACTGCGGTGGAGGAAATTCCGGGGCAGGGTGAGAATTATCTCATTCCTGGCTTTGTGGATCTTCACAACCACGGCGGCAACGCTGGTGCTTTTCCCACCGGAACCACCGCAGACTGCCAGCGCGCCGCGAAATTCCACCGCTCCCACGGCACCACCACCCTGCTGGCCAGCCTAGTCTCCGCTACCGGTGATGAAATGGCGTACCAGGTCCAACGCCTTGCCCCCCTGGTGGATGAAGGCCTCATTGCCGGAATCCACCTGGAAGGTCCCTTTATCAACCCCGGTCTGTGCGGCGCGCAGAACCCGGAGAAGATAATGCCCGGCAACCCGGAGGTGTTTGCCCGCGTAATTGACGCCTCTGGCGGCAACGTCCGGTCCATTACCTTTGCCCCGGAAACGGACAACGCGTTTGAGCTACTTCAACTGTGCGCCCAGCACAACGTTATAGCCTCGCTCGGGCACGCCGCAGCGTCCTTCGATGAGACCACCGCCGTCATCGAACGCGCCGTTGAGCTGGGCGTGACCGTCACGGCAACGCACTTGTTCAACGCTATGCCGCCCGTTCACCACCGCGATCCCGCCACCGCCGGCGCGCTGATCGCGGCGGCGCGTAAGGGGCTCGCGCACCTGGAAATCATCGGCGACGGCGTGCACTTGGCTGACGGCACCGTAGACATGCTGATGAACACCGGAAACGCCTACGGCTTTGCCGTCACTGACGCTATGGAGGCCGCCGGCCTTGACGATGGCGCCTATATCTTGGGCTCCCTGCCCGTCACCGTGGCCGGCGGAGTGGCCCGGCTGACAACCACCACCGGCACGCCCGGCGCGATTGCCGGCGGCACCACCACCTTGCGGGAGCAATTCCTGCGCTTTGCCGCCCGGCACACGGCTGCGGAGGCGGTGGCCTACACCTCCACCAACGCCGCCCGGGTGTTAGGAGGCCCGCCAGCACTGGTGGGCAACCCGGCCAACCTGGTGTGTCTTGCTCCCAACGGCACGGTTGTATCCGTTCACGACTACCGCTAACTACCCACCCTCACATATAGGAGATAAATCCATGGAAATCGTTATCCGCAAAGACGCCCAGGCCGTTGCAAAGCAGGCTGCGGACATCATCGAGAAATATGCCCGCGAAGGCGCCGTCCTGGGACTGGCCACCGGCTCTAGTCCCATTGCTACCTACCAGGAACTCATCCGCCGCCACCGCGAGGAAGGGCTGAGTTTCAAAGATTGCAGCGTATTCATGCTGGATGAGTACGTTGGTCTGGAGCCTACCCACGAACAATCCTATGCGCGCACCATTCGCCGCGAGTTCGCCGACCACGTGGACATCGAGGACTCCCGGGTGTACTCCCCCGCTGGCGTTAGCGAGGACCCCTTGCAGGCGGCGCGTGACTACGAGCGAAAACTGGCCGCCCACCATGTAGGAATCCAGCTGCTCGGAATTGGTACCAACGGCCACATTGGTTTCAACGAGCCCACATCATCGCTCAATTCACTCACCCGCCTGAAGACGCTGCACCCGCAGACCATCAAGGATAACGCTCGCTTCTTTGACACCGCCGAGGAAGTACCCACCCACGTACTAACCCAGGGTCTGGCCTCCATCCGCCGCGCCGGCCACCTGCTGTTAGTTGCCACGGGAGAGGGTAAGGCCGAGGCCATCCGGCAAACCGTAGAAGGACCGCTTTCCGGCATGTGCCCAGCCTCGTGCCTGCAGCTGCACCCGCACGCAACCATCCTCATCGACGAAGACGCGGCCAGCAAACTCACCTTCACTGAGTACTACCGCTACGCCGATGACCACAAGCCAGAAAACCAGGACTATTAATCCTCCGCGTTTTCCCTCAACCACTCATCCCAGGCCAGGCTGTCCAATGGATTGCCTGGCCTGAGTTTGTCGTCGTCCTCGCGGATGGACTTGAAAAATCCCGGCCCCGTGGCACGCGTCTCAAAGCGCACGCTAACTACGCCGTGCCCGCTGCCTTGGATCCAGCCGTGTCCGAAGTCTTCGTGGTACACGTCCTGTGTGGGCAGCCACGCCGGCGCCTTATCAGGCGGAGCCGGTGTGCTTTCCTCCACTTCGGTGTGAATTACTGCCTGGTCAAGTTCCGGGAACATCACGTTCTGGCGTGCGGACTCCAGCCCGGAAAAGCCCACCCCCACTAGGCGGATTGCGCCCACCTCAGAAGGATATCGGGCGATTTTAAAGGCCGTGGCCTTAAGCGTTGCCAGGTCATCGGTGGCATAAGCCAGGGTGGCGGAGCGGGACTCGATGTGGAAGTCCGCCATCCTGAGCTTGACGGTAACCGTGCGCGCGCCGCGGCCGTCTTTGAGCAGGCGCGCGTGGGCGCCATCGGCAGCTCTGGAAATGGCGGCATTTACCTCTGCGACCGTGAGCAAATCGCGCGCGTAGGTGTGTTCTTGAGAAATCTGCTTGGCAATCGCGCGCGGGGCCACCGGGCGGTCATCAATACCCCGGGCCATCTCCCACAGGCTCAATCCCACCGTGGCCCCGATAGAAATCTCCACCTCTTTCTGTGTCATCGCCGCCAGGTCCCCGATGGTCTCCACGCCTATCTGAGATAGTTTCTTCTGAGTCACCGGCCCCACGCCCCACAACTGCCCCACCGCCAGCGGGTGCAGCATGTCCAGCTGTTTGTCCACCGGAATGACATACGATCCATCCGGTTTGGCCTGGCCAGAACCTATCTTGGCAAACTGCTTCCCCGACCCCGCGCCAATGGAGGCAGACAGCCCCGTTTCTTCCCGGACCTGCGCCCGAATGTTCTCCGCCCAATCCCGCACTTCACGTGGGCTCGCC
This sequence comes from Corynebacterium phocae, assembly GCF_008693075.1. Classification (GTDB taxonomy): domain Bacteria; phylum Actinomycetota; class Actinomycetes; order Mycobacteriales; family Mycobacteriaceae; genus Corynebacterium; species Corynebacterium phocae. Next base: position 14,528 of record NZ_VXKJ01000035.1, on the reverse strand, counting down.
CCGCGCAGCTGCTCCGGTTCCATGAAACCCTCATCAATGGACAGCCTCTCAATGACCTCCCCCTGGCGGGCAAGGATGCTAAACACCCGTCGCGAAGCTGCCGAATACACCTCCCGACGCGGCCGGATGACCACCCCACGCGCGCCCACGAGGTGCTGGGCACGGTACATGGGCATGGCCGAGTGCGCTCCCAGCGCGCGTGCCTCATAGGACGCGCCGGCTACAACTCCGCGCCCGCCCAGGCCACCCACGAGCACCGGCCGGCCCGTTAGCGTTGGCCTAGTCAGCTGCTCCACGGAGGCGTAGAACGCGTCCATGTCGATGTGAATAACCCAACGTTGCATGCGCTCTATCTTAGGGTCTGCGCAAGGCCACGGCGACAACTACCAGACAGGTCCCTGCCAGCTCCGCTGGGCTCAGCCACTGGCCCAACGCCACTGCACCCACCACTGCCGCCACCAACGGGAGGATTGCTTGCAGCAGCGCAAAATAGCTAGCCCCGGCCATGCGCAGAACCACCTGGTCAAGCGAGTACGGGATGGCCGCGGACAACAGCCCCAACCCCATGGCCAGGCCCAGAGTTTCCACGTTGCCATAACCGCTGGGCCACAGCGCCACCGCCACCGGCAGGCCGATACCGCCCGCGTAGACAAAACCCACCGCCATAGACGCCCGGGAGGTAGCCGGGTCATAAGAAATGCGGTTTCCGGCCACGATGTACCCAGCCCACAACCCGCCGGCCGCCAAAGCCCACACAATGCCCTGCCAGTTGTTGGCCCAGGTAGCCCCCGAAATGGTGAGCACTCCTGCGGTTGCGAGAACCAACGCCGCAAAATCCCGGCGGTTGCGCGACCCCCACGCCGCGACCGCCACGGGGCCCATAAATTCGATGGCCACCGCCGTACCCAGCGGTATTTCGTTGATGGCTTGGTAAAAAGCCATATTCATGGCCATGGTAACCACCCCGTAGATAGCCGCCGCGCAGCCGGCCTTGCCGGTGAAGGCGCGGAGCTTCGGACGAAACAGTACGGTGAGGATTATCCCTGCCGCGGCAACCCGGAACCACGCCACAACTATGGGAGGAAACACCTCGAATAGTCCTACGGCTAACGCTGCCCCGGCATAGAGGGAAATACCCGATCCAACCATGATGCCGGGCGGTAGCCACGCGGAATTTTTCATAAAAGTAGCCTACAGGAGCCAAAACCTGTGGATAACTCTGCCAACCGAGCCCGAAACTGGAAGTTATCCACAGGCTGGCAATTTCCCCCTTGCGAGTTAGCTTTTATGTCCATAGTGTGCAGAGCATGAATAACGAAATGAAAAATACAAACAGTATCGGAAAGATGTTCGCGCCGTTCGAGGACGGGGTGGGCTTTATCAAACTAGCTTTAGGAAAATCAGAACAGGAGCTAATCAGCGAGGGCGTTCCGGCTACAGAAGCGGGCCACATTGCCAAGTTGTGCGCTCTCTACCACGGGCACACCACGTTCACCCGCAAGCAAGCGCACGCCCGGGCCGGCGGCCACGCCTACGCAGTTTTGAAAGTCATTGAAAACTACGCCGCCCGGCTCAAAGAGGAACACCTCAAGTGGCGGTTACGCGAGCACATGGCCACGTGCGAGGGCAACCTCTCCAAACTACGCAAGATTGCCTCCGAATTTGTCAAAGAGCTCCAGCCCCCAGCGCCACCCACCCCAGGAGTCGCGCGGACTATCCACAAGGGCACCGGCATGCGGTCAGTACGTTTTACCGGAACCGACGCCCAAATCGCGGATATTGAGACCCTGGTAGACAAACAACGTCCCACCAGGCGGCTGAGCAGGAAGGAACAGCTGGACGCCAAGAAGCGGGAGCTAGAGTCGTTCGTGGAAAATATCAAGCGCGGCGGGGCGGGATTCGCGGTCCACACCGTGGCCACTATCCACCTCGACGACCTTCTGGCTACCCTCGCCGGAAAGTCCAAAGATATGGCCATCCCGTGCTCCAACGGCGCAGACTTAGACATCGAGGACTACCTGAGCCGCTACTGCGCAGAACAGAGCTTTGTGGCTGTGTTCACCGACGCCGGCCCTCTCAAGCTCGCGCGAGCATCACGGTTGGGAAACCACGCCCAGCGCCTGGTGGCCAAGGCGGAAACTTCCACCTGCGCCTCCAAGGACTGCACGGTGCCGGCCGATGAGTGCCAGTTGCACCACATCACCGACTACCAACACGGCGGGCCAACCGACTCAGCAAACCTGACGTGGCTGTGCCGCCACCACAACGGGGCCAACGGCCAGGAGGGCCGCGGCCGCATTGAGCGCGTGGACGGCCAGGTCGCGTGGGTAGCGCCGTGGGGCGGGCCACCACACTTCACCGGCCGGAAGGTGGTGGCCCACGCGGTCTAGTTCTTTTCTACCTTCGCGGTAACGCCCTTGACCACGTCGTGGCCTTCCACCGGGTCGGTGGTGACACTAAACTGCGTGGCCAGGACCTCAGCGGCAATGTGCTGGGCGTGGCGGTTGGCCCATTCCTCGCGCTCTGCGGGGACGGACAGTACCACGCTGATGCGGTCGGAGACCTCGAAGCCGGAAGCCTTGCGGGCGTCTTGGAGCCCGCGGATGACGTCGGCTGCCCAGCCTTCTGCCTCGAGTTCCTCGGTGACGTTGGTGTCTAGCACCACCAGGCCGTCCATGCCGTCAATGCGCGCGGTGGACTCCGGGTTAGCGGCTTTCAGGCGCTCGGTGTACTCATCCGGGCCCAGGACGATGTCGCCGTCCACAACCACGTCCTGGCCTTGGCGCTCGTAGTTACCGGCTTTAAGGTTCTTGATGGCGCGCTGCACGTCACGGCCCAGGCGCGGCCCGGCAACCTTGGCGTTGCAGACCACGTCGAAGGTGCCCACGGACTCCACGTCGTCGGTTAAGATGACGGACTTGACGTTGACCTCGTCGCGGATGATGTCCTGGAAGTCGGCAAGTTGTGCCGAGTCCTCCATGGCCACGGTGAGCGCTGGCAGCGGCAGGCGGTTGCGCAGTTTGTTGGATTTGCGCACCGACGACGCGGCCGATGCCACCGCGCGCGTGGCGTCCATAGCCGCCACGAGCGCGTCATCGGCCGGGTAGTCTTCCGCGTGCGGGAAATCGGCGAGGTGCACGGAGCGCTCACCGGTCAGGCCGCGGTAGATGACCTCGGAGACGTGCGGAAGCAGCGGCGCCACCACGCGGGTAACGGTATGCAGCACGGTGTAGAGCGTGTTGAAAGCCTCTGGGTTTTTCTCCTCGCCCTCCCAGAAGCGCTCGCGGGAGCGGCGGACGTACCAGTTGGTAAGGGCATCGGCAAAGAGGCGGACCTGTTCCGTGGCCACCGCAATGTCGGTGTTCATCAGGGCGGTGTTGACACCTTCTACCAGGTCGTGGGTCTTGGCCAGGATGTAGCGGTCCAACACGTTGGTGGAGCTGGTGTCAAAGCTGGCCTCGCGGGAGGCGTAGAGCTGCAAGAAGGTGTACGCGTTCCAGATGGGCAGGATGGCCTGGCGCACGCCCTCGCGGATGCCCTGCTCGGTAACAATCAGGTTGCCGCCGCGCAGGATGGGAGAGGACATGAGGAACCAGCGCATGGCGTCCGATCCGTCACGGTCGAATACCTCGTTAACGTCGGGGTAATTGCCCTTGGATTTGGACATCTTCAGCCCGTCGTTGCCCAGCACAATGCCGTGTGCCACGACCTTCTTGAAAGCCGGTCGGTCAAACAGCGCCACGGACAGCACATGCAACAGGTAGAACCAGCCGCGGGTCTGCCCGGAGTATTCCACGATGAAGTCTGCCGGCGAGTGGGTTTCAAACCACTCCTTGTTCTCAAACGGGTAGTGCTTTTGGGCAAAAGGCATGGATCCGGACTCGAACCAGCAGTCCAGGACGTCCGGCACGCGCACCATCTTCGACTTACCCGTGGGGTCATCCGGGTTGGGCCGGGTGAGCTCATCGATGTACGGACGGTGCAGCGAAGTAGGCCGCACGCCGAAGTCCGCTTCCAGCTCATCGAGGGATCCGTAGACGTCCACGCGCGGGTACTCCGGATTATCAGAAACCCAGGCCGGAATGGGCGCTCCCCAGTAGCGGGTACGGGAGATGTTCCAGTCCCGCGCGCCTTCGAGCCACTTGCCAAACTGGCCGTCACGGATGTGGGAGGGCAGCCACTCGATTTCCTCGCGGTTGAGCTCGACCATCCGGTCGCGGATTTTGGTGACGTTGACAAACCAGGCAGGCAGCGCCATGTAGATGAGCGGCTCCCCGGAGCGCCAGGAGTGCGGGTAGGAGTGCTCGATGGTGACGTGGCGGACCACGCGCCCGGCCTCCTTCAAGTCCTTGATGATGTCCTTGTTCGCGTCAAAGACCAGTTGGCCTGCGTACGGCGGGACCTGTGAGGTGAACTTGCCGTCTTCATCGACTGGGATAACCAGCTCAATGCCGTACTTTTGGCAGGTGTTCATATCGTCTTCACCGAAGGCCGGGGCCTGGTGGACCACGCCGGTGCCATCCTCGGTGGTGACGTAGTCAGCAACCAGTACCTGGTAGGCGTTTTCTAGCTCCGGGAAGAACCCAAAGATGGGCTCGTAGGTAAAGCCTTCTAGCTGGGCGCCGGTGAAGGTCTTTATTACCTCCGCCTCCCCCAGTTCCTTGGACAGGGTGCCCACCAGGTTTTCGGCCATGATGAAGGTACGCCCCTCGAAATCTCCTGCGGTGGCGCGCACCAGCGCGTACGCGACCTCTGGGTGTACGGCCAGAGCCTCGTTGGAAGGCAGCGTCCAGGGGGTGGTGGTCCAGGCGAGGAAGGAGGCATCGGCAAGCTCGGGGTGCTCAGCCAGTGTGGACTGCGCCGCCGAACCCTCACGCGCACCGTTGACCGGGAAGGTCACTGTCAGCGTTGGGTCTTGGCGCATGCGGTAGGAGTCATCCAGGCGGGTTTCCTGGTTAGACAGGGAGGTGTGCTCAGCCCAGGAATAAGGCAGCACCCTAAAGCCCTGGTAGATTAGCCCCTTGTCGTAGAGCTCTTTAAACGCCCACATAACCGACTCCATGAAGTTGATGTCCAGGGTCTTGTAGCCGTTGTCGAAATCTACCCAGCGGGCCTGGCGGTTGACGTAGTCTTCCCACTCATCGGTGTAGCGCAGGACAGATTTCTCACAGTAGTCGTTGAACTTGTCCAGCCCCATGGCCTCAATCTGGGCCTTGTCCGTGATACCCAGCTGCTTTTCCGCCTCCAGCTCCGCGGGCAAGCCGTGGGTGTCCCAGCCGAACACGCGCGGGACGTAGTAACCAGCCATGGTGCGGTAACGCGGGACGATGTCTTTGACGTAGCCGGTCAGAAGGTGCCCGTAGTGGGGCAGGCCGTTAGCAAACGGAGGGCCGTCATAAAATACGTACTCGGGGCAACCTTCGGTCTTATCCAAAGAGGCCTGGAAGGTGCCGTCTTCTTTCCAGAATTTCTGAACAACCTCTTCCATCTCTGGGAAGCGGTTGGAACCGCCAGTCATATCAACTTTGGGGTAAACGTTTCCGATATCAGTCATTTTCTTTCCTTCAGCCGTTAAATGGTGCAGGGACGCGCCTTAGCGGCTCGCGGTACCACCCTGCTTGGGCCCTTTAAGAGCCCCGCTTCATTTCGGTGAAGGAGATTTCGGTCCCACCCGTCCGGTTCTACTTAGCCTTAAGGCCGTTCTTCCGGAATGCTCCCCGGTGATTGCCGGATCCGTGCATACGCTAAAGAAGTATCCTCTATTTGCGCCCGTTTGTCCATTTACGCCACACGTCCGCAGCAAGAAAAATCAGTCCTATTCCCACGGCGGCAAAAAGGACCACCAAGGCCGCCTGGTGCGCAGTAAGGACGTAAAAGACCAGGGATACAAAGGCTACAAGCGCGAAGCCAAGCGCGGCAAGTAACATGCTTTTCCTTTCTCCAAGGCAAACGCCCCGCCACAAAAAGGTAGTGGCGGGGCGGGAAGGCGAATCACGGAGGATTTTAGTTGTTCTTGCCAACTTCGCCGTTTGGTGCGGCAGAACCGCGGGACTCTAGCTCCTCTAGCTGGGATTCCAGCAAGGTGCGTAGGCGAGTGCGGTACTCGCGCTCGAAGGTACGCAGCTCCGCGATCCGGGACTCCAGGGCAGCCTGCTGCTGCTTGACGGTGTTCATGACCTCGGTGTGCTTCTTCTCGGCGTCGGCGCGCAGCGCAGCAGCCTTTTCCTCTGCCTGGCGAACCTGTGCCTCCGCGCGGGAGTTGGCGTCAGCCAGGGTTTCTTTGGCCTTTGCCTCAGCGTCGGCAACCAGTTTCTTCGCGCGGGTCTCAGCCTCTAGGATTTGCGCGTCGTGCTTCTTCTGCGCCTCGGCCAACTGGGACTTGGAGCGGGTGTCAGCCTCAGACAGCTGCTTTTCAGCGGCAGCGCGGGCCTCAGCCAGCATGGACTCGGCTTCTGCCTTGGCGTCGGTAGTCAGGCGGTCTGCCATCTCCTGGGCCAGGCCCAGAACCTTGGCGGCCTGCATGTGAGTGTCTGCGGTGGCCATACCTCCGGCTGCTTCGGTATTAGCAGCAGCGGCGGGGACTGGTTTCTCGGAGACGGACTTGCGCAGCTGGTCGTTGTCCTTCTTGACAGATTCCAACTCGCGCTTGGTGTTTTCCAGGTCGGACTTAGCCTTAGCAGCGTCTTGTTGGGCCTGCTTCAGGGCAGCGGGGTCCACGCTGGATTCGGTCTTGCCGGATTGGGACTCACGCTTAGCGGCGGCAGCCTCATCCTGTGCGGCGCGCAGCTTGGGCTCATACTCGGCGCGGACCTTAGCCTCGATCTCCTTGCGAAGCGCAGCTTCGTCGACGCCCTTAGCAGCGCCAGCGGCAACAGGAGCGCCGCCCTTGGATTTGAGCTCCTCAACCTGTTGGGTTAGGTCTTCGTTTTCATCCTGCAACTGAGCAAGAGCGTCCTCAACGAGATCGAGGAAGGTGTCTACCTCATCTTCGTTGTAACCGCGCTTGCCAATAGGCGGCTTACTGAAAGCTACATTGTGTACATCGGCGGGTGTCAGCGGCATTGACTTTACTTCCCCTTCAGGTCGTTGCGCACCGGGGTTTCCCGGCGCGGTGGAGATTGCAGACCGGTCTGGTCTGACATTCTTACATGTTCAATATTACGTATCGTTTCATACATTGTAGCCGTTTCCCCAATGAATTGGACATTAACCACAGGTTTAAGCAATTTTTCGTTCAATTTCTGGGGATTTGGGGCTGCAACTATCTAGTTGACCATTGTCAGCAGAACAACCCGACTACCTAGGGATAGGGCGAGGAACAGGACAATGATGGAAACATCCAGCGCAATTCCACCCAACTGCAGCGGCGGAATGAGGCGGCGCAGGAACTTGACTGGCGGGTCCGTAACTATGAAGAAAGGCTCCGCTACCCGCATGAACCACACGGGTGGGTCGAATTGGCGCGAGAAACTTTGAATCATATCAATGATGATCCGGACGATTAGCGCAAGCACGTAGATACGGATGGCTGCATACAGAATAATTCCAAAAAGAGTCACAACGAAGAGCCTATAGCAACTAGCTCCCCGGATGGGAGTTTTCGCGCGGTGTGGGCGCAAGAAAACCCCGCTGCCAGCAACCTGGGCAGGGGGCTAAAATCTTTCCAGCAAAGGCCGAACCTTAGCGAAGCCGTGCGGCTCGCTCTAGCTCCGCGCGGGAAATGGAGCTGTCTTCCGGCAAAATCGCAAAGACTTTGCGGTCCGTGTCCATCTTGGAGGTGAGGTTTTTCATCTCTCCCTTACCTGCTAGGACTAGGCCTGCGGAGAAGTCAATGAGCCGGCGGGCATTTGTCTTGTCTGCGTCGGTTAGCTCGAAGACCACCGCGTCACCGTCTAGGAACGGCTGACCTATTTTCATCGCTTCCTTGTAGGAAGACAGCGAAACAGGCACGATAGTCGGCTCGAAGCTGCGGGCAGGCTCTGGCCGCTCGTAGGTGCGTGGCGAGTACGCAACGGCCCCTTCGGACTCGTAAGCCGAGCGGCGTTCTGTGCTCACCGGGGTGCGTTCCTCGGCGTAATAGGCGTCTTCCTGTTCCATGGAATCTACGTCTACGGGTTGGAGTCCAAAGAACTCTTTAGTGCGATCAAAAAATGACATTTCGGGTCTCCCTCTAACCTTCAATGAGTGGTTTAAACATGCGCTTTATAGTGCAGTTATGCGTATCTCTAAGCTAGTGGCCGAGGTCCCATAATATCGGTTCCGACACGCACAATATCTGTACCGTTTGCAATTGCCTCAGCTTTGTCTTGGCTCATGCCGGCAGACAACTCCATGGACCGGCCCAACCGCTCACCCAGGGCGTCCGCGCGCCCGCGCGCCGCAGCAAAGACTGCCGCCGGGTCCGAGCCCAGCGGCGGCACCACCATCAGACCGTGCAGCTGAAGGTGCGCGGAGTCCTCCACTGCGGCCACAACCTCATCCAGATCCGCGTAAGGCACTCCCCCGCGCGCGGTATCCCCGTCAGCGGAAACCTGGATATAGACCACAAGCGCGCCTTCGCGTTGCCCGCGTTCCATGGCCAGGCCAGCGCCGCGATCTAGCGCGTGGGCCAGCTTCACCGAATCCACCGAGTGCACGCTAGCGGCCCAGCGCGCCACGTGGTTAGCCTTTTTGGTTTGCACTTGGCCAATCATGTGGAACCGCACGTCGGGCAGTGCCTCGGCCTTGGCGCGGGCTTCTTGTTCGCGGTTTTCGGCCACGTCGGTAACGCCTAGCAGCGCGATGTCTTCCGCCGGGTGAAACTTGGTCACCGGCAGTAGTCTGGGCGCCGGGCGGCCGGCGGCTGCGGCCAGGCGGGCGATCTCCGCGCGCACTGCCTCCAGGTTCGCGTGCAGTTGGGCTTTCCTATCCATTTGTCTCCAGCCTCTCCAGCCAAATCAGTCCCGCCTGGCGCCCGGTTACTCCGTCGCGCCGGTGGGAGAAAAAATCAGTGTCCTCGATGGTGCAGCGCGGGTCCGCCTCAATGGCAGTAACGCCCAGCTCCAGCAGCTGCCGCACCAGGCCCGCCCTCACGTCGATGCCGTCCGTACCCCTAGTCGTCTTCACCCGCGAGCCCGGCAGGTGGGCTTCCACGTCGGCGGCCATTGCGGCCGGGACTTCGTAGTTGCGGCCTGCGGCTGCCGGGCCCAGCAGCACCTGGATCCGGTCCGGGCGCGCGCCGAGATCGACCATCGTTGCCACGGTTTTGCGCACGATCCCGTTGCGCGCGCCCATGCGCCCGGCGTGGGCTGCGGCGGCGACACCGGCGGTGGCATCGGCAAGTAAGACCGGCGTGCAGTCCGCAACTAACACGGCCAGTCCCAGGCGCGGCCGGGTGGTCACCAGCGCGTCGGTGGCAGGCACTGCCACCGGCTGCGGGCCATCGACCACAGTGACGGTGTTGGTGTGCAGCTGTTCCATGTAAACCACATCTTTTAGTCCCACCGCGCGGGCCAGGCGGGCGCGGTTTTTAGCCACCGCCGCGGGGTCATCGCCCACGTGGTCACCTAGGTTAAAAGAGTCATAGGGAGACGCCGAAGCCCCGCCGGCACGGGTAGTAAAAACCATGCGGACGGGGCGGGTTGAGGTATCAGACATACTCCCTAAGATACCTGAGGCTTAGCGCAGGAAGTCTGGTACATCCAGATCGTCGTCATCATCCTGGTCACGCTCGCGGGAGGTAAACAGGCCCCCCTCGCGGCGGTCCACGCGGTGGCGTGGCTCGTAGGTTTCTTCCTCACGGGCAAACAGCCGGGGCTCTTCGCGCTTTGGTTCCGGCTCACGCACGGGAACGGCCTTTTCCTCGCGCTTCGGTGCGGGGTTCTCGTGGGAAATGGTGCCCTCACCGTGAGCGAAGCGGTTTTTCTCCGCGTCAAAGCCGGTAGCAATGATGGTCACGCGAATCTCATCACCCAAGGAATCGTCGATGATGGTACCGAAGATGATGTTGGCGTCCTCGTCAGCGTGGTCGTTGACCAGGCTGGCGGCTTGGTTAATCTCGTGCAAGCCCAAATCAGAGCCGCCGGCAATGGACAGCAGGACACCCTTGGCTCCGTGCATGGTGGATTCCAGCAGCGGGGAGTTGATGGCCTGCTCGGTGGCTGTGAGCGCACGGTTATCACCGCGGGCGTTACCGATACCCATGAGCGCAGAGCCGGCGTCCGCCATGACGGAGCGCACGTCTGCAAAGTCAACGTTAATCATGCCGGGGGTGGTAATCAGGTTGGTGATGCCCTGGACACCGTTGTGAAGGATTTCATCGGCTAGGCGGAAGGCCTCCACGATGGGTAGTTCTTCCTCGGAGAGCTGCAGCAGGCGCTCGTTAGGGATAACAATGAGGGTGTCGCAAACCTCTGCTAGGTTGGCAATTCCCTCGTCGGCCTGGCGGGTACGGCGCTTGCCCTCAAAGCTAAAGGGCTTGGTGACAACACCCACGGTCAGCGCGCCCTGTTTCTTGGCGATGGACGCCACGACCGGCGCCGCACCAGTGCCGGTGCCGCCGCCTTCGCCTGCGGTAACGAACACCATGTCTGCGCCGCGGAGGTACTCCTCGAGCTCGGACTTGGAATCTTCAGCGGCCTGGCGTCCAACGTCCGGATTGGCGCCGGCGCCGAGCCCGCGGGTGGCCTCACGGCCGATGTCTAGTTTGGCGTCAGCATCGCAGAGAATCAGCGCCTGCGCGTCGGTGTTGACGGCCACGAATTCAACGCCTTTGAGGCCTTCTTCGATCATGCGGTTGACGGCATTGACGCCGCCGCCGCCGACGCCGACGACCTTGATATCTGCGAGGTTGTTATTGGTCGGGTGTGTCATAGCAGGTGGTTTAGCCTTTCACCTTTAGGGAGTGCGGTTGACACGCGGACAGTTGGGAGCCGCGCTTAGTATGTGCCCATAATCATTATTCAGGTGGGGTCATTTTTGCGGTTGATTTCACGCGTGTTGATCCTTCAACCTGTGGTTTAAGGTTGCTGACCTGGTCTTTCACTGCGCCCGACCGCGAACACGACGCGGACAACGCGGACGCCGCAGGGGTGCCCGGGAACCAACCCGGCTAACGCGCGGAAAACGCAGACAACGCAGGGGTGCCCGGGAACCAACCCAGCTAACGCGCGGAAAACGCAGACAACGCAGGGGTGCCCGGGAACCAACCCAGCTAGCGCGTGGTCACCAACTCCGGGTTGGAAACGTTGAGCTCCCCGCCCTCCAGCTTGAGGGCAGCGGCCATCGCGCGAGCCTTGTTAGCGTTGTCTTCCGCTGCGCCCCAAATCACCGTGCGGCCGTCTTTCAGGTGAAAAAGATAATTGAACTTGTCCTCGGTCTCCAGGAATTCAGCTTGTGAACGCAGCTGCGGCGGCAACGCGGCCAAGATGTCAATAGCCCCCTCCCAGTTCTGGGAAGCCGGGCCGCCGCCACGCAGCTCCACGGCTTCCGCCGGCGGGACATCAATGACAAACTCAAGCCCATCAGAGTCAATAAGGTGCGGGCCTTCCGGTGACTGGGTATAGGCCACCGCGTCGCGCTCGGTGAGCACAACCTCCACGGTGCCCGGAAAGTGGCGCTCCACGGTGACGGTCTTAACCCAGGGCAGTTGGGCGACGCCGGCGGCGGCATCGGACGCGGAAAAACGCACGAGGTTCTCCCCCATCTGCGCCCCGGTGGCCTCAACGACAGCCTCGTGGCTTAGGTGCGAAGCGCCTTCCACCGCCACCTCAGAGACCTTGAACACGGGCACGGCGTATACCAGCCCGCCCAGGGCCACAAGCGTAAGAAGAACGCCTAGGGCTACTACGGCTGATTCTTTAAAGCTCATCGGGCTCCCAGCACGGTCAGGATTTCCGCGGCCAGCAACGTCACGGAACCGGCACCCATGGTCAACACCATGTCCCCTGGCTTAGCCTCCGCCGCGACCGTCTCCGGGGCCGCAGAAAAATCAGGTTCATAAATAGCCTTGCCGTCGGGCATTTTCTCCGTGATAATACGAGAGGTGATGCCCTCCACGGGTTGCTCACGCGCGCCGTAGATATCCAGCACCACGGCCATATCAGCCATAGATAGCGCGTCTGCAAACTCCTTCTGGAACTTGATAGTCCGGGAATACAGGTGCGGCTGGAAGCAGGCAATAACCCGTGCGCCCTGGCCCTCAGCAGCAACCTTTTCCCGCGCCGCGCCCAAGACCGCCGCGACCTCAGTAGGGTGGTGAGCGTAGTCGTCAAAAACCCGCACTTGCGCCTGGGTACCCCGGTACTCAAACCGCCGGCGCACGCCACTGAAATCGCTAATCCCCTGCGCCAGCTTCGAAATGTCCCCGCCTGCCAAGTGGCCGGCCAGCAACGCGGCCAAGGAATTCAACACCATGTGGTGGCCAGGAATCTGCAGCTCATAGGAAATTGGGCGACCAGATATTTCCGCGCGCACGTGGGTGACCGACTCCGCCGGGGTTTCGCAGGTGAGCTTAGCGGCCAGCGGAATTGACGGGTAACCGGCATTGCTAGCGCCGTAGCCCACCACGTTAATACCCCGTGCAGCAGCACGTACTCCGATCTCCGCGGCCGCTGGGTCCTCAAAGCAGACAACTAGGTACCCGCCGTCTACAACGCGGTCCGCGAAACGGTCAAAAACTTCAAAATAGGCGTCTTCGGTGTCAAAGAAGTCCAGGTGGTCTGGCTCCGCGTTGGTGATAACCGCAACGGTGGGGCTATACCGCAGCAGGGAGGCATCGGACTCATCTGCCTCGGCTACAAAGGCGTCCCCGGTACCGTGATGGGCGTTGGTGCCAGCCCGGTTGAGCTGCCCACCGATGGCAAAGGAGGGATCCATCCCGGCCGCCTGCATGGCCACCACCGCCATGGAGGTGGTTGAGGTCTTACCGTGCGTGCCGGCCAGCAGCACCTCTGTGCGCCCGTGCATGAGCGCGGCCAGGAGGTCGGAGCGCCGAATGACCGGGATATTCTGGGCGTGGGCCGCCACCAGCTCCGGATTGTCCTGGGGCACGGCCGCAAAGGAGGTGACCACAACGGTAGGCACCTGCCCACCGATACCCAAGTTGGCGGCGTCGTGGCCCACCGCAATGGTGGCGCCCATGGCACGTAGCACCTCCACCGGGGTGGAGTCCTTGATATCAGAGCCCGTCACGGTGGAACCGCGGGCTAGCAGAATGCGGGCCAGGCCCGACATCCCGGCCCCGCCAATGCCTATCATGTGTACGCGGTCGAGGTCATACATTTATTTGCCATCCTTAGCATCAGAAATTCTGGTCGCAATCCGGTCCGCCAGCAACTCCGCTACGTCTCCGGCGGAGCTGGATTCCACGGCATTGGCCATGGACTGGTAGTAGGTGTCATCTTCTAAAATCTCCGCCACAGTCTTTGCCAGCAGCTCCGGGGTGAGCATGCCGTCGGGGATGAGTACCGCCGCGCCGTGTTCCACCAGCTCCTGGCAGTTCAACGCCTGCTCCCCGTTGCCGATGGGCAGCGGGATGTAGATTGCCGGCACCCCGGCGGCAGAGACTTCCGCCACCGTCATGGCACCAGACCGGCAAATAACCAAGTCCGCGAGGGCCAGGGCGCTGGCCATGTCCTCAATGTAGGGCACCGCCACGTAGTTCTCGGCCGGCTCCGGGACCGCGTTCTTTTTGCCGTAGGCATGCAGGACTTGATAGGAGCGGGTAAGTTCAGGCAACGCGCCGGCAATGGCCCGGTTGATAGATTGCGCCCCCTGGGACCCGCCGGTGACAAGGATTAAAGGCCGGTCCTTGCCCAGGCCCCAGGAGATCCGCGCGTTTTCTTTTTGCCCCTCAGAAACTTTGGTCAGGGAGGAACGGACGGGGATTCCCACCACCTCACCGGGGATCCCGGAGCCGGCGGTGGCATTGAGCCCCACTCCGCCAATCCGCACGCCCAATTTGTTGGCCATTCCAGCAAGTGCGTTGGTTTCCAACACGTAAAAAGGCAGGCCCATGGACTTCGCGGCCAGGTAAGCCGGCGCGGCCACGTAGCCGCCGGTCCCAAACACGGCGTCAGCCTTAACCTCTTTGAGGACCTTACGGGCCTCGCGTACGGCCTTGGTCAATTTAAAGGGCAGCTTGCCCAAGTCACCGCTGGGTTTGCGCGGGATGGGCACGGGCGTAATCAAGCGCAGCTCGACGCCGCGGGCGGGGATGATGTCGCGCTCCAGGCCACGCTCGGTGCCAAGCGCGGTCACCCGCGCGCCGTGACGGGATTTCAAGGCTTCAGCTACAGCCAGCGCCGGCTCAATATGGCCGGCGGTCCCACCACCTGCAATAACAACAGAAATGGGGTCGTTTGTCATGCTTGTTAGACTACCAGCGCCATCAGCGCCCGTTGGTGTCCAAGCGGCGCGTGCCTTGACTACCTGGCCTCCCGGGGCGCGGTTTCGCGGTCACGGGGCTACCGAAACGGCTGCGCGCTGCGGCCACCCGCCGGGGCGGCGGCGGAACCGGTGCCGCGGGCCGCCTCCGCGCAGCCGCAGCG
>NZ_VXKJ01000034.1 GCF_008693075.1 Corynebacterium phocae | reverse complement strand
GGCGGAACCGGTGCCGCGGGCCGCCTCCGCGCAGCCGCAGCGCCGCGTGCGGGCACTTCCGCGTGCCGCTGCTTGCGCGCAGACCTCACTGCCCCGCTGGGGGTGGGCTCGGGGATAACCAGCAGGCGGTCAAACATCGGGCGGCCGTAGTTCTGCATAGCTGAAACTTGCTCGGGTTCGTGGCGGGCCACGCTGCACAGCAGCCCCATTGCACCAATGGTGATGATGGTCGCGGAACCGCCCGAGGAAATCATGGGCAGCTGAATGCCCGTCACAGGCAAGAGACCAATGACGTAGGAGATGTTGACAAAGGCCTGGGACACCACCGCCGCAGTAAGGGTGGCCGCCACAAGCGACTGAAATTGATTTTGGGCGCGCATGGCGGTGCGGATCCCCACCAGCCCCAGCACGGCAAACAGGACGATGACCAGGGACGCACCCCAAAAAGCCAGTTCCTCCCCCACGATGGCAAAAACGAAGTCGTTGCGAACCTCTGGCAGGTAGAACCATTTAGCGCGGGATTGCCCCAGCCCGACGCCGGTTAGGCCACCGTCTGCAAGCGATAAGAAGCCCTGGTAGGTCTGAAAACCGCTGCCTTGGGTGTCCTCGATGTTGCCAGTCAGCGCGTCAAAGTATGTATGGAAACGGTTGGAACGGAAGTCTCCACGGGAGAGCAACAGGTACCCGATGAAGGGTACTAACGCCAACGGGAAGAGCAGGAACTTGAGGCTCAACCCGGCAAAGAGCAACGTGAAGACCACTACCAGAGCGAAGGACACAGCCATGCCCATGTCGTTTTGCAACGCGATGAGGATAAAGAAGAGTGCGGCTATAGCCACATAATGCACGTATGGGTCTTTACACATGGTGTTAACGTTGCGCCACAAACCGGAGGTTGGTGTTTTATTGGCCAGCATGGCGGCACCGCACAGGGCGATGGCCACGCGGGCTATCTCCGAGGGCTGGATGGAAATTGGGCCTAGAACAATCCATGATTGGGAACCTACCTCCGCGCGGCCGGTGCCCAACGGGGTCAACACGAGGATCAGCAGGGACAGGGCCACCAGAACAAACAACCACGTGAATTTCCGGACGACCCGTGGCGGGACGCGCAGCGCGATCCAAAACACCACCAACCCGGCGCAAACCATGACTGTTTGGTGCACGGCTTCCGCCCACACGGAGCCGTCTGCGGAATTAACCAGGGAGGTGGCCATGGTTGCGGAGTAGGCCATGAGCAAGCCTATTCCGATGAGGGCAAAGATCACTATCCGCAAAAGCAGGTAGTCAAAGCCCGGGCGGAGGGCGGTTTTCTTGGAGGTGGTGGCGGTGGTCATTAGCAGTTGGCTCCTTCGCGGGCGAGGCGGGCAAAAAGGTCGCCGCGTACGGCCATTGAGGGGTACATGTCTAACGATGCCGCCGCCGGGGCCAGCAACACCGTGTCACCGTCGGCAGCGTGCCGGCGCGCCGCTTCCACGGCCAGGCTCATGGCGGCTTCCGGGTCGGTGGAGTCGATGACGGTCACCGGCACTTGCGGGGCCAAGCGCGCGAGGGCATCTGCCAGGATTTGGCGGTCCACCCCCAAAAGGACGGCCGCTTTTAGCCTGGCTGCGTGGGCGGAGATGAGGCCTTCGACTTCCGCGCCTTTGAGTTGTCCACCTGCTATCCACACCACGGAATCCAGACCGTCTAGCGCGGCGTCTGCGGCATGGGGGTTGGTGGCCTTGGAGTTATCGACAAAATCTATGCCCGCCTCGGAATGCACTACGGCACCCCGATGCCCCGCTACCCGGTAGGTAGCAAGCCCTGCGGCGATGGCTTCCGGGCACGCCCCCGCCAGCAAAGCGGCCGCAGCGGCGGCGGCGGCGTCGAGCTGACCGGAAACACCGGCGGGTTCAATGCCGGCCACGGGGCACAGCTCCTGGCGGTGGCCACCGATGGTGGAGACCAACTGGCCTGCGTCCACGCCCACGGCCTCGGTTGCGACTGCGGTTGCGGCTGCTGCGGCCCCGGCCTCGGTTGTGGCGGATGCGGCCCCGGACCCGGCCTCGGTTGCGACTGCGGTTGCGGCTGTGGTTGTGGTTGCGACTGTCGTTGCGGTTGCGGCTGTCGTTGCGGCTGCTGCGGGGGGCCCGGCGGTGAAGCTGACCGTGCGCGCGGCAAGGTGGCCGTTGCTACGGAGGGCATCGGCGTACTCGCGCACATGGGCATCATCAGAGCCAATGACGGCGGCGGCCCCGCACAACGCCTTAGCCTTGGCCTCAGCGTAACTGGCAAAGTTGCCATGCCAATCCAGGTGGTCGTCCGCCAAGTTCAGCAGGACGCCCACGTCAGCGGAAAGTTCACTAGACCAGTGGAGCTGGAAGGAAGACAGCTCCGCGACCAGAATATCCACCCGGTCGGTGTGCGCAAGCGCATCAAATACAGACACGCCAATGTTGCCCACGGCCAGGGCGCGCTTGCCGGTACGCGGCGTATCAGCAGCCATGATGGCGGCCAACATGCCGGTGGTTGTGGTCTTGCCGTTGGTCCCGGTCACCACCAACCACGTGCGGGAGGGTCCAAATACTTCCGCACGGTCCAGGCGATAAGCCAATTCCACGTCGCCTATCACCTCCACCCCGGCGGCGCGGGCGGCTAATAGCAGCGGTGAATCCGGCCGCCAGCCCGGTGAGGTGACCACCAGATCAAAGCTGGCCACCTCCGCCGTGGCGTTGGCCACCGGAGTGGTGGCCACGCCGGCGGGCAGGTTGGCGAGGTTTGCGGCGTTGTCATCAGCCACAGTGAGCATGGCTCCAAGCGAGTCCAGCAGTTGCGCGCAGCCGCGCCCGGAAATCCCGGCCCCGGCTATGAGGATCTGTCCTTGAAATTGTGGAGGGAGCAACATCTTAGAGTCCTATCCCGGCGTTGACCAACCAGTCGCCGTAGAAGGCAGCCGTGCCCATCATGGTGGCCATCCCGGCTAGCAGCCAGAAGCGGATAACCACAGAGGTTTCGGGCCAGCCGCCGTTTTCAAAGTGGTGGTGGATGGGAGCCATGCGGAAGAAGCGCTTGCCGGTGGACCGGAACACCACCACCTGGATGACCACGGACGCGGCTTCCACCACGAAAAGCGCGCCGATGACAATCATCAGCAGCTCTGTACGCGAGGCCACAGAAAGCCCCGCCACCAGGCCGCCCAGCGCCAGGGATCCGGTGTCCCCCATGAAGATTTTGGCGGGCGCGGCGTTCCACCACAAAAAGCCCAGGCAGCCGCCCAGGCCGGCGGAGGCCAAGATTGCCAGGTCAAGCGGGTCGCGAACCTCGTAGCACCCGGCGGTGAAGCCCTCCGCGCAAGAATAGCGGAACTGCCAGAAGGTAATGAGCGCATAGGCCCCCATGACAAAAGCAGTGGAACCAGCGGCCAGGCCGTCCAAGCCATCGGTGAGGTTGACCGCGTTGGACCACGCTGCGATGAGGATGTACATGAACAACAAGAACACGGGAATCCCAATGAAGGCAGGGCCGTAGGCGATGTCAAAGAAATCAAAGTCGCGGATGAAAGAAAGGTGCGTCGAGCCTGGGGTGACGCCGTGTTCGTTGGGAAACGCCAGGATGGCCAGGCCAAAGGCCAGGGAAAGAACTAGCTGGCCCACGAGCTTGGCGGTCTTGTTCAGACCCAGGTTGCGCTCGCGAAAGAGCTTGATGAAGTCATCGGCAAAGCCTAATGCCCCCATTCCTAGCGCGAGCCCTAAGACCAAGAATCCGGATACTGAAAACCCTCCGCGGCCGGTCACCATGGCAAAGAGATTGGTGGCAAAGTAAGCCACCACTATTCCGGCAATAATGGCAATCCCGCCCATGGTCGGGGTGCCGCGCTTGCGCAGGTGGGACTTCGGTCCGTCCTCGCGGATTTCCTGACCTTTGCCGGCATCGGAGAAATACCGAATTAGAAAAGGGGTGAGGAAAATGGCTACGAGGAAGCTCAAGACTCCTGAGATGATGATCTGGGTCATTTTCTTTCTTATATTCCTTTGCTGGGGTGTGCTCGTAGCTGGTGGTCTAGTGTTGTATTAATTCTTGCGCCACACGCCATAAGGCCTGGGCATTGGAGGCCTTTGCCAGGATGACGTCCCCCGCCGGGTGGTCCACTCCGGTGGGTGGTGCGGAGATTATTTCCCACACCGCTGATACGGCTTCTTCGGTATCGGATACCACAGTAGTACTTATACCCTGTGTCTTCGCCGCGTGGGCCATCGCCTCGCAATTGGCGTTGTGTCCTACCACCACCAAAAAATCAACGTGGAATTTCAGGAGATCCTCAACCACGGCGGCGTGCGCGGAGGTAGCGTCCGCTCCCAACTCCCCCATCTCCCCCAGCACCGCGATGGCGCGGGCGTCCGGGCGGGCCGCTGAGGTGTATCCCAGCGCAGCAATCGCCGCACTCATGGAATCCGGGTTGGCGTTGTAGGAATCATCGATGATGGTGACGCCGTCAGCACGGGTGTGGACATCCATGCGGTGGGCGGAGGCGTTGGTATGCCCCTCAAGCGCGCTCAGGACCGCGCTAAGCTCTACGCCCGCGGCGCGCGCGGCAGCGATGGCGGCCAGGGCATTGGATACTTGGTGCTGGCCAAAGACCTGCAGTTTAACTTTGTACGTGTGGCCGTCCACGCGCAGGTCAAAGGTGGGGCGCGCGACATCATCGAGCTCGATGTTGCTTGCCACGTAGCGCGCTCGCGGATCCGGCGGAGTGGCGGCGGAGAAAAACTCCACCTTCGCGCGGGTATGCGGCGCCATGGCGGCCACCGCTTCATCATCCGCGTTCAAGATGGCGGTTCCGTGCGCCGGCAGGGCCTCAATGAGCTCGCGCTTGGCCGCGGCAATGTTGGCTTTGCTGCCGAACTCCCCCAGGTGGGCAGTGCCAACGTTGAGCACCACACCAACCTCGGGCGCGGTGATTTCCGTCAGCAGCTTAATGTGCCCCACGTCCCGGGCGGACATTTCCGCCACCAAGAACTGAGTCTGGGTATCGCACCGCAAGGCGGTATAAGGCAACCCGATTTCGTTGTTGAAAGACCCCGGCGGCGCTACGGTTTGCCCGCCAGCGCGCAGCACAGTAGCTATAAGGTCCTTAGTGGAAGTCTTGCCAGCCGATCCGGTCACCCCGATTATGCGCAGACCGTGCTCGCGGTGCAGTCGCTGGGTTACAGCGCGCGCCAAAGCTGAAAGTGCTCGCACGACCGCGGCGGCGGAACCGTCCGCGTCGTGAGCATAGATTTCCGCGTTGGACGCGGCCGGGGCGGCCGTGCCTTCCGGGCCTTCCGGGCCTTCCGGGCCTTCCGGGGTCACCACGATGGCAGGCACACCCACCGGACGCGCGGCCAGCACCGCCACCGCGCCCTGCTCGATGGCCTGGGCCGCGAAGTCGTGGCCGTCTACTTTGGCGCCGGGAATGGCCACAAACAGCGCGCCGGGACCAAGCTTCCGGGAGTCAAACTCCACAGACCCCGTCACGGGTTGTTCTGGGTCAGCAACCTGGTCCAAATAACCGCCGGTTAGCTGCGCAATCTCTTGTAGCGTCAGGTCAATCATGGGTTAAGACTCCTTCGCTGATAGTGCGCGGGCCATCTCTTCGCGGTCGTCGAAGGGCAGGGTTTCGGAGCCGTAAATCTGGCCGACCTCGTGGCCTTTGCCCACCACGATGACGGCGTCCCCGGGCCCGGCCCACGCCACTAGTTCCGCAATGGCCTGAGCGCGGGAGGCGACCTCCACGACCTTGGCTTGGTGCCCGCGCGCGCCGGAGAGTACCTCCGCGCGGATGGCGGCGGGGTCCTCGGTACGCGGGTTGTCATCGGTAACAATGACCAGATCCGCACGCTGTGCGGCGTTAGCGCCCATCACAGCGCGTTTCGCGGAATCCCGGTCCCCGCCGGCACCAACAACGATGCCAATCCGGCCGGTGTCACCCAACTGCTCGCGCAGGGTATCCAAGACGGCGGCAACGGCCGCAGGTTTGTGGGCATAGTCCACCACGGCAATGAAGTCTTGGCCCCGGTCTATCCTTTCCATGCGCCCGGGAACCGCCACGCCTTCCAGGCCGCGGATAAAGCTCTCCCGGTCAGCACCCACCGCGTCCGCCAAGCCAATGGCAAGCGCCGCGTTGGCCACGTTGAAAGGGCCCGGCAGCGGAAGGCGGAACCGCGTATGCCCGTTGAGTTCAACCTCTTGCGCACCAGAAGCCTCCACCGCTACAGTGCGCGCCTGCACATCCGCTGCACCAGTGGTGGCAACGGTGGTAGTTGGGGCCGCCACGGATTGGTGAAGCTTTTGGCCCCATTCATCATCAACGCAGATAACAGCCGCGCGCAGGCCGTGAAACAGCTTTTCCTTCGCGGCAAAGTACTCACCCATCGTGGGGTGGAAGTCCAAGTGGTCCTGGCTTAGGTTGGTAAACCCAGCAACGTCAAACTCCGTTCCCACCACGCGGCCCAGTTCCAGGGCGTGGGAGGACACCTCCATCACCACGTGGGTGACGTTCCGGGATTTCATGGTGGCAAAAAGCTCTTGGAGCCGCGGCGCTTCCGGCGTGGTGAGTTTTGTAGGCACCGGCTCGCGGTTGATCCGGGTTCCGGTGGTGCCAATTAGGCCTACGCAGTGACCCGCCTCAAGCAGACCGGCCTCCACCAGGTAGCTGGTTGTGGTCTTTCCCGAAGTCCCAGTAATTCCAATCACCGTCATATCGCGGGTGGGGTGCCCGTAGACCTCTGCGGCTACCAGCCCCAGGACGGCACGGATGTCCTCCACCTCGATGATGGGGCGGTCAAAGCCGGGAGTTTGTGTGAGGAGGGCGACCCCGGCGGCATCGCTAAGAACGGCTGCTGCGGGGGTGTCTGCGGCAAAGCTCGCTCCGTGTGCGCGCGTGCCCGGCAGAGCCGCGAATAGCCCCGTGGCCGTGACCTCGCGGGAATCCAACGTCACCGAGTCAACCGTGACGGCACCCTCACCGTGGACACGCCCGCCCGCCAACTTGGCTAGCGAAGAAACTGTAAAAGCCATGGAAATCTGCTCCTATTCCGCCCGCAGGACAAGCCGCGGGGCATCAGGTGATGGTGAAATGTTGTCCCGGTCTAGCAGCCACTGCGCGATGTCGCGGAAGACCGGCGCGGCGGACTGGCCGCCCGAACCGTTATCGTTGACACCCGATTGCGGCGCATCCAGCATGATAGAAACCACAAAGCGCGGGTCATCCGCCGGCGCAATACCGGCAAAGGTAATCCAATAACTGGAATTGGAATACGCGCCGTTGATAACCTGCTGGGCCGTTCCCGTCTTACCTGCTAGTTGGTAGCCCTCCAGGCTGGCGTTAGCGGCCGTACCGGACTGCACCCCGGTGGGATCAGATTGGAAAGGGGCGCGGAAAATATCAGTAACGGTACGCGCAGTCTGTTCGCTAACCACCCTGGTAGTCTCCGGGGCATCTGGCGCGATCTCCTCACCACTGGCCAGGATCTTCTTGCTCACGATGCGCGGTTCAATCCGCTCACCGCCATTGGCAATGGTCTGGTAGACACTAGCTAACTGCAACGCGGTCCACGACATGCCCTGCCCAATGGGCAGGTTGGCAAAGGTACCACCCGACCACTGGGTGCGGTCCGGAACAATACCGGCAGACTCGTTGGGCAGCTCAACCCCGGTCACGCGGCCCAGCCCGAAGGCGTCGATATACTTGGCAAACTTGTCCTCCCCCAAGCGCTGGGCCAGCATGAGCGTGCCCACGTTGGAGGACTTACCAAACACACCAGTGGTGGTGTACGGCTCCACGTCGTGTGGCCAGGCATCACGCACGGTCACGCCAGCCATGTCGATGGATCCCGGCACCTGCAGCACCTCATCCGGCGCGGTAAGGCCCTCCTCAATGGTGGCAGCTGCGGTGATGATTTTTGCCACCGAACCGGGTTCAAACGGGTGGGAAACGGAAGGGTTGTCAAAGTGCTTGCCCTGGTCCAACTGGCGTTGGATATTGCCGTTGGGGTCGATGGTTCCGGTGTTGGCCATGGCCAACACCTGTCCGGAGGCAACGTCAAGGACCACGGCTTCGCCAGACTTAGCCTGCGAATTGGCCACGGCCTTCTCCAGCTTCTGCTGGACGAAAGTCTGCAGGTCTAGGTCAAGAGTAAGTTCCAGGCTGTCGCCGTTTTTTACCTGGGTTACGTCTTTGAGCGTTCCGGGGATAAATTGGCCCTCAGTAGAAACTTGCTCGGTGGATTCCCCGTTGCTGCCGCGCATGATGCCATCCCAGTAGGCCTCTAGCCCAAACTGGCCCACACCGTCCATGCCTACTTTGCCCACCAAGTTCTCCGCGATAGCCCCGTTTGGGTACTGGCGAATATCTTGATGGTCCGCAGCCAATCCGTGAAAGGACTGGGAAATTTCCACCGCTACGTCCGGGTCCACGTTGTGAACCAGGTTTTGGTAGGCGGTATCAGACTTTAGTTTGGCCAAGATTTCCTTGGATTCGACGGTCTCAGTTGAAGCCCCGGCCTCCCGCAGCATCCGCGGGATACCCTCCGCGATGTCTTTCAGCCGCGCCTGCACCATCTCGTCCAAGCGGTCGTTAATCTCCTGCTCGCTCAATGAACCGAAATCATCCACGGACTCCACTAACGCGACTTTTTCCTGCTGCCGCAGCTCTTCGCGCAGGCGGGTGGGAGAAGCCGTTAGGGAACGGGCCTGCATGGTGTAGGCCAAGGACTTGCCGGTGCGGTCAACAATCTCACCGCGACGCGCCGGATCCACGTAGACACGGGTCCTTTGGGCCACGGCCTGCTGCGCGAACTCCGGGCCCCACAATATCTGCACCTGGGCCAAGCGCACCACGAGCACAGTGAGAAGAACGCAGACCAGCAAGGCTGCGATACCGAGGCGGGATTTCATAACCTCCCGTTGGGAACGGGCCGGCTTCTTGGGATGCTTGATTCGAGGCCGGGAAGCCGGCGGTGGTGCGGGCACACTCACCGGAGGCGTCCGACGCGGTGGCGCAACAGTGCGACCTTGGCGGGAGGAATCCATTCGAGATACGCCCCGGTACTTACCGGAGCGCGAACCGCCTGAATAGGGCGTTGACACCTGGGAAGTCTCCTCACCTTGCACTAATAAACCATAAAACTTAAAATCCCGGAACCGGGCTCTTGTGAAGATTCTAAGTCCTCCACGACGCTAAGGGCAGTAGCGACTCTGTCAATTACGGCACCGGTGTACGGTACCGCTACCGTTACCGCCTAGGACTCTAGCCGGAATATGGAGCCCGGGCAGGAAGCGCCGCTGCCACTGGGCCCACGCCCGGTGCGGGTGCGGGTGCGTTTTCCACAGCTTGCTGCCCCTGCGGAAGCGGGGCCACGTTGCCCTCAAGGTCGCGGGCGGCCGCCGGGTCACTGGAAGCCTGCCCTGGACGAACCAACTCACCATTGACGTCGATGATGGAATCCATCTCTTGGGTGGCTTCGCGCAAATGGATGAGCTCGCCTTCCGGATTGACCTCCACGATTCCAGCCTGAACCGGCACGCCCATGGATACGCCAACGGCGCGACGGGAGACATCGGCAGCACTACGCGCATTCTCCAAGTCGCGGTGGAGAGTTTCTAGCTGGTTGTCCAGCGTGGCCTCCTGCGAGGAAAGCTGTTGAATGCGAAATGCCTGCGAAGTCGCGCTCCCGGAGAACCACATTGCCATACACACCCCAGCAATTAGCAGCGCAATGGAATAAGCCGAGAGCTTAGTTAGCAGACGAACCTCGCGCGAGGTGGTAACCCGGCGTCCACGTTCGCTAACAACCTGCTTGGATCCAAGCCGCGAGGCCGCAACGCGGTCTTTGTGGCTGCGGATCTGCACCTCCGTCCGGCTGAGCATCCCGGGTGCTAGACGTTTATCACTAGCAGGCCGGGCAGCCTGGCGCGCGGCAAAGTGGTCACGGCTAGTCCGAGTGCGGGTCAGCACCGAAGAATGCTGGCCTGCGGTACGTGGCACATAAGAGTCATTACCGGTCGTGTAGTCCCTGCTTATTGCCATGGTCCTTACGCGGCCTTTCTATCTAGGAGTGGGTGTGAGTCTGTCATGCGGTCTTTATGGGGTCGGGAGCTAAAAACTTGGGCTCGCCGTCTATTCGCTCAAGCGCGCGAACGCGAACCGAAGCGGCCCGAGGATTTTCAGCTATCTCCTCTTGGCTAGCCTTCTCCGCTCCGCGCGTTACCACCTTGAAATGTGCTGCGGTTCCGGGAAGGTCCATGGGCAGTCCGGCAGGAGTGGTAGAGGTGGCAAGCTGCTTGAAGGCACCTTTGACAATCCGGTCTTCCAAGGACTGGTAGCTCATAAACACTGCGCGCCCACCAACTGCCAGAGCGGAGGTGATAACGGGCAGGACTTGTTCGATGGCCTCAAGCTCGCGGTTGACTTCTACGCGCAGCGCCTGAAACGTGCGCTTGGCTGGGTGGCCGCCGGTGCGCCGGGTAGCCGCCGGGATAGTGTCGTAGAGCAGCTCCACCAGGCGGGCGGAATCTACAAAAGGCTCCGCTTCGCGCTCTTTGAGTACGGCTGAGGCGATCTTTCCGGCGAAGCGTTCATCGCCGTAAGTTTTAAGTATGCGGGCCAGGTCCCCATGTGAATAAGTGTTGAGGATATCCGCCGCCGTTAAGTGCTGGGTGGGGTCCATGCGCATATCCAGCGGGGCGTTGGTGCGGTAGGCGAAACCGCGGTCGAGTTGATCCAGCTGCATGGAGGATACACCCAGGTCAAACAGGGCTCCGGCGACGCCGTGCTCACGCGCGGTGGCAAAGATGGGGTCTGTGCCCGTGGCAATCGCGCTACCTACCTCATCGAAACGCGCGTGGACGCCAACAAAGCGGCTACCAAAGCGTTTCAGACGGTCAGTGGCAGATTCCAAGGACGCCAAGTCCCTATCAACGCCAATCAAGCTGGCGTGGGGGAACTTTTCTAGGAAGGACTCCGCGTGCCCGCCAGCCCCGAGGGTGCCGTCCACGATGACGGCGTTAGATCCGGCGGCAGATACGGAGCTGGAAAGGAGTTCGGCCATGCGCGCACGCATCACGGGAACGTGACCGTGGTTTTCTTCCGTGTCGTATCCGGTCACGGGGTTCTCCCTTCCTTGCTGGTTGGTGTGGGCTGGCTTAGTAGTCACAGCCAGATATAAACGAAAGTGCGTATAGAGCCCTGTCCGAGGCAGGTTCTGATATCGGGGAAGTACACCAGAATCATCCACCTCGGGCAGAGTCCGTACACGCACTTACTCTGTTGAGTCTTGTGCCTCCTACAGCAGGCCCATGAGGACGTCGTCCGCATCAGCTGCCGAGTAGGCGTCTTCGGTTTGCGCTTGGTACTCAGCCCACTTGGCTGCGTCCCAAATTTCGAGAAAATCCACCGAACCAATCACTACGCACTCCTTCTTAAGGTCTGCGTATTCACGATGAGCCGCGGACAAAGTGATGCGCCCACTGCCGTCAGGCCGTTGCTCATCCGCACTTGCTGCCAAGTTACGGATAAACGCACGGGCCTCCGGGCTGGTGCGCGAGACCGCCGCGGCCTTACGGGCCCGCTGGGCAAACTCTTCGCGCGGATACACCGCTAGGGAATGGTCTTGCCCCTTGGTCACCATCAACCCGCCCGCTAGTTCATCACGGAACTTCGCTGGGAGGGTCAACCGCCCTTTGTCATCAAGCTTGGGAGTGTAGGTTCCAAGAAACACGTCCGGACCCCACCTTCCTTGTGCTGTGAATGATTGTGATTGAAGCGCCGGTTTTCTCTACTGCTTTTAAATTTTCCGGAAAGAAAAGCTACCCTCTCTTCCACTGCGCCCCACTCTACCCCACTTTGCCCCACAAACTCTAGCTAAGCGCGCATGTTTCATAAGTGTAATTTTTAAAACAGCAGATAGAGGGCAGGAATTTCGGTGGGGAAACTTCCCCTACCCCCCGCCAAAACTATCCCCAATGCGCCACATTTGTACCAGCAACACACCCCAACCCCTTTAAACACCTCCAGCCACAGCAGTAGAATCACGCCCCGTTCCAGGCGCTTTTCACCGGACTGAGCCCAAGCGTGCAATCGGCGAAAATCCGCCGGACTTAACGAAGCCGCCCCGAGTTGGCTCATTTTAGTCAGGTTTCGAGATCTTTTGGATGAGACCGGCTAAGTCTGGCGACTGCGGCGTTAGGCCTACATTTTTTGCTCCTCGATTTGAGATTCTATTGCACATTCCCTCTTTATGGCTCTGACTAGGTGTTTCAGGGATTTCGTGGTGTGACGTCCGGACAAGTTCTCGCGTGTCACCGCAGTCACGCCCACGGGCAGGTGCCCTTGAATAGAGTATGCGCGCGAGGGCAAATTGGGCGGGACTGCAGAGCGAATTTCGCTGTCCGTACTGATTTCTCAAATTAAAAACGCGGCTAGTAATCCTAATGACCTGCTCAGGGGCAATATCTGGCCGCGACGGTTGCGCTGCAACCGCCCAGCCCACTAGCAGCAATACGAATACGGGGCAGTGATACACACAACAGAGTGACTACCCCCATCAGCTACCCGCTTAGTCAGGAAAAGTCACTGGTCCCACACCCGAATCTGCAGGCCACAATGTCAATATTAAATAAGTCACACTGGAATGACCCAAGTCAGGTTAAACACCTCCAGCCACAGCAGTAGAATCACGCCCCGTTCCAGGCGCTTTTCACCGGACTGAGCCCAAGCGTGCAATCGGCGAAAATCCGCCGGACTTAACGAAGCCGCGGCGGGCGGTGCGGGAGTGGGGCAAAGTGGGAGACGGTGGCAAACAAAAATCCGGTCCCGCCTTGATTAAAGGCGGAACCGGATACTAAGTAGCGTAGGTGGGCTTAATTACCCTCAAAGCGACGGCGGAAATTCTCCTCCAATTTAGAACCCGTACTACGACCACGGGAGCCACGCTTGCTAGCGCCGGAAACCCGACGCCGGGAAGGATGAACCGCCCCGGAAGGTTCCGCCGGCGCCGCCGAAGAACCGCGCAACATCCACACACCAGCGCCGAACATCACCAGGAAACCAACCACGGACAACGCTACGAACCACAAAGACTGCTGCGCCAACGCGACGCCGCCAACCATCATGGCCAGGCCCACGACTATTAAAGCGACACCGCGAAGCGTCAAGGTGCCCGACCGGCCACCAAAATTAATGTCCTGCTTCACAGAAGCGCCAAACTTTGGGTCCTCTGCCATCAAGGACTTTTCGATCTCTCGAAGTGTGCGCAGCTCTTGCTCAGAAAGAGACACGGGTTCCTCCCACGCAATTTAGGGTTTATACGGCACCGCCCCACAATAAGGAGGTGCGACTTTCACTTTATACAACGAGACTACAAAGCTTTTAGTTCCCATGCGCGCAATCTAAGCAAAACCCACCCCCACCGATGGCCCGGCGGGGATGGGAATGGGGGCACCGCGGGAATGGCGTCCGGTTAGCATGGCAACCGGTTAGGCAGCAGCGGCCACAAGCTCTGTTCCCTCAGCCGCATAAAGGAAGTCCGCGACAGAAGAGATGAGCGCCATCGCGTTATCTGCAGACACAGAGTCCTCCAGCCCGGAAATAAGGCGCGACCGCAGACGGGAATAGGGGCGGAATAACTCCACCCACTCCCCCGCCGCGCCGCCCACCAAGGACAGGCGGTCCCACGCGCTGGCGGGCAGACGCTTGCGGCGCCCCACCGAGGAATCAGCCACCCACGCACCCGCCGTGCGCAGCGCCGCCTGATAGGCGTATTCCACCGCTTGTTCGAAGTCACCGGCAGCGGCCCGGGAGCGCGCCCGGAGCAAAAGGTCATGCGCCTGGAGTAGGAAGCGGGTGCGCTTTCCGGACAGGGAGTTCCGGCCAAAGGCCGTGGTTGCGGAAATTACTTGAGCCATGATGGCCTTCCTTTCTACTGCGGTGAGTATGGGTGGTGGGTACGGGAAGAACTATAGGTGAGGGTGGGGACGGTGCTGGGATCTAAATTAGTACGTTTGTTCGAGGTTGGCAAGGGGTGTACGCACAAGGGAGGGATTTTTATTGCCATTTGCTAGCCGGGGCCGGAAAAATTTGTTTCGATAGAAGGCGTGACCTTTCATCTGCACCGCCTCAGCCCGGCCGAGTTTTCCCTGTACGCGCCGCAACTCGTGGACGTCTACCTCGCAGCCATGGGCTACAACCCCCAGGTGCGCGCCCACCGGGTCAGCACCTGGCGCCGCGACGTCGTCAGACCTGGGTTCACCGCGGTGATCGCGGAACGCAGAGGGCTTATCGCTGGCGTGGGCTATGGGTTTCTTGGTTCCCCCGATACCTGGTGGGACAGGCACCTGCGCCTGGGCCTGGAGAAGCAGGGCGGCCCCACCGCAGCCCAATGGGAAATGCTGCGCAGCTATTTCGAACTCACCGAAATCCACGTACACCCCAACTTCCAGGGGATGGGCATTGGCCGGGCACTACTCCAGGAGCTGCTGTGGAACATCCCGGCGCGCTACGTCCTGCTGTCCACCCCGGAGGTAAAAGACGAGTCCAACCGCGCCTTTGGGCTTTACCGCTCGGTCGGGTTTTTCGATATCCTCCGTGATTTCACCTACCCCGGGGATGAGCGCCCCTTTGCCGTCTTGGGCGCGGAACTGCCCCTGAAGGCCACACCGCAATAGCCGCGATAGCGCGGGCGGCAAGGTATCGTTAAACGCGTGAAAGATTCTGTGACTTCCCCCCACCGCCCAGGTCTACTCTCAGCACCAGACTTTGCCACCGCCGTCAAGGAGCAATTGGTCAAATATTTTGACTCCCGTCGTTCGGAGGTCTCCGGCATCGGGCAACCGGTGGTGGACAACACCCGTTTCTTGGAGGACTTTGTTCTCAACGGGGGCAAACGGATTCGCCCGCTTTATGCGTGGGCCGGCTTTGTGGGCGCGGGTGGGATGGACACAGACATAAGCCCTGCCGCCATGCTAGAAGTCGCTAGCTCGCTGGAGTTTATCCAAGCCTGTGCGCTCATCCACGACGATATTGTGGACGCCTCGGATACTCGGCGCGGCAACCCCACGGTGCATCGGCAGCTTGAGGCATTCCACCGGGCCCAAGGTTTATCCGGTGACCCCGCACGTTTTGGCCGCTCCGCCGCCATCTTGGTGGGGGATCTTGCCCTAGTGTGGGCAGAGGACATGTTCCAGTCCGCGCAGCTGCCAGCCACCGCGCGCGCTAGGGCGCTAGAGCCGTGGCGGGCCATGCGCACAGAGGTCATCGGCGGGCAACTGCTAGACATCAACCTGGAGGCCTCCGGCGCGGAGTCAATCGAGCTATCGGACGCCGTCAATAGGTTTAAGACCGCCGCCTACACCATCGAACGCCCCCTGCACCTGGGGGCGGCCATTGCCGGCGCGGACCCCGCACTCATCGAGGCCTTCCGGGGCTACGGGCGCGATATCGGCATTGCCTTCCAGCTGCGCGATGATGAATTGGGCGTCTTCGGTGACCCGAAAGTCACCGGAAAGCCCGCCGGGGATGATCTGCGCGAGGGAAAACGCACGGTACTCCTGGCGCTGGCACTCCAGCGCGCGCACCCGGCGGACGCTGCCATCCTGCGCAACCTGGTGGGGGTTACCGATGACCCGGCCGATATCGCCACGATGGCGGAAATAATTGAGACCTCCGGGGCCCGCGCGGAAATGGAACGCCGCATAGACGCACTAACATCTTCCGGCCTGGCCTACCTGCACTCCGCAGGCGTCCAGCCGGAGGTGGCGGACATGCTTGAGAACCTGGCCATCAAAGCCACCGCCCGAAAGAGCTAGCCATGGTGCGAACCCCCGAGGTAAGAACCAGCGTTACCCCCTGGCCCCTTAGACTAGGTGTGGCAGGCACCGTAGTCTTGGCCCTGGCATCCTTTGGCGGCGGGGCCACCCGTCACCGCGGCGGGGTCCTGGAGGCACTTGGGCTGTCTTTTTTCAGCTTCGGCCACGGCAGAAACTTATCGATCCTGGGATTTTGGACAGGCGTATTCCTCCTGGTGGCGGCCTGGGTGGGGGTGGGAAAATACCTCGTGGCCCCGGTCCTGGCCAAAAGGAATATTCCGGACGCTTTCTCCCGGCTGCGCACCACGGTGTGGGTATGGGTGGCACCGCTGCTACTAGCCGGCCCCATAGCCTCGCGTGATGTCTACTCCTACCTCATGCAAGGGGCCATGGTCCGCGATGGCTTTGACCCCTATACCCAGGGCGCGGCCGTCAACCCCGGGCCGTTCCTCTTGGAGGTGTCCCAGGACTGGCGTAACACCACTACCCCTTATGGCCCTTTGCACCTGTTGACGGGAAATATGGTCACCAGCGTGGTAGGCGACAACGTCACGGCCGGGATAGTTGTCTACAAGCTACTGTCCGTGGCGGGGTTCCTGGCCATCTCCTGGGCGGTGCCACGGATCGCCACGGCCCTAGGCGGCAACCCAGTAGTGGCGCTGTGGCTAGGGGTTGCCAACCCGGTCATGATCATCCACCTGGTTGGTGGAATGCACAACGAGTCCATCATGGTGGCCTTGGTCAGCCTGGGTCTGTTGGCGGCGCTGCGCGGCGGGCGCGGGTCCATGGCTGGGGGCGTTGGGCTCATCGCGCTGGCGGTATCGCTGAAGGCCACCGCCTTTTTGGCCATGCCGTTTGTGCTATGGCTGTTTATCAACCGCGCTACCCAACCGGCAAAGAAATTCGCGGCCTTCCTGGCCGGCGGGGTGGTAATAGTGGCAGAAACCGCCCTGGTGCTCGCGGCCGTCACCGCGCTATCCGGGGTGTCGTGGGGCTGGTTGACTGAGATCTCCGGGAACTCGAAGGTGATTAACCCACTGGCTGGGCCCACGCTGCTCACGGATTTCCTCACGCCGCTGCTGCAACTCTTCGACCCGGAGGTCACCTACAACGGAGTGCTATCCGCCGCCCGCACGGCGGGAATGATCTGCATGCTGGTGGGCCTGGTGGTTGTGTGGTGGCTGGCGCGCGGCGGCCGCCGGCAGGCTATTTTTGGCACCGTGGCCGCCTACCAGGTGGCGTTCGCGTTCAACTCAGTGACTCTGCCGTGGTACTTTGCGTCCAGCATCTCACTGGTGGGCACGCCTACTCCCCCGCGCTGGTTGCTCAAGCTAGCCACGGGCGGCTCCGTGGTGGTGGCGCTGGCCTTTGCCGGGGACGGCAACCACCAGCTCTACAACTGGTGGTGGATGCTAGCCACCGCAGCCGGCGCGTGGTGGGCTGCGGGGTGGATCTTTGACCCGCAAGCCACCAAAGCGCGGGCTTAAAACGCCGATGCCTGCGCGCGCCGGATGACCTCCCTGGCCAGGTGGCCGTGCAGGGCGTCAATTGGGCGCCCGGGCAGCGTGTCATCTGCGGTGAAAAGGTGCGCAAAGATTTCCTCATCGCTATAGCCCGCGTCTGTCAGTACCGTGATGGTGCCGGTGACGTACTTGGATACTTTGTCTTTGGCGTTGAAAAACAACTCCGGGACTAACCGGATACCGTCTTTGTTGCGCCAGGCGATCATCTTGCGGTCATGCAGCAGGTCATGCACGCGGGAAACGACAATTCCCAGGCGGTCGGCTACCTCGGGTAGCGTCAGCATCTCATCTCCGGAGAGGAGTTCATCAAGGTCGTATTTGTTTTCTTCTACTTCGCTCACGCCACCACTTTAACCCGGCTGGCACGGTATGGATCAATCTAGCTGGAAAATAGGCCATACTGTAAGGCATGAGTTCTTTGGCTATAGGCGACGTCCTAGATGACCGTTACCGGATTGACCGCCCCATCGCGCGCGGCGGGATGTCCACGGTATACCGCTGCGTGGATATGCGGCTGGGGCGTTCCGTGGCCGCCAAGGTCATGCATGAGCATTTGGCGGAAGATCCGCAGTTCGTGCAGCGCTTTACGCGGGAGGCCCGGGGCATGGCGCAGCTCACCCACCCCAATTTGGTGTCCATCCATGATTTCTCCGCCGGCGGACAGCCTATATTTTTGGTGATGGAGCTTATCACCGGCGGGACGTTGCGCGAGCTGTTGGCGGAGCGCGGACCCATGCCCCCGCACGCGGCCACTGCCGTTATGCGCGCGGTGCTCAGCGGGCTTTCGGTCATCCACGCCCGCGGCTTGGTACACCGGGATATCAAGCCGGATAACGTGCTCATTGACTCGGATAACCGGGTGAAGTTGGGGGATTTTGGGCTCATTCGCGCGGCCGCGCAGGCGGGCACCGGTAATCAGATAATTGGCACCGTGTCCTACCTCTCCCCGGAGCAGGTCACGGGGGATAACATCACGGCGGCCTCGGACGTGTATTCCGCGGGCGTGGTGCTCTACGAGCTGCTGACCACGGAGACGCCTTTTAAGGGGGACAGCCCCTTGGATCACGCTAAGGCGCGCCTGCACCAGGATGTGGCGGCGCCGTCTTCCCGCGTGGAGGGCGTTCCGCCGTTGTTTGACGCGTTAGTTGGTTCCGCCACGGCGCGCGATCCCCAGCAGCGCTTTGCCGATGCCGCCGAGTTCTTGGCCGCCCTAGACGACGTCGCCGCAGAGCTGGAATTGCCCGCTTTTGTGGTGCCGGTTCCCAAAAATTCGGCCGCCGCGCGCACGGCCGCCCAGCCCACTAACTTCACCGGTATCAACCACGACCCCGTTTTTGACGCTACCCGGGAATTTCCCGCAGTTGAAGATGAGCAGGCTCCCCCCACCCGCAGCGAGTCCGCTAGTGCTAGTTCCACCAAGGTGTCCCCGCCCTCCCCGCCCGAACGCCACAAGGAGACGCTGTTTGACCATGGGCAGACCCGCCAAGACAATCCGGAAACCCTCTACGACCAACCGGGCCGGTTGAGTTTTCACCACCCAGACTCACCCCGCCAAGTCCCGGCCCCCAGCTACCCCGGCCCGCAAGCTCGGCCGCAGGTTCCGGGGCAGGTTCCGGCGCAAGCTCGGTCGCAGGTTCCGGGGCAGGTTCCGGGGCAAGCTCGGTCGCAGGTTCCGGGGCAGGTTCCACAGCAGCACATGCCCCCGGCCGCGCCGGCTGCCGCCCCACTGCCGGCGCGCGTTCCCGGCCAGCTAGCTGGTGGGCACCCCGGCGGACAAGTCCCCGCGCTAGGGATGAGCCACACGGTGGAGCCGCACCGGCCCCGTCAAGTCCTGAGCAACCGCTCACCAGTGGTCTTCGTTCTCTGGCTACTGGCGGTCCTGGCGCTAGCCGCCGCGCTAGCTATCGGCGGACTGTCTCTTGGCTCAGGGGTTTACTTCTAAAGACCTCTAGCCATCGCGGCAGGTGGGGGACATCGAAAAACCGCCGCACTCCGGGGATAAGTTCCGGGGTGCGGCGGGGTAGAACAAAAGTGATCTACTTCTTACTTGTTCTGGTTGCGCAACATCTCTGATACCAAGAAGGAAAGCTCCAGGGATTGCTGCGTGTTGAGGCGGGGATCGACCGCGGATTCGTAGCGGCCGGGGAGGTCTACCTCGGAGATATCGGCGGCACCGCCAAGGCACTCGGTGACATCTTCTCCAGTGAATTCCAGGTGGATGCCGCCGGGGTGGGTGCCCAGCTCGCGGTGGACCTCGAAGAAGCCTTGGACCTCATCCAAAATCTTGTCAAAGTGGCGGGTCTTGTAGTTGTTCGAGGTGGTGAAAGTATTGCCGTGCATGGGGTCCGACTGCCAAATAACCTTGTGGCCGGAGTCCTCCACCGCTTTGACGATGGGGGGCAGCACGGTACGAATCTTGTCATGGCCCATGCGGACAATCATGGTCAGCCGGCCGGGCTCGCGGTCCGGGTCCAGGCGCTCGGCGTATTCCACGGCCTCTTGCGGGGTCACTCCAGGGCCCAGCTTGATGCCCACAGGGTTGCCGATGAGCGCCGCGAAGTTGACGTGGAAGTCTTCCAAGCCACGGGTGCGCTCACCAATCCACACCTGGTGCGCGGAGAGGTCATAGAGCTTGGTGTTGCCATTGATATCCTTGCCCAGCCGGAGCATGGAGCGCTCGTAATCTTTGAGCAAGGCCTCATGGGAGCAGAAGATCTCCGCAGAGCGCAGCGTGTGGTCATCCACGCCACAGGCGTTCATAAACGCCAGGCCGGACTCAATCTCACCGGCTAGCTGCTCATAGCGAGCACCTGCCGGGGAGTTGGCCACGAATTCACGGTTCCACTCATGCAGGCGGTAGAGGTCCGCCGTTCCGGAGGACGTCAGCGCGCGGACCAGGTTCATGGCCGCCGAGGAGTTCGCGTAGGCGCGGACCATGCGGGCGGGATCGTGGCGGCGGGCTTCCTCGGTGGGCTCTACGCCGTTGACAATGTCACCGCGGTAGCTCTTCAGGCCGGAGGCGTCCGTGTCAGAGGAACGGGGCTTGGCGTACTGACCGGCAATACGGCCAATCTTGACCACCGGGGTGGCCGCGCCGTATGTCAACACCACTGCCATCTGCAGCAAGGTCTTGATGTTGCCGCGGATGTGGGGCTCTGTGTTGGATTCAAAGGATTCCGCACAGTCACCACCCTGCAGCAAGAAGGCCTTACCTAGGGCCACGTCCGCCAGGCGGCGTTTGAGGGATTCAATTTCTGGTGCCACCACGATGGGAGGCACGGATTCTAGAATCTTGCGTACATTATCTGCTTGGCTCTGATCCCAGGAAGGCTGTTGTTTCGCGTCACGCGAGATTACATCTTGGAATTTCTCCTCAATGCCTTCTGGCAAGGGGGGAAGATCAGGCAAAGCGTCTTTGGGAATATCTACTGTCCAACTCACCAATTCATTTAAGCACAGTTAGGTGGTTGTATGCCCATTATTTTTCTATCCCCCGTTAGAAAATAGCTTTGTTGCTGGCAGATAGGGGTAATACAGCCTGGCACGCCCGGAACTTAGCCAAGTTGTGGCGCGCGTCCACCAGGGCGTCGTGGTTGCCATCCGGTACCGGCGGCAGCGCGGGCCGCCCGGCGAACTCCCAGTATTGGCGCAGCTCACGCGTGTAGCGCGGCAGCGTTCGCGGCAATCCCGTCATATCCCCCCACAGCTGCGCCAACACCACGTGGTCATAGGCGCCCACCCAGGCCCACAGCTGGACCTGGCTGGTGGGGCGGCACAGAAATTCCAGGACCTCCGCGCGGATGGTGTCCAGGGGTTTCCACGCCTTGCTGCTGGGGCTGGGCAACTGGTTGAGTACGTTCTCGCGCACCCAGGCGTTGGCCTTCGCGGCGTCAAAGTCTGTAGACACCGCGTAGTATTCGCGCCCGTCTTCAGCAACTATGCCAATGGAGACCAGCTCAATAGTCTGGCCATCTTCAATGAATTCGGTGTCATAAAAGTAACGCACGGCTCTCAGCTTATCGGCTGCTACCCGCCGCCACTAGACTGGGGTGCTATGACCGTCAATCTCAACCGGGCCGCCATGGCGCTGGCGTTAGTCCTGGTAGCCATTCGTGTTATTGACGTGGTGGCACTCGTGCGCGGCGAGGGGCTGGTGTTGTACTACCACCTGGACTTAGACGTCTACCGCGGCGGTGGGCGCGCGGTGACGCTAGCGCAGGAGCTGTACTCCGGGGGCATCGGCGTAGCAGGCGGCCAGCTGCCTTTTACCTATCCTCCCTTTGCGGCCGTACTTTTTGCGCCATTGGCGGGCCTGCCTTGGCCGGTACTCAGCGTGGCCTGGACGGCCCTGCTAGCAGCCGGGACGTGGTGGTGCGCCCGGCTTATCGCACCGGAGTGGCCATGGGCCGCGGCCTTACTACTACTGTGCGAACCTCTGGACCACAACCTGGCACTGGGACAAATCAATATCCTCCTTGCCGCAGCGGTACTCTACGATTCCGCGCTCCCCCGCCACCACCGCTGGCGCGGCGTAGCCACGGGGCTGGCCGTGGCCGTAAAACTTACGCCCCTGGTGTTTGTGGCCGCGCTAGTCTTCCACCGCGACCTGCGCGCTGCCGCCCGGGCACTAGCCACCGCCGGCCTGGCCACGGCGCTGGCCTTCATAGCGTTACCGGCCGATAGCCTCGAGTATTGGACCACCACGCTGCTAGACCCCAGCAGGATTGGGAGCTTGGAGTATGTCTCCAACCAATCGCTGCGCGGGGTACTAGCGCGCGCCCTGCCTGGACACGGTGATATCTGGTGGTTTACCGGGGTGGCCGCCGTGGGCGCAGTGCTGGCGGTTGCTATGTACCGCCACCGGGCAGATCCCCTGGCGCTGACGCTGCTAGCCAGCCTTGCAGCACTGCTGGGCTCCCCGGTGTCGTGGACCCACCACTTCCTCTGGCTTCCGCTGGGCGCGCTGTATCTGGCCTACCACGGGCGGTGGGCCTGGGCAGGAATGGTGTGGCTGGTGGCAGCCGCACGGCTTCCTTACCTGGTGCCCCACGGCGGCGGCGCGGAACACCACTGGCAGCTGTGGCACGCGGTAGTGGGAAACAGCTACGCCTGGGTCTGCGTGGCCCTGGCTTTGGGGGCTGCGGTACACGGCTCAATTGCCGGCGGGCGCAAGCTCCAGGAAAGGTAAGGGATTTTTCCCACCGCCCACAGCGCCAAGCCGCCGGCAGCGCAGATGCCCAGGCAGATGACAACCCATACGCGGGTGCTGCCCAGCGGGAACGGCCCTCCCAGGAAGATGTCCGCACCTAGGTAGTGGTGGAGAAAACCGAATCCCAAAGTCAGCGCGATGGGGTGGCCCAGATAGAGCGCCAAGGTATGCCGGCCCACGAACCTCAGCGGGGCGCACAGCGTGGGGATACGCGCGATTAACACCGCGGCCGCGATGGCCATGGGCAGCTCCAGGGCCTGTTCTGTAGCGCGCAGGAGGAGGTAGATCTCAGGGGTGCCCACCGTGGCCGCGCCGGGGGTTATCCATGGCAGGTCCAGGACCGCGTTGGGGCGGTGGTCCCAGCCATCGCGCACCGCCAGACCCGCTACGTAGCCCCCGATAGCCACCGTGTAGGCCGCGAAAGTCTTCCACGTGGGCCTAGCACAAGACTCGATTGCGTTGGCAAATTCCCGAATGTATTCGCGCAACAAGGCACCGGCCACAAACACCGGCAGGAACATCACTGCCTTGCCTATGGCGTAGAGGTCACCGGCAAAGCCCAGCAACAACAGCGGGAAGAAGCTAGCTACCAGTGCCTGCCACACCGGGCGGTTGCGCACCAACCACAAAAAACAGTTGTACAAAATCAGCGAATGCAGAAACCAGCCCATCGAGTGCCCCAACGCTAGAATTCCCAGGTTCTCCCCCACCCCACGCACAGGGTCACCAAAAGCCACGTGGTAGAGCAAGCTATTGGTGTGGAGCTCCACCAACCCCCACACCAGATAAGGAACCAGAAGAAACCACAACCGCCGGGTGAAAAGTTGGGAAAAGGTCATGGACAAAACCTTCGTGGAGAAATACCCACTGACCACGAAAAACAGCGGTAAACGCAACGGGTGAATAAAACTGTTGAGCTGGGCTAACCACGTAAGTTGGCCCTCCGGAACCGCTAGGGATACATGCAGCACAACCACGCCCATGATAGAGATACCCCGCGCCACGTCCGGCCATGCCAAGCGGACCCCCGCCATAGGGGATGTCATTGCGGAACTAATTTCCTTCCGGGGTCTTTTCCGCGCCCGCGGGGTAGCCGTTGCCCGCCTCCATGGATTCTTTGACCTTGGTGGCGTAGACATCAACGTAAGGCTGCTTGGCCAGCTTGGCCAGCTTGTGCATGAAAAAATCCGTGAATTCACGTTGAGTGCTATGTTCTGCGGGGTCCAATTCGCGTTGGGCGGCCCAGGCGTGCGGGTCAATAGGTTCTGCTACCACCATGCCCACCCGCTTGGGGCGGGGGATCCAGGTGCCAATGGGGTTGGCTTCGCGGGTGTTAAACATAGCCACGGGGACCACTGGGTGCCCGGTTTCCATTGCCAGACGGGCCATGCCGGTGCGCCCGCGGTAGACGCGACCGTCCGGGGAGCGGGTGCCCTCCGGATAGATGCAGATGGCCTCCCCCTCACTCAGCGCCTTGGTGGCCGCCGCAATCATGTCATCCGAGGCTGTAGCGCTAGTGCGATAAACCGGGATTTGGCCCACCGTGGTGAAAAACCACCTCTGCGCGCGGCCCACGAGGCCAGGTGAGGTGAAGTATTCCGATTTTGCCAGGAAGGTTATCTCCCGCGGGCACATTAGTGGGAAGAAAAAGGAGTCCATCACGGCCTGGTGGTTGGAGGCCACGATTACCGGTCCGGTGGCGGGGACGTTGTCCATCCCGCGGGCCCATGGACGGTTCCACACGCGCAGCGCTGGGCCAAAAATGACGTTTTTAAACAGCGAGTACCAGGTGTTTTTCACGTGCCGTGCTCCGATTTTTCCTTTTCAGTGACCGCAGATCTTTGTCTTTGATCTCTTCAGTTATCTTCTGGGATTCTTGAGGTTTTCCATCTCCTGCTAAGCAGCAGGTTGAGACTAGTTCTAGCCACTTGCCACTGTACGTGCCAAGTCCGCTACGCCAATCATACCCGCAGCGGACCCCAACTTAGCAGTAACAACCCGCGCAACCGGCCGGTGCCCGGCCCCCACGATGGAGCGCGCCATGGTTTGCGCTGCGGTGTCCAAGTAGATGTCCGCGTCCCCGGCCACTCCCCCGCCTAGGACAATGAGTTCTGGGTCTAGGACGTCCGCCACAATGGACAGGCCTTGGCCCAGCCACTGCGCAAAGTCTTCCATGACGGCCACCCCCAGGGGATCACCTTCACGGGCAGCCTGGGCTATATCCGCGCCCTTGGCATCCACGCCTAGCGTGGAGTCCGGAAATTTACCGCGCAGCTCCCGGAACGTGTCTGGAAGCGCCGTTCCGGAGGCGTAGCGCTCTAGACAACCGTGTTTGCCGCATGAACACTCCCGCCCACCGGGGACTACCACTAGGTGGCCAAATTCCGGCGCGGTGCCAAACGCGCCCCGGTAGATGGATTCCCCGGTGATAAGCGTTGCACCAATCCCGGTGCCTACCGCCATGAAAACCCAGTCCCGCGCTCCCTGCCCGGCTCCGAAGCGCCATTCCGCCCAGGCCGCAGAGTTGGCGTCATGCTCAATGACCACGGGGATATCTACCCGCGCTTGCAGGTTGGCGCGCACGGGGGCGTCAACCCACGGCAGGTGCGGGGCAAAGCGCACTATTTCCCGCTGCGGATCAATAAACCCGGCAATTGCCAGGCCCACCGCTGCGATGTCGAATTCCTGGCGCAGGTCCTCAATCACTGTGACTACGGCCGCGTCCAAGGCCTCCGGTTCCTGCGGCGTGGGCGTGGACCGCGAATGGATGAGCTCACCGTGGGCGTCAACTACTCCGGCGCGCAGATTGGTGCCGCCTATATCAAACCCCACTGTCAGGGGGGAGCTGGCGGCAGCCGGGGTGAGATTATGCATGGGTTTAAGGATATACCGGGCGGGGGATAAGAATCTAACCGCCGGAGCGGAGCAGGGCACGCAGGCGCCCACCCATGGTCTCCCACGTCCAGTTCTGCTCCACGTTCGCGCGCCCCGCAGCCCCCATCTCCCGGCGCAGGCCAGGATTGGCCAACAGCGTCTCTAGCGCGGCCACCAGCTGGCCCAGCTTGCGGCCGTTAATCACCAGCCCGGACTGCGGTGTCACCGTTTCAGGGGCACCACCTGAATTTCCTGCCACCACCGCAACGCTGGCGGCCTGTGCCTCGAGGTAAACGATTCCCAGGCCTTCAACGTCGAGGCCCCAGCCGCGGGTGCGCGCCGGCATGGCGAAAATATCTGCGGCCTGCAGCGCCTGTGCCAGCTCTGCGGTGTCTCTGGCCTCCCAAAACACCGCGCCTGGAAAGGACTGCGCCGCGATCTTTTCCAATTTTGCCCGGTAGCGCCCGCGTCCCACCAGCAGCAGTTGGGCACCGTTGGGGCTAAGCCGGGGCATGGCCCGCAGCAGCTGGTCCTGGCCCTTGCGGGGAACAAAGCGGGAAATACACACGATAACCGGCCGGGAGGGGTCCAGCCCGAAGTGTCTCTTGGCGGCTTCTTGGTCCCCGCCGGGGCGGAAATCCTGCAGACTCACCGCGCTGGGAAGGTGTGCCCACTGCGGGTTTGGGCCAAAGGCCCTGCGGAGGCGGCGCTTGGTGTAGGCCGAGATATAGGTGACCACGTCAGCGTGCCTGCCAATGGCCCGCAGCGCCACCCGACCTGGGGGCAGCATGGACCATCCCACCTCATGCCCGTGAGTGGAGGCGATAACCCGGCGGGCTCCGGCTTGTTTTGCGGCCTTACCCATCAGCGCTAGTGGCGCCGCTGCCCCAAACCACACCACCTCTATGTCCAGCTCCCGGATGAGCTGTTGCATACGGCGGGCGGTGGCGGGTGTGGGGAGCATAATCCGGTGGGGCCAGCGGATGACTTGGTACGGCGCGGCCGCGTCCCAGTGGGCGGCGGCCGCCTGGTCCTGGGTGGAGGCAAAAACCACTACCTCCTCCGGGTCCAGGGTTGCCAGGAAGTCCCGCAGGTAGGACTGGATACCACCGATGGTGGGCGGAAAGTCATTGGTAACAACTAAGGTACGCGGCATGTGCCCTAGGTTAGTGCGCTAGTAGCGCACGGCGCCAGCCACCGGCATGGAATTGAGTGGCACTACTTGCACCGGGATGCCGTAGGTAGAGGCGTGAACCACCTGGCCGTTGCCTATGTACATGCCAACGTGGGTAACCCCTGGGAAGTAGCCAATGATATCCCCGGGTTGCAGCTCATCCGTTGGCACCGGCCTGCCGCCGGCTATCTGCGCCTGGGAGGTGCGCGGGATTGTCACTCCTTGCTGGGCATAGGCCCACACCATTAGCCCTGAGCAATCAAATTGTTCCGGCCCCGTAGAACCCCACCCATAGGGTGCGCCTTGGCGGGTAAGCGCGGAAAGTGCGGCTTGGCCACCTGTCCCGGAGGCAGCCAGTGTGTCAAGCAAGGCGGGATCCAGCTCCACGTCCGGGCCGAATTGGCCCTCCCACGCGCGGCGTTGTTGCTCATTGAGCGAGTCCACGCGCTCCTCGATGGCCCGCCTTTGGAGCTCAAGGTCCGCCTTGTGCTTTTCAAGTTCGAACTTGCGGCGGGCTAGGTCCTCGCGCTTGGCCACAGCCTCAGCGACGGCTTCTTCTGACTTGGCGCGGGCTGCGCGGGAGTCCCGCGCTACCTTCGCGGAACCAATGAGCTTGCGGTGGGCGTCCCGGCTCAGGGCTCCCATGTAGCCCAGCCGCTCTGCGGCCTCTTGTGGGTTTTCGGAAGACAAGGTTGTACCTAGTACAGATCTGGTCCGACCTCGGTAACGGGCCAGTGCCAGCTGGTCAATATCGTCTTGCTGCTGCTGAACGGTCTGGGTTGCCTGCTCCAGTCCCCGGCGGGCGGCCTCTGCGCGGAGCTCGGCTTCCGCAACGGCCCTCTCCTGCTCCCCTAGCTTAAGCTCAAGTTCTTTGACTTCCTCGCTTTTAGCCGACACCTCGCGGGCAACCGCAGAAACTTCTTCGACTAGTGCGGCGATGTCCGCGTTAGGGTCTATCTCCAGGTTCCCGCCAGGAGTCACGATCCGCTCTCTGGGGAGAAGATCTTGTGCCGAGGCCATGCCGATGCCCACGGTAGCGCTGGCGATACATACACAGGCACCGAAACCCAACAAGGGGCGAACGCGGGAACGAACCGGAAGGTGATAAAAATAGCGCACTCAACAACCCTTTACACTGCAAAATCCTAGACCCCTGAGCTTGGCGGCAGGTGAAGTAATACACCGCGAAACTTAGGGTTTTCTTAAGTCTAACTACTATAGGAGATCGCGCCGTGCACTACAACAACTGCCCCACAACGAAACCCCACACCAGGGATATGTTCAGCTAGAGAGACTGAACCGGTGTGGGGTGACAAGTATTGGAGAGGGGTTTGAGTGCGTACTGAGACCGGTGAGAAAAGATGGCAGCCTCAGAAAGTTTAGAGTTAAGTAACTACCAGCGAGGCAGGTAACTCCTAGTAACGCACGATGGAGTGGATGGGCATGTAGTTGACCGAGCGCTGACCCACTGGGGCACCAGCATTGAGAGCGTCGATGATCATGCCGTTGCCAGCGTAGATGCCAACATGGGAAGCGCCGCCGTAGTACACCACGATGTCGCCGGGCTGGATATCAGCCATGGATACGCGCTGGCCTTGCGCTGCCTGAGCGTAGGAAGTGCGAGGGATAGAGATGCCAGCCTGAGCGTATGCCCAGGAAGTCAGACCGGAGCAATCGAAAGCGCTGGGTCCAGCGGCACCCCATACGTACGGCGCGCCCATCGCAGAGCGAGCAGCAGCAAGCACTAGCTCACCCTTGGAAGGAGCAGGAGGCGCGGGCGGGGCAACGATGTTGGATGCGTACTCAGCGATGGACTGAGGGGCAACCTGGCCGGCCAGGGAGGGCACGTAGGCGCCAATATTAGGCACGTTCTTGATGCCCGGGATATTTTCGATGCCATCTACATTTATAGAGAACCCGGTGTTCGGGATAACTACTTCAGTCGCCTGGGCGGTAGTTGGAACTGCCACGGATGCGGTTGCAGCGACTGCTGCGGTGGTTGCCATACGGCGGGTAGTGCCAGTGCTCTGCTTACGGTGCTTAGCCACAAATAACTCCAAATCGTTGTGCGCGCCTACTTCTTGCAAACTGCATCCTCCGCCTTCTCTGGGGCGGGTTCCGCTAGCCACTTTCCCACTTCAGCCCCAAGGGGTCTGAGGATATTTACCGGGAAGCAAGAAGCTCTGACCCTAAAAGCGGGCCAAACGTTCTTTGGTGGCAACATTACTGTAGTTGCTACCTCCGCCTGGCCCTCCACTAAATGAAGGAGTGAGCCAGATGCGGCGCGTGTTTAATACTGTGTTTAATTTCTTGGTGCCAGTGCCTGGCCTCAATGTCTCAATTAGGTTACGAAATATTGACCGTCCATGTCCATCCCGACACGGCACAGGCTCCGTTATCAAGCTGTTATCAATGCGTTATCATTTGTTTCCCAACCCCAATTTGAAGCGGGACCCATTCGCAGCCTTCCCGGAAAACCCCCACCTTCCTGCGCAAACGGCGAACCACAAAGCAACCCTTAGACACCGAAGAAAGACAGGCAGCCGCCGGAAAATTTAAAATGTGTTCCTGATCACACCTTTGTAACAGTGGCAACAAAACCCCCATAAAGCCCACTGGAAACTCACTCCCAAACATCAGACGTCAGCGCTTTCCGCAGCAATAGTTGACTCCTGCCCCACCTGTTTCAGTGTCTGGCCCATTTAAACCCCCGGGAGGTCATCCGACCCCAAGCCCGGCGCCCACCGGGAGCCAGCCGGGAGCCAGCCGGAACCCGGGGAACGGCAACAAACACACAACGCGAAGCCGTAGGAGATGTTGAACCCACAGCGGGCTGTAGAGCAGCGCCACCCAGCCACACCTGACTGCAAAGCAGCCACGCAACCACGCCCCGGACTGCCCCGCGTGGGCTAAACAGGGCGGCGCCTGGCGCGAGATTCACGCCCACCATGCCCGGGGGCATCCGCAGTGGCCTTCTCCCCCACCTAGCGCCCTTCCCGGCCGCGCCTAGCACCCCGCAACCCTATTTCCGGCCACACGAAGTCCAGCGGGCACCCCACGGAGCCTGGAAGGCCATGGAGGCTCGCCTCCCCCGCGCTAGGTTGCCGCAGCGCTAGCGTGTCTGCCCTGGCCTTGAGGCCGGCCTAGATAACCCGGCAGCAACCGCCCGGACAGAGAAGGCCCCGGGTGGCAAAAGGATGGGTCCGGCACCATGACGGTAAAACGACGAAACCGCCACCCCAGCGGAAAGCCGGGGCGGCGGTATACGGAGACAGTTTCTAAATCTAAGGCTTAAATGCGGCCGTTTTCCTCGTCGTCGCGCATGTTGGCCTCGTTGAGGCGACGGAACATGTCCATTTCCTCTTCGTGGTTTTCGTGTGCGATAGCGCGCTTCTTCGCCTGGATGGACGGATCCACCGGGGAGAAGACACCGTGGGTCTCTGAGTCGGCAAAGCCCAAGTGGTTGAGCTGCTTGGGAACGGGAGCACCAGCGTAAGGCAGCGGTACTG
This sequence comes from Corynebacterium phocae, assembly GCF_008693075.1. Lineage (GTDB taxonomy): Bacteria > Actinomycetota > Actinomycetes > Mycobacteriales > Mycobacteriaceae > Corynebacterium > Corynebacterium phocae. Next base: position 36,940 of record NZ_VXKJ01000034.1, on the reverse strand, counting down.
GATGACCGTGCTCATCAACTGGGCCCAGAGGCTGGTGAACCTCAATGTAGGCACCGTTAGGCAGCTGCTTGATGATACCGGTTTCAATACCGTGCTCAAGGACCTCACGGTCCGAACGCTGCAGACCAATGCAAATGCGGTAGGTCAGGAAGTAAGCGATTGGAGGCAGGATAAGGATACCGATACGGCCAACCCAGGTCATCGCGTTAAGCGAAATCTGGAAGAAGTTAGCCACGTGGTCGTTACCACCGGAGATGGTAACCAGCACGAAGAAGGTAATAGCCATGGCACCCAGACCGGAACGAACCGGAACGTCGCGGGGACGCTGCAGCAAGTTGTGGTGGGCGTCATCACCGGTGAACTTCTTTTCAATGAATGGGTACGCAATCAACAGCGCAACCATGGCACCGGCAACCAGCATGACCCAGAACGCACCGGGGATGGTGTGTCCGAATGGGTAAAGCTCCCACGCCGGCATAACACGGGCCAGGCCGTCAGTCCACAGCATGTAGATATCCGGCTGGGAACCAGCGGAGACCTGCGATGGGTTGTAGGGGCCAAGCAGCCAGATGGCGTTGATGGTCAGCAGACCAGACATCAGAGCAAGAACGCCGGCTACAACCAAGCCCATGCCGATAGCCTTCGTGGCGAAGACCGGCATAATGCGGACACCGACCACGTTGTTCTCAGCGCGGCCAGGTCCGGGGAACTGGGTGTGCTTCTGGAACCAGACGATAAGAAGGTGAGCCGCAATCAGGGCCAGGATGATGCCCGGGATGACCAGCACGTGGAGGATGTAGAAACGGTCCAGCATGAGGTCAGAGGGGAAGTCACCGTCGAAGATTGCCCAGTGCAACCAGGTGCCAATGATAGGCAGACCCAGGATGATGGCGGACATGATTCGAAGACCAACGCCAGACAGCAGGTCATCGGGCAGCGAGTAACCGAGGAAGCCCTCGATCATGCCCAGGAGAATCAGGGTGCAGCCAATGATCCAGTTTGCCTCACGTGGGCGACGGAACGCGCCGGTGAAGAAAATACGGAGCATGTGCGCAACCATGGACATCATAAACAGCAGTGCTGCCCAGTGGTGCATCTGGCGGATAAACAAGCCACCGCGAACCTGGAAGGAAAGATCCAGGGCGGAAGCGTATGCAGAAGACATCTCCACGCCATTGAGTGGAGTGTACGCACCGTCGTAGATGACCTTCGTGATGGAAGGGTCAAAGAACAGTGCCAGGTAGGTACCGGTCAGCAGGAGGATGATGAAGCTGTAAAGCGCCATCTCACCCAGCATGAAGGACCAGTGAGTTGGGAACACCTTGTTAAGCTGCGGGCGAAGGAAGCCCGAAGCGGTGAACCGCTCGTCGAGGTTATTGCCAATGTGGCCTAGTTTTGTGCTCATTATGACTTACGCTCCCAGAATGCCGGACCAACCGGCTCTACGAAATTGCCCGCTGCGATGAGGTAGCCCTCTTCGTCAACAGTAATAGGCAGCTGCGGAAGTGCACGTGCGGCGGGCCCGAAGACCGGCTTTGCGTACTGCAGAGCGTCAAACTGCGACTGGTGGCAGGGGCAAAGGATGCGGTTGGTTTGCTGCTCGTATAGCGAGGTGGGGCAACCAATGTGGGTACAAATCTTGGAGTAAGCGTAGTAATCACCGTAGTGGAAGTCTTCCTGGCCTTCGCGCTCGATGACCTTGCGGGCATCGGAATTGCGCAAACGGATCAGCATGACTGCGTTACGGTTGCCGTGGATGGAGTGCATCTGGGCTTCGTATACGTCTTTCTCCGGGTCGTAGAGTTCGCCGTCGTTGACGTCGCCCTCTGCCAACGGGAATACGGTTTCCATACCGCCCGCTGCAAGATCCTCCGGACGTACGCGCACGAGGCGGGTAACACCCTGAGTGGTCATGTGCGAACCGGACTGGGAAGTGTGCATTTGTGCAACCGCGCCAGTGTCACGGGCGAGGTAGAGCTTGACGCCCTTTTCAACCAAAGTCCAACCGGAGGTCCACAAGGTGCCGTCACCGGAGTAATCCAGTTCGTGGCGAACCTTCCAGGGGTTCTTGATAGTGCCGCCCAAAGGCGCGACCACGGTCAGCCCGAACAGTACTGCTGCTCCACCGAGCAGACCCATCAGGGTCTTGCGGCGACCCAGAGTCGAGGTGGACCAAGAGTCATTAAGCAGCGCGGTGAGGGTGCGGCGGTCGATTTCATCCGAAGCGCCGTCGTGACGGCGCTGAACGGAAACTTCCTCCGGCAGGATTTTCTTGACGTACTGAACAACAGCTACGCCCAGCGCCAGGATGGAGATACCAGAGGTAAGACCAAGTAGCGGGGTGTAGAGAAGGTGCCAAGCCAGGCCCTCATCACCGTGGGTCTTGAATTCCCACGGCCAGAAGATGTAGACGGCCAAGAATGCCACGGCGAAAAGGATGGACACCAAAGCCCAGATCCCTACGCCAATGCTAGCGCTCTTATCCGCTGGGTCATTGGGTACCTCAAAGCGCGGCTTGCGGAATGCAACAGTCACGCCATCCATCTCAGCGCCCAGGGCGGTGAGTTCTGCGTCGCTCATATTCTTGAGCTCGGCGTCTGTGTAGGTTTTCTTTACATTACTCATTGGCGTGATCCAATCCACATAGCGGCGGCACACAGAACGCTGATACCAATTATCCACATTGCTAGACCCTCGGCGACTGGGCCAAGACCACCAAGGTCATAACCAGCCGGCGATGGGGTTTCGCCTGCGGACTTGATGAAAGCGATGATGTCCTTCTTTTCGTCAGCCGTGAGCTGGCGGTCGGAGAACTTGGGCATGTTCTGCGGTCCAGTCAACATTGCCTGGTAAATTTCCTGCTCGTTCGCTGGACCCAGGGGTGGAGCGTACTTACCGGAGGACAGCGCGCCGCCCTGGCCGGTGAAGTTATGGCAGGAGGCGCAGTTCATGCGGAACAGCTCAGAACCCTTGGCAACGTCTGCCGGCTGAATCTGGCCATTGTAGTTAGCACCGCGCAGGGATTCCTGCGCTACTGTGCCGTCCTCGTTGTACACGATGTCTGGCCCGCCACCGTTGGCTGCGACAAACGCTGCAAGTGCTAGCGTCTGCTGCTCGGTGTAGCGGGGGGTCTTGCGCTCTGCCTGTGCGTCCATGGACATCATAGGCATGCGCCCGGAGTGTACCTGGAAGTACACGGAACCTGCACCAATACCTACCAGGGAAGGACCGCGTCCTTCTAGCCCCTGAAGGTTAGCACCATGGCAGGTAATGCAAGCGGTGTCATAGATGTCCTTACCCTCTTGAATGAGGGCCTGGTCATCTTTCTGTGCGGTCGCGACCTGAGCTTCCGGAGATAGCGCTGAGGCTAAGATTCCGGCGCCGGATAAACCGACGGTCAGCGCGAAAGCACCCGCAAGCGTACGCTTCGCCTTACGGCGGCGGCGGGTCTTTTTAGCCGCAGCTGCATCAGGGGTGCTGCCTGATGTCTGTACGACGTTATTCGGATTGGTATCCATTACTTTCCTTATTTTTGCTTCTTACGCGGAAATACATGGCTGGTGGCAAGCCTGCGGCTTACCTAGCTGCCTAACGAATGACGTAGATGACGAAGAACACGCCGATCCACACAACGTCCACGAAGTGCCAGTAGTACGACACTGCCATAGCAGCGGTTGCCTGAGCTGGCGTGAACTTAGACTTAGCGATACGGAGCAAGATGATAACGAAGGCCAACAGACCTGCCGTTACGTGTGCAGCGTGGAAGCCGGTCAAGATGTAGAAGACCGAACCAAAAACGCTGGATTGCACGGTCACGCCGTGGATAATCAATTCAGTCCACTCGTACGCCATGATGCAAAGGAAGACAACACCCAGTAAGAGCGTTACCATGTACCACAGTCGAAGCTTATATACGTCCCCCCTTTCAGCTGCGAAGACGCCGAACTGTGAGGTCACAGACGAAGAAATTAGAACGAACGTAATAATAAAGCCCATGGGCAAGTTAATATGTTCGGTCCAATGGGCCCAGTCGCCCTGTTGTCCGTTTGCTCGCGATGTGAACCACATCGAGAATAGTCCGGCGAAGAACATTAATTCCTGAGACAGGAACACGATGGTGCCAACGCTGACGATATTGGGTCGGTTCAGCGCGGCAACACGTGGTGCTGCCATACCTTGATTTGAAACTGTGCTCGTCACGCTTTCTAGTATGGCCGTTTAGTCCAACTAATACACGCGAATCCCCCCGCAGTTTTCAGCCAGCCCCCACGCTTTCCACAGCCCACACGCACCGGCTAAACACGGAAAAGAAATTTCCGCACCCGCGGGAACTTTTTCACTTTTGATACGACCCACCATCCCCGCAGGTAGAACGGCCGCACGCCCACAAAGGTCACCGGCCGAGGAGCACGCCCCACGTCCCCACCAACCAATCTGCGCCTTGCCCCACGCAACCAGAGGAAATCTTGAGAGACGTAAATCACATAGGCCACTGCGAACGCTTGGCCTGTTTGCAACTTTTGAATGACCCCCGGCCAAAAGTAGTACCTACCTGGACTTTTGCAGCGGACAGGGCTTCGTTGTTACACCCGGAGCCATAGGCCAGTCCCCTTTGGATCCACGCCGGGAGCGGTCGGGCGCAACTTTTTCTTTAGGGCCGGGAACTTTTTAAACTCCCATCCGACATGCCAAAACCCGAACTCCCTGGGAAGGGAGTCCGGGTTGGTTGAGAAGTTATTTTCTAGAAACCCATATCAGCTTTCGCTCGGATGGGCCCTAGGTGGCACAAGTGTGGCCTTTATTGGCTAGTGCTTTTCCTTCGGAAGACCGTACTGCAGGCACAGCCCACCGACGGCGATGACGAGGAGGACGGCTCCGGTAGCAATCATCCAGTAGTACAGGTAGATGATTCCCAGACCCAGGACAGCGATTGCGCCGGTCATGGCCAGCGGCCAAATGGAGTTGGGTGAGAAGAAACCAAGAATGCCTGCGCCGTCTTCAGTTTCTGCCTCCTCCCAATCTTCCGGGGCGAGGTCGGTCTTGGAGTCAGTCAGCTGCAGGTAAGCAGCCAGCATCAAGGCCATGATGGCCGCTAGAGCCATGGACACGATACCCACCCACTCCGCGACGTAGAGGTAGCCGTCATCACGCACATAGTTCACACCGAAGATGTAAACAATCTCTGCGACGATGAGGTAGGTAGCAATTCCGTAAAAGACGTTTGATCCAGCACGCATTTTTAAATTTCCTCGTTCCTTATGCCGCTACGTTGGTGTCGACGTAGTTGTCTCCGGTGCGGGTGTCGCGCAGGGAGCTGAATGGCTTGGTGGTAACGGCGTATGGTTCTTCGCCGATGGTTGCCAATGCCTCAGAGTTAGGTGCGTCCGGGTTGTTGGTGCGGAACTCCATGTACTGGGAGAACTGCTCCGGGGTAACAACGCGTAGCTCGAAGTTCATCATCGAGTGGTACGTACCGCACATCTCAGAACAGCGTCCTACAAAGGCACCTTCCTGGTTGATTTCTTCAACCTGGAAACGACGCTCCTGCTGGTTAGCTTCAGGGTGAGCGTAGACGTCGCGCTTGAACAAAAACTCGGGGACCCAGAAGCCGTGAGAAACGTCAGCGGATGCTAGACGGAACTCAAGGGGGGTATGGGAGGGAAGAACCAGAACCGGAATTTCCTCAGTGCTGCCCACGGTCTCAACCTGGTTGTAGTTCAGGTAGGAAAGATCACCCATGGACTTGCCGTGAATTGGGTTAGGGTTCTTAACGCCATCAGGGTCATGGGAGGACTTCTCCGCCAAAGCATTGCGCTCTTCGTCGGTGCCGTCATATTCCTGACCAGTCCCGCTAAGGTCGGAAGACACGTTGGCGTAACCGAACTTCCAGTTCCACTGGTAAGCAGTTACATCAACGGTGACCTTGGGATCTTTGTCCAGAGCCACAACTTTTTGCTGTGCCTGCACGGTAAAGAAGAACAGGCCCATAATGATAAGAACCGGTACGACCGTGAGAACCATTTCCAGAGTCACGTTGTACTGCAGCTGCTTGGGGAATTCTCCCCTGCCTTCCTTCTTGGCGCGCTTTGCGCTCCACCGGAAGATTGCGGTGAGGAAGAGCCCCCACATAACAAAGCCAATGAACCAGGCTACTGCCCAGGTCCAAATCCAAAAGTTGTACATCGATTCCGCTTCCGGAGTGATGCCCTTTGGCCAACCGAATCCTAGGAGATTTTCTACGGCACCCGGCGCTTGTACGTCACAAGCTGCCAGGGCGGTAGCACCCAAGGTCAGTACGCCAGCCAGGCCCGCTTTCCGGGCGAAACTATGCTGTTTACGCTGTCCCACGTGTGTTCTGCCTTTCTGTCCACACTAAACTTCTCGAATACTCACAGAGCATTCCTACCCACTCAGGATAGTGCATACAGGTGTTATAGAAGTCATTTACAGACGCATTCAAACGATTAAGAGGGGCTAGCCTGCGCCTGCAGTTAAGTGCCATTACTTCCCTAATACTACAGTTGATTAGCCCAATCCCCTAAGCAAGGCAGGGCCCCACCACGGCGCGCTAGCACAACCCCTGTGTGACATTTCACAACCTCCACTCACTGACCCTATCCGAAAGTTTGCACCCTAAAGGGGAAAGTCCAGCGGGCCGGCACGGGCCCCACCGGTTAATTCAGCGCCGTTGGAACCACTACCCCGGGCGTGGCTTGGTAACACTCCGCGTGCGTTTGGCCGTAAAGTGGATAGACAGGGACGCCGCCCGACGGTGGATTTTGATACATATAATAAGGAGCAAAATAAACATGTGCGGTCTTTTAACCATGCTCACTGCCCGGGGCAATGCAACTGAGTACCTTGCGGCAACTGAGCAGGCCTTGCCTTGCATGCGGCATCGGGGGCCAGATGCAGCCGGTACGTGGCACGATGATGACGCCATTTTTGGCTTTAACCGCCTGGCTATCATCGACATTGAGCACTCCGACCAACCCCTGCGCTGGGGTCCAGAGGATAACCCAGAGCGCTACGCCTTGACCTTCAACGGGGAAATCTACAACTACATTGAGCTCCGTGAGGAGCTTGGGGAACTGGGTTACTCCTTTAATACTGAAGGCGACGGTGAGCCAATCGTGGTGGGCTACCACCACTGGGGCGCGGACGTGGTCAACCACCTGCGCGGCATGTTCGGGTTTGCCATCTGGGACTCAGAGACAAAGACGATGTTCGCCGCACGCGACCAATTTGGCATCAAGCCACTTTTTTACGCCACCACGCAGGCAGGCACGGTCTTTGCCTCAGAGATGAAGTGCATCCTCGAAATGGCCGAGGACATCGGTCTAGATCTCAGCCTTGACCGGCGCGCAATCGAGCACTACGTTGACCTGCAATATGTACCCGAACCTGAATCCCTCCACGCCAATATTCGGCGCGTGGAATCCGGCTCCACCGTCACCCTGCGCCCCGGCGGGGAGGTAATCTCCACCCGCTACTTCCGGCCCAGCTTCCCCATAGCCGCGGTAGCCAAGGGCGACGAGCAACAGCTATTTGACAAGATAGCCACCGCGCTAGAGGACTCCGTGGAAAAACACATGCGCGCGGACGTCACCGTGGGTTCTTTCCTGTCTGGGGGAATCGACTCCACCGCCATCGCCGCCCTGGCCAAGCGCCACAACCCGGACCTGCTGACCTTTACTACCGGCTTTGAACGCGAAGGCTACTCCGAGGTAGATGTGGCGGCGGAATCTGCCGCGGCCATCGGCGTAGAACACATTGTCAAGATTGTCTCCCCGGAGGAATACGCCGCCGCCATCCCCAAAATCATGTGGTACCTGGACTACCCCGTGGCGGATCCTTCCCTGGTGCCGCTGTACTTCGTGGCAGAAGAGGCCCGCAAGCACGTCAAGGTTGTGCTCTCCGGTGAGGGCGCCGATGAACTCTTTGGTGGCTACACCATTTACAAGGAGCCGCTGTCCCTAGCTCCGTTTGAAAAGGTCCCCACTCCCCTACGCCAAGGGCTGGGCAAACTCTCCCGCATTCTGCCCGACGGCATGAAGGGCAAATCACTGCTCGACCGCGGCTCCCAAACCATGGAGGAGCGCTACTACGGCAACGCCCGCTCCTTTAACTTCGAGCAAATGCAGCGAGTTATCCCCTGGGCCCAACGCGAGTGGGATCACCGTGAGGTCACCGCCCCCATCTACGCGGAGTCACAAGGTTTTGACCCGGTTGCCCGCATGCAACACCTAGATCTGTTCACCTGGATGCGCGGGGACATCCTGGTCAAAGCGGACAAGATGAACATGGCCAACTCCTTAGAGCTGCGCGTGCCCTTCCTGGATAAGGAAGTATTCAAGGTCGCGGAAACTATCCCACACGATCTGAAGATTGCCCACGGCACCACCAAGTATGCACTGCGCAAAGCCATGGAACAGATTGTTCCCGCCCACGTGCTCAACCGCAAGAAGCTAGGATTTCCCGTCCCCATGCGCCACTGGCTGGCAGGCGAGGAACTCTACGGCTGGGCGCAAGACACCATCAACGAATCCCAGACCGAGGACATCTTTAACAAACCCGAGGTCCTGGAGATGCTCAAGGAGCACCGCGATGGCGTAAGCGATCACTCCCGCCGCCTGTGGACAGTTCTGGCCTTTATGATCTGGCACGGTATTTTCGTAGAAAACCGGATTGATCCCAACATTGAGCAGCGCGATTACCCCGTGCGCCTCTAACCAGCACCGCCCAACCGCGTTGAGCTACCTGACCCCCGCACCGCGTGCCTCCACGGCACATAAGCCGCGGGGGTCTAGTCATCCCCACCCCACCAACAGCCATCCCACCAAGACCCCAACACCCACCCCGCAAAAGAGCCCCAGCACCTGTACGGTGCTGGGACTTTAAGCAAAAAGCGCGGCGCGTTTAGTTGAAGGAATCACCGCAGGCGCAGGAGCCGCCGGCGTTGGGGTTGTCAATGGTAAAACCCTGGGATTCGATGGTGTCAGCGAAGTCAATGGTTGCACCGGTGAGGTACGGGACTGACATTTTGTCAACGGCGAGCTTAACTCCGCCAATGACGTCGGTCTTGTCACCGTCTAGCGTGCGGTCATCGAAGTAGAGCTGGTAGCGCAAACCTGCGCAGCCACCTGGTTGCACGGCTATGCGGAGCGCGAGATCCTCGCGACCTTCCTGCTCGAGCAGGGCCTTGGCCTTGGCAGCGGCGGCCTCGGTCAAAATGACGCCAGTTGCAGAAGCTGGGGCGGTCATGTCATCTCCTTTGATTAAGGTATATAAATAGTTTTAGAAAGTGTGGTCTCCACCATACTCGCCAACGGCGAGGGCAACAAGGCCAGGCTACACTCTCCACCCAACACCCGCCCGTTAGTAGTTATTCCCATATCGAGCTATGACCTTGTAACCTTGGATATGTGAGTAAATCGACTAATAGCCCCAAGAATCCCAGTGGAAAGACCCGCAGCGTTAAAGCCAGCGCTCTTTTTAAGAAAAAAGCGGATCCCTCCCCTACGGCGCAGGCCAAGCCTGAGCCCAAAGCACAGCCCCGGCCGGAATCCCGGCCGGAGACTGAGCAGGAGTCCGGCTTGAAAGACCTCCCGAAGGGCTATACCCCACCCAAGGGCCGCCCGACGCCAAAGCGCGTTGAGCAGGAGATTAAGCGCGGCGTACGCCGCGATCCCAGTGGTGTTTCTGCTGCCCAGCGGCATACTAACCGCAAGAAGCTGAAGCAGTCCATGTCCAAGCAGGAGTGGAAGGAATTTAAAAAGAAAGAGCGCGCGGAGCGCCGCGAGCATGACAAGCACGTCCAAGAGCGCATGGCTGCGGGCGATGAGCGCTACCTCATGCCCCGCGACAAGGGTGAGGTACGCCGGTTCGTGCGTGACTGGGTGGACTCCCGCAGCTTTATCAATGAGTGGGTCATGGTAGTGGCAATCGTGCTGATGGTCTTGCTGTTTGTCTCTACGGCGGCCCCTAATTTTGCCAACTGGTTGACTATCGCGTCCATGGTGGTCATTGTGGTGTTTGCCGTTGAGGGCGTCTACCTTGCCCGCAAGTGCAACAACGCGGTGCGTGTGAATTTCCCGGGTACTACGGAAGCCGGGTTTAACTTGGGCTTCTACGCCTACTCCCGCGCGTCCCAGCCGCGGAAGTGGCGGACTCCGCGCCCGCAGGTGGAACGCGGCGCGAAAATCAGTTAAGGGTTGGCAACCGACGATGGACAAGGAGTAGTCATGACTGATTTCCTGGAGGTTACGGCCCCAGCGCGCTCCGCTGCCGATGCCACCTTGCTTGCGCTTTCCACGAGCCCGCGCGGTGTGTCCTTTGGCCGCCTTGGCGCGGTGGCGGCGTGGCTGGCCGGGTGCCAGGATTGCGTTCCCCCGGCGCGCATCAGCAGCCCGCGGGTGGTGGTCTTTGCCGGGCAGCACGGGATTGCCGCACGTGGCGTTTCGGCTTTTGCGCCGGAGGCTACTACCCAGCAGCTCCAGGAATTGGAAGATGGTCTATCGCCGGCGCACGCTCTTGCACGCATTGCTCACCCAGGCGGGGCGCATGGTAGCGCCCCGGCAATTGTCACGGTTGCTACCCCACCTAGCGGCGCTATTGACGTTGCGGACGCGCTTAGTGAACAGCAGTTGGAAGACGCCTTCACGCTGGGCCGCGAGGTAGCAGACAAAGAAATTGACGCGGGCGCGGATTTCCTCATTCCCGCAAATCTAGGCGTGGGAAGCACTACCGTGGCTGCCACCGTCATGGGGCTTATCACCGGTACTGAGCCGGTAGCCATCATTGGTCCGGGTTCCGGTATTACTGATCAGCTGTGGAAGGCAAAAGTCCGGGTTATCCGGGACGCCATGTTCCGCGCCCGGGATTTGCGCCATCTTACTTATCCCCGGGATATCATCCGGACTATTGGCGGCTATGATTTGGCCGCGCTAACAGCCTTTATCGCGCAGGCGGCCGCGCGCCGGACGCCAATGCTCATTGACTCCCCGTTGACCGCCGTGGCCGCGGTGCTGGCGGAGCGGCTGGCTCCCGGCACGGCCGCCTGGGTCCAGGCGGCCAGCGTTACCGCTGAGCCCGCCCACCACCTGGCGCTTGAGGACTTAGGCCTCCAGCCCCTGCTGGACCTGAAACTCACCACCGGCATGGGCGTAGGCTCACTATCCGCGCTCCCGCTCATCCATGGTGCGCTGGAGATTGTGGCGGAGGAAGTTTCTGCCACGCGCGAGCTCCTCAATCAACCGGAAGACCAGCAGGAGAAGTAACCGTCTTCTGCGAAGCCGTCCAGCCCGGCGTCCGGGGACGGCCACCCCGGGCGGTGACCCACCCTGTCACCGGAGAGCAGCTACCCGGTGAGCTTGTGCAACCAGCCATGCTTGTCTTCCACGGTGCCACGCTGAATGCCGGTGAGGCGCTCGCGTAGCTTCATGGTGGTTTCGCCGGGCTCGTTGTTGTTGACCACAAAGTCAATGCCGTCTCCCAGAACGTGGCCCACTGGGGTGATTACGGCGGCGGTGCCGCACGCGAAGGCTTCCGTCATTGCGCCGGAGGTGGCGTCTTCGCGCCACTGCTCATAAGAGATTTTGCTTTCCTTGACTTGAAGGCCCATGTCTTGGGCTACCTGGAGCAGGGAGTCACGGGTGATCCCGGGCAGCAAGGATCCGGACAGCTCTGGGGTGACCAGAGTCTGGTTTCCTGGCTCGCCGTAGATAAAGGCCAGGTTCATCCCGCCCATTTCTTCGATGTACTTGCGCTCAATGGCGTCCAACCAGACCACTTGGTCACAGCCCTTGTCCGCTGCTTGTGCCTGCGCCAGGAGGGAGGCTGCGTAGTTGCCGGCAAACTTGGCGGAACCGGTTCCACCAGGAGCCGCGCGGACGTAGTCTTTAGACAGCCATACGGACACGGGCTTGATTCCGCCGGAGAAGTACGCACCCGCTGGGGAGGCAATGACTGCGTAGCGGTAGGCGTTGGCGGGGTGAACACCCAGCCCCACTTCCGTGGAGATCATAAAGGGGCGCAAGTACAGTGCCTCTTCCCCACCGGCGGCCGGCACCCAGGCTTTGTCTATGTCCACTAAGCGCTGCAACGACTCGATGAAAAGTTCCGTTGGTAGCTCCGGCATGGCCAGGCGCCGGGCGGAGGCTTGCAGGCGCTTAGCGTTGGCCTCGGGGCGGAAGGTGACCACGGAGCCGTCGGCCTGACGGTAAGCCTTGATTCCTTCAAAGATTGCCTGACCGTAGTGGAACACCATTGAGGCCGGGTCCATGGCAAAGGGTTCGTAGGGGCGCACGCGGGCGTCGTGCCACCCCTTGTCCTCGCTCCAATCAATGGTCACCATGTGATCGGTAAAGATGTTGCCAAAACCGGGATTGGCCAAGGTCTTGGCTATCTTTTCGGCGCTGGCGGAGTGGGGGTTGGTTTCGGTAGTAAATTCCAGTTCAGTCATGGTTGTCAAGAATACCGCACTCAAATAATCCCATGGCATAAAACCCTGAAACCATTTTTTGGGATCTCCTGGCTACTCCGTCCGCTTAGCTACAATGGGTAAACGTATATACCCAAGACCGGTCACACAAGAACCGGCTTCGTACACATCAATCCAAGGAGAACTAGTGGCTAAGACTGAAAAAGCAGGACCAATTCTGGGGCTGGCACCAAAACTCAAGTCTGCGGTAAAAGCACCAGAAAAGGCAGAGACCTACCTCATCCCTGTCCTCAAAGGAACTGATGGACTGGAGCTTCCCTCCACCAACTTGGTGGGCGGCAAGCAGCTGCGCGAGGTATTCGACACGCTGTCCGCACTGGGAGCAACCGGCAAGTCAGGTGAGGTCACCCGCGTTCCAGCCCCTGCCAAATCCCCCGCTCACGTGATTGTTGCCGTGGGGCTTGGCGACCCGGAGGAAATCTCCGCAGAAACCGTGCGGCGCGCCGCCGGTTCCGCCGCACGCGCCTTGTCCGGCGCGGGACACGTGGCCACCACCCTCGGTGATTTTGGGCTAACAGCAGCAGTGGAAGGGATCATGCTGGGCGGCTACGTTCACCGTGGCAACAAGACGGACAAGCTCAAGAGCCAAGATAAACCCGCCAATTTCACCTTCTTGATTGGCTCCACGGATGAGGATAAGGCAGCGTTTAACACTGGCGTCATCAACGCGGAGGGCACCATCTTGGCCCGTGACTTGGTCAACACCCCGGCCAACTTCCTCTACCCAGAGTCCTATGCCAACTTCATTGCCAAGCACGCCAAGGGCACCGACGTGAAGGTGGATATCCTGGATGAGAAGGAATTGGAAAAGCAGGGCTTTGGCGGAATCATGTCAGTTGGAAAGGCCTCCCAGCGCCCACCGCGTCTGGTGCGCCTGACCTACAAGTCCGGTAAGAAGGCCAAGAACGTAGCGTTGGTGGGTAAGGGAATTACCTTTGATACCGGCGGAATCTCTTTGAAGCCTGGTGCCGGTATGTGGGACATGATTTCCGACATGGGTGGCTCCGCTGCTGTGGCCGGTGCCACTTTCGCTGCCGCCAAGCTGGGGCTAGACGTCAATATCACCACCTACCTGCCACTGGCAGAAAATATGCCTGACGGTGGCGCTACCCGCCCGGGCGACGTTGTCACTCACTACGGTGGCATCACCTCTGAGGTTTTAAATACTGACGCTGAGGGCCGCATGGTGTTAGGCGACGCCATGGCCTTGGCTTCGGAGGCCAAGCCTGATTACCTCATCGAAACCGCCACCCTCACTGGTGCCCAGCTAGTTGCACTGGGCAAGCGCACCGCCGGTGTCATGGGCTCAGAGGATTTCCGTGACCGCGTGGCCAAGCTGGGCCGCGAGGTAGGCGAAAACGCCTGGGCCATGCCGCTACTTGAGGAGCATGAGGAATCCATCAAATCCCCGGTGGCCGATATCCGCAACATTGACGGCAACCGTGAAGGCGGCATGGAATACGCCGGAACCTACCTGTCTAAGTTCGTGGGCGAAGGCATTGAGTGGGTCCACATTGACGTGGCCGGTCCTGCTTGGAACGGCGGATCCCCTTATGGCTACAACGTCAAACGCGCCACCGGTGCCCCGGTGCGCACTATCCTGGCTACTCTCGCCGATATCGCCGCGGAGTCCGGCAAGGAAAGGAAGTAACCAACAGGTCCAACTCAAGGCCCGTCCCGGGCCGGAGTTGGGTAGGCCACACTTATACCGGGGCCACTCTTACGTAGAAGGGGTTAGCAGCTATGTGAAGCTGCTGGCCCCTTTTACGCGTTGTCCTCGCGGTTCAAGCGTTCGCGCCTTTGGCGTTGTTCCTCACGCTTGCGCAAAATTCTTTCGCGCTCCATGCGCTCACGCATGCGTTGGGGGTACCCGGTTTCCTCCACGTCATAAATGGGGGCGCCAAGCAGCTTTGCCACGGCATCAATTCCTTTGGGTCCCCCGATGGGACGGCGGATAAAGTCCCCTTCTTCGTCTACTAAAACCACGGACATCTCATTGACCACGGTTTCTGGTTCAACAAACCCTTCGACTAACCCGCGCCCCTGTGCCCAACTTTTCAGTTGTTGGGCGTCCTCCGCGCGAACAGTATCCCCAGGTGCGCGGGGTGGTCGCAGCTGGGATTTTGAAGAATTTCGACGGAATGGATTGAACATGGAAATACACTCTACCCGCACTCAGGGGAAAAGCAGGGCCAGATTGTCACCTCTAGGGCTTAAACGCGGTAGGATTAGGCGAGAACTTTTTCAACTTACTTCCAACTTTTAGGAGTTAAAACAACCATGGCGCACTCCGTAGAGATGCCCGAACTGGGCGAATCCGTAACCGAAGGCACGATCACCCAGTGGCTTAAGTCCGTTGGAGACACGGTAGAGGTAGACGAACCTTTGCTTGAGGTTTCCACCGACAAGGTTGACACCGAGATCCCCTCCCCGGTTGCCGGCACCATCCTTGAGATCAAAGCTGAGGAAGATGACACCATCGACGTCGGCTCCATCATTGCCATCATCGGCGAGGAAGACGAAGCCGGCTCCGGTGATGACTCTGACGACTCTGATGATTCCGCTGAAGAAGAGTCCAAAGAATCTGAATCTGAATCTGATTCTGATTCCGGCTCTGATGCTAAGGAAGAGAAGTCTTCCGGCGGCTCGGGTGACGCGGAAGATGTCACCATGCCAGAGCTTGGTGAGTCCGTCACTGAAGGCACCATCACCCAGTGGCTGAAGTCCGTTGGTGACACCGTTGAGGTGGATGAGCCACTGCTTGAGGTCTCCACTGACAAGGTTGACACCGAAATTCCTTCCCCGGTTGCTGGCACGCTGGTAGAGATCCTCGCCGAAGAGGATGACACCATTGAGGTTGGAGCCGTTATCGCCCGTATCGGTGATGAAAACGCTGGTTCTTCTTCATCTTCCGACAAGGATGACAAGAAGGAAGAAAAAGAGGACAAGAAGGAAGACAAACAAGATAAGCCTCATGCGGACAAGAAGGAAGATAAATCCTCCGGCTCCGGTAAGGGTGAAGAGGTTGTCATGCCTGAGCTCGGTGAGTCCGTCACTGAGGGCACCATCACCCAGTGGCTCAAGGCCGAAGGCGACACCGTTGAGGTAGACGAGCCCCTGCTTGAGGTTTCCACCGACAAGGTTGACACCGAAATTCCTTCCCCAATCGCTGGCACCCTGGTCAAGATTTTGGCTGAGGAAGATGACACCATTGAGGTCGGTGCCGCTATCGCGGTAATCGGTGACGGCAGCGCTGACTCTTCCGAGGACAAGGACGAAAAGAAGGAAGAGAAGAAGGACGAAGACAAGTCCGCAGAAAAGGCCAAGGAAGACGCCGCCAAGAAGGCCGAGGAAAAGGCTGAGGCCAAGGCTGAGGAAAAGAAGGCTGAGAAGAAGGAAGAGCCAAAGAAGTCTGCTTCCTCCGAGTCTTCCTCCGAGTCTTCCTCCAAGGTCAACAATGGCGGAAATATTCCTTACGTCACCCCGCTCGTACGCAAGCTCGCTGACAAGCACGGCATTGACCTCAACACCGTTGAGGGCACTGGCGTTGGCGGACGTATCCGCAAGCAGGACGTCCTAGCTGCCGCTGAGGGTGGCAAGGATAGCGCTGCTTCCGGCGAATCCTCCAGTGATCCACGTGCGCGCTGGTCCACCAAGTCCGTGGATCCAGAAAAGCAGGAGCTCATTGGCACCACCAAGAAGGTCAACCGTATCCGTGAGATCACGGCTACCAAGATGGTTGAGGCCCTGCAGATTTCTGCTCAGCTCACCCACGTCCAGGAAGTCGATATGACCTCCATCTGGAACATGCGTAAGACCGCCAAGAAGCCATTCATTGACAAGCACGGCGCGAACCTCTCCTTCCTGCCTTTCATTGTCAAGGCTACGGTTGAAGCTCTGGTCTCCCATCCGAACGTCAACGCTTCGTACAACCCGAAGACCAAGGAGATGACCTACCACCCAGACGTCAACGTCGCTATTGCTGTTGACACCCCACGTGGCCTGCTGACCCCAATCATCCACAAGGCACAGGATAAGACCTTGCCGGAGATTGCTCAGGCCATCGCGGAGCTGGCTGACAAGGCTCGCAACAACAAGCTGAAGCCAAACGACCTCACCGGTGCTACCTTCACAGTCACCAACATTGGTTCCGAAGGCGCGCTTCTTGATACCCCAATCCTGGTTCCGCCACAGGCCGGTATCTTGGGCACCGCAGCTATCACCAAGCGCCCGGTAGTTATTACCGAGGATGGCCAGGACGCAATTGCTATCCGCTACATGTGCTACCTGCCGTTCACCTACGACCACCAGGTGGTAGACGGTGCTGACGCGGGTCGCTTCATCACCACCATCAAGGACCGCCTTGAGACCGCTGACTTTGAAGCAGACCTCGACATTTAATGAGCTGTTAAAAGCCGCTGAGTCTCCACCCCGGAGCAAACTCCGGTAATAAGAGGCCGCCCCCGTTTAGAAGCGTGGGCGGCCTTTTGGGCGTTTTAACGCCCCTGCGGAAAAACCTCCGGGTCCTAGAGCACGCGGATGGGCAGAACATGGTGCCTAAGCGGGAAAACCGCGCCGGAAAACGGTGAAGCACCGCGTTGCGCCCACAGGTGAGCTAGCCCCGGGGTTCCCAAGGGGCGCGGCCGTACATGATTGCCTCACCCACTCATCTCCGGAGGTTCTCTCCCCTGACCTATCCCCCACGGGGTTCGCGTAGATCCGTTTGAGCAGTTTTCCACCGCAGGAAATTTTTGGTCTTAGGCGGGGGTGGCTAGAAACCACCTGCCGCACAGGTGACGGGGGCCACTATACTTAGCAACATGCTAAAGCAAGATTGGTTCCGGGTTGCCTTGGGAATGTACGTAGTGGCTTTCGGGGCCAATCTTTTCGCGCCTATGATTTTGGCTTATCAGCGCTTTACTGGATTGACGGCGCTTCACACCACGTTTCTTTTCGGCTTCTATGCAGTCGGTCTCACGGTGGCACTTTTTATCGGTGGACCGCTTTCTGATATTTACGGCAGGCGGACCATCATTCGCCCGGCGTTGTTGTGCACTGCGGCGGGGTCTTTGTTATTTCTTTCCGGCTATTCCGGTAATTTCACTGTCCTGCTCACAGCGCGCCTTATTGTTGGCGTCGCGGTGGGCCTTACCATGGCGGCAGGTGCGGCCTGGATGAAGGAACTGAGCCCATCTGTGGCTGTGGGGGCGCAGCGCTCCTCCGTGGCACTGACGTTGGGCTTTGCCACCGCACCACTTATCGCGGGGCTGCTTAGCCAGTTCTTGCCGCTTCCCACCATTGCCCCGTACGTAGTCCACCTTGCCCTCACGGTGTTAGTTATTCCGCTGGCCTGGATGGCACCAGCCTCCCCACCTAGAGCACTATCAAGAGCACTACCACAGGACTCGTCTAAGCCAGCCCGGCGCGCGTGGTTGCCCCGATGTCTAGCCACCCCCAAGTTCATCCCCGTGCTCGCTTACGCGCCGTGGGTATTCGGTAGCGTCACCACCGCTTTCGGTTTCCTGCCACTGCTGGTTAAAGACCACACGTCCTTTCCTATCGCGGTTGCCGGCACCCTGGCGTTTCTCACCATGGGGACGGGGGCGTTGGTGCAGCGGATAGCCCGCAGCTGGTCGGCAGTTGTTGGTCTCTTCGCGGCTGCAGTGGGTATGGGACTGGCGTTTGTTATCGCGGTGAACCGGGAGCACGCTTGGGTGTTGTGGCTGCTGCCGGTGGCGGCGGTTGTCCTAGGGTTTTCCTACGGCGTAAACATGGTCAACGGCCTGGCGGAAACTCAGGCGCTGGCCCCCGCGGCGGAGTTAGGCGCGGCTACGGGGGTGTTTTACACCCTTACTTATGTGGGATTTTTTGCGCCTTTTCTCCTTTCCTTTGTGGGTCCACGGATGGGCTACGGCGCTACTTTCGCCTTCGGGATGGTGGCCGCATTCCTTGCCATGGTGCTGGTCACATTTTCTTATAGGGGTAATCGGGGTTAATTTTTCCCAGAGCCCATATAATTGGAGGCGGTTTATAAGGCCACACTTACCCCAACAAGGAGTGTCAGAAAAATGTCATTTATCACCCGCCACTTGGGACCAGATGCTGATGAGCGCGCAACTATGCTGAACAGCGTCGGCTACGACAGTGTGGAGGCGCTGGTTTCGGCCGCTCTTCCCGCTAATATCCGTGCTGAGGAGGATCCTCAGCTACCCGCCGCTCTTACGGAGTTTCAGGCGCAGGAGAAACTGCGCGGGTACGCGGAGAAAAACACCCTACTGAAGTCTTTCTATGGTCAGGGATTCTCTGACACCATCACCCCGCCGGTTATCCGCCGCGGTCTGCTGGAAGACGCTGGTTGGTACACGGCGTATACCCCGTATCAGCCAGAGATTTCCCAGGGCCGCTTGGAGGCCCTGCTGAACTTCCAGACCCTCATCGAGGACCTCACCGGCCTGCCGATTGCCAACGCCTCCCTGCTGGATGAGGCCTCCGCCGTCGCGGAGGCCGTGGGGCTGATGTCCCGCGCGGTGAAGAAGGGCCGCCGCGTGGTCCTGGATTCCCGCCTGCACCCCCAGGTCATCAACGTTGCCGCTGAGCGCGCCCGCGCCATTGAAGTGGAAGTGGAAATCACCGACTTGCGCGAAGGCCTTGTGGGTGAGGACATTGTGGGCGCAGTCATCGCTTATACGGGCACTGAGGGTGACATCTTGGACCCCCGCGCCTTGATTGAGGAGCTGCACACCCGTGGCGCCCTGGCCACTGTCGTGGCTGACCCCATGTCCCTGCTGCTGCTCGAGGCACCGGGTGAGTTCGGCGCTGATATCGTTACCGGCTCCACGCAGCGCTTCGGCGTACCACTGTTCTTTGGTGGCCCGCACGCTGCCTACATGGCGGTCACGGAGAAGCTGAAGCGCCAGATGCCCGGCCGGCTGGTGGGCGTCACCAAGGACCAGGACGGCTTCCCGTCCTACCGCCTGGCACTCCAGACGCGTGAACAGCACATCCGCCGCGAGCGCGCTACCTCTAACATTTGTACCGCCCAGGCCTTGCTGGCCAACGTAGCCTCCATGTACGCCGTCTATCACGGCCCGGTGGGACTAAAAAACATCGCGGAGCGCATCCACGCCCGCGCCACCGCCTTCGCCGCCACTGTCAAGGGTGCCGGCCTGAAGCTGGTCACGGATAGCTTCTTTGACACCGTGACCGTCACCGGCGTTGACGCCGCAGCGGTGAAGGCCAAGCTGCAGGAAGCCGGCTACTTGGTCCGCGCCATCGGCGCAGACAAGGTCTCTGTCAGCTTCGGTGAGTCCGCTTCAGAAGCTGACGTCGCGGCACTGGCAGCAGGCTTTGGTATCTCTGCGGTACAAGAGGCTAAGGCCGCTTTGCCGGAGGATCTCAAGCGTAAATCCCCGTACCTGACACACAAGATCTTTAATTCCACGCACTCGGAGACGCAGATGTTGCGCTACCTGCGCAAGCTCTCCGACCGGGACTTGGCGCTGGACCGCACCATGATTCCGCTGGGCTCGTGCACCATGAAGCTCAACCCCACCGCGGCCATGGAGCCTATCTCCTGGCCGGAGTTCGCGGGCATTCACCCTTATGCGCCGGAGGAGACCACCGCCGGTTGGCGCGAGCTCATTGAGGAGCTTGAGGAATGGCTGTCCCAAATCACTGGTTACGCCAAGGTTTCCATCCAGCCCAACGCTGGTTCCCAGGGTGAGCTAGCGGGTCTTTTGGCCATTCGCCGCTACCATGTTGCCAACGGTGACACCGAGCGTGACATCATTCTTATCCCGTCTTCGGCGCACGGCACCAACGCTGCGTCTGCAACGCTGGCTAACTTGCGCGTGGTGGTGGTCAAGACTGCCGATGACGGCTCTATTGACGTCGCTGACTTAGACGCCAAGATTGAGCAGCACGGCAACCGTATGGCCGGCATTATGATTACTTACCCGTCCACCCACGGCGTGTTTGATCCGGAGGTCCGCGAGGTCTGCCAGAAGGTCCACGCGGCCGGCGGCCAGGTCTACATTGATGGCGCTAACATGAACGCGCTGTCCGGCTGGGCTAAGCCGGGTGAGTTTGGCGGGGACGTCAGCCACCTGAACTTGCACAAGACTTTCACCATCCCGCACGGTGGCGGCGGTCCGGGAGTTGGCCCAGTGGGCGTGGCGGAGCACCTGGTTCCTTTCTTGCCGGGGGATCCCAACGCAGAGATGGACGCCAGCACTCCGCTGGATTCCTCCCAGGGCGTGCCGGTGACCTCCACTAAGTATGGCTCCGCCGGCGTGCTGCCTATTTCTTGGGGCTACCTGGCCATGATTGGCACCCAGGGTGTCGCGGACGCCACCGCGGGCGCTATCCTGTGCGCCAACTACCTGGCCAAGAACCTCAAGGACTCCTTCCCGGTTCTCTACACCGGCAATGAGGGTCTGGTTGCACACGAGTGCATCTTCGACCTCCGCGAGTTGACCGATGCCTCCGGCGTCACGGCTGCCGATGTCGCCAAGCGACTCATCGACTACGGCTTCCACGCCCCCACCCTGTCCTTCCCCGTCGCCGGCACCCTCATGGTGGAGCCCACCGAGTCTGAGGATTTGGGCGAGCTGGACCGCTTCATTGAGGCCATGCGCGCTATTCGCGCGGAGATTCAGGAAATCATTGACGGCAAGGTGGAGTACGAGTCATCTGTCATCCACAACGCGCCGTACACCGCAGAGATTGTTACTGCCGATGAATGGCCGTTTAAGTTCACCCGTGAACAGGCTGCCTACCCGGTAGCCAGCCTGCGCCGCAACAAGTACTTCCCACCGGTGCGCCGCATTGATGAGGCCTATGGTGACCGCAACCTGGTGTGCGCTTGCCCACCGCCGGAGGCCTTCGCGGAGAACACAGAAAATACCGCGGGCTAACCGCTCCCCCCGTGCGGACTGACCATGCATGTCTACCAGGCAGGCTGACGGTCTAGCGCGGGGGCATCTCAGCCAACTTTGACCGATCAAGAATTTAAAAGCAAGGATTACTTATGTCTGAACTACGCAATTCCCCGCTCCACGAAAAGCACGCGGAACTTGGTGCTTCTTTCACCGCCTTTGGCCCGTGGAACATGCCACTGAAGTACAACAATGAGCTCGAAGAACACCGCGCGGTGCGCAACGCAGCGGGCTTGTTTGACCTTTCCCACATGGGCGAAATCTGGGTCAAGGGCCCTGACGCCGCCAAGTTCTTGTCCTATGCCCTCATCTCTGACATCACCAACGTCAAGGTGGGCAAGGCCAAGTACTCCATGATTTGCGCGGAAGACGGCGGAATCATCGATGACTTGATTTCTTACCGCCTGGAAGAAAACAAGTTCCTGGTGGTTCCCAACGCCGGTAATGCCCAGGTGGTGTGGGAGGCATTCCAGGAGCGCGCCGAGGGCTTTGACGTGGAGCTTGAAAATGAGTCCTTGGATGTGGCCATGATTGCCATTCAGGGCCCCAAGGCCGTGGAAATCCTCCTCCCACTAGTAGAGGACAACAAGCAGGAGGCCGTAGCTGAGCTTGGTTATTACGCCGCCATGATGGGCAAGGTGGCGCGCAAGTTTGCCATCATTTGCCGTACCGGTTACACGGGCGAGGACGGCTTTGAGCTCATTGTCTACAACTCCGACGCCCCGGAGCTGTGGGATGAGCTCATCAAGGCCGGCGCGGAATATGATCTCAAGCCTTGTGGCCTGGCCGCCCGCGACTCGCTGCGCTTAGAGGCCGGTATGCCGCTCTACGGCAACGAGCTCTCCCGTGATATCACCCCGGTGGAGGCCGGCATGGGCCGTGCTTTTGCCAACAAGGAAGCTGACTTTGTGGGTGCTGGCCCTATGCGCCAGCGCCTGGAGGAAGGTCCCCAGGTTTCCATCACTGGTCTTACCTCGGACCAGCGCCGTGCCGCCCGCGCGGGCGCTGCGGTATTCATCAAGGGTGAGGACGGCGCGGACAAGCAGGTAGGAACGGTTACCTCCGGTCAGCCTTCGCCTACGCTTGGTCACCCGGTTGCCATTGCACTTTTGGAGACCGCAGCCGGACTGGAGCCCGGCGCGGAGGTGGAAGTGGACATTCGTGGCAAGCGCTACCCGTTCAAGGTCACGCAAATGCCCTTCTACAAGCGCCAGAAGTAAACCCACCACACGCCATAACCGCAGGGCCCGGCAATTAGCGCAAAATCGCGCGCAAACCATTGCCCCGCGCATAAGATAGAGCATTAAAGCCCCCAAGGAAAGGAACTTCCATGTCAAACTTGCCAGCAAATTACTCTTACTCCGAGGACCACGAGTGGATTGATGCCCCAGCCGCTGAGGTTGCGGGCAAGACCCTCAAGGTTGGTATCACCTCCGTTGCAGCTGACCGCCTAGGTGAAGTTGTCTTCGCCGAACTCCCCGAGGTTGGTGACGCTGTCACCGCTGGTGAGACCTGTGGTGAGGTGGAGTCCACCAAGTCCGTGTCTGACCTGTACTCCCCTGTTACCGGCACCGTAACCGCCGTTAACGACGCCGTGCATGATGATTACTCGCTCATCAACAGTGATCCCTTTGAGGCCGGCTGGCTGTTCGAGGTTGAGGTCTCCGAGGCAGGCGACCTGATGACCGCTGAAGAATACGCTTCCCAGAACGGCGTCTAAGCGCCCCCTCATTTAAAACCCCAGCCTCCCGCCCTGCGGTGTTGGCTGGGGTTTTACCATGCCTCGAAACCGCCCCGCCCGCCCGGTGCCCCACCACACACCGCACACCGCACCGCCGCACGCCACTTCGCACCGCCCCACCGCACACCGCACCGCACCGCACACCGCACCGCACCGCACACCGCACCGCACCGCACACCGCACCGCTCAAGACAGAAGCAGGTCAAGCAGCAGGACAAACAGCTATAGTCACCACGGATTTGCATGTCCGACACAGAAGTTCCTATAGTCCTATAGAAACTATTTCTATCAAAATATAGAAAATCACTCTACAAAGGACCTCATGGAATCTACCGCCACCGGAGCCTGGCTCCTAGTCTCATCCTCTTTCGTGTTACTTATGACCCCAGCGCTGGCCTTCTTCTACGGCGGGATGTCACGGGTCAAGGCGGTGCTTAACATGTTGATGATGTGCTACGCCGCGTTAGCCATAGTCCCCATCGTCCATGTTTTCTGGGGTTTCAACCTGGCCTATGGCAAGGACTCTTTCCTTGGCTTCTTCGCCAATCCCTTTTCCGGCCAAGATTACCTCCACACCTTGGATACCCCCAGTTCGTCTGGCTACCCACTCATCTTTGATGTCATCTTCCAAATGACTTTTGCCGTCATCGCGTGCGCCATCATCGCCGGGTCTATCGCAGAACGTACCCGCTTTACCGCATGGCTCCTCTTCATCCCGGCTTGGGTAACCCTGGTCTACTACCCCTTGGCTCACATGGTCTGGGGTGGCGGGTTACTAAGCCACTCCGCAAACTCAATCTCTGGTTTCCTCTTCGGTCACGAAGGCGGGCACGCACACGTAGCACCCATCGACTTCGCTGGCGGCACCGTGGTTCATATTTCCGCCGGTACCGCCGCATTGGTATTAGCGCTAATGGTAGGCCCGCGCCGTGGCTTCAAGAAGCAGGTCCACCGTCCCCACAACCTGCCCATGGTCATGCTGGGCACAGGGTTGTTGTGGTTTGGCTGGTGCGGCTTCAACGCCGGCTCTGCACTCAGCGCCGGGGGCTTGGCCGCACTGGCATGGCTCAATACCGCTGTAGCCGCCGCAGCCGGCGGGATTGGCTGGTTGGCCTACGAGCGCTACCGTGACGGTTACGCAACTCCCCTAGGCCTTGCCTCCGGACTCGTGGCCGGCCTGGTGGCCATTACTCCCGCAGCCGGCGCACTCACGCCAACTACCTCAGTTATCCTAGGATTTTCCGCCGGTCTGTTGTCTTCGAGCTTGGTCAGCCTAAAATACAAGCTGGCCTTTGACGACACACTAGACGTTGTTGCCGTCCACCTAGCCGCCGGTGTCTGGGGCACACTAGCAGTCGGGGTGTTGGCCAGTAATCGGTCCTGGCAGCTAGTTTGCATCCAAACTGTAGTGGCACTTGCAGCAATGGCATTTTCCGGGGCCCTAACCTGGGCCATCGCCAAAGCCATTGACAAAACCGTAGGTCTGCGCTTAGACCCGGAGACTGAGCACAACGGCGCGGACAAGATTCACGGCGAATCCGCCTACGACTGGGGAACGTCCCCCTTCTCCAGGTTCTAGGACCCACGAACTCAATTTAGCTTGTATAGGCGCACGGCTTATACACTTACTACCTATGACCGCACCCCGTGAACCTTTCTTTCCTGCCCACAAATCCATCCGCGCTGACACCCAACAGCTAGAGATTAGACACCTTGGCCGCATGGATTACCAAGAAGCCTGGGACTACCAAGCTGACCTGGCTAAGAAACGCGCAGCGGGCGAGACGGGTGACGCTATCTTAGTAGTCGAGCACCCCAACGTCTACACCGCTGGCAAACGCACCTTGCCGGAAGACCGTCCCACTAATGGCCTGCCTGTCATCGACGTGGACCGCGGGGGTCGCATTACATGGCACGGCGAAGGACAGTTGGTCGTCTACCCCATTATCAAGCTCGCAGAACCAGTAGATGTGGTTGATTACGTCCGACGCCTGGAGGAAGCCATCATCCACACGGTGCGCCAGCTAGGAGTTACTACCGCCGGGCGTATTGATGGCCGCAGCGGCGTGTGGGTACCGGGGGCCACCATACCGCTAGACCCAGCCGCGCCTGACCGCGACCGCAAAATAGCCGCCCTAGGTATCCGCATTACCCGCGGGGTGACCATGCATGGCCTGGCGCTTAACTGCAATAACACCTTGGAGTACTACTCCCACATCGTTGCCTGTGGTATTGATGATGCCGACGTCACCACGCTCAGCTTAGAACTTGGCCGCGATGTCTCCTTGGCGGAAGCCGCCGCACCCCTGTTGGAGGCGCTGGCAGACGCTTTAGAGGGCCGGTTAACGGTTACCAACCACACTTTTGCCTCCGCCCCTGACCCAACCAAATTGGCTAATGAAAAACGGCGGAAAGCCAGGGGCTTTCACAACAATGCCTAAAACGCGTAGGGTGGTTAACCGTGAGTGATAAGCATGGAGACCGTAGGCTACTTCGTATCGAGGTAAAGAACTCTGAGGTTCCTATCGAGCAAAAACCTCGGTGGATCCGCAACCAGGTTCGGACCGGCCCCGGCTACGAGGACATCAAGAAGAAGGTTCAGGGCGCTTCCCTGCACACAGTGTGTCAGGAGGCCGGCTGCCCGAACATCCACGAATGTTGGGAATCGCGTGAGGCAACCTTCCTCATTGGCGGGGAAAAATGTACCCGCCGCTGCGATTTCTGCGACATCAAAACCGGCAAACCCGATGACTATGACAAGGATGAGCCACGCCGTGTAGCAGAAGAGGTTCAAAACATGGATCTCAATTACTCCACGATTACCGGCGTGACCCGTGATGATCTTCCGGATCAGGGCGCTTGGCTCTACGCGGAGGTAGTCCGCCAGGTTCACAAACTCAATCCACATACGGGTGTAGAAAACCTCACCCCGGATTTCTCTGGAAAGCCAGACTTGCTTGAGGAAGTCTTTGACGCCCGCCCGGAGGTCTTTGCCCATAACCTGGAGACTGTCCCCCGGATCTTCAAGCGCATCCGTCCTGCTTTCCGTTATGACCGGTCCCTGGATGTCATCCGCCAGGCCCACGAATACGGGCTGATTACCAAGTCCAACCTCATCCTTGGCATGGGCGAAACCCAGGAGGAAATTGAGGAAGCTCTCCGGGATTTGCGTGAGGTGGGTTGTGACATCATCACCATTACCCAGTACTTGCGCCCTGGCCCCCGTTTCCACCCCATTGAGCGTTGGGTTCGCCCGGAGGAGTTTGTTTCCCACTCCAAGCTGGCCAAAGAGTTGGGCTTTGGTGGCGTGATGTCCGGGCCACTCGTGCGGTCTTCTTACCGCGCCGGCCGTCTCTACGTCCAGGCCATGAATGCCCGTGGAATGGAAATACCAGAAAACCTCAAGCACTTAGAAGAGTCTTCCGGCGGTGCTACTGCCCAGGAAGCTTCCTCGCTTCTGAAGAAGTACGGCCCCTCGGAAGAAACCCCCGTGACCACCCGCATGGTCAAGGCGCGGTAAATCCAGCCACTAGAGGGACCTACCAACAAGGTTAGGCAAAATACCTACTAAGGTATGAAGGGCACCTGGGCAACCAGGTGCCCAACTACAGTTTTTTAATCCCAACCTCTAAGGTAGGAACCATGGCTAAAGGTGAAGATAAGGCAGTCCTGCGGACTGCAAAGAAGGAAGAACGCGCCGCTAAGCGCAAGCGCAACAAGGAAGCCCGCTCACAGATGTGGCAGGCCTTCAATATCCAACGCAAGCAGGACAAGGCACTTGTTCCGCTTATGCTGTTGGCTATCATCGGCGTTGCCCTGGCATTCTTCCTCATTGGCCTACTCTTTGGCGGCCAGTGGTTCATGCTCATCCTGGGCCTGGGCGTGGGCTTTGTTCTGGCCATGTTCATCTTCACCCGGCGTCTTGAGCGCGACATGTACAAAAAGGTTGAGGACCAACCCGGTGTTGCCGGCTGGGCGCTTCAGCAGCAGCTCAAAAACACCATGGGCATTGTCTGGGACGTTAAACCTGGCGTGGCCGCCACCCGCCAGCAGGATATGATCCACCGGGTTATTGGTAACTCCGGCGTTATCTTAGTGGGCGAAGGCAACCAAAGGCGCCTGCAGCCCACACTGAAGCAACTCAAGGCACGCATTGACCGTATTGCCGGCGGCGTACCCGTCTACGAGGTCTACGTTGGGGACGGTGAGGACCAGGTTCCATTAACCAAGCTTCGCACCCACATAATGAAGCTCCCTCGCAACTTCAAGAAGGATGAAACCCTAGCGAACATCAAGAAGATCACCGCCATGGACAACATGCCCGGTGCCAACCCCGGCCTTCCCAAAGGCCCCATGCCACGCCAGGCTCAGAACATGGCCGGCATGAACCGCCGCATGCGCCGCGCCGCTGAGCGCAACAAGTAAGCGCCGTCCAGCAGACAAAAGGCTGGTTTCCAGACAGCCTCGTGACAGACAAAAGCCGGGCCCCAGAACGGGACCCGGCTTTCGCGCGTCTTGCTCTCCCCCACCCGCGCCGCAAATATATCTGAGCCTCTAGAGCAAGTCCTCATCGAAGAAGTTCTCGTCCACCTCGTAGACCGTGTAGCGGAGTGCCTTCTGAACTGCAACGTCGTACTCCAGCATCAGCTCGGTGAGGCGGATACCGTCAATCAAGATAATCCTGCCGTTTCGGTAGCGAGCCGCAGCATCCTTGGCTCCCTGGGTAAAGCTGGAGGTGGTGATGAACACCCCCAGGTGAGCTCCTTGCAAATCGAGAGAGCCGATGAAGTGTTGGTATGGGCTGGGATTTTCGGCTTCCGCTGACAGCAAATTCATTGATTACCTCATCAATCTCTTTTGCAGTTACGTGAGACGGTGGACAGGGAAATGCCCGACTCGTTCGCCCCCAGGGCTTTGACCAGTTCCTCGCCCTCCGGGTGAAAACGCAACCAATCCATGCTTCGCAGATTACCGCGTATAGTGCCTTGTCTCTACGCTTACGTGGTGGCAGAAGCTCCAGGAAACGAGCCTTGACGCATTTTCGCAGATAGCCAAACGGGCTCACCTGCCGGCGTGACAAGCTTCCTGGGGCGGGTGCCATTGCGGGAGTCACGGCGGGTACCGCTGCGCTCGTTGGGCTTTGTGCCAATAAATTCTTCAGCCTCGACGTCGATGCATTCATGGGCAGCTGCTTGGAGCAGCAGTCGGAAAATTAGATGGCGCTATATGCTCATTCTAAGATGACGCTCGACAACAAAGGGAAGGACCAGCCACGCAGGTGCCTTTGACCCCGATGATGCGTTGGTTGGAGTCAAGATAGAGCACGTGAACTACAACGCAATTCTGAGCGACTTGGACAGCTCCTGGCGTTCATTGAAGAAGTAGCGGGCTGCTTCGAGAGTCTCTGGGTCTACCTGGAAGTAGGGGTCATGTTTCCCCTTGGGGTCATCGAAGAAGTCGACAGGGTTGATTCTAAAGGAACGCTGCGCTTGGCTGGGCTTAAATGCCTTCTCCCACTCCGGGTAAATATGACTGATATTATTGACGGTTTCGAAGCGGCCGGTCTCGCGGAAAAGGTTGTACGCGGTCTCAAGCATCAGAATGTCTGCCGGAGACAGGTAATCACTACCTGGGTCCGAAATGGTGACCAAAGCATAATCTTGGGTCTCAAAATGTTCCTTCCACCACAATGCATCTGATTCGGATGTCCAACGAGGATCCACCTCAGCGTCAGGTTTGCACACCTTCATCAGGTTGTAAGCCTCAGAGGCCACAGGTCCATAGCGAAGCGCAGAGTAGTGATCGCTAGTCACGTCGTTACCAAAATTACGTAGGCTCAAGCGATCCGTGGCCCATAGGAGCTTGATGAGCTTGAGATACATGCCTCCGTCAATGCTTCGAGGATCTGAAGCGCTCTGCTGCAGAAAGAAGTTGACCGCCTGGGCAGACTTGATTGCCGAAATGCTGGGCTGGGCTGACACAGGAACGCCTTCCTTTAGTTAGCTCGATCATTCTCAATCCAGTCTACGCGCGAGACATTTGAGTGTGGGCTGAGATTCTAGGGGGCAAAATTGACTGTGTGCCAAAGTTGAACTTGAAGACAAGGAAATGCTCCCTCCGCTCGGCGCTGCGTTCGTCCATGGATATGGTGATTCGCCCACCTCGGAATTTCCAGGAAACCTCTATCGGCAAACGGCTGTTAAGCGTAAATGACTACGGTCCCGGTTGCCCGGTCGTGCATGCCCCGGCCGTCCATGTCCACGAGCGCGGCGGGAAACAGGAAGCTTGTCAGCCCGGTGCGTACAATTGCGCGCCACAGGCCAACAGGTGCACCCGGCTCATCTAGACGGGCAATTCCCATTCCTAATAAAGCCATTCCCGGCGTCCGGGCAAACAGCCAGCCGCCAATTACGCCCACCACGGCCCAGAGCAGGTAACCAAGGAAAGCTGCGCCGCCCAGCAAATCGGTGAAGTGCGCAATGGTCGAGGCCAGGAGCATACAGGCAATCCAGTCGATGAGGATAGCAAAGGCACGCCTGCTCACAGGAGCAAGTGCGCCGGTTCCCTTCTCCGGGAGTCCGAGCCTTTCCCCGGGCCATTTACCGGGAGTATCGAAATCATTTTCACCGGGGATGTTTGGCCCGTCGAGCCAGGTGCGTTTGTCAGCCATGCCTTCTAATCTACTTCGCCGTTGACCTGTTGTGCGAAACCGGCTGACACGGGTTTAGGCGGTGGTACCATGTTCCGTAGGTTTTCCACCCACACTCAGGTATCTGTTAACCTATAGGAAATAAGACCCCAAATTAGCCCAACAGAGGAGCTTTCAGCCCATGGCATTCCAATCCATTTCGGATGTAGTTGAATTCATCGAAAAAGAAAATGTCGAATTCGTTGACATTCGATTCACCGACGTCCCCGGCTCCGAGCATCACTTCAGCATCCCAGCCAAGATGTTCACGGAGGAAGCCGCTGAAGAAGGCCTAGCCTTTGACGGCTCCTCCATTCGCGGTTTTACGACCATCGATGAGTCTGACATGACATTGCTGCCCGACCCGGCAACCGCCATGCTGGACCCCTTCCGCACTGCGAAGACTCTGAACATCAAGTTCTTCGTACACGATCCTTTCACCTTTGAGCCGTTCACGCGCGACCCGCGCAACGTTGCCCGCAAGGCTGAGGAGTACTTGGCTTCCACCGGCATTGCTGACACCTGTTTCTTTGGCGCTGAAGCTGAGTTCTATCTTTTCGACTCCGTGCGTTACGCCGCTGACGTTAACTCTGGATTCTACGAGGTTGATACCAACGAGGGTTGGTGGACCCGTGGTGATGAGACCAACTTTGATGGCTCCCCGAACACCGGCTACAAGACCCGTATGAAGGGTGGCTACTTCCCCACCGCACCGTACGACCAGCACGGCGAAGTCCGTGACGCTATCGCCCGTCACCTAACGGAGGCTGGCTTTGAGGTTGAGCGTTTCCACCATGAGGTCGGTGGCGGCCAGAATGAGGTCAACTACCGCTTTAACTCCATGCTCCATGCGGCGGATGACATCCAGACTTTCAAGTACATCGTAAAGAACACCGCGCTGGAGTTTGGCAAGACCGCAACCTTCATGCCAAAGCCACTGGCCGGTGACAATGGCTCCGGTATGCACGCTCACATGTCTCTGTGGAAAGACGGTTCCCCGTTGTTCTACGATGAGGCCGGCTACGGCGGTCTTTCTGACACTGCCCGCTACTTCATCGGCGGAATCCTGGACCACGCCGGCGCAGTTCTGGCGTTTACCAACCCCACCCTGAACTCCTACCACCGCCTGGTTCCGGGCTTCGAGGCCCCAATCAACCTCGTGTACTCCCAGCGCAACCGCTCAGCCGCAATCCGCATCCCGATCACCGGATCGAACCCCAAGGCCAAGCGCATTGAGTTCCGTGCACCGGACCCATCAGGCAACCCATACTTTGGCTTCGCCGCCATGATGATGGCCGGTTTGGACGGCATCAAGAACCGTACCGAGCCACACGCTCCAGTTGATAAGGACCTCTACGAACTCCCGCCAGCAGAGGCTGCCTCCATTCCGCAGGCACCGACTTCCTTGGAAGCCTCACTTGAAGCACTCAAGAACGACTCCGACTTCCTCACCGAGGGTGACGTCTTCACCGAGGACCTCATTGAGGGCTACATCAACTACAAGTACGAAAACGAGATCACCCCGAACCGCATGCGCCCAACACCGCTAGAGTTCGAGATGTATTACGACTGCTAGTCGTAGAAGTCGTACTATAAGCGTCTCAGCCCGTCTCTGAGCTCATGTGAGCTCAGAGACGGGCTTTCATCTGTTACCGCTGGGCCAACAGTTCAGTCCGCCGCCACTGCAGATACCCGCCACCAACTTGTCCGACTGGAGGGAAAAGCGAACTCAGAAATGAGCAGGGGAAAGCTGCTAGCAATTGATGCTGAAGAATCCTGGTTGAAGCCACATCTGACCGGGATTAATTTGTATAAGCTCGCGCTCCGGAACCAAAAGGGACTAAGCTTTTTATCTGGTCGCCCACGGGCCCGATCCATTCTAAAATTAGCCAGCCACGCCAAATCCGTCCGACTATCCGAAAGCGCGGTGTCACCGGCTTTGTGAACTGTTGCCTCGCGGAATAAAGAAGCTAAGCCAACCTCGGCGGGCATAGCCAACGGAAACACCATCGCCACCGCACCTTCCAGCGCCATTCCGGACATTTCGAAAGGCCACCCCAGCTGATGCGGACCTCAACGTTAACTGCTCCTTATCAGCCAACTTCGAGCCTGCGCCACTCAACCAAGGCCGGTGCCACCCATACCAATATCACTGAGCCATTTCCGAATATCCTGCGAATTTTCTACTTCAAGCTATAATCAGTCTAAACCGCAATCAATGAGGTAACAATGAGTCCTAAAATCGGAGCAAGGCTGCGCGAGGAAAGAGTTGCCCAAAACCTCTCCTCCGGAGATGTAAGCGCCCAAACCAAGATTCCGCTGGATCGGCTGTACCTTCTCGAAGAAGACCAAGTGGATTTTACAAACCGAGATATCAATCGGATTCTCCGGATTCTCAAAAAGCCCGTAGCTTGGCTAATTGAGCCCGAACTCCCGGTTATTGCCCGCCGCTACAAATCTTTAGACCTAAAACGGAATACAGAATTTGATCTGGCGCTGGAATACCTAGCTTACGATGTAAGGCATTTGCTGGATATCGATGTACTTGCTGGGGTCGAACGTCCGCATTTTGACGTGACTCGCACCCACCGGCAAGCTGCGGTTCTTGCTAGCAAAATTCGCAGCAGTTCACAAACGTCCCCCACAGCTCCGATTCTGAATATCAGCGCTTTATGTGAAGAGTTAGGTCTCCTGGTGTTCGCAGCCGAATTTCCGGATACGAACAATGCAGGCGGCTCCATGTTAGAAATATTGGCAACAAAAGATGACCGAACTATTGGTATCGCTCTGATCGATTCTTCAAAGCACTATTTTCTTCAGCGTTTCACCCTTGCCCACGAGCTCTGTCACTGGCTCATTGGAGATGACTTCGAGACTGCGCCAGAAGATAAATCGACTTTAGTGCCGAGAGGAAATGTCTCCGAAAAAATCAGCGACGAAGCCTTTTGCAATTCTTTCGCCGCTCATCTTCTCTTCCCAGAGGAAGCTCGGCGGAAAGTAGTCCAAACTAGCTCGATGGAGAAGATCGGACAATCGGCCACTAAGCTAGCCCTCCAATATCAAATTAGCTGGCATTCAACCGTAGATCTCCTAATGTCGTCGGGCCTAATTGAGAAACCCACTGCCGAATTATTGAGAGAAGATCCGTTCCTTGATTCGAAGGTAATGGACAGTCAACCTCCCGCTGCTATAGAGCAGGTCAGCTTAACCTTTAGAGCTGCAGTCGAACGGGCCAAATCACGGGGGGTCCTAACCCCCATGCAGGCAGAAAAATATCTCTATGGCTTCCGACCGAATTGAGATTATCCTCGACACTGGGCCACTGAGTCACTTCTCTCAAACGAGTAGCCTGTGGATTCTCGAGAAGATGGCAAAAGAGTCCGTCACACTCTCTACGACCATTGATGTCCAGCAGGAACTGAATGAACGACCGGATCTAAACGCAAATATTTTAAATGCTCAATTTCTCGAACTTAGGTCGCTGGATTGGGAAACGCGGTTCGAGGCGTTGAAACTCGGTGATATTCTGGCTAGTCAACGAGGTGGCTATAAGATTGCTGAAGGCCAGGACGATGGCGAAGCCTCATGTATCGCCGTTGCTCTCCTTTCTCAAAGATCCGGGCTTCCTTGCGTGCTAATCGATGACGGAGCCGGCCGACGCCTTGCTCGCGAAAAGGCCCTCGTTTGCTTAACAACGCTCGATCTTCTCGCCTGTTTGGTCCGCTTAGAAATCCTGTCCCGCGAGGATGCTGAAGGCGTCGTCGACCGCCTTGGCCAGCCTCATGGTCCTCAAGGGGCTGAGAAACCTTACCGATTACCCTTTGCTGATGGAGGCGAGTTTTCCAGAGCTTATCAGCTCTACGGTAAAGGAGATCCGCCCATAGCGACCGAAAATTGCGAACCCTGTCTGGAAGCCAACAATATTCAACTTGACGCACCGAAAAACTTCCGTCGCTCTTTCTGCCACCTCTTCCAGAGCAGACTGGACTGACATCCCCTGCAAGGAATCAAATCTTTTTCCAGGTCGGAAAATCCAATAGTGGCACACCGGTAGTAGCTTGAGCGCAGCGACTTTCCAGGACGGCGAACAGCCTGCGAATAGGGTGTTTTAGCGTTCAGTGGTCAGGAAAAGCCCAGGGTGAAAGAATCTTTTATTTCCTCCAGCCCCTGAGTCTCCCGGAGACTAAAAGGGACGGAGAACACTCAAACCGCCTTGTTAAAATGGTCAGCACGCCTAGCCGTGAGCCGCAAGGCCTACCTCTTGCTTGGACTGCGGTGCCTGCGCGCGGATATCGGCAAGAATGTTCGCGAAGATGGTGTGCTTTCCGTCTTTGCCCACAATGGGGTGGCTGGTAAACCGCGCAGCGTGTGCCAGGCGGTCGGCAATCTCATTGAGGTGGACACCGGAGTGACCGGGAACCCACTGGACCTCAATGGTGCCACCCAATTCGGCGTATGCACTGACAAGGAACGCGATTTTCTCAATGACTGCCATTGTGTCTCTAGAGAACGTGAGCTGCTCGCCTGCCAGGCACTTCTGCAGCCCCTGGACAACCGCGCGGGAGTCGGTATGCACTACCAGAGCCTTGCCCACTCCCCACCAGTTCTTAATGGCGGTGAGAACCCCGATAGCCTCACAGTAGTTTGAAGTCATACGCTTGCCACCACGCCGGCGAACTGGGACCGTGAAGAATCTCCCGTCCACCGATACCCCGGCGGCGGTGGCTACGTGGCCCGAGAGCGCGCGCGAGGCATCGGTGTAGACTGCTGCCTTCTGCTGCGCAAATCGCACCGGGGCTGCCCCACCCTCCGGCGATGAGCTTGCAACGCCCATGACAGACGGCAAGCCGGGCATGTGCACGGCACCAGCAGGCCCCAACACACGGTTATGGTCTGCCAAGACGGTGCCCGGTGTAGCGTCCTTGCGAAGTCGGGCTAAGCAATCCCGGACATGGTCCTGGTACTCCTTCCGGTACTCACCATCCGCGATGCTCACAAAACACCGGCCGTCGGTAGTAGGCAGGAAGTACCTGCACATCCAGCACGCGCACGCCTGCCCCTCTGAGTCCTGGTACATACTGTGGCGAACAGCGAACGCATGATCCAAGGAAATAGCGCGCACTGCCTTTTTCACCGCGGATTGCTCGGCTGACTCCCGCCTGGAGCCTTCACCCTTGAACAAGCACCCGGTGCGACTATTGCGCACCTCAGTGTGGAAATGGAAGCCCATTCCCCCATCGCGCGTTTCGACCGGAACCATCCTGGTTACAGCGGTCAAGACCTCATGCGCGGGCCCTTGTCCAAGCAGCGACGCCGCTTCCGCCGGGGACATACGAAAGTACTCAGAAATGACCCAACTTGCCGCTGGCCAGCGCTTGCACAAGTCCTTACAAACCTCCGCGGCAACGAACTCATCAGTCCCCTGCACCAAGTACTGCTCCAAGAGGTACTCCTGGATCAGGCCCGTGACCTGCGCTTCGACCTGCGCCTTTTCTTGGAGCCGGCGCTTTTCAACGACCTCGCGCATGGCCTTGCGCTCCCGCGCAGATGTGGCCATATTCAAAGGGGTGGGTACTGGTGACGCCATGGTGTTCTTCTTTCTTGGTTGTGGCCGTCCGCCTATCGGACTGCCGTTAAGAAAGAATCTATAGGCAAGGGTGGACACACTTATTGCGCATTTCGATCACATGTTCCACTACCTAAAGAGTGTGTTCGCTAGCGCGGTGCATCTGCACCCCGCGAGGGAACTGATGCCGGTGCGCGAAAGGTGACCATTGCTGGGTGTTTTTCGAATCAAGTACCCGATTTCCCGAATGGGTGATGTCAGCCTGCAAAGGCGCATGCACCGACATCCTCATCCTGCTGCCCCGCGTATCACGCTTCCCCCGGCCCCGGCGGCAGCTACACCGAACGCAAGGAACGATTAACCGTTAGGCGCTCCACCTTCCTCAACCGTTACGGGGCCCAGGAAGCTAGCAAACGACCGCCGGGAGATAAGTTCACCTCACCGGAAACTTCCTGTTTAGAACAGCCGGGAAGATAGCGTAGTAAACGCGGAGCTAGTTCTATTGTGCGGGAAATGCTCCTGGGGTTTGGAAGGAGCCGGCGCAGGTGGAGCGGCCTCCGGTTCCGGTTTTGCGGGAGCCGGCGCTGATGGAGCGGTCTCAGGTTCCGGCTGGGCCAAATCGCGCGGAAGCGCGGTGGTCGCTAGCTGCTCCTCGATCCATTCCTTTTGGGAATAGACCTCAGCGAAGTTAGCAATGGGAACGTCAATGGAGGCTGCGGCGGACGCAACACCGGCTACCGCGCCGTTATAGAACAGCGGTCCGCCGGAATCACCAGGCCGGCTCAGAGCCTTATCCAAGTGCCTCACGGAAAACATGATGCCGTCATTGTATGTACCCGGGAAATGGTAAGTGCCCCCGGTCTTAGTTTGCGCAGTGGCCAGTACTTTGCCGGTTCCCACACCCCATCCATAGATCTGCGCAATCTCATCTCGCTTGATGGGCTCAGAAGGCAAAGTAGCGTAGCTGTCCATGCCCAGTCCTTCCGGCACCTTGATTAGGACAATATCTCCGGCTGGTGCCCACTTTGCCTCAGTACCCTGCGCCTGGCGGCGGTTGGGGGCTTCCGTGCCAATGTAGACAGGGAAATTACCCTGCCCCTCAATCACGCAGTGCCTTGCCGTGAGAACCCAATGTTCCGCGATGGCTGTAGCGGTACACCCACGGATGGAGACCACCGCCTTGGCTTGAGCATCATCATCCTTGACGGGCTGACCGTTGGCTAGACCGTGAGCGGGGGCCACCGCCAAAATACTTGCCAGTGCCGCGCTGCCGATTGCTGCGCCTAGGGAACGAAAAACTGCCACGGTACGAAGTCCTTCCTGTAATCGTCGTTTTTAGGTTACCCACTGTAGCCGGATTGGCCAGCAATGTCAGTAACCCGCTGGCAGTTGACTCGCCCATCTATCTGGTGTGTAATGTCATATCCTTGCTAACGAACAATGTCATAGCTTTGCTCACACACGATGTCATAGCTCTGCTCACGGATCTGGAAGGATTTTAGGTACC
>NZ_VXKJ01000033.1 GCF_008693075.1 Corynebacterium phocae | reverse complement strand
CTGACCCGAAATCGTGCCCCTGAATCGTGAGCAAGGTTGTGACACTGTTCGTGAGCAGAGCTATGACATCGTGTGTGAGCAAAGCTCTGACACATCACAGCCCATCTATCTGGTACTGGCCGACGGCGAACAGTACCAACTGGGGCCGGTACCGTTAATCGCCCGACGGAACACGTCCGACCCTGCTCATTCCTTGGTGGAAAACGCGAAAGTGCCGGGGCACCAACTGTTCCTCACAGGAAATAAGGAACAGCCGGTGCCCCGGCGTGCAGATTTTATCTGCACCGCAGAGGCGACGTACTAACTACGGCGACGGCGCACTGCAACCAACGCAAGGCCCATGACAATCAGGCTCAGCGCCAAGCCCAAAAGGGTAAGTACACTAGCTCCGGTCTGGGCCAGCTTGTCAATTCCCTTCTTGATGATAGTTTCTGGTGTTGGAGTGGTAGTGCCAGTGGGTGTAGCACCGGGGGTTTGCCCATCATCTCCGGAAGATACCGGTTGTTCGGGTAGGTTGCCTACCTCACCAAGATCCTCGTCCACGCCGTTAAAAACGATTGAGACACCGATTTCCCGGTCATCCAGAAGGTAGCCCTTGGGTGCCTTGGTTTCACGGATGCTATAGGTTCCGTAAGGAAGGTTCTTAAAGACGACCTGACCGTTGGCGTCAGAGGTAGCCTTCCCCATCACTTCGCCGGCGTCTTTTCCGTAAACAACGACCGCCTCAGCTACGAACTTAGCTCCTTGCAAAGGCTCACCGGTAACACTATCGACCTTCTGCAGCTTAGCCGTGCCAATAATCTTCTCATTCTTAATCTTGCCCAAATCTACGACTTTTCCGGAAGCGGTGATCTTCACCGGATATTCCTTGTCAGACTTGACCCAGCCGTCCGGTGCCGCGTGTTCACGGACCACATAGGTGCCAAAGGCAAGATCTGGGATTACTACGCGACCCTTATCATTGGAAACTCCGGTAGCTACAACCGTTCCGGGTTCCACGTCGTAGACGTCCACGGCTACGGCCTCGAACTTCGCTCCTTCTAGAGGGTCCTTGGAAGATTTATCGACCTTTTCAAGCTCAACCTGGCCGTAGGCCCGCATGTTAGCAACACGCCCAAGATCCACAACCTGGCCGTCACTATCAATAGTGACCTCACGGCCCCGGTCATCAGTAACCCAACCAACAGGCGCTGCCTTCTCACGGACCACATAAGACCCAAAGGCTAGGCGCTCAAAGCTCACACGCCCCTTCTCATCCGAAGTAGCCGTAGCCACAACAGTTCCAGGAGCAACGTCATAAACGTCCACGGCCTCAACCTCAAACTTGGCACCTGCTAAAGGTTTGTCAGAGTTGTCATCAACCTTGTGCAGCGAAACAGTTCCGTAACTGCGAATATTGCCAATCTTTCCAAGATCTACAACCTGGCCGTCACTATCAATAGTGACCTCACGGGCCTGGTCATCAGTAACCCAACCAGCAGGCGCTGCCTTCTCACGGACTACATAAGACCCGAAGGCTAGGCGCTCGAAGCTCACACGCCCCTTCTTATCCGAAGTAGCCGTAGCCACAACAGTTCCAGGAGCAACGCCATAAACGTCTACGGCCTCAACCTCAAACTTGGCACCGGCAAGCGGATTACCAGAAGTCTTATCAACCTTTTCCAGATCAACCTGCCCATAAGCCCGTACGTTAGCAACGCGCCCAAGATCCACAACCTGGCCGTCACTATCAATAGTGACCTCACGGCCCCGGTCATCAGTAACCCAACCAACAGGCGCCGCCTTCTCACGGACCACATAGCTACCGTAAATCCGCTCGCTGAAACGCACCTGCCCGGTCTCATCACTAGTCTGAGTATCTAGCGGTACATCTGTTGCGCCCATTGCTGAATCAGTTGGGAAAATCTCAAAGACACCACCGGCAAGGGGGTTGCCAGTAGTCCCATCGACCTTGCGCAGCACCACGGAACCACGGACCTGATCATTGGTTACATCCCCCAGGTCCACGATGGAACCGTGTTCGGAGATGTTGACCTGGAAACCTCGCGTAAGTGGAACATATCCTTCTAGCGCCTTTGTTTCGCGCAATTCATAGGACCCGAACCGGACGTTATCAAAATTCACATGCCCGTTAGCATCGGAGGTAGCCGTATACACAGGTGCGGAATCAGCAGGTTGCGTGGAATCTGGAGTGACCGCAAATAGGGAGAACTCTACCCCTTCGAGCGGCTTTCCATTATCCGATTTTTTCACCAGGGTCACTGACCCCGTTACTGGATGGTTAGACACCTCGCCTACGGCAATGGTGCTATGCCCGGCATCTACCGTTACTTCCTGGATGACACGACGTTCCACCTTGTCACCGTTATCAGCGAGCAACACAAAGCCTTCAGGAGCCTGGGTTTCTACTAACTCATAACTCCCCCACGCGACATCGTTGAACGTTGCTAGCGCCTTGACTCCGGTGGCATCCGAGTCTGTGCTCAAAGCCGTGGTGGCACGAGATACCACCGTGCCTTCAGCTACGCCAGGAAAATCCTTAGCCACCAAGGCGAACTGGGCCCCTGGCAAAGGCGCTCCCTCATCTTGGTTGGTTTGTTGGCCCACCTTCGAATCCGAGACCACACCGCCTACCGTCTTTTCAACCGTAACGGTGCCCAGGGTCCTGTTGTTAACAACGGTTCCGGCGTCCACAGTTAATACGGTCGCGGTAGAACCGTCAACGCTGACACTTTCTACCGTGTCTGCAGAAACCTCAACCCTGCGAACCTGAGTATCACGCTCATAGCCTATGACTCCCTCAGTTTCACAGAGGTAGTAACTTCCCCAGACCACATTGTCAAAGGTGACCACGCCGTCTGCACTCTGAGCACTGTATGCCGCCTCAGAAATCGGGGTGACAGCACCGGAAGGCTGGCCTTGGGCTGCATCTGCTGGTGCCGTGCACGTAGGTTCTTGCTCAAATAGGCCAAACGTTGCACCTTTGACGGGAACTCCTTGGTTATCAGTCTTTAGCAACTGCACCCGTGCTTCCGTAGGGTCATTGACCACCTCTTCGCGCAGCGGTTGCGCAGGGTTATCACCGGCGGCGCTAATAACTATTCTGCGTGGTGAAATAGCCTGGTAACCGGCCAACGGCGTTTGTTCGCTTAGTTCGTAAATGCCGTATGGAAGATTTCCAAAAGTGAGCTCACCGTTTGCATCCGTAGACCCTTCCCACTCCTGTTGGACTGGAAGGACCTCTTCAGTAGGAACTTCCTCATCCAACCAGGATTTCCACACTAATTTAAACTGCACGCCTTCTTGCACCGCGTTGGAATCACTCGCGGTTTTTACCAGCGTAAGATCCCGGCTGCCGGCCAGACCGGCGAAACGCTGTGCATGAGGATGTAGCGGTACTAGGGCGAAAGGCACCGAGGAGGCGTCATCGGCTTTAGCCTTGTCACCGTCCAGGAGTAAGTCACTGAAAAACTCCCTGTCAGCCGGCGCATGTTGGGTCCAGTAGAGATTCCGCTGCTTAGCAGCTTCAGATTTACTGAACACAACCGTGCGGTCAGTTCCGCCAGGAATAACCGGAGTGGTGGCCGGGCCCGTTCCAACGGTCGTACCAGCTACGGCCTGGTCACCTGGGTTGTACACCGTGTCACCATCTTGTTCTTGCAGTACCCAACCGTAGTCGGATAACCACTGCTCTCCAGGCTCCTTGATGCCGTTGGCATTGAGGTCCCTGAATACTCCGGTAGATACGGAATAACGGACGGGCTGGGAAGAAACCTCATTAGCCTCGATATAGTTGTTGCCGGCTCCGGAGATAGCCATAGACATCACTGCCCGCTCACCGTTTTTCACGTTGTCAAGCATGTGGTCATTGAAAGGAACCTGGGCGGGAAGAATGATTCTCACTATCTCCCGGCTATCAATAGCTCCCTCCACTAGATCCGCTTTTACTGCGGTAACTGCGTTCCAGTTTGTCACCTCAGCTGCCTTCACCCAGTTGGCTTCCAGTGTGATTGATTCCAGATCATCACCCTGGGGAGTCGTGGTGTAAAGGACCTCAAAGCGGTCAGTGGCATCAACGG
Source organism: Corynebacterium phocae (assembly GCF_008693075.1). Lineage (GTDB taxonomy): Bacteria > Actinomycetota > Actinomycetes > Mycobacteriales > Mycobacteriaceae > Corynebacterium > Corynebacterium phocae. Next base: position 61,054 of record NZ_VXKJ01000033.1, on the reverse strand, counting down.
TGGAGCCGTCCTCCTTGGTAATTTCTACGCCCAGCGCGGGGCCGCGCAGCGGAGTAGAGAAAGCGGAATGGTCTCCACTGAGTGGGTCACCGTCAGGAGTGCTGCTCTCCCATTCTCGGTTAGGATATTCTCCATCCTGGTTGCTGACAATCTTGTGGTCCCCGGTATGAGGGAGGACTCCCAGAATAGACATCGACCGAACCGGCACCAACGTGTTGTTGGAAACCGTCATTCGGTAAAACAGATCCGATCCCAGCTCCTGGTTGGGAGCATGCAAAGTCCAAGGCCGGTCCAAGCTCGGGGAAACTTCAATTTTAGAAAGCACTTCCAACGGCGCACTTAAGGTCAGCACCCGGGAAGCTTGGAGGAAATCCTCAGTGGTGTTGCCGTCATCGTCCAAATCCAGGTCATCAACCAGCTTGCGCCCTTGGTAGCTGGTGTCAGCGGGGCGGATTTCTGCGTTGCTATCCCACGTTGTAAAAACTTTGATTTCATTAGGGCCAAAGTTGGCATACTTAGTGGTATCAACAGTTAAGAACGTGGAGAGGTTTGACTCATACACTTCATAGCTGGGGCTGTTGTAAGTCACGTCCCCAAAAGAGTAGATAAGGGCGGTCAGACCCAGGTTTTTGAAATTCTCTACCACCTCCGGCTGGCCCTGTCCCCAATGGGTTTCATCATCACGGATGTGCCCGAGGGTCTCAACGTAGGTCACACCCGGGGGAAGCAGCACTATCTGCCGTAGATTTTCCAATACCCTAGGTACCCCGCCCCAGCTTCCGGCTGGTTTGGTCCTTACCTCAAGAGTTCTAATACGCGCGCAGTTTTCCTGAGTAAGCTGCTCTTCATCACACTCTTCATACGAGGTCAACGCGTCCTTGGCCGAAAACATCTTGTGAACCTTGATCGGGTTTTCTTCCGCTTGGGGATCCGTATGCGAGGTGGTAAGGATTCTGGTGCCAAGCTTGGGGTCTACTCCCTGAAGCAGGATCTTGTTGTTTTCCAGGAAACCATTGTTTTCAGGAAAATTTGTCTCCCCATCTAGCGTCTCAGTCTTGCCTTCCACACCCGCCGCAAAGCTTTCGTATTGTGGTCCGTCGGGAGCATTGAACCGGATATCTGCCTTAACCCGGTTGAGGACAATCTTTTCCGAATTCTCAATTTCACGGTTGCGCCACCGCTCCGCCTCTTCCGGGGTCGGGTAGGCGCGGATGTCAAAACCAAGTTTAAAGTTGTCAAGTTCAACCGGCTGCTTGAATACCATCTCTAGCTGATCATATTTCCGGTCCTTGTCCATGATTGCTACGCGACCACCCATGGGCAAATCCTCAGCAAGCACATGGCGCGTGCCCGAGGAATCTATACCGTAGAGATGGTTTCCAATCGCATTAATCTTGTTTTGAAGTTCCTTCTTAGTCATCCCAGGAGGCGGGTATGAATAACGGGCATCAAAATGGAACTCGTTGTAGTACAACGCCGGATCCAGGTCATAGTCAGTAACGCTGTGGACAAAATCATGGATGCCACCGGTGGAGTCATGGTGCCCCGATCCGTTGTTAGTTTGAGAAATATCATAACGCCAGCGAAGCCCAGGGAGAGTTTTATCCCCGTGCTCCATTACTCCCGGAGTAGTGGTCTCTGGGTCACCGAAGTAGCGGTTGGGCTCTAGGTAGACACCGCCGCCTTTAACGTCTCCGGCGAGGTAGATCTTGTTGTAATCCCGCTCCCAGGCAAGTGCCCTACCATCGTAGATATAGTGCGAATCAGTTCCGCTCCCCTCCACGTAGTTGGACCAATAGGGCAAGATCGCCCATTTGTTCATATTGATGGTGTGGCGCGGGGCAAAGCTGTCTTCAATTTCAACAAACCCCGTGCCTTCCACGTCCGAACCCACGTACTGCTCCTCTGGGGTTCCTTTATCCACCCAAGTGTTGATGGACGGACGAAATACCCGCATTTCCCCGTTTCCGTCAGATATGAGCGTATCTTTTTTATATGTAAGATTTAACCCGAGTCCGGATACCACGTAGCGGCAATCAAAACTGCGCAGACTCCACTCGTAGCTGGGGGTTGCAACCAGGACGCGCTGGGACTCATCTTTCCACTTCCACCGACGCAAGGCTTCTTCCGTTGGTTCTGATTCCTCCGGAATCTCAATCTCAAAGGTAACCTTCTTGGCGTCATACACGCCAAGGCCCCTGGGTACGTCCTGAGGAAGGTCCGGGCTGATGCAAGCGTAGTAACGGAACTCTGGCTCCTCAGGCGGGGTCACACCGGTCAGAGGATCCGAGTTGAACCGATAAACGCCAACTTTCTTTCCATCAACCTCCGTGAAATTCGCATAATCCTTCCTCCATAGGCGCAAATCCGTCCGGTACCCATCAGCAGCCTTGGCAGTGAAAGTTACTTCCTCTTCAATAGTGTCAAAGTTATCCGCGCTTAAAGCCACGGTGGGAGTGACGGTGGTTCCATCCGGGGTGATGTGGTTGATGAAATTAAACAGGAACGGCAGCTGGGTAATCTGACCGCCTTTAAGAGTGTCGAAGTGATACTCCTTGTACCATGCCTCATCATCTTCCCGGTTCACAGATGAGGTAGCGAGGTTGGAGTCCACAAAGCCCGGTTCGTTAGTAAGGAGCTTCCCATCCTCATTTTTCACCTTGGGGAAGGTCAGGGTGAGAACCGCGTTCCGCAGGTTTACGTCAGCACCAGAAACGTCAAGAGAGACAATTGAGTTGACGGTTTCCCCGGACCAATAGTCTAGCCGGGACTCTTCGCCTTTAAGTTCCTCACGAGTACCCACGAACAGATCAATTTTGAGGGGATCCTGGTTATCGCCGGCAGTAGCACGCCTTAAGGTGACAGATTCCTCTGCCGGATCGGCGGGTGAATCCAAGACCGGCTCAGCCTGATCATCTGCCCCACCGGCGGTGCTGGAATCTCCAGCATCAACAGTGCCGACATCTCCAGCATCAGCAGTGCCAACATCTCCGGCATCAGCAGTGCCGACATCTCCGGCTTCAGCGGTGCTGCCCGCCTCACTTTCACTAGCAATAACCGGGTCCTGCGCCCCAGGGTTATCCTCCGCCAGGGACGGGCTTACTACTTGCATCAGGCACATAGCCAAAACACATAACGTTACTAATAAAAGCGTTAAGAATCTGCGCAAAGAGAGAGAAGAGTACATGCGTGAATATTAACGCTTATTGCCATGTGGAGCAAAGTTAATTCCGATTGTTAAATAGATCTCAATCGATCCTCAATCCCAAGGACTACCACCCTATCCCACTGCTTGGCAGAAGGGTTGAACAACTCCACCGACAAACCAGCTGTTCAAAGTATATTTTTTCACACCCCCTAAGCGCAGCACACTGAACAGGATGACCCTACCGGACCACAAACAGCCCAGGCCGACCAGCTCACTACCCGACCGAAAGCGCCAGCCCCTACCCCCGATAGGTTCCCCAGCACCCCCACGAATCCCTTAAGGCTCTGCAAATTTTTCTTAATAAGAATTACCAATTTAATAGCCACTGGAAAAATTACCACCACCCAATATACCAGTAGTATTTTATACTTTCCGCAGTGAAACAATAATGAAAAAGAATATCATCAACTCCGTTCCCCAAGCGTTCAGCACTGAGACCCTGGTACACCGGCACAACGTTGGCAGATTTCTCGCTCCGGGAAGTTTCGCAGCCCTTAGCCCGCCGTGCCAGATATCTTATCCATCAACCGAGCTTGACCAGATACCGTGGGCTTTGACTGCGGCGGTGGGCTCTGGGCATCGGCAATAATATTGGCAAAAATGGTGTTCTTTGCGTCCTTGCCCACCACCGGATGGTTAGTGTGCCGGGCAGCGCGGGCCAACCTATCCGCAATCTCATTGAGGTGAACCCCCGCGTGACCAGGCACCCACTTGAACTTAATGCTGCCACCCAGCGCGGCGTAGATCTTTGTTAACTCCGCGATTTGCCGCACCACGCCCTGCGTTTCCTGGTGCAACGTCAGGTCCTTGCCCGCCAGGTACTTCCGCACCCCAGAAACGATAGCCTGGGAATCTGTATGAATAATCAACCTCCGGCCCAAACCCCACCACGTCTGCACAGCTGCCATCACCCCTATAGCCTCACAGTAGTTGGTGGTGAGCAAACCCGAATCAGGCTGCTCAACCTTGAAAGCAAAGTAATTTCCATCCGCAGAAACCCCTGCCGCTGTGGCTACGGCACCGGAGCGCGAACAGGAAGCGTCAGTATAAACATCTACCTTCTGCTGCCCAAACCGCGTATTCAACGACCCAACGGCCTTCCGCGCGTCTTGCGCAACAACCCCGTCAAGTAAGCCGCCAATGGGTCCCTTGACAGCCACCCCGGGGTCACGCTGCTGGCCCACCATCACCACCCCGGGTAAAGATGAAACCCGCAGCTGTGCAGAAACCTCCGCCACGTGGTTGAGATATTCATCCAAGTAGCGCCCACTCTTAAGCGGCACGAAACATTGCCTGTCAACCAGAAGCGGAATGCTCCGGCACGTCTGGCAAAAACACGCCCGCCCGGCTACCCCCTGGGACTGCCCGTGACGGACGGAAAAAGGCTGCAGCAACTTCACCGACTTGACCGCCTTTGTCAACGCAGCAACCTCCGCCACCTCCTGGGTTGTTCCCTTGCCCTTACAAACAGCCCCCGTCTGGTGATTACGAACCTCCGTATAGAACCTGAAAACCCTGTTCTCTGCGTATAAACGACTGGGCCGAAACCAGGTGACGACCGTCAACACAGCAGGTTCAGGGCCGCGCCCCACCACCGCCGCAGCCTGCGCCGGAGTATCACAAAAGTACGCCGAAATTAACGGTCTAGCAGCCGGCCAACGCCTACACAATTCTGACTGCACCTCCGGCGCAAGGAAAGTATCCGTGCCGTGCAGGCGGAATTCCTCCAGGAGATACTCCTGGATCAATCCAACAGCCAGGCACTCTGCCTGTTGCTTTCTTTGAATGTGGCGCTGTTCTAAAACATCCCGCTGCGCTTTGCGCCTTTTGGCTGTTGCCGCGATATCCGCAGGAGTAGGTGCTGGTGGTGCCATCACTACCCCTCCTTCACCGTCTCCACTATCCCGCTTCCACAACAACCGTCCGTAAAATTCTATAACTAAAACCGGACACGTTCACTGTTATTTAATTAGCGCTTCCCATTCCAGTAAGCAATTGCCAGACAACGGCTTGTTCTGCCGACTCTATAGACCAAGTATGCACCTGCGGTGAATAACCAGCATACGGTCCAGCAAGTCTAACTCCGCGCACAATTTTTCCCGCAGCCCACCGCTGAGATCACTAAGGGAGTCCACATCAGCAGCAACCCGGCGCTGCGTACCCAAATCCGGCACCGGCACCGCCAACCCGGCGACATCGCGCGGGTAGAGGTGCGGCACTCCCGCGCCTCCCTTTCTTTCGTACAGCCGCTGTTGGTTGATCTTTAGGAAGTGGTAGCAAAAGCGCGGATCCAGACGGCCGGGATCCGGCTCAACGGAAAAGGCATCTGAGACAAAAATTGGCTCTTCCCACCAGCTGACGTGCCCGGCGTTGGCACCCGAGCCCGCCACTACAATTGTAGGTCCTTCACGGTTGGGCTCATCATGGAAATACGCCGGCCGCAAACCGCCCGCCACCACCGGAACCGGGCCCGGGCGAACCCGGGACCTGGTGATACTTTGCCCCCTACGCAACCGGGCAACCTGGCCAAGCGGCTGGGTAGGGGTGCCATCCAAGCAACCCAGCCACTGCCGCCCCGCCTGCCATGCTTGCTGCTCCAGCAGACGGGATTCCTCCTCCACCGCCTGGCGGTACTGCCCATGCACCCGGTCCAGCTCGTCTAGCTCAGCAGCCCGCCGCCGCTGGAGAACTAGCGATGGAACCGGAATCTTCAGCCCCGCAACCGCCTTGACGCTGACGTTGCGCTGCGCGCTTCCGCCGGACAAGGAAATAACCCGCTCACGCAGTACCGGATGGTTAAGAACATGGAACAGGTAACGCGGTTCCACCTCCGGGCCCGGCGCGATACGCAGCACCCGCTGGTTAGCCGCCGCCGGCAAGGTATCCGGCTCAATGAAAGCCACCCGCCCCACGTAGCCTGTCAGCGTCATCACGCAATCGCCTGCCTGCAACGTTGCGTTGGCAAAAGACTCCCCAGAATTGGCGTCATAAAAACGCCGGTGTTTGTCACTGAGCCACCCCTGCTGGACATCAGAAATACGGATCACCCGCATACCTGCAGGCACATAGTTTGCACTCCTAAACGCGTAGCCACCAGTAAGCCGCGCAACCTGGTCAAGGGGCAGAGTTGGGATGGAAGGGGTCATGGGAGACTACTTTAAAATGCCTTTACGCTCAAGCTCATTCAACCAGAATCGTACACCTCGGCCAGTGAAGAATATCTCCGGTTTTTCCACCTCCGCGTAGGTGACGTAAATCCCCTGATTCTCACCTTTGTCAGTGGGTAGGTGCTCGACCGGGTTATTCTCGTCCAAGGGCTTTAGCTCGCCGGACAAAGCCTGAAAGGAATCTCGGTTGTACGGGATCTCCCTGTGATCGGTCAACACTTTCCTCGCCAATCTCCCGCCAACGAACTTCCAGCAATTATCCTCATCGAGGTTTTCCTTGCAATACCCCACGTAGTCCTCGAGGGTCGGTGGCGCTGCATCGGCTTCTAAACCACAGGCTTTCCTCAACTCAAGGGTCTCAGCAAATGTGCTACCGTCTGTCGGGATGCGGAGCAAGACCGGGCCGCTAACCTCTTCCAAATCCTCCGGGGTAGCTACATGTCCCGGCATTCCTTTAGATGAATCTTCTTTGGGTAGACCCAACCATGCTCGAGCATCTTCACGCTGAGAAATTATCGAATGATTCAGCCTCGATACCAAGGAGTCCTTTCCTAGGTGCGCGATTCGACCACCCAGTTCTTTGGTGATGAACTCATCCTTTGCCGTATCGAGTAGTACTTCTTTGGCTGGGTAAAGTTTCGGCGTACCATCCCTCGGCGAACTGTAACGATGTGGCTTTCCGTCAGTTTCCACAGCCAGGATAATGTTATTCCGAGCGTCGACTAACAACGCGTCAAAATGCATGAAATCCATCTTCGCTCTGCGGTCAGCGAGGATTTTCTTGCTAAATGCCTTTGCCCTCTGTCCCAGAGTTTTTGGTTCATCCCCAGAATTGAGGACTATATCTTCGAATTTCACGTGACAGATAAGCCTAAGCCCATAAGCCTCCGCTACCCGAGCAAGCATTTCAACGGTGATACTCTCCGGAGCCGAAAAATCGAAGTTGGAGGTAAGCAGTGAGCATGAATCTTGGCTCTGATAGAACGGGGTGCAGTCGAAAATCGATTTTACTTTCGACTCCACAAAGCCAAACTCCGGCTCCCCGATATTTCCTCCGGAGTCTACGTAATCTGCCAGCCGGCGGATAAATAACTGGCCATCAAATACAAGATCTTCTCTGCTGAGGTCCTTATCCGTGGGGGTCTTAAAACCAGCGATTTGTATCTGTAGAGCCTCCCCCATCAGCTGAGTAGAAGCCACCACGCGGAGCTCCTTTTTAGCCCTTGATACAGCTACGTTGATTAGTCGCTCTCCCTGCGACCAAGGCCACTCCCATACGCCATCATCGACTGGCAGCAAATAAACCAAGTCAAAGTCCTTGCCCTGGGACTTGTGAATGGTCAGGGTCTTGACGGGGGCTACAACTGCTCCTTTCGCAGAGGACCCCATACCGGGAAGTTGATCTTCTTTTACCTCGACATCCTTTAATTCATCTTCGAGCAGAATTTTGATTTGATCGAGCTGGGCCTTGAAAGGTGACAGGATGCACACCGAGGTATTGCTATCCGTCTGGAGCCTTCGCTTGATTATCGGTATTTCTTCTTTGGCGAATACAGTCACCTGCTTAGGATTGACATTCGATACATGCCCACTGCCCTGGAACTGTCCATCTTCGCCGAGCTTTGGGGTTTCAAGATAGGAGCGCTCAGTGAATTTTCCCACGTACCAGCGGAATCCAATGGGAAACTTAGGTTCCTCCGGCGCCGGTTCCCTCTGCGGCACCAGCTGCCCGTGATAAATCTCCTTGTTACAGAAACCGATTATCTCCGGGTGGCAGCGGTAGTGTTCGGTCAAAGGGGTGGTTATTTTAGTCAACTCGCCGTCCGGGTCAGATTTTCCACGCTCGCTGCGCTCCCGGTCAAACACCTCGTAACACGATTCCAGAAAACTATAGTCCCGCCGCGTTATGTCGAGGTGCCGGAATTCCTCTTCCTTGAGGAAGTCATAATCTTGAACAAGATCCCACAAGGGACCACTGGGGGCCAAAGACTTTTTAGACCACTTCAAGAAATTCGAATTTATAATTGGTGCCAGCTGTTTTTCATCTCCAACTATCACAGCCCGGTGGGCACTACTCAAGGCAACCGCCCCTAGCAGGGGTAACGCCTGAGAGGACTCATCCATTATCAGTAGGTCATACTTGGCTTTCTGGCCCTCCTTGAAGCAGTTATTCAGAGAATGCACCGTGCAGGCGACGAAAGGATAGCCATCGATGGGGTTCACGAAATCCGCGAAAGGGACGTTGTTAGCTTTTTCGCCGTTGAATGTGAAGTTCGCGCGCCCTTCCTTGATGGGCTTCCATTTTTTACGAACGGAACCGGAGCCAAGACGAGCCATCCTCAACGCGGTTTGGTAGGCCATGCCTTGCTTGGAGCTATCGACTTCACCTTCAGAAAAGGCTTGCTCAAACTTTGCCACCACATTTCTGATGGCTTCGTTGTTGGCGGACACTACTGCCACGCTCTGCCCCAATTCCAGCGCGGATGCGACAATGGCGGAGATGACCTCAGTCTTTCCCGTCCCGGGAGGTCCCTTGATAATGGAAAAGGGACGGAAGAGCGCGCGCCTAGCTGCCCACTGTTGCATGTGATTTAGGGGCCTGCCGCTTTCGTCACCCCACCGTTTCAGCGCGGCCTTGATAGCCTCTATTGTTTCGGCGTCGGGTTGTGGGCAGTCGGGCAGCTCGCCGAGGCCTAAGAATGCAGCCAGGATATTACTGTAGCCGTCGGATGCAGCTGCGTTCTCGAATTCAGATCCGAAGAAGCTGGCCAGCGACCATGGCTGCCGATTATCCTCCGGGTGCCACGGCTCATCCCATCTCTTTTTACCAAGCTCCTGCGCGACCGCCAGCAAGTAGGCGCACACTTCCTTAGCGCGGTCAGTTAAATCCAATGAGTTCCGGGCAGGTTCCATAAACTATTCTTACCACAGTTTTGGCTCCGCGAATTGAAGGTCACACCGGAAGGCTCCGAAAGCCAAATCTCAGAAGTGGAGCGCAGCGACCACGTTTCTGCCAGCTGCAGTGGCCGGATTTCTCGAATTTTACTGAGTCGCTGAAATCGCAGGGACTAAAGTTTTGGGGATTTTAGGGGTTGGACGGTGGCACCGCTGGTAACGCCTGGTATTCCTCCATACACCGCGGACACGTTTGGAGTTTTTCATGATCTTGATTCGGGACAAAGTAGACCCCGCACATAGACTTTGACGCCACTCCATTTACGGTATTGCTGAACACACTATTTTTGTGAATGTAGTGCCGAAAGTCGCCGGGCAACGAGTTCTCGATAGCTTCATCCGATACCAGCTGATCCAGTGCTTTTATTCTCTGGTCCAGGAACTCCTCCCCTACGCATGTATAAAAGAGACCTTCCCCAAACGGGTCCCAGCTCTGCTGGCGGGGCTGGAGCGAAACCAAAACCTGTTGCTCTATCCTACGAAAAAGACTATCCCGCGGAGGGGTGCCCACTGGATCGATTTCCACGGATAAATCGTCTAGGCCCCCGCTCACCACCGCTTTTTCCAGTTCAACGCGTACTTTAATGTACGGCTGGCCAGGGTTTCGGGGATCTTCGATCAGGAATCCAGCCGAAACCTCACTAGCCACCAAGGAACCCTTCCGTAGAGACCTCAGCATTTCTACAACAGACCTCTGAATTTCCAAATATACCTTCGAGAGGGCCCGTGCTGCTTTCTCGCGCTTCCAGAGAATCCAGTCCACCTCGGTAGGTTTCCAGGACTGAATAGTCCGGCGGTCGGCGCGGCTTAGTCTCTGATAGAAATCGTCAAAGTCGAGGTGCTGTCCTTTAGCCAACCCCCCAGCAATCAACCAACAGACTCCACTAGAGGGATCTATCCAGACCGCTCCTCGCCAATGGCTTGTTTTGATCTCCCATAACCGAAACTCATTCAACCCTAAGATTGGCCCCACCGGGTTATCATCTTGGCGGTTAGGGCCAAAGCAGCCCCCTGCTTTTTGAATCAGTGGGTGAGCGAGCTCGGTCAGAGGGTGAAGCGAAGTGTAATCCCCCGCAGCTATGATTCGCTCTATCCGGGGGTCCCTCCACCCCGAAGTAAGATCTTCTTGGAGCATGCGCAGTGTCGGCCGCGCCTGCCTGTCCGGATCATTCATCATCTCTCAATAATAACTTGTCATCGGATCAGTGGCATTTTAGAAACTTTCCGCTAGCTCATCGATCGCTTCGGCCTGGAGAGCATCTAGCCTAGCGAAATCTTCAGCAAGTTGTTTCCGGTATCCCTCACGGCGCGCAACGTACTCGTTGATATCTTTAAGGAAAATCCTGCGATCACGTCCGACGCGGTGAAATGGAATCTCTCCACGATCAAGCAGTTTGTACAGATGAGTGCGACTCATCGAGAGTATACCCGCTGCCTTATTTGGGGAAACAGCCTCATCAGCCGGAATAGCAACAATGTCATTGCCGCTATTGACGCAGTCGAGAAAGGTTTTGAGAAAATTGCGAAGATTGGCATCCTCAACAACATTATCTTCAATTAGTGATTTTAATTCGGAAAAACCTTCAGCAGTTAGAGCGTGACTACGGTTTTCCGTACTAGGAGAATCGGTGTAAATAGTTTTCATAAAATTTTCCTATCCCTTGGTTGATTTCTGCGATACTTCAACACCTCTTTATCCGCTCTAGCTTCTGGAACTTCCAACAGGAGAATTTCTCCGGAATCTGGGAGAAGAAGTTAGACGGAAAACGATCTGGCCAATACAACTAATTTAACTGTCACAGATGTCACGCACTTTACTTGGCAGGCTATCTCAACGCGCTAGGTTTAGCAACAATTCCACCTCCGCAGAAAGCTAGCCCGTCTCCGCCCGCAAGTCTGTTTAGCGGCTCTGATTTACTCCGAGTGTTAGAGTTATCTACATGCAGCTTAAAGACGAACAGTCCCTCCAAGCGGCAAAGCTCTACTACGAAAGCGGTATGAGTCAGGCTGAGGTTGCCGCTGAGATTGGCGTTTCCAGGCCTACGGTGGCCAAACTTTTGGCTTATGCCAAAGAACGCGGCTTTGTGGTCATTGAGGTACGTGACCCGCGGGAGCAAGGAAGCTCGCTTACGGAGTCACTACTAGACATCTACGGGTCTTATGGCCTGGCCAACGTCCGGATTTCCCAGACCACCGCCAAGAACCCAGAGGCGGTGACCAAAGAGCTAGGGCGCATTGGTGCCCTGGTCCTGGAGGACTTGGTGGAGGACGGATTTCTGGTGGGCGTGAGTTGGGGCGCAACAATGTATGCCGTGGCCAAGGCGCTCAAGCACAGAAGCCACACGGGCGTGGAGATTGTGCAGCTCAAGGGCGGGCTGAGCTACACCAAGCGCTCGACCAATGATTTGGAAACCATCAACCGTTTCTGCGCGGCCTTTGACGCCTTTGCCCGCACGCTCCCCCTCCCGGTCATCTTTGACAACGTGGAGGTCAAACAGACGGTGGAAAGCGACCGGCATATTGCCAGCGTGTTAGAAATGGGCCGGCAAACGGACGTGGTCGTGTTCACCGTGGGTTCAGTAAATCCGGATTCCCTGCCCCTTAATATGGGCTACCTCAGCGATGATGAGTTTGAGCTCATCACCGGCCGCGCGGTGGGAGACGCGTGCTCGCGGTTTTTCACCGCCACCGGGGAGGTGGCGGTGCCCAGCGTAGACGAGCGCACCGTGGGGATTAGCCTTGAGGAACTTAGCACCCGGCCCACCAAGCTCCTAGTAGCCGGCGGGCTGGAAAAGGCACAGGCCATAGACACCGCCCTGAAAATGGGCCTGGCCACGCACCTGGTCATTGACAACGCCACCGCGTCTAAGCTGGTGGAGCAGCATTCCCTGAGCAACCATCCGGAGGCGGCCAGCTAGAGCCCCGGCTGGCCTGGTGTTTGGAGCCTTGCCGGTGCTGTCGGCTAGCGGCCCGTTGGCGGTTGCTGGCTAGTGGTGTGCTGGTGCTGCCAGCTAGCGGCCCGCTGGCGGTTCGTGGTTTGTTGCCGGCTGATGGTTATTCTCCCCTGTCCTTTCTGAAGGCGTCCCTTACAGCTTTTGCCATGGCGGCGTTCTTTGCTCGTTCTTCTGCTTTAGCGGCCGCTTCCGCAGCAGCCTCCTCGGCCCACTGTTTCCGGAGCATGGCCAGGTATTCGTGAACCCCGGCCATGGGGCTGCGCTCATTGTCGCCCACGTCCTCCACGCAGATGGGGATGGGGCTGCCACCGGCTTGGCTGTTAGGGATCTCCGCCTGGATCCCGTGGGCGGTGCGGGTGCCCGCCGCAGCGCGCTGTTCGTAGAGGTTGCAAGGAGCATCAGACTCAGCCAGGCTCAGCATCATCCCGCCGCCGCCTTTGATGACGGCCAAATCCCGCGCCACGGGCCAAAAGCGCAGCTCCATATCGCTATCACGCAGGGTGCGCACGGCGTGGTCTAGCATCTGCTCATCGTGGCCCCAGCCGGTGACCTGTCCCTTCGTGGGTGAATAGAAGCTAAAGGCGCGGCCTTCACGGAAGAGGAACTCCACCGTCTCATAGCCGTCCAGACCCCGGTTGAAGACGTGGAGCTGCTTGACAAAGAACGGGCGGTGGCCGGCGGAGTTCGCGCCGCAGCGACTGGGTGCTGGGGCCGGCACGCAGTCGGGGTACTTTGCCACGTGGAAATACCGCTGGCCGGCTTCAGTGGCAGCGTCGTGGTCCCCCACTGCCAGCAGCCCGAAGGATGGGGCCCACTGGATAGCCGGTGACGCGGGCTGCGTGCCGGCCAGGAGTTGCTGGAAGGCGGCGGCCACGGGGGCATCGTGAAGATAGCGCTCGTGCACCTTGCCTTCTGCGTCGCGGAAGGTGACGCGGCCTGCTGTGATGGCGGCATCGGCAACATCAGCAAAGGCGTCCTGGCGCTTGGCCAGGCTGATTAAGGTGTGGTGGGCTTTATGGCCGGGGGCATAGTCAAAGCAGACCTGCATATGGGGTTCCATGAGATGGATACCTTTCCAAAAATACTCGTCGGTTCAAGGCGCACGGGTGCGTGGGCCAGGCTGATCTTTTTCACTCGATGGGCACCGCGTGGATTTTCTTGAGCGAGCAACGGTTGCCAACCAATGGGTCGAGGCCCTGGAATTATTGGTTTCTGGATCGGTAACCAACCTAACACAAAATAGACAGCTTTGTCTAGTTTTGGCGAGGATTAAAAAACTGGCCACCCGAAGGTGACCAGCTAATGCGGAAGTTGCGGGCAGCCCTAGAAGACCACCACGCCCACAATTGCCGCGTTGAGCATGTTGGTGCAGAACCCGCCAAACAGGGCCTTCATACCCAAAGAAGCAACCTCAGAGCGGCGCTCCGGCACGAGGGCACCAATGGAACCAATCTGGATAGCAATGGAAGACAGGTTGGCAAAGCCAGCCAGCGCGAAAGAGGTCAGCATGATGGACTTATCACTCAGGGTGTCAACGTGCTCAGAGAAGGAGGTGTAGCCCACGAACTCATTGATAATGGTCTTTTGCCCAATGAAGTTACCCACCAGGCCGGCCTCATCCCAAGGCACACCAATGGCCCACGCCAAAGGAGAGAACAAGATGCCAAACAGACCCTCCAGGGACCAGCCCTCTTGGCCGAACATGTTGCCAATACCGCCCAGCAGCGCAGAGAGCATAGCAATACCAGCAATGAAAGCCACCAGGAGGCAGGCCACGGTAACCGCAATACGGCCGCCGGACATAGCGCCGGTACCAATGGCGTCAATCAGGTTGCGGGACTGCTCATCGCGCATGTTGCGGACATTGGCGTTGACCTTGGATTCCTCGGTCTCTGGCATGAGCGCCTTAGCCACCAACAAGGAGCCAGGGGCGTTCATAACCGATGCCGCCAACAGGTACGGCAGCGGCGCACCCAGCAGCGAGTAGCCCACCAGCGTGGAACCGGCCACGGAGGCAAAGCCACCGGTCATACAAGCGAACAGCTCACTGCGGGTCAGATGCGGCAACCAGGGGCGGATAACCAGCGGGGCCTCAGACTGCCCCAGGAAGATAACCGTGGACGCCCACACGGACTCCACCTTGGAGGTGCCCATAACCTTGTTGAGCGCGGTGCCCACAATCTCCACAAACCACTGCAAGACACGCAGGTAGTACAGCGCGCCAATAATAGCGCCCAGGAAGATAATCACCGGCAGCACGTTGAGCGCAAAGATAAATCCATTGTCTTCGCCAAACAGCCCACCGAAGACAAAGGAGGTGCCTTCATTGGTGAAGTCAATGAGCTTTTCCAACGCGCCGGCCACAGCCTTGAGGCCATGGAAACCGGGCTCCCATTTCAGCACCAGGAGGGCAAAGAGAACCTGGAGTCCCAGGCCTACGCCCAGGGTGCGCCAGTTAATGTGACGCTTGGCGTTTGACAAGCTCAAAAGGAGAGCCAGGATCAGGACAATGCCAATGAGTCCTTGAAAACGTTCCATGTTAAATTTCTTTCTGTTATTTTTACCGCGCTTTAACCTGCGGCAGATTTTGTGTGGGTTTTAGCCTGCGCTGGGCACCGGCTTAGGAGCCCAAGTCTTCCGGGCCAAAGGAATGCGGGAGCAGCTCCTCAAAGCTTGTGACTAGGGGCTCTCCCCCATCGCCTTCCACAATGACTTCTTGGGTGCCAAACTCCCGCAACACCTGGCGGCAAGCGCCGCACGGCCAGCAAGGCTTGGCCTTAAGCCCAACGATTGCCACCCGCTTTATCCGGCGCGCGGCCGGGTTGGTGCCGGTGGTCTGGGCAATCATGGTGGTGATGGCATTTCGCTCAGCACACAACGTGAGCCCGTAACTAGCGTTTTCCACGTTGCACCCGTCATAACGCGTGCCATCTTGCATTTCAATGACGGCACCAACGGGAAATTGGCTATACGGCGCGTAGGCGTGGCCCGCGGCATCACGGGCCGCTTCCAGAAGCTCGAGTGGGGAAGTTTTCATACCCGCAGACTCTTTCTCTATAGGTGAGTTGACAAGAGAGAACCGTCAAGGACATGGCCTCACCCAAAGGGCAGAACCGTGGCCCGCGAAAGCAGGTTACGCCCCACCGATGAGCGTGAACATATGGAAACATTTACCTTGACAATTGTTCTGGAAATAATGATAATCTGGGGCTAAGTTGAAAGCAAGAGACTTGATCCGGCTTTTCCTTTTCGGGTGTCTTGCATCACTTTATGAACCAAGAATCACTTCAGAAGGGACAGCACATGGCTGAAAAGTTTGACGTTGTAGACATAATCCGCACCAAGCGTGACGGCGGGGAGCTCAGCACGGATGAGATCCGCTGGGTCATTGACGCCTACACCCGCGGCGTTGTTGGAGATGAACAAATGGCCGCGCTCAACATGGCTATCTTCATCCGGGACATGGACCGCCGCGAAATCGTGGACTGGACCCAAGCCATGATTGACTCCGGTGAGACCATGAACTTTGACTCGCTGAGCAAGCCCACCACGGACAAGCACTCCACCGGCGGCGTGGGTGATAAGGTCACTCTCCCACTGGGCCCGCTGGTATCTTCCTACGGCGTGGCCGTGCCACAGCTTTCCGGCCGCGGCCTAGGCCACACCGGCGGAACGCTAGACAAACTGGAAGCCATCCCCGGATGGAAGGCCGATGTCCCCAATGACCTGATGATGAAGATCCTGGAAGACTCCGGTGCCGTGGTGGCCGCCGCCGGCGCGGGCCTGGCACCTGCGGATAAGAAAATTTACGCGTTGCGCGATATCACCGCCACCGTGGACTGCATCCCGCTGATTGCCTCTTCCATCATGAGCAAGAAGATTGCCGAGGGCACCTCCTCCCTAGTCTTGGACGTCAAGGTGGGCACCGGCGCTTTCATGAAGGAGTTTGACAAGGCCCGCCAGCTGGCTGAGACCATGGTGCAGCTGGGCCGCGACGCCGGTGTGGACACCCGCGCGCTGCTGACTGACATGAATGTCCCGCTGGGCCGCAAGATTGGCAACGGCCTGGAGGTTGAGGAAAGCATTGAGGTCCTCCAAGGCGGTGGCCCGGCAGACCTGGTAGAAATCACCTGCGAGCTAGCCCGCCACATGCTGGAGATGGCCGGCGTCCACGACGCCGATGTCGAGGAAGCGCTCAAAGACGGCCGCGCCATGGACTCCTGGCGCAAGATGATTAAGGCCCAGGGCGGTGATCCCGATGCCAAGTTGGCGCGCGCACCGCACACCCACGAAGTGTTCGCAGACCGCGACGGCTTTGTCAGCGAGCTCGACGCCCTAGCGCTGGGTGTGGGATCCTGGCGCCTGGGGGCAGGCCGCGCCCGCAAGGAGGACCCGGTGCAGCTGACCGCCGGCATTGAAATCCACGCCGGGCTGGGTGAGAAAGTCACCAAGGGCCAGAAGCTGCTCACTCTGCACACCGAGACCCCGGACCGCTTTGAGCGCGCTCTTGAATCCATCAACACCGGGCTCAAGATTGGCGATGAAAAGCCAGCGGAGCGCAAGATTATCCTGGACAAGATTGTCTAAGCCAGGAAGATCTCCGGGCTGGGCCGTAGAGCACGCCTCCAGCGCACCGGACTAGAAACAAAAAATACAGGCCTGGGGAGATTCCCCGGGCCTGATTTTTTACGTTTCCCTAGCCCGTAGGACTTCGCCTTTAACTGCGGAAATGCCGGTTCTCCAGTTCACCAGACCCATAGATTTTGCCTAGTTTTAATGCAAAACTATAATAGCTATTGGCTGGACAACCGTCCGCTTAAGAAATCTCTCAAAGGAGCCCCCATGTCCCGTTTTGGAACCGCCTTAGTAGCGGCTGCCACGGCCCTGTCTCTGACTTTGCCCCTGTCCACCGCACCGGCTTTGGCCGGCGGGTATCGCATGCCCGAAACCTCCTCCGAGGTCCGGGACGACGATTACTACTACCAAGACTGGGCGCTGAAAAAGTTCCAGAATGGGGAGGTCTCCCCTGCCTTGCTCGGCTGGGCGGCTACACACAGCCCTAATGACGCAGCCGCACTGGGCAGCTCGGTGAAAAACGACTACGTCAACGACTACAAATTCGGTACTACCTTTGACATCCTCTGGGGCACCTCTGTGGCCGTAATCCTGCTGGGCGGGCTCTACACGTGGGCCAAGGATGCCCACATCATCCCCAGCTAGCTAAACCCTCAAGCAAAGGGCCGGGACCAAAGTTTAGGTCCCGGTATTTCTTATCTTATTCTCCCCGCTTCCCCTGCTCGACGCTCCTCGTCGTACGCACGGGTTTGCCTGGAAGTTCCCGCCGGCGCCGGAGAAGTACCACCGGCAAAGCTTGTGCCTGGCACGTCCATTGTCACGGGGGTGGTTTTCGCCCCATGGCGCTAGAGACTACTACCAATCAGAACTCGGTCAATTCAAATGAACTTTATCCCTGAAAGGCGGCTATCGGAGAACGGCACCAGACCATCATCCAAGGCGCGCATCCTGCCATAGAGTTTCTTTAGCGCATCCATGGTGGCAATCAGTCCCAGGTGTACCGCCCGGGCAAGAATATCCTCTGTGGAAACTAGCCAAATTTGCCCGGAACGTTTATTCCCCATGAGTTTTCCGCGGCCAAGACGCCCGATCTCTTTTTTGGCCAACGCGCGACCCCCGCCATCGTCAATTAAAAGTAGGCAGTTGCCACCTGCCTCCGCTCTTGTTACTGCGTGGGCGATAGCCATCTTCTCCCCCAGATCTTTCGGACTAGCGAGCTGGTCCATCGGGGGCAAATCATTCAGTCTCTCTAAGACTTCCAGGATTTCAGGCAAGGGCGCGTCAGATAGGATAGTAAACCGGCCGGCATTGACAAGCTTATCCAATACTTTCTGAGCAGGGGAAAACCTCGCGTCGGTCTTCGACTTGCCTACCACCTCTTTGTAGACCACCTCCGGCGCGCACAGATCCCCAAGTACCTCAACTAGTAGACGCTCCTGGTTAATCGACATAAAGTTCAGTGCCGGGCCGGCGTCCACGATGTTGGAGGTACGAGATTTCATGCGTGGCCAGCTGCCCCAGCCCTGACGTCGTTAGCCCAGGGCGAACCCGAACTCATATCTTCCCAGTTCAACGGCGGTGGAGTTTCCTCGTGGGGTACTACCCCAGCCTCGCGGAGATCCTGCTCAGCGCGCTGCGGGGAGACGCCACGCAATGCGCCGATGGTTACAGGTGATACCACCCCGCACTGATAACCGGCAACGGCACGGGACAACAGCTGCTGGGGTGCCCTCCGGGAATTGGATTCATTAGCTAGTGCCCTATATTCGGCGTCCCAGCCGTAGCGGAGGGCAAGGCTTGGAGTGGTTACTAGATCGCCCAATGCCTGGCACTGCGACGCGTCTACGATGCCAAAATCCCGCATAGCAATGAGGGCTATCTTCGGCGAAACTAGGAACCTCTGTACGATTTTCGATAACGTAGCAGTGATATCTGTTCCGGGCGGCGGCGCCATTTCCTTGAGGCCCTCTTGCGGGATCAAAAGATGCCGCGCAAATGCGTCCGCCCTTATTTCTGCGGCGTTCCTGCCACATGCTATCTCATCTGCGAAATCGTGAGACAGGACATGTCCCAACTCGTGTGCCAAGGAGCTTCGCTGCCGCATGGGGTGTGGAGTGCGTGCCACGGCAATAAACACCTTCCCGGTTTTCGGGTCCAGAATGGAAAGGCCGTGTTCATCCCTGGGGGCGTCGAATATATCCACCATGGCACCGGTTGCTTGTTCCACGACCGCCACCAAGTCCCCGATTGGGCGAGAGCCCAAACCGTGCTCCTTGCGGAACTTCGCTGCCAAGGCCCGACCTTCGGCTTCATTACTCACAGCGTTCCTCCTTTTTCTTGTTCCACAGCACGCCAGATTTTATTGGGACGGTATCCCTTGGTCTTCTAAAAACAAATCGATTTCCGCTAGATAGATTAGGCGGGCACGCATAGTCTCCATGGCAGCGCCATTGGTGGAGCGTGCGGACAGCTTGATACGCGAAGCCACATCCGTTCCCAATAGTTGCCGGAGGGTAAGTCCCATAGCGTGCGCAAAGAGCATGAGCTCTGGTGCCGTAACCTGCCTATCTCCAGCGATGATCCGGCTGATCGTGGACTGGGAGATCCCACTGAGCTCAGCCAACTGCCTCTGTGACATATTGACCTGCACAAGAGCATTGGCAATGCGCTTCGCGTGTTCCGTGCGCGACATGACACCCCTTCACTGCCTGAATCATTGTTTTTTACCTGATTTAGCCTACAGTAGCACAGCAAACCCAGGGGCGGCAGACGCCGCCTGCGGAGCTGGGGTGCGGCCTCAACACGGTCCCGGAGCTGGGGTGCGGGATCGACACGGTCCCGGAGCTGGCGGCCCGGAGCTGGCTGCGCGGAGCGGCGAAAAGCTAGGGGCGCGGAGCTGGCGGCCCGGAGCTGGCTGCGCGGAGCGGCGAAAAGCTAGGGGCGCGGAGCTGGGGCGTGGGTACTAGCGAGTGCGCTTGACGTAGCCCACCCGGGGTTTGAAACCGGTGGGGTGCTTGAGCTGCGCCACGCCGTCCGCAATGACCAGGCGGTGCCGCGCGGAAAGCGAACGCGGCAGGTGCGCCACAGAAAACCAGCCGGCCTCCAGGTTCTCCTCATCACTGACCACTGGCTCGGCTGCCGGGTCCACACTCAAGCGCAAAGTAGTGTCCATGAACATGCACTCATCACCATTGGCATAGGTAACCGGCCCCACCTTGCCGGCTCCCAACAGAGCCTCCACGCGGGCATCTAAGCCCACCTCTTCTTTAACCTCCCGAATGGCGGTGGCGGCCAGGTCCTCCCCCGGCTCACAGATTCCCGCCACGGGCGCCCAGTCCCCGGTATCCGCACGCCGGGCCAACAATGTGCTGGGTACCTCCCAGACCGAGGCACCCATGGGCACGTCCCGGACGATAACGGCCGTCACGGAAGGCAAGAACAACTGCTGGTGGCCCACCTTTTCCCGCAAAGCGGTGATGTATTCAGGAGTAGACACCTGTTAGCGGTCCCCTTCTGGTGCGGAGTCTACGTCCCGAGCCTGGGTTTCCGCCTGGGTTTCGGCCCGCGCCTCATCCATAGTGTTTTTACCCGCGGCCTCATCCTCTTTCAAGATCTGCATATCGCGGATGAACTTCTTCGGGTCAAACTCGGTGAAGTATTCAGGTCCGGCAAAGTGTTCTTGTCCCATGGTGTTATTAAACCTCAGTCTTGTTGATGGATGTGGAAATAAAGTCTTTGACCGCCCCGGCGTCATTGGGGAGATCCGCTACGTGGCGGTCCTGGTCCATAATGCCGGCAAAACGCTCCGGCATCTCCGGCGCCGCCCCCAGAGCCTCTTCAATGGTCTCCGCGAACTTCACCGGCAACGCGGTCTCCAGGCAGATGATAGGAGTTTCAACCCCGTATTCTTCCCGCACCGCTTGGGCCACCTTGAGGCCATCAGCGGTATGTGGGTCAGCCAGGTAGCCAAAGCGTTCCTGGATATCCCGGATGGTGGCCAGCCGGTCCGCGTGCGTGGAAGACCCGGACAAGAAACCAAAATCCTCCGTGGCGCGGCTAAGCTCCGCGGCGTCCACCAGGAACCCGCCCTGCTTAATCTTCACGCCAAACAGGTCAGCGGTGCGCTGGGGGTCACGACCCAAGAGATCATGGACAAAGCGCTCAAAGTTCGAAGCCCGGGAGATATCCATGGACGGCGAGGATGTCTTGTGCGTTTCCGCTGAACCCCGCGGCCGGTAGCTACCAGTACGGAAGAACTCATCCAACACATCATTTTCGTTAGTTGCCACGATGAGCTTGTCAATGGGCAAACCCATCTGACGCGCGATATGACCGGCGCAGATATCCCCAAAGTTTCCGGTAGGCACGGAAAAGGACACCTTCTCCTCGCTGCTGTCGGTGACCTTAAGGTAGCAGTTGACGTAATAGACAATCTGGGCCATCAGCCGGGCCCAGTTGATGGAATTGACCGCACCGATTTTGTGCTGGGACTTAAAGGAGGCATCGGAAGAAACGGCCTTGACCACGTCCTGGCAGTCATCGAAGACGCCGTCTAGCGCGATGTTGAAAATGTTTGGGTCATCCAGCCCAAACATCTGCGCCTGCTGGAAAGGCGTCATCCGGCCAGCGGGCGTGAGCATAAACACGCGGATGCCGTCCCGGCCACGCATGGCATACTCCGCCGAGGACCCAGTATCTCCCGAGGTAGCGCCCAAAATGTTAAGCGTCTCACCCCGGCGCGCCAGCTCATACTCAAACAACTCACCCAAAAGCTGCATGGCCATGTCCTTAAAAGCAGCCGTGGGGCCTTCAGAAAGGTGCCCGATATAAAGGCCCTCCCCCAACTCCGTAACCGGGACTATCTCCGGGGACGCAAACTTAGGGTGGGTGTAGGCGCGGTGCGCTATAGCCTCAATGTCATCCGCAGGGATATCATCTATAAACAGCTTGAGAATTTCCGCAGCCAAGTCCGGGTAGTCAAGGCCACGCCAGGAATCCAGGGTTTGAGTACTCAACTCCGGATAAGATTCCGGCAGGTAGAGCCCGCCGTCCGGTGCCAGGCCGCCAAGCAGAATATCGGTAAAAGTTGCGGGGGTGCGGGTTTCATCACGCGTAGATAGGTAGTTCACCTCTAACAGCTTAGTGTTTGGGGACTAAACTCTACACCCGTGCCCGGAAAAAATATTCACCTAAGCCCCAACCCGCGCGAGGTAGTAACCACAAAAGCCCTGGTTGTGTGGCTAGCCAGCCTGGCCGTCTACATCGTGGCCGTGGCCGGGCGGACCTCATTTGGCGTGGCCAGTGTGGACGCCATGGACCGCTTTGCCGTCAACAGCGCCGCCATTGCGGTTTTTACCTCCATCCAGGTGGGCACCTACGCGCTCGCGCAAATCCCCACCGGCGTAGCCATAGACAAGTTTGGCCCGCGCGCCATGCTGATAACCGGGGCGCTAGTGATGGGTATCGGCCAAATTCTGCTGGGGTTCACGCACGTCTACGGCGTGGCCATCGCGGCGCGCGTACTCATTGGTGCGGGCGACGCCACCGCCTTCCTTGCAGTCATGCGCATACTGCCCTACTGGTTCCCCATGCACCGCGCCCCCATGTTCACCCAAGTTACCGCCATGGCCGGACAGCTTGGCCAGTTCATCTCCGCTTTCCCCTTCATGTGGCTGCTGGGCTTTGCCGGATGGCAATTCTCGTTCATCTCCCTGGGCGCGGCGGGCGTGCTCATTGCGGTCCTAGCCTCCTTAGCAGTTGCGGACGCGCCCGCTGGTGCCGTACCCGCCGCTGCACAGCCCCTGCGCTCACGGCTATCCCTGGTGGTGCGGTCTGCCACGGTATGGAACGCGTTTTTCATCCACTTCTGCGGGATGCTCACCGTCATCATGTTTGCCCTGATGTGGGGCGTTCCCCTCATGACCCAGGCTATGGGTTTATCCGGCGCACAGGCAGGGACGGTGCTCACGCTGACCAGCGTGGCGTTGCTAGTTGTGGGACCGCTGCACGGAAAGCTCTCCGCGCGCATGTCCGGCTACCGCGATTGGGCCACACTGGTTTTCATCGGATTGCAGCTAGCGGGATGGATCTGGTTTTTCTGGAGCCCTAACCCCCGCGGATTTCTGGCAATCAGCGTAATGGCCGTAATTATGGCCGCCACCCAGCCGGTGTCCAACTACGGCTTTGACATGATCCGGGAACGGCTGCCTGGAAACGTGGTGGCCACGGCCACCGGCCTGGCCAACATGGGTGGTTTCATAGCCGGCATGTTGGGCGCCCAACTCATGGGGCTGCTTTTGGCGGACTCCCTGGAATGGGGCGCCTTCCGGCACGCTGCCGGTTATTGCGCCCTGTTGTGGGTAATTAGCGTCACCGGCATTATCATCACGCACTTTTTCAAAGCGCCTGTGCGCCGCGTGAAGCCGCAAGTGGTGGGTTAGCCCTTTTCCACCCCGCCCGGTTGGGCCGGGGGTGGCGTGGCGGACACGGTACTTTCCACCGGGAAGGTGTTGACCACGGACGCGGCCCCGGTGCCACCTACCAGGGCAATTACCATGGCAAGGGCAAACCCACCGACTGTGGACAGGTGATATTTCACTCTCATAAGGCTTATTCTAGCCCCCGGAACCTGTGGGCAGCCGGGGTTGAACCTGTGACGTTACCAATAAAGTTATAAACCTTTGCTCTAAGGGCGCTTTCTAGAGCTGTCCTCGAAGACCAGGTTCCGCACCTCAGTATCCACGATGCCAAGATCGAAGGCCTTCAGCACCGCGCGGGCCTCACTCACGCTCATCATGCCCTCATCGATAGACCTTTCTAGCGTGCCAATTAGCGCAGCACGCTTGGCTTCATCAAAGTGAACGCCCGAGAGGTCGTAATTCTTTACCGCCTCATCCGGCAGGCCGATGGTAGAAAGCAGCTCCTCCATCACGGTCTGGTCCCCAGGCCGCGAACTAGAACCCTGCTCCCCCGGCGTTCCTCCGGTGCGTGCCGCGACAGCCTGCGCTACCGTGACCGGGTTTTCAATCTCCGGGCCCCGGTTCATAAGGAAATAGCCCGCACTCAACAAAAACGCCAGCGCTAAAGCGCCTACTACCCAGCCCGCGATGGCCTTCGGTTCCATCTAGCGCCCCTGCGGGTTCTGGCGGCCGGACAAGATGTCAATGACCGTCCGGATGGCGGCGTCACCCACCGGGGCCACCGCGTCCCGGAAGGAATCACTTTTAGAAGCCGGGGACTCAGGCTCCCGGGCGGTGGCCGGCTGGGCAGGCCGGGGGGCTCCGGCGGTATCCGCGTCAATCACCAGCTGGGTTCCGTCCAAGGAAACCTCTGAACCGCCGTCAGCCCCGCCCGAACGCGCCGCCGCTAGCAGCGCCTCCAGGTCCGCGATGGTGGCCTTTTCCAAATCAAGCCGCAGCGAAAGTGCCAAAACTTCTTCCCTCCAAAATGGCCCGGCGCGCAGGTGCGCAGGACAAAGATTTTTCTCCATTACATTGTGGCCCCATTCTATGCCCGCCCCGGGCCACAGACACCCCCAGCCCAGTAATTGCCAGGAAACCGCCAGTTTCCTTCCCAGGTGGAGACTATCGAAATTTCGGCTCCCGTGCTTGCTCATCTACAAATCGCGGCGTACGCAGTCAAACCTGGGCATGCGTGGGCCTGGTACGAGATTGTTAAAGCTCGGGCCATAGACCTGCTTGTTCACACTGAATTCGGCCATGAGGCCTTAGAATGCTTGATTCCTCCGCTCAGGGCGTTAAGCAGAGTGACTGTTGAACGCACTGTAACCGAGGTGGAACAGCTGCTGAATTCCGTTGGGGTTGGGATTTTTGGCCGAACCGGATATCACCGGAGCACGGATCTCCGGTGCCAGTTTTTCCGAGGATGACAAGCCCTTCATTGCTGTAACCGACAAAGGCAAGCGTGAGGACACTTTTTGGTTCACATTATTTAATGAGATTGCTCATGTGCTCTCCGATGACTTTCGACGCGCCCACGGGGAACCGTACCCCGTGCGGAGATGCTTCAGAAAGCGAGGAACTTGCAAACGCCTGGGCGGCGCTCATTGGTAGAAAAGGCAGAAACCCCACCTCCAAAAACAATATCTACCAATGAACGACCACCGGCATGGCCGCTCACTGGTAGAAAAGGCACAAACCCCACCTCCAAAAACAATACCTACCAATGAACGACCACCGGCATGGCCACTCATTGGTAGAAAAGGCACAAACCCCGCCTCCAGAAACATTATCTACCAATGAACGACCACCGGCATGGCCGCTCACTGGTAGAAAAGGCAGAAATCCCACCTCCAGAAACATTATCTTCCAATGAATGGCAGCCCGGAGCCTGAAAAGGGCGGACAGGACCGGGGCGCGCCGGCGGGTTAGTCGTGCTCCATGGACTCAACTTCACCCCAAAAGACCTCGTCTACTACGCGGCGGGCGCGGCGGGTGGCCTTGAGGTAGGCGTCCAAGAACTGCTGGTTGTCCTGGGGTGGCCAGCCGGTGGCCCCGGCCACCTGGGCCAGCTGCGGCCCCGGTTGCGGGAGCTGGTCCACGCGCTTGCCGCGCACCAGCACCAGCGCGTTGCGGGCCTCGGTGGCCATGATCCACGAGGTGCGCAGGGCCTCAACCTGGGAAGAATCCAGAAGCGAGGTTTCTTCCAAAGTGGCCAGGGTCCCCAGGGTGGAGGGGTCGCGCAGCGCCGGGTGCTCGTGGGCGTGCATCATGGTCAGCAGCTGGACCGTCCATTCGATGTCGGTGAGCGCGCCGCGCCCCAGTTTGGTGTGGGTGTTGCGGTCCGCGCCGCGCGGCAGGCGCTCGTTATCCACGCGCGCTTTCATGCGGCGGATGTCCCGGATCGTTTTGGGGCCAGCGCCGCCTTCCGGGTACCGGAATTTGTCGATCATAGCCATAAACTCCTGCCCCACTTGGGCGTCGCCGGCAACGAACGCGGCGCGCAGCAGGGCTTGCATCTCCCAAGATTCGCCCCACCGGGAGTAGTAGCTTTCATAGGAGGCCAGGGTGCGCACGATTGCGCCGGAGCGGCCCTCCGGGCGCAGGCCCAGGTCCACTTCCAGGGGCGGATCCCCGGAGGGTTTGGCCAGGCGCCGGCGCAAGCCGTCCACTATGCGTTTGGCCCAGGCCATGGCCTGGTGTTCCTCGGTGCCTGGGGCGGGCTCGGCTACCACAATAACATCGGCATCAGAGCCAAAGCCTAGCTCCATGCCACCCAGGCGGCCCATGCCAATGATTGCTATGCGCGCCAGCGGGTTAGGCGCTTCCGCGGGCTGGCCTAGCTGCCATCCGCGGATTTCGGCGCGCAGGGCGGCTTCAAGTACCGCGTTCCAGATGGTAGATAACTCAAAGCACACTTGGCGCACGTCCATCAGCCCCAGCAAGCAGGCGCTGGCAATCCGGGCCAGTTCCACCCGGCGTAGCGAACGCGCCACTGCCACGGCCTTGTCCGGGTCTTGGTGGCGCTTGGTGGCGTTTACCAGCGCGTTAGATACCCGCTCCGGCTCAGATTCTAGGAGCTTTGGCCCGGTGGCACCGTCTGAGAATTGCTTGACCACTTCAGGGGCGGCGATGATAAGTTCTGCGGCGTATGGGGAGGTGCCCAGGATGTGCATGAGCCTTTGGCCCACTATGCCCTCATCGCGCAGTTTGCGGAGGAACCATTCCGCCCCAAAGGCGGCCTCGGAAAGCCGGCGGTAGTTCAGCAGTCCGGCGTCCGGGTCAGCGGTGGAAGCCAGCCAGCTCATCAGAGTTGGTAGCAAAATGAGCTGGATCCGGGCTTTGCGCGAGGTACCGGAAGCCAGTGAGGAAAGGTGCTCAAACGCCCGGTCTGGGTACTTGTAGCCCAAGGCTGCCAGCTGGAGCTTGGCGGCATCGGCGCTAAGGGCAAGCGTGCCGGAGTCCATGTCCACAACGGAATTGAGCAGCGGGCGGTAGAACAGGCGCGAGTGCAGCTCCTGGACAAAAACGCGGCGCTGGCGCAGGCGGCGCTCCAGCATCTGCGAGGCGGAATTTTGCTCATGCGCCCGGAACCCGGAGCGGATGGCCAGCAGGTGCCAGGCGCGTTCGTTGTCCGCTGCGGGGAACAGGTGGGTGCGCCGGAAACGCTCTAATTGCAGCCGGTGCTCCAACAGCCGCAGGAGCTCGTATGCCTCGATGAGCTGGGAGCCGTCCTCCCTGCCCACGTAGCCGGCGTCCACCAGTGCGTTGAGCGCCTCCACGGTGCCGCGCACCCGCAAGGACTCATCATGCCGGCCGTGGACCATCTGCAAAAGCTGCACCGCAAACTCCACGTCCCGCAGGCCACCTTTGCCCAGTTTGAGCTCGCGTAGCTGGAGGTCAGCGGGCACATTGTCCAGCACCCGCCGGCGCATGGCTTGGACGTCTTCAACAAAGGATTCCCGCTGGGAGGCCGCCCAGACCATAGGCCGCGTAGATTCCACGTATTCGGCACCCAGGGGCAGGTAACCGGTCTGCGGGCGGGCCTTGAGCAGGGCTTGGAACTCCCAGGTTTCTGCCCAGCGTTGGTAGTACTTCAGGTGCGAGTCCAGCGTGCGCACCAGCGCCCCGGATTTACCCTCCGGGCGCAGGTTGGGGTCTACCTCGAAGAAACACGTACTACCAATCCGGTTAAACTCACTGGCCAGCCGCGTAATCTTAGGCGTTGCTTCCGAGCCCACAAAGATGACATCCACATCAGAGATGTAGTTGAGTTCCCGCGCACCGCACTTGCCCATCGCTATTACTGCCAGCTGCCCGTCCAGTTCGGCCTCCCCGTAGACTTTGCGCACGGCCACGGCAAGGGCCGCAGTTAAGGCGGCATCGGCAAGCGCGGTGGTCAGGTCCGTGACTTGGGTGTAGGAGACCTCTGGCTGCGGGGCGCTAAGTCCTTTACGGGAGTAGAACGTGCCGGCCAGGTCGTGCGCGGCCAGGCGCATCATTAACGTACGGTAAGTGGATTTGAGGGCCTGCTGCGCGTCCGCGGTGCCCGCGCGGTAGGTGCCAGGGCAGTCCAACGCCGCCGATGCCGGGTCCCCCTCCCCGCCCGCCGGTTCGGCGTCCACGGCGCTCAACATGGCGTGGAAGAATTCCTCCGGTTCCGGCAGGGGCTTGGCCAGCTCCCGCCAGCTGTCTGGGTTGGCGGCCAGGTGGTCCCCCAGGGCGGTGGAACCGCCCACCAGCGCCAGGACGCGTACGCTTAAGGCCTCATCGTGGGCCATTGTGTCCAGGAGGTCGGGCGCGGCCTGGCTGAGCCTAACCATCTGGTTGAGGGCTTGGTCCGCGTCCCCGGCGGCGGCCAGGCGCCACAGCAAATCCACGGATTCTTCGGTCAACCAGCCCAAAGCCTCTAAGTCTTGGGTGGCAGTGGGGCGGGTCAGCCCCAGGGAGGCGGCGGAGGGAACGGAGCTTCTAGAAGTAGCCATGGGTCTTAGAAGTCCAGGTTGAGCCGGCGCTCAAAGTTGGTGATTTGAGACTGGTAATCATGCCACTCATCCCACTTGGAGCGCAGGAAGAATTCAAAGACGTGCTCGCCCAGGACGTCTGCCATGAACTCGGATTTTTCAAAAATTCGCAGCGCCTGGTCCAGGGATTTTGGCAGGTCCCTATAGCCCATTGCGCGGCGTTCCCGGTGGCTTAAGTTGTAGACGTCATCCTCAGCCGGGTCCGCTAGCTCATAGCCTTCGCGGATGCCGCGCAGACCGGCCGCGAGCACCACTGAAAAGCCCAGGTAGGGGTTGACCAGGGAGTCAAAGGAACGGATTTCCACCCGGCGCGAATCCGCCTTTTCCAGACGGTAGGTGGGCACGCGCACCAACGCAGAGCGGTTGGACACGCCCCAGGTGGCCGCAGTGGGGGCCTCATTGCCAAACATCAAGCGCTTATAGGAGTTGGCCCATTGGTTGGTCACAGCGGTGAGCTCATTGGCGTGCTCTAGGACCCCGGCAATGAACTGCTTGGCCGTGGTGGATAGCGCAAATTCATCATCCGGGTCGTGGAAGGCGTTGGTTTCTCCCTCAAACAGGGAAAAGTGCGTGTGCATGCCGTTGCCGGAGTACAGCTGGAAAGGCTTGGGCATGAATGTGGCGTGAATGCCTTGGTCCCGCGCCACGCGCTTCATGACGTAGCGGAAGGTGATAATCCGGTCCGCCATGGTGAGAAGATCCGCGTGGCGAAGATCAATTTCTTGTTGCCCGGGCGCGGTTTCGTGGTGGCTCATCTCCGTGGCAATTCCCATGGATTCTAAGGCCAGCATGGCATAAGACCTAAAGCGCGGCGCGGAGTTCTGGCTGGCCTGATCAAAGTAGGCACCGTTGTCTGTGGGTTCTAACAAACCGGTTTCTTTGTACTCTTTGAGTAGGAAAAATTCGATTTCCGGGGAGGCTTGGGCAGTAAATCCCTCCGATGCCGCCTCCGCCACATGCCGCCTAAGAATCTGCCGTGGGTCTACCAGCGAGGCGTTGCCGTCCGGCTGCACGATATCGCAGAACATGCGCGCAGCTTGCAGCTGCGGGTCATCTTTATCAAAGGGCAGGATTTGAAACGTGGACGGGTCCGGCAGCGCGATGGTGTCAGACTCCGATATACGCGACATGCCCTCCACCGAGGACCCGTCAAAGCCAATCCCCTCCTCAAAAGCACTTTCCAGCTCCGAGGGGGAGATGACTACGGATTTCTGGGCTCCCAAAATATCGGTAAACCACAGGCGAATGAAGTGGATATCACGTTCTTCAACGGTGCGCAGGACATACTCGTGTTGGCTATTCATACAGTCAACCTTAGCCAAATCCGCGGGTGCCTTGGCAGACTATTGGCTATTTCTAGCGCTTGATAATGTCCCCGTTGGTGTCACGCCTATAAGCTCCCGTGCCGAGGAGGATCATGACAAAGTCAATCAATACCCACAGACCTACGGCCATGAGGAATGGAACTCCGATGACAAGAAACGCCGTGGCACTGCCGAACAGGGTGAGAAGCAGCTGGGCCACTCCCCTGCCGTTATAGCCAACAAAGAAGTTGTGGACGCCAAACCCGCCCAGGAAAAAGGCCAGCACGGCTGCCACCACGAAGGATTTCCCACTGGGTTGCACACCGAAGCCTTGCTGCGGCGGCTGGTAATTGGAGTGAGGTTGCACGCCCTGCTGGTACTGCGCTACTGCCGGGTAAGCCGCACCGTGCTGTTGCGGGTTCTCCCAGGGATTTTCCCCACGCTGCGGTTCAACCGCCGCGTACGGATTGTTCCCCTGCGGGAAATTTTGGTATTCATCTGCGGAACTGCGCTGCGCGTCACCGGGCTGATTGTTCATAAGGGAGTTTTATCCGATCATATAAAGGGAGAGAAATAAAAGCGGTTAGCCTAGTCACGCATCTGCGATGATGCACCGGCTTAAATCACTCTAGTACATCAATCCTTTCTTTATGCACGCTCTAACGCACACCGGGTGTTCCCCGCCGTGGTGCCACCCGGTATCCATTCGCGGTATGCCCATCCCAATAGACCAACGGCACGCGTCCATCCCCGCAGGTGGCAAGAGTATGCCGGGGGTACGGACCAGGGCTAGCACCCGCCCGCGCCGGCGCGCCCGGGTGCCAGCATGGAAAAACCACTCATTTCAATTAATATCTAAGGATTTTCCATGACTTTTAACCGTACTAACTCCCACGCCCTTGACCTTTTAGTAACCGCCGCCCGGTGCGGCTGGGGGCCTAAAGACCTACTTCACGTTCTAGGACCCAAGGCCCACGCCATTATCTACCGGGCCGCCCCGCGCGTGCCCGCCCGCATTACCTCCGAGCCCCTGCGGCACGAGTGGCTGATGTTCCCGCCGCCCAAAGACCCGGCCTACAACCAGAACCTGGTGGCGGGCTGGATTGACACCTTGCACCGGCTGCCACGGCTGCGCGATAGCGTGGTGCTGGACATGCCGGTGGACCCGAACTCGCAGGAAGCCAAGATCCGGCGCAAGATTGAGGCCCTACTGTCCAAGGCGGAGTCCACAACGTTTGAAAAGGAGGCGGAGGCCCTCATAGCCCGCGCGCAGAAGATGCGCCAGGACTACCGCGTGGCGGCCACCGGCGGCGGCACAGCGGCCGTGGTTTCCCGGCGCGTGCGCATCTCCGGGCCCTACATCAAGCACAAAGCCACTCTCCTAGGCGCGGTGTGCGACGCCAACGGGGTCACGTGCTTGCTGCTCCACGACTCCGGAATAACGGCCATCTTTGGCCAGTCCGAAGACCTGGACCACGTGGAAGACCTTTTTGACAGCCTGCAGCGTCAGTGTGCGTACTACATGGAGCACTCCGAGGGCGCGGAGGAAGCCCGTCTATCGCAGCAAACGGCCTCCTACCGCCGCAGCTTCCAGCTGTCCTACGCTTCCCGCGTTAGCGAGCTGCTGCACGAGGCCAACAGCAGCGCGGAAGAAGAAGGTGGCAACCTCCCGGTGCTCATCAAGCGCTGCGACCAGGCCATCCGCACCCGGGATAGGCTTTTCCCGCACCTTTCCTCCTTGTCGCTTTCGGCCAACCACGGCGGCGGGTATTCGGATGGTCGCGCGGCGGCTGAGTCTTCCCACTTCAGCGGTGATAGCTTCGGGGTAGGCCCCGCCCAAAAGGCGCTTAGCGCGTGATTTTAAACGGGTAGGCTGGTGTGGAGATGAAGTTGTAGCAGCACGCGGCCTTTCCCTTGCTGGGGCGGCCGCAGGAAAAGGAGCGCTATATGACCACCACCAGCCAGCTCGAAATTGAGCAAAAATTTGCCGTTGACATAGGTGTGGATCTGCCCAGCCTTGCCGGGGCGGCCGGGATTGGCCAGGAAACTGACCGTGAGGAACAAACGCTTTCCGCCGTATACTTTGACACGGAAGATCTGCGGCTAACTCGCGCGAAGGTAACCCTGCGGCGGCGCACCGGCGGCAATGATGCCGGCTGGCACATTAAAATGCCCGCGTCTGCGGGGCGTACCGAAATCCATGCAGACCTAGGCGCTGCGGAAGATGACACCGAAGTTCCGGAAGTCCTTCTAGCGCACATCCGCCATCTGGTGCGCGCGCACCCGCTGCACCCCATTGCACAGGTTGATAACCAGCGCACGGAGATTACCTTCGCTGATGCCTCCGGCACTCCCGCGCTGGAATTGTGTGATGACAACGTCACCGCCCGCTCCTTCCTGCCGGGCGGTGAGCACACCCAGTGGCGGGAATGGGAGGTAGAGCTCAAAGCCCCGGTGGCCGGGACGGAAAAAGGAAACCAGCTCCTGGAGTCCGCCGCTGCGGTGCTGCGGGAAGCCGGCGCCCAGGCCTCAGAGTCACCATCCAAACTGGCATCAGCGCTAGGTAAATCCATAAATAACGCTCCCCTACCGCCTGCGCTGCAGGAGTCCCTGGTGGAACCGGGCACCCCGGCCGCTGCCGTGGTCAAGGCGCTGCGCGCTAACAGGGACAAGCTGGTGGAATATGATCCCAAGGTCCGCGTGGATGAGTGGGATGCGGTCCACCAGATGCGCGTTGCCACCCGTGAGCTGCGCAGTCACCTGCAGACTTTCCACGGGATTGTTGATGGCCCGGAAATCTCCCATATTGAGGGTGAGCTCAAGGCCCTGGCGGGTGTCCTAGGGTCCGCCCGCGACGCCGAGGTGGTGGATGAACGCTGGAAGGCCCTAGTGGCCTGTGAGGACTCCGGGGTGCTTAGCGATATAACCCGCGAGCACATCGTGCAGGACATGGGCCGGGAATACCGCCGCGCCCACCGCCGGGTTGTGGCCGCCCTGAATTCCCAGCGCTACCTCACCTTGCTGGACATGCTCGATCAGCTCTTGCTGGATCCCCCAGTGGCAGAAAACACCGACGCCAGCACACAAGCGAGCACAGAAGCCAGCACCGAGGACAGCACCGAGGCCAGTACACAAGCGAGCACAGAAGCCAGCACCGAGGACGAGGACAAAGCTGACCGAAAGGCCGCCAAGAAAGCAGCCAAGAAGGCCCGCAAGCGCGCGCAGGCGCAGATGGATAAGGTCATGGCCGCGCACCTGGAAAAGGCTTATACCAAGCTCGTGGAGCGCCATAAGAAGGCGGTGGGCAACTGGGACAATGAGGACCTTAGCCTCCGGGAGCGGGAGGAGTATTTCCATGACATGCGCAAGGCCGCCAAGAAGTTGCGTTATGCTGCAGAGGCCGCCGGCAAGTCCACGCGTCTGGAGACCAAGGCTTTGTATAAGGCGTGCAAGAAGATGCAGACCGTCCTAGGAGACTTCCAGGACTCCGTGACCTCCCGGGATAAGCTGCTAAGGCTGGCCCGCCGGGCCCACCGCCGGGGTGAGGACACCTTTGGCTACGGCCTGCTCTACCAGAGCGAACGCGCCCTTGGTTTGGAGGCGCTAGAGGACTACCGCGGAACTTACCGGGGTATCAAACACGCCTTCAAACCTCTGCGGAAATCACTCGGGAAGCCATCCAAGTAGGTCACTTTCGCTGCAAAACACCGCGCCGGCCAGGAGAAGATACCTGGGTGCGCGGTGTTGGTGCAGCGGAAACGGGGATCAGGGAGCAGGGCTTGCCCCGGGCGGGGCTAGAACTCCGGGCTAGTCTTCGTCTTCCCATTCTTCGTCCTGGGCGTCGGCTTCTTCGTTGCGTTCCTGGGCAATCTTCAGGGCGTCTTCTGCTTCCTGGCGGCTGTCGTAAGGGCCCATGCGGTTGGCCCAGCTGCTTTCGGGTCCCTCGGTGACCTCACCGGTGGAAAGGTTGTAGAACCATTTTTCATCGCGCTTTGCCATAATGTGTACCGTCCTTAAGTGTTTTGTGGGTGGTTAAAAAATATTCCCCACCCAGGCTACCGTGTAGGTTTGGCCCCCGCCCGGTAGAATCAGCACAGTTAATTATCTTGTTATTTTCCGTATCTCCTAAGGAGCTTGATTTCACCATGCCGTTGTGGTCCGCCCCCAGCTCGCCTATCGCCAAACGCGCCCGCGCGCTCCACGTGGAGACCTTTAATACCCCCGCGCAAGCGGTTGCCACCGCCAACGGCACCTGGGTGCTTGCCGGGGAGCACTCGGATTACTACGGCGGCGTTACCGTGGTGGGGTTGTGTGACCTGCAGGTTGCGGCCGCTGTGAGCCCGCGCGTAGACAACAAGATTGTGGTCACCGTCAGGCAACCGGATGGCACCACCGTCCGGGAGACGTCCTTGGATGAGATTGCAGCGCTAGCGGCCGCGCAGCAGCCCAAGACGGACGAGGACGGCAAACCGGTACTTCCACCGCCGCCCACGGGAGATTTGTGTGTGCGGGCGGCCGGCATGGTGTGGGCCATGGTGGGCCGGCAGATGCTCTCGCGGGAGACCACGGGTTATTCCGTTGCGGTTGTTAGCGATATCCCCGTCCACGCGGGCCTGGGCGTTGGCCCCGCGACTGATGCTGCCATCTCCCTAGCGCTGGCCGGGGAACCGGAGTCCAACCGTGCCGCCCCCATGCGCACGCGCCTTTCTGACACCTGTTTCCAGGTCATGACCTTGTTTGCAAAGGAGCCGGCGCTGCGAGCGCGCCACACGGCGGCTTTGCGTGGGACGGGGGTTGACGCCACGGTCATCGACTACGCGGATGGCTCGGTAACTCACGCCCCGCACCCCGTGGGCCGGAGGTTGGCTGGCTTTGTCATTGCGGTTCCGGGAGCTGCACCGGACTCATCCGCGGAAATCCGGCAGCGCCAGCAATTTATAGCGGATGCCTCCCAAGCTTTTGGTACTGACAACTTGCGTTTGCTCCCAGACTGTTCGCAGCGAGTCCTTGATTGGCTCAAGGCTTATCACAAGGTTAATGGCCACAAAGGCGTTCCTTCTATTAGCGAGGGGCACAATTGGCTGCGCTTTTTCGAGGAAGAAACCCAACGCTCTGCGGCCGCGGCCCGGGCGCTGCGTTCCAACCAGGATCAGATGCTTTATACCGCGTTGGCGGACTCCCAACGCGATATCCAGGCGGTTTTTGGCCTGGATTCGGCCTCCGCGCTGGGTGAGTTGGCTTTAAAGCGCGGCGCGGTGTCGGCGCATGCAGCGTGCGCTGGAATGGCTAACGCGGTGGTAGCGCTGGTGCCCGTGGCGCGGGCTAAGAACTTCGCTGCGGACCTGGCTGCGGACGGCCTTGACGTGATTGAGTTACGTCCCGGCGCGCCCGCCGCACACGTTTAGTCCGCCGGCCAGGCAAAGGCTACTTCCCGCTTCTCAATCTCCGCGCGTACCAGCGTCACGGCGGTGTTTGTCCCGGGTTCCGGGCTGCCAATTACCCCGGCCACTAACGGCGGTTGGGTGATGAGAGCTTTGGCCTTGGACTCGGTACTGTCAAGAATTACTGCGGGGAAGTTATGCCCCACCCACGGCTTTAGCACCGTGGCTATGGTGAGGTTCAGGCATGCTCTATCCGCGTGGTGGGCCAGCGCGGTGGTCCGGTGCATGGTTTCTTTGAGGTCCTGCGCCCGGGCGCTCACCCACTCGGGGATGGGTTGCCCGGCGGTGATACTGAGGCAGACTTCCGTGGCAAAGCGATCGCACAGCCGGCGCAACGGCGCGGTGACGTGGGCGTAATATCCGCCGATTCCGGCGCGGGTTTCGGGTTCATCCTCCGGCAGCCAGGCATACCCCGCCCCGCGCAGCAGGTAGAGGGCTTCGCGCATGACGGCCATGCCCTGTGGGGAGTCGGCTGCAACGGTGCGCAGAAACTCGCCGATACCCGCCTGTGTGACCTCGTAGCCCAAGGCCGCAGCCTCAGCCACGAAGGTGGCCTTGGCCGCCTCATCCGCGTCCGGGAGGGTACGCAGCAGACCCACGCCGTGGCCAGCAATCAAGTTGCCGGCGCACATTCCGGTCAGCAGTGAGATCTCCGAGTTGTAATCCATCACTTCCAGGCGCGGTTCGGTAACCAGTTCAAAGCGCCCTTGGGGGTCTTCTGCGACGCGTTGGGCGGGCATACGCAAGCTGATGGCCCCGCGCCGCCTGCTGGATTGCTGCCGCAGCTGGCCCACCGTGGGCAGCAGCGCTATGGATGGGTGCAGCTGCCCTTGCAGCAGATCTTGGTGTACGCCTGCGTAGTTGAGCTGGGCCCGGGATTTGACCTGTGCGCGCTCCACCGTGAAATTTTTCACTTCTCCGTCCGCGTCCAGGTGGAAAGTCCATAACACCGCTGGGCGCGGAACTCCGGGAAGGAGCGAGGCCTTGTCCTCGGAAATTTCCTCCGGGTGCAACCGCGCCGGCTCATCGGGCAGGTAGATGGTTTGGCCGCGTTTGAAGCCCTCATCTTCCAGCGGGGAACCCGGCTCGATGAAGGCCGCTACATCAGCGATTGCGTAGTACACCACGTACCCATCCCCCTGGGGTTTGATGCAGACCGCTTGATCTAGGTCTTGTGATCCTTCCGGGTCTATGGTGACCAGCGGGATGTCTAGGGCGTCTGCGCGTTGGCCGGCAAAGCGATCTGTGGCCTCCCGTGCCAGCTGATGGTGTTGGGGAGAAAATCCCCGTTCAATCCCAAGTTCCTGGGCAATGGGGTCAAAGTCTAGCGGCGCTGCGTATAGCTTCATGCCCCAATGGTAACGGCTTTGCGGCCTCCCGGCCCCGCTGCGGGCCTGTGCCTGGACAATCCCCCACGCGCCGCCGCAGCGCCCACACGGCCGTTCATTGGTAGATAATGGTTTTCCCGGCCGGTTTTTGGACTTATCTTCCAATGAACCGCCACCCCCAGCCCAGCCGCCCCACACGGCGCTACCCATCCCCAGCCCCGTCAAAGCACAATGGGCGAACGAGCCGGCTTATAAGCCGGATTCTGTCTAAACGGTGAACATCCATCTAGGCCGCGCATGGCGGCTCGAGCAGCTACCTTCAAGCTTCGGCGAGCAGCCTACTAGCGCTTGATCGGGCCCGCACGTGGTACGGGCCGTGATGCCTTGCTCCCGGTGGGGTTTACATAGCCACCGCCATCACTGGCGGTGCTGGTGCGCTCTTACCGCACCGTTTCACCCTTACCTGACCTTAAAAGGCCGGGCGGTTTACTTTCTGTTGCACTGATCCCGCAGGTCACCCTGGGTTGCCGTTAGCAACCACCGTGCTCTGTGGAGTCCGGACTTTCCTCGACGCCCACGTGCAGCCACTTGGACTGCCGTTTGAAAAAGCGTCGCGTTCACCCGGCCGGCTCGTTCGCAGTTGTTGAGTCTAGCGCAAGTGCCCCACATGGTTCATACCGCGTACCAGCGAGCCGCCTTTGTAGAACTCCACCTCGGAGATTGAGGCCACGTCTAGGTGCATCTTTCTTGCCGATGCCGGCCCCGCGTCCAGCGCCTGCCGCACAATGGCCTTAATCGGATGCACGTGGCTGACTACCACGATGGTCTTGCCCGCGTATTTCTTTTGCAGCCGCCCGCGCACCGCGCGAACGCGCCGGCCAAGCGCCAGTAGTGATTCCCCGCCGGGGCATTCCACTGCGGAGTCATCTAGCCACTGCTCGTAGAGCTCCGGGTCACGCGCCGCGGCTTGTTGGGAGGTAAGCCCCTCCCACTCGCCGAAGTCCAGCTCCCGCAGGTCATCTTCTACCTCAACGTCAAGGCCGACGGCCGTAGCCACGGCCTGGGCTGTGTGAACGCAGCGCTGCAGCGGTGAGGACACCACTGCGGCCACGTCGCGGTTAGCCAGGAACGTGGCGGCGGCTTCCGCCTGCGCCACGCCGGTGTCGGTGAGCTCCGCGTCCGTGGAACCCACGCATTTCTTGCCCACGTTGAGCGCGGTTTCTCCGTGCCGCAGCAAGATCATGGTCACCGGGTCAACGCGCTTTCCCATCCACTCGTCATTGCGCTTGGACGGCTTCGCGGCTTTATCGGTCCCCTCGGCCTGCTCGGGTTTTGCGGCCTGCCCGGCCTGCTTGGGATTTGCGGCCCGCCCGGTCCTAGCTTTATTAGTCTCTGCCCCCGCCTTTTCCTGGCCAGCTCCAGCAGCACCAGCGCCATCACCAGCAGCAGATTCGGGCGCGGGCGCGAAGTCCGGCTTCCCGCCCACAAAGCCCACGCCGTGGCCCCTGGCGCAGGCGTCCATGGCTACGTTCGACAGGGCGTCTGCCACCTTGTTGTAGCGGCGCGCCACCCAGGAAATCTGAAATTTATCAATCTGGCGGACCATGGCCTGGGCCTGGGCTGCCAGCTTTTGCATGGCCGGGTGCTTGGCTTTCCAGCGCCCGCTGACCTGCTCCACGACCAGCTTGGAGTCCATGAACACCACTACCTGTTCAGCGCCCATTTCCAGGGCCGCCTCAAGGCCGCGCAGCAAACCGTGGTATTCGGCCACGTTGTTGGTGGCCTTCTTTCCCACCACGTAGGCAATTTCGTGGAGGATGGTCTTGCCGTCTGCGGCGTAGATGACCGTGCCGGATCCGGAAATTCCCGGGTTGCCGCGGGAACCGCCGTCGGTGTAGATAATCAGCTTCATTGCTAACGCACCAAGTAGGTGCCGCAGTCGGGGCACTGCGGCAGCAGGGTTTCGGAGGTAGTACGGATGTGGTTGACCGAGGCGGGCGGCAGCTGGATGTAGCAGCCCCCACACGCACGGTTAGTAAATTGGGCTACGCCCACGCCGTTTTCGTGGCGCACGGAGTCGTATTCCGCCAGTACCTCGGCGGGTAGCTCCGCGCGGAGCTCAGCAAGCCGCTGGGAGCTGTCCGGGCGGGCCTCATGGGCGGCCTGCGCGGAGTCCAGTTCGCGGCGAGCGGCCTCCACTTTGCGTTCGAGCTCGGAGACCTGCGCGCCGTGGGATTCCACGTTGTTGCGTAGCGCGTGGATTTGGTTGTGCGCTTCTTGTAGCTCGCTCATCAGGTCCGCGATCCGGGACTTGGCCGCGTAGAGATCGTGCTCTAGGTCGCGGCGGACATCGGGATCAGTAGCGGCAGTGAGCTGGGCCTTGTCGTCGCGCTCGCGGGCGCGCAGCTTGCGTTCATCGGATTGAATGCGCAGGATTTCTAGCTCCATGTCATCGACGGCCATGCGCGCGGAGCCGGCGGCTTTGCGGGTGCGGTCTAGTTGCGCTTCCAACTGGACCAGCTCCCTTGCCTCGGGAAGTTCTTGGGAAACCTCCACGCCCAGCGAGCGCTCGATGTTTGCCAGCTCCAACAGCTTCTGTTGCAGTTCTACGTCCAGTTTCATTTAGTTCTCCTTGTGCGCACTGATAGTCCAGGGATCCGTGCGGATATCAATTATCTCAGTTTCTAGCCCGGTTTCTTTCTCTACAATATCGCGTGCTTGGCTAGTCCAGGGAAATTCGCTGGCCCAGTGGGCGGTGTCAATGACCGCGATTGTATGTTCGCGCAGTGTTTCATCCACCGGGTGGTGGCGCAAATCGGAGGTGACGTAGACATCTGCGCCCAGCTGGGCGGCCTTGCCTAAGAACCCGTCACCTGCGCCGGAGCTCACGGCCACCGTTTCAATCATCATCTCCGGGTCCCCGGCCGCGCGGATCCCCCACTCCGTTTCCGGCAGGTTGTTGGCCACTTGTTGCGCGAAATCGCGAAGGGTCATGGGGGCATCGAGCTTGCCGATGCGCCCAAGCCCCAGGGCTTCATCCAGCTCACCGCCGCCAACTAGCTCCACCACATCAAAGGCTGGTTCCTCGTAGGGGTGGGCTGCGCGCAGGGCATCTTCCAGGCGGCTGCGCAGGTGGCTGGGTGCGACAAACTGCACCCGCAGCTCCTCAACGTGCTCAAGCTGGCCTATCTGCCCTTCTGCTGGATTGGCACCCTCCACGGGTTTGAACTGCCCTTGTCCCGAAAATTCAAAGGCACATTCCTCATACGCGCCGATTGTGCCGGCACCGGCGTCAAAGAGGGCCTGCTTGACCTTGGCGGCGGCGCCCGCAGGAACGTGCACGCCCCATCTGTGGGTTACTGCAGGGTCTACAGGGACAATCGGACGGCCGGGTTGTATACCCACTAATTCCGCCAGCTTGTCATTGACGCCCGGACGGGCCTTGTCCGCGTTGGTATGCGCGGCCATGAGCGCCACCCCGCCCTTAACGAGTGTGTGTATGACCTTGCCTTTGGGCGTGTCCGCCGCCACGCTGGTCACCCCGCGCAGGAGCAGCGGGTGGTGGACTACGAGCATGTCTGCGCCAATCTCTACGGCGCGCTCAGCCACGCTCTGCGTGCAATCCAGGGCGAAGGCCACCTTTTTCACCTCATCATGCGGGTCGCCGCAAATAAGGCCCACCGCATCCCAGCTT
The DNA here is from genome assembly GCF_008693075.1 of Corynebacterium phocae. GTDB lineage: Bacteria > Actinomycetota > Actinomycetes > Mycobacteriales > Mycobacteriaceae > Corynebacterium > Corynebacterium phocae. Next base: position 20,946 of record NZ_VXKJ01000033.1, on the reverse strand, counting down.
TCCGCCAGGTGCGGCGGGTAGGCTTTTTCAATCACGTTTCGAACTTGGTCAACTGTAGAGACAGACATGGGCACCACTTTCCTATTTTTCTATACTGCCACTATCGTAGACGGCATGACTTCAACCGATCAGGATTCACGCCTGCACATCGTATTTGTTTGTACCGGAAATATCTGCCGCTCCCCTATGGCCGAGGTCATCGCGCGCGACGCCATGGAAACTGACATGCTTGATCTCCTAGCTCGCACGTCCTCGTGCGGCCTGGGCGGCTGGCACGTGGGCCAGGGCGCGGATGAGCGCGCCATTGCGGAGCTGCGCAAGGCCGGCCACGACGGCAGCGCGCACCGGGCCGCCCAGTTGGGCAAAGAACACATGGACGCCGACCTGTTTGTAGCCATGGACTCCGGACACCGGGACAAGCTGATTGCCAAGGGGATTGACGCTAGCAAGGTCAAGCTCATGAGGTCTTTTGATGAGGACGCTTCCAGCCCCGATGTCGAGGACCCCTACTACGGCTCCCAGGAAGACTTTGCCACCGTCCGCCACAATATTGAGGACTCTATACCTGGTTTGATGGACTGGATCCGCGACCACGCGCAGGGGCACTAGGGCCGTGTTCAGGACGTTCCTCAAGCCCAAGTGGGTACTGATGGCCATCTTCGTGGTGGTCTTTTCCTACTTTGCCTTCACCCTCCTAGCGCCTTGGCAGTTGGGGAAGGACCATGACATTGTGGAACGCAACAAGGCCATTGAGGCCGCCTACAACGCTGGCCCCGTCCCCTTGGATGAGGCCGTAGGACCAGACGGCGCCGCTATTTCTGAGTGGACCCGCGTGGCACTGCACGGCCGCTATCTGCCCGACTCCGAGGTCCTGCTGCGGCTACGGCCCGTGGCTTCCGGGCCCACCTATCAATCCCTGGTGCCTTTTAAAGATGACAGCGGAACCATCATGCTGGTCAACCGCGGTTGGGTGCCGGCGGCTGCGGGCAACGCGGTACCTGAGATCCCGCCAGCCCCAAGCGGGGAGGTCACCGTGGAGGCCATGCTACGCACCCACGAGGGCCCGCACCCTTCCTCCAAGCCCATTGTTGAAGACGGCTACGACCAGGTCTATACCATCAACCCGCCCCAGGTGGGCGAGGTCACCGGCCTTGACCTGGGCGCTGATTACCTACAGATTTCCGACTCCGACCAGCCAGGCGTGTTGAACTTCATCCCCGTTCCCCAGCTTGAACGCGGGTCCCACCTTTCCTACGGATTCCAGTGGATTGCCTTTGGCATTATGGCACCCCTGGGCTTGGGGTATTTTGCCTGGGCAGAGGTCCGCGAGCGCCGCCGCTTCCGCGAGGAAGAAAAGCTGCTAAACCGCGCCGCCCCCGAAGCAACCCCACAACCACAGCCGCAAGCAGGGCCCCAAGTAGAGCCCAAAGCAACCCCACAACCACAGCCGCAAGTAGAGCCCAAAGCAGCCCCACAACCACAGCCGCAGCCGGCACCAAAAGCAACCCCCGAGGCGGGGCCTAAACCCCAGCCCACGTCAGTTCCCGGTCCCGGCTCTGACGCTCCGTCTAGCCCAAAGCCTAGTTCGCGGCGCCACCGCGCCCGCTACGGTGACGCGAAGCCGGATTTCTACGATAAATTAAACCGCCGCGGCAAGGAGCGTTTCTAGTCCTAACTCCCCTGACCTGGCCCACCATGCCGATGCCCGGCAGGGCCGGCTGTATGCGACCTCCCGGAACCGGCCAACCAGGACGGGCCAAAACTCCTGCGGTGCCGGAAGCCAAAGCTGCGGGAAACGCTTGGAAGAATTTAGCGAGTTTCAGGAGTGGTTCCGGCGGGCGGATGGGCAATCCGCGGAAGTCAGTGTGCCGCTGAGCGCGATTTCTTGTTAACCTCCGCCGATTGCCCTTTTTGCAGGCGGGGCTGGTTAGTCGACCTCAGTGAATTTCCGGTCCCAGGCGGAGCGCACCGGGTTGGCGTCAGCCAACAGGATGTCAAAGCGGTCCCCAGCAATTTCTACGATTTCGGTGAGCAGTACCCGGCGCTCTTGTTCCTCGGAGTTAGCCAGGCGGCGGCGGCCGGCGGCCAGGATGGACTCCACGGTGTCTGTGGTGTCCAAGAAGGCCACGAAGGGCAACCCAAAGCGCTGGCGGTAGGACTCCGAAAGTTCCAGGACGCGGGAGGTTTCCACGTCGTCTAGCTCGCCTATACCAATGGAGCCGCGGTCTGCGGAGATTGCGTGGGAGCCTGTGGAGTCAGCCAGGAGCAAAGTGGCCATATCCGGGTAGTCGTTGATGAGCGCTAGTTTGTCTTCTTCTGGCCCGGTAAGCACCGCCACCTGCACGGCCTCACGCAGCTTGGACACGTCCTCGAAAGGCCTGGCCTCCCAGGCCTTTTCCAGCGGCCAGAGCTCGCGGTTAAACAGCGGGCGCAGCGCGGCCACGAACTGTTCACGGTCCATCTCATTGAGCTGCGCCAGGCTGATGCTTCCGGCCTCCGTGCGGGCAACATCTCCGCCGCTTTGGCTGCCGACGTGGAAGAACAGCCAGTTCAACACGATGGCGGCAATCGCGCCGATGGACATGCCGGAAGAAACGAAAATCCGGGACCATTCCGGCAAAGCCAGCGCGATTTCCGGCTTGAACGTCACCAACATGGCTAATCCCAGTGCGGTGGAGACAATGACCGCGTTGCGGTTGTCTGACATATCCGCTTTGGCAATGGTTTGCATGCCTACCCATGCCACGGCGGCGAACATGGCTAAGGACGCCCCGCCAAGCACTGGTGACGGAATGGAGGCCACGATAGCGCCTGCCTTGGGAAGCAGACCCAAAACGATCATGAAGCCTGCGGCTGCCGCTGCCACCCACCGCGATTTCACGTTAGTGATGCGCACCAGGCCCACGTTCTGGGCGAAGCAGGTGTAGGGGAAGGAGTTCATGACACCGCCTAGGAAGGTGGAGATTCCGTCGGCGCGCAGCGCTCGCTTGATGTCCTCGCGCTTGATGCGCTTTTTGACAATCTCACCGGTGGCAAAAACGTCACCGGTGGTTTCCACCATGGTGATAATCATGACGATGATCATGGAAAAGATGGCCGCTAGGTCAAAGCGCGGGATACCAAAGTAAAAAGGGGTGGTAATGCCCACGGGGGCGGCTTCTGCCACCTTGTCCAAGGAGGCGTCACCAAGAAGAAGCGCTGTGACCGTACCTACCACCAGGCCCATGAGGATGGCCAAGGTACCCAAGAAACCTTTGAAGAAACGCTGGGCCAAGATGATGACCAATAGTGTGCCGCCGGCATAGGCCAAGTCTTTAACTGCGGGCGTGCCATCTGCGTAGTTGGTGAAGTCATTGGCGGAAACCACCAGCAAGGAGGTACCCATAACCAGCAGCACCGAACCGGTGACCACCGGTGGGAAGAACTTCAAAAACCGCGCGAATACCGGCGTGGCAAAGAAGGTAAACAACCCGGAAACAATCACCGCGCCGTAGATAGTGGGCAGCGCCAGCGCCGGATCCTCCACCCCCAGGCCAATGGCAATAATGGGTGCCACAGCCGTGGTGGTCACGCCCTGGATGATGGGCAGGCGCACGCCCACATACTTGCCGATACCCACCGACTGGATCAGCGTAGCGATACCGCAGGTCAAAAGGTCAGCGTTGATGAGGTGAATGGTGGTTTCTGCGTCCAGGCCCAGCGAGCCGGCGATAAGCAGGGGGACGATAACCGCCCCGGCGTAGAAGGCCAAAACATGCTGCAAGCCCAGCGCGGCAAGTTTGCCGGCGCCGGGCACTTGGTCAACGGGATGAATAGCGGGTGCGGTCACTGCAAGGTGCTCCTTAGAGAGTTAAGAGAAGGCTTTGCCTTGCAGTTTAGTCCGCTCCGCTGAGCGACACTTAATCGTGATTTCTCGGCCGATAGCGCTGGTACGGGACCGCTCCCTGGCGGCGGTGGCGCGCACGTAAAAGCCCCGAAACGCCATTTTCATGGTGTTTCGGGGCTTTAAATTCTGTGCGGCCTGAGGGGCTCGAACCCCCGACCTATTGGGTGTAAACCAATTGCTCTCCCAGCTGAGCTAAAGCCGCATCCGTGCCTCTGTGGCACTTGAAATATATTAGCCCGATAGCGGAGAAAAATGCAAAATTGGCCCTTTACTTCTTGGTGTAACCGCGAGCTACCAGGCAAGATCCCTGCCAGTTACCCAGGCGGTCAGCCGTTGTTTGCACCAAACCAGCAAGCTGAGCGGACTCGGAAATTTCGCCCGGGCTCAACTCCCCTGCTTGTCCAGTGCCGGGGGTCAGCAGCCACACACGGCCGTTGTCCCCCAGTGGGCGGACGGCATCTACTAGCCCGTCAACCAAGTCACCGTCACTTTCGCGCCACCACAGCAGCACGACGTCTACTAAATCATCAGTTTCTTCTTCGAGGAAGTCGTCTCCTAGGACGTCTTCAATGGATTCAGAGATTGCGGCTTCACAGTCTTCGTCCCAGCCTTGTTCCAAAACGATCTGGCCTTCGGTGATACCCAGCCTGCGAGCGTAATCCTCCTGTTGTGTTGTCATAAGAGGCCATTTTACCGGGAAGTGCCGCAAAATTCTCCATATCCCCTAGGCTTGCCGTAATCCGGTTGTCCGCCGGCGGCACAACGGGCTCTCAGACGTAGGAAAACCGGCTCTTTTTAGGCTTGCTTCCAGGTTTTTTAGCAGTCTTTAACCCCATGAAGGTGGTATCACTGCGCAAGGGCGTATCCTAGTAAACAAACTGTCCCCACCAGCGGTGAGAACTCGCCGCAGAATTTTTCGGAGGTTCCACTAATGGCAAAACAGGAAGAGCTCAAGGGCGACTCCAACTTCCCCATGATCCGCGACGGCGTTGCGTCTTACTTGCACGACACGGATCCAGAGGAAACCCGCGAATGGATGGAGTCCTTGGATGGCTTGCTGGAGGAAACTTCTCCAGAGCGTGCGCGTTACCTGATGTTGCGTCTGCTAGAGCGCGCAACGGCAAAGCGCGTTCCACTGCCTTCTTTGACCTCAACCGACTTTGTTAACACCATCCCCACGGAGTTTGAACCCGAATTCCCCGGAGATGAAGACATTGAGAGGCGCTACCGTCGCTGGATTCGCTGGAACGCCGCCATCATGGTGCACCGCGCCCAGCGCCCCGGGATTGGAGTAGGCGGCCACATTTCTTCCTACGCCGGCTCCGCTCCACTTTATGAGGTGGGCTTCAACCACTTCTTCAAGGGCAAGGATCATCCCTCCGGCGGAGATCAGGTGTTCTTCCAGGGCCACTCTTCCCCCGGTATCTACGCACGCGCGTTCCTTGAGGGCCGCTTGAGTGAGGAGGACCTGGACGGCTTCCGCCAGGAGCACTCCCGCGGTGAGGGCAACGGCATTCCGTCTTATCCTCACCCACGTGGCATGGAATGGTTCTGGGAATTCCCCACGGTGTCCATGGGCTTGGGCCCAATTAACGCCATCTACCAGGCACGCTTCAACAAGTACATCACCATGCGCGGTATCAAAGACGCCTCAGAGCAGCACGTCTGGGCATTCTTGGGTGACGGCGAAATGGATGAGCCGGAATCACGCGGCCTAATCCAGATGGCACCGCTGTACGGTCTGGATAACCTGACCTTCATTGTTAACTGCAACTTGCAGCGCCTGGACGGCCCGGTTCGCGGCAACACGCAGATCATCCAGGAGCTGGAGTCCTTCTTCACCGGCGCTGGCTGGGACGTCATCAAGGTCATCTGGGGCCGTGAGTGGGACAAGCTCCTTGAAGCTGACCATGAGGGTGCCTTGGTTCACATTATGAACACCACCCCGGACGGTGACTACCAGACTTTCAAGGCAAATGATGGTGCCTACGTCCGCGAGCACTTCTTTGGCCGCGATGAGCGCACGCTGAAGCTGGTGGAAGATATGTCTGACGCTGACATCTGGGCGCTGCGCCGTGGTGGCCATGACTACCGCAAGATCTACGCTGCCTTCTCCAAGGCACTGGAAAACCGTGGCTCTGGCAAGCCAACCATCATCCTGGCTCACACCATCAAGGGCTACGGCTTGGGCCACAACTTTGAGGGCCGCAACGCTACCCACCAGATGAAGAAGATTTCACTGGAGGACCTGAAGACCTTCCGCGACAAGCAGGAGATTGACATCTCTGATGAGGTCTTGGAGAAGGATCCTTACAATCCTCCTTACTTCCACCCTGGCAAGGACGCGCCAGAAATCCAGTACATGCTGGAGCGCCGTAAGGAGCTGGGCGGGTTCCTGCCTGAGCGCCGCGTGGACTTCAAGCGGCTAGAGGTACCTTCTATTGACAAGCTGCGTTCCGTGCGCAAGGGCTCTGGCAAGAATGAAGTTGCCACCACCATGGCTTTGGTCCGTACCTTCAAAGAGATCATGCGTGACAAGGAAATTGGCAAGCGCATTGTTCCTATGATGCCGGATGAGGCGCGTACCTTTGGTTTGGACTCCTGGTTCCCAACTCTGAAGATTTGGAACCCCTCTGGCCAGAACTACACTCCGGTGGACCATGACCTCATGCTGTCCTACCGTGAGGCAACCGATGGCCAGATTTTGGCTGAGGGCCTGACTGAGGCGGGTGCGGCCGCGTCCTTTACCGCCGCCGCCACCAGCTACGCCACCCAGGGCGAGCCAATGATTCCGATGTACATCTTCTACTCCATGTTCGGTTTCCAGCGCACTGGTGACGCGTTCTGGGCTGCAGCGGACCAGATGGCCCGCGGCTTCCTGATTGGTGCCACCGCCGGCCGTACCACGCTGACCGGTGAGGGCCTGCAGCACATGGATGGACATTCCCCGGTGTTGGCTTCCACCAACCCCGCCGTGATTGTCTACGATCCTGCCTTCGCTTACGAGATCGCTCACCTGGCCCTGCGCGGTATTGACCGTATGTACGGTGAGAACGACGAGGCAGTTATCTACTACCTCACCGTGTACAACGAGCCCGTGCATCAGCCTGCTGAGCCAGAGAACCTGGACGTTGAGGGCCTGCACCGCGGTATTTACCACTACAGCACCGCTGAGAAGGGCTCCATCCCGGCGAACATCCTTGGCTCGGGCGTGGGCGTACACCAGGGCCTGCGTGCTCAGGAAATCTTGGCGGAGAAGTTTGACGTTAAGGCGTCGTTGTTCTCCGTTACCTCTTGGGTTGAGCTTGCTCGCGACGGCGCGGCCAAGTCCAAGGCTGCCCTGCAGAACGGCCAGGAGCCAGAGAAGGCTTTTGCTACCGCTCAGCTTGAGGGCTTCGAAGGCCCGTTTGTGGGCGTCTCCGACTTCACCACCGACCTGCAGGAGCAGATCCGCCCGTTCGTTCCGGGCACCTACATCACGCTGGGCACGGATGGCTTTGGCTTCTCCGATACCCGCGCTGCCGCCCGCCGCTTCTTCAACAATGACGCTGAGTCCATTGTTGTTGCTGTCCTGGACGGCTTGGCACGCGATGGCAAGATTGAGCGTTCCGTAGTGGAAAAGGCTGCCGCTGACTTTGACCTGGATGACCCCAGCGTCACCGAGGATTACAGCGAAGACCAGTAACCTTCCCTAACGCCTAAAGGCGCGCAACCAGCCCCCACTTCGGTGGGGGCTTTTGCACGCCTCTTTCAAGCCTACAAACCGCCAACCGCCAAACCACCAACCGCTGAACCGCCAACCGCCAACCGCTGAACCGCCAACCGGCCATACTGCCAACCGGCCCAACGCCCCACTGGGCGCGCAGGCTAGTCTTCCGCCACGACGTCGCGGAGCAGGCCACCTAGGGCCGCTGATACTTCCTGGGGTTCTTCGAGGATAACCATGTGCCCGGCGCGTTCAACCACGTGTAGTTCTGCCTTGGGCCAGTGCTTTTGGATTATCTCCGACTGCCAGAAGGGGGTGACAATGTCCATGGACCCCACCATGATGACCCCGCGCAGTTTCTTGAGGCGCAGCGCGGAGAGGAATTCGTCGTGGTGAACTAGGTCATCGAAGAAACCGGCGAAGGCGGTTACTGGGGTGTCTAGAATCATGTCTACGTGGAATTGCAGGCGCTCCATTTGCGGGAAGCCGGTAAGCAGCGCGGCGAAGGCGGGGGCAACAACGCGCGCGACGTTCCACCGGATACGGTTTACTTTGCCGGGAAGTCGCTGTGCGGAGTTAAACAGCCACCGGGCTACGCCGGAGCGCAGGAAGCTGGCCAAGCCACCATGGGCGAAGGCTTGCATGGCGCTGGATATGAGCAGCACGCCGTCTATCCGGTCGTAGACGTCCTGCGGCGCGCAGCGGATGAAGCTTTGGACCACCATGCCACCCAGGGAATGTCCTACTAACAGGAGCTTGCCAGACTGGGCGCGGTGGGCGACTATTTTCAGGACGTCTTCAGCGGCGCCGTCCACCGTGTATTGGTCAATGGGTACTTGGTCGGAGAGCCCATGTCCGCGCACGTCCACGAGCAGGGCGCGCACCTGTGGAAATTCCTTGCGCAGGAATTTCACCTGGTCGTAGAAGCTCTCAGACGACAGCCCATAGCCGTGGAAGAACACCACGGTGACTTGGGCGTCCGCCGGCCCGGACTCAAAGTAGGCTATGCCGTCTTTTTTGTCCTCCACGTCCAGCTGCGTTAGCCCGGGTTCCCGGTTGCGGGTGTGTAGGGGCGTCATGGCGCTGCGTTTTGAAGGGCGCAGGCTTGACGTCCAAAAAGTAATAACGGCTTTAGTCCGTCCTTGAGAGTGCATAACTTCTACAATAGCTTTATGGCAAACGATCTCTCCGCACAGCTCCGGGCTCATTTAAATTCTTCTCCAAAAAAGGAGGACACCCCCAAGGACACTTATGGGGAACTAACGCACCTGATTTCCTCCGTGACCGGCGGGGATGAGCCCGCCAGGGAGGACCGTCTGGACAATATTGGGGTAACTTCCTTGGACCTTATTGAACTTGCCGTGCGCGTTGAGCAGAAATTTGGTGTGCGCGTTGATGAAGCCACCGCGCAGGGTTTTAACACGGTGGGTGACGTGGTTGCCTACATTGACACCCACGCTGAGAACCCGTGAGTTTGTGCCAAAGCTGCAACCGCCTCATCGAGGGCTTTTAGTTCCTCCCGCGTTCCCGTGATGACTTGCCGGCAGCCAACTCCGTGGCGCGCTGCGCTGCGCCCGGCGGCCAGGGCGGCCAGGTCATGGCCAGGCCAGTCTTTGTACCAACGGGTACACCACTGGGCTTCTAGCGGGTCTTGGCCGCTTACTTCCCAGGTGGATTCGCTGCGCAGGTAGCTGACCATCAGGTCTTCCACTACGCTGCGCAGGTGGGCCGGCATGCTCTCGATTGTGAGCACGCCGGATGAGGCCGGCTGGGCCGCGGGTGCGGCGGCGCCGGTAGTGTGTACGCTTGGTGCCACGTTTGTGCCCAGCAACGCCATCAACTCCTTGTTTCAACCAGATAAGACGAGCTTCGTCTTCCCCAACGAACTCTTGCGGTTAAAATTCAGAATCACAGCAGTGCAATTACCGTGCGTATCTTGTACCATTTTCTACCCCACGTGCCCCAACGGCAACCCTAAACACCTGGTTTAACCCCCCATTTACTCAACCAGAAGTTGAAACTTCATACGCCGGTGGCATTTTCGGACTGGTTGTTACAGCGCAACGAGATCATCACATTTGCTCGGCCGCACCCCACCTGTCCAGTACTGTTCTTCCAATGTACTTCAAGACTCTTGCCACAGCGGCCGTCCTATCCGCTGCCCTGGCATTTAGCTCCACCGCCTCCACTCCGGAGGCTGCGGCTCAATCCGCCAACCTTGGCCAGCTTTCCTCCGCCGCCGGAATCTTCAACGCCCCTGCCCCCACCAAGATTGACTACCAACTGGGCACCCGGGCATACACCGCGTACATCCCTGGTAACTACAACCCCTCCACCGCCTACCCGGTCATTTTTGCCTACGGCGGCTACGAGCACAGCGCGGAAAAGGCCGCCTCTTACATGAAACTGGCCACAACTGCGGGCGGCCACGCCATTGTCATCTATCCCCTCCCGTTGCAAAACCACCTGGGCAACTACGGCTGGGAGGGACCGTCTTACGCCCCTACCAGGCGCGGCGAGGACGTTACCTTCACTCGCAACATTCTTGAAGATGTTGCCGGCCGCTATCACGTTGACCGCGCTCGGATCTATGCCGCCGGGTTATCCAACGGCGGCGCAATGGCCATGTCCAACGCCTGCCAATCCCCGGATATTTTCGCGGCGGTTGCCGGTGTTGCCACTGCTTCTTATGAAGCTGTATTCCGCGGTTGCACCTCCCGTGTTCCCACGTTGCTCATCCACGGCACCGATGACCCCATTATCAACTACCGCACCAGCGGGATGGGCCGTGGCGGGCGCTTCATCAACACCCGCGCCACGTGGGCCATGCTTGGGCAACGGAATGGCTGCGACACCAGCGCAGCTAACATCACGTACACGCCCGGTGATGGCTACGACACCTTTGTCTACCGCGGCTGCACCGAAACCCGGCTTATCCGCGTCAGCGGCGGCGGCCACACCTGGTTCCCCGGCCGGCCTAACACCTCCCAAACCGTCTGGGACTTCTTCCAGCGCCACCACCACTAACACAACGCCCCCACTAGCCCAGCGCCACTAGCCCAGCGCCTGCCAGATAGCGGTGTTGGTTTCCGCCCACAGTGGCTTGGCCCAGTCCCCAAAGTCCTTGTCACTCAGCATGACCATGGCGTGGGTGTCATCCGGCGCAATCCACAGGTAGGTGCCCGTCATTCCAAAGTGCCCTACCGTTTCCGCAGGCAATTCGCCCATCCAATGATCTTTGCCGGCCCGGATTTCAAAGCCCAGCCCCCACGCGCAGTCTTTGAAGTTGCCGTAGCCGGGGACAATTCCGCGCAGTCCGGGGAATTGTAAGGTGCGCATTTCGGCGACTGTGCTGGGGTGCAACAGCTGGGGGTTCTGCACTTCTTTCGCGAACGCCACCAGGTCTGAAACGGTGGTGCGCAGCCCGTGCCCGGCGGAGCCCTCCAAGGCGCTAGAATTCATGCCTAGGGGCTCGAATACAGCTTGGTGCAGGTACTCGGGGAACTTGATGCCGGTGGCGCCTTCAACCGTTTCAGCGGCCCACTCGTAGCCGGCGGAGGAATAAATCCGGCGCTCTCCTACGCCTTTCTGCGGCTCGCGGCTATCAAACCCCACTCCGGAGGCGTGTGCCAGAAGGTGCCGCAGGGTAGACCCCTCCGGCCCGGCCGGCTGGTCTAGCTCCACCGCGCCTTCTTCGACCGCCACCATGACGGCGTAAGCCACAACGGGCTTGGTTACCGATGCCACCTCAAAGCGCCGGTCCACCTCCCCCAACGTCCGCACCCCATCAGGGCTCACCAATGCTGCGGCAACATTCGGGACGGGAAAATCAGCTACTTTTTCAAAGGGTTTCATTGTCCCCAATTTACCAGCGTCCAGACTGGTCGAACACCTTCAATCCACCTGATTACGGCTACGGGCCTACTTGTAAGCCAGCAAATCGGTGAACAGAATGATTTCTACAAGATCTTTTATGCGAGGAAGGATATCCTTTGCCAGGACCGGATTAGATTTCATGGCCGCACTGAGGGACTCATCAGCTAGGTGGTCGGTTATCGACACAACCACAGATCCAATGGGCACGTTAGACGGATTCTGCGATAGTTTGTTCCTTTTTGGGAAAGCTACATGCGTCCTCCACCTACTCCGGGTATCTTTGGGGGAAATCTCTTCCACGGTCGGCCTGCCGTCACGGAAAGCACGACTAGCTGCATAATCAGTGTCGGTCTCTGCGATTGGCCGCGCCCGTGTCCCGGCAGCATGGTCCCAGACGGCATCCGAGGATGCCCATAGTCGCAACGGCTCAACCGAATTTTTTGCCAAATCCAACGCCCAAATTTCAATCTTGACACTGAACTTTCCTGTCGTGAGAGGGCTCGACTGCTCGTTGCCCAGAACCTTTTCAAGATTTTCTCTGATTCTGCTGGCAATTTTTTGCAACATGCCTTGAACATCCTTCTGGACGTCAAACGGGACTTCAAAAATATTACGATTATCAGACCATCTCGACAATCTTTCGATTGGGGATTGATAGTCTTCCGTGTTCACCGAGTCGGGGTCTCTGGTGGCTGAGGCTAGCTCCCAAAAGAACTGCCCAATTTCATAGTAGTAGCTGCAAAATAGAGGTGTAATACCTAAAGTGCTGAAGCGCTTTTCGAGCGATTCCCGCACTTCTGCCCCCACACTTTGATCGGATATTCTTTCCTCAGGAGCCCTTTCAAGAAGCCAAATTTGATGCTTTTCACCCCCACTATTTGCTTGTTCGTAGAGGGCCTCAATCAACGCGGTATCCTGTACACTGCAGCCCACAAATAGAAAATCGTGTGACCTTAACTCCTTAGTGATGGCCTCAAAGGTGGCTTGCCTCGATTTTGCGTAATCAAGTTCAGACAAAACCGGCGCCACGAATGTACCAGAATTATCAGCAGGAACCCGACCATGAAGGTGCTTGACGGTAACTAAATCTTTTCGCGCCGTTGTCCCAGGAAGCCATTTTCTAGTGTTTCTTCGTGCCGTCTCAAGAGCATTGTCTAGAAAAGTGTCGTAATTGGTTGTCAAAACCTTGGTTTTCAAACCAGCCGCTTCCCGCATCACGACAAACTCGGCAACTGCCTCACTTAACTCTCCATGGGACCATTCTTTCTTTGGGTCGTAGAGGGCGTCCTGTAGAACCGTTTTTAGCTCGTCCGAGTAGTGAATTTCGTCTGTGGCTGATTCAGAAGTGTAGTAGAGTCCAGCGGCGATCGAAGTTGCCAGCGAGTCATCGTTTCCCGTGGCTATTTCCTCCACCGCCATCGGATGCAGTCGCTTTTCCGCCAGTAGCGCCCGCGCTAACCCTGCCCAATTCAGGTCGGTCTTGTCGAATGTCAACCCCGCGCCTGCGTAAACAACGAGATTCTTACTCTCTAAGATCTGAAATAGGTAACTTTTGAAACATTCATCCGCGAGTAGCTTTCCCAAGCGTTGCATAATTCCCCCCTACTCAGCCCTGCCACCCACTCCCCGGTGCAGAAGCTGCCTTCAAAGTCTTGCTCTAGAGACGAGCAAATCGAATAGTTTTGACAAGCCCGTCTGAGAACGCCTCTATCTTTTTCAATCGTTCAACCTGGGTTTTGAAATCCAAATTCTCGTCTTTATCGGACAGAATCCTCCAATGCACCCTCAACAATTCCCGCAAGGTTGGCTTGGCATCCAGCTTATTCTTCGCCACAGAATCCTTGATCTTTTGCCTCTCTTCATCAGTCAGCAGGGGCGACAAATCCTCGAAATATTGCTCCAGGAGCTCGTTACCAAAAGCAGTGCTCATTTTACTTCCTTTCGATATTTTTCAATAGATTCCAGGGCCAACGGGTACAGATGAGCCAAGTGTAGCGCAAATGCCAGACCCGCGCCTAGAACCCCTCATCTTCTTACTTCTCCTGATTCTTCCGCACCAACCGCTCCACTAGCTCATCGGTGAGCTTTTCGTCTGCCAGGATGGCGTCTAGGGTCTCGCGGTTTTTCTTGTTCTCCGGATCGTAGGAGTTACCGGATAAATCTACGCCAATGCCTTCGTTTTCTAGTTGGCTGACGTCTTCGTGGAATGATTCCATGATTTCGGTGGCGTCCGCGGTAGCTACGGAGCGGCGGGTTCCGGAGCGAACTTCTTGCTCAATCCGGCGCTGCAGGGCTTTTTCCATCTGCTTGTGCCGCCAGGAGCGTAGCTTGTGCGGTTCCAGCCGGCGTCCGACTGCGCGGGATTTGCCTTCTGCTTTCTTTGCCAGCACGGCCACCTGCGCTGCGGTGTCGTTAACGGGTGCCCATTCTTGCCGGGTGGGCAGCCGCCATCCGGCCCAGTAGCCCAGTAGCGTCAGGAAGGTGCTGACTACTGGCCCGATGAGCATGCCCCACACCAGCATTCCAAAATGGTCGGCTATGAGCACTGTTAGCCCTGCTGCCACGGCGGGGATGACGGCTGGGCGGTTGCCACCGAAGACGGCTGGTTCGCGGCCCATGCAGATGTCGCGGATCATGGATCCACCTGTGGCGGTGAATACGCCCATCATGATGCACGGGATGACTGGCAAACCGAAGGTCAGCGCTTTGACGGTTCCGGTGCAGGCCCACAGTGCGGAGACTATGGCGTCTCCGTGAGCTTCAATGTGCTCCCAGGTCTTGCCTTTGAAGTAGGTGAACCGGGCTATGAGTGCGCCGGCGAAGGCGAGGTAGAGGTATTCGGGGGTGGCCATGGCGGCCACGGTTCCTTGGTTGATGAGCACGTCGCGGATCATGCCGCCGCCCAGGGCGGAGAACATAGCAATAAAGAAAAAGCCGACGATATCGTATCCTGCCTTGCGCGCAATAGTGCCGCCGATGATCCCCATCAACAACACCCCAGATACGTCCGACCACCGGTAGAGCGATTGAATCAGCGGGTCAACATCCATCATGGTCCCCCATTGTAAAGCCAAAGCCAGCCTTTGCGAACTCACGGCCGCGCTATCCCGCGATACCAGCCTGGCACGACACCACCATTTCATCGCCCCTAATAAAGAAAAGTCTCGAGACACCAGGCGGAACGATGTCTCGAGACTTCATATGGTGGGGCCGGCGGGGCTCGAACCCGCGACCAATGGATTATGAGTCCACGGCTCTAACCGACTGAGCTACAGCCCCATCCCCGTGCCTGGCACGGGTGGCTCTACCCGCGTAGCGGGAGTGCGCTCCCCATCTTATTAGTAGCACAGCCGGGAGTGCTAATTGGGACTACTTTAGGGCCTCCCTACCCGCTTTGAGCTGGGACTCCTGCGTGCCCTGGAAGCTAACTTTCTGGGTGGTCCTTAGAACGCTTTGACCACCTGTTGCGGATACCACGCGCTTTGTCTGTGACACCGGCGGAACCTTCTTGGATAGCCGCTGAGGCTTTCTTCACGGAACCTACCAGGCGGCTTTGCTTTTCCTCGGAATCCTGCTCAAAATCTTCCGCCTGCGCTTTGAGCCTCGTGTACTCTTCAGCATCCATACCTGGCGGGGGCAGCTCGCGTAATTGTTCAATAATCCGGGCAGACTGCTGTTTCAAGGAGACAAAGGTGAGCCCTCCGGAGACAACGCCGCCCGCCACCGGGATGGCCTTTGTTACAGCTTTACCCAAACTATTCTTGGTGATTTGCACGCCCACGTACCGTAGCGTCCGCTTAAGCACCGGGTACCAGACGGTCTTCATCAGAGCCGTATTAGTGATCTTCTTCCCAACCGCCGGTCCTACTGTGTTTAGCAAGAACTGCCCCAACGCACGGTTCGCCCCGGTGATTCCCAGCATGACGGACAAGAACATCAGCATCGTATTCAGTGTCTCATCGTCAACGTCCTTAGAGTCCTCCAGGAAGGACTGCCAACCGTAAGCATAGGCAACTTTCTGCATTATCCGGAAGTTGAAGATGTACTGCTGGGTGATATCAGCTGGAACGGAAACAAATAACGCCAAGCCGCCGGGAAGGCCCGAGCCAAGGGAGATTGCGGATGATTTCTTGATTTCAAAGTCCGCTGCGTCTTGGGCGATCTCATCGAGGGTCGCTAGGGATACTCCCGCTTCTAGGGGGGTACTGGAGATAGCTTTGGCTATCCGCGCATCTGAACAACCGCGCTTGCGGAGTTCGGCGCGCAGGAACTGCTCGCGGTCAATACGGGCCTTCTTAAACCGCAGAGTGTGCTGAAGGAATGTTCGCGCATAGGCCAGGTTATCGCGCCCCGGATCTCCTTCTGACCCCTCCCCTGGTTCTTCCCATTGCGCGTCTTTGTCAGCAATGCCCTCAAAGTCTGGGGAGGGCTCAGCCGCCAACTGCGGATTGACGTCTGGGGCGTTGGACGGGTCTTTCTCTGTGGAGGCCACTGTTTTTCTCTCCTAAAGGAACGGGGTACGGCTTCGGATGCGATTATCAAACTATATTTAAAGTTTACAAGCATCCCCGCCGGCGCGTGGCCCTTGGGGATTATGCGCGGACTTTGCAACTGTTCTTTCCAACTCCGTTACACGGGCACCCTCCCGGTCATCTGCCGTTAGGTGGGCATTCTAAGATGCCCCTCAAAGGCAATGCTTTCTTGCCTGAAATAGAAGACTTTGCAATAGAATGAAGCCCATGGATAACCAGCCCAAACCGCAGAGCCCTTATGAGACTTTCCGCCCTACCCCGGAAACATCGCACAACGTTCCGGAGCAGTACTCCATGCAGGTTCCTGTGCCTGTTGAACGCTCGGGCTGGCACTGGGGAACGGCGCTGGTCTCTGCGGTCATCGGCGGCGCTATCGCTGCTGGCGGCTTGTTCGTGTCCGTGATACCGGACAAACCCACTGAGGTTATCGCTGAACGGCACAACACCTTGACGGTGGAGTCTATCCAGCGTGAGGAGAAGATAGTCCTGCTCTCCCTTGGAATTCAGGGTATTAATGAGGCATCTCAGTCCCGTGAGGTTCTTGGCGTGGAATTGCCGGGTAGCAGCCGCACTCAATTTGTGCAGTACAACTACCGCGCTCAGATTGGAATTGATGGCCAGGACGTCAAGCTTATTGAAACTGGCGATAACAGCTACAAGGTGGTGGTCCCCCGGTTTGTCTTCATCGGGCATTCCGATGAAACCTTCAAAGTCGCTGTTGAAGACAAAGGCCTACTTAGCTGGGTAACCCCAGAAATTGACTCCCTGGAACAAGTCAACAAGATCCTCGATGAGGACACCAAGAAAAAGCACATCCTGGACAACGAGGACATCCTGCGCGCCCAAGCCAAAGACTTCTACGAGGGCATAATCAAGGGAATCGAGCCAGAAGCGAAGGTGGAATTTAGCTTCAAGTAACCGGCTCCCGGCCCTTCTCTGCAGAAGATATGCCGATGCCACCCCCGCAGCGGCACCTACGAACCTCCCTGTTCTCGAGCCTTGACCGGCCCCCACCGCCGTAATGAGAATCACAGACCGCCCTAGGTATCCGCAGGATCAACGCGCGACTTGAAATGCCACTGGGCGTGTACTTTAAGATGGCGTTCGATAAGACCGGAAAATAACTTTAAACTTTCGGCACTCGCCCGTCCCTAGTTGACCCACCTACGTCACGGCAATAATTGCCCAGTCCTCCGGACCCTTGCTAGTTCCTTGTCAAAGTAGGCTTTAATGGCTTCCTTGGAGATTTGCGCGGGCGTCCCGTCTGCACGGTGTACTGCGCTCCAGGGGCCACCCTCAATATGACTTAGGTCAACCAGCGCGAAAGTATTGAGTGAACCGTAATCGTTGACAACTAGCTCAACGACCTTCCTCTCCTCTTCAGTAAGACTAGTGGTTTCCCCCTCCAAATCCTCTGCACAGGACGCATTTCCGAAGAGAAAGCCCTGCGGGACCTGATACATCTGGCGGTGTTGTTTGTAAATTTCCTTGACAACTGGGCCCCGCCGCCAGGCTTCAAAATCTTCCGGAAAAAGAGGTTTACCATAGATGGCCAGGGACCATCCCTGACAGAAGTAAAGAAGCTTTTGAAGCTTAACAACGTCGAGGCTTCGACCTGGGGCAAGTTTGCCCAGAATGTAATTGGAAACAGCTGCAGCGGTGGCCATCTTAATCACTCCCTCCTTCTGATTTTAAAAACTCTACCATGGCTGCCTTTTTACTTTCCCTTGGCACTTCGACTACCTGCCGGAACGCGAAATCCTGGGAGCTACGGAGACTATCACTGAACATTTCAGCGATAGCAGCGGTGACTAATTCGATTTCTTCTGTGATTATCTTCCTACCAGGAAAATCAACTGTAAGAACTCCCACGGTCCTCCGATCCGCAATGCTCTTTTCCACTGACCGGATTGGAACCAAGATGAAGGATTGATATCCGTTTGCAGGATTGGGATGGACATTGAATCCCGATGGAGGCTTCTTAACATTCTGGACAACGATCCGCTCCGCTGCTCCATCCATTGCATTCAGGAAGCTCAAGTTGGCTGCCTTCTCTGAATCCCGGACGCCCTTGTCATGGTCTCCGTCTTCAAACTTGAAATAGGAACGCGCTCGCGCTCTAGGGTTCCGCTCTCCAGCGTTTTCACGTACCAGCTCGTACCGGTCCGGTGAGCGCCCTTCCGCTGACCTCCGCCAGTACAAACAAACTCTGGCTCGATGGCCGATAATATACGTGGCTTCCGTAGTTAACTTCTGGTACAAGGTCGCGGCGTCGGACGCACTCTTTCCCGAGCGGCTATAGTCCGTCATCGCGCGAACACACTCGTCGACGTGGTTTACGAACCTTCCGGTAATCCCATTCTCAACCTTGTCCTTTTTACGCTTTCCTAGCCATAAGGGAATTACCGCCAACCCACAAAGCATTAGCCAAATTCCCCCTGCGAAGAGAAACCAATTGTCAGGATCCTGATGCTGCACAATCAAAGTTAGCTGTGGCGCAACCAAGATGCTTCCGAAAGGCGAGAGCGTTCCCGCCAGCACGCCCAGAAAGAAGTCAAAATTTTGCCGAATAGCACCAATCGGTGCATCACTTAGCTTTTCTGCCATGTTCCCCCTGTCCCGGCAGATAGTGCGGGGCATTTTCTCCACCACCATTTTCCGCTATTCAAGCGAAGATTTCGACTAATTTTACTTGATACTAATCCTGTTGTCCACGCTCATTGCTATACCTCAACACTAAGATTGACATTTTGATTTCTTGCACTCGCAACCCCCGCCAGCAGACTCCGCCAACACCCAGGTGGAAATCCCCAACGGGGAATCGCTGAAGTGGCCGAGCAGAGGCATAGCCTGGATTCTAGTTCAGGCAGGCTTCGGCGGCGGGAGTCTACTAGGGATCTTCCTAGGCCAGCACCGGGACCGGTAAATTACGGATCACGTTAATGGCCTTGCCAGCGAAGATGGGTCGAAGCCAGCTACTCCGAAGATGGAAAGTCGGCGCATCAAGACCCCCTTTCCCATTTTCAGAGCCTAGAAAAGGGGGTGCTAATTTCTATTTCCACAAACCTTTCGTATCAATGATCTGCTTGCCCTGGAGAACATCTCTCGGAATCTCTTTAAATTCCTTATGGTCGACAAGCAGGAGGAGTATGTCAGCTTCTTCAATCGCCTTGAAATATTCTTTCAACTCTACGTTGTCAAAGCCTTTCAGGCGTGCTGGAAGTTCAGACACGTTGGGTTCTACAGCGAAGAAGGTCGTCTCCGGCAACTCTTCGGCGATGTCCACCGCGATGTTGAGGGCCGGGGATTCGCGGAGATCGTCGATGTCGGCTTTAAACGCTAGCCCCAGGATGGCCACCTTGGATTCTGGGGTTGCCTCAAGCTGCTCCCGAACCTTGTTAATCACCCACGCAGGCTTTGAATCATTAACTTTTCGGGCCGTGTGAATAAGCTTCGAATTCTCCGGATCGGCGGCCACAATGAACCATGGATCAACGGCGATGCAATGGCCCCCGACACCGGGGCCGGGCTGGAGGATGTTCACCCTCGGATGGTGGTTGGCGAGGTTAATTAGCTCCCAAACATCTATGCCTAGCTTGTCAGCGATTAGGGAGAGTTCGTTCGCGAAAGCAATGTTCACATCACGGAATGAATTCTCAGTCAGTTTCGCCATCTCTGCTGTGACATCATCGGTTGGCAAAAGCTCGGCCTCGCAAAACGTGGCATATACCTCCGTTGCCCGCCTGGTTGCCTCTGGGGTCTGCCCGCCAATAATGCGGTCATTCGTCCGAAGCTCCTCCATGGCGTGCCCCGGTAAAATACGTTCAGGACAGTGCGCGAAGTAGACAACTGGCTTCCCCTCGGGGTTAGCCTCTCCATCTGCAGCTAAATCTGGACGCAAATCAAGGATTTTCCTGGACATCTTGAATGTGGTCTTCGGAGGAGAAGTAGATTCCAAAATCACAATCTCCCCACCTTCAAGCTGAGGGGCGATAGCCTCAGCTGCCGAGTAGATGTACTTCATGTCGACGTCGTATGTCTCAGTAAAGGGAGTCGGTACGGCAATAATGTAAACGTCCGCATGAACCTGCGATGTCGTTGCACGGAAGTTCCCTGACGCTAGCGCCTTCTTCAACCCATCTTCGAGGCCGGGCTCTACGATGGTGACTTCTCCCCGATTAATCCTCTCTACATTAGGTTCGTTAACGTCGATGCCCGTTACGTTCACACCGGAATTAGCCATAACTACGGCAGTAGGGAGGCCAATATAGCCGAGCCCCACAAAGGCGACATGGAGTTGAGTCATCAGAAAAAATCTTTCATTTAGGTTAACTTTAACGCGCAGCCGCTCCGAGGAGGCGCATGGACGCCAGTAAGTATACACCCTAAGAGTTTTAGAATCTGTTCTTTAGCATTAGGCAGATTCCCCTTTTGTCTAACGCTGCCGGGACCGGGTAGATGGTACTGCTAAAAAGCTGATTAAACTTCCGGCAGGCTAACTGGGTTAGTTAACTTCCTTGGTTCTGACAATGGCGGATCCGCGCATCCTGGAGTCCATACCTGGGCCGGGACGGACCAAAAGGGCTAAATGCGACCTTTTCATACCGAGAGGCCTATCGTGTGGTTCTTGGATCTAGCTACGTCACTGTCCAGCCCTAAACCAGATAGGCGTTGCATATAATGCCAGGCAGGTTCTCGGTGGTTGTTATCAGCAACCCTGCATGGCCTTCACATGTAACACGCGAACTATGGTTCTAGCGGATCGAATGCATTATGAAATAGCTGTGCACAGGCCGCAGTTTGTCGTTGCTATATAAAAATTTTTGAACGGTACCATCTACCCGGAATGTGATGTGTCAGAGCTTTGCTCACACACGATGTCATAGCTCTGCTCACGAACAGTGTCACAACCTTGCTCACGATTCAGGGGCACGATTTCGGGTCAG
>NZ_VXKJ01000032.1 GCF_008693075.1 Corynebacterium phocae | reverse complement strand
GTACCTAAAATCCTTCCAGATCCGTGAGCAGAGCTATGACATCGTGTGTGAGCAAAGCTATGACATTGTTCGTTAGCAAGGATATGACATTACACACCATCTACCCGGAATTACCGCAGTACCGACTACCCGGAATGTGATGCGTCATAGCTCTTTTCACGAACAATGTCATGACCTTGTTCACGGTACTGGGGTGTCATTTCAGGCCTCCTAGTAGGGCTTGAAGTGGGGGTTCGTAGATGATTGGACAATGCCAAAACCCATTTCCCCCCAGACGCGTCGCAAGATCATCGACTTTGATCCGCACGACCCTAATTCCCCGTCCATCACCGAGTTCTGCAAGGGAGTTGAAAGTCACGACACGTAGTTTTTACAACATACGCAGTCGGGCTGAGCAAGAAGGCGCTGCCGCACTTCACCCACTTCCACCAGTGCCTAAAAATCCCCGCCGGGTCTTCGGCGATGACACCACCAGAATCCTTCTGACTATTCGTTCCAGGCTCAAAGACAGCGGCTGGGACTATGGCCCAATGTCGATCTGGTTTGCTGGCATTGAAAGCGGCGAACTACAACCCCCGGTGCCATCGGTGTCG
>NZ_VXKJ01000031.1 GCF_008693075.1 Corynebacterium phocae | reverse complement strand
CGCAGGCGCAGTAGAGTCCAATCCCCGCAAGCGCCCCAAATCTTCCTACCTGCGCTTCCAGCGCGGCAAAGCCATGGAACTATGGCAGCTAGATGGCCTAAAATACCGCCTTTATGATCAACAACGCACGGTTATTACCATCTACCAGCTCATCGACGACGCCACCCGTAAGGACATGGGAAGGTCAAGTCCAGGGAAGTGGTGTATCTCGTTTTCGAATATTGGGTTAGTTGTGGGCTCGGGTGTGGGGTCCGTCTCTGGGAGCGTTGCCGGGGTGAATCATGCCGAGATTTCCTTGCTGGTTCCTGGTTGCTCGTCAATGACCTTAGCGTCGACTATGGCTCTGGTTTGCGCCAAGCTGGTCAATGACATGTAGCGTTTCTGCTGAATCCAATCATCGTGTTGTTCAGCGAGAACTGAGCCAACGAGGCGGATTACCGAGCTCCGGTTAGGAAAGATTCCTACAACGTCGGTGCGACGCCGGATTTCTCGATTAAGCCGTTCGGTGGGGTTGTTCGACCATATTTTACTCCACACTGCTTTAGGTGCTGCAGTAAAAGCTAGCAGGTCATCAAGGTTTTCTTCGAGATAGTCTGCAACGTGAGGGAATTTCTCCCTGCAATACTCGACTACCTCCCGGGCTTGCATCCATACTGAATCGGCGTCTTCTTGCTTGAAGATTGCTTGATACATAGCTGACAGGGTCGGCCATTGGGCTTTAGGCACCATGGAAGAGAGGTTTTTGGCAAAGTGAGTGCGACAGCGCTGCCAGCTTGCTTGAGGCAGGCACTCACTTATTGCAGCTTGAATGCCAAGATGGGCGTCACTGGTGACCAAGAATACGCCACTTAGGCCTCGGGCTAGGAGATCGCGGAAGAAACCGGTCCATGACGCCGCGGATTCTGACGTAGCAACGTGCATCCCCAGTATCTCGCGGTAGCCATCGACATTAACGCCGGTAGCCAGCAAGACACTGGTTGTATGTGGTCTCCTAGAAGTGATCCAGATTGGCGCGAAAATTGATCCACTTGGTGGATCAGTTTTTGGGCTGGTTTGGCTGCGGTGTGCTGGTTGCT
>NZ_VXKJ01000030.1 GCF_008693075.1 Corynebacterium phocae | reverse complement strand
CGGTGGTGTTCCCCGTGAGATGGTCTTTGATAACGCCACTGGTATCGGCCGTCGGTTTGGCGAGGTAATTAAGACCTCTGATCTGTTTGGAAAGTTCTGCACTCATTACCGGACCACTGTCCGGTTTTGCAATCCAAGGTCTGGGCATGAGAAAGGAAACGTCGAAAATGCCGTAGGTTTCTTAAGGCGCAACCTTCTCGTGCCTTACCCGGCGGGACCGAATCTCAAAGAGCTCAATGATGAGTTCTTTGCCCGCTCCGTCGAGTTCGGCAAC
This sequence comes from Corynebacterium phocae, assembly GCF_008693075.1. GTDB lineage: Bacteria > Actinomycetota > Actinomycetes > Mycobacteriales > Mycobacteriaceae > Corynebacterium > Corynebacterium phocae. Next base: position 229,482 of record NZ_VXKJ01000030.1, on the reverse strand, counting down.
AAGCTGCATTACCGCCATAAAAAGCCGATTATTGAGCTCTTTGACGCTGATAAGGCAGTGTTGCTGGAACTGCCATCCACGCCGTTTCAGGCAGTATCTTTCCGCAGTTGTACACCCAATAAGGCCGGTGTTGCCTCTATCGATTCCAACCTCTACATGGTGGGGTCGTCGTTCGCCAGGCGCAAGCTCACAGCGCAACTGTCTTCCGAAGAGGTCACCTTTTTGGACGAAAAGTACAACCCCGTCGTGGTGTTGCCCAGGTCTTTTGGAACGAACCCGGACATTATCTACTCCCCAGCCTCCCTGTTGGCACATCTCAGTCGCAAACCAGGGGCATGGAACCAGTCAATGCTTCGCAATGACGTACCTGAGCAACTAAAACAGTGGCTTGATAAGGCAACAGCTGACAAACGGGCAGAAGCATTTTCTGCGCTCGATAAAGTCCAAGACACAACTTCTTTTTCTGCCGCCGTCACAGCAGCAACCCGCATGGTGTCACAGCCGACGATTACCGAAGAGGTAACTGTCATCAATCGGCACAATCTAGACATGCTCGCCCGCAGAATCCACGAAGGCAAACCCATTCCAGAATCCACGGCCAACCTCGCTGCCTATGACGTATTTACCAGCCGAAAGACCCCAACTAACACCGAAGGTATCTCATGAAATTGACCAACGAAGAAATCATCGAAAACGGGCGGCAAATCCTCCTCACCCGCAGCGTGCTAAGCCAACAACTCCAACACGCAACCCCCAAACAACGCGAATTCCTCCAGCAGGTTTTTCTCGCTGAAATTGCCTCCCGCCAAGCCAACCGACGAACTCGCCTGCTACGCAAAGCCAAAATCCCCACACTCAAGCACTTCGACGGCTACAGCTGGGACAACATCGAACTGCCCCCAGACATCACCCGCGACCACATCACCGACCTGACCTTCCTTAACAACCACGAAGACCTCGTCCTATTCGGCGACGTAGGAACCGGCAAAACACACCTCGCCACAGCAGCAGTCACCGCCGCATGTGCCCAAGGAATCCCAGCACAATTTTTCACCACAGCCGGGCTCGTAGACCACCTACGCAACGCCAAAACCAACGGCACCCTGACACGAGAGCTCAAACAACTCGGGAAAAACGAACTCCTCGTCATCGACGAATTCGGCTACGTCCCCATCGACGACGACGGAGCCAGACTCGTATTCCAAGCCATCAGCGACGCCTACGAACAACGAAGCCTCATCATCACCACCAACCTCCCCTTCACCCAATGGGGCCAAGTATTCGGCAACAACGACATGGCAGCCGCCGCCATCGACCGAATCGTCCACTACGGACGCCTACTCAAATTCACCGGCCCCAGCTACCGCGTCGCACACGCCCTGATGAAATAACCCCCAACAACCACACCACAACGCCCCCTGGCACCTGCAACCACCACCACACCAACCGCAGAAGCCAACGGGGCGCTTAAACCTGCCCAACACCGACCACCCCAACCCCACAAACACACCCAAATAAAAAAACATGCACGCGCCAAAACGGATCACTTTTCCGCGCCAAAACGGATCACTTCAGCTTGACAAAATACACACTGGTTTTCACTACACGTCCACCTTCACGGACTTTCTCGGTCATAGCATCGCAAGACACATAAGAGTAGGGGCCTTGGTCTAGTGGTCGGGTCCGGAAGTCTTCGACCATCTGGTCAAGTTCTTTGGCCATTTCAGATACTTGTGACTTCGACAAGTTGTCGATTCCAAGGGTTGCTACCAGGTCATTCATTCGCCTGGTGGAGACCCCTTTGAGGTAGCACGTTGCGATGACAGTTGACAGGGCACGTTCGGCACGGCTGCGGCGTTCTAGCAACCAGTCAGGAAAGAACGACCCAGAGCGTAGCTTGGGGATAGCCACGTCAATGGTGCCGACGCGAGTATCTAAAGCACGGTGACGATACCCATTTCGGGAATTGGTTCTGTTTTCTGAAACGGTGGCGTATTCAGCGCCACAGATGGTGTCCGCTTGGGCAGACAGGATTTGGTTGATGAAGTCTGTCAACATCTGGCGCATGAGGTCTGGTGACGCTTGAACCAGTAATTCTTCGAGATACTGAGTTGGATCTATATGATTAGGGTCAGTGGCCATTGTGGGTTCTCATCCTTTCGAGGAGATTTGGTAGTTGATTCGAAAGATACCCCGCAATGGTCACCTTTTGCGTATCGACATCAGTTCTATCGCGGGATACAGATACACCACGCTAGCGGACGCAACCCAGCGACAGTCCGAGGTTCATCAATTCCTACAACGTTAAAGGAGCCTGGCTCAAAGACCCGCCAGCCCACTGGCAATGCAAACACGCCGCAGCCGAGAAGCGCTTTGCTAACCAATCCACCGACCAAGAACCCGGTACCTAAAATCCCGCAGGATCTGTGAAAAGAGCTATGACATCGAGTGTGAAAAGAGCTATGACATTGTTCGTTAGCAAGGATATGACATTACACACCGACTACCCGGAATTGGAGTACCATCTACCCGGTCCTGACAGCCCGCGGGCCTTTATAGAGCGATCAACCTTGAAATCAACATATTCCCCTGGTGAACTCATCGATGATGTCGCATACCTTGGACTGGCTGTATGTGGTCTCCTAGAAGTGATCCAGATTGGCGGCCGTCAAAGTCCGAATCAAACTAAAAAGTCCAACGCCAACACCTCACCAGGGCGCGTTGCGGGGGACGTGCGGGGAGTCGGTTCGCGGTCTAGAGTTCGCTTCGACTTCTTCCTGGGAAATACCCTTAGCTCCTCTTGACGCCACAACCTGCGGAAAGTATCACGACCGATAGTGAAACCCGCAGCGCGCGCATGAACCAGTGCCCTGCGGTATCCCCACTGGCGATGCTCATCGGCGAAGTTAATCATCCACTCGATCAATAGAGCATGGGGCCTGGCTGCAGGCTGCTGATTGTGTTGCTTGTTGATTGCTTTCCGGCGGTTGTACGCCGACCGGGATAGCCCAGCGACCTTGCATGATAACCGTTGCGGATAGCCTTTGTGAGTGAGGTAATCTACGGTTTCATGGCGGTGTGCGGGGCTTAGAATTTTGCTTTAGCGAGATCCTTGTACGCAGCTTTTTCAATTCTGCTTCCGCAAGCAGTCGTTTGAGGCGGTCGTTTTCCTTCCGGAGCGTTTTAAGCTCCCGAGCTGCGGCACGCGACATTGTGCCGTACTCCCGACGCCAGCGGCTCAACGTTGCCTCCGAGATCTGGAGCTCACGGCAGATTTCTGCGTTGGTCTTTCCTTCTTCGGAAAGCTTGCTTGCCTTCTCCAGACGCACAACAATCTGCTCCGGGGTGTGCTTCTTAAATTTCCTTATATGACCATTCTCCTTGTCCTCAAGGTCTACTATGGCGCACACTCAAGTTTACCGGTCCGAATATCCCAGCCCACACCAGTGACATAGCGACTAAAAAATTTGTGGGAGGAACACCGAACGTTGCTCTATCCCTTGGGTTCGGAACGATCCTGGAGAGCCACCAAGGCTAAAGTGCGTCTAGCGGCTGGCCACTCGAAAACCTACCTCCTACGTACTGATTAGTTTGTACGGGCAGCCTGGGGAACGATAGCGAGACAGCCCTCGTGCTCGAATAAAACGCTCTTCGATTTCGTCGGGGGATCTACGTAAATTTGAAAAGCATCCAAAAAACTGTTTACTCTATTCGAGGCTAAGAACTGTTCAAACGGACGACTTTTGCCAGCTCTTCGATATCTCCGAGCTCCCCGAAGAAAGCTCCGTCCTCCGGTGAGAGATGATCCCAGACCGGCACTTTGGGCCGATAGCCAGCTACTCTTAACCCCGTTGAGAGCGCCTCAAAAACGGCGTATCCAAACGACTCTATGTAAGAAGTCGAAATGAACCAACCTCCCGCATCTCGAACAGCTCTCAAAATAGCAGCTACCTCCGTCTGGGGAAGATCCATAAGGAAGTAGAAACGATCCTGTAAGCCAAGAGCGTTTACTTCATTCAACAGTCGCTCGATTTTTGCTGCGTCATTCTCTAGGCTGATCATCATTACGGCAACGTAATTCTCGGGTAACAAAGCGGCTACACGGAGAAAATCGACATCACCTTTCAACCACTCGAGCCGACCGATCCAAACAAGTGGAACCTTATTCCCATCTCCAAGGATAGCCGACAACCTGTCAGCTGGACCAGAACTAGCAAAGATCTGATTATTCAACTGATTAGGACGCACCACAAGCTTTTCAACAATACGGGGTTCGACACTCTCCTGCAATAACTGATACATTTGCGGAGATGGAACTACAAATTCAGAAATTTCGTCGACGTTCAGCTGCTCTAGTTCCGACATAATCCAGCCCAAAGCTGAGGTGTGAAATTCTACAGTCAGCTTTCCCCTTCCAACTCCTATTAATGCGTTGGCGAGCCTCGGGAGGTGAAGGATCGAAATTTCATCGAAATAATAAGATGAAATCAAACCTTTTAAATAAGATTCGATTTTTTCTGGGGGTATGATTCTGACTTGCACATTGGGAAGATCATCGAACGCGAATCTACCACCCCTATCGTTATGGAATACTGCTACATACTGCTTGTTCGGTTCCGCCGCAGCCCGGTTTCTGATAACTGTCGTAACTCCGCCCTTTGAGCAGTTTGGATATACGATTAACTTTCGTTTCATTAGTGCCTACCTCTTCTTACCTTCGATGAATTTAAGAAAACTCTCTCTACCAGCCACCGGAAGATCGAAGCTGCTTACGAGCTTCTCAAAATCGTGAATAGTATCGATGGAGTACTCTCGATGGATGTCCGCATCCAGTTTGGAAACCAAATCGGAGGCGCCCTCATAGCCAATGGCAAAATCCGGAAGCGTACCGGAGTACTTCGGATTTATCACCGGAACAATTCCGTTAATCTGGTAATTCTGAGCCTCCGGATACTGTGATGCCAAGCTTACGGCACCTTTCGGGACAAAAACCAAACCGTACCTCCACTCAGACATTTTCCTAGTCAGGGCACTCGCAGTATTTAACTCCGCGAAAATACGGACATTAGGCAGCGACTCGAAAGATTTCGCCTGGCGACTATCGATATTTCCAACTATTTCTATCTGCAGGAACGGTAGTTCAGTAGCCAAAGTTTTGAGGATGCCATAATTTCCGCTGTTGTCACAAGCGCGAACCTGATAGCCCAACACAGGTCGGTGATTTCTTGTGACTACGGTCGAGGCTTTTCGATTAGGTATTGCTTCCTGAAGCGCAATCTTATCCGGCCGCTGCTCAACTGTTATGGCGTTAAGGCCCCAGGGAGCGAAATTTCTAATGGCCTTGATGAGGTAATGATTTCTAGCGAATACGAGGTCGCTTAGCCCTAGTAAATTCCGCTCTAAAGCTGGCGAATAAATTTTCATTCCAAACCTACGCCAAATTAATTCAAAATTATCCAGAGCCTCATAGACTACTTCCCAGCCACTCAACTTAAGACGAGTAGCAGACGCCACGATTCGAGGCGTAGGCAAACCGGAAACAACGATCACCTTCCGAGTCCCGGAACCTTGGTGTCCAAAATACCCCGCGATAAGATCTAAGTCACCGATTGGAACAGTCATGTAATTCGAAGAAAAACCTACTGGCATCTCCCGCTTAGGTTGGGTATCCGAGGCAAGAAGGACTATAAAACCAGAGTCAGTCAGCATCTTTATCAGGTCGGTACGGCGTACATCCCCTGAGCTTACTGGAAAAGCTCCTAACGACTCTACCCAGAGGACTAACGAACCAGATTCCTCGGCACGATCAAGGAAAGTCCTTACCTCATGTGCGGCCAACGACCCTTCCCTGAGACGTAGAGGAGAGGCAAGGGACAACCTCTCGCCATAGCCTTTCCCGGAGATTAATACGTACTTAGTTTGGGGAGATAGATTGAAATCTATTTCCTGGCTATTCAAATAGTTTCCAGCGCCCTCGACAAGCAAGGCTCCCCCAAACCTAGCGTCGATGGCTTGTTCTTCCGCAGGAACCAACTCAATCCCCTCGGATGAGAAACAGGCTGCAGATAGAGGAGTATACGCTCTCCTTGAGCCTCCAACGACGTCAGCAAGAAACTTTACAGAATCGAGGGAATTCCTTAGTATGTATAGTTGAGCGAACTGGACGTCTAGAGGTTCTGAGAGATCGCGCGTGCTCTCCCCTGCCGATACTTCCACGACTATCGTTTCATCATCATCCTCCGCTTCTGCAGTCCCCAACCTCTCGACCAACAGACAGGCGTCCGACTGAGGGTATTCGAGGTTGAAAGAGAGCCACAAACTTTCAAATCCGTTCAACCGAGTTCGAAGATCGGAGTCTCTCGGCACATCGAACCGCACGGACTCATCCGCTTCAGCTGTCTGCCAGCTAAATCGGATATCGCCACCTTCCAGAAACCAGTCGACGGGCACCTTGCAGCGGACACTAAAACCTTCGGATTCAGGAGCTTTGTGCTCGAGCTTTAACAATTTCTTTGGTTCGTTCAATTCGATTTTCAATTTCGTTACCTTTTCTAAGCTAAACAAGAAAATAAAGTTTCGGGTTCTATTTGAAATGACGGCCACTATCGATTAGCCGAGTATCATCCCGGCTGACAATCCTTGTACTTCCACATCACTGTCGGAAATTGTAGCTGTAACTTTAACTGCTAGGTTTCGGGTTTGCTTCAAGGACGCCCCCTTATAGACCGCTTCGACAACAACAGTCGTCCGTGGATGGGCTAAGAACGCGAAGGATTCTTTCGACATTAGTCCATCTTCATAAATTATCTTTCCTCCGACCGACACCACACATTTCCAGTCCGACAGACTCCCCGTGAGGTGAGCAACATCCAAATGAACGCCCACTAGCACTTGGTCAGTATTTGTTGCATCTCGTACAACGTGGTCGTTCAATACGAAACGTGTGTTCGTTGCTAGACCACCGAAAGGCTTCGCCTTTTTTTCCCGAAAAACGTATCCGAGTAGAGATGCCATATGAGGGATTCCGGAAGTCAGAATGCTATCTCCCCAGGACTTCCAAACCCTCATAGATTTCCTGTAGTACGGGCTCGACTTTAGGAAATCGAATTTAGAAGAAAGCTCGCCAATCTCACGCGCGTTCAGACCCATGACGGAGTACGGCAAGAGCCGTTCTGGGGTTTCCGTCCTTGGGAAAACTAAGAGATCGGTGCTCAATGCAGCTATGGGCATAACCTCATCGTATTGAGGATTTTCCCGGAAACCCTCGTGCGAGAGAAGGAGCATCTCGGAGTTTAGTCGCTCCAGGATTAGCTCGGGCTCTCGCGTTTTCAGATGTAAAAAATGATGAATATTATCGTCAGGTACAGTTCCACCATCTACCCCCAGCCCCGGTGCCAATTCATATTCACGCTCAAGACTTCGTCTAACCTTGACTATAGGGTGTTTTTCAGAGATTAGTTTAGTTAGCTCTTCTTTTAAATCAGTATTTATGAAATATGGAATAAATAGGACGTTTCCAAATCCAAGTTCTTGAGCGATTTCTACCGTCACGCGACTAGCAGTGCACACCACATCGAAACTTCCCGCAAGCCTACCGAGATGTACTCCCCATAAACTGTGGCCATCGTCAAAATGTATCGTGCGGACGTCAGCATCAGCCAATTTAGCTTTAATCGGAGCCTCTATCGCGACATCCAATCCGATGGTTAGCAATATATCGTAATAGTCCAACTCTACACCAAGACTTTGGACCTTCCCCAAATCCAGGACAAACTTGCAAACTTTTCTCGGGTCCCGGGCCAGCAAAAGGTCGGCCTGCTCTTTTTCGAGAACCCGTACTTCATGCCCCAAATGGTCTAGTGTCCGAAGGAGGCTGCGCTCTCGCGATGAGATCCCGTATTCCCCCCCTACCACCGCTAAAATCCTAAGCTGCTTTCCTTGATACGCGGGAACGTTCAAAATCGAGTCACGAAGGAACCACCTATTCCAAGCTAACAAACCGGAGGTTTCCGATAGAGATTCCGAATTAATGCTTAAATTCTGGCACTGTAGTTTATAAGGTTCCCCCTTGCTCTCTTGCAGTCCTAGAATTCTTGCGAGCTGAGAAGCTCGCAGCTCAGGACAAAAAAGCTCGGCATATTTATCGAAAGCTGCTCGGCGTTCGCCTAATAACTTTTCCTGGGACCATGATTCAACTTCAAGTTTCGCTTGGGCGAGCGTACGAACGACAGTGATACCAGCGCTCCCGGCAGCTGAAATTTCATCGCGTTCCGATATTACTACAATTGGCAGACCCACCGACAGCGACTGAATAACTTCCTTAGGAAAGCGAGAGAATCCATTTCCATCCGGGTCAATGGAGAGATCTCCATCATCAAAGAAAATACTGGCCCGGTATCTGGCGGAAATAGCGATTAGATCAAGTTGATTGGATAGCGTGCCGCCGCCCAGTCTTCGATAGTCAGTGCCGGTCTCTCCGTGTATGGCTACACCACCGCCAAGTTCGTCAATCTTGTAATACTTCGCCCTTGATTCGGGAGTCCCTGTATTCGAGAGCAGAGCTATTCCGGTAGATGGACTCTGGAGTATAGCGGTCACATCCGTGGGCGAGAGTCGGGCACCGGCCCAGCCTGGAAAGTAGTGAATTTTCTTCGATAATTCTAGTCGTTTCGGAACGACTGTAGAATTGTAGAGAATATCATCGAAGAAAAGTGCCCGGTACCCGTTTGAGCCAGTAAGACTGTTCGGGCTGCGGAAAACGCCTAGGGTACGCACCTTAGACTCGGAAAGCGCTACTAGAGCTGTGTCCCGAACTCGGTCTGGTGAACACACAATAATTGCATCCGGGGCGGCTTCGATGATTCTAGTTACTACCGCCTCTGAATTCAGGAGCACCTCCGATTCATTAACGGCGGACCTCCCAATTTCGGGCAAAAGGCGGGTTTCTACATCTATACCTATACCCTCGAGCTCCGAAGCGAGTTCCAGAGTTTCTGAAAAATCATTAGGTGAATAGAGAATTACTATCATAGCCTTTCACCCTATCCTGAAAGTAGCGGCGACGTTTCGCCAAGTTGGAACTTTGCAATGCCGAAAGGATCTCCAACATAGACTGTCGGAGCCTTCCCCCCCACATTGATGGCATTCTCCTGGGCAATCAGTTCTGAGACATCTCGGCTGCCAATAATGCCACTCATCCATCCGTGTGGGGGAAGCGAGGATGAAAAACGTTCCTCCGTCTCACGAACAGTCTCCAAGCTACCGATGGACTTCGCGACAAAATCGGTCTTCATCTGCTCACTCATTAAAAGCAAGTCATTCAAATAAAAAGTCCCCAATTCAAATTCCGCGTTAATGTAAACTATATGACAACCAGCTAGATCCCCCACAATCTGAGGGCCAAACGAATTCTCGAGGTCTACGATTTCCGACATAGTCAGCATTGTTCTAGTTTCGGAGCTTAGGAACCAACCGAATTTTACCTCTCGAGGAAAGGTAAACCTCTGGTTGTACGCTTGTCCCAAAATCTTACTTGCATGTTCGTAAGATTTGACCTTATCGAGCATGAGTACTATCCGAACCGGCTGATCGGGGATCTCTATCCCTACGGTCTTCGCCATCTGTGCTATTCGGTATCGGTAGGTATGGGTGCTCAGAGTCTTCCTCCAAGCGCGTTGGGTTAGACGCCGGCGCCCCAATTCATCGCCGAGTAAAAACTCGTATATCTCCCTAACCTCTGACTCATCGTTTGCCAGAAGAACCTCTGATTCGTCGTAGATAGATCGGATCGCATCACTATGCATGCCTACAACAGCAGTCTTTGCCGCTGAGAGCTCAAATACCCTCCGAGCACACATCGATTTCGAATTCGGCACCGAATTCAGGTTTAGAAAGATTTTGTATTTCCGATAGGCACGCACCATTTCCTCGTATGGCAGCCTGCCCACGATGTAGCTATCGAACGGCTCCGGAAACTGGTAACGGGAGTCTCCTCCGGCATGCCTCGAATAAATTTCAAACTTATAATTCGTAGCTGGAGGAAAAAGTTGATCGATTTGCTTTCGACGCTCCGGGTATTTGTGTTTGAAATACATCCCGGCGAACGCTATATCGCCAGCCCTGTAGTCCTCAACCCAAGCGGGGTTGTGAATCGCAGGGTTCGCAGCAAATCGAAGCAGATCTACACTGGAGGCCTCAGTCCTAGCATAATACTCTCCGATTTTAGACTCCTCGGTAGTGAAAATGTGATCAAACAATTTCGCAGTCTCGATGAAGTCCTCAAAATGGGGAGGATCCTCTTTGTTCCAAAAAACGGTAGGAATTCCGAGGGCTTTACACCGCTTAACGAGTGTTTTCAACACTGGGGCCGGACCGTTTTTTGTCGTAACCTTAAACTTCCAGGTATCGAAATTTCCTGCCCACGCAGACTCCACTAACAAAAAGTCGGGTTTCACTAAAGGCTCGTCAATGCCCACATCATCAGGAGAAAGCCTCCATAGGTTAGCGCCATCGCTAAAACTAAGACTTGAAAAATCATCCAAGATAGCCAGGATGTTCAGAGAAGATCCATTATGCGGCGAAGTCCGGTGGGGTTGATAGAAAGCTGTTTTTGGTCTTTCCAATTTCACTTCCATTCCTTCCATATGCGAATCACTTTTCCATACGCAAGGTCACGGTCTGGAACCGACCTCAAAGTCACCGCTGGATTCAGGTTGACAAGGTTCACGGAGCTCGAGTCGTCTTTCGCGTGACCAATAGAAAGAATTTGAGCTTCACTGGAAAACGCCCCAGCATCAAGCTGATGCACCGGATGCCTCCCTGATAGTCCAACAAGATTTAAAATGATAGTTGAGAACCTTTCGACTTTTAGACGCTCCGGTTCTATCCTGTCCCAGGATAATACTTTCGATTTGAGAAATCCATGTTCCAACAACCAATGCTCGATCTTATCGACCGAATGAGAAGGGCCCAGGTAGAGCATGCGGTTATCCGGGCGCAAGCCCCTGATAAAAGGGATAACGGCAAAGAATTCATCTGGGATTTCACGCTGCAGCTGCTCTCCCCAAGTCCCGCGCTCTAATTCCGCCCCTGCGAATTCACTCTCGAAAGATTTGACAATCCGTTCGATTGATTTCTCGTTTTCTTTAAGCATTTTCAACAATTGCTTTTCGACTTTTGAGGTCTCAAGTGCGCAGAGCTGCTCTATCGACTTGAGATCAACTTTAGCCGGCGCTTTATTCGCCTGCGAATTAGGATCGGACAGTGTCTTGAAATTACTTTTCGCGATCCATGAAAGTTGGCGGCTCTGTAGGGATATAAGTGCGAGGAACATCGAAGTTCCGAAGAAGCCCATTGAGACCTGAAACTTTGGGGGTAAGGAACCCAACGGGGACAGTACAGCCACTCCGGATGCAAGCGTACCAGCAACGAACATGTTCCGCTTTACCGCCGGTTCTTCGAGTACGTCAGAGAGCACACTCTTACCAATCCTTTTCCCCCGGCGACGACTCATTTCATCGAGCAGTTTACGATACCGCAGCTCGATACTCTTCCTAATAGAAAGCAACCTTTGCCTCTCCCATAATTTTATGTTTTCCCTTGGCGATTTTAGCATAGCCTCAGGAAACGGTCTCTGAAAAGCCCTTTACCTGGCCCTTTACCTCACAAGTTGAGGTGTGTAAGTATCTTTCTTTGCCGAGAACTCAAACTACTATCGTTGTTCACCCGTTTTCTGAGCATTCACGTCAGACATGCTTCTCGAGACTATTGGAGAAAATCACTCGCCCGCGCTAGCGCCTAGTTCTACTTCTGTAGGAATGCCACGCATAAGAGATCAAATGTTCGTAAGTTTCGGGGCCATAGTGGAAAGGAGCTACTCCCCACTTATTATGCAGACCAGCAACGGTTCCCCCTAAATGACAGATATCGAATCCCAAATGCTCAAGGACTTGATAATATCGGATTGACTCACGATTGAAAGTTGTCGCCCTACTTAACATCTCTTGCTTCTTTTCCTCGCCGAGGCTGTCATAACCTGAGAGCGCCCATTCAGGGGCTAACACGACGACTTTCTGATACAGATTTAATAGCTTGAGCGCTTCAGAAAACAGTGCAGCGGCCCCCGCCCACCTGTGAAAGTGCTCATCAGTGCCGAAGGCAACGAAACGAGCACTACCCAAAGCTTCCCTAACTCCGGGTGCCTTTAGAATTTCTGGAGAATTCGTCAAAATCGAACCATCTGGAAACTGCCACACGCCCACCCTCTCAATGTTAATATCCCATAAGAATAAGTCTACTTTAGAGCTCCATTTCATGTGCTGAACACTGTAGCCGAGAACGTCCTGGAGAACCATTTTTGTTTGAAAATTGCTAGACAACTTAATGTTAGGAAGATTCGGCCGAGCATCGGTCCCTGCCGAAAGCAAAGAACTCCTAGCTATGTATTTCTTTAGCGTGACATCGAATCCACTCGCATACTCAATCGCATCACGACTTACACAGCCACCAAAGACAAGCACATCCATCAATATTTCCTCATTCTAAGTTTAGGAACTAGCGTAGGGGTTCGCCGAACCAGTCCAGGATTTTGGCCAGAATAGGCCGGTCGCAAATCCTAAGACCGGAGTCGCGTTTCTGGGTCTAACGGTTCGCAACGCCATTACTATCCATTCTATCCCCGTACTTTAGACTGTTCACTCAGGCACGCTGGAACCTGACGGCATACCGGAGTTTTAGTGAAGACCCGGCACTCGAAATTCTAAAAACCAGAGTACTAACGCTAAGGTTGGATCAACAACCTTTGTTTCACTCACCGGATAAGAGGATCGAGCATAAATGCAAACCTTGGAGGCAGGTATCCATGTCTGACAGCGAACAGCGGTCAGCCTCTTCGTGTACGCCGAGTCCTAGCGATGTTAAAGGCGGATTCCCACTGTCAGACAAGACACCTACGAAAGAGACTGTAGTCTTAGTTGACCGTTCCAAGTTACTAGCGTTAAACGCTCGCCCAGGCTTTCGTGATTACCTAGTCGAACTCTGGGACCGGAGGCATTTCATCGTTGCCGACGCCAGAACTAAAGCATTTCAATCGACGCGTAATACTTTTTTGGGCCGCATATGGATTATTGTTCAACCATTGCTTGATATTGCGATTTACGCTCTCATCTTCGGCCTAATCCTGAAAACATCCCGGGGCATCGATAACTTTCTTGGATTTTTAACCCTTGGGGTCATTTTTTTCGGTTTCTTTTCTGGAGGATTTTTAGGTGGCACGCGCCTAATTCAATCCTCGAAGAGTTTAATTGGCTCGTTCTCTTTTCCTAAAGCTTCGCTGCCAATAGCCAAAACCCTGAGACAACTCATAGATAATCTCGTACCGGCTACTCTTGCTGTCGTTTTCGCTTTCCTTTTTCAATGGCCCAACGGTCCGACTTGGCATCTTGTTTTACTCCCGGGCATCTATTTAATGCTTCACCTAACTATGCTCGGGCTAACCCTAATAGTGGCTCGCCTCACCGCGTTCATACCAGACCTGGCAGCATTAGTCAGCTTGCTATCTAGGGCGCTATTCTTCGCCTCAGGAGTGTTTTTTACTTTAGACCGTTTTTCAGGAAGTCCACACCTTCAGAAGGTCATTAGCGCTAATCCGGGGTACCTATATCTCCAAGCGATTAGAGACGTTACAATCTATCACCAGCTGCCCACCATGACCACCTGGATCCAATTGGCGCTCTGGAGCTTCGGTCTAGCTTCGGTAGGATTATTGTTCTTCTGGCAAGCTGAAGAAAGGTACCCTAGTGTCAGATAAGACAACTGTAGTCGCTAGAAATCTCGCCAAATCCTACTTCCTTCCAAATAGTGGGAGTTCCCTCGCATTCTCCAAAAGCAGGGCCCGGGAAATTAAAGCACTCCAATCCACTAGTTTCGTTGCCAGGGCCAGAGAGTCTATCGGCATCTTAGGGAAAAACGGCTCCGGCAAGTCCACTCTGATCAGATTGATTGCCGGTGCGGAGTCTCCGTCCGAGGGGGAGGTACTGGTTTCGGCCAAACCAACCCTCCTCGGGGTATCTGCTGCAATGCAAAAGTCAATGTCGGGCCGCGAGAATGTAAGAATTGGATTACTCGCTATGGGTGTTTCCCCAGATATAGTCAAAGAACTAACTCCAAAGATAATCGAGTGGGCAGAACTATCAGACTCAATTGACCGCCCCATGACCACCTATTCATCGGGAATGGCGGCCCGCTTAAAGTTTTCAATTTCAACTGCTGTCCAGACGGAGATCCTCTTAGTTGATGAGGCACTTTCGACCGGCGATGCCACGTTTAAAGCAAAAGCCACGAAGAGAATGAATGAGTTCCTAGACACTGCCGGAACGGTGTTCTTAGTCTCGCACGGGGCAGAGACAGTTCAGCAGCACTGTTCACGGGCAATTTGGCTACATGAAGGTAGAGTGATAGCAGATGGTCCTGCTAATCAGGTAACAAAGTCTTATCGTGTCTGGGGAAACCGTGTTGCTACGGGTAGGTCGGCCGAAGCCGCGAAGATCATCAAGGGCATGACGGAAAAATACACTCGCCCCACAATTTACTTCGACGATGAGTTTGTGTGTGCCCTCGATAGATCTACCGCCCGTTGATCTAGAAATTGATATGGTTCAGTAGTGAGCCATAGGCTTTAACATCGCTGTTCGCCAGGAAAACCAAGTCGGCGAGCTCCCATGTGTGTTTGGAGTCATGTCTAACCTGGACGAAGTTAAAACGGTCGGATGAGAACAGTTTCTTACCTTTACGTAAAACATCCGATATAAAAGCAGTATCTTCGCCCCGGGTCCGATCTTGAAAAGGCACGTCCTCGAAAGTCTTTCGAGGCCCAAAAAGCGTGGGGCCAGCAACGAAGTCGGTCCAAATTTTCTCCCTTTCGGGACTTTTCAGTACGGTTACACCATAACCCTCCAGGTAAACATATACCGCTTGCTTCCCAAGAAGGTCTGCGCCACTGTAACTCCAGGCATGGAGATAATCAGAGAGATAGTGACTACCATAGATATCGTCGTCATCCATCTTCGCGATAAAGTCTCCCGTCGACGTTGCGACCAGTCTATTTAGACACTGTCCGAGAGAGAGGTTTGGCGCTCCATAGATTATATTAAAGTTAAGATTTGGAAATTTTTCTTTGAGGTAGAGTTGGTGCCTCTCATCTAGTTTGAAACCGTGACAAAGAAGATTGAATTCAACCTTCACACCTTCTTGACCCATGACTTGGCCAAATATATGATCCACCTGCTCAGGACGGTTGGTAGAGGTAATTACGCTTACAATCGAGCTTTCGGTGACCGAAGGGACGTATTCTCCCAGGACCTTGAAAACCACGTCTCGGGCTCGATCTGAGTATGTGTGTTCATTCCAAATCTGCCGTTGAAGGAGATGATTCGTTCTATCACGCAACTCATCTGAGCGCAGCAGCGCACGAATTAGTAGAGCCGTATCGTGAGTGTTTTCGGCTAGGGGGAGCCAGTGATGTTTGAATAGGTTTTCCAGGGCGGGGGTCGGTGTTGAAACTACCGTTGCTCCACTGGCTATCGCTTCAAAAACTCGGCGCGAACACATAGTCTTGCTCGAGACCACAGAGTTTACGTTCAGGATAACCTTATACCTCTTGTAAGCAAGGAGCATATGGGAATACGGAATACCCCTTCTGACGTATTTTTGGAATTTCGCGGGGAAATTATACTTCTGGTGGTGACCCTCAAACCTGGAAAAAATAGTGAGACGTGTCGAATCACCCTTTACCGCCTCAGCTGCCCCGGAAACGAGTATTTCGATCTGCGCCTGCCGATCGGGGAATTTTTCCGCGAAGTACATACCCGCGAAACATACGTCATCTTTTCTGTAAGTGCTTCTCGGTTTAATTGGGTTGTGAACCGAAGTCTGCGCAGCAAAAGGCAAAATAGATACTGAACGCCTTCCGGGAAGGTCTGTGTAGTCTGAAAGTTTTTCGGCCGCCGTCGTAAATACATGATCGAACAATGTTGCTACGGATACGAAATCGTCGTAGTGGGGCGGGTCCTCTTTAGCCCAGAAAGCCGTTGGAATATTTGCAGATCTGCAGAAATCTATGAGTTCCATCAATTCCTTAGATGGAGCATTTTCTCCGGAAAGATGGTACTGCCACCTACCGTTGTTCCCATTCCACGCTGATTCCACGAATAGGAAATCCACTTTGGGGGAACCATCCGCGTAGGTAATTTCCTCCCTGAACATCTGCGGCGATATAGCGATGACCGAGAACTCTTCCCCCCAAGCGATTCTCGAAAAATCGTCCATAATTACCGCAACTCGAAATCGCTTAAAGGGAGAGGCTCTATAGCTTTTGGGCAGATTATCTATTGGAAAAATTTTTTCAACAGGATCCGAACCCCGAAGCTTACCAACTATTTTCCTGGCAGTGGTTTTAACACCACGGGTCTTGACACTATTGAGTACCTTTTTTCCCGCATTTTTCATCGTAAATCCCCTATCCCTCGGTGCCATCTTCGGCCAAATCCAGTGAAAAGTGGCGCTGGCGCACATAGCAGCACTATTCAGACCTATACATCTGTGCTAATTTACATGCGTTTGAATTCCAGGTCCTGGTTTTTATCCAATCCTGAATTTCTGCGTATTCGTAATCAATTTCATTTCTACACAAGCCCAGAATTTTTTCGCTCAAAGCTTTAGCATCCCCTGGCGGAAAATAACATGCCAGCCCACCTGTAGCTTCGACCAAAGCTGGAAGATCTGAAGCGACTACGGGTTTCCCTAACTGCATCGCGCGTAAGTGTTTGATCGGGGCAATATTCCGAGTAACTTCCTTGTCTAGCCGTGGGACAACAAATATGTCGATTTTCTCGTACCAAGTATCTATTTGGCTGTAGTCTTGACTCCCGACAAAAGTGACCCGATCCGCAATCGCCAGATCACGTGCTTCTTTCTCGAGCTTCTTTCTGTGTACGCCTTCGCCCACTAAAATCGCTTCCACAGAGTCAGGAAGATAGGGCAGGGCCTGGATCAGTGTCTCGAAACCCTCGTAGGGGACCAAACTAGATATACTTCCCACCAGGAGCCGGTGGCTTTTAGTCCGACCTACAGCGATTGGGGAACTGTCCCGTCCAGGCTTTTTCAACTTCGTAGATATACCGTTAGGGATCAAACAAATCTTCTTATCGGGATACTTTTCCCTTATCGATTCGAATTTGCCGACAGTTAGGACCGCCAAACCTGCCGCATTCTCGATTGCATCATGTTCTTTGCCGACTGCGTAAGGGTAATAGCCAGCCGCAGTCGGAGAGCCGCTGGGAGATTGTACGCTAAGCCATGTATTATGCCTCTCGCCACGTATCTCGTAGACCCAAGGAATACCCAGGATATCTGCTGCTCGGGAGGCGATGTAAGCATTAGTATAATCGGTCGTTGTATGTATTACCGTTACTCGCGAGCGTTCCGCCTCCTTTACGAGCATTTTGACCGCCAGTTTCAACTGGGATGCTCTCTTGAGCGGCATCCAAAGTGGGAGCATTCTCGAGTACCGAACTCCGTTGATTTCCTCAACTTGTCGGAAGGCAAAACGCCCAACGGACAATGGATAGCCGAGCCGGGTACAACATCTAGCTTCGATCCCGTTTGATACCAACGCCTCCAAGAGTGATTGCGTGCGGATCGAATATCCAGCTACAGAATGAGGCAATGAATTAGTCGCAAAATACAGAACTCTCGGTTCGGCTTCGAGTGGAAGATCGCGACTCTTCAAAATTTCGCCAGGTAATTCGTAGTTCATCCTGGATACTTCCTGATCGCTACTATTGTCTCTTGATGGAAAAAATGTTGCCGCATACTGGAGACAGGCGAACCGATTTTTTAACTTCGACCAAAAGCCAGTGGAGTCTTCGAGTAAAAGTGCGAAAATGAGGGATGGCAGAAGCCAGATTTGCCGGATTCGATAGACGCTATGAACCAATTCTAAAAACCCCGTTTACCAAGCGTTCAACAAGCGCCGGTGCAATCTCCGACCGTTCTCTAGCAACCCAGGTTCGACCTCCATTGCCAATTTTGAGCTTCTCCGGATTCTCAATCAGATACTCCCAAAGAGCGGCAAGAGCCTCCGGTGATTCTGGAGAGACCACGTGACCTGCATTGTTATCCAAAATGATAGAGGCCGCTTCACCGCTCACAACTCCGGAAATGTGAATGCCAACTTCCATCAACTCGTATGTTTTTGATGGCACTGCTCGCCGCAAAGGTTCCCAATCCGTGAGGTGCACTAGTGCGGTATCTGCCCAACGATAATGATCATCAAGCTGCGAAGCGGGTTTTCTAACCTCGAACTGCGATTCGATCCCTTCAGCGGCAGCCAATTCTTCAAGCGACTCTTTAGCGGCACCTGCACCGACAAACCTGAGTTCGACCTTAAAGCCATGATCTCTGGCGATACCCGCTGCACGAACGGCATTTGCGAGATTCTGTGCTCTCCCTAAAGTTCCGGCGTAAAGAACGTGCAGCCCCTTTTCCCCTCGCGGTGGTAAGCTCCCCCTACGAAGATCGGATTGCACCGGGAATACATTCCTAATCGTGACAATATGGTGTCCACTTCTAGTCTTATGTTTCTTGCTTTTTAAAGTGGCTGCTAGTTCGCTAGAGGTGACTATTAAACCCTCCGCGTTATAGAAAACACAATTCAGGACCCAATCCGTCACATAGCTAACCACCTGACCGATTCCCTTCGAAAAAATTTTTTCATGTACGGATAGCCTTCCAAGATTTTCATTCCACCGCGACCGGTTGGAGAGGAGATCCGGCCAGGCATCCCTAAGGTCGATCCAGTAGGGTCGCTTCAGAAGTTTAGAAATTAGCAAAGTGGCAACGGCAGTCGGCAGAGCCGGTACCGTTCCTATTATCACGTCCGGCACACGCTCGCCGCCCACTTTGTGGACCCAAAAAGCAGTCCAAATCGCGGCTCCCGATGCTACCAATTGGCTGACAGCGCGAACCGTGAGTGATTGACCTGTGGGAAGATAGAAAGTTCTGAAGATTCGTTCTCCAGAAGACCCTGTCTCATGACCTTTCTTGTGACCTCGGAAAATCGACTTGAGCCACTCCGCCACGGAAAGCCGCCGTAGATAATGGGGAGGTGGAGCAATCACGCTAATTTCAGCACCATGGACGCGAAACAAGGACGCCAACCAGGTCCACCGACGCTGTGGAACGCCATTCTCCGGAAACCAGTACTGAGAGATCACTAATATATGCACTAGCTATCTCCTTGCCGTTGAATTTATTTCTCCCGAAATGAGGAAACGCCTGAGTACAAGCGTACACAAACCTTAAACCTTCCCATCATTCAACACCTTTCAACCTCATATTTCAAATACCAAACAGGGATGCCTGATTGCCGAAATAAACTCAGCCCTTTTCGCGCCGCTAGTAACCGACAAAACGTTTGACTACCAGCCGATTTGCCGATTGAGTCGAGTGCAAGTAGAGTATCTAAACGTTGAAGGGAAGACCTCGCACGGTCTCTCTTGACCTTTCCTCCATAGCTCAGTTGGCAGAGCATTCGACTGTTAATCGAAGGGTCACTGGTTCGAGCCCAGTTGGAGGAGCAATTCCCCCGAAGATCAAAACTCTTGGTCTTCGGGGTTATTTGTTAATACCCCGAATTCTAGGGCTAAAAGGGATCTTCGGAAATGGGTGGGATCTGGGGTTTCTGACCCCCTGCTGGAGGGTGCTGAAAAACTGGTGGTGGGTTTCGTATAATTTCAGTTTGTGAACAAAGAAAATACTACGAAACCCACCGCCATTGGTTATAGCAAAATCGTCCATGAGATGGTGGGCTTCAAGGACGTAAGAGGCCTTGACTTCGACTGGGAAGATGAGCCCGCTGTTTTCACTATTGAGTAGGTGATACCCCCTCAGAAATACGGACTGTGCCATAGCCAGGCCTACGTCAAAGACCGCCCGGAAGTTGAGCTTGTTGACTGTCCATTCCGAGGCAGCCCCACGAGGATTAAGTGGCTCTTCGGAAAATAGTGGGGATTGGGGTTGCAAGTATTGGCCGGTGGATCTTCCCCCGGTATGGAATTAGATGATGGTATCCCTAAATCCCCGGGGTGAAATCGTCCTCCCTGTTCCCTAGTCCAAACATATCCGCGATAGCGGACGTGGAGCGCTTGGCAGCCTTTCCGTCACCGTAGGGGTTAACGGCATTTGCCATAGCCTGGTAAGCAGCTTCATCGTCCAGGAGAAGCTTTGATTCCGCGACAATAAGATCACGGTCTGTTCCGACTAGTTTGACTGTACCGGATACAACGGCTTCGGGACGTTCAGTATTCTTCCTCATCACCAGGACAGGTTTACCCAGTGCTGGTGCTTCTTCCTGAACTCCACCAGAATCCGTCAATACCAGAGTTGCACGCTTGAGCAACTGGGTAAATTGATCGTACGGCTGCGGATCCGTGATGATAACGTTGTCAAAGTTTTCGACGGCAGGCAATACTGCTTGCCGAACCAACGGGTTCAGATGCAACGGAAGAACGAAGTTGATGTCAGGGTATGCGCTAGCCAAATCCTGAACAGCGCCACCAATTTCCTTCATGGCATCGATATTCTCGCGCCGGTGAGTAGTTACCACTACCATGCGGTTGTCTGAATCAGCTGCGGCTTCTAAGCGCGGATCTGCAAACTCAGTATCCCAACTAGCTGCTTCCAATAGTGCGTCGATAACTGAATTGCCGGTGATAACCACGTCTCGCTCACGGAAATTTTCGCGGAGAAGGTTATCCTTCGCTCCCTGGGTAGGAGCTAGATGGAGCTCGGTAACTTGACCGATGATTTTGCGGTTTGCTTCCTCGGGGAATGGAGAATGGATATCGCCAGTCCGCAAGCCTGCTTCAAGGTGGATGATTTTCACGCCACGATGAAATCCTGCCAACGCCGCCGCCATAGCGGTGGAGGTATCTCCTTGAGAGATGATCGCATCAGGTTTTTCTTCGGCGATAATCTTGTCCAGACCAGCGATAGCACGTGCAACCAAATCATTTAATTGCTGGCCGGGCTTCATAAGTTCCAGGTCGTGGTCCGGCTCAATACCAAACATTTTGTTGACCTGCGCCAGCATCTCTTTATGCTGTCCAGTGGAGACAACTACCGTCTCAAACCTATCGTCTTTTTCTAGCGCTTTAATTACCGGCGCTACCTTAATAGCCTCCGGGCGGGTGCCGTAGACGGTCATTATCTTGGGCTTCAACACGGGTCTCCTTAAGAGTGTTTGTCTATCATCATTTAATCACGTATAAAAGTTTTCTGTAGGTCAGGTGACCCTAAGAGAACGGTTGCTGGTTACCTCAACCTTGGAGGTTAGTGCTTTAACCAGGTTGATTCTCTGCCATGAGCCCCCGGGGCCTTGCCAGTCGAGGGGGTGCCCGGCGGGCGCTGCCGTGATACGCAGCAATTCCTCGCGTTGTTGCCAGGTCAGTTCAGGGAAGGCTGCCTCTAACAGCACAGGTGCTGCTTTGGGCACCACCATAGGGGCGTCCAGGTGGTAGGTCGGGGTAAAACCGTAGCCCAGGTACTCAGAGTATTCTTGGGCCGCTTGTTTAGCCGTGATGTAGGGAATTTCCGTGGCCGCCAACTCCCCCACATCTTTACCGGTACGCCACTTGATTTCTTTCCTGATTTCCACGGATGCCTGATGAAGGGCGTCACGCATACGGGGGTCGTTGAGGCGGTCAGCAGCGGCGGCCTGGCCAGTCATGCGCCCACCAACCACGTCTAGTGGGTAATGAACGCCCATTACCACCCGGGAGTGCCCGGACTGGGCACCCCGGAACACCAACTGAGGCGCTACCTCAGGGAGCATGAACGCAAGCAGCGTGGTAATCCACACCGCTTGATTGGTGTGCCCAGATGGGAAGGAAGGAGACGTTGGGTACAAGTCTTTACCGGCCACCGGGTACCGCTTAACGTGCGCCGGAGCTACCTGGTAAGGCCGGCGGTACTGGAAATAGTACTTTTCCGGGAAAGTTGAACTAGCCAATCCCCCGGCACGGGCGGCGTAACCGTTGCCCAGGAGGTACTGGGTCTTAGGCAATCTGTTATCAGCCAGCGCGGCGCGGAAGGCTTGGCCTAGTTCCGGCCCCATGGCGTCGGAGATAGCTTCCATAACGCCTTCTTTGTCCGCCGCCGCATCCTCCTGGGCGCGGCGGATGAGTTCAGGATCCGCGGCCGCAGCATTGTTGATGGCTATGGCTTTATCCAAGTTAGCGCGCATGATCTCAGGGTGTTGGCCTTTGAGAGAGTCAAAGAGCCGAACCACCTCCCAATAGACACCAAAATCATAGGAGGAAACATCAGAAATATATCCCCCAAGGTAGTCAGTAGTGAAGGGCTCTGGGACCGGCGCGCCCGGATATAACTTCGGGGCGGTACCAATAACTTGGCCTGTGACCGGCTCCCGCAAATATGGGACCGTAAGCGGTAGGGCTTGGGCAGCGGTTGTTCCCGAGCCAACCAAGCTGGCAGCGACAACGGTGGATAGGAGGTAACGAAGGCGTGAGGATTCTGATAGCAACATATGATTAACCTAGGGTAAAGGAATAGTAACCAGTGGTGGAAGTTTAGAGGAAGGGTTGGGTGAATAAGGTTGGGAAATGACCCGGGGAGCCAACGGACCCTCATGTGAAAGGTCTAGCGGCTCTGCAGATAAGGGTATCGGACTTTCTAGGTGCGTGCCCGGTCTACGCCGGAAAAAGTTTGAGAAAGAAACTTCAGACTTGGGTATGCTGGGGCACTAGAATTTTGACCCCAATTTTAATTAGATGGAGAGCCAACCACGTGATTCAATTTGTTGTAGGTGCAGCTGCCGGATACGTCTTTGGCACCAAAGCCGGGCGCAAGCGCTACCACCAGCTCAAGGACGGCTACGGGAAAGTAGTTAACTCCCCAGTAACCAAGAAAGCCGTCAGCGCAGCTCGCAAGACTGTAGCCAGCAAGCTAGACCCGGAACCACGCATGAAGGAAATCAAGGACGTGGGCCGTGGCCGGCGTCGTAGTACAGACCGTATCTACGAGCCCGACCAAGACTAAAACTCTTAACGCTGCTGCCCCCGGAAAGCTCGGTCTTTGAGCTCTCTGCGGGCTTGCTCTAGCGCCATCAGATCGCTAAACAAAGAGTTGTAGGTTTCCTGGTCATCAGAAGGGCGCATGCGCCCCAGGCGGGCTTTAAGCTGCGCCACCTGATCTCCTACCCGGCCTTCTTGGAGGCGGGATAGGACGGCATCGGCGTATTCCGGCATCCCCGCCTGACCGTTGTCCGCAGGAATGATGCGCTCCACAGCCAGCTCGGAGACAAAGTTGCGGGCAGTCAAATCCCTCATCTCATCAGTTACCGCAGCAATCCAATCCACCGCCTTCATACTGGCACCGCGCACTACCCCGCCTTGGTCCCCAATCGCGCGCCGGACAGTTCGATAGGCCTCATTGGTGAAGGCGTCAGCGGTAATACCGTCAAAGTAGGCCCCGGCAGCCTCAGGGAACTGCAAAGCCAGCTTAAGCGCTTCACGTTGTGGCCATAGAGGTGCAGATTTAGGATCCGGCACATGGAACATAGGCGCGTCTTGCTGGGGTGGCTGCTTAGAGGCCTCGAACTTGCGGTACTTACGCTCCGGTTTCCTCGGTGCCTGCCGCTGCTTTTCCACCATATCCAGAACCTCAATCGGGTCCGGCCACCCCACCCAGCTAGCCAGCTGACGCGAATAAGCGTCCCGCAGCGGTTTGTCCCGGATATCCGCCACCACAGGAACGGCCCGGCGCAAGGCCTGTAGACGCCCCTCTGCGGTGTCAATAGAGTAATTCTCAATGAGAGACTGGATGACAAACTCAAACATGGGAATCCGGCTGGCTACAAGCTCCCGCACGGCAGCGTCACCGCGCTTGAGACGCAAATCGCACGGATCCATTCCATCAGGGGCGGTGGCCACAAAGGACTGACCCGTAAACTTCTGCTCCCCCTGGAAAGCGCGCATGGCCGCTTTTTGCCCAGCCTCATCACCGTCAAAGGTGTAGATAAGCTCACCGCTAAAATAGGAATCATCCAACATCAACCGGCGGATTAGCTGCAAATGCTCATCACCAAAAGCCGTGCCACAAGAAGCCACAGCAGTCTTCACGCCGGCGGCGTACATGGCCATAACATCCGTGTAGCCCTCCACCACCACCGTCTGATGGGAGTCCGCAATGTTCTTCTTTGCCAAATCCAGTCCAAATAAGACCTTGTTCTTCTTGTAAAGCATGGTCTCACGGGTGTTCATATACTTGCCCATGTTGTCATCATCAAAGAGTTTGCGGGCACCAAAGCCAATAACATTGCTAGACATGTCCTTAATGGGCCACAGCAGGCGGCGGTGAAACATATCTATGGGGCCGCGCGTGCCCATCTTAGACAGGCCAGCTTGCTCCAGTTCCTCATAATCAAAGCCCATACGCAGCAGGTACTTGGTCAGCGTATCCCAGCCCTCCGGGGCATAACCACACTCAAAGGCGTAGATAATATCCTTGGAAAAACCCCTGTCCAGCAAGAAATCCCGCGCGGGCGCAGCCTCCGGCGTTTCTAACTGCTGCCGGTAGAACTTATGGGCTTCCTTGTTGGCCTGAATAAGGCGCTGCCTTAGCCCGGGTTTCTCATCCCGCTGCCCAGTAGAGCTGCCCTGGTAGTTGATTTGATAGCCAATTTTCTGCGCCACGGCCTCCACCGCCTCGGGAAAACTCAGCTGCTCCAACTCCATGAGGAACTTGAACACGTCTCCACCCATGCCGGTGGAAAAACAGTGAAAATACCCGTGCTGAGGGCGCACGTGAAAGGAAGGGGTGCGCTCATCTTTGAAAGGAGAAAGCCCCTTCATAGAGTCATAGCCAGCAGGCTTTAGCTGCACGTACTCGCCCACAATTTCATCAATGGCTGCACGCTCACGAATAGCCTCGATGTCACTTTGGGGAATTCTTCCTCTTGCCATAGTCACACGTTACAACGAAACCACAGCGTTTGTTGATTCCCGAGAGCCTAAATTGACCGGATTGTACGCTTGGGGGCGGAGTCTCTAGCCCCTCTGAGAAGCCACTGCCCACGTTGCCGGGGCTTGCTTGACGGCTTTTGCGTTTGCCGGGGCTTGTCGTTAGTCGAGGAAAGGTGAGAATGCTGCGGCGCGCTCTGCAAGGCGTTCCAAGCGGGACTCGGTCATGGAGGCAATCTGGTCAATAATGACCCGGTCGCGCTGGCGGTCATCATCTGCTTCGCGCCACCACCCGGCAAACATCGCGTCCAGTGAGCCCGGCGCGCCGGCCACCAGATAGTCGTACACCCGGTAGATACGCTCCCGCTGCCGGTCTTGGCGCTTCAGGTGCGCAGGCTCATCCATGACGTAGAGCACGGCAATAGTCTTCAGCAGCTTCACCTCTGCTACTGCGGTGGGCGGCACGGCCAGGGTGCCTTGGGTTCTGCCTAGCTGCCCACGGGCAATAAGTTCCGCGTTGGCCTCCCTGGTTGCGGAAACGGTAGCGCCCACGTAGCGGCCCACCAGCTCAGAGGTCATCTTCTTGAGGGTGGTATAAGAACGCAAGGAGTAATCAAACGGGCCGATATCGTTGATAACGTCCAAGCGGCGGAGGGAATCCGCAGCTTCGAGGAGTTCATCGGCGGTACCGCCAAAGGCGCGCGCCCCCTTTTCCGCCAGGGTGGCCAGCTCAACCAGATCCCACAAGACGCCCAGCGAAATGCGCCGGGAGATAATGCCGTCCTCCACGTCGTGGACGCTATAGGCCACGTCATCAGACCAGTCCATGACCTGTGCCTCAATACACTTGGCGGTAGTGTGATGGCCTTTTCTTATCCAAGCCAGCAGCTCCGCGTCCTCATCATAGGCCCCGTACTTCCGGTTGGTACTACCGTCGGGGTTAGTCTTGACCCACGGGTACTTACACGCGGCGTCCAGGCTAGCCCGGGTGAGGTTAAGGCCGTAGCTAATAAGGTTGCCGTCTTGCTCAGCAACCACCTTAGGCTCCAAGCGGGCCAAGATTCTCAAGGTCTGCGCGTTGCCCTCAAAGCCGTGCTGGGCAACCTCATTGAGGGCATTTTCCCCGTTGTGTCCGTAAGGCGGATGGCCGATATCGTGGGTTAGCCCCGCCATGTCCACCAGGTCTTGGTTCAGACCCAAGCCCTGGGCAATTCCCCGGCCAATCTGCCCCACCTCCAAGGAATGGGTGAGCCTGGTGCGCGGGGTGTCCCCATCACGCGGGCCCACCACCTGGGTTTTATCCGCCAACCGGCGCAGCGCCGCAGAATGCAGCACGCGGTCCCGGTCACGCGCAAAGGCATCCCGGTCCTGGTTTTCTGCTTCCAACTGGCTGCCCTTACCGGGTTCTTGGTAGCGGCGGGCAAAATCTACTTCTTGGTATTGATACATTTGCCCCACATTGTAGACCTTAGTCAAGTAAGGCATTTAACCATTTGCCCGGTGTCAGCCAAGTAAAATCCGTGTTTACTGCTGCAAACGCCCGTGTTTACTGCTGCAAGCGCCCGTGTTTACTGCTGCAAACGCTCATGCCGGCCGCGCCACGATGGCCGGATGACAGCCTCCACCGCATACAAACCGCTGCGCACCCGCCACGCAGCCGGGGCGGGAAGCCACCGTTGCGCGGCCAGGAAGATTAATCCGCCCAGCTCATGGGCAAGGGAGCGCCACCACGTGGGCTTGGGGAAACGGGTGGGACTGCCCTGCGCGGGGATGACGCGGGCGCGCAGGCCCACGGCACGGGCAATGGCCTGCGTGCGCGGGCCGTGAATCCGGTCGGTGACCACCCGTACCCGGTTGCTGCCGTCTATCCCCGGGTGGGCCGCCACCACAGCTTCGAGCGAGGTGCGCGTATCAACGCCGCGTTCAACGGCAATGACCTGAGACGGGTCTACTCCCCTAGCAACCAGGAAATCCCGGGCAACGCCTGCCTCGGTGAACCTATCCCCCGGCTGGTTGCCGCCCACGGTGATAAACCAGGTGGAAGGATCCCGCCGGTGGAGTTTCACTGCCTGATCCAGCCGCGCCCGCAGCGTCCGTGATAAACGCCCGTCACACTGCGCGGCACCCAAAATAATGACTGGTTGTTTCATTAGTAGGTATTCTAGGGCTTATGACAAATTTTGGACGGCTAAGCCATTACGGTCGCGCGGCTATCGCGGCGCTCTTCCTTGGACTGGCAACGGGAGCGCCAGCCTATGCCACACAAATTCACGTCCTGGCCCAAGACGCCAGCACGGTAACCGCCAAAGTAACAGACGGCGCCGGGGTCTTCAGCAGCTCCCAGGCCGCCCAGCTCGAAGAAAAAATCACCCAACTACAGCAAAATACCGGTGACCTGCTCTACATCGTGACCATAGACACAGCGCCCGGTGGGGCGGTGGCCTATGCGGAGCAAATCCGGGACACCCGCGGCACCAACGTGGGCGCAGTGGTCATAGACACCACGCAGCGCCAGCTAGGCGTGGCTGTTGGTGAAGACTTCCGCTCCGGGGATGAAGACACGCTGACAGAAGCGGCGTTGCCGGATCTGGGGGCATCGGAGTGGTTCGCGGGTGCTAATGCCGCCGTAAAATCCGCACTATCCGGAAACCGTGGCAGCGCCGGTAACAGCGGCGCGAGCGGGGAAGGTGACCAAGGCGGGGCACTGTGGCTAGGCGCCGGTGCCGCCGCGGTAGCCGTAGCCGGCGGCGGAATCTGGGCAGCCACCAAACGCAAAGGTAAAAAAGACCGCGCCATTGCTGTGTCTAACGCCCGCGCCATTGAGCCCGGCAACACCAACGCGCTTAGCCGCCAGAGCACCGACACCCTCGAAAAACTAGCCGCTGAGGAACTAGTGTCCACCGATGAATCAATCCGCCGCGGCAAAGAAGAACTAGACATAGCCATCGCGGAATTCGGACCAGAGCGCACCCGCCAGTTCACCGCCGCCATGAACCACTCGCGGACCACCCTGCAGCGGGCGTTTGCTATGAAACAACAGCTAGAAACCCAAGGCCACGCCATGGGCGAACAACAGCGCCGGCAGCTCCTGGTTAACATCATCTCCTCCTGCGGCCAGGCAGACGACGCCCTGGACGCCAAGGCAGCCGAATTCGCAGACATGCGCAACCTCCTAGTGATGGCCCCGCAACGCCTAGACCAACTCACCCAGCAAACCATTGACGTCCGCGCCCGCCTGCCGCGAGCCGAGGAAACCGTGGCCAAACTCCACCAAGAATTCGACGAAGCCATGCTGCGCTCCGTGGCTGACAACCCCGAGATGGCCACCGTTTCTGTTAGTGAGGCGGAAAAATCCCTAGGCATTGCCAGGGAGCTGGCCAGCAAACCCGCCGGGCAACAAGGTGGACTAGTAGCCGCCATCCGGGACACCGAGCACGCCATAGACGTCGCAGACCGCCTCCTCAACGGCGTAGAAAACGCCCGCAGCAACATCATGGAAGCCAAGTCTCTCCTGCCCGCGCTCATCGAGGAAGTGGAAGGCGAAATCGCCGAAGCCCGCCAGCTGGAAGCCCAAGGCGCCGCCCAAGGCACCAAAGCAGACTGGGGGCGGCTAGAGCAGCTGCTTGCCACCGCGTCCACGGGCGTCCAGGCCGCCCGCGAAGGTGGGAAGTCCGATCCCCTCACCCACCACACCGAGCTGACCAACATTGACACGGAATTAGACGCCGCGTTGGACCAGCTCCGTCACACCACCCACACCCACGCGCAGCAACTGCACATGTTTAGCCAGCAAATCGGGGTAGCAGAAACCACCATCCAAGCCGCAGAAGACCTCATTGCTTCCCGCGGCCGGCTCATTGGGGCCTCAGCCCGCACCGCCCTGGCGGACTCCAAGCGGCTGCACGCCCAGGCCCTCCAGGCCCGCGACCGCGACACCCGCCAGGCAGTGGAATACGCCCGTGACGCGGTACTCGCAGCACAAACCGCGCAGCGCCGCGCGCAAGATGACATTGACAACTACCGCCGCCGGCAGCAGCGCCAGCAAATGTCCAATGCCGCCGGCAACGTCATCACCGGCATGGTCATAGGCCAGATGCTGGGTGGCGGCCGCCGTTCCTACGGCGGTGGCTTTGGCGGGGGCTTCGGTGGCGGAGGTTTTGGTGGGGGCGGCTTCGGTGGCGGCGGCGGGGGCTCGCGCGGTAGCGCCTTCTAGGTGTAGAGCCGCGTGGGGTTATCGGCTTCCTTGCAGGCCCAGGTCAAGAATATGAAATCGAGATCCGGGACGGCGCAGTCCTGGGGGTGATCAAACACCTCCAGGCTAGCCCCCGCCGGGCAGGTCCGGGCAAAAGCGTGGCCTTCTGAATCTTTGAGCAGGCGTTCGCGGCGGAAACGGTGCACGCGGTCAAGCCGGTAGCGGCGGCCCCCGCAATTGGCGGAGAGGCGGCCAATGGAAAAGCCGTCCTGGGCCAAGGAGAAGACCTCCCCCTTCGAGGTAGTAGCGGCAATGGCCAGCTTCATCTCTGAACGCTGAATTTCAGTCAAGATGTGGTGGATCCCCATGTGGATGACCCCGGAACGAAACAGCGCAACCTCACGCCCCTGGGGGTCTAACAAGACGTTGTCCCGCCACGTCCACACTTCACTGCTCATTGCTAACTACCTGGATGCTAACTACCGGGGTGAGTCCTAGACAAAAAAGGCCAGCAGGGCCACTATTGACGCCAGAACCAAAGAGACTATGACCGCTGTTGAGGATTTTTCTACCTTTTCTTCCAAGACGAGGCGCGCAAACCAGCTAAGCGCCACGATGTGGTCAGTGGGGATGCTGGCCTGGCCCTCAAATTCCAGGATGGCCTTGCGCACCCCGGAATTTTTGCCGCAAAACTGGGCAACCTTCTGACTGGCCTCATCATCAATTATCCACTCGGCGCCGGTCTCGTTGACAAAGACGTACCCGGTACCGTTGACGTTGGCGTGCAGGCGCTTATCCCGGCCAAAGTTGCCCGGAAGGCTGTAGACCGCGCCCGTGGACGAAGTGGCGGTGGCACCTTCCTGGTCCCTGACGTCCAGGCTCCAGGACTCTTGTCCCACGGAGGCTACGTCCTGACCAAAGACGGCTAGGTCCTCCGGACCGTCCTCGATGAGCAACACCGGTTCCTCGACCTTACTGCGGTCCCAGCTGGTGTAGTGCATTAGCAGCCCGCCAGACGGGCGGCCAGGTAAGCCTCTAGCTCGTCAAGCTTGACGCGCTCTTGCTCCATGGTGTCGCGCTCGCGCACCGTCACGGCGTTGTCCTCCAAGGTGTCAAAGTCCACGGTGACGCAGAACGGAGTACCAATTTCATCCTGGCGGCGGTAACGGCGGCCAATGGCGCCAGAGGCGTCAAACTCCACGTTCCACAGCTTGCGCAGCTTGGCGGCCAGCTCACGGGCCGGGGTGGACAGCTCTTCCTTCTTCGACAAGGGCAGCACAGCAACCTTGACTGGTGCCAAGCGGCGGTCCAGGCGCAGAACCACGCGCTTGTCCACGCCACCCTTGGCGTTGGGAACCTCTTCCTCATCATAGGCGTCCACCAGGAAGGCCATCATGGAACGGCCCAGGCCGGCGGCCGGCTCAATCACGTAAGGAATCCAACGCTCGTTGGTGGTCTGGTCAAAGTAGCTAAGGTCCTCACCAGAGCCTTCAGAATGCACGCGCAGGTCATAGTCGGTGCGGTTGGCAACGCCCTCTAGCTCACCCCACTTGGAGCCGGTGAAACCGAAGGCGTATTCCACGTCCACGGTGCGCTTGGAGTAGTGGGAAAGCTTTTCCTTGGGGTGCTCATAAAGGCGCAGGTTTTCTTCCTTGATGCCCAAGTCCACGTACCAGTTGTAACGGTCATCAATCCAGTATTGGTGCCACTGCTCATCCTCACCAGGCTTGACAAAGAACTCCATCTCCATCTGCTCGAACTCGCGGGTGCGGAAGATGAAGTTGCCCGGGGTGATCTCATTGCGGAAAGACTTGCCGATGTTAGCGATACCGAACGGGGGCTTAATACGCGCGGAGGTCAAGACATTTTTGAAGTTCACAAAGATACCCTGTGCCGTCTCCGGGCGCAGGTAGTGCAAACCTTCTTTGTCATCCACCGGGCCCAGGTAGGTCTTGAGCAAGCCGGAGAAAGCGCGGGGTTCGGTCCAATTGCCGGGCTGACCGGTTTCCGGGTCATTGATGTCAGCCAGACCGTTTTCTGGGGCGTGGCCATGCTTTTCTTCATAGGCTTCTAGCAAGTGGTCCGCGCGGTAGCGCTTGTGAGTGTAGAGGGACTCCACCAGCGGGTCCGTGAATACCTCAACGTGGCCGGAGGACACCCACACCTGGCGCGGCTGGATGACGGAGGTGTCAACACCTACAACGTCGTCGCGGGACTGCACCATGTGGCGCCACCACTGACGCTTGATGTTTTCTTTCAGCTCTACGCCTAGCGGGCCGTAGTCCCAAGCGGAGCGGGAGCCGCCGTAGATTTCACCAGCTTGGTAGACCAGTCCACGGCGCTTACACAGGTTTACTACGGTATCAATGACAGATGCCATGAGATTAAAAGACTCCTCGGAAGTAATTCGAACTCGCGGATCTCCGATTGCAATCCAAAGACCCGCGAGATGTACAGTAAATGCGTCTTCTATCCTAGCGTGAGCACGTAGCCAAAGGCACGCTGGGGACATATTTACCTCGGCTAAAATGCTCACGATTTGACAGACTTCCCACCAAGAAAATATTTTCGAATTGGGAGACTTGTCTACCTGGCATTTTCGAAAAGAAGACTGCACATGAAAAATTTATTTGGTAATCAGCCAACTCCCAGCTATTACCGTGGGTTTTTTGAAATAGCCTGCGCTACACTAGCTATTAACACTGATTTAGAGAGGACACACTAATGCCTAGCATTGCCCCAACCCCCACCGAACTAGATGCAGCCGAAATCCTTTTCAGCTCACTTGATTCACCTTTGCGTCTACGCATCCTCGTTTTGCTCGCTGAACGCGGGCACTTTGTCCATGAGCTGGTTTCCAAATTGGAAAAATCACAACCCCTGATTAGCCAGCACTTGCGCGTACTGAAGTCTTCAGGGCTGGTACAGTCAGAGCGCTCCGGCCGCGAAGTTATCTACACTTTGTCCACGCCCAAGGCTATAAAGCTCATCCAAACCGCCTCCAAGCTGCATGAGGAGCTCAACTCTTAGAAGTTAGGCCACCACTTCTCCCCGCTTACTAGGGATATTTAAGGTAATCTCTACTTCATGCAGCAGAAAATTCCTAAGCTAGGAGCACGGAACACCCGGCAACGCACCGCGGTCATCAAAGTTTTGCGCGACTTTGATAACTTTGCCTCTGCGAAAGACATCTACAATGCCCTCCAGGTTAAGGAGGCGAAGGTAGGCCTGACCACGGTTTACCGTACCCTCCAATCCCTTTCTGAGATTGACGCCGTTGACGCACTCCACATGCCCAGCGGCGAAACCCTGTACCGCCACTGCGACTCCCTCCACCATCACCACCACCTGGTGTGTATTCGCTGCGGGCGCACGGAGGAAGTTGATGGCGGCCCCATCGAGGAGTGGGCAAAAAGCATCTCTGAGCAGCACGGATTTGAGCTCACCGGCCATGACGCGGAAATCTTTGGTGTCTGCGGTAGCTGCCAGACCAAGCTCAAGACCGCACCCAAGTCCTAGCCTTCCAGGCAAGCAGCCGGCCTGTTTCCGCCAAAGCGCCTGGTCATTATCCTGCGTTTTAACGTAGATGTGAAGGCCAGGAAGGGCCCTGAGCGCAGATGTTGCGGACGAGTCCCCAAACCTAAGTAGGTTTGGGGACTCGTCTACTTGTTTTTGGTGCCGCCACCGCGTCACTGGGTTACCCGCGTCACTGGGTCACCGCGTCACTGGGTCACCGCAGCCGCGCACCACCGCCGCGCCCGAAGACTTCCAGGCGCGCGGGTGGTTCAAGAAACCCTACTTTGTGCCGCCAAAGCGGCGGTCGCGCCGGGCGTATTCTTCCACCGCAGCAAAAAGATCTTCCGGCGTGAAATCCGGGAACAGCTTGTCTTGATAAACCATCTCCGCGTACGCGGACTGCCACAACAAGAAGTTGGACGTACGCTTTTCCCCCGAGGGCCGCAAGAACAAATCCACGTCCGGCATCTGCGGATCGTAGAGGAACTGGGAGATAGTCTTTTCAGAAATAGACTGCGGGGAAAGTTCACCGGAAGCGGCTTTGGCGGCGATATCCCGGACGGCATCGACAACCTCTGCCCTACCGCCGTAATTAACACACATAGCAAGGGTCATCCGCGTGTTGTTCTTTGTCAGCTCCTGAGCGGTTTCTAGTTCCTTAATAACCGAGCGCCACAACCTGGGACGGCGTCCGACCCACACCACCTTCACCCCGCGTTCATTAAGCCACTCCCGCTGGCGGCGCAGCACATCACGGTTAAAGCCCATTAAAAAGCGCACCTCCGCCGGGCGGCGGCGCCAGTTCTCCGTGGAAAAGGCGTACGCAGACAAATACGGAATGCCCATGGCCAAGCACGCGTCCACAATCTCCAACAAGACCGCCTCACCGCGCTTGTGGCCCTCCGTGCGCTCCATGCCGCGCTCCTGCGCCCAGCGCCCATTGCCGTCCATCACCAACGCCACATGGCGAGGAATGAACTCCTTGGGGATAGCGGGCGGATTAAGAACTCTGTTTGGGTCTGGCGTAATCACGGATCTAATACTACTGATCCATGACGTAAAGCGCGGTAACCTTGCGCTCCACGTGCCACTGCAAGTGGGCGCGCGTCAGCCGGTGAGCCTCCGCCGCCTGCGACGGCGTAGGAGAAGAAGCATGCCCGTGCGCAATCAACCACAAGTGGTGAAGGGTCTCCGGGTCCACCTCCGCTGCCCCCGGTGGCCGGCACAAGTGACACACCGCCCCACCCACCGCCGGATGAAAGGCATGATGGGGCCCCGGTTTGCCGCACTGGGCGCAATCAAAAAGACTAGGAGCCCAGCCCGAATGGGTCAAAGCCTGCAGAATAAACGCGTCCACAATCTGGTTGGGGTCACCGGTTTGCAGCTTTTCCAGCGCCGCAACAATGGCGTGGTAGAAGAAGGGGTCTTCATCATTTCCGGCCTGGGCTAGGCGCTCTGCGGTTTCCAGCACCGCGCACGCCGCAGCGTAGCGCTCATAATCATCAATAATGGCCGCGCCAAAGTAACCCACGGTATCTGCCTGCGTAATGGTAAACAGACTGCGCCCCGGATAAAGCATGACATCCAGATCCACAAAAGGCTGCAGGCGCGAGCCAAAGCGAGACTTGGCGCGCCGCACACCCTTGGCAACCCCCCTAACCAGGCCATGGTTGCGCGTGAGCAACACGATAACGCGGTCAGCCTCCCCAAAGTCATAAGACCGGATGACCACCGCGCGATCATGAACCGTTGGCCTAGCCACGGACCCTAGAAGCCCAAGCGGCCCAGGTGCTTAGGATCCTGCTGCCAGTTCTTTAACACCTTGATACGCAGATCAAGGAAGACATTGCGGTCCAACAAGGCCATGATTTCTTTGCGGGCAGTGCCCACAATCCGCGTGAAACGGCGACCATCCTTGCCCTCAATAATCCGCTGCTGGCCGGGGCGCTCCAAGTACATGATGGCGTGGATATTGAGCACGCCCTTGCGCTCTGGATCCGGCAACATCTCATCGATCTCCACGGCAACGGAATGCGGGAGCTCATCTTTGAGCCCCGCCAACGCGGCCTCGCGGATAAGCTCCGCGATTCGCTTTTCTTCCTGCTCGTCTGTCACGTGGCCATCCGGGTAGAACTTAGGGCCCTCCGGCAGCGCGAGCTTGATTTCCTCCACAAGCTCCTCCAGCTGCACCCCTTCCTTAGCGGAGACCGGAATGACCACCGCGTTGTCATCCTGCTCGCTGAGCAAAGAATGCAGCTCAATGAGCTGGGCACCAATCTGATCCTTGCCGGCCTTATCCAGCTTGGTCACAATCCCAATGATCTTGGTGTTAGGGACCACCTTGCGCACGTTGTCTAGAATCCAGCGGTCACCAGGGCCAAGTTTCTCATCAGCCGGGATGGTCAAACCAATCACGTCAACATCCGCGTACGTGTCCTTGACAATGTCATTGAGGCGCTCACCCAAAAGAGTCCGCGGCCGGTGCAGGCCCGGGGTATCCACGACCACAATCTGGGCGTCCGGGCGGTGCACCAAACCACGAATGGGGTGGCGCGTGGTTTCCGGCTGGTTGGCGGTAATGGCAATCTTCTGCCCTACCAGCGCGTTGGTGAGCGTGGACTTACCGGAATTAGGCCGGCCCACAAAGGACACGAACCCGGAGCGGAAGCCGTCCGGGACGTCCTCAAACTGGCGATAATCGTGCGGGGTCGGGGTGGCAGCTGCGTCATCAGGCAGGTCCGCGAAAGCGGAATCAAAGAAATCTTTAGTCATCAAGACTAGATACTACCCCCTACGCGCCAGATTTTCGGTCTTCACGCCGGTTTCACCGGGGATTTTAGACCTTAGTGACCGCAAATTGTAGGCGCGGATGAGCAAAGAAATCCTGGGCCTTGATTAGTTCCAGCTCCGCAGCGCCTTCCCGGTGCGTGAGGTCTAACAAGTCCCACACCGAAGACGCCGTGGCCGCAAGCGCCGAACGCGCGTCCCGCGTGCGGGCATAGTGGCCGGTAAACAAAGCAGCGGTAACATCACCGGAACCGTTGCGCTTGAACGGCAGGCGTGGGGTGGCCACCAGGTACGCGTCAGGGCCGTCCACCGCCAGCATTTCCAGGGTGTCCTCCGGGGTCTCCGGCCGGGAGACTGAGGTAACTAGTACCACGCTTGGTCCCATCGCCTGAGCCTTTTCCGCGGCCGCCAAGGTCTGCTCCAGCGTCCCAGTTTCCGCGCCGGTGAGATACCCCAGCTCAAACTGGTTAGGCGTGATGATATCGGCTACCGGCACCACCTTCTCGCGCAGCAGCGGCGGGATGGCCTCTGAGACAAAGCACCCAGACTTAGCGTTGCCCATCACCGGGTCGCACGCGTAAAGCGCGTCCGGGTTCACCTCCTTGATGCGCTCAACCGCGTCCACAATGGCCCCTGCGATATCCGGCCCGCCCTGGTAGCCGGACAAAATCGCGTCAATACGCGGGAAGGCGCCACGGCGCTCAATCCCATCGACTATCTCAGTTACCTGCTCCGCCGGAATAAGCGGCCCGCCCCAATCCCCGTAACCGGTGTGATTGGAAAAGTTCACCGTGTGGACGGGCCAGACCTCATGCCCGGCGCGTTGGAGGGGAAAGACTGCCGCAGAATTGCCCACGTGGCCAAATGCAACGTGGGACTGAATGGAAAGAATGTTCATGACTTCCCATTATGCCCGGATTCTCCCGGCAATTACACGTTTCCGGGGAAGGTGCGCCTCCGGATGGCTGGTTGACCGGCGAGCGGGATGGCTAGTCCTCCGGCTGCGCCTTACGGGGTTCGGCGATGGCGGGCACGCCACCACCGGGGACAATCTTGTCCAGCGCGGCGCGCTCGGCGGCATCGGGAAAAGCCTTGGGGCCAGTGGGCTTGGGCTGAAACTTAACTCCGCGCTGCTTCAGGTCGTCATACCAGTTGGCCAAAAGCTCGTTCTGTAGGCCAAACATCTCCTTTTCCTCGGCCGGAGTGCCGTGGTCATAACCCAGCAGGTGTAGGCAACCGTGGACGGTAAGCAAGGCCAGCTCGTGGCTTAAGGAATGCCCGGCGGCGTCGGCCTGCTTTTGGGCAAAGTCGGGGCACAGCACGATATCGCCCAACATGGCGGGCCCAAAATCCGGGGCGTCGGGCCTAGAACCCATAGCCCCCGGGGTGAGTTCATCCATGGGAAAGCTCATCACGTCAGTGGGGCCTTCCAGGTCCATCCAGCGCACATGCAAATCCGCTATGACGTCTTCTTCCACCGCAGAGATAGAACACTCCACATCCGGGTTAACATCCATGGCGCGTAGCGCGTAGGAGGCCACGTCAATGAGCATTTCCTCATTCAAGGAAGCGTTGCCGGATTCATTGATGAACTCAATAGCCATTTATTTTCCTTCCCGTTGCGCGGCGGCCTCATGCTTGGCGTCAAACCTATCGTAAGCACTAACAATCCGGCCCACCAGCTGGTGGCGCACCACGTCCTGGGAGCCCAAGTCAGCAAAGTACATGTCTTCAACCCCGTCCAGGATTTCACGCACTAGCCGCAGGCCGGAGACCTGGCCACGCGGCAAGTCCACCTGGCTGATGTCACCGGTGACCACAACCTTGGAGCCAAAGCCCAGGCGGGTCAAAAACATCTTCATCTGCGCCGGGGTGGTGTTTTGGGCCTCATCCAAAATCACAAAAGCGTCATTGAGGGTGCGCCCGCGCATATACGCCAGCGGGGCTACCTCAATTATCCCGGCGTCCATGAGCTTAGGGATCATCTCCGGGTCTAACATGTCGCGCAGCGCGTCATAAAGCGGGCGCAGGTAAGGGTCAATCTTGTCATTTAAGGTGCCCGGCAAAAATCCCAGACGCTCCCCTGCCTCCACCGCCGGGCGGGTTAAGATAATCCGGCTTACCTGCTTATTTTGCAGCGCCTGGACCGCCTTAGCCACCGCCAGGTAAGTCTTGCCAGACCCAGCCGGGCCTATGCCAAAGACCACCGTGTGGTCATCGATGGCCTGGACGTACTGGGATTGGCCCACCGTCTTAGGGCGCACGGTCTTGCCCCGGCGGCGCACAATGTCCGCCGCCAACGCGGCGGACACAGACTGCGGGGCCTCAACGGCCACCATGTCCACGGTGTGCTTGACGGTATCGGTGCTAATCGCGTGACCGCGCCGCGCAATGGCCTCAAGTTCCTCGAGCACCTTTGCCGCGCGGGCAACCTCAAAATCAGGGCCCGTGACCGTGACAGTGGTGCCGCGCGCGAATAAGTCCGCGTCAATTAAGTTGTTGAGCACGCGCAGGTTCTCATCCGCCGTGCCCAACACGGTGGCGATATAGGCGGAATCCACCTTGATTTTCTCAGTTATTACAGACACAATTTTCCAATCTACCAGCGGTTTGTTCGCACACCTAGGACGGCCAGTGCAACCATGGCTGCCGACGCCGTTCGGAGCACCTCCGG
The DNA here is from genome assembly GCF_008693075.1 of Corynebacterium phocae. Taxonomy (GTDB): domain Bacteria; phylum Actinomycetota; class Actinomycetes; order Mycobacteriales; family Mycobacteriaceae; genus Corynebacterium; species Corynebacterium phocae. The sequence goes on along the minus strand of NZ_VXKJ01000030.1, from coordinate 191,276 downwards.
CCCCAGCCTAACGGCAGTTGCCCCCAAGCGCTGAAGTTCTTCGGGTCCAATCCCGCCTTCCGGGCCAATCAACAAGTAAATAGTGCCGCGAAGTTGATCCTGGGGAACGTCTTTCAGGGAGGTTTGGCCCTCCTCATGCAAGACGAAGGCGGTGGCAGGGGCTGGGCCTGGGGCCGTGGTTGCGCCGGGATTGCCGTTGCCAATGAGCTGGGCCACCTGGGCGGTGCTCAACGGCCCGCTGACCCTAGGAACGCGCGGGCGGCGGGACTGCTTAGCCGCAGCAGTAGCCGCCGCCTGCCACTTGGCCACAGCCTTATGGGCCTTCTTGCCATCCCACTTGGCCACGCAGCGGTCAGCCTGCCACGCAATGATTTCGTCCGCCCCGGCCTGAGTGGCCAAATCCACGGCCAGCTCCGCGCGCTCGGACTTGGGGATGGCCTGGATAACCACCACCCGTGGGTCCGGCTCCGGGACCTGAGCTATAGCCCCCACCGTTCCCACCAACAGGTCCTTGCCCTGGACATCGGTCACCGTGACCTCCGCGCGGAAGCCCTCCGGATCCACCAACGCCACCTGCTGGCCCGGCTGCACACGCTTAACAGTCACCGCGTGGCGGCCCTCCGCGCCATCAATGGCAACGGAGGAACCCGGCGCGGCCGCGCTCAAATCCGGGTGCAAGAAAACCGGCAGGCTCATTAGATACGGAACCTGTTGCGCAGGCGGTCAAACACGGAGGCCTCCTCGGTCTGCCCGTCATGGATGGCCGTGACGGCATCGGAACGCTCGCGCACCTGCTCCAGCAGCTCGCGGGTCTTGCGGTCTAGGGACGTGGGAACCTGGACATCCACGTGGGCGTACAAGTTGCCGCGGCCTTCCCGGCGCAAACGGGCCATGCCCTGGCCTTGCAGCGTGATGGACTGCCCAGGCTGCGTGCCGGGGGCAATCTCTAACTCCAGCTCACTGCCGTCCAGGTGAGTCATGCTGACCTTGGAACCTAACGCGGCGTCCACCATGGGAACCCGCACGGTTAGGTGCAGGTCATCACCCTCGCGCTCGAAAATCTTGTGCGCTTGGGTATGGACCTCCACGTAAAGGTCACCGGCCGGGCCGCCGCCGTGGCCTACCTCACCCTGGGAGCCCATGCGGATCCGCATGCCGTCGCCAATCCCGGCGGGGATATTCACGGTCAAGTCGCGGCGCTTTTTCACGCGGCCGTCCCCACCACAGTGGGAACAAGGGTCCTGAATGATTTCCCCATACCCGCGGCAGTTGGGGCACTGGTGCGAAGTCATCACGTTGCCCAGGAAAGAACGCTGTACGGACTGGACTTCCCCGGCGCCGCCGCACTGCTGGCAAGTCACGGGCTTTTCCCCGTTAGCGGAGCCATCTCCATGGCAGCGTTCACACAACACGGCGGTGTCCACCGTGATGGTCTTTTTCACCCCAGCAAAGGCGTCTTCCAGCGTAATCCGGGTGCGCAGCAGTGCGTCCTGGCCGGGCTGAACGCGGGACTTCGGGCCCCGGGGCCCGGCGCCGCCGCCGCCAAAGAACTCCGCAAAGATATCCCCCAGGCCGCCGCCGCCAAAGCCACCGGGCATTCCGCCCTGGGAGCGGTCAAGTGGGTCCCCGCCGGCGTCCACAATCTGGCGCTTTTGCGGGTCAAGTAGCACTTCCTGGGCCACGGAGGCCTCACGGAACTTCTCCGCGGCCTCTTCATCACCCGGGTTTACATCAGGGTGGTATTTGCGCGCCAGCTTGCGATAAGCCTTTTTTATGTCTTGGTCGCTGGCGTCTTTGCCCACACCGAGAATGCCGTAATAATCAAGAGCCACGGGTTTATTCAGTCCTTCTATGTTCTATGTTGTGAAATTAATCGGGGTTGTTCAAAGTTTACTCACCGGCAACTATGTCACCGACATAACGTGCAACAGCACGCACTTTAGCAATTGTTCCCGAATAGTCCATATATGTGGGCCCCACCACGCCCATTCCGCCCAGGGGGTTGCCGCTCCCGCCGCCGTAGGAGGTGGTGACTGCGGCGGAGTCTTTGAGACTGGCCAGCTCATGTTCATCACCGATAACCACGGAGACATCCCCCAGGTCCGGCAGGTTGGATAGCAGCTTGAGCACAATGACCTGTTCTTCCAAAGCCTCGATGATTCCCGGCAGCCCGCGGGTGAGGTTGGCCGCCCCGGCAATGATAAAGCGGTCGCTGCGCGAGTCAACCAGCGTGTCAATGAGCGTGGTAGCGCATTTGACCAGGTGGTATTTCACGTCCGGCGGGGCGGTTTCCGCCAGGTTAGCCAGCTTTGCCGATGCCCCCTCCATGGTCTGCCCAGCCAACGCCTGGTTGAGTGCCTCCCGCAGGCGCGTAACGTCTTCCGGCTCAATGACGGTATCTAGCTCCACGTTGCGCTGGTCCACGCGGCCGTTGTCCGTAATAAGTACCAGGAGCAGCCGCACCGGGCTCAGCGCCACCACCTCACAGTGGCGTACCCGGCTGACATTCAGGTTGGGCAGGGCCACTACCGCCGCCTGGTTGGTCAGCTGCGCTAACAGCCGGACGGAGCGGCGCAGGACGTCTTCTAAATCCACGCCTTCTTCCAAGAAACGCATGATAGCGCGGCGTTCCGGGGAACTCAGCGGCTTGACGTCATGGAGGGTGTCCACGAACTCGCGGTAGCCCGCCTGCGTGGGCACGCGCCCGGAGGAAGAATGGGGCTGGGTAATAAGCCCGGCTTCTTCCAAGATGGCCATGTCATTGCGGATAGTTGCCGGGGAAACCTGCAGCCCGTGGCGCTCCACCAAAGACCTGGAACCCACCGGCTCTTGGCTAGCAATGTAGTCCTGGACTATGGCGCGCAGAACCTCCCTGCGGCGTTGTTGGGTGGGAGAAGACATAGCAGCCATTTTAGCCCGCTTCTTCCGCCAGGAGCAGGTCGGTGATTATGCCGTCAGCTAACAACCGCCCCGCCGCACTGACCCGCAACCTGCCCCCGGAACGCTCCAGCAGCCCGCGCTTTTCATAGGCCGTGATGGCCCCGGCCGCCGCCGGTGCCAGCCAGTCCTCCGGGATTCCCTCCCGCAGGCGCAGGCCCAGCATGATCTTTTCCGTGTGGCGCTCAGGCGCAGTAAGTACCTCCGTGTCCTTGCCCTGGATGGGCAGCTGTCCTTCTTCCAGCAGCTGGCTGACGTAGCGGCGCGGGTGCTTGACGTTGAAAAACCGCTCCTCACCTAAATGCGAGTGCGCCCCGGGGCCAGCGCCCCACCAGTTGCCGTCCACCCAGTAGATGCGGTTGTGCTGGCACTCCCCGCCCGGCCGGGCCCAGTTTGATACCTCATACCAGTCATAACCGGCCTGCTCCAGCGTGTCCGCGATGAGGTTATAACGCCTAGCCAGCACGTCTTCATCCGGCGCCGGCAGCAGTCCTTTGTTGACCTTGCGGGCCATGCGGGTGCCGTCTTCGACAATCAGCGAATACGCGGACACGTGGTCTACGCCGGTGTCTAGTACGCGCTCTAGGGTTTCGCGGACATCGGCATCGCGTTCGGTGGGCGTGCCGTAGATCATGTCCAGGTTCACGTGTTGGAAACCTGCAGCCAGGGCCTCGCGGGCGGCATCAAATGCGCGCCCGGGAGTATGGGCGCGCTCCAGGATGGCCAACACCCCGGGACTGGCGGACTGCATGCCCAGGCTCAGCCGCGTGAACCCCGCCTCTAGTAGGCCCGCAAAATACTCGGGGCTGGTGGACTCCGGGTTAGACTCCGTGGTCACCTCCGCACCCGGCACCAGACCGAAGGTCTTTTTCACCGTCCCCAGCACCCGCGCCAGGCCCTCCGCCCCCAGCAACGAGGGCGTACCACCGCCCACAAACACCGTCTCCGCTGGCCGGCCCACGCGGGCGGCTGCCAACTCCAGCTCCCTATCCAGGGCGTCAAGATATCCGGCAATGAGCTCGGTGCCGCCCAGCTCGCCGGGAGTATACGTGTTGAAATCGCAATAACCGCACCTAGAGGAACAAAACGGCACATGGATATACAGACCAAAGGGGACCTTCATGGAAAGTTACCTTATCTTGGGTGTACTGTGTTTCTCATCTTCTGCAAATTTTTTATAGAGAAAGGCCTAGTGAAGTTGGAACCTCCGAGTCCGTGTCCCCAGGAAAAAACTGGGGGTAGGAACCTCTAATGCTCACTGCTATTCTTCTGCTGATTGCTGGCATAGCTGTAATCTGCGTCATCATCGCTTGCAACGGCTACTTCGTGGCCCAAGAGTTCGCGTTTATGTCCGTAGACCGCGCACAACTGCGCAACATGGCCGCCGCCGGTGACAAGAAAGCCCAACAAGCCCTGGGGCTAACCAAGCGTACGTCCTTCGTGCTATCTGGTTCCCAATTGGGAATCACCGTCACCGGCTTGCTCATTGGCTACGTAGCTCAACCCCTGGTTGGCAACGGCCTGGGTGAGCTGCTGGGTGACTTTGGGATTGACCGCACCGCCGCCGTGGCAGCGGGCACCGTCGTGGCGCTGGCCGCCTCCACCGTGGCCACCATGCTCTTCGCGGAGCTATTTCCCAAGAACTACACCATTGCCACGCCCATGAAGGTGGCCATGGCGCTCACGCCCTCCACGGGACTGTTTTTGAAGATTTTCGGCCCGCTGATTAACTTCTTCGAGTTCTCCTCCAACAGCATCCTCAAGATGGTGGGCATTGAACCGGTGGAAGACATTGACTCTTCTGCTACTTCCGATGACCTGGAATCCATCGTGGATGACTCCCGTATCAGCGGCAACTTGGATGAAAACACTTTCATGGTGCTAGACCGCCTGCTGGACTTCCCGGACCAGGACACCGGGCACGCCATGATCCCGCGCTCGCGCGTGGACGTGGTAGAACCGGACACCACCCTGGGCGAAGTCCGGGAACTCATGGCCACCAACCACACCCGCTACCCCATCATCGATGAAGACCACAACCCCATTGGCGTCATCCAGCTCTACGACATCCTAGATACCGACCTGCCGGACCACACCCCGGTCACCAAGCTCATGCAAGAACCAGTGGTGGTCCCGGAGCTGATGAACTTGCCCGACACCGTGGACGCGCTGCGCAGCTCCAACCAAAAACTGGCGTGCGTTATTGATGAATACGGCGGTTTCGTGGGAATAGTCACCATGGAAGACCTCGCAGAGGAAATCCTTGGAGACGTCACCGATGAACACGATATTGAGGAAACAGAGGAAATCACGCTGCAAGACGCCACGCACTGGATGGTCGACGGAGACACTCCTATTGATGAGATTGAACGCGCCATCGGCCACGACCTGCCAGAAGGTGACTATGAAACAATCGCTGGACTGCTGATTTCCGCGTCCTCCTCCCTGCCCGAGGTAGGCGAGGAACACGTGATAGAGATGGAAGCCGAACCCGAAGACTGGGTGGAAGGCGACACCGCGCCCGTCCGCAAACTCATCATGCGCGTAGAGGAAGTAGAACGCCACGTTCCCTCCACCCTGGCGCTGGAACTGGTAGAAGAGGAGGCTCAAGATGTTTAACATCGTGCTCACTATCCTCATTCTGATTGCCTCGGCGTTCTTTGTGGTCATTGAGTTTGCCACCATGGGCGCGCGCCGCCACCGGCTGGAAGAAACCGCGGAAAACTCCCGCGCCTCCCGCGCCGGGCTGCGCTCCCTCAACGAACTAACCCTCATGCTGGCAGGCGCGCAGTTTGGTATCACCGCCGCCACCTTCGCCCTGGGTGCCATCACGGAGCCGTGGGTCCACCACCTGCTGGCCCACCCACTCCACGACCTAGGCCTTCCCCACCGCGCCTCTGACGTTGTGGCGTTTCTCCTGGCCCTGTTCATTGTTACCTTCCTGCACCTCGTGGTAGGTGAAATGGCCCCTAAGTCCTGGGCTATCACCCACCCGGAGACGGCATTAAAGCTGGTAGCCGTGCCGGCACGCGGGTTCATCTGGGTGTTCCGCCCCTTGCTGCTATGGGTCAACCGCATGGCTAACCGCCTGGTGCGCGCGGCCGGCGAGGAACCCGTGGACAGCGCCAGCGCCGCCGGGTATGACGTAGAAACCCTGCGCTCCCTGGTGGAGCACTCCCGCGACACCGGGGCCCTGGACCAAGATTCCGCCAACCAAATCACCGGCGTCATTGAGCTGGAGTCCGCTACCACTGGTGACTTGGCGCGCGAGCACGGTTCCAAGATTGTCCCGCTGCCTGCTGACGCCACCGTGGCGGACGTGCAAGAGTTTGTGGGACGCAAGCGGACCATGCGCGTTCTCATCGCCGATGAGACGGGGCGCGCCCTGCAGGTAGTCCACGTCCGTGACACCCTGCTGGCCGCCCCCACGGAGCTGGCGCTGCAGTTTGCCCAGCCTGTGCTGCGCGTAACCCCGCAGACCAAGGTGCAGTCCACGCTGGACACCATGCGCGCGCGTGGCAAGCAGCTGGTGGTAGTTGGTGCCCCGGAAGCAGACAACGCGGTGTGGAGCCTTACCTGGGACAACATCATGGGACAGCTGTGGCCGCAGATTGCCGAGCAGCTTGACCAACAGGCCCCGGCTAAAAACACCGAGGTTTAATATAACGTCCACGCTCTAGCCCGGCCCGCTGCTCCCCAGCTGCGGTCCGGGCTTCTTGCTGCCCGGTTCCTGCCCCGCTGCTCCCCAGCTGCGGTCCGGGCTTCTTGCTGCCCGGTTCCCGCCCCGGCACGCCCCGGCACGCCTGCACCTAGGACCCCTGCGCCGGCCCCCGCGCCCGCAGCCGGCACCTTGGGATCCCTGTGCCCCCTTCCGCACCCACACGCCTGCACCTGGCACCTGGGACCTCCCACGCTTGCGGTGCCACTGGGGCACATCCCCGGCCCAGCTGGGAATCTGCGGTAGGACTAAGCCAGTGCAACGGCGGGGACCGCCACAACGCAACACAAAAGCCACCACGAGGGAGTGTGGTGGCTTTTTGTAGCCCTTGCCATGTTGGTAACAAGGAAGTCTTTATCTAGGCGGTGCCGGTGGCCTTTCGTGCGGCGGCGCGCTTGGCCGCGACTTTCTCCACGATGGCGTTGACCCGGGCGCGCTCCTCCAGAAACGCGGGCGGGTTGCCGCCGCGCAGGGTGCGCGCATACGCAGGGTGGCTAGCGGCAACGGTCTGGACCCAGGCGGAGGCGGCGTCGCGGACGCCGGTGCCGGCGCGCTTGTAAAGGTGCGGCAAAGAAATCATGTCCAGGTTGCGGGCCACAGCGTTGGTCTGCTCCAGGACGTAGTCCACCATCTCACGCAGGTAGGCCTGGACGCACTCGGTACGGCTGCGCAGCACGTGGGCTACCTCCGAGATTGCCTGCGGGCCTTCCAGCGGGAAGCGCAGTTCCAGCGTCCGCGCGGTAATCGCGCGGGGCGGTTCCAGCTCAAAATCCCCACTGACGCTGGCGGAGATACTCCCGGCGCGGACCCCGGAGACCAACGCGTGGCGCAAGCCAATGAGCTCCCCTACTATCCGCCCGGAGTCCACGCGCGCGTCCTCAACGATTTCGGCTAGTTCGCTCAGGCAGTCCAGGGTTAGCTCCTGGTCCCAGTCCTCGATGGCTTCTATGAGGTGCTCGATGTATTCCGCGACTTCGTCACCGATGTTGTACAGCTCTTGGGTGAGTTCACGGTGGCGTAGCACGGCTGCGTGTTTGTGCACCGAACACTCCCTTCGAGACCTCTAGTTTAGGTTGAGACTTTTGCTCAACGGTGGAAACTTTAGCCAACTTCCACGCCCGCACCGGTGCGACACTCCGAAAATCCTCACAGCAAAAATCCAGGAGCCGCGCCACCAGTGCAGCAAGGCCCAATTAGACCCGGCCACGGCAACCGGGCCGCGGCGGGAAACGGGCGCAGCAAGAACCAGACGCCAACCGGGCCGGCGGGAAGCAAGAACCAGGCGCGAACCCGGGCCGGCGGGAAGCAAGAACCAGGCGCGAACCCGGGCCGGCGGGAAGCAAGCCAGGCGCGAACCCGGGCCGGCGGGAAGCAAGCCAGGCGCGAAACCGGGCCGGCGGGAAGCAAGCCAGGCGCGAAACCGGGCCGGCGGGGAAACGGCCGTGGCGTGGAGCGCGGAACTAGCGCTGAGATTTGTAGATGTGGGCTATGGCGTCCGCGTAGCGGCGGGCCACCACGTTGCGTTTGACCTTCATGGTGGGCGTGAGCTCGTTTTCTTCCTCCGTGAGGTCAGACTCCAAGATGTAGAACTTCTTGATCCCCTCCGCCTGGGAGACGGTGGCGTTCACGCGGTTAATGGCGTCCTGGATCTCCGCGCGCAAGGTGGGGTCCGTGGCAACCTCGCTCATGGGGCGCGACTCCGGGATGTTGTGCTTGAGCTTCCACCTGGACAGTGCCTCCTCCCCCAGGGTGACCAACAGGCCAATAAACGGCTTGCCGTCGCCTACCACCATGGCCTGCGAAATCAGCGGGTGGCTGCGCAGCTGGTCCTCCATGGGCCCGGGGGAAACATTCTTCCCGCCGGCAGTGACAATGATGTCCTTCTTGCGACCGGTGATAATCACCTTGCCGTCTTCATCAATTTCGCCAAGATCCCCGGTGGAATACCAGCCTTCGCGCAAAGACTTCTCAGTAGCTTCTGGGTTTTTCCAGTAGCCGGCAAAAACGATATCGCCCTTGAGCTCAATTTCGCCTTCCTCGGTGGTGCGGATGCTAACGCCGCCCAGCGGTGGCCCCACGGTCCCAATGGTCTGGTTGAGGAAGTCCACGGCGGCGGCCGCAGCCACCTCAGTTAGCCCGTAGCCCTCATACACAGGCACGCCGATGCCCCGGAACCAGTGCAGCAGTTCCGGGCTGATGGCGGAGCCGCCACTGATGCAGTACTTGACGCTTCCGCCCACGCCGGCGCGGATCTTGGAATAGACCAGCTTGTCAAAGGTCTTGTGCTTGGCCGCCAGCACTCGGGAGGGCCCCTCCGGGGTATCGAGCGCCTTGGAGTACTCAATGGCCGTGGCTTCCGATGCCGCGAACAACGCACCCTTGATAGCGCCCGCGTTAGCAGCCTTATTAGCCGCGGAATCCCGCACCTTCTCAAACACCCGGGGCACGCCCAGGATGAGGTTGGGGCGGGAGCGGGAGAACTCCACGGATAGTGAGCCAAAGTCCGCCCAGTGGTTCTGCGAGGCCCCGCCTACAGCGATGGCCAGGGACACCGCGCGGGAGAACACGTGCGCCAACGGCAAGAAAGTCAGGACGTGGGTACTAGGAACGGCAATACCGCCGATGGGGTTAGTCAGCAGGCCGCGCACCTGCGCCAACCAGTTGCGGTGGGTGAGCATACAGCCCTTGGGCCGGCCCGTGGTGCCAGAGGTGTAGACCAAAGACGCCAGGTCATCGGTGCGCGTGGCGTGAATGCGCTCCCATACGGCGGCGTCCGCAACAGCGCGGCCCTCAAATTTCAGCGTTTCAATAGCCGCAGAATTAATCTCTAGGACCCGGCGCAACTGCGAGGTGGAACCCTTCAACCCCGGCTGGCCGTCTTCCCCCAGCACCAGGTGCCGGACCAATTCAGAGTGGTCGCGGGATTCCGTGATGGCCAGTACGGCGCCCGAGTCCTCCACAATCCACTGCACCTGGGAAAGCGAGGATGAGGGATAGACCGGCACGGACACCGCACCCGCAGCCCAGATGGCGTAGTCCAGAAGGGACCACTCGTAGCGGGTGGCGGAGAGCAACACCACGCGGTCACCTTGTTCAACTCCGGCGGCAATTAACCCCTTGGCTACCTCGAAGACCTCCGCGATGAACTCCTGCGCGGTGACGTTGACCCACTCATAGTTGGCCGGGCGGGTGAACATCACACCATGCGGCCGGGCCTTGGCGGTATCCATCAAAGCGGTGAGGACTGTTTCCCCGGGGGCAATTTCAAACTGGGCTGGACTGCTAAATTCCTGCATATCTCTTTCTTTCTAACAACGACTGCTAGATACCTTACCTTTCATGGCACAATTGACCATGTGACTATCCCAGATCTTCTCGCACAGCTTGCAAAAAGGTACAACGTTGCCACCGGATATACCTCCGCCAGTGGAAAGTACGTTGAGATCCCCCGTTCCTCAATTATCTATGCGCTCGCGGCGCTTGGGGTTCCCATCTCCGCACAACCGGATGAAGAAGAACTCACCGGTCTGCTCTTCCGCGAATATACCCAGCGGATGTCTAGGCCACTGCCGCCGGCAGTGGTGACCACCGCCGGCACCGAGCGCCAATTTACCGTCCATGTCCATGACGGCGCCCCGGCGCGCCTACACATCGAGCTCGAAGGCGGCGGCCGGGCGGAAGTCTACCAAGATGACAACTTCACCCCTCCCGCCCACGTAGACGGCCAAATGTGGGGTGAGGCCACCTTCCACGTGCCTGGCAACCTGCCGGAGGGCTACCATGAAATCCACCTGGACTCAGACGGCATCGGCAAAGCATGCTGCCCGCTGATTGTGGCGCCGCGGCGGCTGGAGACCGCGGACCCCCTCCTGGCGCGGCCGCGCACCGGCGTGATGGCGCAGCTGTACTCGGTGCGCTCCCGCAACTCCTGGGGTATCGGGGACTTCAGCGACCTGGGCCTGTTGGCCGAAACCGTGGCCACCGAAGCCGGCGCGGACTACCTGCTGATAAACCCCCTGCACGCTGCAGAGCCCTTCCCGCCGGTGGAAGATTCCCCCTACCTGCCCACCTCGCGGCGTTTTATCAACCCCATCTACTTGAGCATTGCGGACATCCCCGAGCTGGACCTGCTGCCAGCAGACATCCGGGAGGACGTCGAGGAACTCCAGGCAGAATTCCGCGAACGAAACACCAGCGCCCAGCACATCGTGCGCGATGAAATTTACGCCGCCAAACTCCAGGTGCTGCGCGAGCTCTTTAGCCTGCCGCGCCCTACCGCGCGCGAGGAAGCCTTCCAGGCCTTCCGCGAACGCGAAGGGGAAGGCCTGCGCAAGTTTGCCGCCTGGTGCGCACAACAAGAACTGGCGGCCACCCCCAACCGGCGCCACGCCCGCAGCACCGATCACGCCGAGTTGGTGGAATTCTACAGCTGGCTGCAGTTCCTGTGCGACGAGCAGCTGGCCGCTGCCCAGGAACGCGCCACCGCCGCCGGGATGGAGGTGGGGCTGATAACCGACCTCGCGGTAGGCATCCACGCCCAGGGCGCGGACGCGGCCGCCCTGGCCCAATACCTGGTGCCGGAGGCCTCCGTGGGCGCGCCGCCCGATGATTACAACCAGATGGGCCAAGACTGGTCCCAACCACCGTGGCACCCAGAGCGCCTAGCGGAATCCGGCTACCGGCCGTGGCGTGACATGCTGGCCACCGTCCTGCGCAACGCCGGCGGCGTACGCGTGGACCACATCCTGGGGCTGTTCCGGCTCTACTGGATTCCTAAGGGTCAGCCGCCCACCATGGGAACCTACGTCTCCTACGACTGGGAGGCCATGGTGGGAGTGCTTACGCTTGAGGCCAAGCGCGCCGGCGCGATAGTGGTAGGCGAAGACCTGGGCACGCTGGAGCCGTGGGTTGCCGGGGCTCTGGCGGACCGCGGGCTCATGGGCACCTCCATCATCTGGTTTGAAAGCGCCGCTGACGGCTCCGGTCCCCTGCCGGCTTCCGACTACCGGCCGCTGGCCTTAAGCTCCGTGGGCACCCACGACCTCCCGCCCACTCTGGGCTACCTGGCCGGGGAGCACATCACGCTGCGCAACCAGCTGGGGCTTTTGACCCGCTCGGTAGACGAGGAGCTGGCCATTGAGCGCGAATGGATGGACCAGGTCTTGGACTTTGCCGCCCCCGGCGCGCAGACGCCCAAGGAGCAGGTGGTTGCTTTGCACGAGTTCATCTCCTCCACCCCCTCCGCGCTGACCTGCACCAACCTGGTGGACCTGGTGGGAGACCGCCGGACGCAAAATATGCCGGGCACCACGCGTGCGCTGTACCCCAACTGGTGTATCCCGCTGACTGATGACCAGGGCCAGGCCGTGCTGCTGGAGGACTTGCCGGACTACGAACTGTTCCAGCAAGTAGCCCAGGCTGCTAAAAGATAACCCCCAGCAGTGCTGTTGCCGCCACTAGCGCCAACAGCACCCATAGCGCCGCGCTGACCCGTGATTTGGGCAGCGCGCGTTTGCGTTTAACGGGGCGCTCGGGGTCCCACAGGCCTTCACGGTGTTCATTGCTCATGGGAGTAAATCCTAGCGCCCAGCCGGGCTACGGCGTCAACGGCCCACATCAATACCCAGGCCAGCACCACCATGGCGGGCACCGCGGTGGCCACCAGGATGAGCATTTGCACCGCGATGGGCGCGTTGACCATCCACTGGGCAAAAGAGTCAAACCATTCCATGCTCATAAATTGTAGTCTTGTAGCTATGACTTACGTGAGCATTACTGCCCCCGCTGGTACTTTCCAAGGCCGCACCGAAGATGGTGTGAACTCTTTCCACTCCATCGCGTACTCCCACATCCCCGGTGAATACGCGGAGTCGGAGCCGGCGCCGCACCTGGGTGAGTATGACGCCACCACGCCCCGCCCGGACGCCATAGCGCTAACCATCACCGCGCCCACCCCGCGCCGCAGCGGTGGGTACCCCGTGGTGGTCTACATCCACGGCGGGCGCTATGAGTCCGGCACGCACGAAGACTCGCGTGCCGATGGCACCGCCAACGCCCGCGCCGGCATAGTCCAGGTCCAGCTGGGCTACCGGGTGGGTCTGCCGGGGTTGGCCAAGCTCCCGGAGGACAACTACTTTTCTTATCGGGCTATAGGTGACTGCCAGCTGGGGTTGGAGTGGATCCAGAAAAACATTGCGGCGTTCGGTGGGGATCCCACTAACGTCACTCTGGTCGGGCAATCGGCGGGGGCTACCACAGCGTTGTGGCTGGCCCGCCGCGATCATTACCGCGGGGCGTTCCGCCGGGTACTGGCCATGTCCCCGTGTTTTCCCCGCCAGGGCTTTGAGCACCGCAAGGCCACGCTGCGCCGGGCTTTGGGAGCGCCCATCACTAAGGCAAACTTGGAGGCCACCGCCCCGGAGAAGGTCACTGCAGGCTACGCGAAGTTCCGGAAAAAATACCGCTTTGACATGGCGCTGGGGCCCTATCCTTTGCAGCCGGAAGAGCTGGCAGATATCCCCATCGTGCTGTCTTCCACGCGGGAGGAATTCTACGATTTGGGCGGCAAGGCAGATATCAGCCCGGCGCGCCGCACCCTGGCGTGGTGGCTGTGCCCGCGCTTTGACATGCGCCGGGAACGTTTTTCCACCTGGCTTGACCTTTCCGGTGCCAAGTCCAATCCCCTTGGCCGGCTGGTAGGCGATAGCCTCATCCGGCGCTGGGTGGAACAGGTCGGGGCGCGCGCGCCGGGAAAGACGTGGATGATGGAATTCGTGCGCGCCGAAGGCCCCGCCTTGCACTGCCAGGAGCTGCGCCCCTTGTTTGGTGTCACCGAGTCCCTGCTGCACGGCTGGCTGGTGGAATTCGCCCGGACCGGCGAGCCCGGTTTTGAGGCCTACCGCCCGGACCACGCGGTGTGGGAATTTAACCTAGACACCGGTCACGCGCGCACCACCTACGGCACGCTGAACTACGTCACCCAGGCTTTCCAGGAAAGCTAGCCCAGGACCCGTTGTTGGAGCTGGGGGTGCTCTAACTCCCAGACCATCCAGGGGCTAAAGACGCCGGGAGTGGCAGAAACCGCGGATAGCAACGCTGCTGCGGGCACCCACAGGTAGGAGTCCACCTCTTCCGGGTTGGGCCGGGGCTCTACGCCCGGGGCCACCCGGCAGAGGTAAACCGGGCAAATCTCATTTTCAACAATGCCCGATGAGTCCACCGCGCGGTAGGAAAAATCCGGAACTACAAGCTCTGGCTCTCCAAGCGTCCCGCTAAGCTCCGGGCCCTGGTGCTCCGGGGACGGTTTGAAGTGGTCGAACCCCAGCTCGAACGCCCCGCGGCGGCGCACCGCAGCCGTCATATCCTCCCCCGGCCCGGGGTGCCCGCAAAAGGCGTTGGTCCACACGCCCGGCCACGTTTTCTTGGTCAGCGCGCGGCGGGTGATAAGCACCTCCCGGCCGCGGAGCACCCACGCGGAAAAGGCCAGGTGCAAGGGGGTGTCAGTGGTGTGGACGGCGGCCTTATCAGCAGTTCCGGCCGGCTGGCCGTCCGCACCTATGAGTACCACCTGCTCCGTCATACGTTGAGGTTTCCCACCCAGGTCACGTTGCCAATGGTGAACTTGGCTTTCCACAAAGACCCCACGCCGGTGTCAAAGCGGTACTGCAAGTTGGTGGCCGCCTGAGAGCCCAGCGGGACATCCAAGCCAGGTGGGGTGAGGTCCGTGTTGAGCTCCGGGTCATATTCCACCGGTTCGACTGGGATGAAACCGTCCACGCCGTCCGTGCGCTCAAGTTTGGGCTGGCCAATGGCGGTAGGCGGCAGCGGTTGCGGGTTATCGTTGCGCACCAACACGGTGACCACGGTGCCGCGGTAGGTGTCGGCGTAGACGCCCTGGAGCTTCCACGACACCCCCAGGCCCTCGTCTTTAATCCAGTCCCGGTTGGGTTCGGTGATTTCCTTGTTGGCAACCACCTTGGGTTCGTAGGGTGGCGCAACTGAGGTGGTGACCTCAATTTCTTCGCCACCGCCCAGGCCGGCTTCCTCGGGTTGTAGCACGGCGCACGCTGATAGCGCCAGCATAGAAGCCACAGCGGTAGGCACCAGGAGGACACGGGAGATTTTACTCACGGGGCTGACCTTTCAAAAGGACGAAATTCTTTTACCCTCCTACTTTAACCCACTCCGGGTTTTACTTAGGCAATAGCAAGGTGCAGGGACAGAAACAAGGTGGCATAGTGATTTGGCAATGAAACAACTGACCCGGATTATTTGTTCTGCTTCTGCCCTGTGGCCTTTTTATGTAGCGGTAATTGTCACAGCAACCTTAGGCGCGGCTTTGGCTATGGTCTCGCCGTTTTTGGTGCGTGAGGCCACAGACACCATCGTGGCCGCAATCAACAACGGCGCCGCAGAGGGGGCCTTGGCAACCGTCTTATGGTTGGCGGTAGGGCTCCTAGCTGCCGACGCCGCCCACGGCGTCATCCACAACATTGGCGGTTACGCCGGCGACGTGATGGTAGCGCGACTGCGGCAAATACTTTCCACCAGGTACTTCGCTAAGCTGTTGGTCCTGCCGCAGGGCTACTTCGACGAACAGGTAACCGGGACTATCATCGCCAGACTGGACCGCTCCATTATGAACGTGTCCAACTTCCTGCAGTCTTTTGCCAACACGTTCTTTTCCATGATCCTGCAGATCACGGCGGTACTAGCTATTACGGCCTACTACTACTGGCCGCTGGCCGTCCTACTGGTTATCCTCTTCCCGCTCTACCTGTGGCTAACCGCGCTGACATCCACGCGGTGGCAGAAGTATGAGACGGTGAAAAACGAGCACATCGACCAGGCCAACGGGCGTTTTTCCGAGGTGGTGGGACAAATCAAGGTCACCAAGTCCTTCGTGGCAGAGGCGCGGGAGCTGCTGAAATTTGGCAAGCATTACCGCGGGACTGTGGACCAAACCCGTCCGCAGTCACGGTGGTGGCACCAGATGGACGCCCTGCGCCAACTGTCCATGGCGGCGGCCTTCTTTGGCGTCTACGCGGTGATTTTCTGGCGCACGCTGGAGGGCTACTTCACCATTGGGGACATGGTCATGCTCATCCAGTTGGTCTCCATGTCCCGCCAACCAGTGTTCATGCTTAGTTGGATGGTGGATACCGCGCAACGGGCGATTGCCGGATCCCGCGATTATTTCCAGGTCATGGAGGAAGAAATTGAGCCCACCGCCAACCCGCAGCTGGTGGCGGCCACTACCGCGTCCGATACCCCGCAGCTGACCATAGCCCACCCCCGCGCGCTCCCAGACGTTGCCGGTGAACCGGTCTTTGCCTTTGACCGCGTGGGGTTTTCCTATGAACAGGGCAAGCCGGTGGTCGCAGACATTACCTTCCATGCCCGGGAAGGGGAAAAAATTGCCCTGGTGGGTGAGTCCGGTGGCGGCAAGTCCACGCTGGTCAACCTCCTGTTGGGCCTCTACCGCCCGGACCGTGGTGCCATGCGGGTCCTGGGCCGTGATATCAGCGACCTCAGTGCCTGGGAACTGCGCGCGTCCGTGGGCGTGGTATTCCAAGACGCGTACCTGTTTTCCGGGACCGTCCGCGAAAACATTGCCTACGGCAAGCCCGGCGCCACGGATGCGGAAATCGAAGCAGTCGCGCGCCGCGCCAACGCCCACGAGTTCATCACGGCCTTCCCCGACGGCTATGACACCGTCATCGGCGAGCGGGGGCTCAAGCTCTCCGGGGGCCAAAAACAACGCGTCTCCGTGGCCCGGGCCATGCTCAAAGACGCCCCTATCCTCATCCTGGATGAGGCCACCTCCGCGCTGGATACCAAGTCTGAACGCGTGGTCCAGGCCGGCTTAGAAGAATTGATGAAAGACCGCACCACCTTGATCATCGCGCACCGTTTGTCCACCATCGCGGATGTGGACACCATCATCACGCTAGACAACGGCCGCGTGGCGGAAATGGGGTCCCCAGCGCAACTGGCCGGGTCCGGCGGAATTTATGCAGAGCTTTTAGCCCTCACGCAATCCTCTGCCCAGGCAGATCGGGAAAAACTCAAAAGATACGGGTTCGTGGCCAAAGATAACGCTCTACACTAAGGCGCATGGATTTCCCTACCCTCGCTACGCTACAAAAGCGCTGTACCTCCAAGTGGACCACGTACGGACCAGACGTGCTGCCGCTGTGGATTGCTGAGTCAGACTTTCCCACCGCCCCGCCGGTCCTAGCGGCCATCAAAGACATGGTGGCCAAGGAATGCTTTGGCTATAACCCGGCTCCGGGGGCCACCACGCTGCGCGAATCCGTGGCCAGTTTCTACGGCCGCCGCTATGGCTGGACCCCGGACCCGGCGCGCGTGTTCTGGATCCCGGACGTCGTGCGCGGGCTTTCCCTTAGTATCCAGTATTTCACCCGCGCCGGCTCCGCGGTGGCGGTACCCACGCCCTCTTATCCCCCACTGCTGGAGCTACCCGGGCTCCACGGCCGCGAGCGCCTGGAGTGCGGGCTGGATCTGGAATCCATCGAGCGTGCCTTTGCCGCCGGGGCGGGCTCAATCCTCCTGGCCAACCCCTATAACCCACTGGGCACCGTCTTGGACCGGGAAATGCTCACCGGGTTGGTGGACCTGGCGGTGAAATATGACGCGCGTATCTTGGCAGATGAAATCCACGCGCCCCTAGTCTTTGACGGCCGGCACCTCCCCGTGGCTAGCCTTTCCGATGCCGCCGCTGACCGCACCATCACAGTCACCGCCACGTCCAAAGCCTTCAACACCGCCGGGTTGAAGTGCGCCCAGCTAATTTTGTCCAACGAAGCTGACTACCGGGTGTGGAAAGGTCTACCTTTAGTGGCCAAGGAGGGAACCGGCACAATGGGCATTTTGGCGGCCGCCGCAGCCTACGACCACGGGGACCCCTACCTTGACCAACAACTTGAGATACTGCGCGCCAACCGGGACTTTGTCTGCGCCCAGCTGCCTTCCCGTATCCCGGGCATAAAGGTGGAACCCCCGCAGGCTACCTACCTGGCGTGGCTGGACTTCAACTCCGCGGAGGCGGGCATCGGCAGCTATCCGGCGGCGTGGCTGCTCAAGCACGCACGAGTAGCCCTCAATGAGGGCGCCAGCTTTGGCACCGGCGGGGCCGGCCACGCGCGGTTGAATTTTGCTACCTCGCGGGAAATATTGGAAGAAGCCATTGACCGCATGGCAGGTGCGGTAGAAAGGAATTTATGACGGGGCTGTCCCTCCTCGATTTTTGCCACATCTACCCGGGAGAAACCGCAGCTGACTCCTTCCGCCGCTCCGTGGAACTGGCCCAACAGGCCGAGGCCCGGGGGTTCCAGCGCATCTGGTACACCGAGCACCACAACATGCCACACATTTCCTCTTCCGCGCCCGCAGTTCTCATAGCCCACGTGGCGGCCCATACTTCCACCATCCGGCTGGGCTCCGGCGGAGTCATGCTGCCCAACCACGTGCCCTACGTGATTGCGGAACAATTTGGCACCCTGGCGCAGCTCCACCCAGGGCGGATTGACTTGGGCGTGGGACGCGCACCGGGCACCGACATGAACACTGTGGGCCGGGCGCTGCGCCGGGACGCCCACGCCGCTGACAGGTTTGCCCACGACGTAGAACAGCTGCGCGGGTTCTTATCTGACTCCAGCCCCATCCCCGGCGTGCGGGCCGTACCGGGGGCCGGTACCAACGTGCCTGTCTACATTCTGGGGTCCTCAATGTTTGGGGCCGGCCTGGCCGCGCGCCTGGGGCTGCCTTTCGCGTTCGCCTCGCACTTTGCCCCCACCCACCTCCGCGAGGCCGCCTCCCATTACCGCAACAACTTTGAACCATCCCAGCAGTGCCCGGAACCGTATCTCATTGCCGGGATAAACGTGCTGGTGGCTGAGGATGAAAAGAGTGCTGAGCGCGAGTGGGATAAGGTGTGTTTCCGGCGTGTGAAAGCCTTTGTGGGGCGTGGACGTGACCTAGATGACGGCCAGGTCCGCGCAGTTATGGACACCTTTCAGGGCAGGCAAATTCTGGACATGTTGCGCTACAACGCCGTCGGAGAACCTGAGAAAGTTAAAAAAGATCTCCTTAAATTAATTAAGCTTTCTCAAGTGGACGAGCTTATGATCGCACTACAGTCGACCTCACACCAACAATTACTGAGCAATTTGAATAGGCTTTCGAATATTTGGTTTAGTTAAGGTTCTCATTACTTTCGGAAATCCCAGGTGAATATGGGTAAAATAGGTTACGACCCATGAGTATTTAACCTCGAAAAGAGTTGTCATCATGTCCCGCCGCGAGCCGCAACAGTACTTAAAGATTGCAAACTACCTGAAAGGGGAGATCGCCAACGGTAACCTCAAACCTGGGGATTTCTTCCCCAGTGAAGCCGAGCTGTGCGAACAGTTCGATACCTCGCGTGGCCCCGTGCGCCAAGCCATGGCCACCCTGCGCGCGCAGGGAGCTATCTCCTCCGGCCGTGGGCGGCGCTCCGTAGTGCTAGGAAACTTCACTGCAGAAAACTTCGAATCTACCTACTCTGCCTCCGCGCGCTATAACGAATGTGGGCTCAAGGTCAGTCAGAAAATTCTAGTTCTGGGCAGAGTCCCCGCGCCTGAGGAAGCAGCTAGCGCCCTGAGCATCCCTGAAGGCGAGTCCATTGTTTACCTCAAGCGGTTGCGCAGCCTAGATGATGAAATCCGCATGATCCAGGAGCATTATTTCCCACTGGATGTGGGCCGGCACATCATGGGTTTCGACGACACGGATCCCTCGCTGCACCGCATGCTAGCGTCGGCAGGCGTTCCCGTGGACAACGTCAACCGGGTGCTGCGCACTATTCGTGCGAACAAAGAAGACGCCGAACTCCTGGGGGTAAAGGAGGGCGAGCCGCTGTGGTACGTGCGCTTGTACCTACATGACCACAACGGTGAACCAGTAGAATACGGGCGCTACAAGTACCGCGCGGAGGGGGTCCAGATTTCTTTGTCCACGGTTCGGGGAACCTCTTCTCCCCTGCGGCTGAACATTCTCCACGAGGTCGTTTAGGATCCTGAGAAAACGCGTTACCCTTAGACCCATGCGTCCCCCCGAGTTTTTGCTGCGCCTGCTGACAGTTCGCCAGCCGCCCGCACGCTGGTCTACCACCCGCCGGTCTACCACCCGCCGGTCTTCCACGCGCCGGTCTTCCACGCGCCGACTGGCGGCGTCCGCCCGCGCAGCCCTGACCGCAGGCGCGCGGCACCAGGAACCGGGGACCCCAACTACGCGCGGGGTGGCAGCGCAGGCGCGGGTGCCACAGGCGCGGGTGCCACAGGCGCTGATGTTCAGGACCCGGCGGACGGCGGCGGTAGTGTGTGCCGGGGTGGGAGCCGCGACGGCGCTTTCGGCGCTTTCGGCGTGTTCGGCCGGGCACACCGCCGTAGTCACCGCCGGCAGCGACCCCGCCGTGGTCTTTGCCTCCACCGTGGCCGCGACCTCCCTCGATTTCACCACCACCGGCGGCGCCGCCATCCCCGCCGCACTCATGGGCAACGTCTACGAAACCCTAGTGACCATCAACCCGGACAGCGGAGAGATAGAGCCCCTCCTGGCACACAGCTGGGACGTCTCCCCCGACGGCAAGAAGTACACCTTCCACCTCCGGGAGGCAATCACCTTCTCCAACGGAGACGCCTTCACTGCAGAAACCGCCGCTTTTTCCATCAACTACGTACGCAATGACTGGGCCAACGGAATCTCCTCACAGCTAGACGTCGTTGACAGCGCCCGTGCCATAGACAATCACACCCTCGAAGTCACCCTCCAGGAGCCCTCACAGCGGTGGTTGTGGTCCATGTCCACCGCCGTAGGCGCCATGATGACTCCCAGCGCAATGGACAAACTAGCCTCCAACCCGGTGGGCACCGGGCCGTTCACCGTAGCAAATTTCACCCCAGCGGACTTCGTGGCACTGCGCGTCAACCCGGACTACTGGGGAGAAAAAGCCCACGAGGACATCACCATCAAATACTTCCCGGACACCATCTCCTCGGTCAACGCCCTGCAATCCGGCAGCGTGGACGTGGTCTTGGGCGTGCAAAACCCCGAGCTTTTATCCACCATCCCGAAGCGCTTCCGCGTGCTTCAAGGCAGCACCAACGGCGAGCTACTCATTTCCATGAACAACCAAGCCGCCCCCTTTAACGACCCCCGGGTGCGCCAAGCGGTGGCCTACGGGATCGACCGCGAGGCCGCCAACCAGGTGCTCTTCAACGGCCTGGGCCAAGACACCGGCGGGGCTCCCGTAGCACCGGCGGACCCGTGGTTCACGGACAAAAACTACTACCCCTTCAACCCGGAGCGAGCCCGCCAGCTTATGGAAGAAGCCGGCGCGGTAGGAACCCCACTGCGTATCACCGTTCCCTCCCTGCCCTATACCCAAATGCTCTCCGAGCTGGTCTACTCCCAGCTCAAAGACATTGGCTTTCAAGTCACCCTAGAAACCGCAGAATTCCCAGCGGTCTGGTTAAGCCAAGTCTTTGGCGCCAAAGACTATCAAATGTCCATGATTGCCCACGTGGAGCCCCGCGATATCACCAAAATCTTTGGATCCCCGGACTACTACATTGGCTATGACTCCGCCCGCACCCAACA
Organism: Corynebacterium phocae; assembly: GCF_008693075.1. Classification (GTDB taxonomy): domain Bacteria; phylum Actinomycetota; class Actinomycetes; order Mycobacteriales; family Mycobacteriaceae; genus Corynebacterium; species Corynebacterium phocae. Next base: position 169,960 of record NZ_VXKJ01000030.1, on the reverse strand, counting down.
GCTCTTTGCCCACGCCGACACCGCCACCAACCCCACAAAGTCCACCCAGCTCATGCAGCAATCCGTGGACGCCATCATGGAGGACATGCCGGCGCTGACAGTGCTGAACTTCCCCAACATCGTATTAACCGCGCCGGGTATCTCCGGGGTCAACCCCACGCAGGTCACCGACGGCCTAGTGCTCAAAACCGTGGAGGAAAAATGAGAATCCTCGCCCGCTTTGTAGCCACCCTGGCTGCGGCCTCGGTGCTCATCTTCTTGCTCATGCGCGCGGTTCCCGGCAACCCGGCCCGCGTGGCGTTGGGCGTCAACGCCACCACTGAAAAAGTAGACCAGCTAAGCGCCACGCTGGGACTAGATAAACCCCTGTGGACCCAATACTGGGAATGGGTATCTGGCCTACTCACCGGGAACCTGGGCACCAGCTTGACTTCCCAGACAGATATCACCGCCCAGGTCATAGACCGCGCCCAAGTCTCGCTCATCCTGGCGCTTTCGGCCATGGTGGTAGCGCTAGCCTGCGCAATCCCCGTTGGCGTGTGGCTAGCACGGCGCAACGGCCATCCCACCGCCACGGTAATAACGGCGCTTGCCCAAGCGGGAATAGCCATCCCCAGCTTTTTGCTGGGCATCTTGCTGGTGACGGTGTTTGCCATCCACTACCAGCTACTGCCCGCCAACGGCTGGATCCCGCCCAACCAAGGTTTTGCGGCTTTTAGCCGGCACCTGGTGTTACCGGTAATGGCGCTGGCCTCAGTGCAGGGCGCTATCCTCACACGTTACGTGCGCTCCGCGGTGCTAGAGACTGCGGACCAGGACTATATTCGGACGGCGCGCTCGCTGGGGGCATCGAGAAGTCAAGCCATAAACCGCCACGGCCTGCGCAACGCCGCGCTACCCGTGCTCACCGTGGCCGGGCTGCAGCTAACCAGCATGGCCGCGGGCGCGGTGGTCATCGAAAAAGTCTTCGTAATCCCGGGGATTGGCACCATGCTGCTCGATGCCGTCTCCAACCGCGACCTGACCACCGTGCAGACCCTCATCATGCTATTCGTGGCCTTTACCCTGTGCGTGAACCTGGTTGTGGACGTGGCCTACCGCAGCATTGACCCGCGCCTGAAGGAGGCTCGCTCATGAGACGTTTCCCCCTCACCGGCTGGGTGGGTGCCGCGCTGGTAGCAATCACCGTGACCATGGCTGTGGTCGCGCTATTTTGGACGCCTTATGACCCGGTCCACGCCGTGCCGGAAGTGCGGCTTGCCGGGCCCAACGCCGAACACCTGCTGGGCACCGACCGCTTTGGGCGCGACGTCTTCTCCCGCATCATGGCCGGATCGCACATCACGCTGTATGTGGGCGTGGTGGCGGTGACCATCGCGGCGGTTATCGGCGTGCCGCTGGGAATCCTGGCCGCCATGCGCGGCGGGTTCGTGGACAACGTGGTCATGCGCACCGCGGACCTCATGCTGGCGTTTCCAGGCCTGCTGCTGGCCATCGTGGCCGGCGCGGTGTGGGGCCCGTCCACGCTCACGGCGATGGCGGCCATCGGGGTCGCTGGGGTGCCCTCGTTTGCCCGCGTGGCGCGTTCCGGTGCCATGCAGATTCTGCACCTGGACTTCATTGCCTCCGCGCGCGTATCCAAGGTGCCAGGACCAGTCATCGCGCTGCGGCACATAGCGCCCAACATCGCGGGGCTTGTAACCGTGCAGGCCACCGTGTTCTTCGCGCTGGCCATCCTGGCAGAGGCCGGACTATCCTACCTGGGCCTGGGAACCCCCGCGCCCGCCGCCTCCTGGGGGCGTATGCTCCAAGACGCCCAAACGTTGCTGGGCACCCACCCGCTGCTGGCGCTGTGGCCGGGCCTGGCCATTGGGCTGACAGTCCTGGGCTTTAACCTGCTGGGCGACGGCCTACGCGACCTACTAGATCCACGCCTGCGGGGAGGACTCAATGCTTAAAGTACGCGACTTAACTGTCTCCACGCGGTCCGCGGAGCTGCTTCACCGGCTGACTTTTGCGGTGGCGCCCGGCGGCCGGCTGGGGTTGATTGGTGAATCCGGTTCCGGCAAGTCCCTGACCGCGCTGGCCATCATGGGGCTGCTGGCTAAGAATCTGCGCACCGGCGGCTCCGTGCTGCTGGACGGGGATGAGCTAGTGGGCCTACCCGACCGCGCCCTGCGGGGTTTGCGCGGCAAGAAGATGGCCATGGTCTTCCAGGAGCCTATGAGCGCGTTGGACCCGCTGATGACCATCGGCCGGCAGTTGGGCTTTGCGGGGGCCTCGGCGCAGGCGCTGACATCCGTGGGCCTAGACCCTGCGCTGTCCGGGCGCTTTCCCCACCAACTTTCCGGTGGCCAGCGCCAGCGCGTGCTCATTGCCATGGCCATGGCCGGAAACCCGGACCTGCTCATTTGCGACGAGCCCACCACCGCGCTCGATGCCACCACGCAGGCGGACATCCTCGAACTCATCGACCGGCTAGTAACCGAGCACGGCACCGCGTTGTTGTTCATCAGCCACGATCTCCGGGTAATTGCGCGGATGTGTACCTCGGTGGTGGTCATGCACGCCGGCCGCGCGGTGGAACAAGGCCCCACCCGCGAGGTGCTTTCGCAGCCCCGGGAGGACTACACCCGCGCGCTGGTCAGCGCTTCTTTGCCCGGAGAACCGGCACCGCCGCGCCCGGCCACCGGAACCGCCATTGAGCTGCGCAATGTAACCAAGTCCTACCGCGGGCGCCAGGTCCTAGATGGGGTCAGCCTGCACGTGGCCCGCGGGCAGCGCCTGGGCCTGGTGGGCGGTTCGGGTTCTGGAAAGACCACGCTCATCAAGCTGGTGGCTGGCCTGGCCCAGCCCACCTCCGGCACAGTGGCGGTCACTGGCCGGGTACAGATGGTATTCCAGGATCCGCAGTCCTCGCTCAACCCTCGCCTGCCGGTGTGGAAGATAGTGGCGGAAGGCAAACGCGGTGCCACCCGCAGCGAGGTGGAGTCAATCCTCGCCGAGGTCGGGATAGACCCCTCCGGGGCGGGGCGCTACCCCCACGAGTTCTCCGGTGGCCAGCGCCAGCGGATTTCCATCGCCCGCGCGGTCATAGGTGATCCTGATATTCTGCTCGCCGACGAGGCCGTCTCCGCGCTTGATGTTTCCGTCCGGCGCACCATTCTGGATCTGCTGGCCAAGCTGGTCGATAGCCGGGGGCTCACCTTGGTTTTTGTCACCCACGACTTGGCCGTGATGCGGCAGGTGTGCGATACCGTGGCGGTGCTCCACGCCGGGCAGCTGGTGGAAACCGGCCGGACGGAGGACATCTGGGCCAACCCCGCCGACGGCTACACCCGCGCGCTCATTGACGCCGCTGCCGCCGGACCACTGCCCACTGGCCGGCCCAGCGCCTAAAACACAGCGCCTAAAAACACAGCGCCTAAAACCCCAGCGCCTAGAACACAGCAACGTCCGGCTGCCAGGTTTGCGGTGGCCGGACGCGCGGGGGCCAGACTGAACGATCTCCGTACCAAGGCCCAGTACTACAGCGGTGGCCGGACGCGCGGGGGCCGGACGCTAGGAAGAGTACCAGCGCAGCTGCAAGTCCGGGTCCACAACGTGTTCTTCCGGGTAGTCAAAGACCGCAAAGGCTTCTTCCAGGTCTGTGGCCGGGAAAGCGGATTCCCCGTGGTCAGGGCCTAGAGAATCAAAAATAGCCATTCACATTCACCTGGCTTTCAGTCGGATTTTCTCTGTGCTCGAAGAAATCTTAGCCCACCTATTCGCTTTTTGTCCCCTCGAACTGGTGATGGTTGGCAGCGGGCCGCGCGGATAAGGCAGCACGAATGGGGCAGCAGAATCCTGCCACCCTGGGGTTTTGCTTCGTGCTGGTTGGCGATGACCTGGCGTCAGGTGACCTGGCGTCAGGTCACAAACCGTCAGGTCACAAACTTTGGGGGCCCACCGCGCGGGGAGATCCACGCCACCCGGCGGTCAACCACTTCCATCCGGCCCCTCTTGCGCACCCCGTTGTCCTCATTCACCCGGTTGTGATACTGGCACAGCGGGATGAGGTTGTTGACGTTGGTTGGCCCGCCGCCGGACCAGCCCTCGATGTGGTGGTATTCGCAGTCATCGGTGGGCACGGTGCACTCCGGCCACAAGCACCGCTGGAACAAAGCCCCCAACATCAGGCGTTGCTTCCAGGAAGCAAAACGCTCAAACTGGTAGAGGTTCACCGGCCCTTCAACGGGGTGAACCAGGGTGACAAACCCGCAATCCGGGAGCGTGCGCTCAAGGTATTCCTGGCCGGTCATGGTGGTGCCGTCGGTGAGCTTGAGGGTGACATCGGCGCCATTGCCGTGCACGATGGTGATGAAATCGGGCAGCTGGATAACAACGTTGGTGTTAATGGCTGGCAGCGCGCCCTGGGCACCGTCCAGGATAACCGCACGCGCGCCGGCGGCCGGGTCCTGGGAATCCACAGACGCAGACGCAGACGCAGACGCAATAACGCCGTACATATCCGCAATATTGCGCGAGGTGTCGGTAATGACCAGTGAGTCCAGATCCCCTTCCTCCCGGTGGGTGATTTTCACCCCGGGAGTTCGAGGTTCCTTCTTGGCCTTGCGCTCCTGCTTGAAGCCCTCCACCATGGCCTTTCCCGCGCGGGCAACAAACTTCTGGTTGGTAGCGCACAGCTTGATGCGCATATCCCACCGCTTAATCTCCGTGGGTGCCTTGGCCACCAGCTGCTCAATGAGGAGCAAACTGGCCAGATCGTGCGGGGTGCCAGCCAGCGCGGCGCGGGCCTTGGCCTGCTTGCCGGTGAAGGTGGTGGCACCGAAATACGTGGTTCCTACCGCTTTGAGCCCGTCCACGAATTCTGGGCTCAGGCCCCACCCGGCAAGGTCCTGGGCGGACATGGCAAAGGCTTCTTTGGCAAGGTCAACGCCTTGCGAAAGCAGCTGTGCACATGTCTTAAGGTTCATGGTTCACACCCTAAAGCCCCGCGCAAGCACCGCGCAAGGGCTAGTAAAACCCACATCCACACCCCGGCCGCCGGCCACCGGGGAGTTATCCACAGGCCGACCAGCGCGGATTCAGACCCCCTTGACAGATCCCGCACCACCGGCTACGGGAGCACAAAAGGCCAGTTCACACCACGTTGCCCGAGTCCACCCAAACTCACAAAACCACAGATCCCACATGACCAACGCCACAGTGAAAACCCGTGCCGCTACGCCTGCTGCGCTGCCTGCCTAGCCGCGTGAATGGTGGGCGAAGGATGCGATTCCTCCGCCGCCAGGCGCTCGACCGCCACCGCTGCCAACGCGGCAGCCTGGTCGCCCAAAATGTGATCATCGAAGCGCGCCAGCGGCGAGTGGTTCCATTCGCGCTTGGCGTAAGGCACGTGGGCATCGGCAGTGCCTAGCCACACGAAGGTGCCTGGGACCTGTTGCAGCACCACGCCGAAGTCCTCACTGGCCATCATGGGCGTGCCCAGCGGGAGCACGCGGTCTGCGCCAAACTGGCGTGCCCACACGCCGGCAGCGAAGGCGTTTTCCCGCGGGTTGGTTTTGGTGGTGGGGTACAAAATCTCAAACTCAATATCCACGGAGCAGCGGTGCGCGGCCGCCACGTTGGTGGTGACCTCAGTAATCACCTGGCGCACGCGGTCAATGGCGGTGTCATCCAGTACGCGCACCGTGGCAAAAAAGCCGGCCTTGTCCGGGATGGCGTTGATGGCGCCGTCCCCAGCCCACAGCTTGGTCACGGTAATGACCACCGGGTTGAGCGCATCAAAACGGCGGGTAACCGCGGTTTGCAGCGCCACCTGAATCTCCGCCAGCGCCGCCACCGGGTCAATGGCGTCATGCGGGCGGGAGCCGTGCCCGCCCTTGCCCAACACGGTGACTTGCAAGTTGGACGATGACGCCATCATGGGCCCCGGATGGTGGTAGAAGTTGCCAAAGTCCTGCGGGCCCACGTGGATGCCGTAGGCGGCAATGGGCCGGCGCCCGGCGGCGTCAAGCACGCCCTCTTCAATCATGGGCCGCGCGCCCCCCGGGCCTTCTTCGCCAGGCTGGAACATGAAGATGATGTCGCCTTGGATGTCCTCTTTGACCTCGCACAGGACCTTGGCCGCCCCCACCAGGGCGGAGGTGTGCAGGTCATGCCCGCAGGCGTGCATGTTGCCGTTTTTCGCGGCATAAGGCATACCGGTGCGCTCGGTGACCTCCAGGCCGTCCATGTCCGCGCGCAGCAGCACCGAAACGGGGTGGTCTCCGCGCTTTCCGCCGCGCAGGACGGCCACCACGGAACTGACGCCGATACCGGGAATAACCTCCAGCGGCAGTCCCTCTAGCTCGCGCAGCACGCGGGCCTGAGTTTCGGGGAGGTGGTTTCCCAGCTCCGGGTGGGCGTGTAAGTCACGGCGCAGCTCCTGGAGTTCGGGCAGCAACTCATTGGCCTTGTCCCGGAGCACGTCCACGGCCGGTGCGCCGCCCAATTGGGCGTTGGGGGCGGGCAATGGGGGCAACTGCTTGAGAGTTTGTGACGAAACTGCGGTCTGGGATACTCCGGGGTTGGTCATAAGGCTCTAGTATAGGCGATTGAATTGACAATTCCCTTTCCCCTTTTCCAAGGAGTTTCCCGTTGCGAGTTCTCCGCACCTTAGCTTTAACCACCGTACTTTCCTTGGCTGTTGGCACCCCGGCGGCCGGCGCTCGCCCGGGCACTTTTGAGCAGCAGGTCCACCAGGACCTCACCCGGGATCACAACTTCAACGCCGGGGCTATCCACAGCGCCTACGGGTTGCTGGACCTGCTGGGCCCGCACCAGCGCGCCATCTTGGATTCCTACCAGCAGGTAGACCCGAATATGCCTTACCCGGTGGATCCCACTATCACGTCCGCCCGGATTGTCCAGCGCCGCGCCACGGAGGAGCCGGGCCGGGAGCGCTGGGTGATTGCCTCGCCTTCTATGGGCAGAAACATTGAGGCCGATGTCCTGGTGGGCAGCGGCGGCCCCATTATCTACATGTTCGAGGGGGTGGAAAGCCCGCAGACCTCCGGCTGGATTTCGCGCGGGATTGCCCAGCGCACGTTCCCGCCGGGCCCGGGCCGGCCCACGGTCATCATCCCCAACCAGGGCCGCGGATCGATGTGGCAGGACTGGCTGCATGACGACCCGCGCTTGGGCCGGATGAAGTGGGAGACTTTTTATACCAAAGAGCTCATGCCGCTGGCGCAGCAGGCGGTGTGGCACAACGGCAAGCGCGGGGCCATCGGCCTGTCCATGGGCGCCACGGGCGCGATGATGATGGCCAATAACCACCCAGGGCTCTTCGACGCGGTGGCGGCCTTGTCCGGGTGCTATTCCACCGTGGACCGCCTGGGCCGGGAGTCTGCTTATCTCACGGTGTCCAGTGCGGGCGGCCGGGCGGAGAACATGTGGGGCCCGCAGGGCAGTGAGCTGTGGCACCGCAATGACGTCCTGGGCCACCCAGACGGCCTGCGCGGGACCCGCATTCACCTATCCGCAGCTAGCGGGGAGGTCACCGATGAGGAAATCCGAAGCCTGCAGGGCAAACCTTTTTCTGACCAGGTGGGCGGGTCGTTGATGGAGACTGGCTCACTGCTTTGCACGCGCCGTCTTGCCGATGCCCTCAGCCGTTCCGGCATCGACCACTCCACGCACTACCTGCCGCGCGGTATCCACGGTTGGGTGGCGTTCGAGCAGCAGCTGGCCCCCGCGTGGGAGGCCATCGAGCCCGCCCTGCGGTAACGCCCCGCCATCAAGCCCGCGCTGCGGTGGTGGGCCCAATGTAGCTGGACGCCCGCAACCTGGTGGGCCCGGCGCACCCGCTGGTCCCTCCGGTGCCCAGGCGAGCCCGGCGCACCCGCTGGTCCCTCCGGTGCCCAGGCGAGCCCGGCGCAGGCAGCGGTGGCGCTAGTTCTCGTCCGTAGACAGCGCCGCCACGAAGGCCTCCTGCGGCACCGACACCGAGCCCAGGTTCTTCATGCGCTTCTTACCGGCTTTCTGCTTTTCCAGCAGCTTGCGCTTACGCGAAATATCTCCGCCGTAGCACTTGGCCAGCACGTCTTTGCGCATGGCGCGGATGTTCTCACGCGCAATGACCTTGGAACCAATGGCCGCCTGGATGGGGACCTCGAACTGCTGGCGCGGGATAAGCTCCTTGAGCTTCTTGGTCATCTTATTGCCGTACCACAGCGCGGAGTCGCGGTGGACAATCGCGGAGAACGCATCCACGGGCTCGCCGTTGAGCAGCACGTCCACCTTGACCAGGTCCGCCATCTGCTCCCCGGCCTCCTCATAGTTGAGAGAGGCGTAGCCCTTGGTGCGCGACTTCAGTTGGTCAAAGAAGTCAAAGATGATCTCACCCAGCGGCATGGTGTACCGCAGCTCCACGCGGTCCTCGGAAAGGTAGTCCATGCCACCCATCTGGCCGCGCTTGGACTGGCACAGCTCCATGGTGGTGCCCACGAATTCCGCCGGCACGATTATGGTGGTCTTCACAATGGGCTCATAGACCTCCCGCAGCTTACCGCCCGGCCAGTCCGAGGGGTTGTGGATGACCTGCTCGCTGCCGTCTTCGGCCACCACGCGGTAGGTTACCGAAGGCGCGGTGGAAATCAGGTCCAGGTCAAACTCGCGCTCCAGGCGGTCGCGGGTGATTTCCATGTGCAGCAGCCCTAGGAAGCCACAGCGGAAGCCAAAGCCCAGCGCCACGGAAGTCTCCGGCTCAAAAGTCAGGGAGGCGTCGTTTAACTGCAGCTTTTCCAGGGCGTCGCGCAAGTCGGGGAAATCCGCCTGGGAGATGGGGAAAAGCCCGGAATACACCATGGGCTTGGGCTCCTGGTAGCCCTTGAGCGCCGTTTCCGCGCCGTTGTTGGCCCAGGTAACGGTGTCCCCAACCTTGGTCTCACGCACGTTTTTCACGCCCGTAATCAGGTAGCCCACCTCACCGGGGCCCAGGCCCTGACACTTTTGCATGGTGGGGCTGACGATGCCCACTTCCAACAGCTCATGGTTGGCCCCCGTGGACATCATGGTGACTTTCTGCCGCGGCAACAGCTTGCCGTCAATCATGCGGATATAGGTCACCACGCCCCGGTAGGTGTCATAGACGGAGTCAAAGATCATGGCGCGGGCCGGCGCGTCCAAAGGCTTGTCCGTGCTAGGCGGCGGCACCAGCTCGGCTACGCGGTCCAGCAGTTCCTCCACGCCCTCGCCCGTCTTGCCGGACACGCGCAGTACCTCATCCGGGGTGCAGCCAATGATGTTGCTGATTTCTTCTGCGAACTTATCCGGGTCTGCTGCCGGCAAATCAATCTTGTTCAGTACCGGGATGATCTCCAGATCGTTTTCCATGGCCAAATACAAGTTGGCCAGTGTCTGGGCCTCGATCCCCTGGGCGGCATCGACAAGTAGGACTGCCCCCTCACACGCCTCCAGCGCACGCGAGACCTCATAAGTGAAGTCCACGTGGCCTGGGGTGTCAATCATCTGGAAGACAATTTCCTCCCCCTGATGCTTGCCGCTGCGCGGGACCCACGGCAAGCGCACGTTCTGGGCCTTGATGGTAATACCGCGTTCACGCTCAATATCCATGTTATCCAGGAACTGGTCGCGCATATCGCGCGCCGCTACTACCTGGGAGTACTGCAAAATGCGGTCAGCCAGGGTCGACTTGCCGTGGTCGATGTGGGCGATGATGCAAAAGTTCCGAATCTGAGAGAGATCCGTAAACGTGGTGGCCGCAAAATTCTTAGACATAATCCACTAGACTACTGGATATGATGACCCCGCACCCAACCGGATGGCACCTATTTAAACAGGCGTTGGCAATCCGCGACGCGCAACCGCTAGATAAGGGACTGCGCCGGATTAACGACCGTTTGGGACTGCTGGGGGAACAACGCCCCACGGGACGCCGGAAGGCGGCCACTATCCACATTGAGCGGACCGAGGACCGGGCGCGGTCAATCTTTTTCACCCCGGACATGGACGGCCAGGCTGACTCCGGTGAGGTCGTGTGGGTGTGGGCACCGGCGGACACTCCGCAGGATCCGCCGCAGGAGCGCGCCATCTTGGTCGTGGGGCGCACCCGCACCACCATCCTGGGGCTGGCCATTTCCCCCAACCCCGAACACGCCGATGAAAGCTGGTGGCTGGAAATAGGCGCCGGGGAATGGGATGACCAGGGCCGGCAGTGCTGGATCCGTATGGACCGGGTCCTGGAAATCTCCGAGGAACAGGTTCGCCGGCAGGGTGTGCTTTTCCCTGCCCGCCGCTTTGAGAGGATTGCCAACCGTCTGCGTTCCACCTACCGCTGGGGCTAACCCACCCGCCTGACCCACCCGCCTGACCCAGCCGCCGCAGCTAACCCGCCCGCCCGATTTGGCCAGCGCAGCGGGCTTAAGCTATCATTGGCGGGTTGCTTTTTAAGTGCAGGGCGTGTGAGACACGACGGACAGGACCTTGGGTTCGCCAGGAACGCTCGCACCTTCCACTTAAGACCAGTCCCCACTTAAAAGCCGCTACTTAATCAATTTCGATATCAAGAGGTATTTTTAACATGGCAAATATCAAGTCCAAGAAAAAGCGCATTCTCACCAATGAGAAGTCCCGCCTGCGCAACAAGGCAGTTCGTTCTGCCGTTCGCACCGAAATCCGCAAATTCCGCGCCCTCGTTGAGGCTGGAGACAAGGCCGGTGCTGAAACGCAGCTCCGCGCAGCATCCCGCTCCCTGGACAAGGCCGTATCCAAGGGTGTCTTCCACCGCAACGCTGCCGCCAACAAGAAGTCCGGCATGGCAGCTGCCCTGAACAAGATGGACTAAGAGCTTTAAAGTAATTTCCCCGCCTCAGTGCGGGGATTTTCTTTTCAGCCCGCTTTCGAATACCCATTCGAACTTTGTGGGGTTTATCTGCCCGGGGCATTAGGATAGTGAGACGTTATGACAGAACTTAAGCCAGTGCTCAAATGGGTGGGCGGAAAGCGCCAGCTGCTCCCGCAGATTAAAGCCGCCCTGCCTGACGCCCTCGCCGGGCGCTACTTCGAGCCCTTCCTGGGCGGCGGTGCCGTACTGTTTTCGCAGTCCCCCGCGGCCGCCACCGTGGGCGACCTCAACGCGGAGCTGGTCAACGTCTACACCCAGGTCCGGGACAACTGCACGGAGCTCATCCGGCTGCTCAGCAGCTTTCCTAATGATGAGGACTTCTTCTACGATATGCGCGCCCGGGACCGCGCGCCGGAGTTTGCTAGCTGGAGCCCCATCCAACGCGCCGCGCGCACCATCTACCTCAACAAGACCTGCTACAACGGCCTGTACCGGGTCAACAACGCCGGCCAGTTCAATGCCCCCTTTGGTCGCTACGCTAACCCCGCTATTTGCGATGAGCCCACGCTGCGCGCGGTATCGCGGTATCTGCGCACCAATGACATCGAGCTGCTCAACGCGGACTACGCCAGCGTGATAGCGGGTGCCCGGGCCGGGGACTTTGTTTACTTCGACCCCCCTTATGACCCGGTCAACCCCACCAGCAATTTCACCGGCTACCAATCCGGCGGGTTTGGCCGCGCGGACCAAATCCGGTTGCAGCACACCTGCGAGGAACTAAATGAGCGCGGCGTGAAGTTCTTGTTGTCAAATTCCGCCACGGACTTCATCCAGGAGCTGTACGCGGATTTCACGGTAGAGATTGTTCACGCCACGCGCGCGGTCAACTCCGTTGCCTCCAAACGCGGCAAGGTTCCCGAGGTCCTGGTGCGCAATTATGGGACTAAATGACACCGGCTGGGAAAAGGTCCTTGCCGCCCACCGGGCCGCGCTTGCCCGGGACGGCTATTTCACCATCTCCTCCCGGGAGCTTGGAAAAATTTCCGGCCGGGAACCCCGGCTCATGGCAAAGCATGACTTTTCCACTGCGGTGCCCGCCCCACTGCGCCAGGCCGGCCTCAACGTCATCCCGGTGAGCCGGAGTCACTACCTGGTGGGCAAGTTCTCCCTTTTCCATCCTTTCCCGGACATTTCCGGCCCGGTCAAAACTTTGCGCATCCCGCCGGGGATAGAGACCATGGGGCGCATAACTTCCGAGGCCGTGGCGCTCAACGCCGGCGTCGTGGCCGGGATGTTAGATGACTTCCTGGGCCACGGCCCCTACTACCCCACTATGAGCGGGCGCATGTCCACCCTGGATATCCCGCTGCGGTTGGCCGGCCGGGATTTCACCGTCGAGCGCGCTCAGATGGAAATTGACGGCGGCTTTGAGTCCTTGCACCACCTGGTGATAGTGGAGGCCAAGAACCACATCTCCCGGGATTTTAATATCCGGCAGCTCTATTTTCCTTTCCGTCGCTTCCAGCTCAGCTTAAGCAAGCCGGTGGTGCCGGTCTACATGGTCTACACCAACGGCCTGGTCAACCTCTACCGTTTTGAGTTCACCGACCCCAGTAACTTGCACAGCATTCGCCTGGTGGACTCCGCCCGCTACGCCCTGGCGCCGTCTTTATTGCAGGCCCAGACTCTGCTGGAGGCGGTGCGCGCGGTCTCCGTGGTAGACACCCCGGTGGCTTTCCCCCAGGCGGATAACTTTGGCCGCGTCATCAACCTGGTCGAGTTGTTGGAGCAGCGGCCGCTGAGCAAGGCAGAAATTTGCGCGGAGTATGACTTCACCCCGCGCCAGGCGGATTATTACTGCGCCGCCGCCCGCTACCTGGGGCTAGTTGATGACTCCCTGCGGCTGACTCTGCCGGGCGCGCAGCTAGTTAGCGCCGAAAGCCGCGACTCCCGCAACTTGGTGCTGATCCGCGCGCTGGCGGCCCGCCCGGTTTTCCATGACGTGCTGGCGCAGGCCTTTGCCAGCGGGCAGGTTCCGGCGCCGGCGGTCATCGCGAACGCAATTAGCGCCCTGGGGCTAAGTGACAGCACCTGCCGGCGCCGGGCTAAGACCGTCCACTCGTGGGCCACGTGGGCTATGGAGCTGGCGCAGCCGGGCTAGGTCAATACGTCGCGCAGCCCGCTGATAATCAACCCGGTTCCGGCCAGCATGAAGAAACTTCCGGCCAAAATATCAATGAGCGGGCCCACGGCCAGCATTTTGCGGCGCACCCGCGCGGTGGAGATGACAAAGCTCATCAACACGAACATGGCCAAGCAGCTGAGCACCATGGCCGCAATGAGCGTCAGTGCCACGCCCAGGCTGGGCGAGGGCGGCAGCAGCGGCGCAATCAACGCGGACAAAAACAGCACAATCTTGGGGTTGGCCAGGTTGGTGGCCAAGCCCTGGTAATACGCGCCGCGCAGGCGCCCCAGCATGGCCTCCGCCTGTGCGAGGTCTGCGGGCACGGCACCGCGCGCAGCCAGCCCACCCCGGACCGTTTGGTACCCCATGTACACCAACAGGCACCCGCCCACGACCTGGATTATTCCCAGCAAGGAGGGGAAGGCGGTAAGTAGCGCCGCTGCACCCAGGACGGTGAGCGTCACCCACATGGTCACGCCGGTGATGATCCCAAACACCGCAGCCAGCGCATGGCGGCGTGACTTGGTAGCCAACCGGGTAATCAGGATGACGTCCGGTCCCGGCGAGGCAGCTCCAAGCAGGTTGGCGAAAATGATGGTTAAAAACGCGCTAAAAGTCACCGGGCTACCTTAACCGGAAAGCTAGCCTAAGCGCGAAACGAGATCTTCACGGCCGAACATCCGGGCAGTATCCAGCGCCGAGGGCGTACCTGCCTGCGGGTCCGCGCCAGCGGTTAGGAGCACGTCCACCAACGCGTCATCACCTTTAAAAATGACCCCGGCCAGCGGTGATTGCCCCCGGTCGTTGAGCAAGTTCACGTCCGCCCCCGCCGCCAGCAGCCCGTGCACCAGGTCCACGTGGCCGTTGTAGGCCGCCAGCATGAGGAAGGATTGGCCGTCCTGGTTGACCAAGTTAACGTTGACTCCTTGCTCCACGTAGGACAGGAGCGCCCTGTCACCCGCGCGGGCAAAGTCAAACAGCTTGGTGGCTAATTGTTCTATGTCAGTCACGGTTTTTACCTCGCTAGTTCGCAGATCTTTTTCACGGCAGCTTCCACAGCATACTCGGCGTCATTGCCTTGGCCTACTACCTCCGCGGCTAGATTGTCGACCACTATCACTGCGCGCGTGACGTTGGCACCTGTCCACCGGCGGGCCACGGGCATGGTGGCTTTGACCGCGTAGGGGTTCATTCCCAGGTCTTTGGCCAGCGCGAAGTGGTCACCGCGGGCGTCGTAGAGCCGCGCCACGGCGGAGACCTTGGATGCCAACGCAAAGGCAATGGACACCGGCTTGGCACCTAATTGCAGTGCGCGCCGGCAGGTGGACACGGCGGCTTCGGTGCGCCCGGCCACGGCGGCGTCGGCTATGTCCCAGTTGGCTACCTCCGCGATCCCGGAGTAGTACGCGCGCACCGCGCCCAAGTCCACGTTGCCGCCGGTATCCGCCACCAACTGCGATACCGCCGAGGCCAGGGCGCGTAAATCTGAACCCACCCCGTCTAGTACCGCGTGGATGACATCAGGCGTAGGGCGCACGTTATAAGACTGGAACTCCCGCGTCAGCCACGGCAGCAGGTCGCGCGGGTTAAGGGAATAGGCCTCATGGACCTGCGCCAGCCGGGACAACTTGGCCACAATCTCCGGCGGCTTTTTGTTCTTAGCTGCCTTCGCTTTAACGATTATCACCACGGTCATCCCCGGCGCCGGGTGCTTGGCGGCGTCAACCAGCGTGCGTACAAACTCCGCCCCGGCGCGGTCGGGCACGGTGATGACTATCACGCGGTCCTCGGCAAAAAGGGAGGGGCTGGTGGCTTCCAGGATGGCCGGCGGGTTTACCTCCGCGGCCGGCAGGACGGTGACCTCCGCGCCGGGCACCTGCGCCTGGATGGCCTGGCGGGCGCGCTCTATGAGGAATTCATCATCACCAACAATTAGGTGTACGGGCGCTAGATTCATGCCCCTATCCTAGCGCGCGCCAAACCGGCCGCGCTGCGTACCGTCGGCCATCACGCGCACTGGCCCATCGCGCTGCGGGTAGAGCACCGGGATCCCGCCGGGTGTGCGCACCGGCCGTGCGTTGGGCGGCCCGGGGGAGGAAATCACGTAGGCGTCCACCCCGGGCACATCCCGCGCCTGCTCCTCACTGACAATAGCCACCACCGTGTCCAGGCGCGCAGGCTGCCCGCGCGGTACGCACAGAACCACCAGTCCCACCACCGCCGCGGCCAGCACCCACCGCGGGTGCCGGAGCAACCGGAACACCCACCCGTAGGCCAGCACAACCGCCACGGGGCTAGCCACCACCGTAGTTACGTTCAGGCCCGCCGCCCACTGCGCCACGTGGTAGATCCACCAGGTAAAAGGCTCCACCGCGTGCAGCAGGGGCGTAGCCAGGCCCAGTGGGGCGGCAATAACGGCCATAAGCCCCAAGATGGTCACTGGCGCGGTGGCGGGGGCCACCAGGATGTTCGCTAGGACCGCTACCACTGAGACTTGCCCGGTCATGGCTGCGACGATGGGGATGGTGGCGGCATCGGCAGCAATGGCAACCGCGAGCGCGCGGGTGAGGATGTCTGGCAGCCGCACCGGGGCCAGCGCGCGGTAGAGGTAGGGAAAGGCCACCACAATCCCGGCGGTAGCGGCCACTGACAGCGCGAAGCCAAAATCACCGGCCAGGCCGGGGCGCAGCATAAGCAGCGCAATCACGCCCAGCGATAGCGCGTGGATGGGCTGCATTCTTGCCGATGCCACCACTGCCGCCAGCCCCACCAAACCCGTCACGCTGGCGCGCATTACGGAAGGCTCCGGGCCCACCAGGCCTACGAACACCGCCATCGCGGCAACGGCCCCAGCCACCTGCAGCCGCGGGCTGGCCCCCAGCAGACGCATGCAGATAAACGCCGCCGTGGTCACCAAGGAGATGTTGGCACCGGAGACTGCGCTCAGGTGGCTTAGCCCGGTGCTGATGAACATCTCCCGCTCCGCCTGCGTTTGCAGCGAGGTGTCCCCTAGCACCATGCCGGGGATGAGCCCCTGGCTGGACGGGCCCACCGTGGCCGTGACAGCTTGGGCAAAGGACGTGGAAACCTCGTGAGCAAAGCCGGACCAGCCGGTGGGCGGGGCAAAGCTGCCGTTTATGTAGTGGCTGCCTTTGACCGCGCCTGCGGGCAGGTGGTCAAAGAATTTGGTGTCGGGGCCCAGCGGTACGGCCCACTGGCCGGAGCTTAAGCGCCGGGGTGTGGCGGTGACCGTTGTGGACGGTGCCGGCACCACGGCGGCGCGGATGATGGTAGCTAGGCCCACCCCCGGGATGAGCACGGCCTGGCCACGTTGTCCAAGCCCCCACGCCACGGCGGCGCCCACCGCCAACGCCACCAGGTTCCCCGGTACCGGCAGCAGCAAGACCAGCCAGGCCGCCAGCGCGGCGGGCAGCAGACGCAGCTCACTCATAGCCGCGCCCGGGGCGGCAGTCACGCGCTTGCCCTCCCCGCTCACAGCGTGACCTGCGCGGAAATCTGGGTAAACTTGGCCGGACCAATCCCGTTGATATCTTGCAGCTGCGCGATGTCGCTAAAGGCCCCAATGCGCTCCCGGTGCGCCACTATCGCTGCTGCGGTGACCTCCCCCACCCCGCTGATTTGGGTGAGCTGCGCGGCGTTGGCGGTGTTGAGACTCACCTTGCCCGCCGTCTGCCCACCGGGCTCGGGTGGCTGCGGCTGACCTTGGGGGCGGACGTTTATCTGCTGGCCATCGCTTAGCCGCGCCGCGTGGTTGACGTCGGTGAGGTTGGCGTCCGGCAGTGGCCGGGCATGCGCTAGCGCGTCCGCCACCCGCGCACCCGGGGCCAGCGTGACCAGCCCGGGGACCTCTACATTGCCCACCACGGACACCACCAGCTCACTGGGCTCCCCCGCTCCTGCGCCAACCGGGGCCTGGAGCGGCGCACCGGTAGCCGCCGTCACGCCAACCACCCCACCGGGAACCGCTGAGGTGGGCTCCACCACCCGCGGTGCGCTAAGCAGGTAGAGCACGGCCACCGCCACCAGCACCGCCGCCACCACCACCGCCTGCCTTACCGGCACGCCAAACCGCGGACGCGGATACTCAACGTTAAGGAGCGCTTCTTCCCCCGTTGGCTGCAGCAAGTCCTGCAGCCGCCCCGCGCCCGAACGCGCATTCTTATTCCGAGCCACGCCCCTAACGGTAGGCAAGATTGGCGCAGCGCACCAGAGCGTTCCGGCCGGCCTGTGGATAACCTCCACGAAAGCGGCCCATCCCGGCCCACCGGCGGAAGTTATCCACAGGTTTTGGGCCAATTACGGTGGTTTCGTGAAAACCTGTGGACCGCCGCGCCGGGCCAGAAGCCGGGCCAGAGTCTGTGGTCTGTGGCCTGTGGCTTGTGGCCTGTGGCCTGTGGCTTGTGGCTTGTGGCTTGTGGCTTGGGGCCTGTGGCTTGTGGCCTGTGGCTTGTGGCTTGTGGCCAAGGCCCCTTAAGAATCAGCCTTCTTGCTCTTAAACAGCGGGTGCTTAGCCGGGGTGTGGTCCACCTGCTCCTGGCCAAAAACCACGGACACGCCAATCGCGCCGGGGCCGGCATGGACCGCCAGGACGTCGGTGAGGGGCACTAAGAGGAAACTAGAGTCAGCATCAAGAGCGGCTTCTAGCAGGGCGTGGAGCTTTTCCGCCGCGTCCTGGGCGTCCGGGCTGAACTGGATGGCCACAAAACACGCCTGGTTCTCCGCGCGTTCTTGGACTAGCTCCACCATCTTGGTAAAAGCCTTGGTCTGGGTGCGGGTCTTGCCCACCATCTCCAGCTTGCCGCCGTGGATGGCCATGATGGGGCGGATGGCCAACAGCGCGGTGGAAATCATTACGGTGGCCGCGGAAATCCGGCCGGACTTGCGCAGGTCCTCGGTGGAGTGAATGTAGACCCAGGTGCGCCCGCGCGAGATGATGTCAAAGGCGGCGTCGTAGCACTCGTCCAAGGTTGCGCCTTGCTTAGCCAGGGTGGCCGCCGCCATGGCCGCCGCCCCTTGCACCATGCCGGCCGTGGTGGAATCGAGGACCCGGACGGTATCCGGGAACACCCCGGAGGCAGCCACGGCGGCCGACCAGGTAGAAGACAGCTCGCGGGAGAGATGAATGGCCAGGACGCCGTCCTCGCGGGATTCGCCAAAGATCTCCCGCGTGGACAACTGCGCCTGGCGCCCAAAGGCGGCGGCCAGCTCCAGCGCGGTGAGCCCGGAGGTGGATTGCTCCACCCCGTCCTTGGTCTGCTGATCCATCACGTGCAGGTCCAACACCGTGATGTCTAGGTCACTGGCCATATCCGCAGGCAAACCGGCGGCGCTGTCAGTAACTACCCGGACGGCCACTAGACGTCCGCCCCGGCGTCACCGCTCACGCGCGCCCCCATGTTCCAGCCGTCAAAATACCAGCTAGCACTAGGTACAGTCTCCGGGGTGAAATCCACCGAAGCCCCCGGGTTTTTAAGGTTTAGCTTGGGCCTGGCGGTCAGCTGCGCCCAGTGCGTGTTTTTCAGCCCGGACAACAGACTGTACTGCTGGTGGGCAAGGCCCAATAGCGAACACGTCAGGGAGGTGATGGTGCCGCCGTGGGCTACCACCAGCACCGCCCCGTTGTCCCACTCGGGATAGGTGCGCATGAGCTCATCAATGACCGGCCGGGCGCGGCGCGCCACGTCCACGCGGGATTCCCCGCCGGGCGGCGGCCAGGTGGGGTCGTGGCGCCAGATGGCGCGCACGGATGGGCTCTCCGCGTCTACTTCCGCGGAAGTGCGGCCCTGCCACTGGCCTAGGTGGGTTTCCCGCAGGCGGGCATCGGCAGTAAAGGGCACGTGGAGCTGCTCCGAAATCACGCGCGCGGTCTCGTGAGCGCGCACCAAATCGGAGGAAATAATACGGGTGATGCCCTTATCAGCCAGGAGCGAAGCCGCCACCCGGGCCTGCTCATAGCCCAAAGGGGAGAGCTCGGTGTCCAGGTGCCCCTGCATACGGCCAGTCACGTTGTAGGTGGTCTGGCCGTGGCGGATCAGAAAAAGGCGGCGGCTCATTGGGGTTTTAATACTCCTCTTCTTCTTCCGGCTCCGGGCCGGCCAGAGGGATTTCGTCGAGCTCGGTGACCTCGCGGATATTAACCTCATTGGACCACTCTCCGGGGCGCTCCGGGGTCTCAATGCCTTCCACCTCGATGAGCGGGCAGTCGTGGTAGAGGCGGTCCAGGCCGTAGTATTCACGCTCGGTTTCGCGCTGGACGTGGATGACGGCGTTGCCGTAGTCAAGCAGCACCCAGCGGAATTCGCGGTTGCCCTCGCGGCGCTTGGGCTCATAGCCGGCCTTGGTCATCTCATCTTCGATTTCATCAACGATGGCGGATACCTGGCGCTCGGTTTCGGCGGAGACAATGACAAAGACCTCGGTGATAGCAATCACGTCAGAAACGTCGATGACGGCAATGTTGGAACCGAGCTTTTCATCGGCAGCCTTGGCCGAAATCTCAGCCATTGTGCGGGCTACGTCAGTAATAGACAAATGTATTTCCTTAAAAAATGGGGGGCGTATAACTTAAGTCCCTACAGTTTGACACGAATAGCCGGAATTTTCCTAGTCAACCCGAAAATCAATCCTTGTCAAGCACCGGATTTTGATCCTGCCGGTACAACTTATTCTTTGCCATGTACTGCACCACCCCGTCCGGCACCAGGTACCACACCGGTTTTCCTTCCTGGGCGCGGCGGCGGCAATCGGTAGAAGAAATGGCCATGGCCGGGATGTCCACCAGCTCCACGCTGGACTGCGCGCACTCTGGCAGCATCTCCTTAGTCAGCTTGTAGCCGGGGCGGGTAACGCCCACGAATTTGGCCATGCCCAGCATGGTGTCCCAATCACGCCACTCCATGATTCCGGCCAAGGCGTCCGCGCCGGTGATGAAGTACAGCTGCGCCTGGGGCAAGATTTCTCTCATATCGCGCAGCGTGTCAATGGTGTAGGTGGGGCCTTCCCGGTCAATGTCTACGCGGGAGACCCTGAAGCTGGGGTTTGAAGCGGTGGCAATGGTGGTCATCAGGTAGCGGTGTTCCGCCGGAGTTACCCCGCGCCCCGCCTTTTGCCACGGCTGGCCGGTGGGCACAAAAACCACGCGGTCTAGCTGGAAGCGGTGGGCCACCTCACTGGCGGCCACCAGGTGCCCGTTGTGGATGGGGTCAAAGGTCCCACCCATTATGCCTACGCGTTCTTTCACCGGAACCTCACCTGGTCTACCCACCGGCCTACCTGGTCCGCCACGTGGGCGTCCCACTGCGAGCCCCACAGGAAGTACCGGCCGTGGTTGCCACCCCCGGCTGCGCGGGCGGCTTCCAGGTTCTCCCGGGAGATATCGCACACGCCGTCCAGCGGCAGGCAGTAGTTGACGCGGTTGACTGTGGCCCGGGAGGCCACGGTGTTATTGAACGGCCACCAGCCCAAAATTCCGCCCCAGCCGGTGGTGTTACCCACCGTAAACGGGTCCCCGGCCGCGGTGTTGGGGCTACCCATGTACACCACGCCCGCCAGCTGCCCGCGGGCGGCTAAGTCGCGCTCATGTTCGGCCAAAATCATGGCACCCTGGCTAAAGCCGGTCAGGATGTACTGCGGGCGGCAACCGGAGGCACGCTCGTAGCCGTCAATAGCGCGCATAACACCGGAGCGCCCGGTGCCCACGGAGGCAAAGAATTCCTGCGCCACGCGGATTCCGGTGTTAATCACCGGTATGGTCCACTGCTGGGCTATGGAGATAACCTCCGGCAGCGATTGCGGGACCGCCACGTTGGGCACGGTGTATTCCGGATAGGTAGCCGGGTAGTCCTGCGGGCTTAGCCCCAGGACGTAGACGTCGCGCATGACGGACTGCCCGCCGTGGGTGGCCCGGTAGCGTGATTCCACGGTGTGCAGCATGGCCCGGATGGTTTCCCCCTCCCAGCCGTTGGAGGCAAAGGGCTCTTGGCCGGAGTAGCGGGTGGGGTAAATATGCCCGTTTTGGCCAGAGCCGCGCGCGGCCACCACCACTACGGCGGGGCAGGTTTGGGCTTGGGCTGCGGGCACGGCCAGCGTGGTAACCGTGGCGGCTACCGCGACGCCGATACCCGCTAGACGGGAAAGAAAAGAAGTACGCACCGTTGAACTTTCTGTACAGAGGGTATTTAAACTCCGCCACATCTTACCCGCGTATGAGGCTGGCAAACCTATCCGCCACAGCAATGTCTTGCGCGGTGGGGTTGCCCGCTGCCGCGTCCTGGAAGTAGGAGGCGTGCAACTTGGCTTTGTCTCTCAGCGCCAACAGCGCGTTTTCTGGGGTGAGTGTGCAAGAAAAGTCCCCCGCTAGGCAGTAGTCAATCCGCGCGTGGGGCGGCAGGGGCGCCAGCTGGTGCGGGTACCACACGGACATGCCGGCGGGCCGGTGTAGGGGGTTGCCCAGGTAAAAAGCGCCGTGGAGCTTGCCCTGTGCGGCAAGGGGCTTTTCCAACGAGGTGGCAACAATAGCGCCCTGGGAGTAACCGGCCACAATGTAGCGGGGTTTGCAGCCGGTGCGGCGTTCGTATTCCGCCACCACGCCCGGCGCGTTTTCTTCACCCCGGCGCAGGGAGTCCAGCAGCCCGAAGGTGGTGCCCCAGGCCATTTGCCCCAAGGAGTAGTGGGTGACAATGAAGTGCATGCGCTCTAGCACTTGTCCAAAGGAGAGCACTTCCCCTTCTTTGGCCAGCGGGGGGACATTCATGGCGGCCGGGTATTGTTCCTCATCTAGGCCAATTACCTGAACTTTGTCCATCAGTCCTGGGTGGCGGGAGTCCACGAAGTGGAAAAAGGAAATGAAGTTGCGGCCTTCATAGCCGTTGGAGGTGCGCGTGCCGTAAGTCTGCGGGCCCAGGTATTCGCCTTGCGCGGCGTTTTGGTCTGAGCCCCGGGCGGCCACCACGGCAATCTCGGGGCACGCTGCCGGGGCGGGTGCCGGTGCCGGGCTAGCCGCCGCGTGGCCGCTGAATACCGGGCTGCACGCCAGCAGGCAGGTGGTTAAAGTAGCTAGAGTCTTTTTCACCCCTCTACTTTAGCGCCTGGCTAAGGCCTAGTTTGACCATTGCCCTGCAAAATCCATTTGGTGGAGGTCAGCTCCGGCAGCGCCATGGGCCCGCGCGCGTGGAGTTTTTGCGTGGAGATGCCTATTTCTGCGCCCATGCCGTAGACCTCACCGTCGGTGAACGCGGTGGAGGCGTTGAGCATGACGGCTGCGGAGTCCACGCCGCCGGCAAACGCGGTCAAAACGTCCGCGTTTTGCGCCGCAATGCCCTCGGTGTGGCCGGTGGAGTATGTGGCAATGTGTGCGATGGCGCCGCTGACGCCGTCTACCACCTTGGCGCAGATGTCCATGGACAGAAATTCCGATGCCCACTCTTCCTCCGTGGCCTGCACCGCGCCTTCTACGCCGATGCCCCCTAGTTCCCCCACGTCCCCGTGTACCGTCACCCCGGCGTCCTGTAGCGCGAGAACGACCCGCAGTTTGTCCGCGTCCGGCAGCGCGGCGTCAAGCAGGACCGTCTCAGTGGCGTTGCATACTGAGGGCCGGCGGGTTTTGCCGTTTAACACCATGTCTATGGCCTTGTCCACGTCCGCCGAGGCGTCGACGTAGAAGTGACAGTTGCCCGTTCCGGTCTCAATGGTGGGCACGGTAGCGCCGGTGACCACGGCCTCGATTAGGCCCGCGCCGCCGCGCGGGATGACCACGTCCACTAGGCCGCGGGCGGTGATGAGGTCTTGGACGGAGTCGTGCGTTTGGCACGGCAGCAGCTGGACTACCTCGCGTGGCAGGCCGTGGTCTACCACCGTATCTTGCAGGATCTCCACTAGCGCCTGATTGGAATGCACGGCGGACTTTGACCCGCGCAGAAGCGCCACGTTGCCGGACTTCATGGCCAGGCCAAAGGCGTCCACGGTGACATTCGGGCGGGCCTCGTAGACCATGCCCATCACGCCCAGTGGCACGCGCACCTGGGTCATCTGAATGCCGTTGTCCATCGTATGCCCGCGCAGGACCTCCCCCACCGGGTCACGCAGGCTGGCCACCTGCCGCAGGCCGGAAGCAATCCCGGCTATCCGGTCCTTATCAAGGCTCAGGCGGTCAATGAGGGAGTCATTAAACCCGCGCTCGCGGCCCGCGGCTACGTCCCGGGCGTTGGCTTCCAGAATCTCTGGCGCGCGCTCCACCAGATTGCCGGCCGCAGCCAGCAGGATGGCGTTTTTCACCGGCGTGGGAAGCTGCGCTACCTGGGGTGCAACCTTCTTGGCTGCGGCGGCCCGGGCGAGCACTTCCTGGCGTTCTTCTTCGCGGGTTACGGCGCTAGTTACGGCACTGTTTTTTGAACTCATAATCCAACTCTAGCCCAGCGGCCAGCACCGCCTGGCCCAATTGTGTGGGATTAAACACAAAAGTTCGCCGTTCCCGGGCGCTACACACCAGCAAACCGCCATTTATAGGCGCTTTCACTCGCTGAAAAAAGTTCCCGGCTAATCCAAAAATTATCAATTAGGCCGGAAAGTACACACAACCGCGCGGAGGGCGGGAACCAATTGACCACCCCGCTCGACTGTTTCATCACTGCCGCTAGCGGCCGAACCTGAACTTTCGAAAGTTTCACCCAACTCAGACAACTCAAAACCGATCACAAGGAGAAAAGTCCTCCCATGACTGACGTCCAGGCCTCAACAGGGGCCAAAAAATCGGGGCTCGCCCCGCTGATTAGGCGTATTCACTTCTACGCCGGAATGTTCATCGGCCCATTCATCATCATCGCCGCGCTCACCGGCGCGCTCTACGCCCTGGCGCCGACCATGGAAAACGTGGTCTACCGCGACATCCTCAAAGTGGCAGCAACCGACCACCCGGTCTCCCTCGAAGAGCAGGTCACCAACGCCCAGGCCCAGTACCCAGACATGGAGCTGGCCCAAGTATGGCCGGCCGCTGAACCGCAGGACTCCACCCGTGTGCTGCTAGCAGACCCGGAGCTTGAAGGCGGCCGCCTGCGCAGCATTTTTGTCAACCCCGGCACCGGCGAAGTCATTGGCGATGAGGCCAGCTACTCCGGCCTGGGTGAGCTGCCCCTGCGCAAGCTCATCTCCGAGGCCCACCACGACCTCTACCTGGGCCCACCAGGTGAACTCTACGCTGAGCTTGCCGCCTCCTGGATGTGGTTTGTGGCCCTAGGCGGCGTCTTCCTCTGGTTAAAGCGCGTAGGCGGCAAACGTTTTTTCACCGGCCGCTCCGGCAGTGCTAAGGCCAGCCGTAACTGGTGGACTAACGTGCACGGGATCATCGGCGCCGGTTTGCTGGTAGCCATGCTGGGGCTGTCCGTTACTGGCCTGACCTGGGCACCGTTCTCCGGGAACAACGTGGGCAAGACCGTAGAGTTTTTCGGCTGGAAGTCCGCGCCCGTCAACACCGCGCTCGACCCGGCTAAGGCTGCGGCCCCGGCCTCCGGGCACGAGCACCACCACGGCGCGGCCGCAGCAGAAGAAGAAGTAGAAACTTACACCGCCGCGGAACTAGCCAGCCACGTGGACACCGTCTGGGCCACCGCCAAGAGCGAGGGCCTCACCGGCTCCCTACGGCTGTTCCCGCCCAAAGACACTGACCACGCGTGGCAGGCCAGTGAGCGCTGGACGCCGTGGCGCATGACCTCTGACGCCGTAAGCATCAACCCCGCCACCGGGGCCGTTGTTGACCGCCTTCCCTTCAACCAGCTGCCGCTGTTTAGCAAACTGACCAGCTGGGGCATTTACCTCCACATGGGAATCCTGTTTGGCCTGCCGCTGCAGATCCTGCTGTTTTTCACGGGCATTGGTATCACCGCGCTGTGCTTGATTGGCTACGTGTTGTGGTTCAAGCGCGGCACCCGCGCCGGCGCCATTGCCGGCGTGCCCGGCCCCTACCAACCACTGGGCACCCGCGATAAGCTGCTGGTGGCCCTGTTCCTGCTGACTGTGGGCGTCTACCTGCCCGTCTTCGGCGTGAGCCTGGCGGCCATGCTGTTAGCCGACTGGGTGCTCTCCCGGCGCGTCAAGGCGCTGGCCACCCGCGCCCACACGCCAAAGCAAGCGGCGTCAAAACAGGCGGTGTCTGAAGACCCTGAACTTCTCCCCACGTCATAGCAACACGCGTAAGCCCACACCGGCCAGGCTCTGACGGTGTGGGCTTTTCGCGACCGGTTAGCTTACCGGTGGGGAGGGAAAGCGGATATCCAGGTCCGGGGCAAATTCTGGAACCGTATTTCCTACCAAGGCTTGCACGTCAATTGCTTCCGGTGAGGGGCGCTTCCTGCCCTCGGCGTAGGCCAACCTGGCGGCCGCCAGATCAGCCAAGCGAACGGCCTGGATTACGATGACGCGCCGCAGGCCATTGGATACCTCTCCACGTTCGTGCGCTACCGCCGCCACACGCGACAACGTCTCCGCCCGCCGTGCAATACGAACATCCGGGTGCTCACGGTCTTCCCGCATACCTTCCGGGATCAGGTTAAATCGATAGGACTTTGGCAGCTTAACTTCGGGAGCAAAAGGCGGAAATTTTTCATTCAGAATTGCCTTATACTTCGAGTTTCTAATGGCATGAACGTAAGCAGTGTACTCAACGGCGTCTGTATAGAGCCTGCGTTCGGCCCTTGAGGCCCCGCTAGGGTAAGTGATCGGAAACAATTCCATCTCCGCGACCTCGAAAGGGTCCAAAATTCGGTAAGCAAGTGTGTCTGACCGTTGCCCCCGAAGGTGCCTACCGATACGCGTGGCGAAGTTCTCGGTAGTTTGGCCAACATAAATTGGTTCCCCGTCGTAGTCGTAGAACGCATAGACGCCAACGCACCTACTGAGTTTCACTCCACTCAATTCGTCTTCGGTCGCTAGAGCCTCTGAAAGCAACTCTCTAAATCCCTGTACAAAGCGTGTAGGCAGAGTTCTTTTGGCCGGGGGATCCCCGTCTGAATCGTTGTAGCTTGCTATGCCTCTGCTACCCATATTTTCTCACTTCCCCTTGGAAGGCCGGTGCTTCCAAGGTCCCTGCAATGAGAGGTAGCAGATAGTTCTCCGCCAGCCACTCAACAACTGGTACAGCCACAGCGTCACCGAAGCCGAAGAGCGCCTGGTTAGTGCGCGCCGCGCTCAAGTCGTATTCTGCCGCACCCATGAGACGGGCATACTCCAAAGGGGTCATCCAACGAACTTGAAATCGGTTTTTCCCAAGCCGGACCACTGCTTGCTTTGATGAGCCCCCGCGCGCAGTTCGCAAACAACCCGAGATGTCATCGGGCCTTACTTCCCACACTGGTTTGCCCTTGCGGGTGCGGCGGTAGGCGGTCCGATACTTGACTTCCACGCCTTTCTGCATGGAGAGCACCCGGGCACGCTGGATGGGAGATAGGGATTCAAAGAATGCCTCAGTGCGTTCAGAATCCCACCACCTCGAGTCATTGAGGTTCATCTCTTCCACGGTTTCGCTAAACCCGCCGGTGTTGGGAGCCGGCGGGGACGGCAGTACCGCCCGGTGAGTCCTGAGCTCAGGGTCTGCAAAGATCCACTGCATCCATTCAGGCCGCAGCTCTGAAGGCCCTTCCTCATTGGCTTCGGGCGGTTTTTGCGAGCCCACAAGGAAGATGCGCGGCCGCGATTGCGGAAGGAAACGCCGAGCATCAATTGCTAGAACGTCAACTGAGTACCCAAGTTCATTGAATGCCTTGATGGCAGAACGGATGTCCTCTCCCCCGTGAGAGGTCGCTAGTCCTGTCACATTTTCCAAGACCACAGATTGAGGCCGTTCCTCACCAAGTTCTTCGAGGATCCGTACGAAGTGCCAAAAGGTTCCAGATTGGCTTCCTGCAAGGCCCTTCCTGGTACCAGCAAGGGATAAGTCCGTGCACGGCGATGAGGCCCACGCTAGAGACGTTCCCCCAGGAAGATCGGAGGCCCCAACCTCACCGATGTCGCCTAAAGAATAGGAGTGCGCAGTAGACTCCCCGAACTGTCGGTCGTACATCGATTTCTTGTCTTTTTCAATGTCGTTCGCCCACACCACGCTAAAGCCGGCTTTTTCCAACCCCATACGGGCGAGTCCAATCCCAGCAAAAAACTCAAGGACTCGTGGTCGACCCATCTCGATTGGCGTGATTTTCGGCATGTAGCAATTCTACCCCGCTTGAGCCCTCCTAGTAATTCGCGCAGATCAGAGCTTCCCAGGAAAGTTCTACCCGTGGCACTGGCTTGGCTCAGCACCATCCTCGAGCATAAAGGTAGCTAAATCAAGGCACCGAATGCCCCTGCCTAGTACCCGGCCTCCGGGTCCACCTCCGTGGGGATCTCCTTGCCTTGCTCCCACGCAGCAACGACCTCCACGGTGTGCGCACCAATGCGCTTGCGGATGGAATAGGGCGGGTTGGCCAGGTGCGGGGTAATAACCACGCTGGGCATCTCCCACAGCGGGTGCCCGTCCGGCAGCGGCTCCGGGTCAGTCACGTCCAGGCAAGCACCAGCTATCTCCCCGTCGCGCAGGGCTTGAACCAGGTCATCGGTGTCAATAAGCGGGCCGCGGCCCACGTTGACCACCACGGCATGCGCGGGCATGGCGCGGAAGGCCTCCGCGTTGCCCATGTGCTTGGTCTCCTCCGTCAGCGGAGCTAGGAACACAAAGTAATCAGCCTTGCCCCAGACGGTGTCCAGGTCAGAAAACGGGATGACCTCATCCGCGCCTTCCACGTCATCACCGGAGCGGTTGACGGCCACAATGCGCGGACCAAATCCGGAGAGCATCTCAATGAGCTTCTTGCCAATCCCGCCGGCACCCAGGATGGCCACGGTCTTGTCTTCAAACAGAAAGCTGGTGTGTTCTTCGACCTCATCGCGGTTATCCCAGGTATTGCCCACGCGCTTGTGGGCGTGCAACTGGGCTAGTAGCAGCGCGACGGTGGACTCCGCCACCGTGGGCGCGTAGAGGCCGGCGGCGTTGGACCAGCGGGCACCGGAGGAACGAATGATGTCCAGGATGTGGTCCACTCCGGCAAAGTGCACCTGCACCAGCCCAATGTTGTCCGGCAGGGGGTCCGGGAACTCCTCTGGCTGGCCGTTAAATACTAGGAAGTCTGCGTCTGCCAGCGCGGCCTTTTCATGGCCCGCTTCTTCCAAAGCGGTGGTGGTTTCTTCCCATTCATGGGGCGCAATTGCGTATTTCATGTCCTAGTATCCTGCTTTCACGTCGATGTGGGTGGGCATGGGCCTGCCCTGTTGGAAGGCCTGCGCATTGGCGTTAAAAACCCGGCCTAAATGGTACTTAGCCACACTTGCCGATGCCCCCATATGCGGCGTGAGCGTCACGTTGGGCAGCCCGTAAAGCGGGTGGCCGTCCGGCAGCGGCTCCGGGTCCACAACTTCCAGGGCGGCGCCGGCAATCTGGCCTTCCTTGACGGCCCGCACTAGGTCATCGGTGACCACGGTGGCGCCGCGCCCGACGTTGACAAACACCGCGGTGGGCTTCATGGCCTGGAAGGTGGCGTAGTCAATCAGACCCTGCGTCTGCGGGGTCAGCGGCAAGATGTTGACCACGAAATCGGCCTTCCCCCACACCTCACCAGCGTGCTCCATAGCCACGGTTTCATCCGCGCCGGCAACCGCGCGGCCGCTGCGGTTTACCGCCGTGATGTGCACACCAAAGGGCTGAAGCAGGCGGATGAGCTCCCGCCCAATCCCGCCGGCACCAAAGATAGCCACGTGCCTTGTGACCCCGGAGCCTAGCCCGTAGAGCCACGCCTGGGAATCATCTAACTCGCGCGCCACGTCCCACGTGGCGGCCAAAGCAAAAGCCTTATGGTGGTGCGCCTGGGAGAGCAGCAACCCCAGGGCGGACTCCGCTACCGGCTTGGCAAAGGCACCGGCAGTGTTGCACCACGGCACCCCACCTTCAACAATCACGCCGGCGTCAAGAAGGTGGTCAACACCGGTGTAGCAGTACTGCACGAACTCCACGGACGGTGGCAACTGCGGCACCTTCTTGGGGTTGGGCGTGGTACACACATACGCCTGCGCCTTGTCCAAGCTATCTACCAGTTCATGCCCGGCGGCCTCAATATCAGCGATTGTCTCTGGCCATTTCGCGGGTCCCATGTAAAACTTCATGGCCACCACCCTAGCTAAGATCAGCTAAATCCGGCTGGCAAAGTTGGATAAGTAATCCGCGTGGACCACCGCGCGCCTGAACTCATCTGGCAGCTGCGCGGTCTGCTGTCCTTTGATGCGGCGCAGGTCCTCCGCGGAGTAGCCCACTTCCCCACGTCCGATGATGTTTCCCTCCGGGCCCAGGATGTCCACGATCTCCCCCGGGGCAAACTCCCCGACTACCTCGGTAACCCCCACGGCTAGCAGGGATTTGCCGCCGGAAACCACGGCATCGACAGCACCGGCGTCAATGCGCACGGCCCCGCCGGAGTCCGCGCAGTACAGCGCCCAGAATTTCCAGGAGTTGAGGTGTTTTTCCTCGCGGGTGTGGAATACGGTGCCCACGGAGGCACTGGCAAGAGCGGGCCCTATGTTATCTGCGCTGGTGAGCAGCACCGGAATATTGCCGCGCGTGGCCAGGCGGGCGGCCTGTACTTTGGTGGCCATCCCGCCGGTGCCTACCTTGCCGCCATCACCGGCTACCACGCCTTTTAGGTCCTGGCCGCTGCGGATTTCGGGGAGAAAGCGCGCCCCCGGCTGGGCGGGGTTCTTGTCATAGAGCCCATCAACATCAGAGAACAAAAACAACGCGTCCGCGCCCACCAGGTTGGCCACCAGCGCAGAGAGCCGGTCATTGTCACCAAAGTGCATTTCTGAGGTAGCCACCGTGTCATTTTCATTCACAATGGGCACGCACCCCAGCTGGCGCAGGCGGTCAATGGTGCGCTGGGCGTTGCGGGCCCGCTCCCGGTTGCCAATGTCAGATGCCGTCAGCAGCACCTGCGCCGCGGACTTGCCGTAGCGGGCAAAGGACGCGCCCCAGTCATTGGCCAGGTGGACTTGCCCCACTGCTGCGGCCGCCTGCTTGGTGGCCAGGTCATGGGGGCGCGACGAAAGCCCCAGCGGACCGATGCCCGCCGCTACCGCACCCGAGGACACCACAATCACGTCCGAAGTCCGCATACGCACCGCCACCGCGTCCACAATCTGGTCAATCTTTTCCCGCGAGGTGCGGAACCCGTCCACGTCAGTAAGCGACGAAGATCCAATCTTGACGACGATACGTTTGGCGGTGGAAAGCTGCTGGCGGAGGTCGGGGCTAAAGCTCATGGTTTTAAAGCTTATCTTGTTCCTTGTCCCAAGCCCGCTTCTAATCCTGGCGGCGTTGCCGCTGTTGGCTGCGCGCAGGGGCTATGCACAAGAGCTAAGCCCAAGAGCTAACACGCAGTAGCCAAATCCTCGCGGAAAAGGGGCACAGTTCATTTAACGCTGACTACTTCCACCCCGAGGGCCAAAAGCCGAAGACTCAGTTAAGCTCACGATGTGCGAGGGGACCACGTTCTATGTCCACCAGGAGAACCTGCAGCGTGATTATGCACTTTGTTCCCACATGGTGGCCAGGATGTCACGCTGCTTTCCGCGATGTCTCCTTCGAATGATAGCCCGCGCACAGTGCAGAACAGTGCAGAACAGTGCCGAGCGAAACAGCAAAGAAAACAGCGTCCCCGAGCTCCTACGCAAGATTAGGCCAGTTCTTCCTCCTCACGACGCAAGTAACGCCTTAGCCCAAACAGCAACAGTAAAATTCCCACACCGAGGAAAAGAACCAAGGTCTGCATACCAGACTCCGGCAGCATCCAGGCCACGGCGGCAGAAAGGCGGATGGCGTCAGTCGCAGCGGTATCAGTGACAGTTTCAGACTGGACAGCACCAACCACCCCAGCGGTAATGGTGGCGTTGGACCCCTTGTAATGGAAGTAGGAATCCGCGTCACCGGGGATGGCAACGGTGAAGGTACACTGCGCCTCCGCCTCCCCGGCAAGCTCACCGAGCTGGCAAATTTCCGCCGGGATATCACCTTCCTGCCCCACTGTGTGGGTAGCACCGTCAGCCGAAATCTCATAGCCAGCAAGGGAAGGGTCCTTCAGCGTGAGGTTTTCCAGCGGCGCGGTGGACAGATTACGCGCCCGGTAGGTTAGCTCCATGGTGGTAGCCCCACCGGGAAGCATGACCGTACCGGCCACCGCCTTGGTGGCAGCGGAGATTGCCCCGCCCTTAATATCCTTCTCTAACGCGATGCCGGGAATGGTGTTGGTGGCAACCAGCTTCCACTTATCCCCAGACGTCGCGGTGTCGGTGGCCTGGGCCACGGGTTTGACGTCAAAGATCCACTGCGGCCCCTTATTTGCCGTTGCTTGCTGGGCACGGACATTGTCTAGACGGTAGTCTTCCGAAAGCGCCTTGTTGCTGACGCTGACAACAGGACTAAGCGCCCCAGTGACGTTCTCAGTCACGGTGCAGGTGGTACCCACCGGCACGTCAGCAAAGACGTGGGACTTACCCGCGCGCAGCGTGAAGTCATCACCGCACGTGGAGGTAAACGAATATTCCGCGTTCTTCTTTGCTGCACCGTCAGCTTCCTTGGTGAAGGTCACATCCGCAGTGGCTGGGGCGAAGAAGGTCTCCGCCGCGATGGTCATCACTGATTCCTGGCCTTGGGCAGCCGGTTGCTTAGGCGTGGTGAACGTCAGCGTGGGGGCCTTCATCTCCGCAGTGACCTTTGTGTCAGGCGAAAGCTCCGCGTCCGGGTTTGCGTCTGCCGGCTGCTGGCCGCTCCACAGACCAAACTGCGAATAGGGCTTGCGGTCCCCGGCAGTGACATCCAGCAGCGGACTGGCTTCCAAGGCGTTACCGGACAGCGCAATACTGCACTGGGCGCCAGCGGGCAGCTCCGCTATGTCCCCGCCCGTAGGCGCGGTGTCAGTAGCCGCACTTCCGGCACTCAGGGCGCCCCCCACCGTGGTGGTGGTCTGGAAATCCTCCGACTTGCAACTAATTGTGTTCTCGAAAACCCGGTCGTGGAGCTCCGCAGGGGCACCGTGCTGGATATTGACCACGCGCACTGGGACACTACGCAGGTCAAAATAAGCCTTGACGGTCAACCGATTATCCGCGCGTTTTACCTGGATTGTGGGTTTAGTGGATTTCTCCAACACCAAGCGGGGCTTTTCGTACGGCTGGCCCTCCGCTAGGTCGGTGGTACACGTAGCACCCACGGGCACCCCCTCTACCTGGGCACTAGTACCCGGTACCAGGGAGACACGGTCTTCTTTCACGGTCTGGCCATCCAGTTCACACCGGTAGCCAATATCCAAAGAACGCGTAGGGGCCTCTCCAAGCTCCTTGCCGGGGCCTTCGGTGGTGGCCTGGATGATCACCGGCGCGGTTCGCATATAGGAAGCTTCAATGGCCAGCCTAGTGGTGGAGTTAGGCTCCCCCTTAAGCCGGAGAGTAAACGGGTCGTGTGACTCGTGTCGGGCAACCCGGTTGCCGTCCTGGTCGAGCTGGCGGAAGGAAAATACCACGTTGTCCTGCTCCACCGGGGACTGCGGGGTAAGCGTGCACTCCGCGCCCGCTGGTAGGCGCGTAATGTTCTTCACCCCTGCGGTGGTCACGGTGCCACCCTGGTTGCGCAGAGTCAAAGACACGGTGCTCTTAGGGGCGTTCTGGCATTCCAAGTCAAAGTCGAAATTCTTGGTGCTTCCTGCTGGAACGATATCGGCCGCAGCAGAACCAGTTAGCTTCTTACTTAGCTCGATATTGGTGAACTTCTTGGTGTAGGTGTTCGTGGCGGTGAGACGGTTGGCAGGAGCGTCACCGGCCTCAAGCGTCAATCTTGTGGCTCCCCTGTTATTTCGCCTACCGTTCCACCTGAACGAGTGGTCGTACCCCACCTCCCCGGCAGTTGCCTGGTCCTCAGTGACCTCGCACCGCGCGCCTTCAACCAGGCCATCAACTTTCTTGGTTAGCCCAGCGGCTTTGCTCAGCTGAAAATTGCCACTCATGGGGACATCACCGAAAGCCTGAGTAAAAGCCTGCAGCGGGGTGCACTGGTAGGAGAAATCGAAGGACTTCTCCACCGCAGTATCTAGGCCGGTGACGGTCTTTTCTACAGTCAAAGAAGCCTCACGGAACTTCGGCTCCCAGTCCACCTTGCAGTACAGCGGTTTGTTTTCGGTGTTGGGATACTTCAGCTTCGAGGCATTGTCCCCGTTAGTAATTTCAAAGCCCTCCGGCAGATTATCCGGGGAGAACACCTCGTGGTCTAGCTGGCACGTCCACTTCGGGGTATAGCGTTTAAACACGTCACTGCCATCCGGGGTGGTAGCCGTGGAGCTGAAAACGTAAGGGTCAGCGGATGTCGGAATGGCCCCCTCGTAGGAAACTTTGCGGATGAGGGTGGAATATTGACTCACGCTCTGCGCTTTTTCTTCTTCGGTTTCAGGTTTGAGCACGGCCTCGTAAGCGTCCTTGATGGCACCGGCTTCAAAGTCGAACGTGGTTTGCTTTGCCAAGATTGCCTGTTCTGCGGACGTGTCTGCTTCCACGTGACCGCCCAGGCGGCCCACGTTCAGCGCGATAGCAATGGCCTGCTGACCACCACCAATTCCGGAAGTGTACATACCAACTTCCAGCGATTTGGGGTTATTAACGGAAACAAGAAACGCACCAGGCTCGTAAACGCTGTAATCAACTGCACAAACAAAATCATAGGTATTGCCGTCGACTTCCCAGTCAGCTGCTGCTATCGATTTCCATCTGTTCGGCCCCGTAAAAGAGAAATTGATACCGTTGTTATTACCCGGCTTACGGGACCACTTACAAGTGTTGTTCCAATCCTCGGGGAGGAATAACGGCTGCTGCACTTTGCCGCGAGAGTCCGCTTTGAGCGAGATCAACTCGTGGTAACCATTGGCACGGGTAGTGGTGCGCTCCGCGTCCATCACCACGAAATCGTACTTATCTAGCTGTCGGCCATCTTTACCAAAAACTCGAATATCATCCAGCTTGACCACGACATACTTCTTCTTGCCACCCCTAGGGTTGTAGCCCAAATGTGTGCGCAACACGGGGCGATGGGCATTGCTGCCAGGATTCTCAACCCCAGTAAGAATCGCATTGTTTATCGCTGGGTCACGATCTAGACCAAAGTTAACCTTCCCTTCGGTATCGTAACCGAAAATAGACCCGCTATCACCGGAGACGACCTCCGGGGTGAGGTCCATGTATTCACGCCCACCGTCTACGATTTGGGCTGTGAACTCGAGCGTCAAATCACCAATCTTCTGACTAAATTGCTGTGGCGCGTCCCAAGGGTCTCGGATCTGGGAAAAGTCCAGCCAACACAGCTGTGGCGCCAACGCCTCGGTTGGAGACCCTTCAGAGGATACGCGGAACTCACAGCCACTGAATTTAGTATTAGGGTTAGCCAACAGGCCAGCGGGCGGTGCCGCGTGTGCGACAGGCGCTGGAAAGACCGACCCACGCGGAACGGCAAGTCCCACAAGGATCAGAACGAAGGCGGCCATAATCGCGATGACCCGAGTATTGGCGCATTTCATGGGTATCATGCCTTCCCTTTTCCGGTGTTCGTTTGACGTGCTCACAGTTGTTCCCTCCTCCCCAGCGTTAGGATTTCCTTCCGGACGTGTGCGGCGGTTAGCCGCGTTCCTGCACTAGGCGACAGCGGGTGTCTAGCTTTTCTTGGAATACTCCGACCTACCCGTTGACCACCTACAGAACTTCTGGGACTGGAAACTCCTGCAAAGAAGAAGGGGTAGCACACCTCAGGGTGCCCGGGGTCAGGGGACTTCTCGCAGTTATCGAAAGTCTCACTAATGCCGCTTAAAAAAGTTTTGGAAACTCCGGGACCAACCTCTCCCCCATGCTGCGGGGAACGAAGTGGATTTCGACAGGGTAGGTCACCAAGCCCAGTTTTGGGTTGAAGGCGTCTCTCACCGTAATCGGCATTGCCAGTCCCCAGGGCGGTGCCAGGGAACATGGAAGCAGAAACGGTGAACCTGCTGCGGTGGAAAAGGTACATAACTACTCTTGTAAGAAAACTGAAGGGAATAATTGTCCGCGGGGAACAAAGCTTCAATCGAAGCTTCTTGGGCCTCTATCTGTACAGGCCCCGATATTACAGAATAGTAAGCAAACTGAGAGTTTGACAAATATATTGAAACGTTGGCCTTCCTCCCAAAAGAGCAAAAGGCCTACCACCGGCATATAAGCACCTACTCCCCAACGGACAGTGAGGAAGATCCCACCAATCCCTAATATCAGGCATAGGAATTATCACAGGGAAACCTCAAATTCCTACCAGGTCCATAAAGGATGAAACTCTAGTTAGCTCCTTGCTAGTGCCGGGACAGTCTGAGGGGATCCGGAGCAACCCCTCTGAATTGCCCAAAAGTTCAACCAAACCCGGATAACGGCTTTAGCAGGAATCTGACTCCCGGCCATTACCTGGATTTGCATCAGCTGATGCCAAAGCCTTGGCAGCGCGCCTGCGGCGTTTCCTGCGCCACTCCCGGATGACAACAATAAGCAGAACCAGGAAAATGAGCACCAGAGCCAGAACCATCCACCAGGAAAAGGTTGGCTTCCAAGTTTCCTCGATCTGGATATCATCCTTGTGGATACGGTGAGCGGTGACCAGCAACCGGTCGGTGTTAATGCCGTAAGGGGTGCACGTAATCAACGTGATTTTATCCTGGTCAGACTCATAAGTCACTGCGTCGTACTTATCGGGCTTAACAACCTGACGGCTAGTGACCTCATAGGCCAAGGTCTGCCCCATCACCTCGATGTAGATTTCAGCACCGTCTTTGACGCGCGGTAAGTTATCAAACATGGAAGCGTTAACCATGCCGGTATGCGCTGAGATAACCGCGTTGGTGCCCTCCCCGCCCACGGGAAGATCTGAGCCGAACATGTGCCCCGCTCCCCGGTAAAGGACTGACGGCGCAGTGGTGTGATAAACCGGCAAGTCAATATCCAGCGAAGGAATGACAATGCGCGCGATCATACCGCTTGTCTCCGGAGGGTTCAGCGTATCCATGTATTCATCAAACCCAGGCGAACTTTGGTCGGGTTTCATGGCGTGGTGACCGGACTGCGCCAACCTCTGGTTGTACGCGTGCGCTTCATCGATATAGTGCTGGACCCTTTCACCGGGTTCAATCTCTTTCACCTTCTGCGCGTACTGCCGTGCAGTTTTGTCCAGCTGATAATCGTTGTACAGCGTGGCAAAAATGGGAAAAAGCAGTACCAGGATACCCAGCAGGATATAGACCACCCCACTGCGCCCGCGTTTCTTCTTCCTCGCGTGCCGGGGCTGGGGCTTAGATCCCAACCCCTCACGCGAGCTGCCTGGTACGGCTACTTCCACTATCTATTCCTTAAGCTGCTTGCAGTTGGTCATCTTCTTCTTCGCGACGAAGGTAACGCCACAGACCGAAGATCAGGGTACCAAGCCCCAGCAGCAGAACAAGAACCAGCGTGGGTACACCGGCCTGCGGCAACATTCCGCTGACCGAGGCAGAGAGCCTGATGGCGTCGGTTGCAGCAGAATCACTTACCGAGTCCTTTAGATCCCGGGGGGAATCCGCAACCGTTGCGGTAACCACAGCCGAGTCCCCTTCGTAGTGATAGTAATTGCCGGAATCCGGAATTTTCACATCGAAAGAACATCCAACACTTTGATTACCTTCAAGGTTCATAGGAGTTTGAGTCGAGTTCCAACTGCATACGCCATCTGGAATGGCACCATCTTGTCCGATTGAGTATTCGCTACCTCCTGAGTCAACTACGGTAAGTCCAGACAAACTTGGGTCCTTCAGCGACAGAGAATTGAGCGCCTTACCCGACTTATTGACCGCTGTATAGGTCACGGTCATCTTTTCTGCGCCAAGCGGCAAAAGAACCGAACCGGATACTGCTTGCGTCATGGGAGAGATAAGCCCACCCTTAATCTTCTTCTCCAGTTCAATGCCCGGAATGGTGTTGATTGCCTCAACTGACCACTTAGAACCGCTGGTATTAGTATCAGAGGCATCTTCCACAGGCAGAACTTCAATATCCCACTTTGGAGGCGTGGAGGCAGTAGCGGCCTCGGGGGTTAGAGAAACAAGTGTGCCGCTTTCTCCGGTCTTTACAAATGGAATAGGACTGGGGTCGGGGACGACTTCTTCTATGGAACAGGTCCTGCCAATTTTCATGTTTTTAAGAAGATGACTCTTCCCAGACTCAACGACAAATTCTTTATCAGTTTGATCCGCACATTTCAGGTTAAAACGGAACTCTTGCCCGTCAGAAGCCGCGCCTTCCGCTTTTTTAACGAACTTAACGTCAGCAACTGCCGTTTTAAAGAAAGTCTCAGAAGCAATAGTCATTACTGGTTCATTGTTAGCAGGCTTAGCAACCGGCACCCTAAAGGTAAGAGTGGGTGACTTCTTCGAATCATCGACATTTGATTCCTCGTCTAAGAGTGAAGTCGGGTTCGTACTCGGTTTCTGTTCTTCCGCTCCCCAGGCACCAACTTGGGAGTATGGCTTCCGGTCTCCATTAGTTACGTCGATGTGCGTATGAGCATCAAGTGCAGAACCTTGGAGTTTATAAGTACACTTTGCGCCGGCTGGAAGCTGAACGACTGTCCCGCCAGTTGGGGCGCTCGTTCCCCAAAGACCGCTATTCGAGGCATCCCCTGCGTCAGCGAAGGTAGTTATACCCTGAGTGTTGTCAGAGGGAAAGGTCTCACCATCGCACTCAAAAGCGTTCTCAAAACGCTTCCCGTCGCTTAAATTCCCTGTTAACAACGTAGAAGCCTCAGGGTTTTTAAAGTTGACTACGCGTACACCGACTGTCCGCCTTTTGAAGGTGGGCCGGATTACAACATGGTCAAAAAGGCGCGGAGCTACGTCATCGTTTGCCGGGAAAGTAATACCATTAACGGGATCTAAACGACCGAGAGAAGTTAAAACATTGTTGGCATCATAATGCTGGACCTCAATCGGGGCATCACTCAGCTCAAACCGCTTGTATTCATTAGGTACCTCAATCTTTAATGTGCAACTAGCGTTTAGCGGAACATCGCTGATTACAGCAGGTTCTACGTTGTCATTTGCTGCTTTTTCCGGGGACACGTTAACCGTACCGTTGATACCTGGTTGCGGCGGAGTACATTCATAGTTTACCGGAATAGCAACAGATTTATCATCATCCGTCGCAGAATCCGGCCATTGCGGCTCAACGTTAACTTTGAGAGCGGATTTTTTAAATTCATAATTAGACACCACCGAAACATCGGTTACCGCACCAGGACCGCTCTTCAAAGGAATGGTGAATTGATTATTTGAACCGCTGGGGGAAACGGTAGTCTGATTTTCTCCGACTTTGACCACAAGGTTAGTGCGCTCAACGTTAGCAGGTACCTCAGGGTCTATTACGGTTAAAGCACACTGCGAATTTGCATTAGATACCTCGCTTCGCGCAGTACCTACCAAGACTCCTTGCTGGTTGTTCGAAATATCTACAGAGACACCAGAATTGGGCTTTTTACAATCCAAGTCGTAAGTAAACTCTTTAGCCGTGTTGGAAGGGATTACGCTTTCTGCAGCACTCCCCTCAACGGTTTGCATCAAGTTAACTATAGGTGGATCGGGGATAAATTTATTAACAGCTTGCAAAGTGACGCTGCCGCCCCCTGAGCCAACTACCGTAGTCTTTGGGTTTTCACTAGCTGAAGCAAAGTTACTACCATCCCATGAAACTTCATGCCGGTGCCCATCGAAAGTCGCAGGAGTTTCCTTGAACGTACATTCAGAGCCTTCAACTAGACCTTCAAAACTAAGGGTTCCATTATTCCGCACTGCCCCCGTACCCTTTTGCTCTATTCCAGGGTAGGCTGAATTGAAGAGTGCGAGGGTGCTGGATTCTTGACCACTTGGAGTCCGAGAGGCTGGAGTTTTCGCACTATCGGGAATTACACAGGCATACTCGAAGCCGTAATTGGTTTCAGCACCGGGTCCAGAACCATCTACCGTTTTGTGAATATCAACTGAGGATGGTTCGAGGATGGAATCCCAATCAGCCTTGCAGTAAATCGGTTCGTTCGCATCATTTGCATGCCTAACCTCGGAATACCCAACCTCATTCCCATCGATAACCTTTTTGCCTTCTTCAACCACGAACCCACCGGCGGGACGATTTTTAGTAAAGGTGACAGGGCTACTGTTACCAACCCTACAAGTCCATTCAGCTTTGTAACGGTCTAGAGCTTTTGCAGCATCCACCCCTTCAGCCCAGGACCGAAACATGATCTCATCTTTTAAGACATAATTAGTTGTCCCACCGGCCCTACGGGGCAGCGGTCCCAGCTCACCAGGTTTCGTATTTATGGAAACAAAATTGCCTCCGGAATATTTACCCCCGGCAAAATTGAACTGAGACTTCTGTCCAGTAACCCGCTCCTCGATAGAGGTATCAGGTTGCGTGACGTGCCCACCGATCTCGCTTAGGGTCAAAGCGAAAGCCACACTCTGCAAGTGGCGCGGCACCCTGCTGGAGGACTTTGAATATAGTCCAACTTCCAAATTCTTTGGGCTATTAACTTCTAGCAAAAAGGAACCAGATGGTATTCGAGCATTTCCAGCGTGACAAACGTAGGGATAGTCATTTTTTGGAAGTTCACTGTCCCACTCTTCGTAAATCCCTGATTTAAACAGATCACCACTTGGACCGTTATGTTTTAGACACAATTCGGCGCGCCAGTTTTGACCAGAGCCTCCATTGATGCCTGGACGCATTTCGAAGAGCTTTTCAACAGAATTTTCGGCCGGGCCGATGGTAATCATATCGCCAAACGTAGAGTCATAATGGAAGTCTGTTGACTGAGCATCCGCTACATAGAAACTAAAATCCTCTATAGGATTGTTCCTCGAATCTAGGATTTTAATATCAGAAAACTCAATAACAGCAAAATCATTCAACCCGGTGACGTTTTTATGCTGGGAAGTTAAAAGAGAAGAAGCTTTAGAACCGGGGTAGCGGTTAAAATTAAACCTTCCTCCAAAGGTTGTGCTAGCTGACCCCCCTGGCTTAAGGATATCTACTTCGCTTTTTACGGAGACGAAATGATCCCCTCTCACCTTTTTAGGTTTAAAGCACAACGTCAGGTCGCCAATTGTCTGGGAGAAATGGTCACAAGAGTCTTCACTACTAGATGAATTCTGCAGTGCCTGCTGAACGCCGCCAATATCTAACCAACACAATTCGGGTGCCCACTGCACCGAAACGGATTGTGCGGAGCGGCGATACTCGCAGCCCCCATAACGGTTGAATTTTGAATTACGATTTTTAAATGCCTCATTAACCGATGGATCTTGCTCATTCGTTTCAACGGCAGCCGCACTATTTTGAAGGGACGATGGAACAACAACGAGGAAACTAAAAACAAACAACGAAAGAAACAGGGCTAACAATCTGAATGTCGACCGCCCTTGATGTCGGCTATCCTGATTCATTTCAAACTCCTCGTTACGTCGCATATTATAAAAATCTAAAATTTTGAATTCCCTCATCTACTTTTCTCCTTCTAGAGAGGAGAGCTCAGCCTCGTCTTCGTTGCGACGTTTACGACCAATCAGCCACCAACCGGCAAGTATCAGAAGAAGTGCTACCGCCACAACCCCCAGCACACTAGCGCCCGTCTCAGCCAGGTCACCAAGCTTTCCGCCATCCCAACGATCCGAAGCCTTGCTGGGCACGTCAGTATGCTGCGGAGCCGGCTGGGCCTGCTCCGGCACAAAGTTGAGCAACATCTTCCCCAAATGCCCAATTCCAAGACCAGTAATCAGCAAACCAATAATCCCGGTAATAATGCCCTCAATGGGACCGAAAGGCGAGGTGTGGAAAGAAGCAACACCGGATTCAACAGCCGGAATGCTATCAATACAATCCTTATCCTGACCGGTAAAGCCGCAGTAACCATCCATCGCAACAAACGCAATGTTATCAATACGAGTATTGCCTAACACCATCTTGTCCACCGTGGCAGTCAAATCCAACTCCAAAGTGGTCTCCGGGTGATTGGCCCGTCTCTTACTCAACTTAGTCAAACCAGAATCAGTCAGCGAGACAACAACATCCTGCCCAGAAGCCTCTACCAAATAGTCGGACTCCCCCAACTTGACGTCACCATCAAGATTAGAAATAACTACATTGGATACGCTTTTAAATTCCAAGGCGCCATCCAAAGAGTCCTTAACCTGAGCCTTAGAAATCTTCCCATTAACATCAGGCTGGACAACACCAGAAGAGATGGTATAAACGATCTCATCCTTGTATTGAACTTCAGGCTCATGCGAAGTCTTAGTCACCGTCAACGGCTGAATCTTGCTACGCACCGCAGTCGTCGTACCAGACACAATCACCAAAAACGGAGAACTAAGCAACTCCGGAACGTCACCAACCCGACGCGACTTCTCCGTAATCTGGTAAATCCCCTCTTCCAACCCCTGGAACAAAGCAACACCAGCGTCATCAGAAGTAGCAGTAAAAGTGCCGGCAACCTCAACACCGGGCTCATCAGTCAACAACTCAGGATTGTCCTTGACAAGCTGACCCAACTCCTCCGGAGTCACATCACCCAGCCCATCAAGCTTCAACGCCTGATATTCAGCGCCGACAATAGCAGCCTCATCAAACAACCCCGCATAGCTATCCTCAGGCCCCGGTAGCAACTTAGCAATCTGCAAGAAGTTAGGCGTCCGCGAAGGCTGCGCCGAGGACACCGGAACTATGAACACAAAAGTGCACACAATAACCAACAGAAACACCCCGAAGATATGCCCTAACCGATATTGTTTTTTGTTGACCATTTTAATTAGATTCCTTTAAATGTGCGGCTTGAGATTGTCCATTTTCTTCCTTCTGTTTGCGCCTACGGCGCCACAGAAGGAAGAACAGATAAAGCAGAGCCAGTAGAGAGATAGCCACGGCAAGTTTCATCCACACCTGCCAAGGGCTGGTATAGGTTTTTTCGAACTGCTCGGCAATAAGTTCCGTCCGATGCCCCCTAACCAACAGGCGGTGCGTATTAATGCCGTAGGGCGTACAGGTGACCAGAGTAACGAAGTCCTGTCCCACCTCGGGCTTGATGTTGGCTACGTCTTCCGGAAGCACCGTCACAATCTGGTCTACTTCATACGCAAGAGTTTCATCAAGCACCTCGATTGTGAAGACATCGCCGGTTTTGATGTGTGTGAGGTTGTCAAACATAGTCAATGTTGCAAGCCCCGTATGACCTGTCAACACTGAGTGTGTTCCCTTCCCTCCTACAGGAAGCGCCGTGCCATAAAGGTGGCCAACGCCGTGAGCAAGAGTAGAGGTCGAGGTTCCATGATAGATAGGAAGGTCAATCCCCACAGAGGGAACCCGAAGGCGCCCCATCATGGAATCAATATTTAGTTGTTCAAGATAAAGTTTATATCCGGGAGTACTAACGTCGATACCATTAACCCACGGGTCTAGCGAGCCGAATTCGGGTAAATTCCGGTTGTACTCGCGTGCTTCCTCCAAAAGCGAAGCCTTTTGGGCCGGTTCAATGTTGCGGACCGACTCCGAGTAGTACTGCGCCAGGCGGTTTTGCTCAATATTTTTAAGATGAGTAATAACCACCGGAGTAAGAAAAACAATGATGGCCAGAATGATATAGATGGGGCCCCGAAGACGGGTTTTCTTCTTCGTTGCTTCTTTTCTATGTTTCACAGCCATCATCATTTCTCTTTCCAGAAACTCCACCCGAAAGACCGGGTGGAGTTGAACCAAATTACTTAATTGCTAAGTAATTAAGCGGTTGCCAGGTTGTCGCGGCGGGTGGTGTAGAGACCACGAGCCAGCAAGCCCAGACCAACCAAGAACACTAAGATGATGCCCCATGCACCAGTTGCAGGCAACTGGTTCAGGAAGGTGGTCTTTTGGTTATCAATGGAGGCTTTCAGGATCGGAGCCTGGTCAGCAGGCTGCTCCAGAGTAAGGTGATGAATCTCAGGGTTACGAACGAATCCAGCCGGAGACTTCGTCTCAATTACACAGAAATCATTGTTTTTGGTTGAGAGCACACTGGTCGAATGCGAAGAAACAGGCAGACCATAGCCCTTGAACATTGCTTTGTTCGTAGTTGCATCGATCTCAGTGATGAGCTTGTCGACATTAGTAGGATCTGCCGAGCTATTGCCGACGGAGAGCTTGTCGCCGAGCAATTTCCATTCATTCGACGCCTGCTCCTGAATACAACGGTACAGTTCAAACTCAGCCCCTTCGAGTTCAGATGCAGTGTCACTACCGGTCTTTGTTAACTCCAAGTTTGCCAGCGTCGTACTAGCCGGGGTGTCATCACTTTTGTCTGGAGTGCCTTTGTCATCATCAGTGGAATGAATTTTTCCATTGATGTCGAACTTTGCGGTGTTCGTCAGAATACCCTTGTCCGGTAGTTCTACAAGCGTTGCACTGAAATCAACACGGATAATCCCGTCATGATGTGCTGGAGTCGCTGGAGATAACTTGGTATTTCCACTATAGAACTCCTCCACCTTTTTGCGGCCTTCATCGGTAAATTCGACCTCCACTGTTCCACCTGGATTGTTAGCCTGCGGGGCCGACAAAGTGTAATCGGTATCCTTGGTAAGGGGCACCGGAGGCGTCGTGCTAGATTCAGAGACTAGCTCAACCTCGAGATCCTCCTTATATTGCAGCTGCGGTACCAATTCATCGGTAACTTTCAGGGTATCCAGGTTTGTGGAGGGGATCTTTACCTGGAGCCGGTATTTGACATCCTTACCCAGGGTAAGGTCATTGTCATCAACCTCTTTGGTTGCTTTAATCTCCTGGTTCTTCGGAAACGCTTCCTGGGAATAAACCCAGTTTCCTGCGTCATCCAGGCTCGGTACGACTACCAAGAATGGCGACGTTTCCGAAAGGTTGTACTGTTCCACGTCTTGAGCATCTAGCTTTTCAGTTACAAGATAGACACCAGGCCCGTATGTTACGTCGTCCGTAGCAGGGTTGAAAGTGAAGGTGGCCGATCCGTCCGCCCCGGTTTCATCAGTCTTCGCCGTTCCAACGAATTTCTTGCCGGTGATGATGTCAGCAATTTTCTGATCAACGTCACCATCGACCAGTTGGTTCAACTCTTCCCAGGCTTCTTGGGTGGTGAAGTCAAATCCTTGGCCGCTTGCAGCCTGCACTTGCTGCACCTCAAAAGCAACTCCTGCAAGTGGGGAGGTCTGGTCTCCAGCTTCACCAACGTACTTGGATACCTTGATTGTGACCTCATGGTCATTATCCAGGAATTTTGTTTGGTCTTGGAGATCGGTGGGTGCCAATGTGCGAGGGAAAGTGTCCTGTCCGAAAGCGACAGGAAGGCCAATTCCGGCACCAGCACATGCAATGGTGGTGGCAGCGCAAAGTGAGATCATTTTGCGGGAGAAATTGTTCATAAGAATCCTTATGTTGAACTAGAAGGGACTTGGGCGACACTGCTTCCGCCTGCTTAACGCTTTGCGAAAAGTTTGCTGGCAGTTTTCTGTCGCTTTAGTAAAAAATCTAGACCAAACCCGATGCTATATCAACTGTAATATTCTCCCCTTATGCTATAATGTGTCGCCCTAACCCTGCCAACGGTCCCTGTTAGCTTGCTCACGGG
Organism: Corynebacterium phocae; assembly: GCF_008693075.1. Classification (GTDB taxonomy): domain Bacteria; phylum Actinomycetota; class Actinomycetes; order Mycobacteriales; family Mycobacteriaceae; genus Corynebacterium; species Corynebacterium phocae. Next base: position 125,140 of record NZ_VXKJ01000030.1, on the reverse strand, counting down.
TGACAATCTTGTCCTCATCACCGAAGTCGAGTTCGTCGATGAGGCCGCGGCGGGCCTGAGAGGCGCGCTTGCGCTCAGCAGCGGACATGCGGTCCGTGCTATGGAGGCGGCCGTCGAATCCACGGCCGGCGTCAGTAGCGTTACCGCCCGTCATAGGCTCCCACTCGAAGGTAATGCCACCAATGGTGACCGGGCAGCCCTCCACAGCACCGAGCTTGAAGAGCTTATCCTCTACGCCAGCCCTTGCCAGGCGGTCCGCCAGGTAGCCGATTGCCTCCTCATTCTCGAAGTCAGTCTGGGTGATCCACCGGTCAATCTTCTCACCTTCCACAATGAAGCCGCCTTCAACCTGTGGGTCAGCCTTGACATGGAAGTCAGCAAAGTGGCCCTTCTTCTTACCCACAGCCAACGGATGGATGATGGTCTTGTTCTTGTCGGCCTTCACCTTGGGCTGGGTACGCCGGTGCTTCTTCACCATCTCCAGCAGCTTGTACTTGAGAGGATCCAGCCCCTTGCGCGCGACGGCGGAGATAATAAATACCGGCCAGCCGAATTTCTCTTCCAGATCCTCTTTAACAAACTCAGCCAACTCCTGGGCTTCAGGGACGTCAGCCTTATTCAGGATGATGATGCGGGGGCGGTTTTTAAGATCGCCCAAACCCGTGTCATTGTCCAATAGCTGCTGGTACTCCTCGAGTTCCTTTTCCAGGGCCTCGATATCCGACATGGGGTCGCGGCCAGGCTCCATGGTGGCGGTGTCCACAACATGCGCCAGGACGGCAGTGCGCTCAATGTGGCGGAGGAAATCCAGGCCAAGCCCCTTGCCTTCCGCAGCACCCGGGATAAGGCCCGGGACATCCGCAATGGTGAAGGACTCATTGCCCATGTCCACCACGCCCAAATTGGGCTGCAGGGTGGTGAAGGGATAGTCACCGATTTTTGGTTTGGCGGCAGACAGGACAGAGATAAGCGAGGACTTGCCTGCAGACGGAAAGCCCACCAGGCCGACGTCCGCCATGGACTTCAGCTCCAGGATAAGGTCATGCGCCTGCCCGGGTTCCCCCTGCAACGCGAAACCGGGAGCCTTGCGCTGGGACGAGGCCAAGGCTGCGTTACCCAGGCCGCCAAAGCCGCCCTCAGCCGCGATAAATCGGGTACCTGGAACCGTAAGGTCCGCTAACATGTCCCCTTTTTCCGAATACACCACAGTACCGGCAGGGACCTCCATGATGAGATCCTCACCGCGGGCGCCGTTGCGCCAGTCCCCGGCACCGTTGCCACCACGACCGGCCTTGATATGGGGACGGTAATGGAAATCCATCAAGGTGTGGATCTGTGGGGAAACCTCCAAGATGACGTCTCCCCCGTGCCCACCGTTGCCGCCGTCAGGGCCGCCCAGGGGCTTGAACTTCTCACGGTGGACAGAGGCACAGCCGTGCCCACCGTCGCCTGCCTGCAGATGCAATACGACGCGGTCAATAAAACGAGCCATGAAACCTCTTCCTTTCCGTAGAAAGATCACTAATTGGCAAAATAATTCTTACTGCTACTAACAATGCGTACGGCCCAAGGATTATTCCCCGAAATGGCCATACATAAAAGAACTAGGGCTTGGGGATTCCCACGAATGGGAGCCCAAGCCCTAGAACGGATTTTTAAGGAATTTACGCAGAAACTTCTGCAGCAACTTCCTCAGCCGGAACAATGTTCACGACGCGACGGTTGCGCTTGATGGCGAACTTAACTGCGCCTGCCTCAAGTGCGAACAAGGTGTCGTCACCGCCACGGCCAACGTTCTCACCGGGGTGGAACTTGGTACCGCGCTGACGCACGATGATCTCGCCGGCATTAACCTGCTGACCACCGAAACGCTTGACGCCAAGACGCTTGGACTCAGAATCGCGACCGTTGCTTGAGCTGGATGCACCCTTCTTGTGTGCCATGTGGTTTCCCTCCTTTTAAGGAAAATCTACAGCCGGTTAAGGCTTACTTGATACCAGAAATCTTCAAAACGGTTAGGGGCTGACGGTGTCCCATACGCTTCTTGTAACCAGTCTTGTTCTTGTACTTCAGGATGCGGATCTTTGGGCCTTTAACGTGCTCAATGATCTCAGCGGAAACGGAAGCCTTTTCCAGGTCTTCTGCCTTCGACTTAACAGATGCGCCATCGACGAGCAGAACCGGGGTGAGAGCAACAGTGGAACCTGGCTCTCCCTCGATCTTCTCGACCTTGACGAGGTCACCTTCAGCAACCTTGTACTGCTTGCCGCCGGTCTTGACGATCGCGTACATAGAGGGCTACCCCTTATCTAAACTCGGCTCAAGGCCTTCTATTTTGAATGGACCTTGAATGGACATTTACTTTGAAAATATTGCGTTTAGGCTCTGCGCTTACCATGCGGGCCCCACAAGGAGGACGCCGGTGCGCAGATGTGGCCTAAACAGCGACTGTCAAAGACTACCCCGTTTAGGCCACAAATTACAAACCGCGTAAAAGGGGCGGGTGTTGCGCCCGCCCCACACGCGCCCTATGTGGTACTTCTGCGCACCACACGGCGGCGGCCGTGAGGGCCCTTCACCGTCTTTTTCTTCGAATTGTCAGCCTTGGCTTGCTTCTCAGACGGTTTCCGGTCCTGCGCGTCCGGCGCATTGCCAGCAGCGGTTGAACCAGCGGGAGTGCCGGCGCTAGGGCTGGTGCTTTCGCCCGTGGTGCGGCGAACGGCTACGCGCTTGCGCGCCCTGCGTCGGGAGCGTTGCTGCGTACCCTCCGCTTGTTCTGACGCCTTCCCAGCCTCAACGTCCGCCTGGGCGGCCTTGGCAGCCTTCGGCTCTGCCTTGGCTACTGAGGTCTTGTTAGGGGCGTCTTTTTCGGCGCGCTCCGGGGTCAGCTTGCGGACGACCCGGCGGCGACGACGCGCCGAAGCGGCGCTTTCCACTTCCTGCTCGCTGCTGCGCTCGCTCTTGGCGGCGCGCGGTGCCTTGTCCTGCTGTGGCTTCACGCGAGTGCGCTTCTCCCGCTTTTCCTCCGGCTCCGGCCCGGCCTGCCCTTGCTCGCTAGGAGCGAAGTCCTCGCGCCGTGGCTTGTGATCTGAGCGGGAATTACCACGAGTTTTGCGCTTGCGGCGCGGCGAGGCCTCGAACGCAGCCAGGGCCTCATCATAGGTCAGTCCGGCTGGCTGTGGCGCGTCACTATCTTGGCTTCGCCTGCCGGTTTCTTCCTTGCCGCGATCTTTACTCTGGTCCTTGACCTGGTGGCGGTCCTTCTTAGCGGAGACTTTCTTGGTAGCGCGACGGCGTCGGTTGCGGCGGGACTGCTCTTGCGCCTCCTGGGCCTGCTCCTGATTGTCCGGGATGTAGGAGGTGAACTCCCCTACCTCATCGGTTGCCTCAGCGTTATCGGCCGCCGCGTGGGCAATGGCCTCAATGTTGCTGGTATCTTCCTGGGCGTTGGTCCCGGGGTCGGGATGGTCCCCATCCTGGGTGCCTAAGCGCCCGGCGCGGCCACGCGAGCTACCGCGGGTACCCCGGCGGCGCTTGGCACGCCGGTCCCGGCCACGGCCTGACTGCTCATCCCCATCCTGGGAATCCGCGTCACCACTACCGTGCGCGGATGAATCCGTGCTCGGCGCGATAACGGCGTCCGCCAAGTCCTCGTAAGATGAGGACTGGTTCGCGTGATCCGGGTTCGCTCCATTCTGGGTTGCGTCATCCTGGCTAGCGTCCTCGCGATAACGAGCATCCCGGCGTAGCTTCTTCCGTCCCCTGGAATTTCGGTTGCCTCGGCCGTTGCGGTTCTCCCGGCTCGCACTGTCATCGTGAGAGTCTTGATCGTGCTGGCTGTCTTGGTTGAGCTGGTCGTCCTGGCTGTCTTGGCCGTCCTGAGCGTCTTGGTCGTCCTGGCTGTCTTGGCCGTCCTGGTGCAGGGCCACAATAGCGGGATGGCGCGCGGGGTCGTTCGCGCGCTTGCGGGGCTTCCCGCCCTTGCGGGACTGCTGTGAGTTGAACTCCTCATCCTCATCCACGGGGTACTCGTGGACCAAGATGCCGCGGCCGTTACAGGCCTCACACTCGGTGGAGAAAGTCTCAACCAAGCCGGTTCCCAGGCGCTTACGGGTCATCTGGACTAGGCCCAGCGAGGTGACCTCGGAGACCTGGTGGCGGGTACGGTCACGGCCCAGGGCCTCCTTGAGGCGGCGCAAAACCAAATCCTGGTTTTCCGGCAGGACCATGTCAATGAAGTCCACCACAATCATGCCGCCCAGGTCCCGTAGGCGCATCTGCCGTACGATTTCCTCAGCTGCCTCCAGGTTGTTCCTGGTAACGGTCTCCTCAAGGTTTCCGCCCGACCCGGTGAACTTTCCAGTATTGACGTCGATGACCGTCATGGCCTCAGTGCGGTCAATGACCAGGGTTCCGCCGGAGGGCAGCCACACCTGACGCGACAGCGCCTTTTGCAGCTGCTCATCAATCTGGTAGCTCTCAAAGGCGTCCTGCCCACCGTTGGCGCGGCGGTCGTAGCGCTCAACGCGGTCCGCAAGGTCCGGCGCCACCGACTGAACATAGTGGTCAATGGTGTTAAAAGAGCGGTTGCCATCCACTACCAGCTTGTGGAAATCCTCATTGAAAAGATCGCGGACAACCTTGACCAGCAGGTCGGGCTCTTCGTACAAAGTAACCGGCTTAGCGCCCTTAGAGCTCTTCTCCTTGTTCGCCCGCTTAAGGATGTCTTCCCACATGGAATGCAGGCGGTTAACGTCCTTAGCAATGGCCTGTTCAGGAACATTTTCCGCAGCCGTACGGATGATAGCTCCGCCATCATCGGGGACAACTCGCTCCAAAATCCCCTTCAAACGTTTACGCTCCGGGACGGGAAGTTTGCGGGAAATACCGGCGCTGCGCCCATTAGGCACGTACACCAAATAGCGCCCGGCCAAAGAAATCTGGGTAGTCAGACGCGCCCCCTTGTGCCCTACCGGATCCTTAGCCACCTGGACCAGAAGCTGATCCCCGGACTTCAACGCCTGTTCAATCTTGCGGGAGCGTCCGCCAAGGCCAGCCTGGCGCCAGTTAATCTCACCGGCGTAGACCACACCGTTGCGGCCCTGCCCGATATCAATGAAGGCGGCCTCCATGGATGGCAAAACATTCTGGACGCGTCCCAAGTAAATGTTGCCAATCATGGACGCTTGGGTCTCACTAGTGACAAAGTGCTCCACCAGGAGGTTATCTTCCAAGACCGCCACCTGCGTGACCTTGCCACCGCCGTCGTTGCGCTCTTTCTCCCGCACCACCATGGTGCGTTCCACGGACTCGCGGCGGGCCAAGAACTCCGCCTGGCTCACCAGGTGCTTGCGCTCACGGCCCTTTTCCCGCAGTTCCTGCCGGCGGCGGCGCTGCGCCTCAATCCGGGTGGAACCGCGAATGCCGCGGGGTTCTTCGATCTGTTCGACTTCCTCCGGCTCCGCCGCTGACTCTTCCTTGGCCTTGCGGGTGGAACGGCGCTTGGGCTTAGAAGGCTCCTTGGGCGGCATGAAGATGGGGGCGTATTCAAAGCCGTCTTCATCATCATCCAAATCCGGCTTTGGAGTAACTACGGGTGCAAAAGGATCCTCCAGGTCTAAACCGGCCTCAACCAGCGCCTCGTGTAGCTGAGCTACGTCAACGGTGCCGGTGTCTACGTGGCGGTTATCACCACGGTCGCGTTGCCCGTCCTGGGGTTGGCCCGCGTCCTGTTCGGCCGGGGAGTCTGGATGAGCCTCATCCGCTGGCTGCTGGGAGTCCAGCTCCTCTTCCACCTTGCGCTCAATCTGGGAAATCTCATTGTCCACGTTCTTGCGAACGCGTTCCTCAAGCTTGGCGGGGTCTTCGGCGTTGGGGACGCCGGCGTTGGGGGCATCGGCGTTGGGGACACCGGCGTTAGGGGCTTCTGCTGCGGAGCCACCAGTCACGTCGCCCTGGCCCTCCGCAAGGGTAGCGGTGGATTTTTCCTGCTCGCCACCTGAACGGGCAGAGCGCCTAGTGGCGCGCTTGCGGGTGCGCTTGGCGGGCTTGTCCTCTGCGGGGGAATCTAGGGCTGCGGGTTCAGCCGCGGGTTCAACGGCAGCATTGGTTGGCTCAACGTCCTCGGTCTTTGCCGTAGCGCGCTTGCGGGTAGTCTTGCGCGCAGGCTTCTCAGCCGGCTTGCCGGCAGCGATAATCGAATCCAGCAACGCATTCGCCTCCTCCCCGGTAACCGAGGACTGGGCAACCTTCTTTATGCCCTGCTGGGCCAGGAGTTCCACGGCCTGCTTAGTCTGCAAACCCACCATTTTTGCCACGGCGTGCAAACGGATTTTGTTGGGAATCTCCGAACGGTCCAGGCGGGAAGCTAGGGACGCAGCTGCAGAGAAATCCCCCACATTGGTGCCATCCGCTGCCTTCTTGGCCGTAGTAGTGCCACGGCGAGTAGTGGCGGTCTTCCGGGTAGAACTACGTTTGGTCTTCTTCTCAGCGCCGGGAGCCTCCTTGCTTTGCGCGGAGGATTTAGAGGTGGTCTTGCGCGTAGTCTTTCGGGTACGCTTCGCGGCCGGCTGCTTGGAAGTCTTCGCGGTGGAAGATTCAGCTTCGCCCTGCTCGTTTTGGTTGCTCTTATTGTCTTTAGTCTTATTGTCTTTAGTCTTTGCAGCCACAGGCCACACCTGACTCTTTCTTTTGTCTCGGTGACATGCCGCCCCGGGCGCACAAGCCACCACACCGGAAAATGAATCCACCGATGAGATGACAAGGCCGCCGCGCGGGAACGGTGTCAAAAGGTATGCGTTTTACAGGTATTAAATTTTGGGTAAAGATCGTGGCTATAGGTTCTTGCCGTCATAGCCTCCCCTAATTGTTTCACACTTTCGGGAAAGTCTGGCCGCGCACCTAGGAATTTTGGCCAATATCAGGCGGCGCAAGGAAAGCAGTAGAAGCAAACGGCAGAGCAAAACGCCCGGAACCCAGGAGAGCCTATAGCAAGCTCACCTGGGACTAAGTACACATAAGGTGGCGTTGGTACGCCAGCGCACGTGCCGGGGTTGGGGTTTTAAAGGTTGGGGAACCAGATGGAGATTTCGCGTTGCGCGGACTCCGCGGAGTCAGAACCGTGGACTACGTTTTCTGCCACGTTGAGCGCAAAGTCACCACGGATGGTGCCGGGGGTTGCCTTGGACACAGGGTCAGTGCCGCCGGCTAGCTGACGCCAAGCCTCAATCGCGCGGGGGCCTTCCACAACACCGGCAACCAGGGGTGCGGAGGTGATGAAGTCAACGAGCTCGCCAAAGAAGGGCTTATCTTTGTGCTCCGCATAGTGCTTTTCAGCGGTCTCGCGGTCAGTCACGCGCAGGTCCATGGCCACAAGTTTGAGGCCCTTGCGCTCAATGCGGGAGATAATCTCACCTACGTGGCCGTTGTTTACGCCGTCTGGCTTGATCAGGATGAGTGTACGTTCAGTCATAGGGCACATGTTACCGCAGACCTCCTAAGAACTCGCGGTGGGTGCTACGACGCTCCAAATCTAGCTGGGGTACTTCCCCGTTTTTTGGATGAACTCCACTACCGTCTTGGCCTCCCCATCACTGGTATGGGGAAACCACAGCTTTATTTGGGAAATAGCAGTACCGTATTGGTTGTTAGCTAAAAGCCTTTCAATTTCGGCTTGCTTTTCATCATCCCAATCAATTCTCTTCCGTGACATACCTGGTTGTGAACGAAGAAGCCCAAGCACCAGACACAGCCCCGCGACCGCTAGTGCAAGCAGAGCCATCCAGCGGGGCTGACCCAGCCACTGCGCAGCAATAGCTGCCACGCACGCTAGGGAGGCGATGAAAAAGTACAGAACTTTCATAACAACGAGCTTAGCTGACTGGTTGGGGTGCCGCACTGCCAGCTGGGGCTATTCCTTTGTTCCTAGGTGCTGGGTGGTGAGGTAACCGCGGCGCAGGCGCTCAATGAGCACTGAACGCAGGTAGATGGCCAGCAGCCACACCAAACCGAAGATGACCATGATGGAAGTCAGTGACCAGTGGACAAAGAACCCGGCAATACCCGCTACCACCTGGACAGCCAGGATGAGCGTAAGCACCCAAGGCTTGCGCAGGACGGCAAACATGGCCGCGTGGATAACAATGAGCGCCACCACGAAAATGATATTCGGGGTGGTCCACAAGGAACCCTCGTAAAGCATGCGCAGCATGGGCAGTACCAGCAGCAGGGTGATAATTTCCATGGTCAGGCCGTTGGCGGTGACCATGCCGTTGAACTGCTTGAGCGGGTCTTTGACCGGCTTGCGGCCAATCCCTAGGGGGCCCAGCTCCTTTTCCTCGGCTACAGGGATGTCCTCATATTTCATGCTGGTTCCTTTCCAAACATGGCGCGGGCGTCACCGGCGGTGACCACCGACCCGGTGATGATGATACCGGAGCCGGACTGAACCTCCGCGTCTTCGGCCAGCTCCACCGCACGCGCGTAGGCACCAGGCAAGTCCGGCTCGGTGTAAACGCGCTCATCGCCGAAGATATCTAGCGCGATATCGGCGAGCTCATAGGCGTCAATGGCGCGCGGGGAAGAGTTTTGCGTGATGACCACCTCTTTGAGGTAGGGCTCCAAGGCGGTGAGGATCCCGGCGGCGTCTTTGTCATCAAAGATTCCCACCACGCCAATTAACCGGGCAAAATCAAAGTCGCGGTCCAAGGCTTTACCCAACGCGGTAGCGCCGTGCGGGTTGTGCGCGGCATCAATGAACGTGGTGGGTGAGGTCCGCACGCGCTCTAAGCGCCCGGGGCTAATGGCCTTGGCAAAGCCGTTGCGCACGTTAGCAACATCTAGCTGGCGGTCGCTGGAGGCACCAAAGAATGCCTCCACAGCGGCTAGGGCCACGGCAGCGTTTTTGGCTTGGTGCTCGCCGTGCAGGGGCAAGAAGATGTCCTCATACACCCCGCCCAGGCCCTGAATAATCAGCTGCTGGCCGCCCACGGCAATGCGGGATTCCAGGGCGGCAAACTCTTTTCCAGCGCGCGCAATGCCGGCATCTACCTCCACGGCGCGGTCTATGATGACCTCCATAACGGCCGGGTCCTGTTCCGCGATGATGGCAATGTTTTCCCCTGGGGTGGCAAAGTCTTGGGAGTCTTTTTCACGTGCTTTGATGATCCCAGCTTTTTCGGTAGCAATTTCTTTAAGGCTCTCCCCCAGGTAGTCCGTGTGATCTAGCCCAATGGGCATGATGACGGCCACCTCACCGTTGACCACGTTGGAGGCGTCCCAGGTCCCACCCAGGCCAACTTCTACCACGGCAACGTCCACCGGGGCGTCTGCGAAGGCGGCATAAGCTAAGGCCACCAGCACCTCAAACTTGGACAGCGGGACCTCAGATTGGGCATCCGCCATATCCACAAAAGGCTTGATTTCCTCCCAAATGCGCACAAAGTCGCGCGGGTGGATGGGGTGGCCGTCAATGCCTATGCGCTCAGTCACCAGCTGCAGGTGCGGGCTGGTGAGCAGCCCCACGCGGCGGTGGAAACCACGCAGTAGCGAATCAATCATCCGCGAAGTCGAGGACTTGCCGTTGGTGCCGGCCACGTGAATGACGTCAAAGGACTTTTCCGGGTTGCCCAGCAAATCCATAAGCAGCTGGATACGGTCCAGGCTGGGCTCAATCTTGGTCTCCGGCCAGCGCTGGTTTAACTCCGCGTCCACCCGGGCCAGCTCCACGAGCTCCTCCGGGGTGGCTTTTTCCGGGGCGGGCTCGGCGTACTCATCCTCATCGCCAAAGCCCAGGTTGAGCTTCAACCCGGACTCCGTGATTTCCACCGGGGAGTCCTCGGTACCCTCCTTGAGGGCGTCAACGATCTCGAAGTCGGGCTGGTTGTCTGGCTGATTGTCCGTCACTGTTACTTGGCCCCTGGCATGGCAGCAAGGCGGGCATTGATGCGCTCCACCTCTTCTTGTGCAACCTGTTGGCGGGTGCGGATCTTGTCCACCACGGCATCGGGCGCCTTGGCCAAGAAAGCCTCATTGCCCAGCTTCTTGGCGGTCTGCTCCAGCTCCTTGTTGGCCTTCGCCAAATCCTTTTCCAGGCGTTTGCACTCTGCCACCAGGTCCACGGTGCCAGAGGTGTCCAGCGAGATTTCCACGGTGCCCTGGCTTAAGCGCACCTCAATGGAGGCGCTGGCCTCAAAGTCCTCCTCCGGCGCGGTGGTGTTAGCCAGATTGCGGATCATCTCTTCCTGGCCCTCCAAGTCCACCTTGGCAAAATCCAGGCGCCCAGGGACCTTCTGGGAAGGCTTCACGCCCTGGTCCGAGCGGAAGCGGCGCAGCTCCGTGATGAGCTTCTCCGCGTCCGCAATGCGGCGGGCCGCCACCTCATCCACGCTGGCACCGCCGTTGGTGTCAGCCACCGTGGGCCACGGCGCCATGACAATGGACTCCTTGCCAGTCAGCGCCTTCCACAGGACCTCCGTCACAAACGGCATGGTGGGGTGCAACATACGCAGCAGCACATCTAGCACCCGGCCCAGCACAATCTGGGTGTTGCGGCCCTGCTGGGACTGGCCATCGCGCGGAATCTGGGTTTTGGAAATCTCAATGTACCAGTCAAAAAGCTCGTCCCACGCAAAGTGGTAGAGCAGCTCGTTGGCCTTGGCAAACTGGTAGCCGTCCAAGTACGCGTCCACGCGCTGGCGGACCTGTTCGCAGCGGTCCAGGATCCAGCGGTCCGCGTCCGTGAGCTCGTCGCGCGGCGGCAGGGGTGCTACCCCAGCGCCGTTCATCAGCGCGAACTTGGTGCCGTTGTAGAGCTTGGTGGCAAAATTGCGTGCCGATGCCGCCGCGTCAGGCCCCAGCGGCAAGTCCACGCCCGGGTTAGCGCCACGCGCCAGCGCAAAGCGCAGGGCGTCCGCGCCAAAGTCGCGCACCCAGTCCATGGGGTCAATACCGTTGCCCAAGGACTTGGACATCTTGCGGCCCTGCTCATCGCGCACCAGGCCGTGCAGGTAGATATCTGCGAAAGGCACCTGCGGGCGCTCATCCGTGCCAGCGCCCAACAGTTCCGGGGTCTGCTTGGAGGCAAAGGTGCCAAACATCATCATGCGGGCCACCCAGAAAAACAGGATGTCATAGGCCGTGACCAGCACGTTGGTGGGATAGAACTTCTCCAAATCCGGGGTCTTGTCCGGCCAGCCGAGCGTGGAAAATGGCCACAGCGCAGAGGAGAACCAGGTATCCAGCACGTCCGGGTCCTGGGTGTAGCCCTCCGGCGCGGTCTCATCCGGGCCCACGCAGATGACGTCGCGCTCGGCGTCTGGGTTTTCTGGGTCCGCGGGGCCGTACCAGATGGGGATGCGGTGGCCCCACCACAGCTGACGGGAAATACACCAGTCGTGCATGTCATCCACCCAGTCAAAGTAGCGCGGTTCTAGCGCCGCGGGGTGGATGGTGGTGTCCCCCTGGCGGATAGCGGCGGCGGAGTCCGCAGCCAAAGACTTCACGTCCACGAACCACTGCTTGGACAGGCGCGGTTCCACCGGCTCCCCGGAGCGCTCCGAATGGCCCACGGAGTGTACGTAAGGGCGGACTTCTTTGATAATCCGGCCCTGCTCCCGCAGAGCCTCCCGGATATCCACCCGGGCCTGCTCGCGCGTTAGGCCATCAAACTGGGTACCCGTGCCGGCAATGTGCCCGGTGGAGTCCATGATGGTGGGCATGTCCAGGCCGTGGCGCAGGCCCATCTGGTAGTCATTGGGGTCATGCGCGGGCGTAATCTTGACCGCGCCGGTGCCAAACTCTTTATCCACGTAATCATCAGCAATCACCTTCAGCTTCAGGTCATCGCGGAACGGGTGGTCAAACTCTTGGCCAATCAAGTGGGCGTAGCGCTCATCCTCCGGGTGTACCGCAATGGCCACGTCCCCCAGCATGGTTTCCACGCGGGTGGTGGCCACCACCAAGTGCGGTTCATCATCACTGAGCGAGCCGTAGCGGATAGACACCAACTCACCCTCAACGTCTTTGTAGACCACCTCAATGTCAGACACCGCGGTCTCTAGCACCGGGGACCAGTTAACCAGGCGATGGGCCTGGTAAATCATGCCCGCGTCAAAAAGCTGCTTAAAGATGGTCTGCACGGCCCGCGAGAGGCCCTCATCCAGCGTGAAGCGCTCGCGCGACCAGTCCACGGAGTCACCAATAGCGCGCATCTGGTTTTGGATAGTGCCGCCGTATTCTTCCTTCCACTCCCAGACCTTGGAGATAAACTCCTCCCGGTCGTAGTCCCAGCGGGTCTTGCCCTCAGTTTCCTTCAGGCGCGCCTCCACCTTGGTTTGGGTGGCAATACCGGCGTGGTCGGTACCAGTGACCCACAAGGTTGAATAGCCCTGCATACGCTTGCGGCGGATAATGGAGTCAATGAGCGTGTGGTCTAGCGCGTGGCCCATGTGCAGCTGGCCGGTCACGTTGGGCGGGGGCAACACAATGGAAAAAGGCTTGCCCTCCGGATTGGAGTCCGGGTTAAAGTACCCGGAGGAAATCCAGCCCTCATACAGGTCCTTTTCCACCGCCTGGGGCTCCCACGCCTTGGGAAGGAGATCCGCGCGGTTGGTGCCTACTAGCTGCCCGGTCTGTTCGGTACTTGTGCTGCTCGCATTATCCTCAGTCATGGTCAACAATTCTACCTTCCGCGTCAAACAAAGAGCCCATGCCCGCGTGGTGGCGGGCATGGGCGTTGCCGGGAGCCGGGGCTAGCCTGGGTTTGGCTGCTGGGTGGCTGGCTGGGGTGGCTAGCCTAGCCCAACAGGTCTTTGACGGCTTCCTTTTCCTCGCGGAGCTCAGCCACCGAGGCGGCAATGCGCTCGCGCTGGAAGTCGTTGAGTTCTAGCCCCTGGACAATCTCCCACTTGCCGTCCCGGGCCACGGTGGGCATACCAGCAACCAGGCCGGCGTCCACGCCGTAAGAGCCATCGGAAACCACGCCGGCGGTACGCCAGTCCTCGGTGCCATGGAACCAGTCGTGCATGTGGTCAACGGCCGCAGCTGCCGCCGAAGCCGCAGAGGAAGAACCGCGGACCTCAATGATTTCCGCGCCCCGCTTGGCCACGCGCGGGATGAACTCCTCGGTGTACCAGTCCTGGTCCACCTCCACCGGCTGGCCGTCGGACTCAGCGAAGGTGAGATCCGGGAACTGGGAGGCGGAGTGGTTGCCCCAGACAACCACCCGGGAAAAATCAGTGCTGTGCTTACCGGTCTTTTTAGCCAACTGGCTCAGCGCCCGGTTGTGGTCCAGGCGCAGCATGGCAGTGAACTGCGAAGGGTCTAGGTCCGGGGCGTTGTTGGCAGCAATGAGCGCGTTGGTGTTGGCGGGGTTGCCCACCACCAAGACCTTGACGTCGCGGCTGGCCACTTTATTGAGCGCCTTGCCCTGATCGGTGAAGATGGCCCCGTTGGCTTCCAGGAGGTCGGCGCGCTCCATGCCCTTAGTGCGCGGGCGGGAGCCCACCAGGAAGGCGGCATCGACGTCTTTGAAGCCCTCCTCCAGGTCGGTAGTCACGTTCAAGGAACGCACCAGCGGGAAGGCGGCATCGGAAAGCTCCATCGCGGTGCCCTTGGCGGCCTGCAATGAAGGCTCAATATCAATCAGGTTGATCTCAACCGGGGTGTCCTTGCCAAAAACGTCACCCGCAGCGATCCTAAAGAGCAGCGCGTAGCCAATGTTTCCGGAGGCGCCCGTAACGGCAACCTTTACTGAATTTGCCATGAAATAGTCCTTTCAAAAGGAAATAGGTACCTATCCCAGTGTGCCCCATTACCCCCGATTGGACAGCGGTTTACCCGCAATTAGGGCAAACAGTGTCAAAAACCTCACTTTTGGGGCACGATAGTGAAAGACAAACCGAAGAACTACACCACCGGAGGAAGATGAGATGTCACCCCTAACCCGCGCAGAAACCGTAGGTGAACAAGCCACCGTAGACCGCGTAGTCAGGGTTGCCATCAATCACTTCGCCCAGCGCGGCTACGCAGACACCAAGCTAGAAACCATTGCGCGCGAATCCGGCATGTCCAAGCGCATGATCCATTACCGTTTTGGAGACAAACAAGGCCTTTATCAACAAGCGTTGGGAGCGGCCGCCCGCCGCCTGGCACCTAAGCTCAGTGAACTCAAGGTCAACTCCACCGTCCCGGTCGAGGGCGTGCGGGTGCTGGTGGATATCATCTACCGCAACTTTGTAGCCGAACCCGAAGCCGTGCGCATGCTCACCCAAGAGTCCGTCATCCAGTCCCTAGATACCACCACCCGCTCCGCGGTAGCGGACCTCTCCGACATCACGCTCCACCTGGACAAGCTGCTCATGCGCGGCCATGACTCCGGGGCCTTCCGCCCCGGCATCTCCGCCAATGACATTTTCACCATCATCGCTTCCTTGTCCATGTACCGCACTACCAACCGGGAAATGATGCTCAACATCTTGGGCGTGGACATGACCAACGAGGTAAACACTGAGGGCATGCACCGCTTGGCCGTTGACACCGTCCTGGCATTTTTGACCTCCAATATCCCGGACTCCGGCAAATCCTCCTACCTCACGGCGGAGCCAGATGACTCAGAAACCGAAGCCGCCGCAGATATCTACGGCACTGAGGCCAGCCCTTACGACGACTAAACGGCGGCAGCCCGCCCCCGGTTTCCAGGCCGGGCGCGGCACCCGGACTTCCCCAGACCTTTACTGGCGGGTACTCGGCTAAAACCCCGAACCCGCCCGGCGCACAAGATTCTTCAACGCTAAGGTGGGCCGGGGCCTGTTTAGGCGGACCGTTCCGTGTTAAGCAGCACGTATTCGGGGTCCTCCGTGCCGCGCACCACCCCGGCCGAGATGCGCACGGTATCAATGTCTTCCCTGTCCGGCAGGTCAAACATGATGGGCACCAGTAGCTCCTCCATAATCGCGCGCAGGCCACGGGCTCCGGTTTTGCGCTCTAGGGCTAGGGCGGCAATCTCCGCCAACGCGTCTGGCGTGAAGTCCAGCTGCGCGCCGTCCATCTCAAAGAGGGACTGGTACTGGCGGACAAGGGAGTTCTTAGGCTCGGTCAGCACGCGCACCAAGTCATCTGCTCCCAGCTCATCAACAACCGTGACCACGGGCAGGCGGCCAATGAATTCGGGGATCAGGCCAAACTTGACCAGGTCCTCGGGCCTCACCTGGCCAAGGATATCGGCGCTTTCGCGCTCCTTCTTGCTTTCTAGCTGGGCACCAAAGCCCACGCCTTTCTTGCCCACGCGGTCTGCCACTACCTTTTCCAGGCCGGCAAAGGCACCCGCCACAATAAACAAGACGTTGGAGGTATCTAGCTGGATAAACTCCTGGTTGGGGTGCTTGCGCCCGCCCTGCGGTGGAATGGCGGCTACGGTGCCCTCCAAAATCTTGAGCAGGGCTTGCTGCACGCCCTCACCGGAGACATCGCGCGTAATTGAGGGGTTTTCGGATTTGCGGGAAATCTTGTCCACCTCATCAACGTAGATGATGCCGCGCTGGGCGCGCTCCACGTCAAAATCCGCGGACTGCAGCAGCTTCAACAGGATGTTTTCCACGTCTTCGCCCACGTAGCCGGCCTCGGTGAGGCTGGTGGCGTCCGCGATGGCAAAGGGCACGTCCAGCATGCGCGCTAGCGTCTGGGCCAGGTACGTCTTGCCGGAACCGGTAGGACCCAGCATCAAGATGTTGGACTTGGCAATCTCTACCGGCTCTTCCTCACCAGGGCGGCGCGGGCGGCCAGAGGCCTGGCCTTCATCAACCTTCATGCGCTTGTAATGGTTATACACGGCCACCGCCAAGGCGCGCTTGGCGCGGGACTGCCCAATCACGTAGGCATCCAGGAAGGCGGAGATTTCCGAAGGCCGGGGCAGGCGGGAGTCTTCTACCTCATGCGCGGAATCAGCGCCCTTACCCAGCTCTTCCTCAATAATTTCATTGCACAGCTCAATGCACTCGTCGCAGATGTAAACCCCGCCACCGGCAATGAGCTTTTTCACCTGTTTCTGGCTCTTCCCGCAAAATGAACATTTCAGCAGGTCGGCGCTTTCTTGCATGTGTGCCAATGGAACCTTCCCTCATAGGTATTGTTTCCCGCGCTGGATTAAATCCGCGCGGTGGATCTTCCACTCTAGTAAAACAACGCACCGGCACCCAATATACTTCCCCGCGCGTTGCGCAAGCAGCGGTATTTTAGGCGTGCAAATGGCCGCACCCTAAAGTTGTGGTGCGGCCTCAGTGCGAAACGTAGCTTTAGCGGTTGAGCTTGCGGTAATCGAAGACGGTGTCAATCAAGCCGTACTCCACAGCTTCCTCAGCCGTAAGGATTTTATCGCGGTCGGTGTCCTTGCGAATCTGGTCTGCGGACTTGCCGGAATGCTCCGCCAGGGTGGTTTCCATGAGGCGGCGCATGCGCTCAATTTCATTGGCCTCAATTTCCAGGTCGGAAACCTGGCCCTGCGTGCCCTGGGTGCGGGGCTGGTGGATGAGGATACGGGAGTTGGGCAACGCCGCCCGCTTGCCCTTAGCACCCGCCGCCAGCAACACAGCTGCTGCCGATGCCGCCTGGCCCAGGCAGACAGTCTGCACGTCAGGCCGCACGTACTGCATGGTGTCGTAGATGGCCATCAGCGCGGTGAAGGAGCCGCCCGGGGAGTTGATGTACATGGTGATGTCGCGGTCCGGATCCTGGGATTCTAAGACCAGCAGCTGCGCCATGATGTCATTGGCGGAGGTGTCATCCACTTGGGTGCCCAGGAAGATGATCCGCTCTTCAAAGAGCTTGGAATAGGGGTTGGTTTCCTTGCGGCCCTGCGCGGATTCCTCGATGAAGGAAGGCAGCACGTAGCGCGAAGAAGGCATCTGGGAATTAGACATAGAAGGTTTTTCTCCTTGAGATTGTGTAGTTCGCGTTAGTTGCTAATGGGGCCGTTGACGGATTCGATGACGTGGTCCACGATCCCGTATTCCTTGGCCTGCTGAGCAGTGAACCAGCGGTCGCGGTCAGAGTCTTTGGTGATCTGCTCAAAAGTCTGCCCGGTGTGCTCCGCGATAAGCTCAGCCATCTCCCGCTTAGTGGAGGCAAACTGTTCCGCCTGGATGGCAATATCAGCGGCCGTGCCGCCCACACCGGCCGAAGGCTGGTGCATCATAATGCGGGCGTGTGGGAGGGCAAAGCGCTTGCCCTTAGTGCCGCCGCCCAGCAGGAACTGACCCATGGAAGCGGCCAGGCCCATGCCGTAGGTGGCTACGTCACACGGCGAGTACGTCATGGTGTCATAAATTGCCATGCCCGCGGTGACCGAGCCACCCGGGGAGTTGATGTACAGGGAGATATCGCGCGTGGGGTCTTCCGCGGAAAGCAACAGGATCTGGGCGCAGATCTTGTTAGCGATTTCGTCGTTGACCTCGGTTCCTAGGAAAATAATGCGCTCGCTCAATAGGCGGTCGTAGACGCTGTCCCCCAAGTTCATTCCGGAACCCGGGTTGCTCATCTGAATGTCAGACATTAAAAATCATTCTCCTTGTAAAAATTTTTCTCCGGCCCGTGTACGGCGGTCAATAAGGGGGACCACGCCACGGAACTATGGGCACCACCCTACCGCGTTAGCCGGTAGTTTAAAGGGCCAAAGTGGGTCTGTTCGCTAATAGCGTTTTTGGGCTGCGTAGCGTTTTTGGCGCTGCGCCTAGCGGGGCTGTGGGGTCCGCGGCGCGAAAAGACCCTATAGCGTTGTTTTAGCTACAGGGTCAGTTTCGGTCAAAGATTAATCTTCGCTATCGGTGTCAGCTTCTTCTTCAATCTCACCGAAGTACTGGTCAACGTCGATAACGTTACCGTTTTCATCCTTGGCCTCAACGCGGCAGATGGACACTGCCAGAGCCTTGCCACGGCGAACATCGGCAAACAGGTTGCCCATCTGGCCGTTGGACTGGATTTGCTGGATGAAGTGGTTGGGGTCCATGCCGTAGGAAGAGGCGGTGAACATGACGTGATCCATCAGCTCCTGCTGGGATACTTCCGGCTGTTCCTTGTCAGCAACGGCGTCCAGGAACATCTGGGTACGCACGTTGTCCTCAGCGTTAGCGCGAGTTTCCTTGTCGAATTCCTCACGGTTGGTGCCCTGAGCCTCAAGCAGCTGCGCGAAAGCCTTTTCATCGTGAGCCAGCTGGCCCAGGATCTGGTGGAGCTGGTTGTGAACCTGCTCATCAACGATGGACTGCGGCAGGCCGAAGGAAACCTTCTCCAGGGCGGCCTTCAAGACCTCATCGCGGATGGCGGCAGCCTGCTCCGCCTTCTTATTCTCCTCTACCTGGGCCTTGGTGTCCTCACGGAGCTCGGCGATAGTGTCAAACTCGGAAGCCATCTGCGCGAATTCATCATCCAGCTCAGGCAGCTTGCGCTCCTTGGTCTGCACAACGTGCACCTTGATGGTGGCTTCCTTGCCCTTGTGCTCACCGGTAAGCATTTCGGTGGTGAACTCATTGTCCTCACCGGTCTTAAGACCGCGCAGTGCGGTGTCCAGGCCCTTGATGAGGTTGTCATCACCGATTTGGTAGGACAGCCCCTCAGTGGAAGCCTCTTCGACCTTCTTGCCGTCAACCTCAGCAACGATGTCGATGATAGCTAGGTCGCCAGTCTTCATCTTGCGCTTGGTGTCTTTGGTTTCACTGAAGCGGGCTGCGAGCTTCTCTAGCTCTTCATCCACGGCCTTGTCATCAACGGCAATGGCCGGAACGGTGACGGAAATATCAGCGAAGTCAGGGACCTCAATCTCTGGACGGATATCCATCTCAGCGGTGAACTCGACAAAGTCTTTGTCCTCAACCTTGGTGATATCAATCTCAGGCTGGCCCACAACCTTGAGATCATTTTCCATTACAGCCTGCTCATAGCGGCTAGGCAGCATGTCATTGACAACCTGCTCCAAGATAGCGCCACGGCCCAGGCGGGCATCAATGAGCTGACGCGGTGCCTTTCCACGGCGGAATCCTGGAATGTTGACCTGCTGCGCAATCGCTACGTAAGCCTGCTCGATTTCCTTGTCTAGCTCCGAGAATGGAACGTTAACGGTCAGCTTAACGCGGGTTTCGCTCAGCTTCTCAACATTGGTATTCACGTTTGACTCTCCTGAGTTTTTAGAATGTGTGCTTTCAGGTCATAAGTGTACTAAAGGGGCCTGAGAAAAATTTTCTCAGGCCCCCAATACGTCGGGGCGACAGGATTTGAACCTGCGACCCCCTGCTCCCAAAGCAGGTGCGCTACCAAGCTGCGCCACGCCCCGTATGTAGGACACCTTCACGGTGCGTACATCGGATAATCCTACTGCACGATTGCCAAACTACCCAATCGCGCCCCAGGCATGCCATAAAAAGCCTGCTCAGGGGTGCGTTTTAGCCAATCACTCCGGACCGCTTTGGGAATTTCTAGAAGTCGAAACCATCGAAGAAACCGCCGCCGTCTCCGCCGAAGAGGCCTTCGCCTCCAAAGAATCCGCCTTCCCCGGCGCCCGCGTCGGCCGCACCCGCGTCAACCGCACCCGAGTCAACCGCACCCGAGTCAACCGCACCCGAGTCAACCGCGCCCGAGTCACCGGCCCCCAGCTCACCGGCACCGGCGTCACCGCCAGCAGCGCCTTCCGCGCCACCCCACGCCCCAGTTTCTGCGTCCGCTGCGGAATAACCGACGCCGGACATGCCGTGGAACAAGGAGCTAAACATCATCGAATAGCCCATCATCCACACGCCGGTAGTAAGGGCATCAGCCCACCATGGGCGCGAATACCAACCAGCCGGCACGGGGCGCCCGGCAACTTTGCCACCCGGGTAGTAGTTGGGCGTGTCCGCCGAGGCGTAAGGAGAGGCAGTTAGAGTTTGCCCCTCACCAACCTCCACCGTACGGCGCTCAGTTACCTTGCCAGCCTCACGCTGACCCTCCAGCGGCGGCAACTCTGGCCCCGCGGGCAGACCCATGATTTCGCGCGCGGCGGCTACGTAATGCATACCTTCCAGCGCAGATTCCCGCGCCAGCCGCGCCTGCGCTACCGTCTCCGCCCGCGCCAGGGCGGAATTAGCCGCGGTGAAGCGCTCCGAGGCGTCCGCCATAGCCTGGGTGGAGGCGGTGTCCGTGCCAGAGACGTTCATTACCTGCCCGCCCAGGCGTTCGGTCCAACGGCGCGCGTCCGCGATTGCGTCATCAAAGGAGGCCGCCTCACGCTTTTCTTCGTTCTTGGACCCTTGCCGGGAAAGAAAGAATACGGTTCCGCCTACTGCGGCGGCGATCAGAAGAAGAGTAGTCATTGCGCTCCAGATAGTTATTCGGGGTTATTTCCTCCCCTATTCAACGCCCCAAACCCGCCCCTAGTTCCCAGTTTTTGCTTGAGCCGGGTTGTGGGTTATGATTACCGGCGTACCTTCAAGGCACCGCCTTAGAGGCTATGGGAATGTCGTATAATGGCTAATACCTCAGCTTTCCAAGCTGAAGACGCGGGTTCGATTCCCGTCATTCCCTCCAACTTAACAACTAAAAGATAGTTGACATTCGCCCCTCCTGACTGAGAACCGCGTTCTTGGACAGGAGGGTTGTTGGTTTGCGCGTCCGAGTCTCAGTTTCAAGGAATCTTTGGAAACTAGTGGCTGTTCATTGGTAGCTAACGTGAAAAACGTGCCCGCTAGGGCTTTATCTTCCAATGAAATGCAAGAAGCCGCAACACCAGCCCTTGAAAGACCGGCATTGCGGCGTTGTTAGTTTTTTAAACCTCTGGGACTTCCGGCGCTATGCCAGTGCGCTCATAATCCCCAATGATGTCAATACGGTTTTGGTGGCGGGGCTCGCGGGACCATTCCTGGTCCAAGAAGGCGTCCACAATGGCCAGCGCCTCTTCCTCAGAGTGCATACGCCCGCCAAGGCCAATGAGCTGGGCGTTGTTGTGTTCACGGGCCAGGCGTGCGGTTTCAGGCGACCACGCCAGCGCACAGCGTGCGCCCTTGACCTTGTTCGCGGCAATTTGCTCACCGTTGCCGGAGCCGCCCAGAACGATGCCTAGGGAACCTGGGTCATCCACGGTGCGCTGAGCCGCCGCGATACAAAAAGCCGGGTAATCATCCGCAGCGTCGTAAGTGTGGGCACCGCAGTCAATCACCTCATGTCCCTTGTCAGTCAGGTGCTGTGCAACGACGTTTTTCATTTCGAACCCAGCATGGTCCGCTCCTAGATATACACGCATGTTTTGAGAGTCTACCGTCTCAACGGGCAAAAAGAACCCTCAACGGCCGCTGAATTTTGCGGCGATGTTGAGGGTTTAACCGCCCCGCCAGAGTTCACCCCGGCAAACCGGGCAAGGCTGTTACCGGAAGCGGGGGCTAGAACTGGCGGCCTGACACCTGCGGGCTTTCCGTGCGGCTGCGTTTTAGCTCAAAGAAGTAGGGGTAGCGGGCTAGACGGAGCGAGGCGTCAAAGAGCTCCCCGGCCTCCTCACCTTCCGGAACGCGGGTGATAACGGGGCCAAAGAAAGCCGTGTCACCCAGCTTGATGACTGGGGTTCCCACGTCATCGCCCACCAGGTCAATGGCTTCCTGGTGGCAGGCCCGCAGTTGCTCATCCATTTCAGTGGTGCCGGCTGCCTCCGCGAAAGAGGCTGGCAAGCCGGCGGTTTCCAGGGCCTTGGCGATGACCTCTTTATAGGCACCAGACCCCTTCTTGCCGCCTTCTCCCCCACCGTGGATGAGGTTGCCCATGGCGGTGTAATACGCGTCAATCTTCTCCGGCTGCTGGCTGAAGATTTTGGCGGCAACGCGGGCGGGCCCCCACGCGGCCTCCATGGCCTGGAGATAGTCAGCGGGCAAGTCACGGCCTTCGTTGAGGACGGAAAGGGACATGGGCCTAAATTCCACCCGGATATCACGAACCTTTTCCACTTCCTTGATCCACCGGGAAGTAACCCACGCAAACGGGCAAGTGCAGTCAAACCAAAATTGCACGGTTTCCATCTTGATCTCCTTAAAATCTGGGGCAATTGGTGCCACCAGACTACTGTGGTTTGCAGAACCATGACGTCAATTCAAGGAGGAACTTTCCATGAGCTCGATCAATCTCACCCGTACCGAGGCGCAGCAGCGCAGCGAGATGTTGCAGGTCAACCACTACACAATTGACCTAGACCTCACCGGAGAAGAAAAGTTTAACTCCCGGACGGTGGTTGAATTTGAAGTGAAAAAGAAAGGGTCCACCTTCATTGATTTGCGGGCCGATGAGCTGCGCAGCGCCCGCCTGGACGGCGAAGCACTACCGGTGAGCTACTACTCCGCCAAGGCCGGAATCCCCCTGCACTCGCTTTCAGAAGGCAGCCACACGCTTGAGGTAGAAGCCGCAATTTCCTACTCCCGCACCGGCGAGGGCCTGCACCGCTTTACCGATCCCGCAGATGGAGAAACTTACCTCTACACCCAGTTTCAAACCGCGGACGCCAAGCGCGTTTTCGCCTGCTTTGACCAGCCGGATCTCAAAGCCACGTACTCGCTGCGCTTTACTACCCCGGAAAACTGGACCGTGATAACCAACTCCCCCGTCACGCGCTCCGGCAACACCTGGACCGCGGAGATTGACTACCAGCTATCTACCTACCTGGTGGCGCTGTGCGCCGGCCCGTACGTGGGCGTGGAAGACACCTGGACGGGGGAACTTACCGCGCACCCGGAGGGCAAGCCGGCACAGAAGCTGGAAGTTCCCCTGGGCATCTACTGCCGCGCGTCACTTGCCGATGCCCTCGATAGTGAGAGGCTGTTCACCGAGACCAAACAGGGCTTTGACTGGTACCACCGCAACTTTGGATTTGCCTACCCCTTTGGCAAGTATGACCAAATCTTTGTCCCGGAGTTCAACGCCGGTGCCATGGAAAACGCCGGTTGCGTGACCATCCGCGATGAATACGTCTTCACGTCCAAGGCCACCCACTACCAGTATGAGCTCCGCGCGGATACCGTGCTGCACGAGCTAGCCCACATGTGGTTCGGTGACCTGGTGACCATGCAGTGGTGGGATGATTTGTGGCTCAACGAGTCCTTTGCCACCTGGGCTGCGGCAATCTCCCAGGCAGAAGAAACCGAGTACGACACCGCGTGGGTAACCTTTGCTAACACGGAAAAGGCCGGGGCTTACCGCCAAGACCAGCTGCCCACCACCCACCCCATTTCCACGGACGCCTCCGATATTGAAACTGTGGAGCAAAACTTTGACGGCATCACCTACGCCAAGGGGGCCTCGGCGCTAAAGCAGCTGCAGGCCTACGTGGGCCGCGAGGAATTCCTGGCGGGTGTTCGCCGGCACTTCACCGAGCACGCTTGGGGCAATGCCACCTTTGCTGACTTGCTGCGGCACTTGGAGGAGGCATCGGGACGCGACTTGAGTTTTTGGGCCAACCAGTGGCTAAAGACCACCGGGGTCAACACGCTGCGGCCGGACTTCGTGCGCGACGAAGGCAAAATCCAGGACTTCAGCGTAGTTCAGTCCGGTGACACCCTGCGCACCCACCGTATAGCCATCGGCGCTTATAGCCTGGTGGACGGCAAAGTTGTCCGCACCCACCGCGTGGAGGTGGATATCAGCGGGGAGCTGACCGAGGTAGATGAAATGAACGGCATTGAAGCTGATCTGGTGATTGTTAACGACGATGACCTCACCTACGCGCTCCTGGAATTTGATGCTGAGAGCCTGGATTTTGTCAAAAAGCACATCGCGGACTTTTCAGACCCCATGGCACGCACCTTGTGCTGGTCAGCGGCTTGGGAGATGACGCGCGGGGCCTCCATGCGCGCGCGTGACTTCGTGGGACTCGTTGCCCGCGGCGCGCAGGCTGAAACGGAGCTCGCGGTGTTAGAGCGGCTGATTTCACAGGCCGTCACCGCCCAAACCCGGTTCGCCGACCCGGAGTGGGCGCAGGAGGACACCCAGCTGGCTGACTGCCTGCTCAGCGGGGCCAAGTCCGCTGATCCGGAGCGCGCCATCATCTACCAGCGCGCCATGACGGAGATCAAACTCACGCCGGCAACGTACGAATTCTTGAACGAAAAGCTGGCCGAAACCTCCGATGCCAACCTGCGCTGGCGGATGCTCACCGCACTAATTGCCGATGCCTCCGTCACCGACCCCCAGGCGGCCGTTGCGGCCGAACTTGAGCGCGACAACACCGCCACCGGCTACCAGGCTTCGCTCAAGGCGCTGGCCGCCATCAACGAGCCCGGCGCCAAGCGCGCCGTGTGGGAAGAAATCGTGGCCGGCGGGCTGGGCAACCGGGACCTGACCTCCAAGCTGGCGGGGCTTACCTTCACCGGCGCGGAAAAACTGCTGCCCTCCGCGGAGTTCTTCGACGTAGCGGAAAAGCTTTGGGATACCGGTTCCAACGAGGTCGCGCTGACCACCGTGGGCGGGCTATTCCCCACCTGGGATGTTACCCAGGAAAACCTGGACCGCGCCGAGGCCTTCTTGGCCCGGGATATCCCCAGCGGCCTGCGCCGCGCGGTAACTGAGGAGCGTGACCACACGGCCCGCGCGCTCCGCAACCGTACCTTCGACGCCGCCTAGGCGCCCCACGGGGGTAAGACGGCGGGTTCACCGGCCGGGGAATTGCAGGAAATTTCCCCGGCCGGTGTTCGTTTTAGGGTATCTTGATGAGTAGTTGCCGCGCGGGGGGCGTTGCAGCGTTGATAAGACTCTTCCCTCTATCTGGCCCGGGGTGGGCCCGATTACCACTTTTAAGAGAAGAAAGATCTTCATTATGTTTAACCATATCCGTACCCTTGCGGCTGCGGCTGTACTTTCCGCCGGCCTTATCAGCGCACCAACCGCTGCGGCCCTGCCCGTCCCGGTTGGGCCCGGCCAGATTTCGCACAGCCAGATTTCGCACAACCGGGCTGTTGCTCAACCGACACTACGGGCGCTGGGGTTTTTACGCCTGCCGCAGCCCAAAGCGCCCAATGACAGTGACTCCAGCTCGGGCAGGGAGGACTCCTCCAGGGGTAAGGAGAAGGAATTGACCGTTGGCTTTGCGGTTGTTGCCACTGTGGTGTCGTTGGTGGCACTGGTCGCTACGATACTGCCCTACTACGCGCACGCGCTACCTTCCGAACTGCGCGCGCTGTTAGGCCTTGGCCCGCGCTAGCCGCCAAACGCTGCCCTCCGGGGAATTCTCTAAGGACCAAACGTTGTCCTCTAGGGACTCCCCGCAGGACAAGCGCCTAGACTTCTACGTCGGCCCAGATTTGCAGGCTCATCTTATCCGTATGGACAAATTCCTCTACGTAGTCAATGGGCTCACCGGCGGGGTTGTAAATAATGCGGCCAAGCCGCACCAAGGGCTGGGTTCGCGTCACGCCCAAAAGCTCCTGCTGGATGCCGGTTGGCATCACGGGAACCACGGACTCATGCTTAGTGATGATGGACTTGTACAGCGGGCCGTCCAAGTCCAAGTCCGCGATGTCCGGGTATCTTTCCACCGGGAGGTAGTGCCGCATGAGGCTTACAACCTCACCATCGTAGAGGCGCAGCCTTCGCAGGAACCACACCTGGGACCCGCGTTCAAGTCCCAGCAGCGGAGCAAGGCGGCCAGGTACGTCGCGCGTTTCAACGCTTACCTGGCGCGTTGAAGCTCTGTGCCCATCTTGTTCAAGCTGCCGCTCGATACTGATGGGGGCTCCTAGCTGGACCACGGGGGGAATCACCCTAACAAAGGTTCCTCCGGAGCGGCCGCGGCGGCGGTCAATGAGGCCATCATCTTCAAGAATTCCTAGAGCGTGACGGATTGTCATGCGGGCTACGTCGAATTCCTCGACTAGCTGGCGTTCCGTAGGGAACTTGTCACCGGGTTTGAGAAGGCCCGATTCGATCCGACTACGCAAATCATCAGAAATTTTAAGATAGGCGTGAGTATTGAGAGAGTTTGAAGTCACACTACTACTTTAGGTTGCCAGCTCTAGACTTGCACAGTAAGTCCACCCAAAGTTTTAAATGAATTTCTATTTCAATTCCACGCGGGGGCGAACGTGCACCTCCGTAATTTGGGCACTCTTCCCAGCGTCTACCACATATCGGATGGCATTAGCGACCTCAACGGGGGCTATAACTTCATCTTTTTTATAATCCATTAAACCCGCTAGCATGGGGGTATCCGTGGGGCCGGGGGCAACGGTAGAGACGCGAATTTCTTCCTCCGCCAACCGCAGGGAATCCGCCACGGCGTACAGGGCGTGCTTGGTGCTGGCGTAGACCACGTTATCAGCGTAAGAGTGGCGCCCGGCACCGGAGTTGATAAAGATGACCGTTCCGCCAGCCGCGCGCAACGCGGGCAGCAACGTGGCGGTCAACACGGCCGGGGCGTGGACGTTGAGGTCCATATAAAAACGCCAATCTTCGATGCCCGCAGATTCCACAGAAAACTTTTCCGCCCCGGCCGCCGCGTGTACCAAAACATCAACTTTTTCAAGGTTTGGGAGCGGATATCCGCCATCCAGGGCCTCCACCAAATCCACGTCAACAGCGGTGACATTCGGGTTGTCCGCAAAGTGCCCACTGGCGCTGCGCGACAACGCATAAACATGATGATCTGTGGAAAGGTTGTCAACAATTTCTGTTCCCATACCACCGGTAGCACCGGTGACAACTGCAATTTTAGATTTCATGTATTCCAGCATAACCGGATGACGGAAAATGGTATTCCCCGGTACAATCGCGGGGCGATGACTACTACAAACAATGAAATCCCCAATCCACAGGAAGCCGTAAACCACGTCAACAACTGGTGGCAGTCCGACTGGACCCAAACGTGGCTAATCGAACGCCCGATATCCATAGCGCTCATCGTGCTCATTGCACTGATAGCCCACTGGTTGCTGCGCCGGATTATCCGCAAAGCTGCGGCTAAGGCCTCACGCGCTGACGGGATCCGCCGCTCCCTCACCAAACCGCTCAAACCCTCCTCCGCTGAGCGACCGGCCCGCGACTACAGTGCGGAAGTAGCCCTGCAGGCCAAGGCGCGGGAGAGCCGTCGCGTGGCCCGCATCCAAACGCTAGCCAGCGTGGCCTCCTCCGCCTCCGCAATTTTTGTCTGGGCCTGGGCCCTGGTTGCCATCTTGTCCCAACTAGACGTCAACGTGGCACCGCTAATTGCCTCCGCCGGCGTGGTGGGCGTGGCGCTAGGCTTCGGTGCGCAATCCCTGGTCAAAGATTTCCTCAGCGGAATCTTCATGCTCATTGAAGACCAGTACGGGATAGGTGACGTGGTTGACCTGGGCAACGGCGTCTTTGGCGACGTGGAAGACATCACGCTGCGAATCACCACCGTGCGCGATATTGACGGTGCCTTGTGGTACGTCCGCAACGGTGAGATCTTGAAGGTAGCCAACCACTCCAACGACTTTGCTATCGCCCGCCTGCAGATCCCGCTGAGCCTGAGCAACGACGCGGACAAGGCAGAGGCCTTCCTCCACGACTCCGTCACTTCGGCCATCCAACACGACGAGGTCCGTGGGCTCATCCTCGATGACCCCAAGTTTCAGGGAATCTCCGTCTTCGAAACCGATCACGCCAGCTTCCGCGTAAGCATCAAGACCCTTCCCGGGCGCCAATGGGACGTGCAGCGCTTTGTCCACGGCTTCGTATGGAACGATATGAAGGACAAGGGCATTTCCGCCCCCTACCCGAAGGGCATTGGTATCAAGTCTGATGAACGATAATTCCGTATACGCAGCCATTGGCGGCGAACCCACCTTTGACCGCCTGGTGTCCGGGTTCTACGCCCAGGTCCCAGGTGATGACATCTTGGGCCCCATGTACCCGGCCGATGACATGGAGGGGGCCGCAAACCGCCTCAAATGGTTCCTTATGCAGTACTGGGGTGGTCCCACCGAATATCAGGAGCGGCGCGGCCACCCGCGGCTGCGTATGCGCCACCACCCCTTCCCCATCGACCGGGCGGCGGCCATCCGCTGGGTGGAACTGATGGAAAACTCGCTGGCCCTCATTGAGGAGGAAACCATCCCGCCGGTCTACCGGCACATGCTGCGCGACCACTTTGAGCGCGTCGCGGCCATGCTCATCAACATGCCAGACTAGGCGGAATTACCCCCGCCGCCCCGTTGCGAATACGCGTTCGAATATAAATTTACACTGGTCGCCCCGGAAGGGCCGGCCAGTGTTCCTGCATTGCCGGCGTTTACCCCCTTGCGAAAATATGTTCGGGTGTTTACTCTGCGTGGCATGAACCTTATACAGCAAGCTTTCGGCGCTCAGCGCGACGGGATGTCGTTTATCTACGACGCCCGCGGGCTCACGCTGAGCGACCTCCTGGACTTCCAAGTCCCCTATGCTGAAGCAAAAACTATCCTCCACCTCTGTGACGTCTACTGCAGCTCCACGTCATATAGCGTCCAACAGGCGCTGGCCAGCAACAACCATCACACCTTTGCTGAGCTAAAGCTGATCGAGACTTACGCCAAGCGTCTGCCATCGCGGAAGTTGCAGTGGGAGCTGCGGGTGTTACTCACCTCCGTGCCGGCGCGCCAATTGAAACGCACGGCGCAGGAATTCGTGGACCAACATGTGGCCCCAAAAGACGTGGAGTCAGGTATCTCGGTCAGCCGGCACGCGTGCGGGAAGTCCACGCTGAAACTAACGGGCACCGCCGCCCAGATTGAAGACATGCGGACCTTCATCGCAGAAAACACTGCGCAGGACCTGGACGGCGCGCAACAGGTAGCCAAATTCATCGACAATGTTAAAAGCGGCGGCGGGGGCTTTGGAATCAACACCCTCGGCGTAATCCACTTGGATGACCTCCTGGCGGGACTGTCCGGCGCGGACGTAGACGCCAAGGTTCGCTGCGGCAACGGTGCTGAAGTTGACATCGCCGGGCTCTTGGAGCGTTACTGCGCCGAGAAGGGCTTCGTGGCGGTCTTTGATAACCAAGGCCCGCTGCAGCTGTTCCGGGAGAGCAGGTTTGGCAACTACGCGCAGCGAGTGATGGCCACGGCTGAGTCCACCACCTGCGTCAACCCCGGCTGCCGCCGGCCTGCCGATGAATGCCAGCTGCACCACATCAAGGAATGGCGCAACGGCGGGTGGACGAACTCGCGCAACTTGGCGTGGCTGTGCCAGTATTGCAACTCGCAAAACGGGAAACCCGGGCACGGCAGGGCCGTGCGGGTCAACGGGAAGCTGGGATGGATTCCGCCCGACGGCGGCAAGCCCCAGCCGGTGGGCACCGCCTGCTAGGAACCCGGTTGGCCGGCACAGCCCACCAAACCCAGTTGGCCGGCACAGCCCACCAAACCCGGTTGGCCGGCACAGCTTACTGAGACCCGGCCGGTGGGCACCGCCCGTTAGACCCCGGCGAAAGCCGAAATTCCAGCAGCGCCCGCAGCCTTGGTCCCCACCAAGGCGGCAGCGGCGCGCCTTCGCCATGCCCGCAGCCGCCCCGCGCGGGGTGGCCAACGACCGGGGCACTCCAGTTGGCACCGGCCCGAAGACCGCCCGCCCCCGAAGTTCGGGTTTCCTACAAGCCGTGGGCCGCGCGCACCGGCTCGCTGAGAAGCTCCCCGCCGCGAGTCATAAGGCCAGGCTCAAGACCGGGGAACCGTGCAAAAGCTTCCTCCAGCGTGCCGTTAGCAATGGCCCGGGCGTAGGGCAACGTAGCAGAACTTAGCGCGCGAGTTGAGGTATTGGCCACCGCACCCGGCATGTTGGCTACACAGTAAAACAGGGTGTCGTGGACCTCAAAGGTGGGGTTATCATGGCTGGTCTTGCGGGAGTTCTCAAAGCACCCGCCCTGGTCAATAGCAACGTCCACCAGCACCGTCCCGGGCTTGAGCCTTTTGACCAGGTCCTCTTTAACCAGCTTCGGTGCGGCGGCCCCGGGGACCAGAACAGCGCCAATAACCAGGTCGGCCTCCAGGAGTTCCTCTTCAATGGACAGTGGGTCAGAGATGATGGTGCGCACGCCGCCATGGTAGATGTCGTCGAAGCGCTGCAACACGGCCGAATCCAGGTCCAAGACCGTGACCTCACCGCGCAAACCGTGAGCCATAGCCACCGCAGACGCGCCCACCTGGCCGCCGCCCAGCACCACAACTCGAGCCGGATGAGTTCCGGGCACACCAGACAGCAGCTTGCCGCTGCCGCCGTTGACGCTCATCATGTGGTGCGCTCCTTCCAGCACTGCCAGACGCCCGGCCACCTGCGACATGGGGGTGAGCAGCGGAAGCGTGCCGCGCGCGTCGGTCACCGTCTCATAGGCAATGGCGGTGGTTCCAGAGGAGATGAGCTCCTTAGTCAGCGCGGCATCTGCTGCCAGGTGCAGGTAGGTGAATAGAATCAGGTCTTCGCGCAGGAACTGGTACTCCGCCTGCTGTGGCTCCTTGACCTTGATGACCAACTCGGCACCCCACGCCTGGGCCGCGGAGTCCACCAGGGTGGCACCGGCCTGCGCATACTTGTCATCGGCAAAACCGGCACCCTGGCCGGCCCCCTTCTGGACCAGGACCTCGTGGCCGTCGCGCACCAGCAGTGCGGCCCCCTGTGGGGTCAGCGAGACACGATTTTCGTTGTTCATTACCTCTGCTGGTATTCCGATTCGCATTCCAAATCCTCCTAGAGTCGTAGTTGTTTGCACCAAGTTTGCCACAGGACATAAGGCCCCGGCACGGCTAATGTGTAAAAACATGCTTGCAGAAATTCGCCGCGCGTTTGGCCCCCTGGGGTGGACCTCCTTCGGTGGCCCCGCCGCCCACCTCAGTTATTTCCGGACCGAGGTGGTGCAACGCCGCAG
The DNA here is from genome assembly GCF_008693075.1 of Corynebacterium phocae. Lineage (GTDB taxonomy): Bacteria > Actinomycetota > Actinomycetes > Mycobacteriales > Mycobacteriaceae > Corynebacterium > Corynebacterium phocae. Next base: position 94,293 of record NZ_VXKJ01000030.1, on the reverse strand, counting down.
GTGGATGACCGATAATACCTACGCGGACCTGGTGTCACTCGCCCAATTCACGCCCGGCCCGGGTAGCTCCAAGGTGGGCATGGCCATTGGCTATGACCGGGCGGGGTTAACCGGTATGGCGTACTCGTGGCTATGGTTTACCGCACCTTCTGCCCTCATAATGGGGGTATTTGGGCTCAGTCTCGGAACGCTGGCTGACGCTGGTTGGGTGCACGGCCTCCTGGCCGCCGCCGCAGGTGTTGTGGCCCACGCCGTTGTGGGGATGGCGCACAAGCTCATCACCGGTCCGGTGACGGCTGCTTTTGCCGTGGCAACGTTCGCTTCGCTGTTCTGGTTGCCGCAACTGCTGCCGATACTCCTTGCCGCCGCGGCCGGCGCACTACTCCTGCGCCCCACCGGGACACTGGCGCAGGCTCCCCCGCTGCGCACCGTACCCCCTGCGCTGGGCTGGGGAAGCGCCATTCTATTCTTCGGGCTCCTGGTGGTCCTCCGGCTAGCTGCCCTCAGCGGGGTGAGGGTATTCGAACGCGCCAGCGCCTTCTATGAATCGGGGGCGCTGGTTTTTGGAGGCGGGCATGTTGTCCTCCCGCTGTTGGAGGAGAAATTCGTGGCCAGCGGCTGGGTCAGCCAGGCTGATTTCCTCTCCGGGTACTCCCTGGCGCAGGCCATGCCGGGCCCGCTGTTTACCTTCGCTACGTACGTGGGCGCGGTGGACGGCGGTATCGGCGGCGCGGTGCTGGGCACGCTGTGTATCTTCCTGCCGGGCGCGCTGCTCACGCTGGCGGGGCTGTACTTTTGGGGAATCTTTCGCGCCAATCCGCGCGTGCGCGGTGCCTTCGCTGGCGTGAACGCCGCAGTAGTAGGGCTGCTGGCCCATGCGCTGTGGGACCCCATTATCACCCACGGCGTTACCGGTGCGGGTCAGACCGCCATCGCGGTGGGTGCGTTCGCGGCGCTGGTGTTCAAGGCTCCCCCGTGGACCGTGGCGCTGGGCGCGGCGGCCTTGGGACTGGCGCTGCTCTAAACGCCGGGGCTGCTCTAAACGCCGGCGCTGCCTTAGAACAAAGACAGCCGCGTGGAGTGATAAACACTCCCATAGGGCGCGTCCACGCGCACCCACCGGCCAAGCGCGGAAACCCGCAAATGGCGCGGGATATCCAGAGGCGCCGCGAACCCGGGGATTAAACCCAGGCTGGTGCAGGCGAAGATCATCCGCATGGGAATGTCTACCTCCTGGCCGCCGCCGGCAACCGTGAGCACCTTTTGCTCCATCAAAGACTTGGGAGGGCCGGCCGGGCCGGAGAACTGCCGTGCCAGGGATTGCCCGGCATCGGAAAGTTCGCGAACCACCGTGACCGGAAGCTGGTCTAGGAGGGTAAACCCGGAAGCCGGGGGCAACGCGCCCGGCCAGGAGAAGTCCATGGCGGGCCCGGAAAACTCCCGGCCAGCGGCCACGGCTTCCAGCAGGGCCGCCGCAGACACCACGGCGCCATCGCGGCTGACGGTTCCGCCCACCCGGCGCGCGGCCACGACCTCAAACGGCGTGGTCACAAAGACTTCCACCGTGCCCTGGTCGTGCTGCCGCAGGCGGGCAACCGCTTGGGCGTCTAGGCCCACCGTGCGCGAGAGCAAGGCCTGTAGGCCCGTGGCTCCGGCGGAGAGCTGGAATGTCTCACTCACCCTTGGGTCCTAGTCCTCAACCAGCATGCTGGTGAGGATTTCTTTTTCCCGCTCGGTGAGTGAGCGCGGCATGCCGGAGTCAAGGTCCACCGCTACCTGCACGCAGTTGACCTCACAGGCCACCGGGCCGCGCGGGGCGCGGATTTCCTGGTGAGTGGTGAAAGAGGTGTTTCCCACCTTGGTGGTCCACGTGTCAATCTCCAACTCGCGGATACCTTCCGGCTTAATCGGCGCGGAGTAGTCAATATCCAGGTGGCGGACGTAGGCCGCAAACAGTGGGAATTCCGGGAAGATGTGGTCGCGCGCGAACTGCATGCGGGCTTCCTGGGCCAGCTCAATGTAGTTGGCGTTCATCAGGTGGCCGTAGCGGTCAAAGTCGGACCACCTGATGGGCACGAACATTGAGTGCACGTTATCAGACACAACAGGCTCCTTAATTAGCGGGTTAGGCGGCGGTGGGTGACGCGGGATGGGCGCGCGGCGTCTTCGCCTAGGCGCTCAACCTTGTTCTTTTCATAGTCACCGAAGTTACCTTCGAACCAGAACCACTTGCCTTCTTCCACGTTGCCTTCCCAGGCCAGGATGTGGGTACAAGTCCGGTCTAGGAACCAGCGGTCGTGGGAGATGACCACGGCGCAGCCGGGGAACTTGGACAGGGCGTTTTCCAGGGAGCCTAGGGTCTCCACGTCCAGGTCGTTGGTGGGCTCGTCGAGGAGGATGAGGTTGCCGCCCTCTTTCAGCGTCAGCGCCAAGTTCAGGCGGTTGCGCTCACCACCGGAAAGGACCTTGGAGGGCTTTTGCTGGTCCGGGCCCTTGAAGCCAAAGGCGGACAGGTAGGCGCGCGAAGGCATTTCGTTCTGGCCGACGTGGATGTAGTCCAGGCCGCCGGAGACGACCTCCCACACGGTGGCTTCAGGGTCAATGTTCTCGCGGTTTTGGTCCACGTAGGACAGCTTGACCGTGTCACCCACGGTGACGGTGCCGGAATCCGGCTCCTCCAGGCCCACGATGGTCTTAAACAGCGTGGTCTTACCCACGCCGTTGGGGCCAATCACACCCACGATGCCGTTGCGCGGCAGCGTGAACGTCAAGTCCTTAATCAGGGTGCGGCCGTCAAAGCCCTTGGTGAGGTCTTCAACTTCTACGACCTTGTTACCCAGGCGCGGCGGGGTAGGAATCTGGATTTCCTCGAAGTCCAGCTTCTTGTGCTGCTCTGCTTCCGCAGCCATTTCCTCGTAGCGCTGCAGACGGGCCTTGTTCTTGGCCTGGCGGGCCTTGGCACCGGAGCGCACCCACGCCAGTTCCTCTTTCAGGCGGCGCTGGAGTTTCTTGTCCTTTTGTCCGGAGACTTCCAGGCGCTCGGCTTTCTTCTCCAGGTAGGTGGAGTAGTTGCCCTCGTAGGGGTAGAGCTTTCCGCGGTCCACCTCACAGATCCAGCCGGCAACGTGGTCCAGGAAGTAACGGTCGTGGGTCACGGCCAGCACGGCACCAGGGTAGTCAGCCAGGTGCTTTTCTAGCCACAGGACGGATTCCGCGTCCAGGTGGTTGGTGGGCTCGTCGAGCAGCAGCAGGTCCGGCTCGGACAACAGCAGCTTGGCCAGGGCCACGCGGCGGCGCTCACCACCGGAGAGGTTGGTCACGGGGGCATCGGACGGCGGGCAGCGCAGTGCCTCCATGGCCTGCTCGATCTTGGAGTCAACCTCCCAGGCGTCGGCGGCGTCTAGGGCTTCTTGCAGCTTGCCCATTTCATCCATCAACTCATCGGTGTAGTTGGTGGCCATTTCCTCGGCGATTTCTTCGAAGCGCTGCTTCTTTTCAAAGATTTCCCCTAGACCCTCTTCCACGTTTTCGCGGACGGTCTTTTCTTCATTGAGCGGGGGCTCCTGCAGCAGGATTCCCACGCTTGCGCCCGGGTCCAGGAACGCCTCACCGTTGGAGGGCTGGTCCATTCCTGCCATAATCTTCAGAATGGAGGATTTACCTGCACCGTTTGGGCCCACGACACCAATTTTGGCGCCCGGGTAGAAAGCCATGGTGACATTGTCCAAAATAACTTTGTCACCAATAGCTTTACGCACGTTTTTCATCGTGTAGATGAACTCGGCCATGATTCCCCTTTGCGTGATTGTTTTAGGTATTTAAAATCACCACAAAGACTACCCGATTCACAGCTCAGACTCGCACCGCGGGGCGTTTATCTAGATAAGTATCTAGAAAGGCGGTGCGCCCTGGCCTGCCGCTACCGGCTGCTTTTTGCGCGCCGCGCGGGTTTCGGCACGCGCCGCCTGGGAGTCAGCACGCGCCGCCTGGGAGTCAGCCGCCGTGTCAGTTGCGGTGTCGTCTGCCTTTCCGGCCGCCTCAGCAGCGCCCGCACCACCCCCGGCGCCCTGGTCCCCGCCGTGTGGGGCCTCCCCGTTCTCCGCGCCCGTGAAGTCCTCATCAATGGCCACCTCATTATCAGCGGGCAGCTCCATTCCTTCGGGGATATTGTTACGGTCCATCCGCCGGGAGGCGATGATGTAGCGGTTAAGGTCAAGCCCCACCGAGGTAGCGCGGAGCACGGTGCGGGAACACTTCTTGCCTTCTTTGTCCTCGTACTGGGAGATGTTGAGCGAACCCACCACAATGACTGGCATGCCTTTCTTTAAAGACTGGCGCATGTGCGCGGCCAGGTCCCCCCACGCCTCAACATCAATGAACAGCAGGTCGGTTTCATTCCATTCAACGTTGCCTTCAGCGTCCGTCTTGGCCCAGCGGCGCGAAGACGCCACCCGCAGGCTTCCTTTCAAACTTCCCCCGGGCAGCTTCCGCAGCAGCGGGTCCGCGGCCAGGTTTCCAACAATAGTTACCGGTAGTTGTGACATATTTTTAATTCCTTTACAGATTTTTAGTACCTAACATGGGGAACTCCCCCACTGGCACTCATCATGCACAAGGAATTAGCGCCTGCCAAGGGCTAAGACCTGGCCTGTGGATAACTTTGCCCTTAAGGCTGGGTTTGGCGCGCTGCAAGCCGCTTTTCGGCCCCGCTGGGCTAGTTATCCACAGGTTTGGCTACCTTCCGCGAAAGTGGCGGCTGTCATCTTCACCGTTGAGCGCGGCCAGCATGGCGTTGTAGTCCTCCAGGTCTTGGTCCCCGTCCAGGTCCGCTTTGGCGTCCATGCGGCGGGCGGTGGAGCGGTCTTCGCGCAGCCACTCTACAAAGAGGTATCCGAAGACAATGACCAGCGGGAACTGACCAAAGCCCCAGGCTATGCCGCCGCCCACTTTCTGGTCCACGTGTAAATCGGGTGCCCACGGCAGCCCCAGGGCGGAGTAGAAACCCTCCCCCAGGATGGGCCCTAGCTGCATGAGGTAAACCCCGGCGTAGAGGTGGACGGGCATGGAGATAAACAGCAAGAACAGCCGGATGGCGGTGGGCCGGCGGTTAGGCAGCGGATCCGGGCCCACTAGTTCCCAGAAGTAGAAGTACCCGGAGGCCAGGAACACGCAGTTCATCACCACGTGGCCGGCGTGCTCAGAGATGGCGTATTCGTAGAATGAGTAGGACATGTACATGGCGTAGAAGAAGAATACGAACTGCGTGACGTTGACTACCGGGTGGGTAATAAACGCCACGGTGCGCGACTTGGTAATAGCCACCGCCCATTCGTGAATGCCGGGCTCATCCGCCGGTGCGAACGCCTCCATGGCAAGTGTGAGCGGCGCGCCCAGGACCAGGAATAGCGGGATGACCATGGATAGCACCATATGTCCCAGCATGTGCATGGAGTACAAAGCCGGCATGTAGAGGCCAATGCCGGTGGACATCACCACAACAAGGCCCAAGGACCCGGCCATCCACCAGGCGGTGCGCACCAGCGGCCAGGACAGCCCGCGCTGGCGCACGCGGTGGAGGGCGTAGCCGTACAGCCCCGCCAGGACCAGCCCCAGCGTGCCCCAGAGGATGTCAAAGCGGAACATGGTCCAGATGTTCCAGGCGGTGGGCGCCACGTCCAGCTCGTAGCCCAGGAGCAGCTGCATGGCATTCAAGTTGGGGTCGCGCGGCGGTGGCGGCGGGGTGCGCCCCATGGTGCCGGCTACGCCCACGGTGGCGGCCATGACGGCTAGCTCTACCAGCGCCACGCGCCTAAACAGCCCGGGTTGGCGCTCTAGCTGCGGAATGGTCAGCTGGCGGTGGGCAAATCCTAGCAGCGCCAGCACCAGCGTGAGCACTACCTTGGCCACGATAATCAGGCCGTAGCGGGTGGTCAGCCAGTCGCTGAATTCTAGGCGCAGGGAGGCGTTGAGGACGCCAGAGATGGACATTGCCACCACGCTTACTAGCGCCACCAGGGAATAGCGCCGCACGGCCCGCGTTAGGTCCGGGCCCAGCCGCCGCGCGTGCGCCAGCAGGCCCAGCAGGCCGCCTACCCAGATGACCATGAAAATGAGGTGGATGAGGAAGGAGTTTGTCCCGTAGTCGTGGTCCCCGCCGGCCGCGGAGTGCCCCTCCATTCCTAGGGGCACAATCAGGGTGAGCGCGCCCAAAAACAGCAGCGGTTGGGCGGCCCACTTCCGTGCGATTAAGCCGCCGATGCCCACCGCCAGCGCCATCAGCGCCGTCACCGCCCAAGCCTTCGCGGTGGCAATCTGGTTAAAGGCTACGGCCATCAGCTCCGGGCTGAGGACCTCGCTGACTGGGCTGCCGGTGATATCTGAAAAGACCAGCGGTATTTCCACCAGCGCCAGCAGGGCTACCGCCAGGGCGGATATGGCCCCGGCGCGGGCGGCGATATGCCCGTCAACGGTGAGAGGGGCGCCTATGAGTTCATCCCCGCCCGCGCCAGGGCTAATCAGGAACGCCGAGACAAAAAAGGATCCCACGCAGGCTGCTACCGCCATCCAGGCGGCTGCGCGGATAAACGGCAGGCCCACCGTTGTGAGGCGCCCGGGGTCTGGGATTCCCAGCGCGGCCAGTGAGTCTTGGAGGAAGAACCAGGAGATGAAGGCAGCCACACACCCCGCCAGTACGCCTAAGCCGATGAAAATTCCGGTGCTACCGCGCGCGGCGCTGCTGGTAGAGGGGGCTGGCGTGGCGGCGGGAAGGCGCGTAGAGGACATGACCCGCATTCTACTTCCCTCCGGGTAGGTGAATGTAATCTCCAAACGTGTAATATATTTACCCGTCGCGCAGTTTCATTGGTGCGCGGAAAGCCTCCATAGCTCAGCGGATAGAGCAGTGGGTTTCTACCCCATGTGTCGCGGGTTCGAGTCCTGCTGGGGGCACACAGGTCAAGCAGTGGTTTTGCTTGTGTTAGAAGGCCAGGGATTTCGGAGAAGGATTGTGTCAAGTTCCACCGTTGCCCGCCTGGTCGCGCTGGTCTGCGCACTGCCTTTTGTTGCCCCACCGGCCCAGGCACAGGCGGTGCTGCCCCGCGCGTGCCACCCGGTTCACGTAGTCCAGGCCGCCGGAACGGGCTTTTCTAGCTCCGCGTCACACGATCTACCGGCGCACTTGCTCTTTGATCTGTGGAACCCGGGCGAGCGCCTGCAGGAGAAGTTCGGCGCCAACGCGGTGGGCGCCATGAATATCCCTTACCCCGCTTCCTTGGGCCGGGTATCTGCCTTCTCCCCCACCAGTCTGGGCAATGAGGGCCACACCTACGGCGAGTCGGTACTGCTTGGTGTGGAGGCGGGCCAGCGGGAATTGGAAACCGTGGCGCACTGGTGCCCGGACACCAAGTTTGTCCTCATCGGGTACTCCCAGGGCGCCGCCGTGGCCGGGGACCTGGCGGCACGGGTCTCCGCCGGGGAAGTCTCCGGGGTGGCTCCGGACAACGTCGCGGCAGTCGTGGTGGTGGCGGACCCGGGCAGATCGGAAACCGGCGCACCCGCACCAGCCACTCCGCCGCAACCAACGGTCCTCTACGGCCCCGTCCCGCCCGGAGTGATGGCCGCAGGCGGGGAGATTATCAACGGCGGCGGAACGGGGGTTCTTCCCGGCCGCAGCGGCATGACAGGCGCACGGCCTGGGAGTTTCCACAACCTCCGGGGCAAAGTGCTTTCCCTCTGCGATAGCCGGGACATGGCATGTTCCACCCCCACCGGCAGTGTCATCCAGGACGTGGCAGGCTACGCCAACCGGGTGGAGTGGACGGGTCCGGTGGACTCCACCAGCGGCCAACTGATAGCGGCCCTGAGCAACGGCGGGGTATCGGAAGAACAGCTGCGCCGCAACGGCTACGGGCTGCTCCAGCTGCCCGCTCTCATTGCCAGCGTGGAGGAGATTCTGGGGTTCCACGCGGTGCTAACCAAAAACGGGGATGTGGCCACGCTGCTGGGGCGCGCCATTGTCAACGCCCTACCCGAGCTGGCCTACGAAGGGGCCTCGAACAAGTACCTCGTGGAGGCCGCTACCGCAGCGGAGCCCCACGTGGGAAACTGGGGCGGCGTGGTAGTTGAGGGCATCCGGGCCTTTGCAGCGGCAGAGAGTTTGTACTGGCAGCTATTCCACCTGCACCTGGCGCCGCAGCTAACTACGCCGGAACAAGCCCGCCAGGAGTGGGTGCGCGCGGTCTTGCAACACGCCACCGCTGATTTCCCACGCGATGAAACCTTCGAGGTGGCGGGCAAATTTGGCTACGCGCACATGACGTACTTCCGCCACGGCTTCTACGTTAATGGCCGCTTAGGTTCCGCCTACGCGGATTCCTGGTTAGAAGAAGTTACCGCCGGGGTCCTGGCCGGCCAGCGCCGTGAAACCACCTTCTAAGCCGGCGCCCTGCGGTGCCCCACCCACCTTCGGTATGCCAGCGCTGATAACGCCAACCACGAACCCCGGTAGAAACACCCAACTAACAGCCCCGGCGCAGCCGCAGCTTGAGGCGCGCTACTGATCCTTGGGCATAACTATTGCCAAGATGATGTAGGCGAAGAGGCCGGAAAATCCCATCACAGTGGCTGCCACGAAAGCCACGCGGACTATCGTGGGGTCAATTCCCGCGTAGTGGGCAATACCACCACACACGCCGGCAATCATGGAGTCGGAAGAAGAACGAGTTAATCGGTTAGTCATGCCCACCATTATGCCCTCCCGCCGGGCCAGTGGGCTAGGCTTTGAAGAAATAACCACCCCGACCGCGAAAGGATCACCACAATGGCAAAAACTAAGGGGCTTCCGGCTCCCAGCGATAACTCCTTCGCACTCATTACCGGCGCTTCCCAAGGAATCGGTAAAGCCATGGCTTTTGACCTTGCCAAGCGTGGCTACAACACCATCTTGGTCGCACGCCGGGAGGAAGTGCTAGAAACCGTGGCGGCGCAGCTGCGGGAGCTGGGGGCGGTATCGGAAGTGTTTGCTGCGGACCTGTCCAAACCGGCGGACGTTGACCGGCTCATTGAGCACATGGCGGGGCGCGAAATCTCCATCATCATCAACTCCGCCGGCATTGCTAGCTTTGGCAAATTCATGGACCAGGACTGGGACTACGAAACCAACCAGTTCGCGCTCAACGCGGAGGCCGTACACCGCCTAACCCGCGCGGCGCTGGAGCAGATGCTGCCCCGGCGCAAAGGCGCCATCTGCAACGTGGGCTCCGCGGCCGGGAATGTGCCCATCCCCAACAACGCCACCTACGTGTTCACCAAGGCCGGCGTCAACGCCTTCACCGAGGCCCTGCACTACGAGCTCAAACGCAGCGGGATTAGCTGCACTCTCCTTGCCCCGGGCCCCGTACGGGAGGCCGTGGTGCCGGAAGAGGAACAAAGCATTGTGGATAAGGTTGTTCCGGATTTCTTCTGGACCACCTATGAATCCTGCTCTAAGGAAACCCTGGAGGCCATGGAGCGCAACCAGCGCCGCGTAGTACCAGGGCCCTTGGGCAAGGCCATGAACCTGGCCGGGCTGGTCCTTCCCACCGCGCTCACCGCGCCGCTGATAGGCAGTTTCTACGCCAAGATGGGATAGCGCAAAAATCCCCGGCCACCTAGCGTTTAAGGTGACCGGGGAATTTTTTATAGCTGGTTACTTAACCTGCGCCCGCAAAGAAGCGGTACGGCGCTCCCAGAAGTCAGCGTTCTTGATGCCCAGCTTGATTGGGTCAAACTGTGGGTCCATTCCCACACCCTTTTGCGACTCGTAGTCACGCAGAGCCTTGAGAGCTGGCACCTGCAGGAAGAGAATGGCAATGATGTTGAGCCAGGCGGTGGCGCCCACGCCGATATCGCCCAGTGCCCACGCAGCACCCGGAGAGGTGGTGCCGCCAACAATGACGGAGACGATGATCAGCACGCGCAGTGCCCAAACCACGCCACGGCGTGCGGTGCGCGACTTCATCCAGCGGTTGAAGTAGGCCAGGTTGGTCTCTGCCATGTAGTAGTAGGCCAAGACGGTGGTGAAGGCGAAGAAGGCAATGGCCACGGCCACGAAGGAAGAACCCAGGCCGTGGAAGAGGGTGTCCATGCCCGCCTGAACAAAGCCAGGACCAACTGCCACGTCGGAAGGAAGCGCGCCCTGGTACCGGACGACGCCGTCTTCAGAGCCGCCCTCGAACACGCGGTACATGTCTGTGGAGATAACGATGAAGGCGGTTGCGGTACAGATGAACAGGGTATCGATGTAGACGGCGAAGGCCTGGACAAAGCCCTGCTTGGCTGGGTGAGAAACCTCAGCGGCAGCTGCGGACTGCGGGCCGGTGCCCTGCCCGGCTTCGTTGGAGTAGATACCACGCATAACGCCCCACATGATGGCGGCACCCAGCATGCCGGACAGTGCGGAGTTCAAGTTGAAGGCGGAGCCAAAGATGAGGCCAAATACGCGGGGGATTTCGGAGAAGTTAGCGAAGAAGATGATCAGCGCGATGATGATGTAGATAACTGCCATGACCGGGACCACCAGGGAGGCAAAGTTTGCAATGCGCTTGACACCGCCGATAACGATGATGGCAAGGATGACAGCTAGCACCAGGGTGCTCCACACTACGTCGATTCCCCAGGCGTTTTCCATGGCAGCGGATACGCCGTTGGCCTGGATGCCGGGCAGGAAGTAGCTGGTTGCCAAAATCATGGAGACAGCGAACACAATGCCGTAGCCCAGCATGAAGGGAGCAGCCTTGGTGTGCTTGTAGGCCTTCTCAATGTAGTAGGCAGGGCCACCGCGGTATTCGCCGGTATCCACGTCTTGCTCTTTGTAAATCTGCGCCAGCGTACATTCGATGAACGAGGTGGAAGAACCCAGCAGGGCCACGGTCCACATCCAGAACACGGCGCCGGGGCCGCCGAAGGCGATGGCGGTGGACACGCCGGCGATGTTGCCGACGCCCACACGCCCGGCCAGGGAGATCATCAGCGACTGGAAGGAGGACACGCCGTTATCGGAGCTTTCACCATTTCGCAGCTGGGCGATCATGTCGGGAATGCAGCGGATCTGCAGGAACCTCGTGGCGACGGTGAAATACACACCAGCGGCCAAGCACAGGAACACCAGGGGCGGGGACCAGATGATGCCGTTGAGGGCATCGATAAATCCTGTCATGGTTTGGGGCCTTTCTTAAGGAGAGAGATGGAACTCAAGTTGGGTTAGAATGATTGCTATATATCATGCCCTACTGGCGCAGGCCTTGTGAATCGAATCACTAACTTTTTTCGGTGGGACACAGACCCCAAATTCGGTTGAACGACAGAAATAGCTGGGTACGTCCATAAAACCCACTGACCTGCGCCCGCAAAATTTTTTCCACTTTCCGCCACTTTTGGGGGCACGCAGCGCCACCCCGGCCGGGTACTACAATGATGAGGCATGACCTCAAATGACACCGCCACCAACCACACTTGCCCACCCGAGCCGGCCGCAGCGCACGAAAGCACCGCGACGCCTGACATGGCTGCAGCGCACGAAAGCACCGCGACGCCTGACATGGCCGCAGCGCCTGACATGGCTGCAGCGCACGTAATCCCGGCAAAGCACGACCGGATTGTCTGGATCGACCTGGAGATGACGGGGCTCAACCCGGACGAGCATGCAATCGTGGAAGTAGCCGCGATAATTACCGATGGCAACCTGGGGATCATTGGTGAGGGAATTGACCTGGTAGTCCACGCGACCGAAGAAGAGCTCTCCCGCATGGATAGCTTTGTGACGCAGATGCACGACTCCAGCGGCCTAACCGAGGCCATCAGAGCCTCCACCGTTAGCCTCGCAGAGGCAGAGGACGCCGTCCTGGCGCTGATTGCGCAACATTGCTCCCCGGAGCACCCCGCCCCCCTGGCGGGCAATTCTATTGCCACCGACCGCTCCTTCATCCGCGCGCATATGCCCCGGCTTAATGCCGCACTTCACTACCGGATGATTGACGTCTCCACCGTCAAAGAGCTCTCGCGGCGTTGGTTTCCCAAGGCCTACTACCACCAGCCCGAAAAGGGCATGTCTCACCGCGCGCTCGCCGATATCATCGAATCCATCCGCGAGCTGGACTACTACCGCCGCGCGGTATTCACCCCTGGCGAAGGGCCAACGTCCGAGCAGGCACAAAGCACCCAGGAAGACGTAACCACGGCGTACCAAGACCTTCTCCCCGGAAGCTAACTGCTCAAGCACCCCTCCCCCCCCCGCAGCCGGATCTGCAACTCCTGGGCAGCTTAGGCACGGGTGCGGTTTGCTAACAAGCTCAAAGCCGGGGCCTCCACCAGGCGTTTTTGCAAATTGGCCAACGTAGGTTATTCTAATCATCGCTGCTTTCAAAGCGGCAATGGTGGCTGTAGTTCAGCTGGTAGAGCACCAGGTTGTGATCCTGGTTGTCGCGGGTTCGAGCCCCGTCAGCCACCCCAAAGTAGATAAAGACCCTTTCCAACGTTCCTATGGCTTAGTGCCCGGGAACCGGAAAGGGTCTTTTTCAAACCGCGCTCCACGAACAGCCAGACTCCCGCCGGATAAGATTCCGGCGGGAGTCTGGCTACTTTCAACGGCCCTAAGCAGTACCCCGCAGCAGCGTTTCTACCAGCGGGGTGCTTGCAAACAACCGCGGCTAGCCAGGAGCCCTAGGACTTAGTGATCTCGTGGTAGATAGGCTGAGAGTTCCAGCCAAAGACTACGTTGTCAACGTTTTCGGAGTAGCCGCCGGAGACGTTGGAGTACCAGATCGGGATAGCCGGAAGGTCCTCGAACAGGATCTTCTGGGAGTCGTTGTAGATCTTGGTCGCCGCTTCAGAGGAATCCGCGCTAGCTGCGTCCTTCAGCATGGCATCGAACTCAGGGTTCGAGTAATCGCCGTCATTGGAGGAAGCGCCGGTTGCGTACAGCGGCGCCAGGAAGTTGCCCTGGGATGGGTAATCTGCCTGCCAGCCGGAGCGGAACGCGGTGGTGATGGTGCGGTTGGTGATCTCATCACGCATGGACTTGAAGTCAGGGTAAGGTGCGCCCTCGGCGTCAATGCCCAGGTTGTTCTTCAGCTGGTTGGTTACAGCCTCAACCCAGCTCTGGTGGCCGCCGTCGGAGTTGTAGGCAATGGCAAAGGTGCCGGACCATGGGCTGATCTCATCAGCCTTGGCCCAGAGTTCCTTGGCCTTTTCTGGGTCGAACTTCAAGACGTCATTGCCTTCAATGCTGTCAGACCATCCGGAAACAACCGGGGAGGTGAAGTCAGAGGCCGGGGTACGGGTGCCCTGGAAGATGGTCTCGGTGATTTCCTCACGGTCGATGGCGTGGGAGATGGCGGCGCGGCGCAGCTGGCCTTCTTCGCCCTCGAAGTGCTCCAGGTTCTGCGGGATGGTGAAGGACTGGAACACGGCTGCAGCCTGGTTGACCGCGCGGTCGCCCAGATCGGACTCGTAGACGGAGAATGCGGAGTCCGGAACGGCGTCTAGAACGTCCAGGTTGCCGGCCAAAAGGTCGGCGTAGGCTGCGTCCTGGGAGGCGTAGAATACCACCTTGATGCCGTCATTTTCTGGCATCCGCTCACCCGTGTACTCCGGGTTGGGTACCAGGAGTGCGTCCTGGTTGTGGTTCCACTCTTTGAGGATGTAAGGGCCGTTGGAGACCGGGTTCTCACCGAATGCGTCCGGGTCCTCGAGGGCCTCAGCTGGCAGTGGGAAGTACGCGGAGTAGCCTAGACGCAGCGGGAAGTCAGCCTCGGGCTGCGCCAGCTCGATGGTGAAGGTCTTGTCATCAATGACCTCCAGGCCCTCCATGGACTCCACGCCTTCCTCGTAGCCCTTGATGGGCTCGAAGAAGAAGGCGTTGCGGAAATCATTGGCCACGGCGTAGTTCCAGGCGTCAACGAAGTTGTTGGCGGTAACCGGGGAGCCGTCGGAGAACTTGGAGTCCTTGAGCTTCACGGTGAACTTGGTGTTGTCCTCATTGGCGTCGATGGATTCGGCCAGCTCGTTGTGGACGTTTCCTTCGCTGTCGTAGTAAGCCAGGCCGGAGTAGATGGAATCTACAATGCGCCCGCCGCCGGTTTCATTGGTGTTGGCCGGGATAAGCGGGTTCTGTGGCTCACTACCGTTAACCGTTACGTAGTTTGTGCCACCCTCGGACTTGCCGCCGGCTGCGCCGTCAGAGTCGGAGTCGGAGCTACAAGCTACGAGGGAAACAGAAGTGGCAGCTGCAGTCAGCAGCACCAAAGACTTCTTTGCGTACATAATTTTGAATCCTCTCATAGTAAAAACTGAACTTCCTGTGATCAGGCTCGCATTTTTAGATTACTGTGTGAGTGCACCTAAAATCTACGAATCCACCCCCACTATTTTGGCAGGTTGATAGGTATTAAGGGAAATCGACGCGGAAATTCCTTTTAATAGATACGCATAAAACATGCAAAAGCGCTCGCGCTCAGCCTATGATTATTTAAACCTTGAAGTTTAAACACTGCTACTGAAAGACACCCCCATGTCTAACCCTGAAGAAAACCCCCAAGAAACCAACCTCCGGCCGCGTGCCGCCAGCTGCCACAACGGCGCCAAAGTAGAAATCCTCACCTCCCGCGACGTCCCCCTAGGCGGGCCCCGGGCCATGACGGTTAAACGCACGCTCCCCCAGCGCCAGCGCTCCATGATAGGAGCTTGGTGCTTCGTAGACCATTACGGCCCAGATAACGTAGCTACCACCGGCGGCATGGACGTAGCCCCACACCCCCACATTGGGTTACAGACCGTGTCCTGGCTGTTCGAGGGGGCAATCACCCACCACGACGCCGCCGGGTTCCACGCCGTGGTTCTTCCCGGGGAGGTCAACCTCATGACCGCCGGCAACGGCATTTGCCACTCGGAGGTATCCACGCAAGACACCACAGTTCTCCACGGTGTCCAACTCTGGCTAGCCCAACCAGACCCCGCCCGCCACGGCGGACGCAACTTTGAAAACTACCGCCCACAGCGCCACGAATTTCCCAGCGACAGCGGCAGCAGCGGCGGCAGCGCACTGGTATTCCTAGGCCAACTCCTGGGCCAGAAATCCCCCGTCAAGACCTACACCCCCGTCGTGGGCGCTGAAATCAACCTCAACCCCGGCAGCTCCCTGAACCTTGCGGTGAACCCGGACTTCGAACATGGAATCCTGTTGGATGAGGGAACGCTGGAGGTAGAGGGCATCGGCGTCAATCGCACCGAAATTGCCTACCTGGGGGTAGCGGAGAAATCTATCCACCTCCACAACCCCGGTGACACCCCGGCGCGCATGCTGGTCATTGGCGGGACTCCCTTCGGGGAAGAAATTGTGATGTGGTGGAACTTTGTGGGCCGCAGCTACCAGGATATCGAGCAAGCCCGCGCCGACTGGGAAGCCCACTCCCCACGGTTTGGGAAAGTCCTGGGCTACATCGGGCGCACTCCTGACAGCCCCGTGCGACTGCCCTCACCAGAGCTGCCCAACGCCAGCATCAAGCCCCGCAAGAACCCCGACCCCGTAGCCCGCGCGGGACAAGGCCGCTAGCGCGCCCCCGGACTAGTTTCCAGCCGCCTTGGCAAAGGCTTCCAGCTTGGCGGGATCACCGGCAAAAAGCGCTAAGTCCGCGGCGGAAATATCGCACTTAGCGGCCGGCAGCCAGCCCTTGCCAGGGATCCGGCACGAGGTGACGTAGACCCCGTATTCGTTGTAGAGGAAATCATTCGGGTTGTGGTGCCTAGACACGCTACGTGGCGGCACCATCTTGATAACCCCGTGGTGTTCATCAAACTCGGCGTAGTCCTGGAAGCTCCCGTCCAGCAGGTGCGCCACCCGGCGCGCGGTGTCACGCTCCGGGCGCACCACGTGGTGGGCACCAATCTGCTCCAGGATCCGGGCGTGGGCGTCCGAGTCCGCCTTGGCCCAGATATTGGGCACGCCCAGCTCCACCAGGTTAGAAGCGCTCAAAATGGAGGCTTCTAGGTTTGACCCAATGGCCACCACCGCGCGCTGAACCTCATCCACGCCCAGTTTGCGCAGGACCTCAATATCCACGGAGTCAGCTACCACGCAGTGCGCCAGTGTCCGGGAGGCAGCGTTGACCCGGCGCTCCTCCGTGTCCACGGCCATGACCTCCACGCCATAGAGCACCAGCTCTTCCGCCAGGGCCATGCCAAAGCGCCCCAAACCTAGGATGACCACCGGGGACATGTCTATGCTGCGTTTGGCGTGCAGGCGGTGGGGAAAGAAGTTAACCAATGAACGGCCTTTCTACTGGGTATTCATAACCCCGAGCGCTATAGATCGAGGTTAAAGAAGCAACAAGGGTGATAGGGCCAAGCCGGCCCAAGAACATCAACATGATGAGCACGCCCTGGGATCCCGCACTCAAGTTGGCGGTAATCCCGGTGGATAGGCCCGTGGTGCCAAAGGCGCTGACCACCTCAAAGATTATCCTATCCGTGGCAAAGTGCGGGTCCAGCGTCATCACTGCCAACACGCCAATGGCCACGGCAAAGCAGCTGAAAGCGAACACGGTCAGGGCCTGGCGTACCACCGCCGGTTCTATCCGCCGCTTGGCTATGGAGGTCCACCGCTCACCGCGAAATTCCGCCAGCATGGCCGCTAGCAGCACCGCTAAAGTAGTAATTTTCACGCCCCCTGCCGTGCCGGCGGAACCGGCCCCGGTGAACATCATCATATCTGTTACCAGCAAGGTAGCGGGGTGAAACTCCCCGAAGTCCACGGAGTTAAACCCGGCGGTACGCGGCGTCACGGCCTGGAATACAGCCGCCAGCAGTTTATCCGGCCCGTGCAGGTGGGCTAGCGCGCCGTTCCATTCCCATAGGCACACGGCCAGGAACATCACCAACAAAAGCACCGGGGTGGCAAACAGGGTGGTGCGCGCCGTGACGCTCAGCGGCGCTGGCCGGGCCACCAGTTCTTTGCCGCGGTGGAGCCGGTTTTGCAGCTTCACGCGCCTAAATAGCTCCGCCAACAGCGGAAACCCCAGCCCGCCAATGATGATGGCGCAAGAAATTGGCGCGATAATCCACACGTCACCCACAAAGCTGGTCAGGCTGTCTGATTGGAGGGCAAAGCCCGCGTTGTTAAAGGCGGAAATGGAGTGAAAGACGCCAAACCAGGCAGCCCCGGCCACGGAGTCCCCGTAGCCCTGGTGGTGGCGCACGGCTAGCACGACGGCGGTGGCAATCTCCACCACGGCGGTGACCTTTAGCGTGGCCATGAGCGTCCGGCGGACTTCCCCGGTAGCTAGCGCGCGGCCTTCCGCGGCCGTGTTCACCATGGTTCGCAGGCCCAGCCGGCCGGTGATAACCATGCCTACCAAGGAGGCCATGGCCATGATGCCAAACCCGCCCACCTGGATGAGGGCGGCGATAATCCCCTGCCCCACCACGCTGTAATGCACGGGCGTGTCCACCACGGCCAGGCCAGTCATAGTCACTGCCGATGTCGCCGTGAACAACGCCGCCAGAAACGGCGTGCCGTGCCCAGAATTGGTGGCCAGGGGGCTCATCAGCCCCAAGGTCCCGGCCACGATGATGGCGGCAAAACCCAGTGCCACCAACCGCGCGGGCTTTATGGCCCGGCGGACTTTCCGTTTGTGCATGAAGCAATACCATAGTCCGCTGCGGGTCTTGGTGCAGAAATTGGCCTACTCTTGCTTTAAAGCAGGCGCTGCCCGGCCGGGCGGCGGTGCCAAACGCGTGTCGAACTGACTGCTGGCAAGCTGCCTGTCTGCGTGAGAAATGAGGTCTAAGACGTCATCAGCGTAGTAGCCCTTGATGGGCCCCTTGCCCACGATTTTCTCCCGGACAATTCCCGCCGCTGTGAGTTTCTCCAACGCCTCGCGCGCCCTAGCCGGGCTCACCCCGTAGAGCTTCTGCACGGCCGCGACCGTAACAATGGGGTGCGCTGCCAAGCCCAAAAGCAACCGGGCTGCAACGGAATCAGAGCGCAAAGCCTTGGACCTTCCCTCCGCTTTCCGGTACTCTTCCATCCTTTCCGCCCACTTGCCAGTAACCGATTTCAAATCTTCAGAGATCGCTTCTGCCTGCGCAACGGCTTGGGCTGCTGCGTCAAGAAATACCTCCAGCCAGGCAGTGAGGTTGCCTGCTCGGAAGGCTTCGAGGCCGGCAATGTAGCTGCGTGACTGTGTTCCCAGAACCACACTGATGGGCAAAACCATGCCTGCGGTCAGGTTCCGGCGCTGGATAACGCCATGAATCAAGGCCCTTCCTACCCTGCCATTTCCATCCGCGAATGGATGGGTTGTTTCGAACTGCGCGTGGACGATTGCAGCCTGAATCAAGACCCCATGCCAGGCCCCATCGAGATAAGCGCATAGATCTTCCATCAGCTCGCCTACCGCTCCCGGTGGTGGCGGGACAAAATCAGCTCCAATCGGATTGCGGTCACTGCCACCAATCCAGTTCTGAATCTTGCGGTATCCCAGAGGAATGTTTGTATTCTCACCCAATAACTGCCGTTGAAAGTCCTCTAGCAGGGAAGGGGTTATCTCATCTTCTGTAGCGAATAGCCTCTCAATTCCATCCAAGACCTGGAGATTCCTTGCCACGGATTCGGCATTGTCTTTAAACCCCCGAACATCCTCTGTCTGCGCCAACTCGGCTAGCACGACTTTGTCTACATTCGGTGCGATCCCCTCGATCTTGGAGGATGAAATAGCCTCTGACCTCAACAACAGGCGGGCGATTCCCTCGAAGCTAGCTGAGTTGCTCTCCTTACTAAGACGAGCGACCGAACGCTCAACTTGCGCTGCTTTCCGAGCTACCTCCGGAGTAATCCCGATATCTCTAAAATCGTCGGATAAAATTTTGTCAGGGAAAAATACGTGATATTCCCCACCTTCTTTGTCCCTCCGGCTCAGCCCCGAACCATCTGCCGGCACCCAGTTACGGCTTTCATAACGTGACATTTTCCACTGTCCTATCTGCGCAATATTTGTTCAAAAGGTCGGCACCCGGATATGGAATATCTGATCTCTTTAACGCGCCCCAAGATCAGATACCGGTTATCTGATCACCCTAGCGCATTTTATGATCGGATACCGGTTATCCGATCCTTCGGAGGACCTACGCGATCAGATACCAGTTATCCGATCGCCGTAGCCGGTTCTGCGATCGGATACCGGTTATCTGATCGCGCAGGGTGGATGCGTGGCTTAGGCGTCCGCGTTGCCCTTGGACCACTGCTCCCAAGGCATGTTCCAATCCCCCAGGCCCTCGTCTCCCGGTAGCGTGCCGCCCACGGTGTTCTTGACGTAGACGATGTCTCCGCGTTTAACAAACTGCTGGAACCACTGGGCATCAGCAGTAGAGACGTTGATGCAACCATGAGAGGTGTTCGTGTTCCCCTGCGCCCACAACGACCACGGGGCGGCATGGACATAGATTCCGGAATAAGACATCTGGGTGGCGTAGTCAACCTCGGTCTTATAACCACCGTCTTCGTAGGCAAAACCGTAGGACATCGAATCCATGACCAAAGAGGCGTGCTGGTCACCAATGATGTAACGGCCATTAGGCGTGGCCCAGCGGGCCTCATTGCGCCCCAAAGACACGGGAATGGTGCGCTGCAACTGCTGGTTCTTCCACACTTCCATCATCTTGGTGTTGTCATCAACGATGGCAATGACGCGGTCACCAATCTCAAAGTTCGTTTCATTGTCAGCGTCACCATACATTCCGCCACCAAGGTCTTTGCCGTAAATATCAGCAGAGACTTTAACCTTAGTTCCCGGCTCCCAGTACTCCTCCGGGCGCCAGCGGATTTCATAAGGGCTAATCCAATAGAAAGCCCCTTCAACGTGCGGGGTGGTTTCAACGGTCATAGCGTCCTGGGCGGCCTGACGGTCCTGGACCGGGGCGGCAAACCTAAAGGAGATGGTTTGCCCCACCCCAACGGTCGAGTCAGCTAGCGGGCCAAGTGCCACCCCGGTAGTGCTTTGCGGGCTGATGGTAGTGAACGTGGAGGTGGTAGTTTTGCCGTTCTTATCGGTGGCCTCAACCGTGTAGGTGCGCCACATTCCCAAAACTTCTGCCGTTTCCCATTCCATGCCGTCTGCGGAGAGCTCTGATTCAACCTCATAGCCTTCCTCATTGGTCATGGTTACTTCCGCCAGGCCCTCACCCTTGGAGGTCACCTTGACTACGGTGTCCACATCCACGTCTTGCGCGCCGTCTTTAACAGAGACCACCGGGGGATGCGAAGGCTTGGCCGCAGTTGCTGTTTCCTTGCTCTGCGCCGCCTCAGCGTGCGCCTCTTTATCACCGACTACAGCCAGGTCAGAAGCCGCCGAGCAGGCAGATAGCGTAACTAGAGCAAGCAGAGCAGAAGGGAAAATCAACCGATGTCGCAAAAAAGCCACAGTCCAACCTTAAATCACGGGTATTAAAAAGCGTAAGAGTCAACCTATCATCTTAAACCCCCTAAACGCCCAAGGCCAGACGCACACTCCCCTCCGCTTTATCCCAACACACCCAGCGCGGAAAAAGAGGCCTCCACCAGGCGATTTGTAAGTTTCGGAGAAAATGCCTATAGTTATTTCTCGTTGCACAGCAAAGGACAAGGCCCCAAGGCTTAAACCCTAAACGCTGTAGGAACAAATTTAATAAGCGCCATTAGCTCAATTGGCAGAGCAACTGACTCTTAATCAGTGGGTTCGGGGTTCAAGTCCCTGATGGCGCACAGTTTCCCCCGGTAGATGGATTTTTCTACCGGGGGAATTTTATCATTCAACCCTCAAACCGCCCAAAAAATTACCTGAATATAAATCGGCGGCGGATAGAGGTTTTGAGGGGGCTGCAAGGATTTCCGGAGCTTTAGGGTTAGGTTTGCCGGGCAGAAACTGCGCACTTAACCGGTCGCAACCATCGGCCACAGGTGTAGAAACTGCGACAACCACCAAATCCGGGCGCCCTTGTTGCCGAAAAAGACACGCTGGGGAATGCTCAGCTCCTTCTGCCCTGGCATAGCCACCCAGAATCCGCATCGCTGACACAAAGTTCGCTTAAGAAAAAGTCGTTCATTGGAAGATAATGCCCCAAAGAGCACGTTCTTCGCGCTAACTACCAATGAACAACCATCGGCGGGCACTAAGTCGCAACAAGATAAGCACTCATTTTGAAAGCGCCACAAGTCCCAGGCTTCCCGCTAGGCTAAAGCGTATGCATTTTTATTTTGACCCCGATTGCGGTTTCTGCCAAGCAAGTGCGCGGGTGCTGCAACGGTGGTGCCGGCCGGAGCTGCAGGTCACGGGCGGCACCCCAAGTGACCCGGCTGCGGTAACCGCAGAGATCCGCCGGCACGCGGTCTACTCCAACGGCGGGCACTACTTCTTTGGCCACGCCGCCATCGCACACTGCCTGCAGGACGCTGGTGCCAGCTGGATGGCCCGGGCGCTCGGGCGGCTAGCCGGGCTGCCTGTCATCCCCCGGCTGCTCTACTGGGCGGTGGCCCGCAACAGGGCCCGCCTCAGCCGGTTGCTGGGCACCCACACCTGCCGCCTGAGCTAGGTACCTTCCCCAGCAATCTGGTAGTCATCCGGCTCCGCTACCGGAACCATGGTGCCGTCGGACATCTCCAGATTGGTCATGCGGGCGCGCGGGTCAATGACGGCTACGTCCACGCCGGCTTCCCGGAAGCGGCGGAGGCCCTCTTTGAGCATCCGGCGGCCAATGGTGTTGAACCCGGTAACCTGCTCAAAGTCCAGCGCCAGGCGCGCCCCACGGAAATTGTCCTGCTGGAGCTCGTAGAGCACCGCTTCAGCCGCCGTGAAGTTGATGTGGCCCTGCAAGTAAAAGATAGCCTCCTCAGCGGTCTGTTCGATTTCGCGGATGGGGTACACCCCAAAGCGGCGCTCCGTGGACATCAGGTGCAGTCCCATGTCTGCGGACAGCAGCTTGAAAATTTCCTCACCGCGCACGCTATTGCCCTCCGGGTTTAGGCGCGGTGAGAACGTGGCCACGCCCAGCTGCCCCGGCAAGGTACCCAGCAGTCCCCCTGAGACACCCGACTTGGCCGGAATGCCTACTTCCGCCATCCACCGCCCCGCGCCATCGTACATGCCACAGGAGCTCATAACTGCGAGCGTGAGCCGGCAGACATCGGCGTCGAGAATCATCTCCCCCGTCACCGGTTGCTGGCCGCCGTTAGCAAGGGTGGCGGACATCACCGCCAAGTCGCGCACGTCCACGGAGATAGAGCACTGCTTGGTATAAGACAGCACGGCGTCGTGTGCCGTGTCCTGGATAATTCCATAGCTGCGCAGCATATGCGCCAAAGAAAGATTACGCTCTGCGGTGTCAACCTCGGACTGGCAGACCTGCTCATCAATTTCCAGCTCGCGCCCCGCCATCCGGGACAGGAAAGAGCGGATAGTCTCCACGCGGTCCTCAACCGTGGAATCCACCCCATCAATAAGCTGGTTGACCACAATTGCGCCGGCGTTAATCAACGGATTGACCGGGCGGTGGTCCCCGCCCAGCGAAAGCTCATTAAAGGCCTCCCCCGACGGCTCCATGCCTACCACCTCACGGACGGCTGCTAGGCCAAACTCCTGCAGCGCCAGCGCGTAGACAAACGGCTTCGAGATAGATTGCATGGTAAAGCGGTGCTCACCAGCACCGGCGTGGTACACGTGCCCCGTGGCAGAACACACCGCGACCCCCAAAATATCTGGGTCCGCTGTGGCTAGTTCCGGAATATAGTCCGCCACTTCTCCGCCTTCATTCGGGCGGACTTTGTCTAGGATCTGGGCCAGGTAATACGGAATTGGAGTCTTCATCGTCCTATAGCGTATAGAATCTGGGCCATGAACAGTGCACTGGTGATAGTTGATGTCCAAAAAGATTTCTGCCCGGGCGGGGCGCTTGGCACCGCCCGCGGCAATGAGGTAGCGGAGAAAATCTCTGAACTGCAGAAAAAGTATGACACGGTAGTTGCCACTCAAGATTGGCATATCGAACCCGGGGACCACTTCTCCGCAGACCCAGATTTTGTGGATTCCTGGCCACCACACTGCGTAGTGGGCTCTGAGGGCGCGCAGATGCACCCGGCTATTGGCCCGGCCCAAGAATACTTCCGCAAAGGCGAATACACGGCCGCGTATTCCGGATTTGAAGGGGCCAACGCCAAGGGCGTGGGGTTAGCGCAGTGGCTGCGGGAAAGGGGTATCGGCAGCGTAGATATCGTGGGGATTGCCACCGATCACTGCGTCAAAGCAACGGCCGCCGACGCCCTCCGGGAGGGCTTTGCCGTCACCGTACTGGAAGAATACTGCTCACCAGTTGACCCCGAACGCGCAAAGGCCGCCCTGGCTGAGCTCAAAGCTCAGGGGGCGGCAATCAAGTAGCGCTGCTTAGCGGGAGGCCAGCAACTTCTTCAATTCCTTGAGATCCTTGCTGCGCTTGCGGGAGCGAGCCACGCTGATTACTACTAGGCCAACAACAGCTGCGGCAACGCCCGCCAGAGCAATCTGAACATTTTGGTCCTGCAACTTGTTGACAGCCTGCGCCTTGGCGTCCTCCGCCAAAGTCTCAGGCTTAGTGCGGTGGGCTAGCTCATCCAGGGTGCCTGCCAGCTGGCGGCGGGTGCGCTCAATGTCGCGCTGAATGTCATCCATGCTACGTGCCACGGTGTACTCCTATTAGTTAGTCTTCAGGTTAAATCTTTTACTCTTGCCAGATTAGCTTACCTGAGCCAGCCATGCCGCGATTAGGCACAACGTTTAAACCTGTAGGCTAGATACTATGTCTGAAACACCCCGTTTGCACGTTGGCTCCCAAGCCCCAGCATTCTCCTTAAAAGATGACACCGGCACCCAGGTAAGCCTGGAAAATTTCGCTGGTCAACGCGTGTTGATGTACTTCTATCCCCGCGCCAACACCCCGGGATGCACCAAGCAGGCCTGCGACTTCCGCGACTCCCTGGCCCAGCTCAATGACGCGGGTACCGCCGTGGTGGGTATCTCCCCTGACTCTCCGGAACAACTGGCAAAATTCCGCGCCGACCACGGCCTGAATTTCACCTTGCTCTCAGACCCGGATAAGGAAGTCATGGCGACTTATGGTGCTTTTGGGGAGAAACTAAACTACGGGAAGAAAGTCCAAGGAGTCATCCGCTCCACTTTCCTCATTAGCCCGGCAGGCGACATTGCTCTAGCCAAGTACAACGTCCGCGCCACCGGCCATGTGGCCCGCATCCTCAAAGAGATCGACCTGTAATTCAAGTCCATGACCCAGACGGAAAAGACTGAAATCCTCGTTCCGCGCCGCCGCCCCGCGCAGGCGCGCAGCCGCGCGCGCTTTGACCGCATCCTAAGCGCGGCCCGTGAAGTTTTGGTGGAAACCGGATTTGAGTCCTTTACCTTTGATGAAGTCTCCCGCCGGGCAGAAGTGCCCATTGGCACCTTGTACCAGTTCTTTGCCAACAAATACGTCCTAATCTGCGAACTGGACCGGCAGGATACCGCTGAGAACTTAGCGGAGCTCAGCCGGTTCTCCGACCGCGTCCCCGCCCTGCAATGGCCAGATTTTCTCAACGAGTTCATCGACCACCTGGCCAGCATGTGGCAGAAAGACCCGTCACGCCGCGCCGTGTGGCACGCCGTGCAATCCACACCCGCCACCCGCGCTACGGCCGCAGCCACGGAACGCGAGATGTTAGAGCCCCTAGCGGAGATGCTACGCCCACTAGCCCACGGAATGCCCTACGAACAGCGCATGGAACTATCCGGGTTCTTGGTCCACTCAGTAGTGTCCATGCTCAATTACGCCGCCAGCGGTGAGCCAGAGAATTTTGACACCATCGTGGCAGAAGTAAAACGCATGCTCTTGGCCTACCTTTTTGCAGTGGCCACCACGTAACAAACTCCGCCCCCCAAAATCCTTAGCGAACCCTAAGACTAGGAGCCCGCCACCGCCCCTGCATCATAGCTCCCCACCAAGATCCAGCCGGCCTGCCGCTAACCATTCCATCACGCAAAACGAAAAAGCTAGTATTTAAACCTGTATTGATATCCACACGCCACTAGCGGCAGGACTTTATCCTCACGGTCATTTCCTACGCAAGGAAGTCAAAAGGTACACCCCGGCCGGTGCGCCGCCTACTACCATAATCAAAATTATCTTTCACTAAACCTCGTTCTCACATAAACTATCAATCCGACATATCCGCAGGTGCTACGCCCAAGGTCCCACGCCAGCAATTTCTCCAGTTTTAGCAATCACAACAAAAATCCCACACCACCCGCTTCCCTTAGCTACACTCCGGCCCGCATCCACCTGCCCCCTCACCACCAAAGAGGCACCGCAGAGAATATACATGTAACTCACCCCCGAACACATTGTTCATCAATATATTAAAAAGTTGGATTAACCAGTGGCTATTACATAGCCAACCTAGGGACCCAATCCCACAGTTACCCCTACCCGTATAAAACTGGGAAATTCTAGTAAACTACTTGGGGAATTTTCATTTACCTACTCAGGAGTGTCTTATGAGAAAACCTTCCCTCTTCCGTTACCGTGGCAAACGCCGCGGAACTATATTCACAGCCGCAGTGCTCACTGCGGCCCTTGGGATTCAGGGCCTGCCCGCCGTCTCCAACCAGATCATCCCCTCCGCCAACGCCGAAATGCCTTCTGCAGACGCGTGGGATCCGGCCAACATCATTGACGCGGACCCCTTCGACGCCGGTCAAACCCCAACCAAGGATGAACTTAATCGTTTGAAGTCTTCCATCTGGGGCGCTGCTCAGTTTGCCGACCGGGCAAATGTTAATGCGGCCGACCTCCGCGCCCACTGGCGCGACACCCAGGTCCCAGCCGGCACTATCCTTTACATGCGCTATGAAAAGCCGGACGGTTCATGGTCCAAAATTCACAAAACTATGGTCCGTGAATCTGATTTCGAAAATGTAAACGTCTACGCCTTCAAATTCAAAGATGGTCAACCCACGCTTAAAAATTCTGCGACCACACCTGGTTCCTCCAACATTCAATTCATGCTGGGCGAAGATAACGTTGCTAACAACCCGGAAATCGGCGAGCCGATGGCATTGGTCCGCTCCAACCCGGGTGGAAACGTTTTTGACCCCAAGAACGAGAATACGGTAAAGATCCACGAGTACTTCACCGATCCACATTCTGGCAACGAGGTGACCTGGGGTCAGACCATGGTCAAGGTCTACCAAGCGTCTCCCGCAGCAACGCAACTGCGAGACCAGATCGTAGACGAACCCACTAGCGGAAATGTACGTTTCTACTCCGGCAAGGTGTGGGTTGACACTATGAACTCCACCGAGTCTGAGAACAATTGGGGTGGCCAAAACGACAGCTCGGACAACGGCGTGAAATTCGATTCCGGGATCGATACCCCCGCCGCCGGGATGACCGTCTACCAGGCAGTTCCTAATCTTGAAGCTTACCGCGAGTTAAATGAGATCCGCCAACAAACTAACCAAGGCAGAGACGCCTTCCGCCATGATGGGGATAAGCTCCCAAAACGCCATAAACTCATGGCTGAGTACGTGCGCCAGAATCCCGAGAACTTCACTGTCTACAAGGCAACCACCAATGATGCCGGTGAGTACACCTTGAAATCCTCCTTCGAGGACCCCAAAATCGCTGACTACATCTATATGTGGGTCGAAGACGACGAAGGCGTAAAGACTAACCTTTCTGCTTGGACTGTGCCAGAATTCCGCAACCCCTGGGGAACGGATGAATTCCTCGAAGACGGCCACGGTTGGAATCCATACGAGCGGCCTTACGACAACGGCCACGTTCCAATGAACACGCACAACGCCGGAATTGATCCAGTGCCGGAACGCGATTCCTCGGGAAGCTTTAACAACGTCCACTTTGCTCTGGCGGGAACCACCAAAGGTAATTCCCACACAGTGATAGTCATCAAGGAGGATAAAGACAACTTCGATCCGAAATACAAGGAGGCTACTGCTCCGCAGGGTAAGGAGACCGTTATTGCTCCTCCCACGGACGCTAACGGCAAGGATATCCCGGAGGATACAACCTTCGAGAAAAAGAACAGCGATGTTCCTGGAACTGTGAAGGTTGATCCCAAAACCGGTGAAATCACCGTCACACCGAAAAAGGACGCCAAAGACGGAGACTATGAAGTCACCGTTGAGGTAACCTACCCGGACGGCTCTAAGGAAGATGTCACAGCAAAGGTCACCGTTCCGAAACTCGACACCGACGGCGACGGCACCCCAGATGACGAGGACACCGATGATGACAACGACGGAATCTCCGACGCTGATGAAAACACCGACCCGAACCTAAATCCAAAGAACCCCGACTCAGACGGCGACGGCACCAATGACGGCGACGAGGATCAAGACGGCGACGGCATCAAAAACAAAGACGAGTCAGATGAAACCTCCGGCGACACCACCGACACCGACGGTGACAACACCCCGGACATCAACGACAAAGACTCCGACGGCGACGGCGTCTCCGACGCTGATGAAAACACCGACCCGAACCTAGATCCCAAGAACCCCGACACCGACGGTGACAACACCAATGACGGCGACGAGGATCAAGACGGCGACGGTATCAAAAACAAAGACGAGTCCACCACCCCGGACGAGGATGAAAACCACACCGGCATCACCGACACCGATGGTGACAAAACCCCGGATATCAACGACAAAGACTCCGACGGCGACGGCGTCAACGACGCTGATGAAAACGCCACCGACGGCCTAGACCCCACCAACCCCGACACCGACGGTGACGGCACCGGTGACGGCCAAGAGGACTGGGACGAAGACGAAAAGCCCAACGCCGACGAATCCATCACCCCAGATGAAGATCCCGACCACGAAGGCATCACCGACAAGGATCCCGAAAACGGCAAACCAGACCTCCAGGACGGCAAGCCCAACACTGACGGCGGCGACAAACCCGACAATGACAACGACGGTATCCCCGATGACGAGGACACCGATGATGACAACGACGGAGTCTCCGACGCCGACGAAGAAACCGACCCGAACTTAGATCCGAAGAACCCCGACACCGACGGTGACAACACCAATGACGGTGACGAGGATCAAGACGGCGACGGCATCAAAAACAAAGACGAGTCAGATGAAACCTCCGGCGACACCACCGACACCGACGGTGACAACACCCCGGACATCAACGACAAAGACTCCGACGGCGACGGCGTCTCCGACGCAGACGAAAACGCCACCGACGGCCTAGACCCCACCAACCCCGACACCGACGGTGACGGCACCGGTGACGGCCAAGAGGACTGGGACGAAGACGGAAAGCCCAACGCCGACGAATCCATCACCCCGGATGAAGATCCCGACCACGAAGGTATCACCGACAAGGATCCTAAGAACGGCAAACCGGACCTCCAGGACGGCAAGCCCGACAACGACGGCGACGGTATCCCCGATGACGAGGACACCGATGATGACAACGACGGAATCTCCGACGCTGACGAAGAAACCGACCCGAACCTAGATCCAAAGAACCCCGACACCGACGGTGACGGCACCAATGACGGTGACGAGGATCAAGACGGCGACGGCATCAAAAACAAAGACGAGTCAGATGAAACCTCCGGCGACACCACTGACACCGACGGTGACAACACCCCGGATATCAACGACAAAGACTCCGACGGCGACGGCGTTAACGACGCGGACGAAAACGCCACCCCGGGTCTAGATCCACAAGATCCAGATACTGACGGTGACGGCACCGGTGACGGCGAAGAAGACTGGGACGGAGATGGCGAAAACAACGCCGACGAATCCATCACCGACGACGAAGATCCTAACCACACCGGCATCACCGATGAAAACAACAACGGTAAGCCTGACTTGCAGGATAACGACAATCCGACTCCAGATAACGCGGCGGAAAATACCCCGTCCTATGACCCAACCAAGGGTAAGGCTGGTGTAGCTACACAAATTGAGCAGACTGGTGACAAGGATCTTCCTGCTGGCACCACTGCTGAGATTGGCAAAGCACCAGAAGGTTGGTCTATTGAAGTCGATTCCGCGACCGGTGATTTGACTGTCACCTCGCCAGCGGATGCCAATCCGGGAACCGTCATCACTATCCCGGTGAGCTTCACCTACCCGGATGGCTCGGATGAAGTGGCTAACGCCAAGTTCACTGTTGAGGACAAGGATTCGAGTCTCCACAACCCGACCTACCCGACCGCAGAGGCCCCTCGCGGCGAGGAGTCGGATCCTGTACTGCCCAACAACGCGGATAAACTACCCTCCGGTACCACGTTTGCCCCGGGTGCTGGAGCTGACCAGTTCCCAGGCACGGTTGAAATTGATTCCAACACGGGCGCAGCAACCTTCACCCCGAACGTAGATGCCCCGATTACTAAAATCACTGTTCCTGTTGAGGTGACCTACCCTGATGGTTCGACCGATGTGACGGGAATCAAGGTCAATGTCACGGATCCGGACGGCACTGATGCCAGCAACTACTCGCCGGGATACGACCCCAAGAAGGCAGCTCCCGGCCAAACGGTAGAGTTTAAGCAGAAGGAAACTAACCTTCCTTCAGGTACCACGTTTGTCAAGCCGAATGGCATTCCGGCCGGGTACAGGATTGACATCAATGACAAGGGTGACATCACGGTTGTTATTCCAAATGACGCGAAAGATGCCAAGATTAACTTCCCGGTTGTTGTTCAGTACCCAGATGGATCGAGTGAGACGGCCACGGCCAAGCTCACAGTTGAGTCCAAGACCCGGAGTGTTGGCAGCACCAATGCACAGGACTACGACCCAACTTACGGTAAACCACAGGTAACGCCACGCGGCAAGACCACCGTTATCCCTGCTCCTAATGATAAAAACGGCAAGGATCTGCCAGCTGATACCACCTTCGCCCCTGGCAGCGGTGTAGACCGTTTCCCAGGACAGTTTGAGGTTGATCCGAACACTGGTGCCATCAAGGTAACGCCTAACAAGGACGCAACGCCGGGTTCCTACACCTTCCCGGTGAAGGTTACCTACCCTGATAACTCCACTGAGTCCATCCCGGTCACCGCAACTGTGACGCGTGAACCGGAGGATAAGAACATTACGGTTAAGCCGGGTACCAAGATCACCATTGATACCGATGGCAGCAACCCCATTGCCGACGGCGGAATCACTGGCCCAGACGGTAATCCAGTTGCCCCAGGTACGGTTCAGATCACTGAGGGCAATAACGGCGTTGACATCATCTTCGACGAAGGCGCTAAACCGGGCGACTACGTCATCACGCTCGAAGACGGCACGAAGATCATCATCACTGTGACACCGGGTGGAGACAAGACTCCTCCGGCACCAGCCGGTTCTTCGTCCATCAATGAACAGTGCGTGGCTTCCCTAGTTGGCGTAGGCGTTCCGCTACTGCTGCTGATTCCGCTTGGAATTGCCACCCAGGTACGCCTGCCTGGTTTGGAGCGTTTCCAGTACGAGGTCAGCCGCGCGGTCAGCGATGTCAACTCCCAGATTCAGCGTTCGATGGGCATTTTCAACAGTGACCTAGCCAACGCCGTAAGCAAGTTCACGGGTCCAAACTTCCCAGCCCGGGATCTTGGGACCGCCGCATTTGGCATTGCGCTCACCGCAATCGGCCTGCTCATCGCGGACAAGATTGCTAGCAATTGCATGGATGACTATGACGGTCTTTCCTCCGTTGCCAACAAGGAAGGATCTGAGGGCTCATCCGCTAAGCCAAAGCAGAAGTAATCTCCTAGCTTTCCCGGATGTCCCTAGATAGTTGATGGCCCGCTCCCCTTCGGAGCGGGCCATTAGTATTTCTTTGGATAAAAGTGTTCCGGTTGCGAAGGGCCCTCCACGCCGTGCGCCGGTCCAGTCTGGTTCTGGCGCGGGTGCTTTAGTACCGCAGGGAAGATCGCTTAAACGCAGCTTTGCATAGGTCCCCGGAACAAGCAGCGGGCGGTTAGAAGAGGATGACGGTGGCGGTGGCGTAATCCCCGTCGTGGCTGATGCTCAAGCTGGTGGAGAGTGCACCCACGGAGTCCGCTACCGCGCGGGCCAGGTCACCCGTGGGTACCACGGCCACCCGGCCCCACGCGTCAGGGCGGATTTCTAGCTGGGAGAAATCCACAGCGTCCGGCCCCACCACCGGTGGCGCACCATAAAGCGCCTGCGACCACGCCTTGATGAAGGCCTCTTTGGCGGCCCATCGGCCTGCCAGATGCTCCGCGCGGCGGGTGCCTTTGCCCGCAGCTACGCGCAGCTCAAGGGCGGAAAACACGGCTTCAAACCGGGAGCCTGGCACTTCTAGCTGCGCGGCAAAGCCCGGGATGTGTACTAAGTCCACGCCCACCGCAAAGCTCACTTGCCCAACTCCCTTTTTAACTCATCTAGCTCCGTGCCGCCGGCCATCCAACGGGTAAGTTCTTCCAGACTAACCTCATCCCGGGGAGCATTGAGCACGGCGCGGCCTAAGTTGAGCACCACAAAATGATCACCTACCAAGTAGGCGTGCTGCGGGTTGTGGGTAATAAAAACCACTCCCATGCCGCGCGCCCGGGCGGCGTCGATAAACCGCAGCACCATGCTGGATTGTTTGACGCCTAGGGCGGCGGTGGGCTCATCCAACACGATGTAGCGCGCGCCGAAGTAAATGGCGCGGGCAATGGCTACTACCTGACGCTGCCCGCCAGACAGGCTGGAGATCTCCATGTCCACATCGGGCAGGTCAATCCCCATCTCCGCTAGCTGATGCAGCGTAACCTCCCGCATTTGATTCTCCCGCAGCACCCCGAACGCGCCGGTGAGCTCTTGGCCTAGGAAGAAGTTGCGCCACACGGACATGCTGGGGACTACGGCCAGGTCTTGATAAACGGTGGCAATCCCGGCGTTGAGGGAATCCCGCGGGCTGGCAAAAGCGGCGGCCTTGCCATCCACCAAGATCTCCCCTGCGGTGGGCGGATTCAGGCCAGCCAGGACTTTAATCAGGGTGGATTTTCCGGCCCCGTTATCGCCTAAGACGCAGGTCACTTGGCCCGCTGCCAGGGTGAGGTTGATGCCGGAAAGAGCCTGAAAGTTGCCGTAGGTTTGCTCGATGTTTTTTAGCTCAATCACTTTCGGGCCGTCCATTTCGCGAAGGAGGTATTAGTAAGCACGGCAAAGAGCAGCATGGCACCCAGGAAGAACTTGAACCAGTCTGGGTTCCAGCCGGCGTAGACAATCCCTTGGTTGGTCATGCCAAAGATCAGAGCACCAATGGCTGTGCCCACTGCGGTGCCGCGCCCACCGCTGAGCGCGCAGCCGCCAATTACGGCGGCAATGATGTAGAGAAATTCATTGCCAATGCCCTGCCCGGCCTGGATGGAGTCAAAAGCAAAAAGCGTGTGCATACCCACGAACCAGGCGGCAAAACCCACGAACATAAAGAGCGTGATTTTCACGCGGCGCACGGGCACGCCCACCGCGCGGGCGGCGTCTTGGTCCCCGCCCACGGCGAATACCCAGTTACCAAAGCGCGTTTTAAACAGCAGGAAGGAGGCTATGGCCACGAACGCTATCCACCACAGCACGGTGGCGCGCAGCGCCAGCGGACCCACGTGGACGGTTCCGGCAAATACCGCGCGGGCGGAGTTAAAGCCCTCCATGTCCGCGATAGTGGGCGTGGCCACCTGCCCGGTCACTAGCTTGGTCACCGCCAGGTTGAGCCCTTGGAGCATGAGGAAGGCGGCCAGCGTGATGAGGAAGCTGGCAATCCGCGTGCGCACCACCAGCAGGCCATTAAGCGCGCCGATGCCCAGGCTAAACACCAGCGCCAGCCCCGCACCCACCCAGGAATTGAGGTGCAGGTTGTAATTGAGCATGGTGGCCACCAGCGCGGAGGAAGTCACGGCCACGCCGGAGGAAAGATCGAACTCATCACCTATCATCAGCATGCCCACCGCCAGGGCCACTATGCCCAGCGTGGAGCTGGCGTAAAGCACGGTGGAGACGGCATCGATGGATCGAAACGCCGGCGCCAGCACGAAGAACAGGGCGAACACCAAGACCGCGCCCACCAGGCTGGCTAGCTCCGGGCGGCGGATCAACTGCCCCACCGGGCCGCGGGCGGAAAGTCTATTATCTGATGTCACCGCAGGCCCTCCTTGGCGGCAGCGGCGATGGCCGCCACGTTGTCCTTGTCCACCAGCGCGGGGCCGGTAAATACCGGGCGCCCGCCGCCTACGGCGGCGCCGTTGCGGTGGGCCAGCCAGAGGGCATCGACGGCTAAGTAGCCCTGCAGGTAGGGCTGTTGATCAACGGCAAACTGAACGCGGCCGTCACCAATGGCCGTCACCAACTCCGCGTCGGTATCAAAGGTAGCCACCTTGACGGCGGCGCTAGCCTCCACCGCGCGCAAGGCCACCTTGGACTGCAAAGCCATCACCCAATCAATCTCCCGGTCCTGCTGCAACTTGGCGCTCAACGTTGATTGCACCGCAGTGAGGTCCTGGCCGTTAACGTAGAGCAACTCCACGGGCCTGCCCAGGCCTTCCTCCACGCCGGCGCACCGCGCCTCTTGAGAGGTGTTTCCCTGCTCGTGGATGACGCAGAGAACTTTTTCCGCGCCTTCTTCAGCCAGGCGTTGCCCGGCTTTTTCTCCCGCCACGTGCTCATCCTGGCCAAAGAACGCGCTCATCCCGTAGTCCTGGTAGGCGTCCATGCCGGAGTTAAGCCCCACGGTGGGTATCCCGGCGTCCGCCGCCAGCTGGGCCATGGGTCCAATGGCCTGCGGGTTGGGCAGCGTCACCGCCAGCCCGTCCACGCCGGCGTCCACCGCGCTTTTCACCAGGTTGGCCTGGTTGGGTGCCTGCGGGTCAGAAGAATACCGCAGCTCAATGTTATCTTTCTTGGCCGCGTCCTCCGCGCCCTTGCGCACCAGGTCCCAGTAGGTGTCCCCCGGCGCGCCGTGCGTGATAAAAGCCACGGTCCGACGCGGGGTGTCCACGCCGCCGGCAAGCTCCCCGTCCGCGGCAGGCCGGGGCGCACCGCCAGTGGCTGAGCAACCGGCCAGCGCCAGCACCCCCAGAGCCGATAAACTAGCTACAAATTTTTTCACCCCTGCATAGTGCCCGACTATCGGGCACTACACAAATGGGCTGACCTGCTACTTTATCGTTAAAGGCGCGGCACGCTGGGGTTTGTTCCGGGGCTTTTTACCCCCGGCTCCAGGCGGCCGCCCGCTAGGCGGGAGTCCGGGTCAAGCAAGACCGCGGCTTCCCGTTCTTTCACCGCGTCCCCGCTGCCGCCTAGGTTGCGGTCAGCCGGGCGCTGGTAGAGCGCTGGGCCGCCGCGCATGGCGTTTTCCAGCCGGTCTAGGCCGGCCTGCTCGCGGGCCTTAGCGCGCGCCTGCCAGGTGCGGGCGGCGTCCTGGCCTTCTTCGGCTTCTAGCGCGGCCAAAAACGCACCTGGATGAACCACGGCCACCAGGGCGGAGACATGCCCAAAGCCCAGGGAGGTGACCAACCCGGCCTTGGGTGGGGTGTGGCGCAGGTCCAGCGGCAGGCGCAGCCACGTCAGGTGCGCGTGTTCTGCCATGGCCGGGTCCACGCAGTCCAGCGCACGGTTGGGCGGGATAATCCCGGCGCGCAGCACCTGCGTGAGCCCTACGAGCTGGAAGGCGGCGGCACCGCCCTTGGCGTGGCCGGTCAGGGTTTTCTGGGAGATGACATAGAGCGGGTTGCCGGCGCTGCGCCCCAGGGCGGCGGCCACGCGTTCATGCAGGTCCGCCTCGTTGGGGTCATTGGCGTTGGTGGAAGTGTCGTGCTTGGAAATCACCGCCACCTCATCCGGGCTAACCCCCAGTGCCGCGAGGGATTGCGCCAGGCGGGAGTCGGTGCCGCCGCGCGCAGCCGATAGCGCGCCCAGCCCCGGTGCGGGGATGGAGGTGTGCGCGCCGTCGGCGAAGGATTCGGCGAAAGCCACCACGCCCAGGACGGGTAGGCCCAGCTGCGCTGCCAGGCTGCCGCGCGCCAGCAGCAGGGTGCCGCCGCCCTCGGACTCGATGAAGCCGCCGCGCCGGCGGTCATTGGCCCGGGAGAAGAATTTGTGTTCAATCCCCTTGGCCTCCATGGCGGCGGAGTCAGCGGTGGCGGCCATGTCCCCAAATCCTTCAATGCCCTCAATCGAGAGGTCATCAATGCCGCCTGCTACCACGAAGTCCGCCTTGCGCAGGCGGAGTTTGTCCACGCCTTCTTCCACGGAGACCGCGGCGGTGGCACAGGCCGCCACCGGGTGAACCATCTGGCCGTAGCCGCCCACGTAGGACTGCATGACGTGCGCTGCCACCACGTTGGGCAGCGCTTCTTGCAAAATGTCGTTGGGGCGTGATTGCGCCAGCAGCTTGTCCACGTAGAGGGAGCGCAAGGAGGCCATGCCACCCATGCCGGTGCCCTGGGTGGAAGACACCCGCGCCGGGTGCACGGAAGCTAGCAGCTCCGCGGGGCTAAAACCGGCGGAGAGGAAGGCGTCCACGGTACACACCAGGTTCCACACGGCCACCCGGTCTAGGTTGTCAATCATATCGGCCGGGATCCCGTAGACGCTCGGATCAAAACCGGTGGGCACCTGCCCGCCCACAAACCGCGACATGGCAACGCGCCTAGGCACGCGCACGGGTGAGCCCGCCGGGCGGGTGACCTGCCATTCCGTACCGTCAAAGTGGGCGGAAGCGCCCTCCACGTCGGCTACAAAGGATTTGGCCGTGGCCTCATCTGCTACCGCGAAAGACAGCTCGCGTTCCAGATAGATGGTGGTCAGCTCCGGGGCTAGGTTATCCACCATGGGCATGTGCGGGCCAAAATCATCGTGGTAGCGGCGCACACCCACGTTGGCCATGACCTCATCGTGGAAGCGCTCGTAGATGTCTTCCTCGGCTACCGGCTGGCCCTGGGCATCTAGCCACTCACCATCAAAGGTAATAAGCCCCATGGACCATGCCAGCTCGGTGACGCCGGCGGCAGAAAGCCCACCGTCAACCTCCGCCTCGAAGCGGGTGCGCGAGGAACCCAATGGGCCTAGCTCGCCCGCGCCAACAATGACCACCATGTCATCAAGGCCCGCGCTGACTCCGGAAAACTCCGGTGTGGTCCACTCAATTCGGGTACGCGGGTTGGGCAGCGCCTGGGCGGTGCGCGGGGCGGCGGGAGCGCCGGTGGCGCGAGCAGCGGCCTCGCGCGCCAACTCCGGGAGGTTCAGCTCTGCGGTGTCCAGCCCGCCGGTAAAGTCCAGCGTGACCGGTGACTGCGCGGCCTTTTCGCGGGCTTCGGCGCTCGCACCTTGCCCCACCAGCATGCGGGCCATCTGCGCAGTGGAGAAAGTCTCCACCCCGCGCGCTTCCACCAGCTCCACCATGGGGTCATTGCCGCCCATCAGCCCGGTGCCGCGCACCCAACCAATGTGGGCATGCACCAGGCTAGTGCGCCCACCCCAGGCGGATTGCTCCGCGTGCCAGCGGTTGACCAGCGCGTCCAGCGCGGCCTTGGACTCACCGTAGGCACCGTCCCCGCCAAAGCGGCCGCGGTTGGGGCTGCCGGGCAACACCACGTGCAGGCGGTGGCCCACGTGGGTGTCAGTGCCCAGGGCGCTCAGGCCGCCGATGATCCTTTCTACCGACCACAGCAACAGCCGCATCTGGTTTTCTGCGGCCGGGCCGGCGTCCGCCAGGGTACCGGCCACGCGCGGGGCGGCAAACGGGAAGATCAAATCCGGCACTAGCGCGGGTTTGACCAGCTTGGACGAGGCCCCCACCGTTGCCGTTTGTTCCTGCCCAATCCAGGCTATGAGCGCATCCAGGTCAGCAAACGAGCTCAAGTTGGCGGGCACTACCCACAGCGCGGCGCGCCCGCGGGCGTTGTTGCGGTAGAGGCCTTTGTAGAATTCCAGCCTTTCGTGGTCTAGCCGCGAGGTGGTGGCAATGACGGTGGCACCGCCGCGCAACAGCTCCCCGGTAACCGCAGCGGCAATGGAGTTCGGCGAGCCGCCGGTGACCACCGCTACCTGGCCGGCAAAATCCAGGCCCTCATCAGATAGCGCCTGGTTGGCTAGGTCCTCTAGCCCGAAGTGCCGGGCCATAGCCGCCACGGCCTCACCTGCGCCGGTAACGTCTGTTTCCTTAAGCGCGCCGGTGGCCACGCGCACCACGTCCTCGCGCGCCGTGGCCCACCTATCATCAAGCAGCACCGCCTTTTCCGCGTCAAATGCCGGGGCCACCAGCTTAGGCCAGTCAGACCCCAGCTCCGCGGTGACTAGCTGGTGAAGGTCATCTTCTCCTTCAGCAAACACGGCCGGGGTTTGCGTCTTGCCCAGCGCCGCCAGCAGGGTCCGCGCGGAAGTCTCCAGCGCGCCCTCCAGCTTTTCGGCGTAAGCGTCCAACGCTGCGGAGTCCACTACCCCGCCGGTGGTGCTGCCGCCGGCGTGTGGCTTGGATATGCTCACGCCCACGGCCTGACCGGCGGCCTGGACTGCCTGGTCGATGACCGCATCTAGCTCAGCCTGGGTGGTGGGGCTATCAAGCGTTGCCAGCTGCCCGCCGCGCAAGGAAGCGCCCTCGCGGGTATCTAGCACCAGCTGGGCGGTAACCCTGTCCACCCAACCGGGGCCCAGTGCCCACGTGCTTGCCACGCGCTCTGCCACGTAAGCAGGCTTCTTACCCGCCGGGCCGGTCAGGCGGCGCAGTGACTCGCCTACTTGTTCAGAAAGGACGGGGCCAAAGGCCTTGTACCCGCGCGCCTGGCCAGCTACGTTGGCTTTCAAATCCTCCATGGGGGCCTCCGCCGCGCCGTCAATGGCACCCAGACCAAACTCCACGCCCAAATCCAACAACAACTGGTTGCGGCGGGA
Organism: Corynebacterium phocae; assembly: GCF_008693075.1. Classification (GTDB taxonomy): domain Bacteria; phylum Actinomycetota; class Actinomycetes; order Mycobacteriales; family Mycobacteriaceae; genus Corynebacterium; species Corynebacterium phocae. The sequence continues at coordinate 56,329 of NZ_VXKJ01000030.1, read as the reverse complement.
AGACACGCCCTCCACGAGAGCCTCAATGGTGTCGGTGGCACCCATCTGATCGGTGCGGACCTTGGTCCAGATGGCCACGAGCATCTCGGTGGCGTCGGCAGCGGTAAAGGCCTTATCTGCGGGCGGTTCCGCCCCCGGTTGGGACTGCGGAATTAGCTCTGGTGCCGGGGCCACGGCAGGTGCCGCCGCCTCCCGGACTTCCGCTTCCGCTGCTGCTGCCTTATCCTCCGGCACCGCCTCCTGCGGAGCCTCCACCGCGTCTTCTGCAAAGACCGTTGGCCGGTCGCGCTCAATATTGAGCACCTCAATTTCGCAGCCCGCATACTGTGGCAGGCGCAGTGTCTGGCCCAGCATATTGGCCAACGTTGGTGAAGAACCCACGCCAATTTCCACGAAGCGATCCGCAACACCAAGCAGCAAGTCCTGAGTCTCAATCCAGCGCACGGGGGAGGCAAATTGCCACGCCAGTAGCTCAATGAGCAGCGTGCGGCCCAACTCATTACGGTCATAATCCGCAAAGTTGGCCAACACCTCGGCGATAACGGGCGAATCCACAACCTCAGCCACGGCTTCTACGAACTCCCGGTCCAGCGCGAATGGCCGGGCCACCAGGTTCGGGATATAGCGGCCCACCAGCACGTCCAGGTCAATCTTGGCCGGGATGAGCTGATCCAAGTGCGCCCGGAAGGCCGGCACGCCGTCCAACAGGTGCGAGGAATGGAAGGGCACGTCAATACCCGGGATCTGGATAAACGCCCGCTGGCCCGGCGCGCGCTGCTCCGCGTGCTGTGCCAACGCCTCAAGCCCCGCGCGGGTGCCGGCCACGGCGTACTGCACGCCGGCAATGTTGTAGTTGACAATCTCTAGGAACTCACCAGTGGTTTCGGCAAGGGCGGTGATAAACGGGAACACGTCTTGCTCCGACAGCCCCATCTTGTTGGGGCGCAGTGCGGCCAGGCCGTAGTTAGACACCCCGCGCTCATCGCGGTCTACCAGGCGGTGCATGGTCAGCCCGCGGGCGTAGACAATCTCCACCACGGCCTCCAAGGAAAGCACCTGGGCATAAGCCGCCAGGGCGTTGTATTCGCCCACGGAGTGCCCCGCAAAATAGGCGCCCTTTTCTAACACGCCGGCCTCTTGCATCTCCGCCACCTGCGCGCAGCCCAGCGTGGCCATGGCCACCTGGGTGAACTGGGTTAAGTACAACACGCCCTCCGGGTGGGAGAAGCGCTCCCCTGCCACCACTACGGCGGGCGGGTTGGTGCGGACTATCTCCAGGATGGAAAAGCCCAGCTTCTGCCTGGTGTGGCGGTCCGCGCGCTCCCACACCGCGCGCGCGGCCGGGCTGGCAGCAAAAGCCTCCATGCCCATGCCGGGGCTCTGGATACCCTGGCCGGGGAAGCCGTAGAACGTCACCGGCGCGGACATAACGGCCGTGGCCTGCAGCACCGGGCGGCCCTCCACGCTGGCGGTGACCGTGCGGACCTCACCCTCGCCGTCACGCGCGCTCACCCCACTGCGCTCCACCACGTATTCCACGCTGGCACCGGGCAGGACGGGGCTTAGCATCTGCGCGTCCCAGGAGACCACCTGCTGGCCGTCAAAGGCTGCGGCCAGCTGGCCCAGCGCGGAGGTCCACATGCCGTGGACGATCACGCCGCTATCAAATCCCGCCAGCGCCGCCGCGGCGGCGGAGGTATGGATGGGGTTGAAATCTCCCGTCACGCGGGCAAAGCCGCGCATGGACCCCGGCGCGGTGGCCACCAGGGTGTGCCGGTAAGAGCGCGGTTTTTCCACGAAATCTACCGGGTCTAGCTCCGGCACCGGCTGGCTACCGGTGCGGCCGCGGATGGCAAACTGCTCTTCCAAAACGGCCGTGACCTCACCTACCTGCACGCGGGCTTCCACGGTTACCACGCGCCCTAGCTGGGTGTCCGCCACGCCTCGCAGGCTGGCGTCCACCCGGCAGGTTGAACCGTCCACAGTGCCGTCCACAGCGCCGCCCACAGTGCCGCCCACAACAGCATCCGCAAAGCTCCCCTCACCGGTCAAACGCAAGCGGTGGCGCAGGTGCACCAAATTCAGCAGTCCCTCGACCACCGGCGTGCCCCCCGGGGTGTGCGCGCCTGCGATAGCCGCGAAAATCTCCGGCCATGCCTTGCCCACCAGGTAGTCCGCGGCCACGCCACTTAGCCCCGGCGCGCAGCCGGCGGTAACGTTTTCGTAGTGGGCGGCGCTACCGGCGCTGGCGGGGGCAATACCTCGGAAATCTCCACCTGCGGCCACCTTAGCCAGCGCGGTCATGGACTCTGCGGCGGCGGACTCGGTAACAACCGGGGAGGCACCGGGCACGGCCGGGGGCTCTACGCTTACGCGAATGTCCACCGCTGCGGAGGAACCACCGGGGCCCATGGCACCGGGCAGCGGGATGATGAGCTGGCCGTCAACGTAGCGTGCGTCTGCTACCAGGTGCAGCGGGTTGGGTTGTTCAAAGCCCGCCCAGTTGATGGTGGGCGCGGACTCGATGAGCTGGGCTGGGGTGGCCGTAGGCGCGGTGGCGGAGATCCGCGCGGCGGCGGCCGCCTCAAAACGGGCCAGGATATCCGCTACCGGCTCATTGGCGCGCTCAATTCCGGCCACGGCACGGGGCCCAGGGATAATGCACACGCCGTCGGCGTCGTAGTTGTCATCGTGCGCTTGCCACAGGGAGTCCTGGCGCCACAGGCGGCGGACCTCCGCGTTGATGACGGGCACAAAGTTGGCCGGTTTGCCGGGGCCTTCGAGCAACTCTAAGAACCAGTCTGCGTCCGCCACGTGCACGGGGGCGTCCCCGTAGTAGGCCAGCAGCGAATCAATCGCGTCGGTGGGCTTTTCGGTATCTACCTCCACGCGCGGGGTAAATTCCCCGTGGTCGGTGGGGTTTAAGCGGGCCTCGGCGCGCGCTACCATGGAAACAAAGCGGCTAGCCCAGGACTTATCTTTCCACTGGCCCCTAAAAGCCAGCTCCACGTAGCGGTGCAGCCACTGCCCGTAGGTCATCTGGCTCACGTCACCGAAGTAAGGCTTGCAGGTGGCGTTTATAGCCTCAATGATTTCCGCGCGGCGGGCGGCAACGGCACCGGCGTCACCGGCTACCTCATCTAGCAGCCGGCCGGCGCGGGCGAAGGCGTTATCAATCTCGTGGATATCGGCTCCCAGCTGGGAGCGCCCGGAGGCAATGGCCCCGTTGGCCTGGCCGCTGGGTGCCCAGCCACCGTTGGCGTCGGTGGCACGCGCAGCCACCAGGGCCTGCTTCACTCCTTCCGAGGCCGTGGATTCCTTAGCCGCCATGGCTGCGGTTCCCACCATGATGGCGTCCACTGGCATGGCAGGCAGGTCATAGGCCTTAGCCCACGTGCCGTCCAGGTAATCAGCACCGCGCTCTGGCGTGCCAATCCCCCCTCCAACTGCCAGCACCACGTTCGAGCGCTCCCGGATAGCGGCGTACGTTTCCACGAGCAACTCATCCAAGTCCTCCCAGGAGTGGTGGCCACCGGCGTGGCCGCCTTCGACCTGGATGATGATGGGGGTATCACAGGCAGCATCAGCAATGTCTAAGACCTGTGAAATCTGCGCCACCGTGCCGGGTTTGAACGCCACCCACGGGATGTTGTCCGCGCGCAGGGAGGAAATTAGCTCCACGGCCTCCTCCACCGGCGGGATTCCTGCGGATACCACCACGCCGTTAATCGGTGCCCCGCCCGCGCGGGCCTTGGGCACCAGGCGCTCGCCGATAATCTGCTGACGCCAGGCCTTGGGTGACAAGTACATGGCGTTGAACTGCGCGTTCACGCCCGGGTTGACCAGCGCGCGCAGCTTGTTTAAGTTCTCGTGCAAGATCTCTGCGGTGGCCTGGCCGCCGCCGGCTAGCTCCGCCCAGTGCCCGGCGTTGGCCGCTGCGGCCACGATTGCCGGATCCACGGTGGTGGGCGTCATGCCGGGTAGCATGACCGGGCTGTAGCCGGTAAGCTCCGTGAACTTCGTTATTACGTGCTGCCCGCGCTTGGTGGGCGCGAACTGGGAATACGGTGCGGGAAGCTCCGGGGCCTGGCCTGCGTCAAAGAGCTGGGCTTGCCCGCGCTCTTTGCTAACCAAGACCGTGCCCACGCCGCGGCCCTGCACAACCTTTGCCGTCAGCGCCTGCACCCCACTGCCTGGCCCGCAGTCAAGGATCCACTTCGCACCGCGCTCCACCGCCTGGTTGACCTGCTGTGGCCAATCCACCTGTGCCGTAAGCACCGCACGGGCACCGTCTTCAACCAGCTGGGCGTCAAGGCCCACCTGGGCACCCCACCGCTTAACCTGCTCCACGGCCGCCTCCATGAGCGGGTGGTGGAAGGCCACCTGGATATCTAAGTCCGTGAAGCTAGGGGCAAACACGGCCCCGCCGCGGGTGTGGTTCTCCCGCTCCTTGGCCTCGCGCGCCGCCTGGGATTCCAGCTCCGCGCACACCCGGGCCACCTCCGTTGGCGTACCCACAATGACAAACGCGTCCCGGCCGTTACGCAGCCCCACCGTGGCGCCAGCTTTTTCCAGCCGCTCTAGGCTTACGCCCCGCACCAACACCATGGGGCAGCCCCGGGTGGTGCGGATGAGCCCGTGCTGGCGGGCGGTAGAAGCCGCTGCGGCACCAATGAGCTGGGCCAAAGCTATGACCTCACTGGCCGGTGCCCGGCCGGCCGCCACGACCGCGCCCAACGCGCCTTGGGAGTGGCCCTCGCACGCCACCGCCCGGGTGAGATCCAGACCCTGCGCCTTGAGCGCTTCTAGTACTGCCACCTGGGCCACCACGATGCCCGGCGTGGACACCGCCGCCTCAGATAGCCCCGCCGGCCGCTCCCCATGCGCCCACTGGATAGGCGCAAATCCCTGCGGGAAAAACGGCGCCAGCTCATCAGCCAGCGGTGTTAGAAGCTCTGCGGCTTTGTCCACGTGGTCTTCTACCTGCGCGTGCACTGTGTGGTGCTGCGCTAAAGTCTCCAGCCACGGATAGCCCTGCCCCGCAAAAGTCAGGGCGAAAGGCTCGGTAGCGAACCTTTCCACCAGGGGTTTTCCAGCTGCAAAAGTGAGTTTGTGATTCACGGTTTAAGCCCGCTCCTTTAGGTACTAGGTTCCTGGTGTGCCCCGGGGCGGGGGCACGGAAGTTTTAGCTATGAAAGTCAATACACCAGCATGCCACACGAACATGAGAGAACCATCATCTTTTACCGGCCAGCCGACCAAGAATTGCGGTAAATTCCCCCACAGCCGCCAATTCTGCAAAGTTCCCCCTAGCAGTCCTGCAAAATTCCCCCTAAGAGTCCTGCAAAGATCCCCCTAGGAGTCCTGCAAAGATCCCCCTAGGAGTCCTGCAAAATTCCCCCTAGGGTTTTGAGGAAGGCCCATTAGCAGTAGCCTTACTGCATAAATGCAGCAGAAGTGTTAGGACAGGACTACCGACCTCGGGTCCTCGATAGCACCCTAACCACGGCGCTGGATACTGCGGGTGCCGTGGTGATCGAGGGGCCACGCGCAAGTGGCAAAACTATGACAGCTCTGAATGCAGCAGCTTCCTACGTTTTCCTAGACGATGATGGCGCCCGTGAGAGGCTGTCAGTTGCCCCAGACTCACTTTTAGACGGCCCTACGCCCCGGCTCGTTGACGAGTGGCAGGTAGCACCGGGTATGTGGAACCGCGTTCGCCGCCGGGTCGACAAGGCCGGCCACCCAGGCCTTTTCATACTGACCGGTTCTGCTGTCCCTAAAGACGATGACGCCAGGCATACCGGCACCGGGCGATTCTTACGCCTCCGGCAGCGCACCCTCTCCTGGTGGGAGCTGCGTGGAGAACCAACCGGAGTGAGCTTGGCCGCTTTATTCAACGGCGAAAAACCCGAAACATCTGACTCAAAAATGACCCTATCAAAGGCGTGTACTGCGTTGACCACCCCCGGGTTCCCAGCCATGGCCACCCTCCCACCTCAAGCATCCGCCCGGTTGCTTCGCGGATATCTCGAAGAGATCGCTCACACAGATGTGAAACGTTTAGGAGACCTGCGACACGATCCAGTCGTCATCGGGTGCCTTCTAAAAGCCTTGGCGCGGGCCACAGCCTCGGAGACGACATTTAAGACGCTCTGCGCAGACGTCGCCCAAGTAGCCCCCTCTATCAAACTGGATACTGTTGCCGAATACGTGGAAAGACTCGAGCGACTCTTCGTGGTTGAGCGACAGGACACATGGCCCCGGGACTTCGCACCCGGGCCAGGTTGCGAGTATCTCCGCGATGGCATCTAGCAGATCCAGCGCTGGCTGCCGCCGCACTGGGTGCGGACGCAGCTGCGTTGGAGAAAGACCTGTCAACCGCCGGAGTCCTATTTGAAAGCGCCGTAGTCCACGACCTTTCGGTTCTAGTTGAACCCCTTGAGGGCCGCGTCTACCATTACCGCGACTCTAATGGGCATGAACTTGACGCCGTGGTCGTTCTCCCCGACGGGCGCTGGGGCGCCGTGGAAGTTAAGCTCGGCGAGGGCCAAATTGTCGCAGGGGCTAAGTCCTTGAACAACGCAGTGCACCAGATAGACGGTGAACCCGCCTTTAGGCTCATCGTCACGGCCCTCGGCGGCACATTTACGCTGGCCGACGGCGCTATCACTTGCCCGCTATCTGCACTGTGCCCGTAAAAACGGTACCCCCAAAGGCAGTCCATAAAATCCACACCCGGTTTTAGCACCGACGTGGTTGCGCGCCGGCCGGGGCAGCAAGAAACTCCGCCGGGCCAAGTGCGCCTCACACCACGCCATCCCCCGCACCCCCTTCAGCACAGCGCGGGCTGCGCAGCGCAAAGGCCACGCCCCCCATGGACGTGGCCTCACTGCTGCGCAACGAGTAGAGCATTGAACCGCTAACACGGAAGTTCACCGGCTGTACCACAGCTAGGCTAGTTCCGATTGCACTGGCGGCAACGACTCCGGCTGGTCAACCTTTCGGGCCCATACCGGAAACCTGGATTACTACCGCCCCACCACCTTGACGCGGTCCATCAGGTGTCTTTGTTTAAGGCACTATTAGCAGCACCCGCCCAGTGATAGCGGGCCCACAAGCCGGCAAGCAACACGATAGTTGTGACGGTGTAATGCACTGGGGAATACCATGGACCGGGGCCATTGAAACTAGCGTATGGCCAATAGAAGTCCATTTCCACGGGCCGGTAAGCCAGAACCAAGATCAAAAAAGCGTAGGTAGCCAAACAGACCACAGCACCCTTGGTTCTACCTAAATAGGTCACCGCCAGGAAGGCAATTCCCGCGTATAGCAAGGTATTATTAAACAATATTTCATACTGAAAGAAGGGTCCGCCATGCCAATTACGCCAAAATAGAAAAACGTCGATACCGACCGAGACACATACTGCCAGCACAATAAAGCAAGAGTCCAGGAGTTTACCCACCCTGGGACGGCGGCGCCTTAATTCCCATTCACTCAAGGTGGGAAAGGTGACAACGGTAGCCAAAGTAATGAAAAATACCGGAATCATCTCATCAAAGCTTAAGAGAACCTGACCACGCCCTCCTGGCACCTGCGGGTTGATATTGATAGCCAGTCCGGCTGGTGCCTTATGTAGGGCAGCGCACAATGCTGCCATCACAAGGAAAGCAGGCACTAAAAAGAGATAGAGGCGTTTCCTCATAAAATCACTCCAGGAGGCAAAGGTGGTGGCGTACAAGAGGCAATCGCTGCTTCATGATCACGCAAATACTGCTGCATGGTTGCCACCGATTCCGGGGTTTCACCTGAAATCTGCGAATACTGATGTTTATAGATATTGTCATCATCGCCTGCTACAACTCCCTGGTTTTGCTGACTATCACCAGCGACCACCGACTCGACTCTAACCCCTTCAGGCAGTGGCGCCGCTTTTAGCCATTCAGCAATACTCCCGGTGGTTTCAAAGCTTTCTCGCGTAGTGTCGTTGCCACATGCAAAGCGTCCAGCCAACACATCAGCGATCAGCAAGAATTCGGAATTATTTCCATCCCTATCGATGCTGACAGTCAAAACCCCCTCATCCGGCGTGCCCGGCAAGCTAGAATCCGCAACCTCCCTGATCGGACCTGGGTGTCCCAACCGATTAATAAGTGCAGCTATCATCAATGACAGTTCTTCCCTACGAGGTTCGTTAAAATCAGCCAAACACAATTGAGTCTCAGTGCCGGCAACTGCCTCGCAGTTCCCCGTCCTCTCACTAAGAAACAAAGACTGCTGCGTGCCGGTTACTATACTTAAAGCCAGCAACGTAGCTACGGTTACCGGCGCTGCCACCTGTAGTTTCTTCGGAACTTCGGCCGGACGTTCAGACAGGCCCTTAATCAACAACCAACTTATGCCCAGCACCACCGCAGCGCTCAAAGATAGACCTAAGTAGCGGACTGCGTTGGAGTAAACAAAAGACACCCCCGACTTATCCAATTCCTCGTTGGGGAAAAACGCCCAAAACGAATTACTAAACCAGGAAGATAGAAGAACGAGAACACCGTAAATACCAATAGGAAGCAGCGCAGAGAATATAGCTGCCCGTTTACGGGTGGCCAAACCACACACCGCCCCCACCGCAACTGCGGCAGAGATCTGCGCCATCACAGACAACACCGCTGGCAACGCAACTTTTACCACCACACCGGGAATATCTGGACCGCTGATTAAAGTATGGAAAGTCAGCGGAAGAAACCCGAGGAAAAACGCACCAGAGGAAATGACCGACATGGTAAAAATAATCGATCCGACTATCGCGGAATTACCGCGAGTCCCCAAACCAATATTGAGAACAGAGTCTTCATGAAAAAGCTGCGACATGGTAAAAGCAGATACGCCAGATACCAAAATCAAAGCAAAAGGTAAACCGGCAATCCATCTAGCGATAGTCTCATTCCACACTGGATACAGCGTGTCGAAGAAACCGCGTGAGAACACAACCCCGATAGCCGCAACAGCTACTGCAGTTAACATCCCCAACACCGGTGACACCGGGCAACCAAATTTACGCCACACCATGTCCCAGACCTTCCTGACCCGGGGACTTAATGCCACGGACAATTTCTCCATAAGCCATCTCGAAAGACGAACCCGCAGCTTCCGAAACCTGCGGAACCCGCGCTGATAAATCCTTCCATGTTCCCGAATAAGCTAACTTGCCACTGGAGAGAACATGCAAAGCACCAGGCAAAAAGCGAATATCCTCGACCAAGTGCGTTGACATGATGACAGTAGAGTCCTGCGCAATTTGGCCGATAATCTGGCGCACCTGAACACGAGCTTCAGGGTCAAGACCAACCGTAGGCTCATCCAGGAAGACAATACTTGGAGTATTGATCATTGCCGCTACCAACCCCAAACGCCGCAACTGACCGCCAGACAAAGAACCCGTCTTAGCATTTTCTTTTTCTTGCAAACCAAAATCCACAAGAAGATCGCGACCACGCTGACGCGCGGCAGAACGGGAAATCCCGGAAGTCCACGCCACGTACACCAGCGTATCCATCACACTCATGCTCTTAATAAAGGAAATATGCTGCGGAACATATCCAACTGTCCGGCGGTATTTATCACGGGTGCGCCGGTTGAGCACTGACCCGTTGTAGACCACCCTGCCCTCAGTCGGAGTGACCAACGTAGTAGCAACACCCATCAACGTGGACTTACCACCACCGTTAGGGCCAATCAACGCATGAAAACCTTTATCAAACTCAATACTCACATGATCAAGCGCCCTCAGCGACTCACCCCGCTTTCGGAATACCTTGCTTACATCATCCAACTTCAACATGGAACAAACTCCTATCGTAAAATTATCCGGCGCCTCCTTAAGAAGCCGCCGGAAAAATTTCAAATTCTAGCGCTTAGTTGCACACGGACTAACGCTGACCATCGAAAATATAAGCAAAAACTGCATTTTTTATATGCATTAAATCCTTCCTAGGTTTAAATACTCACAAATGAAAGGAATGGTCTATTAACGCTACAACAACTAAACCATGCGCCCAAGCAGGCAAAGCTTGCCATTGAGCACGAACGTCACCAGAAATCTCTTTGGCAACGTCCCCTACGGTCCAGGCTACCGGCCTATGACCAAAATTAGTGACCCATTAGGCATAGGCGATGATTTAAGCTCAGATTCCATTTGCATAGTCACATAAATTTCTTTCACCTAACCCCATCCATTCCAATAGCCACCGCCAGAGTCGAAAATAGGCATAAACCTAAAACGAAACCCAATAAGCGGCTTTGACCACCACCTACCCCACTCGTGCGGGAAAAATTTTAACCAACAAAACCCTGAATCCCGGTGCCCCCCCGGCCACTCCACCAAGGCGGCACAGCATGAAATCACCGAACCCAGGCATCAGGGGGTAACCGGGGGTATGAAAATAGTTTGACATAGCTAATTAGTTATGGCCACCCTAAAATAATGTGAACGGAGTTATTTTTGAAGAGACTAGGCTGCGGCCAGAAGCTCTTATTTACAACTCCACCCACCGGCGCATAGATCCCACCGGATCAAGCGACAGGACGCAAGCAGCGCAATATCGCACGGCTTATCGGACACAACCGGATACCGACTCCGGGTGCTTGACAGAACCCTAACCATGGCGCTGGATACTGCGGGTGCTGTGGTGATCGAGGGGCCGCGCGCATGTGGCAAAACTATGACAGCTCTGAATGCAGCAGCTTCCTACGTTTTCCTAGACGATGACGTTTCCCGTGAGAGGCTGTCAGTTGCCCCAGACTCACTTTTAGACGGCCCTACGCCCCGGCTCGTTGACGAGTGGCAGGTAGCACCGGGTATGTGGAACCGCGTTCGCCGCCGGGTCGACAAGGCCGGCCACCCAGGCCTTTTCATACTGACCGGTTCTGCTGTCCCTAAAGACGATGACGCCAGGCATACCGGCACCGGGCGATTCTTACGCCTCCGGCAGCGCACCCTCTCCTGGTGGGAGCTGCATGGAGAACCAACCGGAGTGAGCTTGGCCGCTTTATTCAACGGCGAAAAACCCGAAACATCTGACTCAAAAATGACCCTATCAAAGGCGTGTACTGCGTTGACCACCCCCGGGTTCCCAGCCATGTCCACCCTCCCACCTCAAGCATCAGCCAGGTTGCTCCGCGGATATCTCGAAGAGATCGCTCACACAGATGTGAAACGTTTAGGAGACCTGCGACACGATCCAGTCGTCATCGGACGCCTTCTAAAAGCCTTGGCTCGAGCCACAGCCTCAGAGGCAACACTAACGTCCCTTCGCGCAGACGTCGCCCAAGTAGCCCCCTCTATCAAACTGGAGACCGTTGCCAAATACGTGGAAAGACTCCAGCGGCTCTTCGTGGTTGAGCGACAGGACACATGGCCCCGGGACTTCGCAGCTTGTGCATCACGCTGACCACGGTAGTCAGTATGTCAGCGTCGTGTACGAAAGGTACCTTGGCTAAGCATGGAATTCTTCTTCCACTTCGACGGTAGGAGATTCCTATGACAATGCGATGGCCGAAAATATCAACGGGGGTTACAAAAATGAAGCTATTAAAAATAAGGAATGGGAGGGTGAATTTGAGGTAGAGGTTGCAACGCCCCAGTGGGGTCATGATGGAATGAAGTTCGCATTCATGAGACATTGGGCTACCGCACTCCACTGGAAGTTGAGGCCGAATATTGCAGCCAAAACCAGCTTCTTGAAATAATAGAAACCAGGGTAAATTACTAGGAACAAGCCAAAGGCCACTTCAAACACCCCCGACGACACGTCAGACCAACACGAAATCGACGTCAGAATGGCCTAAATCAACAAAGAGACAACACCCCCGACGACCCCCCAAAATTCACGAGAGATTGCCCACGATCGGGCATAAAAGTAGGATGCAAGCAAGATAGTGATGACGGAGGTTGCGTTGACGGAGGCTGCGTTGAAGAAGTTATCTCATGTGAAATCAATTGCTGGAACTCTTGTTATGGCATTGGCGTTGTCTGTGACGAGTGCACCTGGGGCGTTAGCACAAGAATCATTTTCTACCTCTGCCCACAGTTGCGTCGCCACAAACGAAGGTGAACCAATTCAAATTCCGTATGCAGCTATTGAGTCTGCTGAGGATTTGATAGCCGATGGGACTATTGATCCCGAACTCGTAGCGGCTCTTGAATATGTTGATATCAATTATGAGGTTGTAGGGCCGCAACCAAGGGTTTTGCCTGCTGTTGCGGCAGCAGCTGTAGCTGCGGTACTTAAGGTGAGGAACTTTGGGTAATAATTGGTTTCCGATTATTGTCGTCATTGCATCAGCGATACTAGTTGGTAGTGCCGCTTTCGTGTCTTCTACTGGAAAATACTCCGAGCATCCACTAGTAAGCGCTCCATCTAAAACTGGGGCGTGGGTGTTCGCCGGAGCAGCTAGCCTGTATATTTTTTCGTTCTTTTTACTTATCTGCGAGAGGGACAAACTCGCGATTGCTCCGGCTTTGCTGGGTCTTTTGTTTACCGGTATCGGTTACGCAATTACGCATCCCAAAAATGTGTAGCGTTTTAAGCAAGGTGTGGTTCCCGGCTACTGGGCAGGGAACTCACTGTTCGTAAAAATACCGCGTTAGAACGGAGCGTTCTCACAGGGGAGTTAATTAGGCACACAACCCGGGGCACTTCACTTTTAAACGGCCCTACGCCCCGGCTCGTTGACGAGTGACAGGTGGCACCGAGTGAGCTTTGCCACTTTGTTCGACGATAAGCAACCCGAAACATCCGCCTCAAAGATGAATCTGACAAAGGCCTGTTCTTAGGACCAGCGTGGTTGCACGCCGGCCGTGGCCGCAAGGAACTCCGCCGGGCTAAGCTCGCCCGCGCCGTCGGGAAGGCAGCCCCATAGGTCAACCCCGGTGACCGCAGGCATTTCTTCCACGCTGAGCCGCGTTGCCAGGTCGGGTTGGGCGGGCAAGCTCCCACCAACTAGGCCTAGGACCTCAAGCCCGTGGCGTTGGGCCTCACGGACGGTGAGCTCCGCCAGGTTCAGGCTGCCTAGATTAAGGCTGGTGACCACCACCAAGGGCGCGGATAACTCAACAGCTAGGTCCACCAAGGTGAAGCTGTCAGCCAGGCGAACCAGCAGGCCGCCGGCGCCTTCGACTAAGACGACATCGGCAGTAAAACTGCGAACCCAAGCGGCCACTTCCTCCAGGGTGGGCTGGGGCAGCCCCGCCCGGCGCGCGGAAAGGTTGGGCGCTAGCGGCTCTGGGAAACGCACGTACTCGTGCGCGGGTACCCCGGCCAGGCGAGCCACGGTAAACACATCACCCTGCCCTGCGGGCTCACCAGTCTGGACGGGTTTGAGCACTACTACCGACTGCCCGCGTTCCCGCGTCTGCGCTGCCAGAGCCGCGCACGCGATGGTTTTGCCAACGCCCGTATTTGTTCCAGTAACGCACACAATCATGCGCACTCACCTGCCTTAATCATGGCCCGGCAAATCCGGGCTACTTCCTCTTCAGTACTGATATATGAGGGCATGGCGTAGATGAGCCGGCCGAAGGGCCGCAGCCACACGCCCTCATCCAAAGCGGCGGCGGTGGTAGCGGCCATATCCACGGGGTGGTCCATCTCCATTACTCCAATTGCGCCGCGCACGCGGCTAAGCCCCGGGGCGTTGGCCAGGCCGGCTTTGAGCCAGGACTCAATGTTGGCAACCTGGGTGCGCCAGTGGCCTTCCTTGATAATCTCCGTGGACTCGGCTGCCACCGCGCAGGCCAGCGGGTTGGCCATGAAGGTGGGCCCGTGCATGAGCGCGGCCGGTTGCATGCCGGTGGCTACTTTCTCGGTGGCCAGTGTTGCGGCAAGCGACATGAACCCGCCTGTCAGGGCCTTGCCCACGCAAAGGATGTCCGCGGTGATGCCGGCAGCCTGGGTCATAAACAGCTCCCCGGCGCGCCCAAAACCGGTGGCAATCTCATCCGCGATGAGCAAAATCCCGTGGCGGTCGCATATCTCCCGCAGGCCTGCCACCAGTTCCAGGTCATGGAAGCGCATACCGCCGGCGCCTTGGACGCCGGGTTCGATGATGATGGCCGCCACCTCATCGCTGACCAGCGCGTCAAGCTGCGCCAGGTATTCGGCGTGTCCGCCGGTTCCCGCTACCGGCGGTGCTGGGGCAAAGATTTGTTGCGCCAGCACCCCTTGCCAGAGGGAATGCATTCCGCCTTCCGGGTCACACACGCTCATGGCGGCAAAGGTGTCCCCGTGGTATCCCGAGCGCCAGGTAAGCAGCTTGGTGCGCTCCGGCTTGCCGATGCCCCTGCTATATTGCAGCGCCATCTTCACCGCCACCTCAACAGCAACTGACCCGGAATCTGAATAAAATACCTGGGAAAAATCACCGCGGGTTAGCTCCATCAAATTGGCGGTAAGCCGTGCCGCCGGCTCATGCGTTAGTCCACCAAACATGACGTGGGAGAAGGCCTCAATCTGTTGTTTGGCGGCGTTAACCAGTCGCGGATGTGAATGACCGTGACATACCGCCCACCAGGAGCTCATGCCGTCAATCACGGTGCGGCCGTCCGCCAGCGTCAGGTAGTTTCCCTCAGCTGCCACAACCTGAATAGCGGGGGCTCCCGGCGCGGCATAGGGGTGCCAGATGTGTTGAGCATCAATCTCCGCAACCTGAACGCTGTTCAACTTTTTCATGCATTCATATGTACCACACCACCGGGTGGTGCATAATCAATTTCTATGACCATAATTGAACAACGTTCAACAACGCGGAACCAAAACTTCCCAGCGGCCATTCCCGCCATTGCCGGAATTGAAATGTGGGAGCGTTTCAGCTTCTACGGCATGCAAGCCATCCTGGCTTACTACCTTTATGACCAAGCAACGGGTCTGAAGATGGAGACCACCCAAGCCACCGCCCTAGTGGGGGCCTATGGCTCCATGCTCTATCTGCTCACTTTTGCCGGCGGGTGGATTTCCGACAGGGTCCTAGGCGCGGAGAAAACCCTCATCACCGGCGCGAGCATGCTCATAGTTGGCCACCTCTCCATGTCCCTTGTCCCCGAGTTCGCCGGGCTATTCCTGGGACTCATCCCCATCGCCCTAGGCTCCGCACTGCTCAAGACCGCCGCCATCACCATTCTTGGTGCCGCCTTCCCACCAGCGGCCGGCAAACGGGATAGCGCCTTTGAAATCTTCTACTTTGGTATCAACATCGGCGGGCTCTGTGGTCCCCTGCTCACCGGTTACCTTTCCCAAAAGTACGGCTACCACGCAGGTTTTGCCGCAGCCGCCATTCTCATGGCAATCGGCTGTATCCTCTACCCCATCCTGCGCCGTCCCATGCTGAAGCAGATGACACCCGA
Source organism: Corynebacterium phocae (assembly GCF_008693075.1). GTDB lineage: Bacteria > Actinomycetota > Actinomycetes > Mycobacteriales > Mycobacteriaceae > Corynebacterium > Corynebacterium phocae. The sequence goes on along the minus strand of NZ_VXKJ01000030.1, from coordinate 40,929 downwards.
CATTCGGGAGACCATCTCCACTCCCGCTAATCCCGCCCCACCCCGCGTGGTGGCACTTGCCGTTGGCGGCGGTGCAGCGGTTCTTCTCCTGGCCATAGTGGCCGTGGCTACCGGCTGGCTCAACCCGGACACCCTGGCGTTAGTCCTATTGGTGAGCACCGTGGCCGTGGCCATCATCCTCTTTGCCACGCTGCTCCGCTCCCCGTTGGTTACCTCCATCGAACGCACTCGCGTGCTGACCTTCATCCCCCTATTCCTGGCCACCACCTGCTTCTGGGTCCTCCAATTCCAGGTCTACGGCGTTCTGGCCGTCTACTCCGACCAACGCCTGAACCGCCTTGTGGGCAGCTTTGAAATTCCCGCCGCCTGGACGCAGTCGCTCAACCCGTTCTACACGTTGCTCCTCATTGTTCCGGTGGCCGCCTGGATGGCAACCCGCAATATGCCCGCGCGCCCGGTGCTCATGGGCGGCGGACTGATAGTAGCCGGCTCCGGAATGTTAGTCCTGCTGCCCTTCACCGGCGGCAGCGATAACTCCACCCCATTCCTGGCTCTAGCACTGTGTATCCTCCTGCTCAGCCTGGGTGAGATATTCATTGGCCCCGTGGGCATGGCCGCCAGCGCCACCCACGCTCCCCGCGCCTTTGCCACCCGGTTTTCCGCGCTGTGGTTCCTCACCCTAGCCATTGGCAGCTCCCTGGCCGGGTCCGTCTCCGTGTTCTACTCCCCCGAACACGAAGGCGCGTACATCACCGGAATTGCAGTAATACCCATGCTCTTCGGCGCCGCCCTGGCCGCGTGGGGACTAAAGAAAGGCTCGATTATCGAAGCCTAATTTCCCCGTCTAGCGCAACCACAAGCTGCACCAGGAAGACCGCCTCAATCTAACAACCCTCACTTAATAATGCGGAGAGCCCGGGCCAGCCATTCCCAGAAGCTCACCGGGCGGCCGTTGGGATACTTCTCCGCCAGGAGCTCCATCAATTGCTCGTACTTCTCTTCTTGCGTTTCGGGATAGCGCCTGTGCTGCGGCTCAGCTGCCGGGTTCTCCGGGCGTTTTGAACTGTTTCGTGTCATCGCTCTACTTCCATTCTTTTGAAAAAGAGTTGTACTTTAAAGCCGCTTCTAAAAATCTAGCCACCAATCAACCAACTCTTCTTCACAATACTGGCCAGCCCCTCCATATGAAAGGGCTGGCCAGTAATTAACTGTAGGACGGTTACCCGGGCTAGCGGAGATTGCAAACGCAGTTTCGACTCATCGCACGGAGATAACTCTGTTTACTTCTCTTTGAGCGCCTTGCGTACCAACTGCGCAATCCCCTGCTCCGGCTGCTCATCTTCGCTGGGATAGGTGGGAAGTTCACGGTGTTCAGGCTGCTGTTGACGGGGCTGCGCTGGGCGAGGTTTACTGTCTTCCTTATCCCCGTAGTCATCCCCATAGTCATCCCCGTAGTCAATGCTCTGGTTCATGGCGTTGGTAGATAGCAAGGCATCACGCATACCGCCAAAGAGGTCCTGCATACCCTGCGGGTTGGACGGCATGTACATCACGTTGGTACGTGACTTGGAAGCCACGTCCACCATGGCGTCAAGGTACTGGGACACCAGCATGAGGGTTTCTGGATTTTCCTTCACGCCGGCCTGGCGCAGAATCTCGTACTGGGCGGCAATACCTTCCACGATCTCCTTACGCTGCTCAGCCACGCCGCGGCCCTGGAGCTTACGGGCCTCAGCGGCACCCTCGGCTTCCTTGACCACGCGGATTTTCTCAGCCTCAGCCTGCGCGATGGCGGCCTCACGCTCGCGCTGCGCGGCGTTAATGGAGTTCATCGAGTCGCGCACGCGACCATCGGGGCGGATGTCCGTGACCAGGGTGTTGACAAAGTTCCAGCCGTATTCAGCCATGTTGTCACGCAAGGATTCCGCCACGTTGTGCGCAATGGTGTCCTTGGAAGAGAAGGACTCATCCAGGCCCATATTGGCCACGGAGGAACGCACGTTATCTTGCACATAGGCCACAATCTGCTGCTCGTGGTTGCTCAACATGTAGAAGGCCTCACGCTCGCGTCCTTCAACCACCTGGTACTGGACCGCCACCGGGATCTGCACGAACACGTTATCCCGCGTCTTGGTCTCCACCATCACGTCCAGCTGCTGGACTTGGAGGGAGATACGGTCGCGTACGCGGTCCGCGTAGGGCAGCTTAAAGTTTAAGCCCGCATGGGCTACGCGTTGGAACTTACCCAGGCGCTCGATGATGGCGGCCTCCCGGGTGCGCACAATGACAAAGCCATCAAAAATGGTCAAAAGAATAAGGATGCCAACGATGGCAAAAACAATCAGACTTATCAAAGCTCCGGACATATTTGTTCCTTTCTACGAACTCTTAAAACCCAGGTTACACCCTTTTAACTGCTGTTTCTCAGTGGTCATCGGCCAAGCGCAGGAGCTCGCCAAAGATGCCGGCCCCGTCCTCAGCAATGCCGTTGTGCTGGAACTTGTTGGTCACGTGCGGGCGCAAATCTTTGTACGCTGCCGCAGTGTCCATGGACTCCTCGAAGGGCACGAAGATGTCATCCAGGTACACGGCGGCCGCCGCCACGGCGTCCGCCTTCCCAAGAGCTTCGGCGTCGTAAGGCGAGGACTCCCACTCGTGCTCCGCCAAGGCAAAGGCGGCTTCTTTCAGCGGGCGCAGCGCCGGGTCCTCATCGAACTGCCAGGGGTAGATGTGCTCACCGGTCAGCCACGTTCCGGACTCCGCGAAGTCCTCAAATTCCTCGCGGACCCGGTGCGCGGACCAGCCGGTGACCTTTTGCCCGCCCACGGCACCGTAGATGGATTCGTGGATGGCCGCATACAACGGCGCGCCGTAAAAGCTCACGCGCGCGCCCACGTCCGCCAGGAAGTCGGTCCGCAGGCGCTTTTCACCTTTGACCTCGCGAAAAGGATCCTCGAGTAGATAGGCAAGCGTGTCAAAGCCGGTGCCGCGCCCCAGCTCAATGCCCACGGTACGGAAACGCCGGGAGCTCAGCCGCTCCCCCGTAGGTAGTAGCTCCTCCGCGTTATCCAGGTGGTGAATGATCTCCTCCACCCGGCCCTTAGCCCAGGGGATTTCCCGGTAGAACTTCTCCTGCCGGGCGTGCAGCGCACGGTAGGTAGAACGGTAGAGCTCATCCGCCCCCTTGTCCAGCGTGGGCAGCCCACCGGTGAAATACGCGCGCTCCACCGACTCCGGGAATAAAGACAGGTAGGAGGTGATGCAGAACCCGCCGAAGCTCTGGCCAAACATACTCCATTTGTCCTCCCCCAGGTGCTCGCGCAGCCGCTCCGCGTCGCGGGCAATGTTGTCCTGGCGCAGGAACTTCAGCTTCTCCAGATCCGCTGCGGGGCTGGCGGAGTCAATCCGGTGCGAACGCCCCGTACCGCGCTGGTCCAGCAAGATGAGGCGGTAGCGCTCCAAAGCCTTGCCCAGCAACCCCGGCGTGCCCACCGGCCGCGGCGCCGGGAACCCCGGGCCGCCCTGGAAGTACACCAGCGCGGGCTTGTCCTCCCCGCCCGGCGCGATAACCTCCCGGGCGAACAGCTCAAAAGTCTCCCCCGGGTTGTCGTAATCCCAGGGGACGCTGATGGTGTGCTCTTTGATGGTATGTCCAAAACGTTTCACGGATTCAACAGTCATGGTGGCCATTCTAGCGAGCTACCTTTTCGGTGGTAAGGGCCTCCCACCGGGGTGGTAATCTTAGGAAAAACTACCCAGCACAGAACGGGTTTTAATTCAGAGCTTCGAAGGAGGTACCGGCCATCAACCTGACTAGCACGCGGCTTGCCCACGGTGCCTCCGTGCCGCAGACGGTCTTTGTCAAGGACTTCCCGCCGGCGAAAACCGTACAGCCCTTTCCCATGCAGGGAAGCAAACGCCGGCAGGCCCCGATTATCGAACGGCTCTTCCCCACCCGCGTTAGCGAAGTCATCGAACCCTTCTGCGGAAGCGCTGCCGTCTCTCTCCACCTTCTGGCCTCCGGATTTTCCGGGCCAGTTCACATTAATGACAAGAACGGGGATATCGCGGCCTTGTGGGAGAAAATCATCTCACACCCGGAAGAGTTGGCCGCCGAATACAAGGACATTTGGCTCGCCCAGTTCACGGGGGATTACGGAGAGTTGTCCCCGCGCGAATACTTTAGCCTGGTAAGAAGCCGTTTCAACGCCGCTGGGGAACGCCGCCCAGCCGATTTCTTGTTCATCCTCAACCGGATTGTCAAAGCCTCGTTGCGCTACAACCAAAAAGGTGAGGTAAACCAGTCCGCAGACGGGCGCAGGCGCGGTGCCCGCCCGGACGCAACCGCGCAGCGCATCATGGAATCCAGCCGCTTAATGCAGCGCGCTCAGGTGACGTCCCTGGACTGGCTCGACTGTGTGGCGGGGGCGGACGCCAGCGCCTTCATCTACCTCGATCCCCCTTATCAGGGGACCACGGACACGGCGGACAAGCGCTACATCGAGGGATTAGCTTATGAGTCCTTCCGCGAGGGTGTCCACCAGCTAATCCGTGCGGGCGCGTCCGCCCTCATCTCCTACGACGCAGTTCAGGGCCCCGTTTCCTACGGGACTCCCCTGCACCACGACCTTGACCTCTTACCCATCGACGTGGTCACCGGTGTCAGCTCCCAAGCCACGCTGCTGGGCCGAATGCAGCAGGCCCACGAAACCCTGTACCTCACACCCGCGTTAGTGGATAGACTAGGCGGGCAAGAATCAGTCAGCAGTAAATTCGCGCCGGAAAATCTGGCGGTACCTGCCTAAGAATATGAGCAACAGCCGCTGCGGCGCAGGCTTCGGAGCCCCGTTGACGTCCGGCTCCCCCCCGGTAGGCTCTGAAAACACACAAACCCTACCCACAGCACAGGAGGAAAACCGATGGCTCACCAAAATCCACGCTGGACTCCAGTCCCGTTCTCAACCGCCTGGGTAGGTCATTTAATGACCGGGGCTATCACCGGCGCAGGGATTTTCGTTGCGCTTGCTGTGCTTCTTCTGGTGCTTGCCAAAGAGATCGCTCCGGCGGCCACGCTGTCGACACTCGTGGCCATAGCGTTCATCGGCTGGCTTGCTGCGGAGACACTGTCCACCACGTTGGACCAGTGGCAGTCAAAGGTGCACCAGCACCCCAGCCCCGGCGGGCTGACGGTGGCTGGTGGCAGGGTGGTAATACTAGCGGCGACCTACGGGGTCGCGGGGATGGCGCTGCTGCCAACGGGCGCGGCGGCCCTTGCCTGCGCGGCCGTTGCCGGGGTGGCGGCCCTGATAGAGGTTGTGGCGCTCAAGTCCTGGCAGCCAGGCATGGACACCACCGAAGTCCGGGACGCGTGGAGCGAAACCAAGCAGATGACCGAAAGACTAGCGCGCGAAGGCTAACACGTCCCTCCCCCGGGAGAACCGAAGATACGCTCGGACTCATACTGGTCAATCACCACCGCAAAAAAATCCCGACTCCTTAAAGAGCCGGGATTTAAAGTTAGAAGAACTGGCTAAGCAGACGCTTCAGTTCGCGATCAATGCTCCCCAATCCAGGAATCAAGCTATGGAACATTCCCAGCACCGCCAGCGGAATGGCCACAATCACTGGAAGGATCCACCAGACATTATCGGTAGAACTTCCAGTTGCTGAGCCATCCTCCTTAGCCGGCACTCCCGACGGATTCGGCTGCGGCAAGACCTGGCTTGTACCGTCAGTGTATTTGAGAACCCACTGGCCATCATCACCAAGGCTCACGGAAGCAATCCCACGCCCGTCTGCACCAGTCTGACCTCCAGCACCCTTGATATCACCCAAGTTGATCGCGGTGCCATCGCTAAACTTGAGAACCAGCTCTCCTTTTTCATTGATTTGAGCGGATTCAATACCCCGGCCGTCAGCACCATCTTGACCGTCTTGGCCATCTGTACCGTTCTGGCCGTTGGTACCGTTCTGACCATCAGCACCGTCCACACCGTCTCGACCGTCTGCACCATCCTCGCCATCCCGGCCATCCTGGCCATTCGTGCCGTCTTGGCCCTTGATGTTCCCAAGACTGCGATACTCGGTGTCACCGGTAAACAAGATTTCGAGTTCACCCGCGCCGTTGACCCGGATATCTTGAATACCGCGACCGTCTTTACCGTCCGCGCCATCCTGGCCATCCGCACCGTCCTGGCCGTCCGCGCCGTCCGCGCCGTCCTGGCCGTCCGCACCGTCCTGGCCGTCCGCGCCATCCTGGCCATCGGCACCGTCCACGCCATCTTTGCCGTCTTTACCGTCCTTGCCATCGGCACCATCCTGGCCGTCTTCTCCGACAACCTTTCCAAGGTCCGTAGAGCTGCCGTTCGTGTAGTAAACCACCAAGTGACCCTCTGGGTCAGTAATAGCGAAGTGATCAATTACAAGAGGGGCGTCGGCAGCGTTGACCGTAAGGATGGAAACGTCGCGGGACTGGGGTGTACCGGAATTTTGGACAATGTTGATGCTAAGCTGCTCTCCTTCTGGAGCCACATCAAGCACCTTGAAATGGAACTCGCCATTTTTGTAGCCCAGCGGCTGAATACTCACGCTTGCGGGATCAACACTGTAAGAAAGGCCATCAATCTGGTCAATGGGGGTGTAATCCGCCGAGCCCAGCGACGGATCCAGCGCATCAATAACCTCCTGCGGAATGGCTACAGACACCACCTCGGTTTCCGCAGCGTCCACGGTCTTTTCCACCGGGTGGAACTGCTTTGCATCAAGGTGGAAAGAGACTTTCACCGGATCATGGTCGGAGGCGCGGAACGGGGAGTTGGCATCAAAGAAATTCACCACGTTGTTGTTAAACCGGGTGTATTCAAAAGCAACGGGTTCATCGGCGTTGATATTCCACACCTGGGCTTCTTCCAGATTGTCCACGCCCTCGCCATTAGCCAGGATGTGATCTAAGGTGCCCAACTGGTTTTTGAACAGGTAAGACGTGTCCCCGTTTGCGGGCTTTTTCAGGGTATAGCCGTTGTCTTTAAACACCGCTAGCGGTGTTTCCATGGTGTTGGAATTGAAGTCTCCCATGAGGAATACCGGTTTGTTAGCCCACTCGGATTCACCCGCGACGAAATCGACCACTCCCTGAGCCTGCGCGGCACGCACGTTGGGGTTGTTGGCCTGACCATCCCCGGAACTGGCATCACCGCGCACCACACTGCCTTTAGATTTGAAGTGGTTAACCACGGCTACAAAGTGCTCGGCGTTCTCGTCCGTAACGGACTTGAACTCCTGCCCCATTGGTTCGCGAGCCGTTCCGGTGAAATCGGGGTGGCTGAAAATCTTCGACTCACCCACCGGGGCAAGTTTCCCCGGATTGTAGATAAACGCAGTGCGGATGACGTCGCCCTTAATTGGAATATGAGACGGGGAAGCGACGTAAGCCCAATTGCCCCCGTCTGCATTAAGTGCTTCAACAAGAGTCTTGAGCGCGTTGTCGCGTTTGCTGATGTCCCCCGTAACCGCATACCCATTTTCGATTTCGGTAAGCCCAACAACATCGGCGTTCAACCCATTGATGGCCTTGACAATTTTTCCCTGCTGCCGAGCCAACGACGCGGCAGTCCAGGCACCGCGAGTTTTACCCTTCTTGACGGTGAGCGGATTGCCCTCGCGGTCATCGTAAGAGGTGGAACCGTAAACCTCACCAAGAGAAGTGAAGTAGTTGAGAACGTTAAAGGTTGCCATGGTGTAGTCACCGTCAACAGTCAGCGCGTCAAGCGCAGCCTGACGGGAGACTTCCCACGTGATGGGAAGGACTTCGGCCGTGGTTTCACCAGTAATGGGAAGCTGAGGTTGAAGCGCCCAATCGCCATAAGCGAAGTCAACCACCACGGGGTGCTGGAACCGAACAGCATCCGCGATACGAAGAGGTTTGATGGTCTGAGAGTTCGCCCAATCCTGCGCAAGATAAGGCACCGGGATATTGCTGTCCTTACCCGCATAGTCGCTCGACCGACCATCATCGAGAACGACCAGACGGGCTTCATTGCGGGCGGCCAGCTGCTGAGTCTCAGAAGTGGGATCGGCTGAAGGCGGGAATATTTCGGTGGGCTGATACAGCGGCTCGGTACCACCATTAAGGCCAATCCTGCCAAAATTGTGCAGGTGGTAATGATCAGCCACCGCGTGCGGCCCAGTGAGCTTAATAAGCATGGATTCATACGGCTCACGTGCTTCATCGCCATCAGGAAGTTCAAGTAGCTCGACGGGTTCTACCGGCGCAATCTGCTCAATTTCCGTGAACTTTGACGCAGTAAGCCGCGTCAGACCGTACTTCTCAGACACCACACCTGTTACCTGCACCGTCTTCCCAAGCTGAGGATAGTCCCCACCAGAAGGAACAAAGATGAAAATGCCGTGCGAAGCCTCACCAGGATTCTGCGCGCTCCCACTACCAGGGGTTTGAATGGTGTAGCCCTGGCGACCACCCTCCTCCCAGACTCCAGTAACAACGCCCAAGGTGGTTACGGTCTGATCCTTCAGTGGAGAGGTTGCGCCCGGGCCTTGAATCTCAGCAATCGTTGTAGTTCCCGCAGTGGGGTTGCAGTTAGCCCGGCCCGCGGAATTTTCCGGTCTAGGAGCACCTGCCTGGAAATCGGCGGAGTTGTCATCAGTATCTGCTGTCCGTGAGATGGAATCGCTGTTGCTGTGGCCACGAGCTGCAGCTGTCTCGACCTTAAATGGGCCCGAGCCGTAGCCCACGACGTCGATGTCACCGCTGGCGTCTTTCAGCACAATGGACCCGGTGGAGCTGGACATGGAAAATATGTCACTAGCGTCCACGTCCGCTTCTGGAAGATCCTGAGCCGGAGTGCGACCGGCAGCGCCCTTGACTAGGAAATAGCCACCGGCTGGCACCTCGCAAGTGGCAAAAGTATAAGGTTTTTCAGCACCCGATTTTGACAGGTAAGACAGCGTCTTGCCCTCAAGTGATATTGGCGCGGAGGTTGGGTTATATAACTCGATAAAATCATTCGAGTAGGTAGCGCCGGAATTACCGCCGCCACCGTGAACTTCACTGATAACCAAGTTGTCACCAGCCGGGGAGGCAGAGGCAGAAGGAACGGCAACGAGAGAAGAAAGCAGCGCAGCGATAGCAACCGCGCCAAAGCGTTTGTTGTTCATGGAGAGATCCTTGAGTGGGGGAAGTGGAACACTAAGAAGTTAACGCCTTTTAGCTGTGCCCGTAACCCTAAATGGACGTATCCCCAGGGATCGCTTTAAGAGTTCACCTATGTTTTAGTTCTGCTTAACTCCCAGCTCACCCCCTGCTCAAGGTAGTCAACACTGCTTGGCAGTAACAGCGTTTGGCCGGCCCACTCCACCGGCAACGGCTATCGTTGTCCCCCAATCCGCCACAGCACCGGGCTTTATCTGCGCAACCGAAAAGAGCCTCACGCAGGAAAACCGGGCTGGGTTCTCACATCTTCCAAGCTGATGCATTCACCTGCGAATGCGCCAAGGTGTTGTACCTGGGCGCACCGGCGGCTTCGTTGGTTGGCAGCTTTCGTTGGTTGGCGGCTTCGGTGCGCCGCTTCCTTAGTAGACGGTGAAGCCGGCCTCACGGAAGGTGTTGCGCACGCGCTCCACGTCCTCGGGCGCTGGTGGCTTGGTATCCTCCAGCGTGTACTCCAAGTCCAGCTCCTCCCACTTGTCTTTGCCCATGTTGTGGAAAGGTAGTACCTCAATGCGCTCGACGCTGGACTTCCAGCGCGAGACAATTTTCAGGACTTTTTCTACGTTATCCAGGGAGTCGGTCAGGTCCGGGACCATCACAAAGCGCACCCAGATGCGCTTGCCCAGCTTGGTGAGACGATCACCGAAGTCAATGGTGGGCTGCAGCTCGCGCGCGGTGACGCGTTTGTAGGTTTCCGCATCCCCGGATTTCACATCCAACAAGAAGAGATCAATGTTGGCTATGTCCTCGTCCTTGAGCCGCGCGCCCAGGTACCCGGAGGTGTCTACGGCGGTGTGGATGCCGGCGTCGTGGACTTCCTTGAGCACGCGCCGGGTAAAGGGCAACTGGAACAGTGGCTCACCGCCGGAGATGGTCAACCCGCCGCCGGAGGCGTTGAACACCGGCTTATAACGTTTGATGCGCTTTACCACGTCCTCCACGGTCTCCAGCGTGCCGGTCTTCATCTCCATGGTGTCCGGGTTATGGCAATAGGCACAACGTAGCGGACAGCCAGATAAAAACATGGTCATGCGCGTACCGGGGCCGTCCACGGCCGTGACCAGCTCCCAGGAGTGCACCAGGCCGACATCGCCCTTGCGGCGGGCCTCCATCAGCTCCGGGCGGGACATGAGATCAAGGTTGTTATCAGTGCCCAGGCCGGCCGCCGCGCCGCGAATCCGCTCGCCTACCTCGGGGGAAAGCTTGACTACGCCAGTTACGCCATCTGCCATGAATTATTGCCTTTACAAGTCTGTGAAATGAAGCTACCGCCACCAGGTATTCCCCGGTGGCGGCGGCACAGGGGTCGAGTGTTAAGAACCCTGGTGGAAGGTCCGGGAAATCACGTCCAGCTGCTGTTCTTTGGTCAGCTTGACAAAGTTCACTGCGTAGCCGGAGACGCGAACAGTCAGGTTGGGGTACTTCTCTGGGTGCTCAACGGCGTCCTCCAGGGTGGCCTTGTCCAGCACGTTGATGTTGGCGTGGTAGAGGCCGGAGTTCATGTTGTGCTCGTCGCGCTTTGCTTTCATATTGGCCAAGCGCTCTTCGAAGGTATGGGTTGCCATGTGGGGAATTCTCCTTTGTAGTTGGGGTTGGTTGGGGTTGGGGTCGGGTTAGGGAAAATCTACTGTTCCATGATGAAGCCGGCATCGAGGACGCCCACCAGGTTGGTGATGCGCTCCTCGGGCGTGCGGCCCAGGCCGGACGGGGTGATCGTGTTGGTCAGCGAGATGCCATCCAGCGCGTCGTTGTAATCCAGCTTGCCCACCGACAGCATGGAAGCCACCATGCCGTGGGAATCGGAACCGTTTTCCGGGTTGGCACCGGGCGCAAACGGGGTGCCGGCCTTGTGGCCCGAAGGGAAGGAACCGGTGGCCTTGCCATAGACCACGTTCGAGGTAATGGTCAGCACGGACTGGGTAGGGATGTCGCTGACTGGAACGTTTTAAATGTCGCTTGACATCTTGCCAAACACCTTCAGCGCCTCACGGCGCTGCTTATCAGTGCAAATAATCTTTCCGGGCAAAATCCCCCAAGGTTTTGCCCGCATTCCCTTTTCTTAACGCGTTGCTCTGCTTGCAGCGTTCCCCACGGAAGCGGCTCCATACCCGGAAAACCCAGTTCCCTAGGAGCAAGCCTGGCGGCTTCCTTTCCCCTGCGATGGGCTCATCCACGCTGTAGAATGCCACACGACGGTAGCCACCATTAATATAACCGCGTCCCCTAACATCCGCCCGACCCAGTGATGAAGTGCTAAGAACGCACCTTGCGGGCAGGTGAGGCGTATTCGAATATTTGTACCAATATCTGCGCGGTAATGTCTACCCCACCGCATAAATTTTTCCACGCAACGATTTTTTGCCGCAGGCAGCCCAATTCTTGCTATCTCCTCTTGGTGTTCACCGCTCTGGTTTCCACCTTCGCCCGCACCGTGGTCCCAACCACGGTCCTTATCACAGGAAAGAAAACCAATGACCAACCCATATCAACCCGACTCTCACCCCGGTACCCCAACCGGCGCCCCTGCCGTCCCCGTAGAGCCAACTAAAAAGAAAGGAGGCTGCCTGAAGTGGGGTCTCATCGCCGTCGGAATCATATTCGCGCTACTAGTCTTAGGCGCAATCTTCAGCGACGATGAACCTGCAGAGTCACCCAACGCTACACTTTCGTCCACCGCCACTGACTCATCCACGCTAGAGGAAGATCCCGGCGCTACTGCCGGTTCCCCAGATGAGGACGAACCCAAAGCACCTGTGGACCAGGACTCTGACGCGGAAGGCCAATCCAAAGATAACGCCGAAGCTGACGCGGGCAACGACGCAAACGTGCCCACGGAATTCAAGTCCGCGTTGAAAAAGGCCACCACGTATTCAGAGTTGATGCACATGTCCAAGTTAGGTCTCTACGACCAGCTGACCTCCGAATACGGTGAGCAGTTTAGCCCCGAGGCCGCTCAGTACGCTGTGGACAACGTCAAAGCCAACTGGAACGAAAACGCCCTCAAGAAAGCTGAAACCTACAGTGAGGAAATGCACATGTCGAAGTTGGGTGTCTTTGACCAGCTCACCTCCGAATACGGTGAGCAGTTCACCGTCGAGCAAGCTCAGTACGCCGTGGATAATCTCCGCACCGACTGGAAGCAGAATGCGCTAGAAAAGGCGCGGTCCTACCAAAACGACATGGCCATGTCCCCTGCCGCCGTATACGAACAGCTGGTCAGCGAATATGGTGAGCAGTTCACCGCAGAAGAAGCCCAATTTGCGGTAGACAACCTCTAGTACGCCGCGAACATCCCGCTCCGCCCTCCTACGCCTAACCCCTTACCCGCCCCCAGGAAGCTGAGGCTAGTGGGTTAGCGGGGCTAGGCAGCGCACCCTACGCCGAACAAAGTGCGGGCAAAAGAAAAATCTCTCCAGCTATAAGCTGAAGAGATTTTCACACGTTGTGCGCCCGGAGAGACTTGAACTCTCACGTCCTTCGGACACTAGAACCTAAATCTAGCGCGTCTGCCAATTCCGCCACGGGCGCATGTCTTTGATGAAGTTGCGTGCCGCTTGTCGGGTAAACCACTAAAGGTGACCTTTTCAAGCAACGAAGAATCATCTTAGCAACAGCTCGGGCAAAACAGTAAACCGCCAGGCACTTACACTTTTTAAGCGCTACGCAGTAGGCTGGGAAACGTGGAAACCCCAAAGACTCCAAAGCAGCGGCGCAGTCTCAAAGTTCGGTGGTGGCACGTGGTGCTCATCGCCGTTTTGGTCGTGTGCTTCCTGGGCTTGGCCTATTGGCAGTGGACACGTTTCCAGTCCGGCACTGGCTCTTTCCAGAACCTGGGCTACGCCCTGCAATGGCCACTGTTTGCCGTCTTTGTGGTCTACGCCTACCGGGCGGCCCTGAAATACGAAAACCAACGCATTGAGGCAGAAAACCAGGCCATTGCAGAGGGCCGGCTGGACTTTGAGTATGAAACGGTTCGCGCCACGCGGATCGATGAGAGTTTCCTTCCGGAACGCCCTCATGTGAATGTAGAAGAATTCAACGCACGCAACGTTCAGCGTCGCCGTAAACCAGAAAGTGATGACAACAATGACTGATCCCTCCGTCCCCTCCGTCAACGCGTCAACCAGCAACCCGCTTCCTAGCCACGTCCACCCGGACCGCCAGTCCCGCGTGGCCAGCGCCCTTAGCCTCTTTTCCGTCATGGCGTGGATTACCGGCATGTTCCTCATCGCGCTAGTAGTACGCATGGTGTGCCAATACGTGCTGAACATGGAAATCCCGGACTGGGCAAAATACATAGCCATTGTGCACGGGTGGGTCTACATTGCCTACGTAGCCTCCGTGATGAACCTAGGCATGAAGGCCCTCTGGCCCTTTGGCAAAATTATCCTCACCGCCCTGGCCGGCGTGGTGCCGTTTTTCTCCTTCTTCATGGAATCCAAGCGCCGCCGCGAGGTACAGCGGGAGTTCGCGCTGCTCTAGCTGGTAAGATTCCACAACACTGGGCACCCCGTCTACAAAAAGGCAGGGTGCCCAGTGCTATGCCACGGGCCGGAACTGGCCGGGCAGCGGTAGAAGGTTGGCCGGTTGAGAGCTAGGCCGGGCAAGCCCCTGCCAGCGCGGCAATAACGGGAATTAGCTGGCTAAGGGCCCGGCCGCGGTGGGAAACCGCGTTCTTTTCAGCAGGTGACATCTGGGCGGAAGACCGGTCCTCCCCCTCCGGCTGGAACAGCGGGTCATAGCCAAAGCCATTTTCCCCCTGCGGCTCGCGTAGCAGAGTGCCCGGCCAACGGCCCTCTACCACGTGTTCTTGCCCGTCCGGGGTAACAAGTGCGCACACGGAGACAAAAGCGGCCGCGCGGCGGTCAGCGGGAACGTGCTCCATCTGGGCTAGCAACAACTCATTATTGGCCGCGTCATCACCGTGGCGGCCGGACCAGCGCGCGGATAACACTCCCGGCATGCCGCCTAGTTCTGCAACCGCTAAACCGGAGTCATCGGCCACCGTGGGCAAACCGGTGTTTTTCACACCGGCGCGGGCTTTGATAAGGGCGTTATCGGCGAAGGTGCGGCCATCTTCAATGGGCTCCTCATAAGCCGGGGCGTCTTTGAGAGCCACCAGCTCCACGCCGCTTATCCCAGCGTCATGCAAGATGCGTTCTAACTCAGCTAGTTTCTTCGCGTTATTGGAAGCGACCAGAAGTTTCATCTCTACCAGCCCAAGGCGGCTTTCTGAGCGGCAATAAGCTGGTGGCAGCCCTTCTCCGCGACGTCCAACATAGCGTTGAGCTCATCACGGTCAAAGAGGCCTTCCTCACCGGTGCCCTGGATTTCCACGAACTTGCCGGACTCTGCCATGACCACGTTGAGATCTACCTCCGCGCGGGAGTCCTCCTCATAGGGAAGATCCAAGCTCACGCGGCCGTCCACTATGCCCACAGAGATAGCCGCAATGGGCTCTAGCAACGGGCGGCCGGGCACCACGCCTTCATTTTCCAGGAAAGAGATGGCGTCCGCCAAGGCCACGTAGGCGCCGGTGATGGAGGCAGTGCGAGTGCCACCGTCAGCCTGCAACACGTCGCAGTCCAGCTGGATGGTGTTTTCCCCAAGCTCAGAGAGATCCACGGCGGCGCGCAACGAACGCCCTACTAGGCGGGAGATTTCATGCGTGCGGCCCTTGACCTTCCCGCGCATGGATTCGCGCGGCATGCGGTCATGGGTAGCGGCCGGGAGCATGGAGTATTCTGCGGTCAGCCAGCCCTCCCCGGAGTCACGCTTGAAACGGGGCACACCAAACTCCACGGACGCGGTACACATCACGCGGGTGTTGCCAAACTCAACCAAGACCGATCCGGCCGGGTTGGTGGTGAAATTGCGGGTAATTTTGATGGGACGGAGCTCGTCCAGGGCGCGGCCATCCGCGCGAGTGAAATCAGACATATCCCCTAGCCTACCCGAGCCGGGTGGCACCACCCCAAGCACGCAACGGCCTGCATCGACCCGCTGCAGCAGGGTGCGGCAGGATGCGGGGAGGTTGAAGACGGGCAGGGTGCGGGGTTAGCGGAACTCTAGCTGCATGTCCGGGCGGGCTAGGATAATCTCCCCGGCAAATTCCGCTCGGGCGGCGGCTACGGTGGCCTCCGCGTCACCCCAAGGTTGCAAATGGGTCAAAACCAAGGTCTTCACCTCCGCCAGCCGGGCCAGGCGGCCGGCTTCCCCGCCGGACATGTGCATACCGCCGGGTTTGCCGTCGCTGCTTTGTCCCCAGGCGGCCTCGCACAAGAAGTAGTCCGCGTGCTTGACCGCGGGGATAAGATCGGTAGTAAAGGCGGTGTCCCCGGAATAGGCAATAACCTTCCCGGAGCGCGGGTCTTCGAAGCGCAGGGCGTAGGTTTCCACGGGGTGAAAGGCGCGGTAGGGGGTGATGAGCACCTCTCCCAGTTTTTCTGGTTTGCCGTGCTCCCAGGGGCTAAAGATAAAGGTGTCAGCCATATCATCCACGCCATCTACGTCATCGGAAGAAAGCCTGCCCAAGTGCGTGGGTGCGTAGCTGGGCGCAAAGCAGAAGTTGCGTTCCCGCGCCGGGGCATACGGGTGGTAGCGCCGCCACACCAGCAGGGAAGGAAAATCCAGGCAATGGTCCGCGTGAAGGTGGCTAAAAAGCACGTGGGCGTTGACCGGGTCTTGGTATTTCTGCAGCTGGGCCAGGGTTCCAGGCCCCATGTCCACGATGATGGAGGTAGCGTCAGGAAAAGACACCAGGTAGCCGGAGGCGGCGTTGCCCGGCACGGGTACGCTTCCGGAACAACCGAGGATGGTCAACTTCATGCCACCATCGTTGCACGGATGAAGGAAAAATGCCGTAATTTTTCCCAAGTTGCGAGCTAGTAGGTCTTTAAGAGCGAATGTGGTTGAACTCACCCGGGCTGCGGCCCAGGAAGCGCGCGGCTAGTTGTTCAAACTTTTCCCCCTGCCCAGTGGACTCAAAAACCAAGGTGGGCTGGTTGTCCGGGGGCGCAAGCATGTCCGTTTCGGTGAGAATTCGCAATACATCTTTGGCTGTTTCTTCCGCTGAGGACACCAGAGTTACGTTGTCACCTATAGCCAACTGGATAACGCCGGAGAGCAAGGGGTAGTGAGTACACCCCAGGACTAGAGTGTCTACGTCCGCGGCCTGCAAAGGGGCAAGATAGTGCTGTGCCAGCCCCAGGACCTGACGCCCGGAGGTAATCCCCCGTTCCACAAAGGGCACAAAGTCCGGGCAAGCAACCGCATAGGCCTGCACATCCGGGTTGATGGCAAACAAGTCCTGATAAGCGCCGGAGTTGACGGTGCCCTGCGTGCCAATCACCCCCACCTTGCCGTTGCGGGTGGAAGACAGGGCGCGGCGCACGGCAGGCCGGATGACTTCCACCACGGGCACGTCGTAGCGCTCCCGGGCGTCGTGCAGAAAGGCCGCCGTGGCGGTGTTGCATGCTATGACTATCATCTTGCAACCGCGGTCTACTAGCTCATCCGCGATTTTCTCGGAGAGCTGGCGCACCTGCGCAATGGGGCGCGGTCCGTAGGGGCCGTTGGCGGTGTCCCCGATGTAGAAGATTGACTCGTGGGGAAGCTGGTCCATGATGGTGCGCGCCACGGTGAGCCCGCCTACGCCGGAGTCAAAGATCCCAATGGGAGCGGTGTTGTGGTTACCCATAAAGCCTCGGTTTTTCCGGTAGCGCCGGCTGCCCGGTGACGGGGGATCGCTTTAAAGCCCGCACCGGGTCATCGGAAGTAATGGCCATCCCGGCTAGCACGCCGCCAATAGCGCCAAATAAGTGGCCTTGCCAGGAAACCCCCGCGTAGATGGGTAGCACGCCCCAGATCAGCCCGGAGTAGGCAAACCCCAGCGATAGCCCCAGGAAGGTTTGGATGAGTGAGCGGTTGAAAATCCCGCGGACAATGAGGTAGGCCAGCCATCCATAGACCAAGCACGAGGCCCCAATGTGTAAGGTTCCTGGCCCGCCCAGGAGCCAGGTGCCTATGCCCGCCACCAGCGTGACAATGATGGTCACTTCCCAAAAAGCCCGCCGGCCGGATAGCCCCACGAGGAAACAGAAGATGGCACCAGGGATGGAGTTTCCTAACAGGTGTTCAAAGTTGGCGTGGAGCAGCGGGGCCGCGAAGATCCCCCAGATGCCGGAGAAATCCAGCGGCCTGATGCCAAATACCACCAGGTTGCCGCCAAAGATCAGCGTGTTCAGCAGATGGACCGCCCACTCAAGCACCAGATAGGCGGCGGCCAGTGTGCCCCCGGCGCGCAACCGTCCGGAACGGTTGTAGTTAGCGGAAACCCCCTTGTTGAGCGAAGGGTTGGGAGCCACGGAAGGCCAGGACGGCTGGGGGGCCGGCCGGGGCCCGGGCGCAGGCACGTACTGCGAGGAAGGCCTAGGCGCGGGCTGCGAGTAAGGCCGGGGAGGCTTACCAGAAGGAGGGTTAAAGGGGCCAGTCATAATGGGGACTACTTTACTGCAATCTCGCGGAAAGCCGTGGCGCCAATGCCTGCTTCGGCCTGGGTCACGGCGGAGACGATGGCGGTAGCCACCGCCTGGGCGGCGGCCTGCCCCAGCTCCAGCAGTTCCATGGCGTCCACGCCGGTGGGCCTGGAGGCGGAGGAGAGCGCGAAGATGGTGTCCCCGTCCAACGGGGTGTGCGCAGGACGCACCGCGTGGGCAATCCCGTCATGGGCCATCATGGCCAGGCGCTTGGCTTGGGCCTTGGTCACGGGGGCGTCGGTCATAATGGCACCAATAGTGGTGTTGAGCTTGGGGCGCGTACGCTCTTTCAACAACGTGGGGTCCACCCGCTTTTCCGGGGCGGCAAAAAGCTTGCCATCTAGGCCTACTACCTCCCCCACCGGATTGGCCACCACCACCGCACTTATCTGGTATTTCCCTGCCTTAAACTGCGCACGCCCCAGGCCCCCGCGCAGCCGGCCGGCCGTGGCGCCAATACCGGCACCCACGCTGCCCTGCGAGGTGTCATCGGCCGCCATGGCCGCCCGCAACGCCGCAGCGCCGTCCTCCGCAGAGGGGTAACGGGCCTGCCCCACCAGGAGGTCAAAGATCACCGCCGCCGGCACAATGGGCACGCGGGGACCGGGTTTGTCCTCCCCCAGCACGGCAAAGCCGATGTCGTGGCGAGCTAGTTCCCGCATGGCGCCGTCCGCGGCCGCCAGGCCAAAGGCGGAGCCGCCCGATAAGACCACCGCATGGACGCGCTCGACGGTGTTGTGCGGTTCCAACAAATCTGTCTCCCGCGTGCCGGGGCCGCCGCCGCGCACGTCAACGGCGGCCAGCGCCCCCTGCGGCCCGCAATAGATAACGGTTACGCCGGTGTCCGCGAGATCGCAGTGCCCTACCTGAAACATCAGTCAACCAGGGCTTGCAGCAGAGAATCCTGGGCAAAAGCCAGCCATTCCAGCACAGCGTCTTTGTCCGCCATCAGGCCCTCATGCAACGTCTCTGCGGCCGCGATGTAGAGCCGTACGTCGTTAAGGGCGGCGATAACGGCCTGGGCCTCCTGCTCATCGAGGGAGACCTCCACCCCGCCGGTGGGCCCCAGCGCGGTTCCCAGCACTTGCAGGTTGGCCAGCTTAGCGCGGGCAATGTCTTGCTCATGCAAGGAGCGCAGCAGGGAGTTATCCCCCTCAAACTCTTCATCACCTGGTTTCTCAAAATCCGGAAACAGCCGCGCTAGGGACGGGTCCTCCGGGGCATGTTTATGGCCTGCGGCCATGCCCATCATCTCCGCCAGCTCATCTTTGGGCGCGGACTGCGCGCGCTGGATAATGGCCTCACTGACGGTAGCGGTCAGATCCCCAATGACCTCCCGCTCAATGGGTTCAAACCGGGTAACAAACTTCACCGGCCGCATGAGGGACTTCTTTTTCTTCCACGGTTGCATATCTTTTTAACCTGCCTGCTGCATAGTTGCCCACAGGCCTGCCACCTGGAGCTTCTTGACATCTGCCTCAACTTTATCGCGCTCCCCGGTGCTCACGGCAGCCTTTCCTTCCGTATGCACCTGCATCATCAACTCATTGGCGCGCTTCTTGTCATACCCCAAAACGGTCTGAAACACGTAGGAAACATAGGACATGAGGTTGACCGGATCATCCCAGACAATACACATCCAGGGCAGGTTCTCACTGGTGGCAACGTCAATTTCCACGTCTTCGTCTAATTCGGGCGAGGCCATCCCGCAAAACACGGTGCCGGTGTTACCCACTTTTAAAGCCGCACTTTTCATCATGGCTACAGCCTATCGAAAAAAGGGCGGGCAAGGCCACGAAAAAGTTATACGTCTATCTCTTGATACAAACAGGTAGTATCAGTGTGGTGAAATATACGCAATCTTCTGCCATTCCCGAAGGCCGCTCCACTGGCCTCCTCACTGACATGTACGAACTGACCATGTTGCAGGCCGCGATCAAGGACGGAACCGCGCACCGCCAGTGCGCTTTTGAAGTATTCGCCCGGCGCCTGCCAAACGAGCGCCGCTACGGCGTGGTGGCCGGCACCGCCCGCGTCCTGCGCGCTATCAAAGACTTCCACTTCACCCCGGCGCAATTAGAAACCCTGGACTTTCTGGATGAGGACACCATTGACTACCTGCGGGACTACCGCTTCTCCGGCCAGGTGGACGGCTACCGGGAGGGGGAAATCTTCTTCCCCAACTCCCCACTGCTCACTGTGCGCGGAACCTTTGGTGAGTGCGTTATCCTCGAAACCGTCATCTTGAGCATTTTGAACTCCGACTCCGCCGTGGCCTCGGCGGCATCCCGCATGGTGACCGCAGCTGATGGCCGCACCATCATTGAGATGGGCTCCCGGCGCGCCCACGAATACGCGGCGGTCACTGCCGCCCGCGCGGCCTACCTGGCGGGCTTTAACGCCACCTCCAACTTGGAGGCCTCCCACCGCTACGGGATCCCGGCCTCCGGCACCGCCGCCCACGCGTGGACGCTCCTGCACATTGATGAAGAAGGCAAGCCTGATGAGGAAGCTGCCTTCCGCGCCCAGATAGCAGACGCCGGCGTGGACACCACCCTGCTGGTAGACACCTTTGACATCACCAAGGGCGTGGAAACCGCCATCAAGGTGGCCGGCCCCCGGCTAGGTGCCGTCCGCATTGACTCCGGTGACTTAGGCGCGGTGACCCGCCGGGTGCGCAAGCAACTAGATGACTTAGGCGCGCACAACACCCGGATTATCGTGTCTTCTGACTTGGATGAGTTTGCCATTGCCGGCCTGCGCGGTGACCCAGTGGACGGCTACGGCGTGGGCACCTCCGTAGTAACCGGTTCCGGCGCCCCCACCGCCGGCATGGTCTACAAGGTCGTGGAAGTAGACGCCCACCCCGTGGCTAAGCGCTCCTCCTCCAAGAAGTCCATTGGCGGTGCCAAGCGTGCTGTGCGCACGCACCGCTCTACCGGCGTGGCGCTGGAAGAAATTGTCTACCCCTTCAACTCCGCGCAACCAGAGATTCCAGCGCACCTGGGTGTGCGTGAGCTCACCCGGCCCTTCATGCGTGACGGCCAGCTGGTAGAAGATATCCCCACTTTGGAAGAGTCCCGCGAGCACCTTGAGACGGTGCGGCGCACCCTGCCGTGGGAGGGCCTGGCGCTCTCTCGCGGTGAGGTTGCCATCCCCACCCGGTTGGTGGGCTTTTAAAACCGCCGGGAGGTCTGATAAAAACCCGCTAGAATAATGCGGGTGAATACCCCAGAACTCCTTGAAGCAGCCGTTGCAGCCCTAGGCGGCACCCGCCGCGAGGGCCAGGTGCGTATGGCCCAGGCGGTGACAAAAGCCCTGGAGTCACAGCGCCACCTGGCCGTTCAAGCCGGGACCGGCACCGGCAAGTCCCTGGCTTACCTGGTTCCCGCCATCAGGCACGCCATGAACACGGACACCGCGGTCATCATCTCCACCGCTACCCTGGCTCTACAGCGCCAGCTGGTGGAGCGGGATCTTCCCCGCTTGGCGGACGCGCTGGAACCGCACCTGGACCGCAAGCCCACCTTTGCCATTTTAAAAGGCCGGGCCAACTACCTGTGCCGGAACAAGATGGATCAGCCGGAGGCCCCGGAGGACATCTTGGGTGAGGAGGAAATCTCCGGGCGCGGCCGCGCGGTCAAACGCCTCCACGAATGGGCCGAAGAAACCGAAACCGGGGACCGTGATGACTTGCAGCCCGGCGTACCAGATCTAGTGTGGCGCACCGTCTCTGTCACCTCGGCTGAATGCGTGGGTGCCGGGGCCTGCCCGCACGGCCCGGATTGCTTCGCGGAGTCCGCCAAGCACCGGGCTGCGGCGGTAGATGTGGTCATCACCAACCACGCCCTGCTTGCCATTGATGCCATCCACGACGCGGAAATCTTGCCCCCACACGAGGTGGTCATTGTGGATGAGGCGCACGAACTGGACGGGCGGATTACCTCCGTGTCCACCGAGGAAATTACCGCGCGGGCCATAAAGATGGCCGCCAACCGCGCCAAGGCACTATCTGATGCCGGGCAGTTGGCGGATCTGGCTGATGAGTTCAACACGCTCATGGATCTGGAAACCCCCGGGCGGTGGACGGACATGCCCGAGGTGGCAAAGGGACACTTGGAGGGCTTGGCCAACGAACTTAGGCATGTGCGCACCAGGATTGCCGATGCCCCCACGGGTGAGGCCACCGACGACCCCGAGCGCAACGCTGAGCGCAAGAATCTGGCCAACCATCTAGGAACCATGGCTGAGGCCGTGGACCGGATCCTGGCAGTCTTTGCCACCAGGGACCCTTCCGCGCATGAGGACGTCGTGTGGCTGGAACGAAACCGGGATGATAAGGCCATCTTGGCGGTAGCGCCCCTATCCGTGGCGGATATGCTGCGCGATAAACTCTTTGGCAACCAGACCGTGGTTCTTACCTCCGCTACCTTGGCCCTGGGCGGCAGGTTTGACGCCATGGCGGCGCAGTGGGGGCTGCCCTCTGGCACTTATGACACCCTTGATGCCGGTACCCCCTTCAACCCTGCAAAGGCCGGGATCCTCTACACCGCGCAACATTTGCCCGCGCCTGGACGCGACGGTTTGGCACCGGAGACGCTGGAGGAAATAGAAGAACTCATCACGGCCGCCGGGGGCCGTACGCTGGGGCTGTTTTCTTCCCGCCGCGCAGCCACCCAGGCTGCCGATGCCCTCCGTGACAAGGTCCCTGGCAAGCTCTACGTCCAGGGTGAGGACACCATGGGCGCGCTGGTGGATAAGTTCTCCGCCGACGAAACCTCCTGCTTGTTTGGCACGCTCACGCTGTGGCAGGGTGTGGATGTTCCCGGGCCGTCCTGCTCCCTGGTGCTCATCGACAGGATCCCCTTCCCCCGGCCGGACAACCCGCTGATGCAGGCGCGTACGGAAGCCGCCAACGCGGCGCGCCGCAGCGGCTTTATGGAGGTTTCTGCCACCCACGCGGCGCTGCTCATGGCCCAGGGTGCTGGCCGGCTACTCCGCTCAGTCGAGGACAAGGGCGTAGTCGCGGTCCTGGACAACCGTTTGACTACCAAACGCTACGGCTCTTTCCTCCGGCGCTCCATGCCCCCGTTCTGGCAGACCACCGACCCGGATGTTGCCCGCGGGGCCTTGAAACGTCTAGTCGCAGCTCTGTAGATCCCCACCGCAGCTAAGGCACCGCCACAACCGTGACGCTATCAGGAGCCACCTCAGTGAAACCGGCGTCGCGCACCACCACTGCATCCGGGTGGCCGCAGGCCTGTGCAAACACCGCGTGCTCCACCTCCCGCACGCTCAACGGAAATTCTTGCTCAGCCCACCGTTTAACCCACGGCCACGGCATTCGGGCCGCCAGCAGCATTGACCCATGCCCCACCTGGGCGGCGGCTTTGCCGGCCGTCATGTTCAAGGAGGAATCCACATAGATAACCGGATTGCCGTCCGGGGGCGGTGGCGGACAATCTGAGGGTACATCGGTGCCATTGATTTGTAGTTTGGCAATAAGCGGGTGGACGGCGTCCACGGGCGAGGGCACAAAGGCCCGCGCCAGCCCGGCTACTGTGACCCCGGGAATGGCTTGCACATCCTCCCACGCCTTGTTACGGGCCCGCCTGGCCACCTTCCGAATGCGGTGGCCGTACCACTCATCAAAGCCTCGTACGTAGGCCGTGGTGGTGGCAGCGCCCGCGCGGGGATCCAGGCAAGCGGCCACGACTGCGCGGGCAGCTGCTTCCAGCAGGGCAGTTCGCGGTGCGGGGTTTTCCTTGGGCAGGTGCAGCACAATATTCATGGCCTGGATAGTCTCCGGCCGGTTGGGGTCTTCTGGGTCTGCCCGCCAGCTGCGTTGCGCACACGCCCGGCTCAGCCGGAGATGTGCAACCTCTAGTGTCACCGCCGGACCCCAAGGAGGTGGAGGACCTGGGTCATGTGGAAGTTTACTTCCGCGTCCGCGAACTCCTTCAAAGCCGGTTTGGCCTTGTAGGCAACCCCCAGCCCCGCTGCGCGCACCATGTCTATGTCATTGGCACCGTCACCCACGGCCACGGTGTGCTCCATCCCTACGCCCACTTTCTGCGCTACCTCGCGGAGAAATTCTTCTTTGACCGCGCGGTCGATAATCTGGCCGGTTACCTTGCCAGTGAGCTTTCCATCCTTGATTTCCAGAGTATTAGCGCTGACGTAATCTGCGCCCAACTTGGCAGCCAGGGGGTCCAAAACTTGGATAAAGCCGCCGGAGACAATTGCCACGGTAAAACCCTCAGCTTTAAGTACCCGAATGGTTTCCTCCACCCCCGGGGATAGCTCTAGAGCGGCGGCGGTTTCTTCCAAGATGCTGGCGTTAAGCCCCGCCAGCGCTGCCACCCTTTCACGCAAGGACTCCGCGAAGTCTAGCTCCCCCCGCATGGCCCTTTCGGTAACCTCCGCTACCTCCGCGGCCCTGCCCGCGTGGGCGGCCAACATGTCAATGACCTCACCGGTAATGAGCGTGGAGTCACAATCAAAGCAGATGATACCGCGCCGTGGGCGTTGCTCTGGCAACGTGGCCTTATCAATTCCCAGCTCCGGCGGCACTTCGATAGTGCCACTGTGCCTGACCTCCACGACCGAAACCGGGACTTGGGAAAGCTCCCGGATACCGGTAACGGCGCTGGAGCTTTCCAATTCGTTCAGGAAGCCGGGGTCTAGGTGTGGGGCGGCAAGGACAGTAACGCGGTTTTCTATCATGCTATTGATTATGGTTCATTTAAGCTGCCACGGCAAAAGCCGCCACCCTTACAGGTAGCGGCTTTTTAAACAAGCTTCAGGAGTGGAGCTTATAAACTAGTGGCCCAGGTGCGCTTCTTCGCGCATGCGCTTGACCATGTGCGGGTAGTGCAGCTCGAACGCGGGGCGCTCGGAGCGGATGCGTGGCAGTGCAGCGAAGTTGTGGCGTGGAGGCGGGCAGGTAGTTGCCCACTCCAGGGAGTTGCCGTAGCCCCAAGGGTCATCCACGGTAACAACCTCACCGTAGCGCCAGGACTTGAATACGTTCCATACACACGGGATGACCGAGGCACCCAGAACGAAGGAGAAGATGGTGGAAATCTGGTTGTAGACCGTGAATCCGTCAGACTGCAGGTAATCAGCGTAGCGGCGTGGCATACCCATGTTGCCAACCCAGTGCTGGACCAGGAAGGTGCCGTGGAAACCGATGAAGGTCAGCCAGAAGTGAATCTTGCCAATACGCTCATCCAGCATACGGCCGGTGATCTTGGGGAACCAGAAGTACAGGCCGCCGAAGGCGGAGAACACCACGGTACCGAACAAGGTGTAGTGGAAGTGAGCAATCAAGAAGTAGGACTCAGCCAAGTGGAAGTCCAGTGCTGGGGAGGCCAGCATAACGCCGGTCATACCGCCGAAGAGGAAGGTCGACATAAAGCCCATGGCCCAGATCATTGGGGTATCCCAGGTGATGTGGCCCTTCCACATGGTGCCTACCCAGTTGAAGAACTTCACGCCGGTAGGAACCGCGATGAGGAACGTCATAAAGGAGAAGAACGGCAGCAAGACCGCGCCGGTGACAAACATGTGGTGTGCCCACACAGCCATGGAAAGCGCGCCGATGGCAAGCACGGCGAATACCAGGCCGATGTAGCCAAAGACCGGCTTGCGGGAAAATACCGGGACAATCTCAGAGATAACGCCGAAGAATGGCAGGGCCAAGACGTAGACCTCGGGGTGGCCGAAGAACCAGAACAGGTGCTGCCACAGGATGGCACCGCCGTTGGCGGAGTCATAGATGTGCGCGCCCAGCTTGCGGTCATAGAGAACGCCAAGGGCGGCTGCGGTTAGCAGCGGGAAGATCATCAGGGCCAGGATGGAAGCGGTGAACACGCACCAGGTAAACACTGGCATACGGAACATGGTCATACCCGGCGCGCGCATGGTCAAGATGGTGGTCACCATGTTGATTGCGGAGCCCAAGGTACCAACGCCGGTAGCGCCAACGCCCACAATCCAGAAGTCCGCGCCAATACCTGGGGTATGGACGGAGTCCGAAAGCGGGACGTACATGGTCCAGCCAAAGTCAGCTGCACCACCTGGGGTAGCAAAGCCCATCAGCATAACCAGACCACCCAGGAAGGTGATCCAGAAGCCAAAGGCGTTCAAACGCGGAAAGGCTACGTCCGGTGCGCCAATTTGTAGCGGTAGGACGTAGTTACCAAAGCCCCAGACAATAGGGGTTGCAAACAGCAGCAGCATGACTGTGCCGTGCATGGTAAACAGCTGGTTGAATTGCTCATTGGACAGGAACTGCAGGCCCGGAACGAAAAGCTCCGCGCGGATTAGCAGTGCCATGAAACCACCGAGGAAGAAGAAGCTGAAGGCCATGATCATGTACATGATGCCCAGCTGCTTGTGGTCGGTGGTGGTAAGCATTACCCAAGCCTTGGAACCGGTTTTGCCGTTTCCTTGGGGCTCTGGGCGAGCTGGTTGGACGTAAGTGTCCAACCGTGGCGCCACTGCGGTCATAATTTCCTCCTGAATGTCAGACACGCTCACACTTGGTTCGAGAAACGAGTCTAGGGTTTACCCAATCATAATAGGCCACATTCACATCTAATTACCAGCTAACTAAAAACAAACCGCTCTGGCGGGTGCCGGGCCTTAGTAAAACCCGATATGCCGTTCACGCTGCAAGAACGCCGCCGAGCCAGCTGCTACTCACGCAGGAGCCGAATTTGATCGGGTTTTTAAGTGAGGTAAACCACACGCGTTTTCAATCGTCACTCTAAAACCAGCGAAAACACACCCCCGACCGTTATCAACCGTTAGATTGATCCGGACGGGGGTGTGCGTGTCGGAGACTCGTAGGGCCTAGAAATCCCAGTCTTCGTCGGTAGTGTCTTCCGCCTTACCAATCACGTAGGAGGAACCCGACCCGGAGAAGAAGTCGTGGTTTTCATCCGCGTTAGGCGACAGCGAAGACAAGATGGCGGGGGAAACGCGCGTCTCATCTACCGGGAACAGGCCTTCGTAACCCAAGTTATTGAGAGCCTTATTGGCGTTGTAGCGCAGGAAGCGCTTAACGTCTTCGGTCCAGCCCAAATCGTCATACAGATCCTCGGTGTATGAGATCTCGTTTTCATAGAGATCATAGAGCAGCTCGAAGGTGGACTCCTTCAGCTCATCCTGCACGGCCGCACTTTCTTTCCGGACCGCCTGCTGGTACTTGTAGCCAATGTAGTAGCCATGCACGGCTTCATCACGAATAATCAGACGGATGATATCTGCGGTGTTTGTCAGCTTGGCCCGCGAAGACCAGTACATAGGAAGGTAGAAACCGGAGTAGAAAAGGAAGGACTCCAGCAAGGTGGAGGCCACCTTCTTGCGCAGCGGGTCATCACCACGGTAATACGCCTTGATTATCTTGGCCTTGGTCTGGAGGTTTTCATTTTCCTCCGACCACCGGAACGCGTCATTGATCTGGGAGGTACTAGACAGCGTCATAAAGATATTGGAGTAAGACTTAGCGTGCACCGACTCCATGAAGGCGATGTTAGTCAGCACCGCTTCCTCGTGTGGGGTGACGGCATCAGCCAACAAAGAAACCGCGCCCACCGTACCCTGGATGGTGTCCAGCAAGGTCAGACCAGTAAAGACCCGCATGGTGGTTTCCTGCTCTTTTTCCGTTAGCGTGTTCCACGACGGAATATCGTTGGACACCGGGATTTTCTCCGGCAACCAGAAGTTGCCTGTGAGCCGGTCCCAGACCTCCGTGTCTTTTTCATCTGGAATCGAATTCCAGTTAACGGCCTTCACTGGCTCGTGATGGCTTTCTAGATAGGCGTCGTAATCATGGGGCACGGCGCGCTCCTTTCGGTGGTGATGTATGACAGGAAAATTTTGGTGAACAAGCCCCTCCCCCGCCAAGCGCAGATAAGGGGGCAGTGGCTTCAACCTTTGGTGACTTCAACCTTTAGAGCATGCAGGAAACGCAGCCCTCTACTTCAGTGCCTTCCAGCGCCATCTGGCGCAGGCGGATGTAGTACAAGGTCTTAATACCCTTGCGCCAGGCGTAGATTTGCGCACGGTTAATCTCCCGGGTGGTGGCGGTGTCTTTGAAAAACAGCGTCAGCGACAAACCTTGGTCCACGTACTTGGTGGCCACCGCGTAGGTATCAATGATCTTTTCAAATCCGACTTCATAAGAGTCCTGGAAGTATTCCAAGTTCTCATTGTCCATGTGTGGCGCAGGGTAATACACGCGCCCAATCTTGCCCTCTTTGCGGATCTCAATCTTGGAGGCAATCGGATGAATAGAAGAGGTGGAGTTGTTGATGTAGGAAATTGACCCGGTGGGCGGCACGGCCTGCAGGTAGCGGTTATAGATACCGTCTTTGGCAACTGCTTCCTTGAGCTCTGCCCACTCTGCGGCGGTGGGAGTGTGGATGGAGGCGGCATCGAAAAGTTCTTGCACGCGCGCGGTCTGGGGCTTGAACTCCTCCGGGTCATACCGGTCAAAGAACTCACCCGTGGCGTATTCGGACTTGTCAAAGTCAGCGAACTTCTCTCCACGCTCCACCGCAATCTTGTGCGAGGCCCGAAGCGCCGCGTACATCACGGCAGCGAAGTAAGCGTTGGTGAAATCAAGTGCTTCCTCGGAGCCGTACTTGATGTGCTCGCGCCCCAGGTAGCCGTGCAGGTTCATCTGCCCCAGACCAATGGAGTGGGAGTTATCGTTGCCCTTGCGGATGGAAGGCACGGAGTCAATAGCCGTGAAATCTGACACGGCAGTAAGGCCACGAATAGCGGTTTCCACCGTCTTGGCAAAATCCGGGGAATCCATAGCACCTGCGATGTTGAGCGAGCCTAAGTTGCAGGAGATATCCTCCCCCATCTTGTCATAGGACAAGTCATCATTGAAGGTGGATTCAGAGTTGACCTGCAGGATTTCCGAACACAGGTTGGACATATTAATCCAGGAAGTCTTGACCGGGTTGGCCTTATTCACCGTGTCTTCAAACATGATGTACGGGTAGCCGGACTCAAACTGGATTTCTGCCAGCGTCTGGAAGAAGTGGCGGGCGTTGATTTTCTTCTTGCGGATCCGGGGGTCTTCGACCATTTCCGCGTAATGCTCCGTGACGGAGATATCACCAAAGGCCTTGCCGTAGACGCGTTGCACGTCATACGGGGAAAACAGGTACATGTCCTCGTTTTTCTTGGCCAGCTCAAACGTGATGTCCGGAATAACCACGCCCAAAGACAGCGTCTTGATGCGGATCTTTTCATCCGCGTTCTCACGCTTGGTGTCCAAGAAGCTCATGATGTCCGGGTGGTGCGCGTTCAGGTAGACCGCGCCCGCGCCCTGGCGGGCACCCAGCTGGTTGGCGTAGGAGAAAGAGTCCTCCAAAAGCTTCATCACGGGGATAACGCCCGAAGACTGGTTTTCAATGTGCTTGATCGGCGCGCCGATTTCGCGGATATTGCTCAGCAGCAAGGCCACGCCGCCACCGCGCTTGGACAGCTGCAGCGCGGAGTTGATGGAACGCCCGATGGATTCCATGTTGTCTTCAATGCGCAACAAGAAACAAGAGACCAGCTCACCGCGCTGGGCCTTGCCCGCGTTGAGGAACGTTGGGGTGGCCGGCTGAAAGCGGCCGGTCATAATCTCATCCACGATGGCTTCTGCCGTGGCGGTGTCCCCGCCGGCTAGAAAGAGCGCAGTCATAGCAACGCGGTCTTCAAAGCGCTCCAGGTAGCGGCTGCCGTCAAAAGTCTTCAGCGTGTAGGAGGTGTAATACTTGTAGGCACCCAGGAAGGATTTGAAGCGGAACTTGAAGGCATAGGCGCGCTTGAACAGGGCCTTGATGAAGTCAAAATCATAAGCGTCTAGCACTGCTGGGTCGTAATATTTATTTTCCACCAGGTAGCGCATCTTTTCTTCCAGATCGTGGAAGTAGACGGTGTTTTGGTTAACGTGCTGTAAGAAGAACTGGTTGGCTGCTTCCCGGTCCATGTCAAACTGGATATTACCCTGGTCATCATAGAGGTTTAGCAGTGCGTTTAGGGCGTGGTAGTCCATCTTTTCAGAAGGTTTAACCGGCTCCGGGACCGTTTTTCCAAGGAAGTTGCTCATCGTTGGTCTTGCCTTTCAAGGGTGTGAAAATATAAAGCACCGCGCGTGCGCTTACCTGCGTTAAGTATGAGGTATGCCAGCCAGCTTTGCGCGGTGGGAAAGAATTATTTTAGGGGACCAGCCCCAGGGCGTCAGCGTTATCAACCAGGCCCAGCCGCAAGACCTCCACGTCTTCCTCATTGCCCATGAGCTCATAGCGGTAGACGTAGGGGACCTTCAGCTTGGCGGAGATGACATCTCCTGCCTTGCCAAAGTCCGAGCCAAAGTTGGAGTTGCCTCCCGCCACAACGGCCCGAATGAGACTGCGGTTGTGCTGGTTGTTGAGGAACCGGACAACCTGCGGCGGCACTGGTTTAGAGTTTTGGTGGCTAATGGAAGCCCCTCCCCCGTAGGTCGGGCAGACCAGGACGTAGGGTTCATCTACTACGAGTTCTGGGGAGGATTTCTGCAGCGGAATACGCGCGCTAGGCAAGCCGAGCTTATCCACGAAGCGGCGCGTATTTTCAGTCACGGAGGAAAAATACACAACCAACATCGTAAAATTTTAGGCAGCTACGGCCAGGCTCTTGATGCGGTCAGGGCGGAAGCCAGACCAGTGCTCACCCTTAGCCATGACTACCGGTGCGGAGGTGTAGCCCAGCGCCATGACAAAGTCACGGGCTTCATCATCCAAGGAGATGTCCACGAGCTCGTAGTCGAGTCCTGCGCGGTCGAGTGCTTTCTTGGTTGCGGTGCACTGGACGCAGGCTGGCTTGGTGTAAACGGTGATAGACATGAGCGTGAGGCTTCCTTTTCGGCGGGGATTTTAAAAGGGTTTGAACTGGATACGAGATGTTTTTACCGGACGGCGGTTCATTTCGTTTCAACACGTTCGACACTATACTTTGTGGGCAATTGTTGCAACCAATACTACATATAGTAGTTACAGTCATGGTATTCCCAGCTGGCTACCCCGGCCGTGCCCACATGTTGCCCCGGGCTACCTCCCGCCCAAGTTACACACATGGAATTCCCCAGGCTTATCCACAGAAAATGGCTGAAAATCCCACAGGCAAGTGACTTAACTCACAATAAACGGGTGTAACGCGGGCAAAGCTAAACCCCGCCCCACCTAGAGAAGGTGAATGCGGGGTTTAGACGCCGGAGTGCAGTTCTTAGCCCTGACGAGCTTTGAAGCGCGGATCCCTCTTGTTGATCACGAAGACTTTACCGTGGCGGCGCACAACCTGAGCGCCCGGCTTATTCTTCAGCGACCGAAGCGACTTGCGGACCTTCATCGGGCGCTCCTTTCTATATGCGCAAAAAGTGCGCGGGTTAATAGTAAAAGCATGGCTTAAACTTCTGCCATGACACGAGGGGAAACTTTACCCGAAGACACCGCCATATACCAAACTCGAAGCCCCAAGTAACAACGGTAGGCTGGGGTGTTATGAGTCAACAACTGCAAGCAGACACCCAAGCAGATATCCAGGCAGACATCATTGCCACCCTAGGCGTTAAACCCACCATTGATCCCGCCCAGGAGGTCCAAGAACGCACCGCCTACCTGGTGGACTACCTCAAGCGCACCGGCGCGAAGGGCTACGTACTGGGCATTTCCGGCGGCCAGGACTCCACCCTGGCCGGGCGGCTAGCCCAGCTGGCGTGCGAACAAGTCGAAGGCGCGCAGTTCTACGCCGTGCGCCTGCCCCACGGCGTGCAGGCCGACGAGAAAGACGCGCAGATAGCACTGCAGTTCATTCAGCCCCATCACACGCTCACGGTCAACATCGCGGATGCCACCTACGCGCTGGGCGGAGAGATAGGCCGCGCCCTGGGCAACGAGCGCCTAGGTGACTTCAACCGCGGCAACCTCAAGGCACGTATGCGCATGGCCGCGCAGTACGCCATTGCCGGTGAAACCGGCTGTCTAGTGCTGGGAACTGACCACGCGGCGGAAAACGTCACCGGCTTTTTCACCAAGTGGGGTGACGGCGCAGCCGACCTCCTGCCGCTAGAAGGACTCAACAAGCGCCAGGGCGCGGCCCTACTGCGCGAGCTGGGTGCCCCGGACTCCACCTGGCAAAAAGTCCCCACCGCGGACTTAGAGGACAACAAGCCACTCCTGCCGGACGAAGACGCGCTGGGCGTGACCTACGCCAATATCGACGACTACTTGGAGGGCAAGAAGATTGCCGGGCCCGCCAAAGACCGTATCGAGCAGCTCTGGCGCGCCGGTGCCCATAAGCGCCGCATGCCAACCGGCCCGGCCACCAGCTAAGCGGCCATACCTCTAACCCAGGCCTCTAATCGAGGCCGCTAACCCAGGCTACTGACCCCTAGCTACCGATTAAGCCGCCCGGCCCCGAGCGACTGCGGGCCACCATCAACCGAGCAGCTCGATAGTTTCTTTCGCGGCGCGCTCCAAAGCCCGGTAATAGCCGGGCCCATGGGTCAGGGCGTGCACTGCCAGGGGGTGCAGCTGGTGCACGGGGAGGGTCTCATACTCGCTAAATCCGTAGCCAGCAAAGATTTCCTCCACAAACGGGGCTCCGAAAAGCGCCAACATGCCCAAGTCGGTGTGCGGGTGCCCGCCGTGGGCAGCCGGGTCAATCATCACCGCGCTGGACCCAGAGAAAATCACGTTTCCGGCCCACAAGTCCCCATGGATGCGTGCGGGGCTTACATCCCACTCGGTGATCTCGATGAGCTCACACGCCTCCTCCACGGCGGATTCCGTGGACTTTGGCAAGGGCGTGGCTCGGCTAAAGGACCGGACGCGCTGCCGGGCGTAGAAGATCCCCCAATCATCCCCAGGGCTGCAATCCTGCTCCACCCTGCCGATGTAGTTCTTGCCCTCCCAGCCCGCCGGTGGGCTGCCAAAGGCTGGCGCGCCCGCGTCATGGACCCGCCTCAAGCGCGCCCCAAACGCGCGCGCAGCCTTGGCCGTGGGCTGGGCCTCGCGCACGCGCTGGGTGCTAATCGAGTGCGAGGTGGTGCCCACCACCGTTGCCACCACCTCCGGTACGGCCTCCGCCAGCCACGCCAGCCCCGCGGCCTCCGCGCCGGCTTGATCAGGATGATTAACTTGCTTGGTGTACATTCCCCCAGCCTAACCCAATGAAGCGGGTGTTTCATCGCCACATACGTACCCCTCACCCATTCTCGCCCGGCAACTAATTTGGCGCTTCGGAGATGGGCGGGTCCTGGGATTTTTTACCGCGTCCCCAAAGGCCCCAGCGCTAGCGCCACAGGTTGGCACAACGCGGTGCTTAACCATCTGTTGGCACGGTTTTTGACCTTAAGCACCGAGTTCTGCCATCCGCACCCCCTAGACCCCGGAAATATCCGAAGCGCCTCTTACGTCCTTGAAGCCCACCATCTCATGGACGGTTTTGCTATAGTCAATGGCGGTGGGTTTTGTAGTATTTTCTTTGTTCACAGACTGAAATTATACGAAACCCACCACCAGTTTTTCTTACCCCCTCCAGCAGGAGTCGGAACCCCCAGACCCCACGCATTTCCGAAGAACCCATTTCCGAAGAGCCCCGGGAAATAGAAGAACTCCCCGTCAGAACGGTGTTCTAACGGGGAGTGAAAGTGGAGCTAACGGGATTCGAACCCGTGACCCCCACACTGCCAGTGTGGTGCGCTACCAGCTGCGCCATAGCCCCAAGTGGTGCTCGTGGAAACTCTTTGTTTCAACTCGCACCATTTTATACGCGGTTGGTTTAGATACCAAATCGCCTGTCTACTTGGACTTTGCTAGCTCAACCCAGTCGGTAATCGGCTCGGTTTCGCTGTTGAGGTCCTTGCCTTCGAAGATCACGCGCGGGGAGGAAAGCTTCCCGGTTTCCTTTTCTAGCTTGGCGGCGTTGGCACCGGCGGCCTTGCCGGCCTCTTTCAAATCCGCGTCCTCAATGGCCTTCACGGTCTTGGAGTCCGCACCTAGTTCCTTGGCCGCGTTGGCAAAGTCTGACATGGTCCACTTGTTGTAGATGTCCTGTTGCTGTTCAAAGATGACCTTGCGCAGGTTCCAGTAGGTGGTAGCGTCACCGGCCTGAGCGGCTGCCAGGAGGGCCGCTACTGCCTTGGTGGAGTGGCCGTCTTGGTTTTCAAAGTCCTTGCCGTCCAGGAAGCTCAGTGGGTGGATGGCCACGTTGATCTCACCGGCCTCGATGGCGGTCTTCATATCGGCGTCGGTGGCCTCAGCCAACTCGCTGCAGTGAGGACAGGACGCGTCCTCATAAAGGTCAAAGGTCTTGGTGTCTTTGTCCGCTTTGTCGGAAGACAGGACTACAGCGGGGTCCTCTGGATCGTATTCCATGGTCATGGCAACTTGCTCTACCTCACGCTCAGCCAGGTGTTCGGTTTTTGCGTTCTGACCATTCCACACAATGTAGCCGATGACGGCGGCGACTATTGCCAAAAGCACTACTAGGGCCCAGATGAAGCCGGAGTTACTCTTGGAGTTGGGGTCTGAAACTTTGATACTCACTGTTTATTATCCTTTTGTGGAGTGTTATTCGGTATGTGAAGGGTGCAGGGGGTTCTAGGGAACTAGGGAGTTCCAGGGGTCCAGGTTGTTCTAGGGGTGTAGGGCGAACTTCTTGAAAGGCCGCCAGATGGTCCACACCATGAGGAAGACGTAGAAGACATCGCGCAACAAGGTTTTGATGTAGTTCATAACTTGGGCATCATCACCTGGGTTTACGCTAAAGCAACCGCAGTCTATCCCCAAACCGCGTCCCCACGCTTGGGCGATACCTATCATAAACAACGTCAAGACTATGGTGCCCACAACAGCGGACTGCCGGAGGAAAAGCCCCAGGAGCAGCAAGACGCCGCCGGCTATTTCCAAAGGCCCAATGAGGTTGGCTAGGTAATCTGACCACTCCGGGGTGAAAATCCCGTAAGCCTTGATAGTCTGCGTTACCGAGAGGTGTTCACCGAGCTTGGCCAGTCCTGCCTTGATCCAGATATAGGCCATATAGAAACGCGCAAAGGCGCTGATGACGTCTAGCACGAGCGCCTTGTTGAGCGTGGGCTTATTCACAATTTTGATATCCTCTAGTTTTCTTAATTACCCAGGACTTTGGTGACCAACTGCTGGGCCTGCTCCTGGACTTCTTCCAAATGGCTTTGCCCTTGGAAAGACTCAGCATAGATCTTGTACTTGTCCTCTGTGCCGGAGGGACGCGCGGCAAACCACGCGTTTTCCGTCACAACTTTAAGCCCGCCCAAAGCGGCACCGTTGCCAGGGGCTGCGGTCAATTTAGCAACTATACTCTCCCCCGCCAGTTCATTGGCAGACACCTGCTCCGGGCTGAGGGATTTGAGCACTGCCTTTTGCTCGCGGTTGGCCGGGGCGTCGGTACGCGCGTAGACGGGCTCGCCGAATTCTTGGGCCATCTCCGCATAACGCTGCGAGGGCGTCTTGCCGGTTACTGCCAAGATCTCTGCGGCCAAAAGATCCATGATGAGCCCATCCTTGTCGGTTGACCACACCGTACCATCGAAGCGCAGGAATGACGCTCCTGCGGATTCCTCACCGCCAAAGCCGATATCTCCGGAGATGAGGCCATCAACAAACCACTTGAATCCCACGGGGACCTCTACCAGGCGGCGCCCGTGCGAGGCCACCACGCGGTCGATCATGGAAGAAGACACCAAAGTCTTGCCAATCCCGGCGTTTTTATCCCAGTTGGGGCGGTGCGTGAGCAGGTAATCTATGGCCACAGCCAGGTAGTGGTTGGGGTTCATCAGCCCGGCGTCCGGGGTGATGATCCCGTGGCGGTCAGCGTCAGCGTCATTGCCCGTGGCAATGTCGAACTCGTCACGGGTGTGGATGAGCGAGGCCATGGCGTCCGCACTGGAGCAGTCCATGCGTATTTTGCCGTCCGTATCCAAGGTCATAAACCGGAAGGTGGCGTCTACCAGCGGGTTGACCACGCTAAGTTGCAGTCCGTATTCCTCAGCGATTGCGCCCCAATAATCTACCGATGCCCCGCCCATGGGGTCCGCACCAATCCGCACGCCGGCCTTGGCGATGGCCTCCATATCCACAACGTTGCGCAAGTCCCGCACGTAGTTGGTCTTGAAATCATACGGCGTCACGCGCTCATCCAGGACGCCAGTAACCGGGGTGCGGAATACGCCGTCCAGGTTCTTCTTGAGGTAACGGTTAGCATGGTGGGCTATCCAGTCAGTAGCGTCCGTGTCCGCTGGGCCGCCGTTGGCGGCGTTGTATTTAAAGCCGCCGTCGCGCGGTGGGTTATGGGACGGGGTGACTACAATGCCGTCGGAATTCTCCGTGTTCAAAATGGCGTGGGACACTGCCGGGGTGGGCGTGTAGCGGCCATCGGCGTCAACGCGGACATCGACACCGTTGGCAACCAGTACCTCCAGCGCGGAAATCATAGCGGGCTCGGACAGCGCGTGGGTGTCGCGGCCGATAAACAGTGGTCCAGTGGTGCCTTGCGTGGCGCGGTAGTCACAAATGGCCTGCGTGATGGCCAAAATGTGCTCTTCGTTAAACGCAGTGTCCAACGAGGAACCCCGGTGTCCCGAGGTGCCAAAAGCCACCTCCTGGCCCGGGATTTCCACGTCTGGCTTGCGCGTGTAATACGCGGAAACCACGTTGGCAATATCAATTAAATCTTCCGGCTGTGCAGGTTGACCGGCGCGCTCGTGGGCCATGAGGCAAACTCCTTGTAGAGGTTAGACAGTAACTCCTCCATTTTCCTCTCTTTTTGACAATCCTGCAGCAAAACTAACCCCGCTCGGGGTGAAACCGTTCACACGGTAGGCTAAAAGGCATGAAAGAAGCCCTCACAATTGGAACCGGCGCGGCGCTCGGCGCGCTGGCCAGGTACGCCCTGACAGCGTTATTGTCCGCCGCTGGCGCCAATCCCCTGTGGCCGCTCCTGCTCATCAACGTGGCCGGCTCCGCGGCGATGGGCTACGCCAAGCCCGGCAAGTTCTGGGGCACCGGGGTCCTGGGAGGCTTTACCTCCTTCGCGGCCTTCGCCCTTCTCACCTATGACTTGGACGCCGGGTGGGCGCTGGCTTACGTGCTGGCCACGCTAATTGGCTGCGTGGGCGCATACCTGCTGGGCCACCGCGTGGGGGTACAGAAATGATTGCTCTGGTTATCCTTGGTATCGCCGTGGGCGGATTCCTGGGCGGGATGGCGCGCTACGGCTTTTCCCGCCTCTTTGACGGCGTTCCGGCCGGGACTTTTGCCGCCAACATTGTGGGCGCGGCGGGCATCGGCATAGCAGTTGGCCTCTACCGCGCCGCTGAGCTGGGGGACGTTTACTCCGCGCTGGTCATCACCGGGCTGGCCGGCGGGCTGTCCACCTGGTCCACTTTGGCCAAGGAGCTGGGCCTGATGTTGCAGCGAAAGGAGTACAAACGCGCTGGCTTGTACTCCTTTTTCACCATCACCATAGGGCTGATGGTCTTCCACTACGGGTTACGGGTGGGCACACTCCTAGTCAGCAATAGCCTCTAGCGGCGGCGTCTTGGCTGCCCGGCTGGCCGGCCACAGTGCGGCAATAACGCCCACTACCCCGGAGCCCGCCAGCATGATGCCAATGATGTCCCACGGCACTGTGGCCTGCTGCAGCCCGGAATCCGCCAGGACGTCAATGAACGACCACCCCAGGCCAAAGCCAATGAGCACGCCAGACAGCGCGCCGAAGATGGCAATCTGCACCGCCTCCAAGGTAATCATGGTCTTAATCTGCCGGCGTTGGGTTCCCACCGCGCGCAGCATGCCAACCTCCTGGCGCCTTTCAATAACGCCCAGGGTCAGCGTGTTAATGATGCCCAGGACGGCGATGATGACTGAGAGCGCCAGCAGCCCGTACAGGATGGCCAGCATCTGGTTGATGGCGCTGGCCGCCTGCCCGGCGTATTCCTCCCCTGACATTACCTGTACTACCACCAGGTCCGCGACGGATTTCTCTAGATCCTCGCGCAGCGAATCCCCCGACCCATTAACGGCCACCATGGCTACGTTGCGGATATCCTCCGGAACGATATCGGTGACCAGGGCCATGTTCTCAAATACGTGATTGGCAGCAAAGATCCCCTTCAACTCCGCCTCTCCCAAGAGCTTGCCCTCCTGCGTGACCGGGAGTGACTGCCCTAACTTCCAGCCTTGTTGCTCCGCATACTCCGCAGTAGCAATGAGGCCTTCCTCGAAGCTGCCGGTGCCCTCCACCATGTCGAACTCAATCATCTTGCTGGGATCCGCATCAATCAAGTTGGTTACCTGGAACTGCGGGCCGTAAGAGTAAGCGAACTGCCCATCTACTGCTACCGGGGCCAGCTCCAACGACACCACCTGATCCACGCCGTTCACACCGGCCGCGCGCTCTGAGGTTTCGCTGGGAGTGGGAAACTGGCCGCCGGGAGGACCTGTAAGGATGAAGTCCGCAGAAATATTGGACTCCACAGTTTCTGCCACGGAGGCCTTCATAGTCGCGCCCAGCATACCGATTGCCGTCACCAGCGCGACCCCCAGCGTCAAGGCAAAGGCGGTGGCGGCGGTACGGCGGGGGTTGCGCCCAGAGTTGGTGGCCGCGAGCTTTCCGATAGATCCGAAGGGCGCACCGATTAACCTTCCCAGCGCCGGGACAACCGGCAAAGCTAGAGCAGGGCCGGCCAGGAAGAAACCAACGATAACGCCGAATGCGCCGGTGCCCACCACAATGGCACCAGGCTTGGTGTCAAAGTCTACGAACAGCGTGGCTGCAGCGGCAGCAGCGCCTGCCAGCATCAGCGTAAGACCAGCTACGGTCCGGACTTTCAAGGAGCTCCCCGCAGCAGCTTCAGTACTGCGCATAGCTTCCACCGGTTTCACCGCACCGGCACGCCGCGCGGGAGTCCAAGCGGAGATAATAGTGACAACGACCCCGATAACAAGTGGGGCTATGACCGAGCTTGCGGACAGTCCCAAGCCCGGCCCCATGTCCAAACCCTGCGTGCCAAGGAACGCCTTGATAGCCACTACCAAGCCCATTCCGGCAACGACCCCCAGCGCGGAGCCAAAAAGCCCCACCAGGAAAGCCTCCAGAACTACCGACTGGGTAATCTGAACCCGGCTAGCACCCAGTGCGCGCAGCAGCGCAAACTCCCTTGTTCGTTGCGCCACAATCATGGAGAAAGTGTTGGCAATGATGAAAGTGCCCACCAACAACGCAAT
The DNA here is from genome assembly GCF_008693075.1 of Corynebacterium phocae. Lineage (GTDB taxonomy): Bacteria > Actinomycetota > Actinomycetes > Mycobacteriales > Mycobacteriaceae > Corynebacterium > Corynebacterium phocae. Next base: position 1,849 of record NZ_VXKJ01000030.1, on the reverse strand, counting down.
GAGCCCAAAGGCGATAAGGAAGTAGTTCACAAAGGTCAGGGCATTGGAGATGATGCCGGAAATCCTCTCTTCCAGCTTCTCCCCCGCCTCAACTTCTAGCTCCGGAAAGGCGCGTTCTATATGGGCCACTAACTCATCCGCGCTGGTACCGTCTGCCGCGCCAACAGTGACCTGATTGGGAGTGCCATAGCGCTCCACGAAAGCGTCGGCCGCAGAAAGCACGATGATGCCGCCGTTGACCACCGTGGGTTGGATGATTCCTACCACTGTGACGTCATCACGGCCATCTGGGTTGACCACAATCAGTTTGTCACCAATCCTTACCCCAAACTGCTCCGCCGCGGTTTCATTAAGTAACACCTCCCCGGATTCGGCCGGGGCTCGGCCATCAACTATCTCGTTAGGCGGGCCCACGGATTCCTCCGGTGGGTAATAAGGCATAAGCATGGACTGACCCGAACGCGCTTGAAAGGCCTTCAAGTGACTATCAGCCACCACCACGTTCTGATTAGATGCCACGTTGACGCGGTCTACCTTGTCATCTGCCAGCAAACGCTGGCGCATCTGTTCATCCAACGGCGCGTCCACCGTGCCGGAGACTGCCGCATCAACCCCAGTGAAAGCGGTACTGAGAACCTGGTCAAACGTATTGGACAAGGAGTTGGTGAACATGAACGAACCCGCAATAAAGGACGTGCCAAGAACCACGGTGAGCACGGTAAGGGCCAGCCTCAACTTGTGCGCCACCACATTGCGCAGTGAAACCCGCTGCATAGTAGAAGCCATGCTTAGTTCTCGACTTCTGCGATAACGGAATAAATCGAGTCAACAGTGGGGTTATCCAGGTCATTGACAACCTTGCCATCCGCGAGGAAAATCACCCTGTCCGCGTAGCTGGCAGCCTTGGCGTCGTGCGTGACTATCACTACTGTTTGGTTATCCCGGTCCACCGCCTGCCGCAAAATTCCTAAAACCTCCGCTGAGGCGTTGGAATCAAGGTTGCCGGTGGGCTCATCACCAAAGATTATCTCCGGCCGGCTCACCAGAGCCCGCGCACACGCCACCCTTTGCTGCTGGCCGCCGGACAGTTCGGCCGGGCGGTGGTCCAGCCTGGCTTTTAGCCCCAGCCGAGTGGTAATTTCCTCGAACCAGTCCTGGTCCACGTTGCGGCCGGCAATGTCGGTGGGCAAGGTAATATTCTCAGCTGCTGAGAGCGTAGGGACAAGGTTAAAGGATTGGAAGATAAACCCTAAGCGGTCGCGCCGTAGCGCGGTAATGTCTTTATCGTTTAACCGGGAGGTATCCGTATCCCCAATGAAGGCCGAACCTGATGTGGCGGAGTCCAGCCCGGCTATGGTGTGCATCAGCGTGGATTTTCCCGAGCCCGAAGGCCCCATGATGGCGGTGAACTGGTTGCGCCTAAACTCCACGTTCACATGGTCTAGGGCCACCACCGCCGTGTCACCTTTACCGTATTGCTTAAAAAGATCAACCGCTCTAGCCGCAATGCCATTCACCTGGGGGTACTCCTCAACTTATTAGTTCACTAAAAAACGATACCCTGCCCACAGTACCGGCAAGTACTGCACTGCATTTATTAGGATCAACTACCTTGAATGAACTAATTAGGCGAACCGGCATTGGAAAAGGCCGTATTAGGTTGTGAGATAACACTCCAGCCAGGCGTTGCTTGGAGGGTGTGAAAACGCAGAAAGAGCCTAGACGTTTGTCTAGGCTCTTTGCTGTTTGCTTTATTTTGTTGTGTTATGTTTTTATGTCGGCGGTAACTTACTCTCCCACACCCTCCCGGGTGCAGTACCATCAGCGCGGGCAGGCTTAGCTTCCGGGT
>NZ_VXKJ01000028.1 GCF_008693075.1 Corynebacterium phocae | reverse complement strand
CACCCTAGTTAGGATTCGGTTTCCCTACGGCTACCCCACACGGGTTAACCTCGCGACATGCCGCTGACTCGCAGGCTCATTCTTCAAAAGGCACGCCATCACACAACAAAAGGTGCTCTGACGGATTGTAAGCACATGGTTTCAGGAACTATTTCACTCCCCTCCCGGGGTACTTTTCACCATTCCCTCACGGTACTATTCACTATCGGTCATACTGAGTATTTAGGCTTACCGGGTGGTCCCGGCAGATTCACAGCGGATTTCACGAGCCCGCTGCTACTCGGGCAACTCAACAACCATGGCATTAAACTATCTTCAGCTACAGGACTCTCACCTACTCCGGTCGGTCATTCCAAACCACTTCACCTAACAGCAATGCGCACAGCACAACGGTGGTAGCCGTTGAACATCAAGGCCCACAACACCACACACACAACCCCTACCAGGTATCACATGCATACGGTTTAGCCTCATCCACGTTCGTTCGCCACTACTAGCAGAATCATTATTTATTTTCTTTTCCTGCGGGTACTGAGATGTTTCACTTCCCCGCGTTACCCCCACAACAGCTATGAATTCACTGAAGGGTCACTACCCATAACGGCAGCCAGGTTTCCCCATTCGGACATCCTCGGATCAACGCTCAATTGACAACTCCCCGAGGCTTAACGCAGCCTTACACGTCCTTCATCGGCTCAGCATGCCAAGGCATCCACCATGCGCCCTTAATAACGAACACACAAAATGAACTACACAAAACACAAAAGAACAAAAGAAATTACACCACACAACAAACCAACAAAAGCCAGTCTGCTGCATAGATGCTCGCGTCCACTATACAGTTCTCACACAACACACCCAACCACCACACACACAAGCACAA
>NZ_VXKJ01000027.1 GCF_008693075.1 Corynebacterium phocae | reverse complement strand
GCCAAATAATGCTCCTTAGAAAGGAGGTGATCCAGCCGCACCTTCCGGTACGGCTACCTTGTTACGACTTCGTCCCAATCGCCGATCCCACCTTCGACAGCTCCCTAACGAGTTTGAGCCACTGGCTTCGGGTGTTACCAACTTTCATGACGTGACGGGCGGTGTGTACAAGGCCCGGGAACGTATTCACCGCAGCATTGCTGATCTGCGATTACTAGCGACTCCAACTTCATGGGGTCGAGTTGCAGACCCCAATCCGAACTGAGACCGGCTTTATGCGATTCGCTTCACCTTACAGTGTCGCTGCGCATTGTACCGACCATTGTAGCACGTGTGAAGCCCTGGACATAAGGGGCATGATGATTTGACGTCATCCCCACCTTCCTCCGAGTTAACCCCGGCAGTCTCTCATGAGTCCCCACCATAACGTGCTGGCAACATAAGACAAGGGTTGCGCTCGTTGCGGGACTTAACCCAACATCTCACGACACGAGCTGACGACAACCATGCACCACCTGTATACAGACCACAAGGGACGAACTATCTCTAGCCCAATCCTGCATATGTCAAGCCCAGGTAAGGTTCTTCGCGTTGCATCGAATTAATCCACATGCTCCGCCGCTTGTGCGGGCCCCCGTCAATTCCTTTGAGTTTTAGCCTTGCGGCCGTACTCCCCAGGCGGGGCGCTTAATGCGTTAGCTACGGCACGAAGAACGTGGAAGTCCCTCACACCTAGCGCCCACCGTTTACGGCATGGACTACCAGGGTATCTAATCCTGTTCGCTACCCATGCTTTCGCTCCTCAGCGTCAGTTACTGCCCAGAGACCTGCCTTCGCCATCGGTGTTCCTCCTGATATCTGCGCATTTCACCGCTACACCAGGAATTCCAGTCTCCCCTACAGCACTCAAGTTGGCCCGTATCGCCTGCACGCCCAGAGTTAAGCCCTGGGATTTCACAGACGACGCGACCAACCACCTACGAGCTCTTTACGCCCAGTAATTCCGGACAACGCTTGCACCCTACGTATTACCGCGGCTGCTGGCACGTAGTTAGCCGGTGCTTCTTCTACAGGTACCGTCACAAAAAGCTTCGTCCCTGCCGAAAGGAGTTTACAACCCGAAGGCCTTCATCCCCCACGCGGCGTCGCTGCATCAGGCTTGCGCCCATTGTGCAATATTCCCCACTGCTGCCTCCCGTAGGAGTCTGGGCCGTATCTCAGTCCCAATGTGGCCGTACACCCTCTCAGGCCGGCTACCCGTCGACGCCTTGGTAGGCCATTACCCCACCAACAAGCTGATAGGCCGCGAGCTCATCCCAGACCGAAAAAACTTTCCACAACCGACACTAAACGATTGTCATATCCGGTATTAGACCCAGTTTCCCAAGCTTATCCCGAAGTCCAGGGCAGATCACTCACGTGTTACTCACCCGTTCGCCACTCGAGTACCCCAGCAAGCTGAGGCCTTTCCGTTCGACTTGCATGTGTTAAGCACGCCGCCAGCGTTCGTCCTGAGCCAGGATCAAACTCTCCACAAAATCTCTTTTAAGAAAAAGAAGAAAAGGCCGTGAAAAGCCCAAACCTAACAAAATCAAGAACAAACCAACGCAAACACTCACGAAAA
>NZ_VXKJ01000026.1 GCF_008693075.1 Corynebacterium phocae | reverse complement strand
AACTCTCCACAAAATCTCTTTTAAGAAAAAGAAGAAAAGGCCGTGAAAAGCCCAAACCTAACAAAATCAAGAACAAACCAACGCAAACACTCACGAAAAACGCAAAGCATTATACGCCTGGCTTATATCTATCCAAAAATTACTACATAAAGAAAAAATACACTCACCACCAATCCGACGAGGATAAACAGTGGCAAGCAAAGTTACCGCAACCAAAAAATTGCAATGAACTAAGATTGATTCTTGTATGAGCCCAAATAATTTCTCATTATTTACAGTGACACCCCTATATGGAAAAGGGCACCACCCGGCACACACCAACCAACACCGCACATAACGGCACCGGCACAACCCAAGCACACAACAACAAAAAGTCACAAACAACCATAAGTTATATAAGTACATTGGTACACTATTGAGTTCTCAGACATCGTCCGTACCCCAACTTCAAACATCATGTATAATGACATTTTCTGTCTCAGGGACTTTTTCTAAGTTACTCCGTCTCAATCACACTGTCAAATCCGAAGATTTTCAAGGAATTTCGATTTCGCAATCTAGAAGTTGTCACTAGCCTGTAACCTTCCGGCTACCTCGCTGGCGACTCGAATAACTTTAGGACATAGCCACTGAAGTTGCAAATTCGCCTTTGGCACACCTTTAAATGCACAGCTAAGGGAGGGTTTTTGCCCAATCCGTTCCTCCTTGGGATTGTCCCTTCTTTGGCCTGTTTCTGCTTTCGTTCGGCCCGGAATTCTACGCAATAAGTTTCACTTTCAGTTCCGGCTGTCAGTTCCGGCTGTCAGTTCTGGTTGTCAGTCCTGACCGTCTCCCCGGGGTTACCGCTCCGCTTGTACTTAGGCTGGTGGAGCGGGCTCGGCCGTGGCTAATAGGCGGGACGCCGTGACTTCGTCAGTCACTAACGTGTTTATATAACCCCCACGGATAACTGCGCGGATGGCCGGGACCTTTTCCACGCCCCATGCCAACAAGATGACGTTGTCTATGGCACGCAGTTTTTCCGGAGGCATAGCGATTGTGCGTTCGCATAGTGACGTTGTTAAATGCCTGCCGTGGGCGTCAATATGGTGGCTACAGATCTGCGCGACCGCACCGAGTTCACGGATTTCTTCCTCGATATCCTTACTGTCCCAGCCTTCCAGGACACCATCCATGCTCCCCACGACTACGCTACCCACGCCTACGATTGCTATTTCCGCGCGTGCAGCCAGATCCAACACTGCAGCCGTTTGCCCATCCGCACGCAGGTATCTAGCCGTAGCGCTTGAACCCAGGACCAACGGAACCGGAATAGTCCGGAAACTTCCCCCCAGCTTGTCTGCCATTCTCCGGCACAGGTCCGGAGAGTCTTCCAGGTGGTTAGCACTACCGAGCGAGCCCAAAAGCTGCACAACACAGCTATTACTAAAACGTCGCGTCTTGAGGTGTTCTACTGCCAGGGCGATGGACGATCCGTTGGATAGCGCAATCAGACTATCGTCGCGGACGGTTTCTTCAATGTACTCTGCAGCCAAGGCGGCAACGGCCGCTGGTTGGGATTTCTCCGAGACAACGGCGGCCGCCAAGCCGAGCTTTTCACACAAACGGCCTTCAATATCATCCAGGCGCTCCATGGGGTGCGCCACCGTGATGGTGACAATCCCCATCTCGCGGGCCTCCGCCAGCATCCGTGAGACGGTAACGCGGGAGTACTTTATCTCGCGCGCAATCGTGGCTTGGGACTTGCCTTCCTCGTAATAGGCCCGCGCAACCCGGAGCAATAGCCGAATACGCCGCCTGTTTTCACCCCTTAATGTGCTGTACATATGTTCATCTTACTGTAGTTAAAAGGGTCACAACTGGAAGTTTGCCCAGAAATATCAGTGCATTTTGCGACAATCATTCCCATTATGAATTTTTGGTGAACATCTGTTCACAAAACTCCTTTACGGACCTCCTAGGGCTAACTAGATTGAGTTACAGAGCTAACAAAAGTTAGCGTAGGTCACAATTTAAGGAGTTTGCAATGTCATTTGCACGCACCATCCTCGGCGATATCGATCCAAAAGAACTCGGCGTCGTCAATGCCCACGATCACCTCATCCGTACCGGCGCCGGTGAAGTCTACATCGACGCTGACCACCTACTCGACAACGTAGATAAGGCTGTCTACGAGGCAGAGCTATTTGTCAAAGCCTCCAAGAACTGGGCAAATTCGGGCACCATCGTTGACATGTGCCCCGCCAACTCCGGACGCGGCATGGACAAGCTCGTCGAGGTTAACCGCCGCGTCGAGGATCTTCACATCATTGCATGTACCGGCTTCCACCGTGAGAAGGTTTACCTGGAGACTCGTGACCACTGGGTCAGCCGCTACACCGTGGACCAGATCACCGAGCTGCTGATTGCTGACATTGAAGAAGGCATCGACCGCAATGACTACTCCGGACCCATTGTTGACCGCACCGACGTCAAAGCCGGCTGCATCAAGGTAGCTACCAGTTACGGCATCATCACCGACTTCGAGCGCAAGTGTATGGAAGCCTGTGCAAACGCCTCCATCGAAACCGGAGCCCCCATCAACACCCACACCACCTACGGCACCTGTGGCCTAGAGCAGGCGCAACTTCTCATCGAGATGGGCGTCCCAGCTGACCAGATTGCTATTGGTCACATCCAGCGCAACGCGGACGTGTGGTACCTCCAGCAGATCCTGGAAACCGGCGCTTACCTTGAGATCGACGGCACCTACCGCATCAAGTACCAGCCAGACTCCAACCGCATCATGGAACTGCGCGAGCTGGGCAAGAGGGGCTTCGGTGACCGGATCCTGTTGGGCACCGACTCCGGCAAGGCCTCCTACCAAAAAGCTTACGGCTCCGTCACCGGTGTTGACTTCAACCCAGCTAACGACGGCCCCCGAATGATCGACGAAGGCTTTGACCCCAAGTTCGTTGATGATCTGCTCATCAACAACGGCCGCACCTTCTTCACCATGCGCAAGGACAAGTAAAATGACCAGGCTCCAAATTGCGCTAGACACTGCCAGTATCTCTGAGGCACTGCGTCCGCTCAACAAGGCCATCGACGCCGTGGACGTTATAGAGTGCGGCACAATCTTGATCTTGCATGAAGGCCTACGTGCCGTCGAGGAGATCCGCGCACTCTACCCAGAAAAGACAATTCTTGCCGATGTCCGCATTGCGGAAGCCGGCCAAATCATTGCCAAGGCCTGTTTCAGCGCCGGCGCTGATTGGGTGAGCTGCGTTGCCGGGGCATCACTAACAACTATTGAACAAGTAGTTGAAGTTGCCCGCGAGTTCGGCGGAGAAGTCCAGGTTGAGCTCAATGATGACCACTACACACTGGAAAAAGCGAAGAAGTGGCGCGAGCTGGGCGTAGAGCACGTGATTGTCAAACGGTCACGCGACCAGGAAGCCGCCGGCATCCTGGAGTGGGGCAAGGATGATTTGCAACGGATCTCCGACCTTCACGAACTCGGTTTCACCGTCAGCGTCACAGGTGGCATCAAGCCAGCGGAGCTCGATACCTTCGCCGATAGCGCGGTGGACGTGGTCATCGCCGGCCGTTCCATTCTCAAAGCTGATGACCCGCGCGCCGCCGCGGACGCATTCCAGCAGGCATTTGACCGAGTGTGGCCCTGATGGATTGCCAAATCAGTCTAGGGATCTACGAAAAGGCTCTGCGCTCCACCGATAACTGGGATGATTTCTTTGCTCAGGTAAACGAAGGGGGATTCAGCTTCGTTGACCTATCGGTCGATGAAACCGACGAACGCAGGGCCCGCCTAGAGTGGTCGGCCGAAAGGCGCCAAGAAGTCCGCGCCGCCGCCATGCGCAACGGCGTGCAAATTGGGGGAATCTGCTTGTCCTTGCACCGCCTCGTGATGCCCGGGTCTATCGACCCGGCCATTCGGGCTGAGGCCCGGGAGGTATACCGCAAAGGTATCGACCTATGCGCAGACCTAGGAATTAGCTTGTGCCAGATCGCTGGATACTACAACTACTACGAAGATCCACACGATCTAGCCCGCAAACACTACATTGACCTCCTTGCTGAAGCTACCCAGTATGCCGCCCACCGCGGCATCGTCTTAGGGATCGAAAACGTGGACGGCAATGACATTAACTCGATCCCAGCCGCCCGCGAACTAGTTGACATGATTGGTTCCCCCTGGCTGCAGATCTACCCAGATCTGGGAAATATTTCCGAGCACGGCGGCGAAGAAACCGCTGAGCTCCGCGCCGGAGAAGGCCACATGATGGCTATCCACGCAAAGGATGTACTACCGGGTCAGCCACGCCGGATTCCGCTCGGGACCGGAACGGTTGATTGGCCAGCCGCCTTTGCTGAGCTAGCTCGGCAGAAGTGGAGTGGACGGATGATGCTGGAGATGTGGAACGACGACGCCCCAGATTCAGTGGAAACCTGTGTCGCCGCACGCCTAAAACTCACCCAGTGGCTCGAAGAAGCCGGGTTCACCGTCCTCAACGAAGCGTAACGAGCGCTTCACACTATTCGAGAAGGAGAAAGCACCAATGCTAGAAGCCCTTAAGGAAGAAGTTTGTGAAGGTAACCTCGCGTTACCTCGTAACGGACTAGTTGCCTGGACCGGAGGAAACCTTTCGGCCCGCGATAAGGAAACCGGATACATTGTCATCAAACCATCAGGTCGCTTGTATGAAGATATGAAGCCTGAAGATATGGTCGTCGTTGACCTATCCGGCAAAATTATTGAAGGCGACTTAGGACCATCCTCAGATACCGCCTCGCACCTGGAAGTTTATAAGGCCCGTGAGGATATCAATTCCATTGTCCATACCCATTCCCGCTACGCTACGGCGTTTGCTGCAGTAGGAAAAGAAATCCCCTGCTGCTTGACCGCCATCGCTGACGAGTTTGGCGGACCAGTTCCCTGTGCCCCCTACGCCTCCATTGGTGGCAAGGAAATCGGGGAAGCAATCCTTTCAACTATTGGGCATTCCCCCGCGGTCCTGCTCAAACAGCACGGCGTTTTCACGATTGGACCCACAATCAACAAAGCCCTCCAAGCCGCCGTCATGGTTGAAGATATTGCGCACACGGTAGCGGTGGCTATGAGTCTCGGTGAAGTCATTTCTTTGCCGGAAGATGAAATCGCAGCCAACTACGACCGCTACACCAACCGTTATGGCACTGTCAACGCATCTCAAGGAGTTTCCAATGTTTGATCTCACGACCATCGGCGAAGGCCAAATACGCCTTACCGTACAAAGCGGCGACCGCCTGGTCACCGCAAACCAACTACGAATGACAGCAGCATGTTCCGAAGCAAACGTTGCCGGACTGCTGTCCGAACTGGGCCGGGAAACCTCGTGGTGCTCGAAGCTGCCAAAAGGCCAGCTCAGCCGCCGCATCATGCAGGAATTCCGTTCGGTAGGTGTGGACATGTCCAACATGCTCCGCGCCGAGGAAGGCCGCGTAGCCCTATACTTCATGGAACCAGGGAAAAGCCCAATGCCATCGAAGGTAGTCTACGACCGTTTGCATACCCCGTTCCGAGATCTTAAAGTCGACGAGATCAACTGGGAGTCCATGTTAGATACCAAGCTCATCTTTGTCACCGGTATTACTGCCGCCCTGACGGAGAACACGGCGAAGGTTGTTCGCTATTTCTGCGACCAGGCCCACGAGCGCGGCATCAGCATTGCCCTCGATGTTAACTACCGGTCCCTCCTGTGGTCGCCTGAGCAGGCACGGGAAACCCTCGAGCCAATCGCGAAGATGTCCGATCTACTGTTCGTATCCCATGCCGATTCCAAAATCGTCTTCGATATGCCCGAAGGTGAGGGCGTTGATGTTTGCCGTGCTGTGCGGGAAAAGTACGAAGTTCCAACTGTTGTCTCCACAAACGGTACCCGCGGCGTCTACCTCTCAGATGAACAAGGCGATGAATCCTACGAAGTTGAGGCTGTGCCAATCGTAGACCGCCCCGGCGCCGGAGATTCGTTCGTTGCCGGAACGATCCACGGATACCTGGACGGCGACGTTCGCGCTGGAGTCTGTTACGGGCAGCGGGTATCTAAATACGCGCTTACCCACCACGGAGATCTCACCCGCATATCCCCGAGTGAGCTGCAAATCCCTATAACATCTGACATTATTCGTTAGTCGTATCTGGGCATCACGGTAGATGCCCGGAGCGCACAAAGAAGGGTTCAATGATGAACACTACTACTACCGCTATGCAGCAGGTGGACTCACGTCCCCTGACCAGCAATCAGAAGTCCCTCATCGGGCTTACTGTGGTTGGAAATATTTCCGAGTTCTTCGATCTGTTCCTGATCGGCTTTGTCATCCACCTGCTCATGAAGACCCCGGGCTGGGACCTCACCGGCTGGGAAATCGGTATGATCGGCGCAGCGTCCGGCGTGGGTACAGTTCTTGGCGCTGTCATCTGGGGCAGGTTAGCTGACCGCTTCGGCCGCCGTAATTCATTCATCGGCTGTATCATCGTGCTGGTGGTATTCACCGCCGTCACGCTGACCATTCAGCCCGGTCAGTGGGAGCTTCTCTCCCTCTACCGTATCGGCGTATGTATCGGTGTGGGTGGTTTGAACATCACCTCCATCCCGTTCGTGCAGGAGTTCGTGCCCGCCAAACAGCGCGGCTTGCTCTCCGGACTTACCTCAGTATTCATTCCACTAGGTATCTTCCTAGGCAGCTTGGCTACCAAGTTCCTGGGCGAGCCGTTTGGCTGGAAGGGCCTCATCGCCCTGGGATGCCTGCCCATCCTCTTGATTGCGTGGGCCGCCACCGTTCCTGAATCACCACGGTTCCTTGCCTCCCGCGGCAAAATCAACGAAGCCAAGAAGGCCTACGCGTGGGCACTGAAGATGCCCGAAGACCAGGTAGGTTCCCTGCCCGTTTTCGAGAAAAACACCAAGTCCACTTCCTACGGCATCATCTTCTCGAAGTACCCGAAGGAACTGCTCATTGTTTCCGCCGGCTCCTTCTGCTTCATCCTGGGTGCATTCACCGTGCAGTCCTGGGGCCAGACGATCTTGGGCGAAAGCTTCAAGTTTGACACCAACGCCGTGGCCTACATGTTCATGGCTGTCTCCCTCGCTGACCTGCTTGGCCGCCTGGGTTCGGCGTGGATTTCAGACCACATTGGGCGCCGCAAGACCATGCTCATCTGGGGTGGCCTGGGCGGTGTGGGCTGCTTGATTGCCGCCTTCTCCACCAAGATTGCCACCTCCTTTGGTGAGGACTCCTTCCACGCCGCCGGAATTGTCTTTTTCATCGGTATCCTCATTGCCATGGCCTTCGGTGACGGTGCATTCGGAATCCTCAACGCCTTCGGTGCTGAGCAGTTCCCGAACGAGGCCCGTTCCACCGGTGTTGGCCTGGGCTACGGTATCGGTGCCTCCGCAAAGATCTTTGGCCCCTACCTAGTTGGCGCGATGATCGGCGGCGGCAAGCCCACGCCCGAGGTTGTGTTCCTGCCGTTCATGATTTTCGCAGTCCTACTCTTTGTGGGTGGGTTCATCTACATGCAAGCAAAAGAGACTGCCGGAAAGCAGCTGGAACAAATTGAGTAACAGCAACCAGCTTTACCACCATGAAGTCCCTTGGCTTGTGACCGCAGCTGCGGTCACAGGCCAGGGGATTTTATTTCTGGTTTAGCAGCCCAAACTGGCGGGCAGCCGTGGTACTAACCAGCAACATCACGCCCCTGCGGTTTCACACTGGTGGAAGTTGCAACTATTTTCCGCACTGTGTTGATTGCTGAGTGCTGAGTGTTGAGTGCTGGGTGCTGGGTGCTGGGTGCTGGGTGCTGGGTGCTGGGTGCTGGGACCCACCAGTCAAAACTAGGAGACGGTCACATCCCACCGGCGGTGCCTCCACTGGCATTCGCGGAGACAAAAGATAGGGAGCTAGTAGATAGTCTCTTCCTGCGAGCGCTCAATGGTGGCGCCCAGCGCACTGAGGTTTTCCACGAAACGCGGGTAACCGCGGTCGATATGGAATACGTCGTGGACAGTAGTGACTTCATCAGCACATAGGGCCGCAAGGACCAAGCCGGCACCAGCACGGATGTCCGAAGACCACACATGAGTGGAAGACAACTGTTCAATTCCCCGAATGACTACATGGTGGCCGTCCACCTGCGCGTCAGCGCCCAAACGCAACATTTCATCAACAAAACGGAAACGGGACTCGAAAACGTTTTCCGTGATCATGGTGGTGCCGTCCGCAATAGCGGACAACCCAATGGCCATGGGCTGCAAATCCGTGGGAAAACCCGGGAAAGGCAGGGTTTGGTAATCGACTGCCGCCGGCCGGCCTTCCATGCGCACACGGAACCCGTTTTCGTAAGTCTCAATCTCCGCACCCGCAGACTTCAGCTTTTCCAAGGGCAAATGCAGATGCCGTGGTGCGATACCCGTTACCGTGATATCCCCGCTGGTCATGGCGGCGGCGTAAGCCCACGTGCCGGCTACAATCCTATCCCCCACTACCTCGTGCGTGGCGGGGCTGAGCTTTTTCACACCCTCAATAGTGAGAGAAGAAGTTCCAGCGCCAGAAATCTTTGCCCCCATGGACGTCAACATCTCACACAAGTCCACAATCTCCGGCTCGCGCGCCGCGTTGTCCAAGAAAGTGGTGCCCTCCGCCAACACAGCGGCGGTAAGAATGTTTTCCGTAGCACCCACGGAAGGAAAATCGAGCTTGATGTGGGACCCCACCAGGCGGTCTGCTTGCGCAACTACCGCCCCGTGCTCAATGTGGGTGGTGGCCCCCAAACGTTCCAAGCCGGATTGGTGCATATCCAAGGGGCGGGACCCAATGGCGTCCCCGCCAGGCAGTGCGACCTTGGCGCGGCCGCAGCGCGCGGTCAAAGGCCCCAGGACGCACACGGAGGCGCGGAATTGGCGGACCGCGTCAAAGTCTGCATCGGAAGAAATCTGCGCCGGGGTGTCAATCTCCACACGGTCACCGTCAATAGTGACCGTGCAGCCCAGACCTTCCAGAACCTTCTTCATTAAGGGGACGTCAAGGATTTCAGGACAATTAGTCAAGACGGAGGTGCCCTCCGCCAGCAGCGCCGCAGCCATGAGCTTCAGCACGCTGTTTTTAGCACCAGCAACCTTCACGGTGCCGTGCAGGCGAGCACCACCAGAAACAATAAAGATATCTTTCACACGGACTAGTTTACGGCAAAGCGCCAATCCTGCGGGCAGCGTTGACGGCTTCGTAGCGAGTGTGCGCGCCAAGCTTGCGCATAACCGAACGCAAGTAGGATTTCACGGTTTCCGCGCCGATACCCATTTCCTCCGCCGCCTCCACATTGGTGTGTCCCAAAGCCACACAAGACAAGACATCTAGTTCGCGTGCGGACAGCTTAGTGGACTGCTTCACGCGTACCGGAGAAACCATCTGGTCACACAACGTTTCCAGCTCTTTGCGCAGGTCTTCATCATCCACCCGGTTGGCCAACATACGCAGCTTAGAGTGGGTGGAGCGGATCTGTTCCCACTCCGCGCCGTTCATCACGTTTCCGCGGGCAGCCATGCCCTTGGAACCATCCATGCGCCGCATAACGGAGTTGACTGCCAGATCCTGTTCCAAGGAACGGGCGGTCATGGTGACTTCTTCAATCACTTTGTCACCCAAGCGAACCGGGGAATGCACGCCCACGTAGAACACGCCCCGGATTTCCCGCTGGACTATGACGGGGACTGCCACGATGGAATGCAGGCCCTCATCTTGAATAGCGCTGTCATTTTCGTGAGTGATGGTGGTGGCGCGGGTGTAGTCCGTGACCCCCACGGCACGGCGGGTGGCCACCACGCGGCCGCCAACGCCAGCGCCCGGATCGATGATCAGGTTTTGCAGGGCCGGCGTGCGCAGGCCGATCCAGTGCGTAATATGCAGGCGGTTGTCAGCCAACAACGTGGCGTACATGGTAACCGGAATGCCAGTAGCGTTCTTCAGGGAAGAAAGCGCAGCACGGACGGCTTCGTCATCATCTTTAATTCGAGGCGAGTCCAAAAGTTTCTCTCCGTCTTCGGGGGCACCCGAATTGGTGCCCTATTACTTAACCAATTTCCGGACATTTGCCCGATTGTCATCTGGCTTGTGGGGGTAATTCTAAACCACACCCCCGCACTTTCACAATATTTGTTGTCAAATCCTTAAGAAATCCTGTCTAGTTTTCCCATACTGATTTGTCTGGTTTGGTCGTGTATGATGGCGACCGTAAAAAATAATTCCCACTAAGAAAGGCTTGTGACATGGCAAAAATATACGACTCCATCCTGGACACCATTGGCGGGACTCCCCTAGTCCGACTCAACCGGTTGACCGGTGACTCCAAGGCAACCGTGCTGGTCAAACTAGAATCCTTCAACCCAGCCAACTCCGTTAAAGACCGCGTGGGCAAGGCCATTGTGGACGCCGCAGAAAAATCCGGTGAGCTGGCTCCCGGCGGCACCATCGTGGAGGCCACCTCCGGAAACACCGGAATTGCACTGGCACTAGTAGGTGCCGCGCGCGGCTACAAAGTCATCCTCACCATGCCGGAGACAATGTCCAATGAGCGCAAAGTCCTGCTCCGTGCCTACGGAGCGGAGCTAATCTTGACTCCGGGGGCGGCCGGCATGCAGGGCGCGGTGGACAAAGCCAATGAGATTGTCAGCGGCACGGACAACGCCGTGCTAGCACGTCAATTCTCCAACGAGGCCAACTCCGCCATGCACTACTCCACCACCGGCCCGGAAATCTGGGAGGACACCGCCGGCTCAGTGGACGCGCTCGTGGCAGGCGTAGGTACCGGCGGCACCGTCACCGGTGCCGGCGGCTACCTCAAAGAGAAAAACCCCGACCTGACCCTGATTGCGGTTGAGCCAGCCGAATCCCCGCTGCTTACAGAAGGCAAGGCCGGTCCACACAAGATCCAGGGTATGGGCGCAAACTTCATCCCCGAGGTCCTGGACCGCAGCCTGCTCAACGACGTCTACACCGTCACCGGCGAAGAAGCCATTGCCACCGCCCGCAAACTGGCCACCGAAGAAGGCCTACTGGTAGGAATCTCCTCCGGCGCCAACGTCGCCGCAGCCCTGCGCCTAGCGCAACAGCCAGAAATGGAAGGCAAAACCATTGTCACCGTTGGCTGCGACTTCGGTGAACGCTACGTCTCCACCGTCCTTTTTGAAGATATCCGCGAGAGCTAACTCCACACCCTCTCTCAGGCGCCCGCCACACCGGCGGGTGCTTTTTCATATCCGTTCCCGTGCAAACCCCGTTAGGATAAATAACCATGAACATCCTCAAGATGATCCGCGAGGATCTAGCCAACGCCCGTGAACACGACCCCGCCGCCCGCGGTGACGTAGAAAACGCCGTGGTCTACTCCGGCCTTCACGCCATCTGGGCACACCGTGTTGCTCATCAGCTCTGGCAACGGGGGTGGAAAGGACCGGCGCGTATATTAGCCCAAGCCACGCGTTTCCTCACCGGAGTTGAGATACACCCGGGTGCCACAATCGGCCGGCGTTTCTTCATTGACCACGGAATGGGAATAGTCATTGGTGAAACCACCGAAATCGGTGACGGCGTGATGCTCTACCACGGGGTCACATTAGGCGGACAAGTCCTTACCCAGACCAAACGCCACCCCACAATCGAAGACGGCGTAGTGATAGGTGCCGGTGCTAAAGTCCTAGGCCCCATCACCATTGGCAAAGATTCCGCCATAGGCGCAAACGCAGTAGTGACCAAGCCCGTACCAGCCAACCATGTGGCCGTTGGCATACCGGCAAAGAACCTACCCCGCGACCCAGAACACCGAGTCAAGCTGGTTGACCCGGACTACTTCATTTAGGTCCCCCGTACCCGTAGAGGCCACCACACCCCTTTTGCGAGCCCCAGGGCCGTGTGAAAGCCCCCGCAGCGGGACTAGGAACGCGGGCCCTACTTACTCTCCCCGTGCGGGCACTGCGGCTGCGCTAGACCCGCAAGTCCCCATAGCGGGGATTCTGCTCAATGAAGTACTCCACCGCCGAACACGATGGCCTAACGCGCAGCCCCGCCTGGCGGGAGCTATCTAACGCTTCCCGTATCAACGGCTTGGACAACCCCTGCCCCTGAAACTGCGGATAGACCTCAGTGTGGAAGAAGTCACGAACCCCGGTTCTATCAGAGTACTGGGCAAACCCGGCTTCCTTGCCCTGCGCGGAAAGAACGTAGCGAGAATTGGCTTTGTCATGAACTACCTGAATATCCATGCCCGCCATTATGGCAGAAAACAACTGAAGCCCTCTCCAAGGAGAGGGCTTCATATTGTGGCCAGAGCCAGGATTGAACTGGCGACCCCACACTTTTCAGGCGTGTGCTCTACCGACTGAGCTATCTGGCCAAAGATTGCCGCAAAGACAATCTTGCGACCCTGACGGGACTTGAACCCGCGACCTCCGCCGTGACAGGGCGGCGCGCTAACCAACTGCGCCACAGGGCCAGTATTTATTTTTCAGTGTGCTCATTGGCACGGGATATTACTTTACACAGGTGCGGGAAAAAGGCACAAATCACCACCTCAGCGCACCATTTCGCGCCTACAGCGAACACCCTAAGCCCCAGATTCGGAAAAGCACAGTCTTGATGTCCGGGAATGACCGCCAGGGTTGGGGCTATCGCTGGGGGACGGGGCTGGTGTTAGGGCTAGGGCTAGGACTGGGGTTAGGACTGACACCGCGCCAAGACAGACACGCTTTTGCCTCTTAACCCTTAACCCCTTAACAACTCGTCCGCCAGCCCTGGCCAGCGCCGCCCCACGCACGGGAAAACCAAAAATCCCAAGCACCACCGAAAAGGTGATTGCTTGGGATTATGGAAATGCGACCCTGACGGGACTTGAACCCGCGACCTCCGCCGTGACAGGGCGGCGCGCTAACCAACTGCGCCACAGGGCCAATATTTATTTAGGTAAAGCCATTTCTGACTTTGTACCCCCAACGGGATTCGAACCCGTGCCGCTGCCGTGAAAGGGCAGTGTCCTAGGCCGCTAGACGATGGGGGCGTGCCATATGCTCAGCTGGCGCTTTACGCGTTCGCTTTGCTCGACCTCTAAGAAATATACTTGAGATATCCCCACACCACCAAATCGCTTCACCCAACAGCCCCGAAAGTGGTCCCTGAACTGTGCTTTTCCGGGAGGGCTGCCGGCCAACTTTAACTACTTCTTCGAGCAGGAACCCCGCCGGTTTTCGTTATCTCCGGCTTTGGCGCGTCCGGTTCTGACGCGTCCGGTTTTCGCTATCTCCGGTTTTTGTTATCGGTTAGCCGCCGGGCTTATCAACGGGCGGGCCATACGCACCGATATTCAAACATTCACTTGAATGACTTATACTTTCCCGTGTGTTGAAAACTTCAGACCCGTTGGGGTTTGCGGCGGCGAGGCGTCGTACCTTCCTCACGGCTTATGTACTGATAGCCGTGCTTGCTGCCCTCTTTTCCTTGGGCCTTATCGTGGGCCCCACCCCACTGAGCGTGCCAGATGTCTTTCGCGTCTTAAGCCACCACGTGTTTCACTCCGCCCTTCCCCACCACCTCATCACGGCGGACGCCATCGTGTGGGATATCCGCACCCCACGCCTTGTCCTGGGGGTCTTCATCGGCGCGAGCTTGTCGGTATCCGGCGCTATTTTGCAAGCCGTAGTGCGCAACATCTTGGCGGACCCCTACGTGCTGGGCATCAACTCCGGCGCCAGCACCGGCGCCGCCCTAGCCATCCTGTTTGGGGTGGGTGCGGGATTTGGGGCCTTTGCACTCCAGGCATCGGCGTTTATTGGTGCATGCGCGGCCGCGGGCTTGATGTTCGCGGTAGCCTACAGCGCCGGCCGCTTGACCTCCACCAGGCTGCTGATGGCAGGAATTGCTGTGGGTTACGCGCTAGCTGCCGTGACCTCCTTCCTCATTTTTGCCTCCGACTCCGCCGAAGGCGCGCGCTCAGTCATGTTCTGGCTCCTGGGCTCTTTGGCCCTCGGGGAC
The DNA here is from genome assembly GCF_008693075.1 of Corynebacterium phocae. Lineage (GTDB taxonomy): Bacteria > Actinomycetota > Actinomycetes > Mycobacteriales > Mycobacteriaceae > Corynebacterium > Corynebacterium phocae. The sequence goes on along the minus strand of NZ_VXKJ01000026.1, from coordinate 67,367 downwards.
TGGAATATCGCGCTCGCACTTACCTGCCTAACCGTCACGGTGATTTCCGCGGCCTTCTGGGCAATGGGCAAACACATAGACATTCTCTCCATTGGTGATGACCCCGCCCGGACAATGGGGCTCAACCCGGACCGCACCCGGCTGCTCCTGGTGCTCATGGTCTGCCTCCTAGTGGCAGCCGCGGTGTCCATGGCCGGATCGATAGGCTTCGTGGGCCTGATAGTCCCCCACGCCGCCCGCCGGCTGGTAGGCGGCACACACCGCCACTTGTTGCCCATCTGCGCGCTCCTGGGCGCGGTGCTACTAGTGGCCGCAGACATAGGTGCCCGCTTTTTACTGGCACCCCAGGAAATCCCCATCGGGATCCTCACCGCACTGGTGGGGGCACCGTTCCTACTGCTGCTGGTGCGCAACATGGCGGGCGCGTCATGATAGAAGTCACCGGACTAAGCTACGGGCCCATCTTGCAAAACATCTCCTTGACCATCCCGGAAAAGGGTGTCACAGGCCTAGTGGGCCCCAACGGCTCGGGCAAAACCACCCTACTGCGCTGCATGTTCGGCGCACTCAAGCCCTCCGCCGGTACCGTGATGGTAGACGGCACGCCACTGCAAAAAATGCGCCCACGGCAAATATCTCAGCTCATGGCAGTACTAAGCCAGGAAGCCATAGAGCCACCAGCCATGACCGTCGCGGAGCTAGTAGGGCTAGCGCGAACCCGCCGCAGCGAAGCCGCCATTGCCGCGAGCTTGGAAAAAGTGGGGCTCAAAGACCGGGCCACCACCTTGCTACCCGAGCTCTCCGGGGGTGAGCGCCAACGTGCCATGATTGCCCGCGCGCTGGCCCAAGACGCCCCCTACCTACTGCTAGATGAACCCACCAACCACCTGGACATTTACTACCAGCTGGAGCTTTTTGAACTCCTCCGGAAACGGAAAGACGCCACCGCGGTGGTGGTCCACGACTTAAACCTGGCATTGCAATACTGCGCGCACGTCCACCTTCTCAACCACGGCAAGCTGGTGGCTTCCGGACCCCCGGACCAGGTGCTAGTCCCCGCAGTCCTGGAACCTATTTACCAGGTGCGGGTACAACGATCCTCCCACCACCTTCACTTCGAAAGGAAACCCGAATGAAAAAACTCGCCCTCCTAGGAGCGTTACTGCTCACTGCCTGTGGCACCAGCCCAGAGGCCCCCAGCGCCTATTCCGTAGACAACTGCGGCCACACCTTTGATTTTGAACGCGCCCCGGAGCGCGTGGTCCTCCAGGACGTCTCTCCTGTACTGACCCTCTCTGAGCTGGGAGTGCTGGATAAGGTGGTAGCCAAGGCCGGTTTTTATCCGGAAGAATACTTCAGCCCGGAGCTCAACTCCCAGGTGGAGAGCATCAAGACGCTGTCGGACCGCTTAGACGCCACCGGGCACCTGCAGATTTCCAAAGAAGCTATTGTGGCAGAACGCCCTGACCTGGTTATTGGTTATAGCGACGCGTACAGCCCAGACACTGTCACCGACACCCCTGTGGTCATGGATCCCGGTTTTTGCGGGGAAGTCAAGGAGGCCAGCTGGAGCCACGTGGATGACGAAATTGATCTCTACGCCCAGATTTTCCAAGCCGAGGAAGCCGCGCAGGCACTCAAAGATGACGTTGCCGCCCAAGTGAAGGCCCTTGACTCCTCCGCCGGGGCTGGGCGCACCGTGGCCGTGCTCTACCCCGGTACTGAGGGCGGAACGCTCTACGCCTACGGCAAGGACTCCATGTCCAACCCCATAGTGACCTCGCTGGGTTTAAAGAACGTCTTTGGGGATACCGCGGAGCGCGTTTTTGAAATCAGCGCGGAACAGTTGGTGGCTAAAAATCCCGATGTCATCCTCATCCTCAACTCTGGGGAGGACCGCGTGGTGGAATCCGTGACCTCCCTGCCGGGTGCGCAGACCATCACCGCAGTGCAAAAGAAAGCCATCTTGCCTATGCTGCTGACCTTTGCTGAGCCACCCAGCCCTATGGCTGTCAAAGGGGCGCAGAAACTTGAGCAGTTCCTGCATGATACCCACTAATATCGGCCGCTGATGTTAGCCAGTGATGTGAGCCAGTGATGTGAGCCAGTGGGCCAGGACCTTTAAGACGCTGGGGTGTCCCACGCGGCTTAGCCTGTTGATGGCCATTCATCAGGAAGGTTCCCCCACGGTCACGCGCCTAGCAGAGCAAGCGGGCGTTAGGGTGGCCACAGCCTCAGCCGCGCTGCGGGCCATGGAGAAAATGGGGACCGTTGAGTCCGTGCGCGATGGACGCATGATCCATTACCAGCTGGCTGACCCCCGCGTGCACCAGCTGCTGCACCTGTGTTCGGGCTAGTACTGGCGCAGCCGCACCGGCCCCTGGCCACGGAGTCGCGCGCGGACCAGGGAGGCCACGTCCAGGATGAGTCCGTAGACGTCCTCGCTGCGGTTGCCCAGGGCGCGCAGGACAAAGCCGGGGCAGTCCGCAGCACTCACCGCTGCGGGATTACCGTCCAGCAGCGCGCGGATCTCAGCTAGCAGGTCCTCATCCACGCCCGCGTCAACGCAGATCGCGGTGCCGCAATGGGTGTAGTCCCCTAAGTAAAAATCCCGGTCTCCGGGGGTCAGGAGCAGGTTGTCTACCACCGCCAGCTGGCCGGCGTAGGTAACCTCCGTGCGCAGGCGCGCCTGTCTATAGCCAAAAAGGGTGCCGTCCGGCGCCCAGCCGGGCGTGATGATGTCCGCTATAAAAAGGGAGCCACCCCGCGCCACGGACGCGGAGACGTGTTGGCGGAAATCCGCGTCGCGGTACAGAATCAGCGGGTCCGGCAGGTACTCCAAGACCCCACGCACCGCAAAGTCCACCCGTTGGGTGACGTGGTTTCCCGGGGTGCGGTAAACCTTGGCCGCTGACTGGTCTGTCAGCAACACGGAGGCACCTTCAGCAACGTCAACGTCAATCCGGTAGCTATCCCCGCCCACATATCCCCCGCCGGGGTTGACCACGATGTAGTACACCTGCCCGGAGTCATCAAGGTAGTGCGGGCGGATGACCTTCAGCGCGCGGGTGTGGTACTGCCGGGTGGCTACCGACCGGCCGCCGCTAAGCGCTATGCCCAGCTCCAGTTCCCCGGTGTAGGGCGGGGTGATGGTAAACACTAGCGGGCAAGATCCTGCATGAGGACGTCGTGGCGGATCCACGCCAGCACCTTATCCAGGCCTTCGTCGGTCTTCAGGTTGGTAAACACAAAAGGTTTGTCCCCCCGGAATTTCCGGGAATCCGCCGCCATGACGTCCAGGTTGGCACCCACGTGCGGGGCCAGGTCCGTCTTGTTGATGACAAACAGGTCAGATTTAATCATGCCTTGGCCGGCCTTGCGGGGAATCTTCTCCCCCTGCGCGACGTCAATGATGTAGATGGAAAAATCCACCAGCTCTGGGCTGAACGTGGCGGAGAGGTTATCCCCGCCAGATTCCACGAACACCAGCTCCAGGTCCGGGTGGCGCGAAACCAGTTCTTCGAAGGCGTCGTCGTTCATGGAGGTGTCCTCGCGGATAGCGGTGTGCGGGCAGCCGCCGGTTTCTACGCCGATGATCCGGTCTTCCGGCAGCAGCCCGTCGCGCGCCAAGATCTTGGCGTCCTCGGTGGTGTAGATGTCATTGGTGATAGCGGCCATGGACACCTCCCCGTCCAACGCGCGGGTAATCCGCTCCACCAAGGCGGTTTTGCCGGAGCCTACCGGCCCGCCGATTCCTACTTTAATTGCTCCCATTTCTTCTCTCCTCTTTCTTCATAGCCAGCTCTAGCCGTCTAGACAGTTCTAGCCGGCTACGACATAAACATGCGCGAATACAGCTGTTCGTGTGCCATTTGCGCGATTTCTAGTTGGGGTGAGACTACCCCTAAGTCTTGTTCAGTATGGTTCATTGTCAACTCTGTGGCCTCCACGATGACTCCGTAGGAGGCTACCAGCGCTCGCTGCCCGGCGTCTTGACCCAGCGGGATGGCACGGATGGCGTTTTGCGTCATCGAATTGGCCATCTGCATCAGGTAGCCGGCCACCGCCCGCGAGCACTCTACTTCCGATGCCCCCATGACCAGCCCCGCAGCAATCCCCGGGTTTCCTTTCGCCCGGCGCGCCGCAACCTGGGCTGCGTAGTAGGCCACCAGGGGGGCATCGGGAGCGACGATGGCCGCGACCTTGGCCCAGCGCTTGCCCATGGAGTTCATGGACGCCCGGACCTGCTTGGGACTCTGGCAGGCGTGAGCCAGCCGGTCCAGGGCCAGGAGGCCCTCCCTGTCCCCGCGGGCGTGGCAGCGGTGGGCTAACTTAACCGCCAGGGCCTCGTTAAAGCTGGCCTGGCGCAGGTAGCCGCCCAGCCAGTCCTGAAACTGCTGCGCCGTAGTGACGCGGCCGTCGGCCACGTAAGTCTCCAGGCCTGCCGAGTGCGCAAAACCGCCCGTGGGCAGCGCGGAGTCAGTCAAGTGCCACAGCACCATATCGGCGTGCATGCTAGTGGGTGTGCTCCGCGTGCCTAAAGGCCTTGGGCATGACGTAATCCCCGCGGTAGTACTTCACGCCCACGTGGTCCAGGTAGTGCTCCACCGTGTGGTCGTAGCGCACCACCATGACCTGCGCACCAAACTGATTGACGCGGCCGAAGAACTGCGCCTGCAGGTGGCGGTTGCCCAGCGTGTGGGCTACCTCAAGGGCTTGCTCAATGCTGGCGGGTTCAATGACCAACACGTCGGTGGGCTCCACCGCCGCCACCAGCAGGCGGTCTGCGGGCCCGGCAAAGATATCCCCGTCGCGGATTTCGCGCACCTCATTCCCCAGGCGCAGGGCGTATTCCTGCCCCGCCTGGGAAGTTACGCGCTGCACGCGCTTGAGCCGGGTTTCATCGTTGAAACGAAGGTATTCCACCGGCTTGCCGTCAGGGACTCCGTCCGCAACGTTGCCGGTGATTTCAGTAATAAGCATGAACACTCTCTTTTCTAGAATAGGAAATAGCGCTGCGCCATGGGCAGCTCAGTGGCGGGCTCGGAGGTGATCTGCTCCCCGTCCACGGTAAGCACATAGGTCTCCGGGTCCACCTCAATTTTTGGAGTGGCGTCATTGTGCTTCATGTCCGCTTTGGAGATGTTACGCATGTTCTTGGCCACCACGAACTTCCGCTTAATCCCCAGCTTCTCCGGGGTGTCTGACTCAAAAGCGGCGGAAGGCAAGAAGGTCACCGAGTTCTGCCCCGCCGCGTGCCCCAGCGCCCCGTAGGAGTAGCGCATGGTGCGCGGCTGCGGGGTAGGAATGGAGCCGTTGGAGTCCCCCATCACTGAGCGCACCACATAGCCGCTCTTGAGCACCAGGGATGGCTTCACTCCAAAGAAGGCCGGATCCCAGATAACCAGGTCCGCGAGCTTTCCTTCCTCCACCGAGCCCACCGCGTGGGAGATACCGGAGGCGATTGCCGGGTTGATGGTGTACTTGGCCACGTAACGCTTAATCCGCTCATTGTCATTGCCCTCGGTGTCGCCTTCCAAGGGCCCGCGCTGCACCTTCATCCGGTGCGCTACTTGCCAGGTGCGTAGCACTACCTCCCCTACCCGGCCCATGGCCTGGGAGTCCGAGGAGGTAATGGATAGCACGCCCAGGTCATGGAGCACGTCCTCAGCGGCAATGGTTTCCTTGCGGATACGGGAGTCCGCAAAGGCCACGTCCTCCGGCAAATCCGGGTTGAGGTGGTGGCAGACCATGATCATGTCCAGATGCTCATCCATGGTGTTAACCGTGAACGGCAGTGTGGGGTTGGTCGAAGCCGGCAACACGTTGGGCAGTCCCGCCACCTTGATGATGTCCGGGGCGTGCCCGCCGCCCGCGCCCTCCGTGTGGAAGGTATGGATAACGCGGTCACCGATGGCGGCTATGGTGTTATCCGCAAACCCGCCCTCATTAAGCGTGTCGGTGTGGATGGCTACCTGCACGTCCATCTCATCGGCTACCTCAAGGGCAACGTCAATGGAGTTAGCAGTAGCGCCCCAGTCCTCATGGATTTTCAGGCCGATGGCACCGGCTTTGATTTGCTCGCGCAGCGGGTTGGCATCTGAAGCGTGGCCCTTGCCAAAAAATCCCACGTTGACGGCGAAGTCCCGGGAGGCCTGAATCATCCGCCGGATGTTTTCCCCACCCGCGGTCACCGTAGTGGCGTTAGTGGAGTCCACCGGCCCGGTTCCCCCGCCAATCAAGGTGGTGGTGCCGTTATCCAGTGCCGCCTCCACCTGCCCCGGGGAGATGAAGTGGATGTGGGTGTCCACCGCCCCGGCGGTGACAATCTTGCCCTCCCCGCCAATGACCTCCGTGCCCACGCCCACCACAATATCCACGTCATCCTGGATATCAGGGTTGCCCGCGTTGCCAATCTTTAAGATTTTGCCGTCCTTGACCGCGATATCCGCCTTGTAGATCCCGGTGTAGTCAATGATGGTGGCGTTGGTAATCAGCAGGTCCGGGATGGTGTCAGCACCCGTGGTGCGACTGTTGTGCCCCATGCCGTCACGGATGACCTTGCCCCCGCCAAAGGACACCTCTTCCCCATACGGGGACGCGTGGTGCTCAATGCGCGCGATTAAGTCCGTGTCCGCCAGACGAATCCCGTCCCCCGTGGTGGGGCCGTGCAGCTCAGCGTATTCACGCCGGTTAATTTCAAAAGACATCTACTTATTCTCCTCTGCTGCCTCAACCACGGCGTCCACCGGGCCATTGACCTTACTGTTGAAGCCGTGCACCTCACGCCGGCCTTGATAATCGATCAGGTTAACCGTGCGGGAATCCCCCGGCTCCAGGCGCACTGCCGTGCCCGCCGGAATGTCCAGGCGCTTGCCCAAGGCGGCATCACGGTCAAACTCCAGCTCCGCGTTGGCCTCATAGAAATGGAAGTGCGAACCCACCTGCACCGGGCGGTCGCCCCTATTGGTGACTTCGATGGTGATGGACTCACGGCCCGCGTTCAACTGCACCGGACCTTCGTCCGCAATGAAATACTCTCCGGGAATCATGCGCGCTCCTTAGCGGATAGGGTTGTGGACGGTAACTAGCTTGGTGCCATCCGGGAAGGTGGCTTCTACTTGGACGTCGTGGATCATCTCCGGCAGGCCCTCCATGACCTCATCCCGGCTTAAGATGGAGGTGCCAAAGCTCATCAGCTCCGCCACCGTCTTGCCGTCGCGTGCACCCTCCATGAGCTCATCAGTAATCAACGCCACCGCCTCCGGGTGGTTGAGCTTCAATCCCCTGGCCTTGCGCCTGCGCGCCACGTCCGCAGCCACCACAATGAGCAGCTTTTCTTTTTCCCGTTCCGTCAAACGCATGGATTCTCCTTAATTCGGGTTATACGCCTTTTCTCAAATCTACCCGCCCCCACGGGCATTCGGCGGACGCAAATAGGAAAATGGCCCCCACCAAGGCACTTATTTCCGCGATGTAGCCCCCTACCTGCCAGTGGTTGACCACACGGCCGATTCCCGCAGCTCCCCGGCAAAATCCAAGCTGGGAAAACCCAGAACAGTGCCTCAACACGCGACACGCCGATCTAGACACACATTTTGTCCCTCAACCGAGGAAACCCCCTGCTAGAAAGAATTTCTAACAGGGGGTGATTGTGGGCCCTCCGGGGCTCGAACCCGGGACCTGCGGATTAAAAGTCCGTAGCTCTACCAACTGAGCTAAAGGCCCAACAAGTTAAACAGTCTACCCGCTTTACCCCGCGCAGCGAAAATCAGGGCTCAAGCTGGTAAAAAGCGGGCCGGAAAACCGGCCCGCTCACCAAAATCACTTACTTGCCGCGCATGTCGCCGGTCTTGGCAAAGTTGATCTGGAACTCAAAAGCAGTCTCCAGGTCGTGCGGGGTGTGCAGGAACTTGTTTTGCTGTGCGCGCTCATAGTACTCCTCCAGCAGCGGACGGTAGTCCGGGTGGGCAATAGCAATGATGCGCTCAACGCGCTCACAAGGCGCCAGGCCACGCAGATCAGCCACACCGTACTCAGTGATGATGACCATGGTGTCATGCTCCGTGTGATCCGTGTGGGACACGAAAGGCACGATGGCGGAAATGGCGCCGCCCTTAGCAACGGATGGGGACACGAAGGTGGTGATGTAGCCGTTACGGGTGTAGTCACCGGAGCCACCAGTACCGTTCATGATGCGGGAGCCGCCCACGTTGGTGGAGTTGATGTTGCCGTAGATGTCAGCCTCAATCATGCCGTTGGAGGAAATCAGGCCAACGCGGCGGATAACCTCTGGGTGGTTGGAGACTTGCTGCGGGCGCAGGATGATGTGCTTGTTGTAGAAGTCAGCCTGCTCATTCATCTTGTCCGCATACTCAGGAGACAGGGCAAAGGAGGTGGCCGAGGCCACGGTCATCTTGCCGGCGTCAATCAGGTTGAGCATGCCGTCCTGGATGACCTCGGTGTAGGCCTGGATGTTTTCAAACTTGGAGTCCAGCAGGCCCGCCATCACGGCGTTGGGGACGTTGCCCACGCCGGACTGCATGATGAACTTGTCATAGTCCAAGCGGCCAGCGGCAACTTCACCTTCCAGGAACTCGATGAAGTTAGCGGCAATCTTCTCCGAGACCTCATCTGGCTCCTTGAACGGAGCGTTGCGGTCCGGGGCGTTGGTCTTAACTACAGCTACTACCTTTTCCTTTGGCAACTCAATGTAGGGAGTACCAATTCGGTCATCACACTGGGTGATGGGGATAGGCAGGCGGTTAGGCAGCTTCTGGATCTTGTAGATGTCATGCATCCCCTCCAGGTTGAGGGACTGCCATTCATTGACTTCCAAAATGATCTTGTCAGCGGCGTCAATGTACTCCAGGTTGTTACCCACAGCGGAGGAAGGGATGATGTTGCCGTCTTCGGTGATGCGAACAACCTCAATGATGGCTACCTGGAAATCACCATAGAAGCCCTCTTCTACCTGCTGGCCGGAATGGGACAGGTGAAGGTCCTGGTAGAGAGCAGTGCCGTCGTTGAACTGACCACGCAGTACTGGGTCCGAGTTGTACGGGGTACGGAAGCGGATGGCCTCAGCTTCTGCCAGCACACCGTCACAGTCAGGTGCGGTGGATGCGCCTGAGAACAGGTCGATCTTGAATTCCTCACCCTTTTCATGGGCGGCTTTGGCCTTTTCCGCGATGGCGGCGGGCAGTGCCTTGGGGTAGCCAGCGCCGGTGAAACCGGAGATGCCCACGCGGTCACCATGATTGACGTGCTTAGCTGCTTCCTCTGCGGAAACAACTAGGTCTTGGTAAAAACCGATACGTTCGGTCACAGCAATTCCTCCTGATTGTCGTTTAAAAAATTGCGTTACCCAGCCCACAATAGCGAATTTTTGTTACACGGGCTACCCGTTCAAAGATTTGCCTAAACGGCTGCTCACGTGGAAAATGCGTGGAGTGAACTTGCGCATCGGAAAACTAGAGCTGGCCTCCCCTGTCATCCTGGCCCCCATGGCGGGGGTTACCAACGTGGCTTTCCGCATGCTGTGCCGCGAGCTGGAGCAACAACGCACCGGCACGGTGGCCGGCCTCTACGTCTGCGAGATGGTCACTGCCCGCGCCCTGGTGGAGCGCAATGAAAAAACGCTCCACATGACCACCTTTGCGCCGGAGGAAAACCCCCGGTCACTCCAGCTTTACACGGTCAACCCAAAGTACACCTTCGAAGCAGTAAAAATGATAGTCGAAGAGGACTTGGCAGACCACGTGGATATGAATTTTGGCTGCCCGGTGCCCAAGGTTACCCGCCGGGGCGGCGGCTCCGCCTTGCCCTATAAACGCAAACTTTTTGGCCAGATTGTCGATGCCGCCGTCACCGCCGCCGCCGGCAGCGGCGTCCCGGTCACCGTCAAAATGCGCGTCGGGATAGATGACGCTCATCACACCCACCTGGAGGCGGGGAAAATCGCGGTAGATATGGGGGCATCGGCAGTAACGTTGCACGCCCGCACCGCTGAACAGCGGTACTCGGGCGACGCCCGCTGGGACGAAATCGCCCGGCTCAAAGACCACCTGGGCGACACCGTCCCTGTCCTAGGCAACGGTGATATCTTCGCCGCTGACGACGCCCACCGCATGATGACCCAAACCGGCTGCGACGGCGTGCAGGTAGGCCGCGGCTGTTTGGGCCGGCCGTGGCTTTTTGCGGAGCTCTCCGCCCAATTGCGCGGCAAGGAAATCCCCGCCCCACCCACGTTAGGTGAGGTCACACGGATAATTGTCCGCCACGCGGAGCTGCTGGCAGATTTTGATGGGGAACGCTACGCCAGCCGCGATATCCGCAAACACATTGGTTGGTACATGCGCGGCTACCCTGTGGGAGGCAAGGTCCGCGCCAGCTTGAGCCAAGTAAATTCCCTCCAGGACTTGCGCGATATCTTGGCTCCGTGGGCTGATTCTGACGCCCTGCCGGACGACGCCGACGGCGCCCGTGGCCGCCAAGGCTCCCCGGCCAAGGTCATGCTGCCGGAGGGATGGCTGACGGACCCGGACGACGCGGCGGTGCCCCACGGCGCGGATGTGATGAATTCGGGCGGATAAAGATCCCCGCTCGCGCTGCAGGTGGTGGCACCTGGCTGTAAGATAGGCTCATGCGTACTGCCTACCGTGAACGTCTTGATAACTTTTCCCACGACCTAATTGTCATGTGTGACAAAGTTGAGCAGATGCTTGGCTTGGCCACCAGCGGTTTGTTGGACTCTGATTTGCAGGCCGCTGAGGAAACTTTATCTACCCGGGATGACCTTGAGGTTATCCGTCTGCGCTGCGAAGAACGGGCAGTGCGCCTCTTGGCCCTGGAAAACCCCCTGGCCACGGACCTGCGTCAGGTGGTGTCTTCCATCTACATCGTTGAAGACCTCAACCGGATGGGCAAACTAGCCAACCACGTGGCCAAAGCCGCGCGCCGCCGCCACCCGGAAACGGCCATCCCCACGGAATACCTAGGGTATTTCAGGGAACTCGCCCGCCTATGCACCGACCTACTCCACCAGACGCGGGAGCTGCTTATCAACCCTGACGCGGACTCCGCGCTAGCGCTGCGGGAAGATGATGACGCCATTGATGACATCAATGAACACATCATGACTATCTTGACCTTGCGCGATTGGCCGGGAACCGCACGCGAAGCCGTAGACATGGCCTTGTTGTGCCGGTTCTACGAACGTTTTGCGGACCACGCAGTCAACGTCTCATCCCGCATCGTGTACCTCACCACCGGTTTGCAGCCGGATCAGTACCTTGCTAAGAAAGACGAAGCCAGCCGCAAGGAACAAATTGAGCTAAGGTTTGCGGATCTGGAACGCCAGTTCCGCCGCTAAAGCGCTCTGGTGGTTACCCGCCGCTAGCTTCCGCGCCACCCCCACCTACTCCCCTGGCTCCGCCACGGTGGACAAGCCCACGGCCCCAGCTCAGCTCCCCGCACCCAGGACCAAGCTCCCTGCACCCAGCTCCCTGGCCGCAATAACGCAGCGGGAAACCCGTAACAGCGGCCCATAAACGGCACACGCTGATGTAGACACACTTTTGTCCCTTATGCTCCGTCAGGCGCTACGCGGGGCTTTGGAACGGGAAATCCCCCGGCACCTGTGAGGGTGCGCGGGGGATGTTTCCTGCGGTGGCGTTCTAGCCAAAGCGGCCGGAGATGTAGTCCTCGGTTTCCTTCTCAGAGGGGTTCTCGAAGATGTTCTTGGTCACGTCATATTCCACCAGATGGCCGGGCTTGCCGGTGGCCTCCAGGTTAAAGAAGCCGGTTTTATCGGATACGCGGGCGGCCTGTTGCATGTTGTGGGTAACAATCACGATGGTGAAGTTTTCCTTCAGCTCGTGAATGAGGTCCTCTACGGCCAGGGTGGAGATGGGGTCCAGAGCGGAGCAGGGCTCATCCATGAGGAGAACTTCCGGCTCCACGGCAATGGCGCGAGCAATACACAGGCGCTGCTGCTGGCCGCCGGACAGGCCGCCGCCGGGCTTATCCAGGCGGTCTTTGACCTCATCCCAGAGGTTGGCGCCGCGCAGGGATTTCTCCGCGACTTCTTTGAGCTTGGTCTTGTTCTTTTCACCGGAGAGCTTCAGGCCGGCTACTACGTTTTCCTCAATGGACATGGTGGGGAAAGGATTGGGCTTCTGAAATACCATGCCAATGGTGTTGCGGACGGATACGGGGTCCACTTTGGGGCCGTAGATGTTGTTGCCGTCCAGCAGGATCTCACCCTTGACGGAGGCACCAGGGATAACCTCATGCATGCGGTTGATGGTGCGCAGAACGGTGGACTTGCCGCAGCCAGAGGGGCCGATGAAGGCGGTGACGGCTTGTGCGGGGATTTCTAGATTGACGTTTTGTACTGCGTGGAAATCGCCGTAGTAAATGTTGACGTCTTTTAGTGACAGCTTGGACATTTCTGACTCCTGTGCGGGGAAAATTTGTGGGGTTACTTCTTGACAGAGAATTTCGCGGAGATAAGGCGCGCGCCGATGTTGAGCAGGGCAATGATGAGCACCAGGGTAAGTGCCGCGCCCCAGAGCTTGTCCAAGACCACCGGCAGGGCGCCTGCCTTGTACATGTCCAACATCATCAATGGCAGCGAGGACTGGGGGCCGGACAGTGGGTCCCAGTTCATGACCTGGGTGGAACCCACCAAGACCAGCACTGGTGCGGACTCGCCCATGACGCGGGCTACGGCCAGCATGATGCCGGTAACAATTCCGGACAGCGCGGTAGGGATGACAATCCGCGCGATGGTCTTCCACTTGGGTACGCCTAGGGCGTAGGTTGCCTCACGCAGGTCCATGGGGACCACGCGCAGCATTTCCTCAGTGTTGCGGACCACGATGGGAATCATCAGTAGAACCAGGGATAGGGCCACGGCAAAGCCGGAGCGCTCGAACCCGAACAAGGTGATCCACATGGCGAATACGAACAGGGCGGCAACGATGGACGGGACACCGGAGAGGATGTCCACCATGAAGGTGGTCATGCGGCCCAAGAAACCACCCTTGGAGTACTCCACCAGGTAGATGGCGGTGAACACACCGATGGGGATGGAAATCAGCGAGGCCATGGCGGTTTGGACAAAGGTACCAATGATGGCGTGCAGTGCACCGCCACCAAAGACGTTGAGCGGTACGCCGCGCTGCGAGGAAGTAAACCACTCAGATGAAAGCATGGGACCGGTTCCGCGCACGATGAGGTCAACGAGCACCCACACCAGCGGGACGAGTGCCAAGAGCATGGCAAACCAAACGATGCCGGTAACTATGTTGTTGGTCAGCTTGCGGGAGCCGGAGATCCCGGTAAACGGGGTGGGGTTGGAAACTGGGGTTGCGATTGTGGTTGCAGTAGTCATCTCCACCACTCCTTACTTGTTTTTCACGATTGAGCGGGCAAGGGCGTTGACCACGAAGGTCAGCAGGAAGAGCATGAGGCCGGCGGCAATGTAGGCACCGGCGCGCATCTCATTACCGAACTCCGCTGCAGCCAACGCGATGGCGGTAGCAAAGGTGGTGCCGCCATCGAATAGGGAGAAACGGAAGTCAATCAGTGGGGAAACAACCATGTACAGCGCCATGGTCTCACCCAGCGCACGGCCCAGGCCCAGCATGGAGCCCGCGATGTAACCGGACAGACCGAAAGGCAGGACCGTCATGCGGATCACTTCCCAGCGGGTAGCGCCCAAAGCCAGCGCGGATTCAACCTGACCGGGAGGGGTTTGCACGAATACCTCGCGGGCGGTGGCGGCGATGATAGGCAAAATCATGATTGCTAGAACGATGCCACCGGTGAGGATGTTGCGGCCCGTTGCAAAAGACGGTGAGTTGTCATAGGTGTGGAAGAGGAAGAAACCACCGGCCCAGGATTCCATCCACGTGTAGAAGCCGGATAGCGCTGGGCCCAGGACTTGCCAGCCCCACAGACCGTAGACGATGGAGGGGACGGCAGCCAGCATGTCCACCAGGAACCCCAGGGGCTTGACCAGGTTGCTGGGGGCGTAGTTGGACAAGAAGATGGCTACGAAAAGCGCGATGGGCATGGCAATGAGCAATGCCACAACTGACACCAGCACGGTGTGGGCAAACAACGTGGGAATACCAAACTTCATGGCCTCCACGTTGGTGGTGTCCCAACGCCCGCCGTAGGTGAAAAAGCCCATGATGCCGCCTTCATTCACGGCGATTGCGGGAATAGCGCGCCAAAGGAGGAAAGCACCGATGGCGGCAATCATCACGGTGATAAGGGTGGCGGACGCGGTGGAGAAGAACTCAAAGATTTGATCTCCGGGGCGCTTGACCTCGGACTTTATCTCCGGAGAGTGCTCCGGACTATCTGAAGTGACACCGGGGCGGGAGGCCGTAAGAACAGTCTCCTGCTCGTTCGACGGCGCCGTGGTGAGGTTACTGTCTGCCATGAGACTGGGAAATCCTTTGCAACGGAAAATAATGGAAAAATTTTAAAAGAAATACCGCAGCCCCCATCGAGCCAAGGTGGCGCATGGGGGCGGGGATTCAAGCTGCGCTAGCCAAGGTGGCGTGTTACGCGACTGCGTCGATGGCAGCCTTCAGGCGGTCAGCGTGACCACCGGAGACTGGGATGAAACCACGGGCAGCAAGGTCATCATTCTGGTTATCCAGAACGGTGGTGAAAAATGCCTTGACCAGCTTGGAGGTTTCCTCATCATAGCCAGCGGAGCAAACAATGTTGTAGGTGGTCAGGATGAGTGGGTAGGAACCTTCACCGTCGGAAGCAAACAGCGCGTCCGCGTCCACAACCATGTTGTGCTCAGAACCGGTGTCTTCGAAAGCCAGGTTGTCCAGGGCCTTGCCCACGGAGTCGTCGTTGAGCTCTACTGGGCCGTTGCCAAAGTCAATGTTGGCAATACCCAGGCCCAGATCCTTAGCAAAGCCGGCCTCTACGTAGGTGATGGCACCTTCAATGCTGGATACCTCGGTAGCAACGCCGGAGGAACCGTTAGCGCCAGCGCCAACTTCCTGTGGGAACTGCTTGCCTTCGCCGTCCCATGCGCCGGTGGCGGCGGCCAGGAACTTCTGGAAGTTTGCGGAAGTACCGGATTCATCGGAGCGGTAAACCACGTTGATGTCGGTGGAAGGCAAATCTACGCCTTCATTCTCAGCCTTGATGGCGGCGTCATCCCACTTGGTGATTTCACCCTTGAAGATCTTGGCCACGGTGTCCACGGAGAGGTTCAGGCCTTCGGAGCCGGGCAGGTTGTATGCAATGGCAACCGGTCCGATAACGGAGGGCAGGTGCCACGCGTCATTGCCGCCACAACGTTCTTTGGCTTTCTCCGGCTGGTCTTTCTTCAGCGGGGAGTCAGAGCCAGCGAACATGGCGGTTCCGTTGATGAAGGACTCAATGCCAGCGCCGGACCCGGAGGGGGTGTAGGACAAGGTGGCGTTGGGATATGCCTCTTGGAATGCGATACCAAAAACATCCATGGCGTTTTGCTGCGAGGAAGCGCCCTCACCGACGAGGGTGCCACCCAGATCGCCGTTGCCGTCCGCAACCGCGTCACCATCAGTGGACCCTGAGGTTTCATTACAGGCTACAAGTGCGGTAGAGGTGGCGGCAACGAGGCCAAAGATAGCGGCGGTGCGCTTGAAATTGCGAATCACGGGAAACCTTCCAGTTGAGATAAAGAAATGTCCGAGCGGGGCTAGATTCCGGGTTTGGGAACCCAGCCTTTTTCGCTCACAGCACATCAAGTTATCCGCGCCCGGTTAACCCCAGTGGTGCGTGGAGGTGAACAAAGTGTGAACATTGACAAACTTTGTATGAACCCCCACGCCGGGCCCCGCAAACTGCCCCACACGCACCCGCGCTAAGCGCCGTAGAGCACGTGCTCCTCACTGACCGCAAAGCCCAGCTTTTCATAGGCCGCCACGGCCGGGGTGTTGTCCGCCTCCACGTACAAGATGACCTCCGTGGCCCCTTTGCTATGCAAATGCTCCAGGCCTGCATGAAGTAGCGGCGCGCCCAGGCCCTGTCCCCGGTAGGCGTTGCTTAAGCCCACCACGTAGACCTCCCCCAGGCCCCCGCCGTGCCACTTAGTCCAGTGAAAGCCCGCCAGCTTCTTCCCATCCCACAGCATTACCACGCCCTCCGGATCGAACCAGCTGGCCTCCATGGCGCGGTGCAGCCGGCTGGTATCCCAGCCACCCTGCTCTGGGTGCCAGGAAAAGGCCTCATTATTGGCCGCCACCCAGGCATGGTCCACAGCGTCCCGGCCAAACTTTGCCGCCGACACCGCGTAGTCCGCCACCTCCAACTCAGTTTCCGGCCGCACCGCCACCGCCTGCAAATCAGCGCCCGCAATCTTCATCACCAGCAAACGCCGTTGCTCTTTAAGCCCGTGTGCGTGCGCAAACCCCTGCGCGGCCGGGATGTTGCCGTGGGCCCATACTGGGGCACCCGCCACGGGGGTTTTGGCAAGCAATGCTGAACCTATCCCCTGGCGGCGGTGATCAGGGTGGACCACCATCTCCGCCGTCTGGCCGTCGTGGGCCCATAAACCAATCACGCGCCCCTGCTGCTTGCGCACCACGTGCTGGTGGCCCAGCCGGGAATCCGTAAGGCCCAGCACGAACTGCTCGGACAGCGGTTCATAACCGTCCGCTGCGGCCGCTTCTGCCAATAATTTCTTCACTTGCTCCATGTCTCCACTCTGCCACAACTGTTGTTAGATAGGATGTGAAGAGTGAAGGCCAAAAAATCTATTGTTGCCGCAGTTGCCGGCCTTAGCCTGGTGTTTTTAGGCGATACCGCGGCGGCCATCAACGCAGAGCGCCAGCTGGCCGCGCGCACCCGCGAGGCCAGTAATCTAGAAGCTACGCCCGCGACCTACATTGGCGGGTTTCCTTACCTCGGTGCACTGGTCACCGGCCAGATACCCCTGGTGGAGGTGCACGCGCTGGACGTCGAAGTTCCCGAGCTAGGGCTAGTCAACGCCGCCACCGTTCTGCGCGACGTAGACGTTTCCACTGCTCAAGTGTGGTCCGGGGATTTCAGCGGTGCCTCCGCGTCCACCCTGTCCCGCTCCATTAGCCTGGACGGCGTGGCGCTCGGCCGGCTACTGGGCATGGATGATATCTCCATATCCAATCCTAAAAATATCTCCCCCTCCGGCGGCCAATCCGCGGAGGCGGAGCTAACCGGCACCATTCCCGGCGATGAAACCCCTACCACCGTGGAAGTGTCCCTGCGGCTCGAAGGCGCCATGTTCTACATGCGCCCGGACACCACCGACCAACGGATAGCGGAAGCCTTTAGCTACCAGGTAGACACCCGCCGGCTGCCGCTTCCTGCCCGGGCCACCAAAGTAAGCATGCGCGGGGGCACAATTTCCTTTGAGGTGCAGCGCCGCGAGGTCACGTTGCGCGACCGGAGCCTATCCCCGCTGGAAATTGACGGCCACTTTGATGAGGCCGGGAGAATTACTGGGGAGCAAGAACCTCAATAGCCCCCGCCACTGAAGAAAGCTTGACTAAGTCACATTTGCCCACCACTTCCCCGTCAGCTTGGAACCGGGCTTCGTCCGGAACTTGCATTTCTAGCTCCTGCACGTCGTCCATAGTGACCACCTCGTCACTGGAGAACATATGCGCGCCGAACAGGTGGAAGAGCCCAGCCAGACCGGACCATCCTTGCAAAGACTTCAGCCCAAAAAGCCCCAGGCCCTTGTCAAAGGAGTTGCCCGGGTTGGTTACCACCGGAACCGGGCCCAGGAATGTCCACGGGTTGGTGTTGGAGGCAAAGATCAAAGGCATCCCGGACAGGGAAATCTCTTTCTTTCCGTTGGTTGCCTGAACCTTGATGCGCTTGGGGTTGCGCAGGGCGTCACGCCAGGTCTTGACCGTAATCCACAGGTACCTAGCCGGGGTGGCAGCGTGACCTTTAGCGCGTTGTTTGTCCACCGCCGCCAGCACGTCCGCGTCAATCCCGAACCCGGCGTTGACGCCAAACCAGCGTTGCTCACCGTCCGATGGGGTTTCCCATACGCCCAGGCGGATGGTCCGGCGGGAATTGTCCCGCAGGGTCTGGGCAAGCTCTACGGCGGCGTCTTCGGGGAATCCGGAAAAGCCCAGTGCGCGCGCAAAAACGTTAGCTGACCCGGTGGGGACCACTCCGAGGGCCGGGACCTCCTGCGGGTCACGGGGGTCATCCGGGGAGCCCAACAGGCCGTTAATGACCTCACTGACAGTGCCGTCACCGCCCACGGCTACCACTACGTCATAGTCCTCGCGGGTGAGGTCCTGGACGATTTCTTCCGCATGCCCGGGGTATTGGGTCAGGCGGACAAAATATTCCGCCCCCTCTACCGCATCAAGGGCCGGGAATACGTGCCGCATGACGGATGAGTCTTGGGAGGTGGAATTAGGATTAGTTATAAGCATTACGCGCATGTTTACCAAGCCTAGTAGAATTTGCCCCATGAATGAGACTCACCCAGAAAATGATCCTAAAAAGCTCGACGGCAATCAGGCCGTAAACCAGGCTGCGGAGGCGTGGAAAGACGCCGCTGGACGCAACATCCCAGCAATCGGACTTGGTGAGACGCCGGTGCCCGATGACACCGCCAACCTGCGCCAAGGCCCATCGTTGCACGACGCCCTCCTGGGGCTTCTCCCCCTCGTGGGCGTGTGGCAGGGCGAAGGCCAGGGCCATGACGCCAAGGGGCAGGAATATTCCTTTGGCCAGCAGCTCATCATTGCCCACGACGGCCAGGAGTACCTGACTTTCTCCTCCCGCACCTGGCGCCTTGATTCCGAAGGCCAAGCGCAGGGCCCCGACGTCCGCGAGACGGGCTTTTGGCGCATCTCCCCCAGCGATGACATTGAGATGACCTACACCTCTTCCAACGGAATCGTAGAGATTTTCTACGGCGAACCCTTCAACGAGCGCGCCTGGTCGCTGCAGTCCGCCTCCACCATGGTCACCGAAACCGGGCCGCAGGCGCTTGGCCCCGGCAAGCGCATGTACGGCCTCATGCCCAATAACAACCTGGGCTGGGTGGATGAACGCCTCGTGGACGGGGAAATGCGCCCTTACATGTCCGCTGAGCTCACCCGCGTGGCCGGCTAGGATTCCTCCCGCCCGACCCCACCGGCTGGCCCCACGGCCCGGCTCCACCGGCCGCCCCGCGGCCCGGCTCCACCGGCTGGCTTCACCGGCCGCCCCACCAAGCCCCGCGCCCGGGAGGCTAGCCCTCGGCGTACATCGCCTTGGTCATCAACTTCTTAAGCTCTGCTTCATCCGCGGGCTTGGCCAGCTTCTCCCCATCCAGGTGGGTCACGCGCACCGGCCCGCGGGTGGAAGACACCAACCACACAGAGTCCGCACCCCGCAGATATTCAGTATCCATAACCTTGGCCTTGCAGCGGTAACCGTCCTTCTGAGCTAGCTCAAACAGGGCGGCCTGGGTGGTGCCGCTGATGATCCCGGGGGCATCGGGCGTGCGGAGCTTCTTGCCCTTTACCGTGATAACGCTAGAGCGAGAGCCCTCCAACACGTGGCCGTCCGAGTCCAGGAAGATGACCTCATCCGCACCGGATTGCTTGGCCTGGCGCAGCGCCGCCATGGTGGACGCGTAATTTAGGGTTTTAGCCCCCACCGCGCCGGGGAACTGCCGCACATTTTCCAGGCTCACCGCCTTAACACCTTTTTCCCGCTGCGCTAACAGCTCCGCGTCCAGGGGCTCCACGCTGACCCAGCCGGTGGGAATACCGGTGGATGCGCGCCCCCGGGTGTAGATCCAGGTGCATTTGCCCTCCCCGAGGCCAAACTCCTCCAGCGCCGCCAAGGTAGCCTCTACCCACTTCGATTCAGTAGGGTCCGGCAGATCCATGGCCAAGGCGGAGGCTTTGAACCGCTCCAGGTGGCGGTTGACGTTAAACGCCTGCCCCTGGTTCAGCACCAGCGTTTCAAAGATTCCCTCACCTCTTGTAATCCCCGCATCATCCGGAAAGACAAGTGGTAGAGCTGGGTTGTGACGGCGGATTGAGCCACCAAATGGCTCAACTACGTAAATGATGGGGAGCATACAACCAATTATGCCCTACGATGGGCACCATGACTTATGCTTCACCACTTTTAACCCGCGCAGGGGCAGCTACTTTGCAAGAAGATTCACCGATCGACGCCGCCGGTGTGGCCTGGCACTACGGAAATCCGTTGGTGGAGCAGCGCTTTGTCGAAGATAGCGGGGCCATCATCGACCGCTCACACCGCCGCGTGATTTCGGTCGCAGGACCAGACGCGCCCAGCTTTCTAAACAACCTGCTTTCACAAAAACTTGACGATACCGCCCCCGGGTATAGCGCCCAGGCCCTGGACATGGACATCCAGGGCCGTATCCTGCACACCATGGGGGTGGCAGTGTCCAAAGACGGCACGTTCTACCTTGATACCCCCGCAGCAGAGTTTCCTTCTCTCCTGGACTACCTGACCAAAATGATCTTCTGGTCTCAGGTAACCGTCGCGGAGGCAGACATCGCGGTACTGAGCGTGCTGGGCGCTCCACTAGAATGCTCGGCTGCGGTTTTTGCCCGCACCCTGCCTCCGGCAACGGAGCTGGCGGCCCCGCAAACGGACTTCGGTGTGCCACGCGGAGAACTGGAAACCGCAGTAGCGGAACTGGAAGGTCAAGGCGGAAAGCTGGCCGGGCTAATGGCCTATACTGCCCAACGAGTTCGCGCCCGGGAACCGGAGTTGGCAGCTGATTTGGATAGCAAGGCTATTGCGCACGAGGTTCCGCAGTGGATTGGCCGCGCGCCTCACCCCGGGGCTGTTCATCTCAATAAGGGCTGTTACCGCGGGCAGGAGACGGTGGCGCGGGTGGAAAATATAGGCCGCTCCCCCCGGCTGCTGGTCATGGTCTATTTGGACGGCTCGGCACCCACCATGCCCATCCCTGGTGCCGATATCACCAGTGGTGGCCGCCGGGTAGGCCGCCTGGGAACCGTTGTTGATGACTGCGACTTCGGCCCGGTGGCGCTAGCGCTGGTAAAACGCTCGGCGCTGGGCGGGCCGCTACAGATTGGGGACGTGGCCGCGGCGGTGGAACAGGGCACCATCCCCCAGGATGAGGGTCCAAAGGCTGGCCGCGCTGCCCAACAACGGCTGCGGGGGCGCTAAATGCCCCGCATTTTCCCAGTTGAGGGGTGTGGTGCGGAATTTTTCCGCGATACAGGCTATTGTATTTAAAAGGAAGATACTAAAACAGACAAAGTTGATGGAGCATCCGAACATTCCCTGGATAGCTTTCCACACACCTCAAGGGGGTCATGCACATGGGACGCGGACGCGCAAAGGCAAAGCAGACCAAGGTTGCACGCCAGCTCAAGTACAATACTCCGGACATGGATCTGGCGTCATTGCAACGTGAGCTTGCTTCGCAAAAACCTAGCAACAGCCAGGACAAAGAAGACGATGAGGTGGACTACGCGAAACTCTACGCTGACTACACTGATTACCCTGATGACCACTCTCGTTATGCCAAATATGGAGACGAAGAATGGGATAGCAAGGGTTCCGGCCAGCAGTAGGAACGCCGGTGTAACAACCTCCGTCTAGCAAGAAAGCCACCCCGCGGGGTGGCTTTTTGCTGTGAGAAAACGAACCCACCGGGGTGGGCCCTAGGGTCCTAGAAGTTGGGGTGTTCGCCAGTCATCTCCACACGCGCCTCATCTGCCTCCTGAGCCTTGGTGATATGCCCCAGTTCCCAAGCGTCCACGTGGCGGGCAGCCAGCATAGCCATAGCGCGGTCACGGTCCTCCGGGGACACGATGGCAATCATGCCCACCCCCATATTGAAGGTCTTTTCCATCTCGGGGAGGGAGACCTTGCCCACCGAGGAGATGGTCTTAAAGATCTGGCCCGGAGTCCACGTAGCGCGGCTGACGTGTGCGGTCAAACCTTCGGGAATCACGCGCGCTAGGTTTCCTGCCAGACCACCTCCGGTGACGTGGCAGAAGGTAGAGACCTCACACTCGTTGGCCAACGCCAGGCAGTCCAGGGCGTAGATACGGGTGGGCTCTAGCAGTTCCTCACCGAGGGTGCGGCCCAGCTCCTCAACGTGGCCGTCAAGTGGCAAGCCGGCCTGCTCCAGCAATACGTAGCGGGCCAAAGAGTAGCCATTTGAGTGCAGCCCTGATGACCCCATAGCAATCAGGATATCTCCCTCGCGGACCTTATCCGGGCCCAGCAGTTCCGACGCCTCCACTACGCCCACCGCAGTAGCGGAGACGTCGTATTCATCCGCGCCCATCACACCGGGGTGCTCAGCGGTTTCCCCGCCCAGCAGCGCACAGCCAGCCTGGACGCAGCCTTCAGCGATACCCTTAACAATTTCCGCTACCTTCTCCGGTACTACCTTGCCCACGGCAATGTAGTCCTGCAAAAACAGTGGTTCCGCGCCGCAGACCACCAGGTCATCTACGCACATTGCCACCAGGTCAATACCAATGGTGTCATGCTTGTCCATGGCCTGGGCTACCGCTAGTTTGGTGCCCACGCCGTCAGATCCCGCCGCCAGGATGGGCTCGTTGTACTTCCCTAGCTTGAATAGGCCGGCAAATCCGCCGAGGCCTCCCATAACCTCCGGGCGGGTAGCGCGCTTTGCGTGCGGGGCAAACAAAGTGACCGCGCGGTCACCTTCTTCGATGCTAACGCCAGCGGCTGCGTACGTGTTATCAGTCATGAAAAATCCTTTAGGAGTCGACGCTGAGCAGCTTCTTTACTGCCTCAGCATGGGGATTGCCGGCCGGTAGGCCAAGTGGATATTTGCCGTCAAAGCAAGCTGCGCACAGCTCGTTCCGAGGTTGATGGGTGGACTCTATCATCTCTTCAGTAGTGACAAAGCCCAAGGAGTCCGCACCGATTGCCTCCCGGATGACCTCCGCCATGATCTCTGGGTCCTCGGAGTCCGTGATGTTGGCAATCAGTTCAGCTGGTGAGGCGAAATCAATGCCGTAAAAACACGGCCATTTCACCGGCGGGGAGGCAATGCGAACGTGTACCTCAGCGGCACCCGCCTCCCGCAGCATGCGGATGAGCGCGCGCTGGGTGTTGCCGCGCACAATGGAGTCATCCACAACCACTAGCTTCTTGCCCTCAATCACCTCACGCAACGGGTTGAGTTTGAGGCGAATGCCCAGCTGCCGCAGGGTTTGCGTGGGTTGGATGAAGGTGCGGCCCACGTAGGCGTTTTTGACCAACCCGTGGCCAAACGGGATGCCGGATTCCCGGGCGTAGCCCACCGCCGCCGGGTTGCCGGATTCTGGAACAGGGATGACCATATCTGCACCCTCAGCCGGCCACATGCGGGCCAGACGCTTGCCAATGTCCACGCGCGCGGCGTTGACAGAACGGCCCTTGATGGTGGAGTCCGGGCGCGCCAAATAGACGTACTCAAACACGCAGCCGTTGCGGTTTTCTTCCTGGAAACGCGCCGAACGGACCCCGGCTTCATCAATAGCCACAATCTCACCGGGCTCAATTTCCCTGATGAACTGCGCGCCCACGATATCAAGGGCGCACGTTTCTGAGGCCACCACCCAGCCCTTGGGCAAACGACCCAAACACAGCGGACGCACGCCGTGCACATCACGCGCGGCGTAGAGAGTATGACCGTCAGTGAAAGTCAGGCTGAAAGCTCCCTTGACCTTGGGCAAGAGCGCGCGGGCGGACTCAAAAATGGTGGTGTCTTCCCCCACGCCGTCCGCCAGCAGCAAAGACAGGCACATGGAGTCAGAGACCGTCTCATTTCCTGACTTCACCAAACCACGCTTCATGGTTTCATCACGCAGCTCTAGGTAGTTAACCAAGTTGCCATTATGGCCCAGCGCGATATCCACGCCGTTGGGGGAGGTAGTGAGCATGGGCTGGACATTGGCCCATTCCTTGCCACCGGCCGTGGAATAGCGGGTATGCCCCACTCCCACGTTGCCCTGCAAGGAGTTCAAGGTGGATTCATCAAAGATATTGGCCACCAGGCCCATATCTTTAAAAACTAAGATTCTGTCTTCATCCCCCACCGCAATTCCGGCGGCCTCCTGGCCGCGGTGCTGGAGGGCAAATAGCCCAAAGTAGGTAAGTTTAGAAACTTCCTCACCGGGGGCCCATATACCAAATACACCACATTCATCTTGTGGAGCATTCTCACCATGATCATCTAGGTTACTGACTTCAGTCGCGCAGTTCACGCCCCCATAATAACTGCAAAAGCCCTAGAAAACTAAACGGCAAACCCTAAACCACGGGCACCCACTGAGCAATTTCGGACGCACGCGCGCCGGAGGCGTCTACTTGGCCCGCCACGGTGGCATCAGCAAAGCTTACCTGCCCCAACGCCAACTTGAGCCACGTCAGCGGATCCGTCTCCACCACATTGGGCGGCGTACCGCGCGTGTGCCGCGGACCATCTATGCACTGCACGGCCACAAACGGGGGCACCCGCAACTCCACACTATGCCCCGGCGCGTCATGGGCCACCGCCCGCGCCGTGAGCCGCACCGCCTGCGCTACCTGCGCCCGGGGTGGGGTGGGCCCATGCCCTTCCACCCAGTCGCGGACCTCCGCCACCGCCACACGCAGCTCCTCCGGATCATATTTCTTTGCCATAGCCCCAGATTCTATACTTGAACGCATGCCCCATACAGAAAAATCCCCGTCCATCACGCTGCGCTTTATGGCCTCCCCAACCGACATTACTATTGCCGGCGCGCAGGGAATTGGCGGCGGACGCGTCCTCGAATGGATAGATAAAGCCGCCTACGCCTGCGCCGCCCAGTGGTCCGGCGCCTACTGCGTGACCGCGTATGTGGGACACATTCACTTCACCCGCCCTATCCCCTCCGGGCACATTGTGGAGGTCCGCTCCCGCATAGCCCTTACTGGCCGCAGCTCGATGCACATCATCAACGAAGTCCGTTCTGCTGACCCCCGGGAAGGCGTGTTCACCCGCGCTTGCGACTGCCTGGTCATCTTCGTGGCCAAGGACCCCTCCACTAACAAACCCACCCAGGTTCCTCGCTTTGAACCTGCCACGGACGAAGAACGCCGCGTTATGGAGACCGCCAAATCCCGGATTGAACTGCGTCAGGCCATCGAGGCGGAGATGGATAAACAGACTTACAACGGCCCTTCCGATGCCCCCCGCATGATCCACCGCTTCCTTGCCAAACCCACGGACGTGAACTGGGGCGGAAAAGTCCACGGCGGTACGGCCATGGAGTGGATTGATGAAGCCGGTACGGCGTGTACCACCGAGTGGTCAGCGCAGCACACCGTGGCGGTCTACGCCGGCGGAATTCGTTTTTATAAGCCCATCTCCATCGGCGACCTCATTGAGGTTGACGCGCGTATGATGCGCACTGACAAGCGCAGCATGCAGATGAGCGTGCACGTGCGCTCCGGAGCGCCAGTGGACGGCCGCAGCCAGCTGGAAACCGCTATCCACGCTACCGTGACCTACATGGCTATGGACCAAGACTGGAACCCGGTGATGGCGCGGCAATTCACTCCGCAAACCCCGGAGGATAAGCGGCTTGCCGAGCACGCCACCATTCTGCGCGAGCTGCGCGGTAAGTACTCCCCGCAACCTTTGGTGGCACCGCTCAACGTCCAACACATCGACTAACGCGCACGCCGGCTAGTACGCACACCAGCCAGCTCGCGCACCGACTAGCCCCGCACACCAGCTAGCCCGTGCACCGACTAGCCCGCGCACCAGATGGAGGGCAGACCAACTAGCGCGCCACCACTATCCACATGGCCACCAAATGAATGGCTGCCGCTACTACCGTGGCGGCGTGGAAATGCTCGTGATAGCCAAACCACCGGGCGTTGCGGCCGGGCCACTTAAACCCGTACACCAGCGCCCCCAGGGAATAAATGACCCCGCCGGCAAACAGCAGCCACACCACTCCGGCTCCCGCGTGGGACCAGACTTGGGGAATCAGGGGGATGATAAGCCACCCCAAAGAAAGATAGACCACCACGTCCAGCGCCCGCGGGTGCTCAATCCACGCTAGGTTCAGCACCGCCGCCGCGGCCGCGCCCACCCACGCTATCAGCAGCATCCACCAGGCATCCGGGGTCACAATTAGCAGCATGGGCGTGTACGTGGCGGCAATAAATACTGCGATAACGGCGTGGTCCGCCCGGCGCCACCACGCCACCGTAGCCGGGGACCGCCACGGGATAAGGTGATAAGCAGCCGAAACCCCGAACAAAACCACCAACCCCAGGCAATAAACGTTCACTCCTAGGGCCTGCCACCACGCCAGTGTCATCCAGGAAAAGGTGGCCAGCACCGTGGCAACTATCAGCGATAGCAGCGCCGCGCCCGCATGCAACCAGCCACGCACCAGCGGGCGCGGCCCCCTGTCCGCCACTAAGAGCGTCTTTTCAATCACGGTTTCTGGGCGCTTTTCTACCACCGGGGCTCCTTTCACTAAAGTTGGGCGGGGCTTGGTGGCCCAGTTACCCCTGGCCGCAGGCCCCGGGGTCATCCGGCACACGGGCGGTCTGCACAGTGCTCCCCGTGATGGCGGAAGTTCAACCACCCTGCCAGCTGCACACAATCGCGGCCAGCGCGGCCAACCTATGCATCAAGCCACCTACGCATCAAGCCTACGTACCCGGCCTGCGCAACCGGCCTGCGCACCTAACCTACGCTGGCGTAAGCTTAGCAGGTGCGGGCTGCGGATGTTTTAGAGGTTTAATAGCCCGCCCGGCAACCAAACACGATAAGATCTAGCTATGGTTTTTTCTTCTCCCCTCAAGATCGCTCTTGCTCTCAGCGCCTGCTTGCTCACCACCCCGGCGGTGGCCAACGCCCAACTTTCCAGCCACCTTCCCGGAAAAGTCGCAGAAACCCTGGCCAACAACCCGCAGCCGTGGTTGGGAAACAACGCCTTCATCGTGGAAAAGACCCACGTCCACGCTAACCACTGGCGCGTGCGCGTGTGGTCGCCTGCCAACCGCGCCATAATTGAAAATAACGTCCTAGTCCCCGAAAATGCTCCGGGCCCGCGCCCCAGCTTCTACCTGCTTCCAGGAATTGAGGGCGGGCAACAAGGCCTCAACTGGCTGGTCAGTACTGACGTCAAACCCTGGTTTGCTCGAAAAAACGTCAACGTTGTCATGCCGCTGGGTGGACCGTATTCCCTGTACACCGACTGGAGCTCCCCTGACCCAATTCTTGGTGTCAACAGGTGGAGTACCTACGTTGGACGCGAACTTCCACCGCTTATTGACGCGGCTTTTGGCGGAACTGGGGTAGATGCCGTAGCGGGGCTTTCTTCCACCGGTGCCGCCGCCTTAAACATCGCTGCGCACAATTCAGCACGTTTCCGCGCCGCTGCTTCCTACTCTGGATGCCCAATGCAGTCTAGTCCTCTAGGCGCGACGGTAGCCTCAGCCATGATGTCCTCCGGCGGTGGCAGTTCCATGAACGCTTGGGGCCTGCCGGGCGGTCCCGCCTGGCGCAACAATGACCCCGCGTCCAACTTGCACCTCCTGCGCGACGTTGAGGTTTTCACTGCTTCCGCCTCCGGAATTCCCGGCGGCCCGGACATTGGTTCCCAGTCCTTGAAGTCAGCTATTGGCCCCCAGCTGGTTGAGCGGGTATCCAACATGTGTACCGCTGACTTTGTCCGCTCCGCCCGCCAGGCGGGAGTTCGCGTCAACCATTACTACTCTCCGCTGGGTGCGCACACCTTCGGGCTTTTTGCCCATGAGATGAAGGTCAGCTGGGCCCAAACTATCGCCCGCACGATTGGCGCCCGCGATCTTTAAAGATCACCACATGTCCGTCCATTGGTAGATAAGTCCTAAACCAGGCGTCGCCAGAGATTATCTACCAACGAACGACACTGTCCCGGCGCAAACTGGAAAGAGGTACAGGCGTCGCCAGAGATTTTCTACCAACGAACGACACCGTCCCGGCGCAAACTGGAAAGAGGTACAGGCGTCGCCGGAGGTTATCTACCAACCAACGTCACCGGGCACCGGCTGAGCTAACAACAATGGGCCGTACAACCGCGAAGGCCGGCCCCAAGCAAGGGGGCCGGCCGGTCAGAGGTGCGCTTTACTCCACTACGGAGTTAGCGCCCACCGCGTGACCAAAAAGGTCGGGCAGCGTGGCGGACCAGGCGGCAACCAGGTCAGCCACGGCCACGGTCTGGCCACCGAAGGTGAAGTTGCCGGAGTCATTGACCGCGCCCACGCGTACAGCCGGTACACCGCATTCAGCGGCGCGGGCCAGCACGGCGTCCACACGCTCAGCGTCACAAGCTACGAGCGCGCGGGAGGCGGACTCGGAGAAGGCCGCCACGAAGTCATCCGCGTGGACGGCGGACAAGTCCAGGTCCACTCCCAGCCCGGCGCGCTTTACCATCTCAAACGCGGCCACTGCTAGGCCGCCCTCGGACAGGTCGTGCGCAGCCAAGACGTCTTCAGCACCGCTAAAGAAGTCCACCAGGCGCTTTTCATTGGCCAGGTCCACCTTGGGCGGCAGGCCGCCCAGCTCACCAGTGGAGACTTGCTGCCAGATGGAACCGCCAAACTCATCCATGGTCTCACCCAACAAGATGAGCTCCGCGGGCTTGGAGACGCTGTGGCCGATGGACTTGGAGACGTCATCGAATACGCCCAGCACGCCCACCACGGGAGTGGGCAGGATGGGCTCATCACCGGTCTGGTTGTAGAAGGACACGTTGCCGCCGGAGACGGGAATACCCAGCTCCACGGCGCCGTCGGCCAGGCCGTGCACGGACTCGCGGAACTGCCACATCACGTCCGGGTTTTCCGGGGAGCCGTAGTTCAGGCAGTTGGTGATAGCCACCGGGGTGGCGCCGGTGACGGCCACGTTGCGGTAGGCCTCCGCCAGGGCCAGGCGTGCGCCGGTGTTGGGTTCGAGCTTGGTGTAGCGGCCAGAGGCGTCAGCGGACACCGCCACGCCGCGCCCGGTTTCCTCATCAATGCGCAGCACGCCGGAGTCGGAGTGGCTGGCTTGCACGGTGTTGCCGCGCACGTAGCGGTCGTATTGGTTGGTGATGAAATCACGGGAGCACAGTGCGGGGGAGGCAACCAGCTTGGTGAGGGCCTCACCCAGCGGTGCGGTGGGCACGCCGGTGAATTTCTGCAGCTCGTCTTGCCACTCAGGCCGGGCGTAGGGGCGGTTGTATTCCGGGGCCTCATCAGCGATGGTTGACGGCGGCGCGTCCACCACTACTTCACCCTGATGGCGGATGATAAGGCGGGTGCCGTCGGTGACCTCACCGATTTCGGCGCAGGTGACGTCCCAGTGGGCGCAGATTTCTAGGAACTTGTCCACGTTCTCCGGGGCCACCACGGCGCACATGCGCTCTTGGGATTCGGAGGCCAGGATTTCCGCGGCGGTCATGTTTTCTGCGCGCAGCGGTACGGCGTCCAAATTGATTTCCATGCCACCATCTCCCGATGCCGCCAGTTCAGAGGTCGCACAGGCCAAGCCCGCGCCGCCCAAGTCCTGGATGCCCACGACCACGCCGGCGTGGTAGAGGTCCAGGCAGCACTCAATGAGGACCTTCTCCGCGAAGGGGTCGCCTACCTGCACTGCGGGCAGTTTGCGCTCCGCTCCGTCTTCGAAGGTGTCGGACGCCAGTACGGACACCCCGCCAATCCCGTCTAGTCCGGTGCGGGAGCCGAACAAGATAACCTTGTTGCCCTTGCCAGAGGCAAAGGCCAGCTTGAGGTCATCCACCCGCAGAGTGCCCACGCACAGGGCGTTGACCAGCGGGTTGCCGGCATAGGAGTCATCAAAAACGGTTTCCCCGCCAATGTTGGGCAGGCCCAGGCAGTTGCCGTAGTGGGAAATGCCATCCACGACGCCGGGCAGGACGCGCTTGGTGTCGGGGGCATCGGCAGCGCCGAAGCGCAGCTGGTCCATCACGGCGATGGGGCGTGCGCCCATGGCCATGATGTCGCGGACAATTCCGCCTACGCCGGTGGCTGCACCCTGGTGCGGCTCCACGTAGGAGGGGTGGTTGTGGGACTCCACGCGGAAGGTCACCGCGTTGCCGTCTCCGATGTCTACCACGCCGGCGTTTTCACCAATACCGGCTAGGATCTTCTCACCCATCTCCGCGGTCATGGTCTCACCGAAGTAGCGCAGGTGCGTCTTGGAGGACTTGTACGAGCAGTGCTCGGACCACATGACGGAGTACATGGTCAGCTCCGCGTCGGTGGGGCGGCGGCCCAGGATGTCTTTGATGCGGGCGTACTCATCGTCTTTGAGCCCCAGCTCGCGGTAGGGCTGCGCCTGCTCCGGGCTAGAGGTTGCTTGCTCAACGGTGTCGTTATGAACGGTCACGGGTTAAGCTCCTTTGGTAATAGCGTTGATGGCGGAGACAAAAAGACCCAGACCATCCGTGGACGGCCCGGTGAGGGTCTCTACGGCGTGCTCTGGGTGCGGCATGAGTCCAACCACGCGGCCGGTCTCATTGGTGATTCCGGCAATGTCGTTGACGGAGCCGTTGAAGTTATCCGTATAGCGGAAGACCACGCGGCCTTCTTCCTCCAGCTGCTTCACTGTTTCAGCGCTGGCCTGGAAGCGGCCCTCCCCGTGCTTAGCCGGAACCAGGATCTTGGAACCGGACTCAAACTCGGTGGTCCACGCCGTGTTGGCGTTATCCACGGTCAGGAAAGTGTCCACGCAGTGGAAGTGCAGGCCCTTGTTGCGGGTCAGCGCGCCCGGCAGCAGGCCGGCTTCAGTCAGAATCTGGAAGCCGTTGCAAATGCCCAGGACGGGCATTCCTTTGCCGGCGGCGTCAATCACGGCGCGCATGACTGGCGCCAGCGCAGAAATTGCGCCGGTGCGCAGGTAGTCCCCGTAAGAAAACCCGCCGGGTACTACTACGGCGTCAACGTTTTTCAAGTCTTCATCCGCGTGCCACAGGCTCACGGCTTCCGCACCAGCCAGACGCACCGCACGCGCGGCGTCTACGTCATCCAAGGTGCCGGGAAAGGTAATGACACCAATCTTTGCACTCACTTAGGAGACCTCCACGGTAAAGTCCTCGATAACGGTGTTGGCAAGCAAGGTCTCTGCAACTTTGTGCAGGTCTTCCTTGGATACCGAGTCATCTACTTCGATTTCAAAACGCTTTCCCTGACGGACGTCATTGACCCCGGAAACACCAATTCGACCCAGCGCGCGGACAACTGCTTGTCCCTGCGGGTCCAGGATTTCTGCCTTGGGCATGACATTGACAACAACACGAGCCATGATTTTTCTGCCTTACTGTGCGTAGCTACAAATGCCTGCTCAGTCTATCGCGATTGGGGAGCGAAAACCTATCCAGCTAAACTTTTAAGCATCCAACCCCAACCCTTGGAGGCTAACCATGTCCCCTCAGCGCCTAGGTATCTTGAGCATTGCCGCGCTAGTTACGTCCTTGACAACCCCTACCGCCTACGCCGCCCCTGCAGGTGACAGCATTGTCATCAACGAGGTCCACGGCGGCGGCGGAAACTCCGGGGCGCTCTACGACTCTGACTTCATTGAGCTTTATAACCCCACGGATAAGCCTTTATCCCTAGCCGGGACCAACATTGCTTATTACGACAAGCAGGGAGCGCTCAAGGAATCCAAGCGGCTGCCGCGCGTGGACATCGCGCCGCAGGGCTACTTCCTCATTAAAGGCGCCACCGGCTCCGGCGGTGAGAAGGGCCTGCCCCCGGCCGACTATGACGCCGGCTTCAGCCTGGCGGCGTCCTATGGATCGGTGACCTTAAGCTCCGAGGAGGCGGGGATAATAGACAAGGTGGGCTACGGCGCGTCCGGGCTTTTTGAATCCCGCCCCGCCACCGGCCACAGCAACGCCAAGTCTGTGAGCCGTACAAACGGCCAGGACACTGACAACAACGCCGCAGACTTCCAGGCTGGTGACCCCACCCCACAAAACGCCACCGGCAACTACCCTGACCTGCTGCCGGCGTATCAGGTGATTACGCCCATCGCGGATATCCAGGGCACGGAGATGGAGTCCACCATGCAGGGCCAGGAGGTCAACACCGAGGGCGTAGTCACCGGCGTGTGGAAGGAGGGCGGCTTTGACGGTTTCACCATCCAGACCGCCGGCACCGGCACTGCGCCCCATGCCGCCGATGCCCCCTCGCACGGCATTTTCATCTCCGTCCCGGCCGGCACGGACTACCCCGAGCTTGGCCAGTCCGTCAAGGTCACTGGAACCGTGCGGGAGAAGTACGAGGACACCCAGATCCGCGCGAAGTCCATTGAGGTTATCGAAGACCTTGCCCCGGTTACTCCGCTGAAAATTGATGAGCTACCCATGGGCGACAAGGCGCGGGAGGCCTACGAGAACATGCTCATCCAACCCGGCGTGCACACCGTGACCGACCACTACGATCTCCACGTCAATGGCACGGTGGGGCTCAACGGCGGGACTAAGCCGCTCTATGCGCCCACCGAGCACCACCTGCCCTCCCACGATGATAACTCCCCCACCCAGAGGCTCTTGCGTGAGAACCCGCAGCGGATTATCTACCTAGACGACGGCCGCACCGGGGACTACACCGCAGGCGACAAGGACACCCCGGTCCCTTACCTCTCCCAGGACGGCGGCCAGACCATTAAGACCCTGCGGCTTACCGACCAGGTGAGGTTCCAGCAACCTGTGCTGCTGCGCTATGCCTACGGGCACTGGACGCTCCAGCCGCAAGCGCCGGTGACCGGCAACTCTACAAGCAGCGAGCTGCCAATCAGCTGGGAGGTATCCCGCCCGCAGGCGCCGGAGATGGACAGCGAATACACCATCGGCGCGTTCAACGTGCTGAACTACTTCATCTCCTTGGGCACCGAATACGGTGATAGCGCCAGCACAGATAAGGACGGCAACCCCATCAAGGTCAAGGAAGGCACCACCCGCGGCGCCTGGAACGAGGAGAACTTCAAGCGCCAGCAGGCCAAGATTGTCTCCGCTATCAACCAGCTGAACACGGACATCGTGACGCTGGTGGAGGTAGAAAACACCTACGCCGTCACCGGGGATCTCAACCGCCGCGACGACGCCCTGGCTCACCTGACGGAGGAGCTCAACAAGGCCGGCGGCAACTGGAAGTTTGTCCCCTCCCCCGCCAACGTGCCCGTGAAGGGTGACGTGGTGCGCACCGCGTTTATCTACAACCCGGACAAGTTCACCCCTGTGGGCGAGTCCCGGATTTACAAGCACGACGCCTTCTACCGCTCCGCCCGTGAGCCCATGGCCCAGGAGTTCGCCTCCGTCACAGATCCTAACGCCGAGCACATCGTGGTCGTGGCCAACCACTTCAAGTCCAAGGGCTACGTCAAAGCCGGCGGTGAGGACCGCCATGACGGCCAGGGCAACAACGCCATCTTCCGCGATGAACAGTCCCGCGCTGTCTTGGAATTCGTGGACGCGCAGACCGACTGGGCGGACAAGCCCATCTTCCTCATGGGTGACTTCAACGCCAATACGCACGAAAACGCGCTGAACATCTTCCGCGACGCCGGCTACTCCGTGCCCGCTGAGAACTACGACACCAGTACCTCATTCATGTACGACGGCCGGCTGGGCACCCTGGATCACCTCATTGTCAATGAACAGGCCGCCGGCAAAATCTCCGACGTCCAGGTCTGGGACATCAACGCCGATGAGCCCCGCGCTTTTGAGTACTCCGAATACAACCAGAACGTAGTCAACTTCTACGACCAGTCCCCGTACCGCTCCTCTGACCACGATCCCCTCAAAGTTGGGTTTCACCTTAAAGACGACGTCTTTTCGGAGTTTAGGAAAAGCACCCACGCAACCGAAAACGACATCGTGTCCATTCCACTGCCTACCGCTCTCCGCGGGGAAATGGCTAATGTGGTCGACTCTGATTTTGTTGCTATCGATGATCTGCCTGGCGGCCTTTCTTATGATTCGGCGTCGGAGAACCTAAAGCCGCTGGGTTACAAGGACGGCCACTTCCACTTCAAAATTCTGGACGTTAAACCCGAGGGCGAAAAATTAGCCGTAAGCATTAAGCAGAATAGCCCTGAACGCACGGCGTCCACGCTCACGGTCATGGCCGCGGACTCACCTCGTATCGTAGACCGCTTCGAAACGACCGATGACGGCCACCTCTGGGTTTTCTACACCAACGGCACCTCCCAGGATCTGGGCAACGTGGTTGGCCCACAAGGCCCACAAGGCAACACCGGACCCGCAGGACCACAAGGCCCACAAGGCAACACCGGACCCGCAGGACCACAAGGCCCACAAGGCAACACCGGACCCGCAGGACCACAAGGCCCACAAGGAGCGCCAGGGGGAGGAATCACCAAGGTTCAGACCAACGGCGCTGGTCATCTCCTCATTACGTTAAGCGACGGCACTGTCAAAGATCTAGGGCCGCTGTCACAGCTTCAAGGCCAAGACGGTAAAGCCGGTCAGGATGGCCGCGACGGCCACGACGGACGCGGTATAGCTTCAATCAACTCCGCAGCCGACGGCCGCTGGGAAATTCATTACACCGACGGAACAACGGAAGTGGTGGAAGCCCCTTCGCGCGGAGAAACGGGAAGCTCGGATTCCTCGCAATGGTGGATTCCCGCCACCGTTGTAGCCGCCATCATTACCATTGCGACGCTGCTCCTATCCGCCCTCCAGCTACCCGGAGTTGGACCGCTGTTCCAGCGGATTTACGACCATCTGCCGCTACACATCCGTTAAAACGGCAGGGGCCTGGCGGCCCAGGGTGGCCCGCCAGGCAGTGTGGAAGGAGCGCGCGGGTCAAACAGCCTGCAGCTCCCAAAGGAAAGCCTATTTCACTGCCGAATTGGCTTTTTGAGAGCCGATCAAAACCAGGAGCAACATCACAGTGACCACCGGCAGGCCAACCCAAGCGAGAAGGGATTCCTGGGCAAACAAGCAGAAGACGCCACCTGCGAAAAGTGGGATACTGCTTGCTATCAAATAGGGTGCTGCGGCTTTGTGGCCTTCGATCCAGCCCTCGTCGCTGGCCAGAAGAGCTGGGGTCCGAATGCCGATCCACATGTTTCTGCGCAGGGCACCTTGTCGGGCCTTAATTCCGGACCACAACATGATTGCTCCCGCCAGGAGCAAAGTTACGGCCATAATTATTGAATAAGCGGTCATCTGAGTGCCTTTCCAAACTGGGGAGGGCCTTGTGACCAGGCCCGCTGGTTCCCACCTAGAGCCCACAGTACAGCGATTCCTTTATGAATGTTGCTGTTTAGCAGGATCAGACAATGGCGAAAAGCACTAGGGAGAGCACCGGATACCAGCGCAGATGAAGGGCCAGATGACAGTGCCGATGGGCAAGCATCACCCATCGGCACCCGGTCTACTCCCGTAGAAAAGCGGGCGAACATGGCACTTGCGTGCCACATTGTCTAGGCCAAGGAAATTTATTTCCTAACCTCTTTCAAGATCTGCTTCGTATCCTTTCGGATCTCAAGCAATATTTGCGCGCCTTTGAAAGCCACGAAAATGATGAGAACAGGAATGATTAAAGTGATCGCTATGACGAGGAATTCCATGATACCGATTGTTTTCTCCTTACTTCATGGCCCGAAAGACCAAAACTTCGCCTAGGGCCCAATGACACCCACGGCCTGGTTACCGGCATTCTAATGGGCATCGTTTCCACTGTCCAGGGGGTAAAAGCTCCCCCTGTCAGAGAGGAATACCTAGAAAAACGCCGTGTAATCAGCCGGGCGGGCACCGGCGCCGGCTGCGCTATCGACCGCCTTGAGGAAGTCGCGCATGACCTTGTCCTCGTGCAGCGTCCGGGCGGAGACGGACAACCGCACGGTATTACCGCGCTGCGCGGAGCGCCCGGCAGCTTTGATGATGTTGCGACGCCACCACTTGGCCGAGCCAAAGCCCTCACCGTAGGAAAGGTTCCGGGTTTGGTGCAAACGGCCCGAATCCAGCTGGTGAATGCCGTTGGTGGAGGCCGCCAGCCGGAAATCGAATTCCGGTAAGACCTCCAGCGCCCCGGGCGACATGCGCCACCGCGGCGGCGCGAAGATACCGGTAACAAACCCCAGCTGGGCCATCTGGCGGGTGGCCCCGGCCAACCGGAGCTTGGCCTCATGAGGCGGCAGATTGGCAAACTCCGCACGCCGGCCCTGGGCGGCTTGGTCGAACCCGTTGAGGATAAGCGCCCGGCCAGAGTCTTGCTGCTCCCGCAGCCAGGCCATAGTCCCGGGGTCTTTAGCTAGATGCCACGAACCATCAATGTGCGGTGCCACCAACAGCGACACCGGCACGCCCCGGCTGTCTAATTCCGCAACCAGCCGGGCGGCACCTTCCCGAGTGCCGGCAAAGATACTTGAGACCGAAACCAGGAGCAGACCGCGCATACTGGGAATTATCGCACAGCCTGCCCGGTTTCGCGCGGCAACTATTCCGTCGCGCCGGTGGCCTTGTTGATGGTCCAGGCGAACTCGAAGGCGTTCTGGCGCCACTTCGCGTAGCGCCCGGAGACGCCGCCGTGGCCGGCAGCCATTTCCGTCTTGAGCAAGAACTCACCCGAGGAAGCGGTATCCCGCAGCTTGGCAATCCACTTGGCCGGCTCCACGTACAGCACGCGGGTGTCATTGAGCGAGGTCAGCGCCAAGATGTCCGGGTAGTCCTGAGCCGCCACGTTCTCGTACGGAGAGTACGACAACATGTAGTCATAGACCTCCGGGTCATGGTACGGATCCCCCCACTCCTCCCACTCGGGGATGGTCAGCGGCAGCTCCGGCTTCAAAATAGAGGTCAGCGGGTCCACAAACGGCACATTCGCCTGGATGCCCACAAACCTATCCGGCGCCATGTTGGCCACCGCGCCCATGAGCAAGCCACCGGCGGAACCGCCCTCAGCCACCAACGTCTTAGGCGTGGTCACGCGGCGGGCAATCAAGTCATCAGCAACCGCAATGAAGTCGGTGAACGTGTTTTTCTTATTGAGCATCTTGCCTTCGTCGTACCACGACCGGCCCATCTCCCCACCGCCGCGCACGTGCGCGATGGCATAGATCATGCCGCGGTCCATCAGGGACAGGCGGAAGACGGAGAAGTACGGGTCAATGCTCATCTCATAGGAGCCGTAGGCATACAGCAGCGCCGGGTTGGGCTTGGTACGGTCCAGGTCCGCGCGGTGGATAACAGACACCGGGATGCGCGCGCCGTCTTCTGCTTCAGCCCACATGCGGTAGGCCACATAATCATCCTTGTTGTAGCCGCCGGGGATTTCCTGGGATTTCAACAGCGTGTATTCGCCAGTAGCCACGCGGTAATCAAACAGCTGACCCGGCTCGATGAAGGAGGTGTAGCTCACGCGCAGCACCGGCGCGTCCCACTCCGGGTTGCCACCAATAGCCACGGTGTAGAGCTCCTCTTTAAAGGTCAGCTCATCAAACGCGCCCCATCCTGCGCGCACGTCCATGATCGCAGCTCTGCCGATGCCCCCGCGCCGGTAACCCACCGCAATATGGTCACGGTAGGTATCCACGCCCTCAATACGCACCGTGTCACTGTGCGCCATCAGGACGTTAAGCTCCCGTAGGGGCTTTAAGTCACCGACCTCGCAGTAGCCCACCTCAAAGTTCGGGCCGGTGGCGTTGTGGGTGACCACCCAATAGTCCTTGCCACCCACCACGGCGTGGTCCACGTCGTAATCCACGCCCGTCTCGCGCTGCCACAGTAACTTCGGGGCGGCATCGGGAGTATCTGCTTCAATGACCCAGGCCTCACTGGTGAGCTTGGAACCAAGGCCGATGAACACGTACTTATCGCTGCGCGCTTTTCCTACACCAACGTTGAAGTGCTCGTCTTTTTCCTCAAAAACCAGCACGTCCTGGTCCTGCGCGGTGCCCAACTGGTGGCGCCAGACCTTATCCGCGCGCCACGCGTCATCAACCGTGGTGTAGAAGATGTACTCATCCCCAATCCAGGTAGCGCCGTAATGAATGCCGTCCAGGCGGTCTTCCAGCAGCTCCCCGGTCTGGAGGTCCTTGACAAACAGCGTGAACCGCTCATCGCCCGCAGTGTCTTGCGAATAGGCCAACAAGCGGCCAGATTCAGACACCGTGGACGCGCCCAAAGAGAAAAACTCATGGCCCTCTGCCAGCTCATTGACGTCCAGCAGGACCTGCTCGCCTGCCGGTGCGCCCTCCTCCGGAATGACCGGCGGGGTCCACGGATCCTGGCCATCTTCCACCGGCAAACGGCAGGAAATGCCGTAGTTCTTGCCCTCGATGGAACGGCCGTAGTACCAGTAGTCACCCCGGCGCGTGGGCACGGACATATCCGTTTCCTTCACACGCGACTTCACCTCTTGGAAAATGTTTTCCGTCAGGGTCTCCAGTTGCTTAGTCTTAGACTCCGTGTAGGCGTTTTCCGCGTTCAGGTAATCCAGCGTCTCCGGGGACTGCTTATCCCGCAGCCACTCGTAGTTATCCACGAAGCTGCGTCCGTGGAACTCGCGGGTCATAGGGTGCTTAGGCGCAATAGGAAAGTTAGTCATAAGCGCTAATTCTACCGGCTTGGTTTCTTGGCCGGCGATCTACGCAGGTGGCGGCAGATCCCGCAACCGCCACATCTGAGTGCGTGCTTCCACTACAAACTGATGAAGTTGACATTTTTCTAATAGATCGAGCAAGTCGGAAGTCCCGATGCCTGGGTTTTCGTAATCCTGTGCCTGCTGCATAAGTATTCTCATCACTCGCGTTGGAGCTAGATCGAGCTGATGAAGAAGAAACTCGTCTGGGGTCTGCGTATCTAGGCCAAAATGCCTTAAGCAAGAGGGAGGAAAATCTTTTTCGTTCGCAGTGACAATAATGTCTGCTCTGCCCTTGATAGCTGCGGCCACAACGTGGCGATCGTCGGTGTCAGGAAGATCAATAGCGCAGAGCAATCTTTCCCAACCAGTTACCTCCGCGTCACTGAAAGCAGAGTTCAGAGTTCAGAGTTCATTGCCTCTACTCGGCGATGCGCCTTGCCATCTTTTGCCATCTCTGGGTGAATAAACTCCAGTGCTCTCACTGTTTCTTCGATGATCTGCGGGCTCCATAAGGGACTGAACAAGCCTCCCTCCGCCAACCATCTGTCTGCGCAATCGGAACTAACACGCAGGCATCTAGGAGAGCACTGAAGCGGGTCACTGCTGACTCTCCAAGCGGGCACGCTTGACTGCTTGGTTAACGGCCTCCATGTCGTATTCGTATGCAAGCAGACTTTCCCCGCCGACTTCTTCCGCCATCTCTTTGAGGGTCTCTCGACGACGCTGATTCACCGATTCCTGGTAGGAAAGCACATCCTGGAGCCGGAGCTTACGGTGCTTTCCCCCGGCCGTGCGTTCAAAAGGGATTTCCCCATTCTCCACAAGTTTTACGAGCGTAGGCCTGCTAATGCCAAGAAAGTCTGCAGCTTCCTGCGTCGTTAGCTTTTGATCGACGGGGGCTACCACGATCGATTTTCCTTGGAGCGCGGCATCAGCAACTTGCTGCAGGAGTTCATAAACCGCAAGAGGAAGCGGAACTGTTTGACCGTCAGGACCAACCAGCGCGGCCTCCGCGCTGTGAACTCCATTTTTGAGAAAGTTCCCCAAATCGAGCATGCCCTGGACATCCGAGGGCGTCAGGACCGTGCGCTCTGCCTTACGTGTCTTTGCCATGGGGTCAAGACTACCAAGACCACACGGACAAAACGAAAATTTCGAAAGATTCACATTTTCATCTACCTCTTGAAACCCTTACCACCCACTGTGATTCAAGGGGATTAAATTCCACTGCAAGCACATTTCTCAGGCCGTTTCTGCAAATACTCTCTGTGAGATTCAGCCAGGGCTGCCAACACGTCAGATGCCGCATTCCCCCTCAGCACCGCGTCCTCCAAGTCTTCAGTAGCACCCGCCTCCGCGAGGGCGGAATCAATGAGCTCACTCCCTGATTTAAAGCCGTAGCTAGATGCAACAGCATTCAGCCTTCTCCGGAAAGCAACAAAGCCGACCCCTTGCTTTTCTAAGGCTTCCACAACATACCGAGCCAAATAATTAAACTCAATTTTTTGTTCCGCTAGATCCAGCACGGTCCGCTCAACTGAGGTCACGGGCAGCCCGTCCACATTTACGACGTCACTGTCCGGCAACAACCGGTGGGTGTAAATCCGAATATCCGCTTGGCTACTTTGCTTGCGTTCCTCCGCGGAAAAGGTGAACTGCTGCGAAATCAAGTCACCGATTCCATGCACTTCTGCCGCTGACTCATGTGACACAACGAGTTTGTTGGATTGCTGCCAACGTTCATCCAAAAATTTTTCAGGTACCAAAGAAATCCAAGCGACCTTCAAATCTGATTGCGAGTCACTAGAGAAGGACGGCAACAAGTAGACACCACGACGAGCTCGGGTCAAATACTCCCGCTTTACCAGACGGCTAAGCCACA
Organism: Corynebacterium phocae; assembly: GCF_008693075.1. Lineage (GTDB taxonomy): Bacteria > Actinomycetota > Actinomycetes > Mycobacteriales > Mycobacteriaceae > Corynebacterium > Corynebacterium phocae. The sequence goes on along the minus strand of NZ_VXKJ01000026.1, from coordinate 26,830 downwards.
AACGAGAGATTCCCTCGCGTTCAGCCTGCTTCGCAGTGATGACTCCCCACTGGTCGGCCGCCAAGATTTCCAGCGAAGCAAGGACGTCTATAGCCTCCACTGGCACCACCCCTCCTCTTTGCCTGTATCAACCCGGAGGATACAAGTGAAGTATCCGGCGTGCAACCCTTGGCCCAAGTTGGCTGGGTCAATTTCCATCACACCGGCAGCACGCAATAGTGCCCAAATTGGGGGGCTGCGGAAAAATCACCGACTCTAAGGAGCTGCGACTGCCATTGCCAGAATACTGAGCGGGAACAAAAATTAGCCATAACCACTGATAAACGCGGATTTCTCCACGCCGAGGGGATACCGGCCGGCCCGCCTAGCGCTCTTGACCCCTTGCCTGACGGCGACTGTGTCATATTAATGATCAAACAGCCCACTGGCCGGGGTCGGCGTGATTATCAGCTTCTTCCTGGCGCCGCCTGTTGCCACCGCCATCACGGCCATCTTCTGGCTAATCACTTCCATCACACCTAAGTTGCGGCAGCAGCAGGATCCCGGGGCCAACTCCCCACGGGCCTAGAGGAGCGCTTTTCTCATTTCCCCAGCGCACCGGCTAAGATTTCCCCGTCATTCTTGGTTACTCACCGAAAGCGCTAACCCCAATGTTTAAAAAGGCACTTGCCGCCGTTACCGCCTCCGCACTACTGTGTGGCACCGCCACTCCCGCACATGCCATTGTGGGCGGCCACGAGGTTACAGACACTGACCCGTGGGCCCGCAACGTTGTCCAGCTGGGCGCGTGTACGGGAACAATCATTGCCCCGCACTGGGTGCTTACCGCCGAGCACTGCTCCCCCGCGCCGGCCCACCAACCGCACATTGACCACGGGCTAAACCGTCCGCACTCGCAGACCGGCTCCAAGCGCTACAACACCGACCGCAAGCTCAAAGCCCCTTCCGGGGACATTCTGCTGTTGCACACTGTGCAGGCCATGGACACTGAAGCCTTCCCAGAGATTTATTCCGGGACACCTAAGTTCCGCGACCGCGGGGTAGTCTACGGCTGGGGCGGCGGCACGGAATACCGTCTCAAATACGCCGATGCCGCCTTCAGTCAACTTCACTCTTCCTCCACCACGCACGGCGGCAACGTTGTGGAAATGCAATACCTGGACGGCGCCCAAGCCCGGCGCGGCGACTCCGGCGGCCCGCTATTCATTGACGGAAAACTCGCTGGCGTCACGTCCTCCACGCTTCACGCCGGGCGCATTCTGGTGGACTTCGCGGAGCTGACCCCGCACGCCGAGTGGATTGCCCAAACCATCTCCCCGCCTAACACCGCTGCCCCAGTGCCGGAGCAGCCTGCGGAACCCGCTGCGCCGTCTTCGCCTTCTGAGTCTTCTGCACCCGAAACGCAGCCAGAGCATCCAGAGCATCCCTCACCGGTAGCACCAGAGCCGGAAACCAAAGATAAACCCGCACCGGAACAACCTCAGTCCATGGCACCGCCACAGCAGCAAGATGAGCTTCAACCACCTAAAGAACCACGTCTGCCCTCCCCGCCAGATAAACAACAGCCTGCCGAACCATCCGAACCTCCTACGCCCCCAAAACAGCAGCCTTCTAAGCCTTCCGTGCCTTCCGCACCCAAAGAACAGCCAGCGCTGCCTTCCCGGCCAGCGCCGGAGAAAGCGCAACCAGAACAGCCCTCCCGGCCAGCGCCCAAGCCACAACTTCTTCCAAGCGCGGCTCCAAAACCAGCGCCAGCTCCCGGCCAGCCACCAAAGCCGCAACCGGAGAAATCCCAGGGCCTGACAATGGGCCTAACAACGGACCAGATCGTGGGGATTATCCTAGGCGCGCTGCTAGGTGGCCTGGGTCTGCTTTCGGGCATCGGTGCCTTTTTGGCAAGGTTTCTGCGATAAAATTAAGCCATGCTGATTAAACCCACCGCCGAATTGCACGACTCCTTCCTGGCCGCCCACCAGGAGTGGAGCGAGGAGCACCAAGACGGCAGTGGCGTTGAGCATGCGCGCGATATCCAAGACCCGGAGGCGTTCCGGGAGTGGATTGCTGCGCTCGAGCGCCAAGAGACCGTGCCGCTAAAAAAGGGCTACGTGACGTGTAGCTATTACTGGCTAGTCGAAGACCGTGAGTTCCTGGGGGCTATCGCGCTGCGCCACGAGCTCAACGACTACCTGCTAAACTTCGGCGGCCACGTGGGATATTCGATTCGGCCTTCGGAGCGCGGGCGCGGGCTGGCCACGCAAGCCCTGCGCGAACTCCTGCCACTGGCGGAGCAACGCGGCCTAGACCGGATCCTACTGACCTGCGACGTGGAGAACTACGGATCGCAGAAGGTCATCGAACGCTGTGGCGGCAAACTTGAAGACGTGCGCGCTAAGACCATGCGTTACTGGATTGACCTTTAAGCACCCCGGACTAGAATTTTTAGAAGGAACGCCATGAAAGAATTTGTCGCGATTGATTTTGAGACCGCTAACGGAAAAAGGGCATCAGCGTGTTCGGTGGGTATGGCCGCCTTTGACGCCAACGGCCAGGTCAGCGCCACCTACTACCAGCTGCTGCGCCCCCACCCCAGCGTGGACTACTTCCAGGCCAGAAACACCGGTATTCACGGCATCACAGCTGCCGATGTCGCCGGCTCCCCGTACTGGTCAGACATCCGCCCCGCGGTCTTGGATTTCATAGGCGACCGCGTGCTGGTAGCACACAACATGGCCTTCGACGGCTCGGTGCTCAATAGCCTCGCACTGGCATACGGCCACGAAAACCTAATCAACCCGCGCATGTGCACGCTGAAAATTGCCCGCGCCAAGCTGTGCGAGCTACCCAAACACCGGCTCAACCTGGTCTTTGACCACTACTTTCCCGGTGAGAAGCTGGACCACCACCTAGCTTCAGCCGACGCGGAGGCCTGCGGCCGGATATTCGCGCGCATGCAAACTGACTACGCCTACGAAGACCTAGAAGTCTGCGGAACCCAATCGCCCACCCCCGGATCCAGGGCTAGGCAGGAACCGCGCTACTTCTTCTAAACTGCCACATAGGTCGAGTAGTCGCGCCCAAAACCTGACTCGCGACTCAGGCCATAGGAAAATCCCGAGAGTGCAAAGTCTAAGACGTAGAGGTGGTCTTAAGGGTCGAGGGTTTAAAATTGCCCCTAAACGATCCTATTCTAAGTTAGACCGAGGGTCACCACCGTACTCTGAGTTAAGTCTTCTCCGGTCTAAATGGTAGAAAAGCCCATGCAATGCGAATATGATAATGGTTCCTAACAACAGCGTCAAATAAAACTTCCAATAAAATAGAACATTGATAAAGAAATGATCTGGGTCGGGCTGACTACCCTCGAGACTGAAGTAGCCAAAAATGATACTGAAGGGTATAGCGATGGTGGAGGCCGCTGAAACTGAGATGACCCATCTCCGATTACGGGAGGACTTCTCAGACTCTTCCATAGCCCGAATCTGATCCGCGCGAGCTGAAACCATCGAATTCACCCGGCTGAGGATTCTGGCAGCTCGATCGCGATCCGATTGGATCTCCAAGACTCCATAAAGAGCTCTATGAAAATCTGCGGGTCGTAGTGAGGGGATTACAGTAAACAGATTGACACCCGCATCAGCAGAGAGAATCAGTAGGTTTTCCAACTCCACGATTTCGGACAAATATCTCAGTAATCTATGCCGATCTGCTGAAAGACTCCGGTACTTCGGTAGAAACGAATCAACATCCTTCAACAACGCCAGCGCCCGGACATGGGTGCGCCTTAAACCGCTTTCTGCGCCTACCGCCATGATGGCAGATAGTAGCGCAATATTCTCGACATAATCCTGGTGGCCCCATAGCAAAGCGACCAGTGGCCCCAAGGCTGCACCCGTATTTTCCCGACGATTCAACTCCGGGGGATATATAAGGTTTATAAACTCTGGAGAAGCATCAAGATTAGCCCGGTAAATAATACGTTGCTGGAAATCAAAATCGGGCACCTCTAAGCTTTGCGGAAGGAAAACGAGACAATACTTAGTCCGAACCGCATCAGATAATCCTTCTTTTCCGTAAGCAGCGAAGGCTAATTCCTCGCGCTCGAATATAAAGTTAATTATTTCTACCACTTCGTTAAGAGGTGTCGAGGCATCTATGTCCGCTGTATAAAGCAGCACTGGTACTCCGTTAGTGGAGCTTCTCCACAGTGACACACTCTCTCGATAACTGACTCCTTTATTATTGACACTGCGTGTTTCGAACGGTGTCTGTTGAGGTAAGATCGTCGGATTGTTTGCCACGTAGCGCGCTAACCGCCCGAACTTAATGTCCGGCGGATTGAAGCTTTCGTCATCAGCAGGGATATCTCCCTCCAAAATTTCAATCAACAACGATATTCGTATCGCACGCCTGTTTTGGAAATCCTCAATGGGAACTAGATGGCTTTCCACTGGGTGTCCTGATCCGTTCCGTCAATTCTTCGCACAAGTTCTCTCTGTTGTTCTTCTCCTTCGCCCCATACCGAGGCCAACCAAGCAAGCATCGTCGTCTCCCGGACGCGTACGGCTGTTTCAACCCATTCCCATTCCATAAGTTCATACCAACGCCCACCGATAATCCGCCGATAAAGCTCCTTGTTTCCCATCCGGACACTAGCGGTAAGTGAGGGTACATAATCGTACTGCCAGGGCCCGTAACACAAATCATCTAGGTCTATAAGAACTACCTGGCCGTCGAATTCCACCGCATTTCCTAGGTGGGCATCCCCATGAAGAAGCACGCTCCCATCCATCACCATCTCACGACAGGACGTTTGTAGCTCTTCCGCCCGGGTAGCGATAATTTCGACGAAACGTTCTGGCACCCCAGCCAGGGCTGCTTTCCTTAACCTCCCGGCAACCGGGGACAAGGGATCAATTCGTTCTATAGCACCGGGAACTGGACACTGGTGGAGCGCCTCAAGCGCATCTCCGAATTCTTCCACTCTGTTGGAGATATCAGCACCTCGAGGCCAAAATGTAGCGGTCCAACCAGAGTACTCAGCAACTCTCATCTCCGCGGGCTTGAGCACGGGAGCTCGGTTGGACAACTCAGCGACGATGTTCAAATTAGCCTGAACCTCTTTGAAAGGCTTTTGACTAACTCGGGCGACGAGATCCAGTCGCGGGAGAAGATAGATAAAATTACTTCCGCTTCGAAGAAGGTCGTAGCGAGACTCTGAAGCTAGGCCAACTGTACGCAGGAGACCATCTAATATTTCTTTTGTGAGGCTCATCTGGCTCAAAAAGACTTGCCCGAAAGGCGCTCGTAGGCCTCAACGTAGCGGTCGCGGGTGGCTGCCACCACGTCATCCGGCAGCGGCGGCGGGGTGGTGTCAGCGTCGACGTCCCAGCCGGAGTCCTCGGAGGTCAGCCAGTTGCGCACGTATTGCTTGTCAAAGGAAGGCTGGACCTTGCCTTCTTCGTAGGTGTCGGCTGGCCAGTAGCGGGAGGAATCCGGGGTCAAGACCTCATCTGCTAGCACCAGGGTGCCGTCAGAATCTAGGCCAAACTCAAACTTGGTATCCGCCAGGATAATCCCGCGCTCCTCCGCAATCGCGGCGGCCTTGGAGTAGATGTCCAGGGTGGCCTGACGCAGTTGCTCCGCGCGCTGGGTGCCAAGCTTGGCCACGACGGCATCGAAAGAAACGTTTTCGTCGTGCTCGCCCTGTTCCGCCTTGGTGGCAGGTGTAAAGATGGGCTCGGGCAGGCGGGAGGCCTCCACCAGGCCGCCTGGCAGCGCGATACCGCACACGGTGCCATCTGCCTGGTATTCCTTCAGCCCGGAGCCGGTTAGGTAGCCACGCGCCACGCACTCGAAGGGCAGCATGTCCAGCTTTTTAACCACCATGGCGCGGCCGAGGACCTCGGCGGGAATACGCTCATCATCGGCAGGGCCTGCCAGGTGATTGGGGAAATCAATGGCGTCAAAGAAGAACATGGTGGTGGCGGTGAGCACACGCCCCTTGTCCGGAATGGCCGGTTCCAGGGCGTGGTCATAGGCGGAAATGCGGTCAGAGACCACCATGAGCAAGGTGGCGTCATCTATTTCGTAGATATCCCGGACTTTGCCGGAGGACAGGTGTTTGTAATCTTTCAACTCAGGGCGCATAGTTTAAGATCATATAGCAGTATTGCCCTTTTAAAGGAGAAACCCATCCGTATTCCCATTATTGCGGCGCTTACCTTGAGCCTCATTGCCGCCCCCAGCGCCCATGCCCAGCCACAACTTGATATCCGCCAGTCCGCCCACGGGCAGTATCTGTGCCGCGTTACGGGCGATGAGCAGGCCGCCCGCGCCCTTGTTGCAGCCTACGGCGCCACCTTGGAGGCTGCCGCCCGGCAGGCGCGTGAGCTAGATGAGCAAGATTTCAACGCCGCAGACTTGGCCATAATTACTGCCGATACCCCCAGCAGCCAGCTGTCCGAAGACCTGCTGAAGGTACTCACGCAGCCTTTCTTGGAGTCTTCCATCAACCGGGCGCGCCAGTACATAGAGTCCATCCCCACAGGCAACCGGGCACCGCTGCTATCCGAAGGACAGGAGTTTAGCTCGGCGTTCCGCGCGATTTTGGCCGCCAATGAAGGCCAGCTGCGCACTGCTATTGCGGAGTTTGAGGCGGCCTCTGGCAACGAGGCTCTGCGCGCGGCTTTCCGCGACTGCATCAAGCAACTACAAGAGCGCGGGGTCAGTGAGGGCTTTCAGCCGGTACCGCAAGTAGAAGTCCCCGTGGTGGTGCCCACCAAGGATAATGAGGGCTCCAGCACGGGGGCTATCGTGGGAATAGTAGCGGCCATCCTGGGGTTGCTGGGGTTGGGCGCTTACCTGTTCAACTCGGGGCTACTGAACCCGGGCGGGATTGCACTGCCCGGGCTCCCCCGCGGTTTTTAGCGGCTTTTAGAGGATATCGCCTGGCTGGTAGCGGGCGGCACGGGGGTGCTGGTCCGCTAGGGCCTTGATGCGGATGAGGACCTGAGCAACCTGGGATTCCGCAGCGCCGATGAACGCCTTCTTGTCGGAGAGAACCTTCTCTAGGGCGGCGGCGTCTAGCGGCAGGCGGTCATCGGCAGCAAGGCGCTCGATGAGATCTTGCTCCCCGCCGTTTTCGCGCATGTTCAGGGCCACAGCCACGGCGTGTTCCTTAATGACTTCGTGCGCGGTTTCCCGGCCCACGCCGGCACGGATGGCCGCCATGAGGATACGGGTGGTGGCCAGGAACGGCAGGTAGCGTTCCAGCTCGCGATCGAACATAGCCGGGAACGCACCGAACTCCGCCAGCACGGTGAGGAAAGTCTCAAACATGCCGTCAATGGCAAAGAAAGCGTCCGGCAAGGCCACGCGGCGGACCACGGAACAAAAGACGTCACCTTCGTTCCACTGCTGGCCGGCCAAATCAGCGGTCATGGTGAGGTAGCCGCGCAGGATAACCTGGAAGCCGCACACGCGCTCGCAGGAACGCGCGTTCATCTTATGCGGCATGGCGGAAGATCCCACCTGGCCTTCCTTGAAGCCCTCTGTCACGGTTTCATTACCGGCCATCAGCCGGATGGTGGTGGCCAAAGAAGAAGGACCGGCACCTAGCTCCACCAGCGCGGAAACGGCGTCAAAGTCCAGGGAGCGCGGGTAGACCTGGCCCACGGACTTGTAAATCCGGCTGATACCTAGGTGATCAGCAATGCTGGTCTCTAGCGAAGCCAGCTTGTCCTCGGAGCCGCCCATAAGGTCCAGCATGTCTTGGGAGGTGCCCATGGGCCCCTTGATTCCGCGCAGCGGGTAGCGGCGCAGCAAGGACTCCACGCGCTCGATGCCCTGCAGGATTTCCTCACCCGCGGAGGCAAAACGTTTGCCCAGCGTGGTGGCCTGCGCGGCCACGTTATGGGAGCGGCCCGCCATGACCAGACCTTGGTATTGAGCGGCGCGCTCACCCACGCGGGCGGCCACGGCAATTGCTTTGTCGCGCACCAGCTCCAGCGAGCGCATGATTTGTAGCTGCTCCACGTTTTCGGTGAGGTCACGGGAGGTCATGCCCTTGTGGATGTGCTCGTGGCCGGCCAGGGCATTGAACTCTTCAATGCGCGCCTTCACGTCGTGGCGCGTTATGCGCTCACGCTCCGCGATGGAGTCTAGGTCCACCTGGTCAACAACAGCCTCATAGGCTTTGATTACGCCGTTAGGAATGGACACGCCCAGGTCTTTTTGGGCGCGCATCACGGCAATCCAGAGCTGACGCTCTAGGACAATTTTATTTTCAGGCGACCAGATCTCCGCCATTGCTGGAGATGCGTACCGCGCGGATAGGACGTTGGTTATATTCTTCTTTTCAGCCACAAGGGCTATTATTCCACGCCTTGACCGCTTGTACTAACGCTTTGACTTGTTGCGGGTCAGTGTCCATGACTGCCTCGCCGCGCCCGCCTGGTCCGGTGGGCCCATACTGGCGCAATTCCGCCGCTGCCGAGCCATGCACAGACCGCACGCCTTTTAACGCTTCCACCGTGCTGGGCTTGATCCCACCGCCGGCCATGAGTTCTATTCCGGGGGCTTTTTCCTGCAACCGGTAGATTTCCGCCGCGCCCTCCGGGGCGGTGGGTCTACCACCAGAGGTCAACACGCGGGTGACCCGCCCGGCTAGTTGTTCTAGCGCCTTTTCACGGTCGGTGAGGATGTCAAAGACGCGGTGTAACACGAACTCCTTGCCCGGCGCGGCGCGGATGAGCCGGTCGAGGGCCGGTAAGTCCAGCCCGCCGTCCGGGGTGGCCGCGCCGATAACAAAGCCTGCTACCCCGGCCTGGTCCAGCGCCTTGATGTCCGCTTCCATGACGGCCAGGTCCGCCGCGGAGTAGATAAAGCCGCCGGGACGGTTGCGAATGAGCGCGAACGTGGGCAAGCCCACGGCCACCACTTCTCCTGCCAGCCCTACGGTGGGGGTCAGCCCGCCCACCGAATGTAGCGCCATGCACAGCTCTAGGCGGTCCGCGCCGGCCTCAAGGGCAACCCGCGCCCCAGCCGCGCCCTCGACGGCAATTTCTACTTCTGTCACAGCTGGTCATGCCCCTTAGCGCCGATGTCCGTGCGGTAGAAACCGCCTTCCATGTCGATGCCATCCAACACCGCGTAGGCACCTGCCCGCGCGGCGTCCAAGTCCGCGCCGTGGCCCAGGACGCTCAGCACCCGCCCGCCGGCGGCCACGAACTCCCCGGCGTCATTCTGGGCAGTACCGGCGTGCAGGACCTTCTCCGGGTCGGTGATAGCGTCTCCGCTGATGACCGCGCCCTTCACAGGGCTGGCCGGGTAGCCCTCCGCCGCCAACACCACGATGACGGCGTATCCGTCCTTCCACTGCAGCTCCGGCAGCTGGTCCAGGGTGCCAGACGCGGTGGCGTCAAGTGCTTGGGCCAGCGGGGATTCTAACAAGGACAACACGGCCTGGGTCTCTGGGTCACCAAAGCGGCAGTTAAATTCCACCACGGATGGGCCCTGCGCGCCCCACGCCAGGCCGGCGTAGAGCAACCCTGAATACGGGGTGCCCCGGCGCACCATCTCTTTAGCCACGGGCACGCAGACCTCATCCACGATGCGCTTAACGCCGTCTTCCGGCAACCACGGCAGCGGCGTGTAGGCGCCCATGCCACCGGTGTTGGGGCCCTCATCATTGTCAAAGGCCCGCTTGTGATCCTGGGCGGGCAGCAGCGGCACCACGGTTTCACCGTCTACCAGGCAAAACAGGGACACCTCCGGGCCTTCGAGGAAGGACTCCAACAGCACCGGGTTACCGGCGGCTAGCACGGCGTCCACGTGCGCGCGGGCCTCAGTCAAGTCCTGGGTTACTACCACGCCTTTGCCGCCGGCCAGCCCATCATCTTTGACCACGTAGTTGGGGCCAAAATTGGCCAGGGCGGCGTCAATGTCTTCACCGGAAGCACCGGGGGTTATCTGCTCCGCGCGCGCGGTGGCCACGCCAGCTGCGGCCATAACGTCTTTGGCAAACTGCTTGGATCCCTCAATCTGGGCGGCGGCTTTGTTTGGCCCGAAGACCTTGACGCCGGCCGCGCGCAGGGCGTCACCCACGCCCGCTACCAGCGGCACCTCCGGGCCCACCACAACCAGTTCCGCGCCTATCTTTTCCGCCAGTTCCACCATCCGGGCCGGGTCATCTACCTGTGAGTACTCCGGGTGGTTGGTGGCCAGCTCCGCAAACGCCGGGGATCCCGGCGCGGCGTGCAGCTCGGTGGTCAGTGGGTCAGCGGCAAGGCCTTTAATCAGGGCGTGTTCGCGGCCGCCCGAACCGATAACTAGGATACGCATGCCCCTTATCCTACTTGCCGGTAGGGTGAAACCCATGTCTTCTGTATTTACCAAGATCATCAATGGCGAACTTCCCGCCCGCTTTGTCTACCGCGATGACAAGGCCGTGGCGTTTTTGTCCATCGAACCCCTGCGCTATGGCCACACCCTAGTGGTGCCGGTTGCGGAGGTGGATAAGTGGACTGACCTGGACCCGGATACCTGGGCGCACCTCAATCAGGTTGCCCTGAAGGTGGGCCAGGCCGTGAAGAACGCCTTCGGTTCCAGCCGCGCCGGCTACATCATTGCCGGCTTTGATGTCCCTCATACCCACATTCACCTCTTCCCTGCCGACAAGATGGAGGAGTATGACTTTGGCCAGGCCTACGCAGCCGACGCCACCGATGACGGCGCCATGGATGAGGCCGCCACCCGTATCCGCCAGCACCTGGACACCGGCAAAGACGGCTTCCCGGGAGCCAAGTAGCAGCAAGCAGCGGCAGCAGCAGCGGCAGCAGCGGCGGCGGCAAGCTGCGGCAAGTAGCGGTGGCGGCAAGCTGCGGCAAGTAGCGGTGGCAGGCAGCAGGTAGCTGCAGGCAGCAAGCAGCGGCAGCAGCGGCAAGCGGTGGCAGGCAGCAAGCAGCAAGCAGCGGCAGCAGCAGCGGCGGCGGCAGGCAACAGCGGCAAGCGGCGGCGGCAGGTAGCGGCAGGCAGCAAGCTAGTCCGAGAGCGCCGGCAAGGACACCGTAAACGTGGAGCCCTTGCCTTCCACCGAGTTCACGCTCAGTTGACCGTCATGCTGTTCCACCAGCGTCTTGGAAATCGCCAGGCCTAGGCCGGAGCCGCCGGTGTCGCGGGTGCGGGATTCATCGGCGCGGTAGAAGCGCTCGAAGATATGCGCGGCCACCTCCGGGGGCATACCCGCGCCGTCATCAATGACATCCACATAAACGTTGTGCGCATCCCGCCGCAATTCAATGGCCACTGAAGCCTCCGGGCCGCCGTGCTTCAAGCCATTGGCAACCAAGTTGAGGAACACGCGGTGCAGGCGGTCCGCCTGGCCACTGACCAGCGGGATAGACCCCGCCTTGTTAACCACCTCAACACAGCGGTCCGGAAACGCCCCGCGGGCGGTGGCACCCACGTTGAGAACTAGCTCCAACATATCCACGGTGGTGTATTCCGGGCGGTTGTCCTCCGCGTTGGTCAGGGCCAAAAGGTCCTCAACCAGCACAGACATGCGCTTAGACTCCGCGTCGATGATACTCATGGCCTTGTCCGCGTCCGGCATGGCCCCAGATTGGTAGAGCTCTGTGTAGCCGCGCAAGCTGGTCAGTGGCGTACGCAGCTCATGGGAGGCGTCGCCGACAAACCGGCGCATCTGCTCCTCCTTGCTCTGTGCGTTTTCCACCGACTCCTGGAGCCGCTCAATCATGGAGTTTAGCGCCCGGGAAAGCTGGCCCACCTCGGTGTGCTCAGGCCAGTGGGGAACGCGCTCACCCAAGTCACCGTCCGCAATCCTGGCGGCCGTGCGCTCCACCTCACGCAGAGGTTTTAGTGCCCGCCGGCTTACAGACAAGCCCACCAAAAACACCAGGACCGCCACAGCCAAGGAGATGAAAATCTGCATAGTAGCCAGGCCGTTGAGCTGCGTGTTTTCACGTTTGACCTGCTTAGCCACCACAATGATGGTGCCTTTGTATTCTGCTGCCACCGCACGCCATTCGCCCGTTTTTTCGCTGAACGGTCCATCACCGGTCACGGCGGCCACTGTTTGGGGCGCACCGCCCACAACGAGGTCCGCCACCTTGGGCACCGAATTGGGCTCGATGTTGAAGTATTTTACTGCCCCGTTTTCGCGGTAGCTGATGATGGAGTAGTCGGTGGGCGGGTACCTAGTGACGTCCTCACCGTAGAGCTCCTCACTCCTGGCCCACCCGCGTGCGGCGTTGACCAGGTCCTTGTCCACCTGACCGTAGATAACCTGCCGCATGACCACATTGACGGCAAAGGCGCTAGAAAGTAGCCCCAGGAATGACACCGTCACCAAAATGAGAAGCAGGGAGTGCCGCAGCGGAAGGGCCCGGGGGAAGACGTTGCGCGTGCCGGTGGCGCGTTCACGGGCGGTACGCAACGAGGTACCAAAAGGGATCAAAACAAGTCCTTAATTCTTAAAGGGCGCGCGGTGCCGCGCTGGTGCTCGGGAGGTGCTAGGAACGCGGCAGGCGCAGGACGTAGCCCACGCCACGGACAGTGTGGATGAGCGGGGTGTCCCCAGTGTCAATCTTGCGGCGCAGGTAGGAAATGTAGGACTCCACCACGTTGCCGTCACCGCCAAAGTCGTAGTGCCACACGTTGTCTAAAATTTTGGACTTGGACAGCACCACTTCCTTATTTTGCATCAGGTAGCGCAGCAGGTTGAACTCAGTGGGGGAAAGTTCAATGAGCTCCCCACCTTTGGTCACCTCATGGGTGTCATCGTTCAAGGTCAGGTCCGCGTAGCTCATGGTGGCGTCAGACTGGGTATCTTCTGCAGCCTTGCCCCGGCGCAGAATAACGCGCAGCCGGGTGATGACCTCCTCCAGGCTGAAAGGCTTGGTTACGTAGTCATCCGCGCCAATGGTCAGGCCGTGGATACGCTGGTCCACCGCGTCTTTAGCGGTGAGGTAGAGCACTGGGCCGTCCAGGCCTTCAGTGCGCAGCTTGCTCAGCAGCTCGAAGCCGTCCATGCCGGGCATCATCACGTCAAGGATGTAGGCGTCCGGGTCAATTTCGCGGGCAATGCGCAGTGCTTCCGAGCCAGAGTTGGCCGTGCGCACCTCAAAGCCCTGGAACTTCAGGGAAACGGTGAGTAGCTCAACGATATTGGGTTCATCATCAACCACCAGGATGGTGGTTGACTCTGCGGGCGGGGTTACTTTTGCGTCCATAGCGGGGTTCCTTCTCAGTTTCTTGCCTGCGGTTTAGCAAGCGCGGTTAGGCAGTCTTTTCCTTAGTATTCCACTCTGCTTATCCCACCGCCTGAACACTTGCTGTCAGGTTCCTGTGAGCGGTGGGGTGGACTCGGGGTGCGCTTTGGGCTCCGGACGAATAAGCTTTTGTGGCATGAATCAAACTGGCAGGCGCACCGACCGCCTCACCGTATTGTCCTGGGCCCTGTGGGACTGGGGCTCGGCCGCTTTCAACGCGGTGTTGGTAACCTTCATCTTTGCCGTCTACCTCACTGACTCCGTGGGAAAGCAGATAGACTCCCAATTCACCCCGGCCCAGTGGCTTTCCTTGTCACTGACACTAGCCGGGCTAGTCATCTTCGCAGTCACCCCGGTGCTGGGTCAGCGCTCCGACCGGAAGGGAACCCGCCGGCGCGAACTGGCTCTGTGGTCAGCAGTGACCTTTGTCATCATGGCCTCGTTGTTTTTCATCCGCAATGACGCCCCGGTGTACTTCTGGCTGGGCTTAGCCGGCATGGCACTGGGGTCTATCTCCATCCAGTTCGCGGAAGTCAACTACTTCGCGCAGCTCAACCAAGTTTCCACGGAATCCAACGTGGGGCGGATTTCCGGCCTGGGGTGGTCCGCCGGTTACTTCGGTGGGATAGTCCTGCTGCTCATCTGCTACTTCGGCTTTGTCTCCGGGGACGGCGGCCTGCTGGGGCTATCAACCGAAGGCGGCTGGAATATCCGCTTGGTGGCGTTAGTGGCTGCGCTGTGGTTTGGGCTCTCCGCCATCCCGGTCATCGCGCGAGTCCCGGAAATCACCCCCTCCGGGGAACCCGTGGGCAGCTTCACTGACAGCTACCGGGAACTGTTCCGTTCCTTGCGCGAGCTATGGGAAGATGACCGCAACGCCCTGTACTTCCTGTTCGCCTCCGCCGTCTTCCGCGACGGGTTATCCGCAGTCTTTAGCTTTGGCGCGGTCCTAGGCGTGTCCGTCTACGGGCTCAGCTCCGGGGACGTGCTGATTTTTGGCGTAGCAGCTAACGTAGCCGCCGCCCTAGGCGCCGTAGTGGGCGGGCTCATCGATGACCGGATTGGCCCCAAAATCATCATCATGACGTGCCTGTTCATCCTCACCGCCATGGCCGGGGTGATGTACATAGCCCACGGTCCCACGGCGTTTTGGATCTGCGGTATCATCCTGTGCCTGTGCGTGGGCCCGGCGCAATCCTCCGCCCGCGCCTTCCTAGCACGCGTGGCCCCGGTGGGCCGCGAAGGCCAAATGTTTGGCCTCTACGCCACCACCGGGCGCGCAGTTTCCTGGCTCACCCCGCTATTGTTCGGCGTGTTCGTTTCCCTCATGGGGCAAGGGGACCGCGGCGGCGTACTGGCCATCGGCGCCGTGCTGCTAGTGGGCGCGCTCATCCTCATCCCCGTACGCGACCCCAAGCGGGCCAAGCAGGTAGGGAACCACTAAAGCCTACGGCCGCGGAATGTTGCGCAAATTGGCCTTTGCCAAATCCAACATGCGCCCCACGCCGCCGTTGAGCACCGTGCGCGCCGCCGCCTTGGAAAAGCCGTAGAACTGCTCAAAGGTTAGCGTGGGCGGGATGGACAGCGCGTTGGGGTCAGTGACCATATCCACCAACACCGGGCCAGGATAAGCCAGGGCGTCGCGGATAACCCGGCGAGCGTCCTGGGGATCTTCCAAGCGGAAGTGCTTAATGCCCGCAGCAGCGGCAATGTCCGCGTAGTTCACGTGCTCATGGTCCGTCTGGTGTTCCGGCAGGCCCTGGACCAGCATCTCTAGCTTGACCATCCCCAGCGAGGAGTTGTTGAACACAAAAATCTTCACCGGCAAATCATGCAGCTTGGCGGTGAGCAGCTCGCCCATCAGCATGGACAAACCGCCGTCTCCAGAGAAGGAAATTACCTGCCGGCCCGGGTTGGCCGCCTGCGCGCCGATAGCCATGGGCAAAGCGTTGGCCATGGTGCCGTGGCGGAAGGAACCAATTTGCTGGCGCTGGCCATTGGGCGTGATATAGCGCGCGCCCCACACGTTGCACATGCCGGTGTCCACGGTAAAGACGGCATCGGCAGCAGCTTCTTCGTCGATGATGTTGGCCAGGTACTCCGGGTGCAGCGGCTTTAGGTGCTCCACGCCTTCGGTGTAGGCCTCCACCACGTGCTCTAGCTTGTCGTGGTGCTCCTTGAGCATCTTGTCCAGGAAAGAGCGGTCCGCCTTTTCCTCCACGTGCGGCAGGATGTTTTGGATGGTTGCGGCCACGTCCCCAGCCACGGGGTAAGAAACCCGGGTGCGGCGGCCGATGTGGGAGGCATCAATATCAATTTGCGCCACGTTCTTGGTGGGCAGGAAGTCGTTATAGGGGAAATCTGTGCCCACCAGGATGAGCAGGTCCGCCTCATGCGTGGCGTCGTGCGCGGCACCGTAGCCCAGCAGCCCGGACATGCCCACATCAAAGGGGTTGTCATACTGGATGTGCATCTTGCCGCCCAGCGCATGGCCGATAGGTGCCTTGATTTTCTCCGCCAAAGCCAGGACCTCCGCGCGGGCGTCCTTCATGCCTTCGCCTACAAACAACGCCACAGTCTTAGCCTCATTGATGGCGCGCGCCAACGCCGCCGCCTCCGCCGCGTCCGGGTAGACCACCGGCTTGCCGCGCGAAAGTTTGCCGGTAACCGGGGAGGCATCGGAAACTTCTTCCAGCGTGACGTCCCCCGGCACAACCAGCACGGACACGCCCTTGCCGGCCAGGGTGGACTGGATGGCTTGGTGCAAAATCCGGGTGCCCTGGTCCGCGCCGTTGGCCATTTCACAGTAGCCGGAGCACTCCTGGAAAATCAGCTCCGGGTGGGTTTCCTGGAAAAACTTAGACCCTATCTGCGCTGAAGGGATGTGGCTGGCAATAGCCAGCACCTTCGCGCCGTTGCGGTGGGCGTCGTAGAGCCCCTGGATGAGGTGCGTGTTGCCCGGGCCGCACGATGCCGCGCAGACCGCCAGCTCACCAGTGGTCAAGGAATCCGCCTCAGCGGCAAAGGCTGCGGCTTCCTCGTTGCGCACGTGCACCCACTCAATATCAGAACGCCGCACCGCGTCCACGATGGGGTTAAGTGAGTCCCCTACCAGGCCGTAGATGCGTTTAACGCCCTGGGCTTCCAGGGTTTCTATGAGAAGGTCGGCGTAAATTTTTGCCATGGGAAAAATCCTTTCAAGATTTAATTAGTGCTCTGGGCTCGATTGTCCCTATTTTCCTCCCGTTTCCCAACCGGGCGGGCATTAGCCCTGCTAAGCGCCGTGCTCCCGGCGCGCCTGCGGGTCCACCGGCGCCAAGGGGTGTCGTTGGGAACAAAGATCCCCACTCGGTATTGAAATCAATCTCCAATAGGCTAAAGTGTTCTTCAGTCCTAAATGGCATCTATTTCCATTACCCCTTCTCCCTGAAAGGCCCCCTATGACCCAACACCGCCGAGCATTGCACGTCCTATCAGCCGTCACGGCCTTCTCCCTTGCCATCACCCCTACCGTGGCTCTAGCAGGCCCGGACGACGGCAAACTGGTAGTAACCGAACACCACATCGACTCACCCAAGACCTTCCGGCTAGATGACGGCACCTACAAACTCCAAACCGAATACGCCAATCACCAAATTGCCCAGCTCGATGAATCCGTCATCTACATTGGCAAAGGCTGGTCCAACAAATGGAAGCAGCAATACCAACTAACCATCCCCGAAGATGACACTTTTGACTACGCCCACCTAGTACAAGGCGGAACCTACTACGCCGCACCGGTAAACCCGTGGGGCAACCGCAACCCAGTATGGTGGGGATTCGGTGCAGACGAATCCGTGAAAATGGAACCATTCCAAGACGGCAAATTCTTCCTCGACTTAGTAGAAGCCAACGGGCCCGGACGCGTAGAAATGTTTGGCTACTACGAGGGCAGCTACCCACTCGGGTTGTCAAAAATCCTTGGCAGCGGCGAAAACAGCCAGCATTCCTCCCAGCTGAAATTCGCTGAGCATACCCACAACTACACCCTCTTCACTCAGCCCGGTCGCTACGAGCTCAAATACCGTGTCTCGGGCCGGAGCAAGGATGACAAATCCCTAATCCATTCCGAGGTCCAAACCCTGGTAGTGCAGGTAGGCGGACAAAAGCCCAAAGATGAAGCCACCGCACCTCTGATGGAACGCTACAACGCCGCCCCAGCCGGTGACGCCGCGACTGCTGGCTACTCCTTCGGATTCGCCCCTCTGACCTCAACCCGGGGCTGGGACGGCGACGCCCACCTAGACACCTTCACCTTCGACGCGAAGGATCCTAATGTCAACGGCACGCTAACCCTCCTAAACAACGGCTACCACCTCACAGACTTGGAGGTCAAAGACGGCAAAGCCGAGTGGCACGAGATGGTGGGCCCCGAATCCTCCGACATTCAAGCGGTATTCATCCCAGCTGATGAGAAGGGCAGCAAATGGATAACGCCAGTTCTCACGCGCAAGGTAGATGATGACCACAAGGGTATCGCGCAAAGCGTCACCTCGGATCAAAGTGCGGAAACCATCGCGCCGGAAAAGGCCGACCCCCGCAATTCCAAACAAAGCCTAGAAAGCTATGAGCCTGCCAAGGACATTGACTTCACCACCACTATCACCCCGATAGACGAAGACAATTTCAAGGCATCCTTTGACTTCTCCGATCCGAAGTTCCGTGGCCTAGTAACACTGGAGTCTGAGGACGAGATCACCAAATACAGCCACTTCGTCGAAGGCGGTCACGGTGAACTCATACTGGATTCTTATGAATTGAATGGTAAGTCAGTAAGTGTGCAGGCTTTCCCCCACTCCACAATCGAAGTGGAGTCCTCCACCAAGACCACCCCGCAACCAGTAAATGGGGAAACCACGCTGCCCACCGCAGTCCTGAAACGCTACGCCGCCGCTGAGCCTCCCAAGAACACCCCGGAGCCAAAGAAAGCCCAGTTCTGCGAGGACCGGATCCTCCTCGACCACGGGCACACCGACCTGAAGGTCCGCCGCGATGGTGCTTCCCTCAAGATGGCAATCAGTGATGAAACCGGAACCGAATCGGAAGACTTCTATGACCGGAAGGTTTCCGAAGTCCTCAACGTGGCAGTCCCAGGATCCCGGCAGGTTTACTCCAACCGCCATGAGGGCCTTGACTTCCTTGACCCGAAGTACCTGGAGGACGGTAAGCACTTTTACCTCCTCCCGGAAACCAACTCCGCGTCCCTGCTGTGGCCGGGTTATAACACCCAGGCTCTAAACATGGATGCTTTTGAAGGCGGAGTGCGCTGGCACGTCGAGCCCGTAGCACTCCCCGACGGTGCCCAGTTTGGCCTGTTCCAAAATTCCACTCTGAGCAACCCTAAGCCAGAAGTTCTTGTTGACACCGTCAATAAGGATTACGAGGTGGACATTGAACACTCCACACACGTTCACATGAACTGGGCTTTCAGCAAGCCCGGAGCGTACAAATTCAAGACCTACTTTGAGGCCACCACTACCGATGGCAAGACGGTAACAACCGAGCCTGAGGTCCTGGCCTTTGTAGCTGGGCAACCCGCCGGCACTGAATGCGACGCCTTCAAGGCCGCCAAGGACACCCCGGCGCCGGAAACCACCGTGCCCGAAACCACCACGCCGCAGCCTTCCACGCCCGAAACCACCACGCCGCAGCCTTCCACGCCCGAAACCACCGTTCCCGAAACCACGGTGCCAAATAAACCAGGCCAGGATAGCAACGACTTCCTGTGGAGAAGGACCATCGTTCCCATTGTGGGCACCGTAGCAACCTTGATTCTGACCCTGCTGGGAATTGGCGGTCTGCACAGCGTCCTAGACATTGTGCGCCGCGTAATCCCTAACATGCTCAACCGTTAAAAGACCCAACCCCACTTCTAAGGAGTTTTCACCCCATGAAATTAACCACCACCGCCATTGCGGGGCTTACCGCCGTAGCCTTGGCTTCCTCCGGGATCACGGCCAGCGCCGCTGACACAACGGTCCTGGAAAAGGGCCATACCGATATCTTTGCCACCAAAGTAGTAGACGGCAAACTCCAGCTGAACCTGCTGGAAGATATCACCGGCTCCGATGTGGAGCGCGCACCGGAGTCAGTGCTGCTGAAGGTCACAGATAAAGCGTGGAAGGATGCTGAGTTCTTCCAGAACCTGGAAACAGACGTAGCCCAGGGCGCGGCCGCCTACCTGCCGCAGTCACAGGACCAAGATGTGTTGTGGCCCGGTTGGGAGCCCCTCCCCTACCAGGACCTCAATACCATTTCCTTCAAATTCCTTGATGTCACTGGCCCTGGGCAGGTCTACCTTTTCCAGACCACTGGCAACAACGACAAGGGCAAGGTTGCCATGAACTCGGTCTTTACCGATACCGGCTTTGAGCTTAAAACCGGCTCACAGATTGATACCCTTACCTCCCATGCACACGCCAACTGGATTTTCACTAAACCCGGTACCTACACCATGAAGGTGCAGGCTACCCAGGGGGACTTGGTGTCTAATGAGGCCACGTACACCTGGGAGGTGGCAGAAAATCCGCGCTCCGCGCCCAGCCAGCCAGCACCCAGCCAGCCCGCGCCCAGCCAGCCCGCTGCCCAAAGCAGCCTTGACGGCGGGGCAATAGCCGGCATTGTTATCGCGATTGTTGCCCTCCTGGGGGCCGCCGGTGCAGCTTTAAGCGGCATGATTCCGGGCCTACCCAAGTTCTAAACCACCGTTGTAACCCCTAAAGGCATATGAAAAAACATCTCTTGCGCTCCCCTGCCGCGTTACTTGCGGTCTTTGTCCTCTGCCTGTTTGCTCCCCGCGCCCTAGCGGTGGAGTTACAGGATGGGCACCTGGACGTTTTTACCGTCCGGCCCTCCGGCTCCGGGTTGGAGTTGCTCATCAAAGAAGACATCACCGGCAGTCACGTGTATCAAAGCGCAAGCGATGTCACCCTCCGGGTAGGCCAAAACGCTTACTCCGATGCCACCACACAGGTCCCGGAGATCGGCCGGGCCACCTACTACCTGCCCCAGAGCCAACAGCCGGGCCTGCTTTGGCCCGGCTGGGACACCCTAGAGGTGCAAGGGGCAGGCTATTCCACTATCACTTTCAATTTCCAAGATGTCCGCGGTCCTGGCACCGTGTACATCTTTGAAACCCCTGGCTTTGGCGATGTCCGGGGCGTGACCAGCAGCGGTTCCCTGGAACTGCGCGCAGGCTCCCAAATTGTCCAAAGCAATCCCGCCCACCGCCACGTCAACTGGGCTTTTAGCGAGCCCGGCACCTACACCATGACCGTTCAAGCTGAGGGCAACGGCACCACGTCTAACACCGCCACCTACACCTGGGTGGTGGGCGACGGTACCGGCGGTGCAGGCGCGGCGGCAGATTCCGGCCTCAACCTGGACTGGTTAAAAGACGACCCCACCACCTCCGCCAAGCCGAAACCGCAAGCAAACCAGCAACCCGCACCGGCGCAGCCGCCCCGCCCCCAGGCCCCCGCAGCACCAGCCGCACCGGCACCAGCGGCACCGGCCGCACCAGCGGCGCAACCCCGCCAGCAAACTTCTCAGCAAACGCCCCGGCAGTGCACTCCCCTACTGGTTCCCATGATCAAAGATGACACCACCGTGCCCGCCACGTGGCGCAACTTTGGTGAGCTGGAATTTCATCTGGGCAACGCCGCCGTTAAAGACCTTCCCGTGGCCATTGGCCCGGTGCCCAAGGGCAAGGTGTGGATGATTGGTTCCACGCAAGAGCCCAACGTGCCGTGGGTGGGGTCTAATAACCAGCACGCCTCGCTCTTGGAGCACACTCAGGGCCCCGTGGCCTGGGAGCTGGTGGGCTTTTCCGGGCCGGGCCCCATGGTGGTCTACAGCCAGGGCGGGCTGGGGACAATTGTGGGCGAGGAATGGTTCCGCGGCGCCAATAACCAGGCGCAGGGAACACACATCATCCCGCGCAATTCCCACGTTCACCCCAACTGGGTCTTCGGCGCACCGGGTACCTACCAGGTGTCTATCCGCCAGATTGCCACACTGAAAAATGGGCAGACCACCGCTGCTACCGGCACGTTGGTATTCCACGTGGGTTCCGGGGCGCAGTCCGGCCACTTCGATATCGGTGCGTCTTTTAACCCCCACGGTAACAATTGTGACCCCGGGCTCGCGGCCGCAGCAGCCATCGCACCAGCACCTGCCGCCGATGCCCCCGCTGCCGCACCCGCGCAATCCAGCACCGCGCCAGAAGCCGCCGGCACCGTCCCAGACGCCGCCGGGCAAGCAAACGGCAAAGATGCCTCCACCGACGTTGTTAAGGCTAGCGGCACCCCCAATCCGAATACCGCCCCTTTGACGCTGGCAGAAAAGATCATCAAGACGCTGCCCTACGTCATCTTGGGGCTGGGGCTTTTTGTACTCGGTGCCGGGAGCACCGCCTTGCTTTCCGCCTTGAATAAGCGGGAGGGCAAATAAATGCGCGTGGCACTATCTATAGTGGCTGCGGGGACGTTGCTGGCGGGCTGCGCCACGGGGGTATCGGCAAGCAATGCCCCTAGTGAGGCAGACGGCGTGTTTGATGTGGTGGCCACCACCCCCATCGTCGCGGACATGGCCCGCAACGTTGCAGGCCAAAGAGCACGCGTGACCGCACTAATCCCGCCCGGCGCGGACCCGCACACCTTCGAACCCGGGCTGCGCAGCGTGCGCAACGTGGCCAACGCGGACCTTATCTTCACCAACGGCTTGCTCCTTGAACAGCAGTCCTTGCTCAAGACCGCGCACCAATCCTCCCGCCCCGGCGTTCCCGTGGTGGCCGTGGCAGAACAAGCCCCCCGGCACGGCGCGGAGCTTATCCCGTTGGTGGAAAATATTGCGCTCGACACCGTGTGGTTTGGCATGCGCATTGCCGGTACGGGCGAATCCCTGGGCGCGCAGCGCAACTCCGGGGTTGAGGTCAAGCTGGTTGATGCCAAGGGCCCCGGGGAAGCAGCGGCGTATATCACCGGCACCTTCGGCCTGCCGGAGGTATTGTTCAACACCCGGGACGGCGTTGATGACCATGACTCCACCACGTTGCCCGTAGACGCCCACACCCACGTTTCCTGGGCCTTTTCCCAGCCGGGTTTTTACCGCTTGACCTTCGCTTCCTTCCTGGACGGGCACACGCCGGTGGGTGAGAACACCATCACCGTGGCCGTGGGCGTGGACCCGCACACGGACCCTGCCAATCCGGACCCGGTGGTACTAGACCACGGGCACATGGACTTAACCACTGACTTAGATAGCCAGGAAATAGTTATCCGCGGGGACGCGCCGGAGGGGATTGACACCAACTATGACTATGATCCGGCGCGCACGGTAGTAGAGGTCCCCTCCAGCGTGCTCCAGCACATCCCGGGGGATCCCACGTTCCGCTTCTTGGGCACGGCTGGGGAGGAGACCTATCTGCTGCCGCAGGCGGTGCTGGGCAAGCACGTGCATGGGGAAGTTGACCCGCACTTGTGGCATAGCGTGGGTGCGGCCATCGGGATGGTGCGCGTGATTGAAGAAGAACTCACGGCCCAAGACCCCGGCGGGCGGGATATCTACCACGCCAACGCTAATGCCTACGTGGATAAACTCACCGAACTTGATGGGTGGATGCGGGCGCAGTTTGGATCCATTCCCGCCACGCGCCGGCACCTGGTTACCACCCATGACGGCTACGCCTACCTGGGCGCGGAGTACGGCATTAACGTGGCGGGCTTTGTTACGCCCAACCCTGCGGTTGAACCCAGCCCGCGCGATGTCATTGCGCTGACCCGCACCCTGGAGAACCTGCGCGTGCCGGCGGTGTTTTTGGAACCAGCGTTGGCTGAACGCCCGGGCGTGTTGAGTGAAACCGCCCACAGACTGGGCGTGGCGGTGTGCACAATCCACAGCGACACCTTTGCTGGGGACGTGGACAGCTACCTGAAACTCATGCGCGCCAATACTCAAGAAATTACCCGCTGTTTACAAAGGAAGATTTAGATGAACCTTAAGAAAATTGCCGCCGCAACTTTAACCGCGGGGCTTTTGGCCCTATCCCAGCCGGTGGCCTACGCCGGGGACCTCAACCAGGTGGTCACCGCGGATGAGCCAGTGGCCGCCGCCGGGACGCTCACCGAATTTCGCCAGGGCCACGCAGACCTGGGCCCGCTGGTTACCCCAGACGGCTTTGCGGTGATGGTGCGCGATGACACCGCCGCCCCGCCCACCTGGCGCGGGCTGGATGACACGCTTTTTGTAGTCTCCGACAAAGCCATCCAGCAGCTGCCCCAAACCGAAGACTTTGACTTTGTGGGGGCGCAGCCGGGCGAAGATGTGTGGGTAGTCCCCCAAACCGAGCAAGCCGGCGTGCCCTGGCTGGGGTGGTCCACGCAGTCCCCGCCCTTTGTGGAAGCCGCCACCCGCGGGGTAACCATGACCTTTTTAGGCCACGATGGCCCCGGCCAGTTCACGCTGTTTTTGCAAAACGGCGGCTTTGAAAAGCCCCAGCTGCTGTGGACCTCCGCGCAGCCTCACGCCCAGGATCTCTTCGTAGACCTCAACACCCACACCCACGCCAACTGGGTATTTACCGAGCCCGGAATCCACCACGTGGCCGTGAAGTTCACCACCGAGTTCCAAGACGGCACCACCCACGATGCCACCCAAACGCTGAGCTTTGCCGTGGGTGAAGGCGTGGACTTGGCTAAAGCGCAGGAATCCCAATTCACTGGCGAATATCTGCCCGCCGGGGACGGGGACCAAGACACGGACGCCCCGCAGACCCAGGGGGATTCCCAGTGGGTACTGTGGGCCATCATCGCGGTGGTGGGCCTGCTAATAGTTGTGGTGCTGGGCGTGGTCGTGCGCTTGCTGGTGAAGAAAAAGGAGAGCTAGTGGCAATCCTCAACGCTAAGAATCTAGGGGTAACGCTGGCCGGCCGGCAGATTTTCTCCGCTACTGATTTTCAGGTAGACGCCGGGGAATTCATTGGGCTCATAGGGCCTAACGGGGCCGGCAAAACCACCCTCATGCGGGCCATCTTGGGGCTAATCCCCTCCACCGGAACGGTGGAAGTAGGCGGGCATAGCGACTTCACCCACATCCGCCGCCAGATAGGCTACGTGCCGCAACGCCACGAGTTTGCCTGGGATTTCCCCATGAGTATTGCGGAATGCGTGGGCAACGGGCGCATCGGCATGCGGGGCTTTTTCGGGCGCGCGGGAAAAGCAGACCGCGAGGCCGTGGACGAAGCGCTGGCCCGGGTGGACCTAACGGACTTGCGGGCGCGGCCCATTGGCCAGCTCTCCGGCGGGCAACGCCAGCGCGTGCTGGTGGCGCGGGCGCTTTCCACCCGGCCCAAGGTGCTGCTGTTAGATGAGCCCTTCACCGGCCTGGACATGCCCACCGCGGAGGCCTTGACCGCGCTGTTTGAACAACTAGCCGCGCAGGGAACCGCGATTGTCATGTCCACCCACGACTTGGGTGAGGCGCTCAATTCCTGCAGCCGCCTGGTGCTGTTTCGCGGCGGTATCTGCGCCGACGGCCCGCCGCCTGCCCTAGCCAACCCGCAGATCTGGATGGATACTTTCCAGGTCAGCAACTCCTCTCCCCTTCTTACTCTGGTGGGAGCGCACATCAAATGATAGATATTTCCTTTTTTGATTTTCTCCACGACCTCACCAACCCGGCGTTGGCGTTTTTGCCCAAAGCCTTGCTCATTTCCATCATCTCCGCCATAGTGTGCGCGGTGATTGGCACGTTTGTGGTGCTGCGCGGCATGTCCTTTATTGGTGACGCGGTGGCGCACGCCGTCTTCCCCGGCCTGGCCATCGCGTTTGCGCTGCAATTTTCCGTCCTGGCGGGCGGGGCGCTGGCGGGCGCGGCGGTGGCCATCTTGATAGCGGTGTTCTCCCAGCGCCGGCGCATCCGCGAAGACGCCGTCATAGGCATCTTCTTCGCCGCCGCTTTTGCCCTGGGCCTGGTGGTTATCTCAAAGACCCAGGGATACACCGCCAGTTTGAACAACTTCCTCTTTGGCTCCATCACGGGCGTTTCTACCGGCGATATCACCTTTGCCGCCATAGCCGGGGTGATGATTATTGCCACCGTGTTATTCCTGCTGCCGCAGCTGACCGCCGTGGCTTTGGACCGGGAAACCGCCCGGGCTATGAACTTGCCGGTGTTTTTCCTGGACTTGGTCATCTACCTGGCGGTGACGGCGGCGGTGGTAATGAGCGTGCGGACCATCGGCAATATTTTGGTGCTGGCGCTGCTTATCACCCCGGCTGCCACCGCGCGTTTGCTCACCGACAACTTGAAGGCCACCATGGCCATTGCTTCCTGTGTGGGCGTGGTGGGCGCGGTTGCCGGCATCTACTTTTCCTGGGCTATTGACCTACCCACCGGCGCCACCATCGTGTTGGTGCTGACCACCATCTTCTTGGCCACCTGGGTCTTTAGCCCCACCCAAGGTCTGATTAGAAAGAAGAAAGCATGAAACTCTACGCTCTATCCCTTGGACTAGCAGCAGGCCTAGCGTGCGCCCCCGCCGCCTGGGCGCAGGAAGATACCCGCTACCTCATCCGCGATAACCACCAGGATGTCCACCTGCTCAAAGATGGCTCCCAGGTGGAGGTGCTGCTGCGCGATGATGGCAGCCGCGACAAGAATTCGCACTCCGCTTACCGCCCCTCCGGGACCGTGTACGTGGGCGTGTGCGGCAACGCCGTCCAGGACTCCGCCGCCATCAAAGCGGAGCTGGGCATAGACGTTGGGCCTAAAGTTTTTAACCTCCCGGAGGTGCAAAAGCCCGGTATTCCGTGGATGGGTTTTTCCACCCTGGGCATTTACGCTGAGGATATTTCCGGCGCGTCCACCATGCCGCTGCAGATGCAGCTCAACCACAAGCCCAGCGACACCGCCCGCGTGGTGTTGTGGAAACAGGCCAGTTTGAGCCAGCCGGCCAGCGTCCTTTTGGATTCTTTCCATCCCAGCCAACAGTGGGATTTTCCGGTGCATACCCACGCGCATACGGGAATTCTTTTCACCGAGCCGGGCCGCTACGAGGCCACCTTCAGTTATAACCCGGAGTTCACTGACGCCACCACCGGTGGGACTTCCTACACCGTTGACTTCCTGGTGGGCTCCGCGGCGGTTGCGGCCGCAACGGCGGATAAGTCGGTGAATATCGTGGAACAAGGCTCTCACGCCCAGCCGCCGGAGTGTGCATCAGAGGGCCAATGGCCTGCGCATACGCCCGAGGATAAGGGTAGTTCCCCGCGCCAGCCCGCCGGCACCGCCAAGCAAGACAGCATGCCGCAGGCAATCACGCAGGGCATCAACGAGCTCAACGGCGCGCTGAAGACTTTTAGCACCCAGGCGGGGAAGTTTATTGAGAAAAACCGGCGGACCACGGTTCCCGCTGCCCCTCACGCCGATGCCCCCTCCCCCGCCGCGCCCGCACCCGCCGCGCCCGCCGCACCTGTGCCCGCACCCGCCGCACCTGTGCCCGC
>NZ_VXKJ01000025.1 GCF_008693075.1 Corynebacterium phocae | reverse complement strand
CCCCGCCGCGCCCGCACCCGCCGCGCCCGCCGCACCTGTGCCCGCACCCGCCGCACCTGTGCCCGCACCCGCCGCACCTGTGCCCGCACCCGCTGCGCCTGCCGCAACCGCTGCGGTCATCGGCAATTCTGGCGCAGTCTTGGGCACACAGCCCCCAGCTTTTCCTACACAGGCAGCCCTCCCCGCACCTAGCCCCGTCAAGTCCGCCGGTAGCACCGTGACCCAGGCCCAAGCCCAGGCCCAAGCTGTAACGATGGGCATGGGCGAAGGCTTCGCCCTAGGCGTTGGCCTGATGGGACTGCTTGCCGGCCTGGGCTCGCTGGTGGTGGCTCGCAAGATTTCGCCCTAACCCTATCCTCAACCCCGGTCTGGGGCGGGTCTGGCACCCTTCGGCGTGGTAGCGTGTGAGATAAATTAATTAATCTAGAAACTGTTTACTTCGCTTTTTACAGCGCGTACGCGGGCCCCTCCCGGCGGCGCCGTTGCTGGAGATAACCCGAAGTGCGGTGGCCGGCACAACCGCCACGGATTTCGGGCCCAGGCGGGCCGGACGCTGGGTGCCGCCCACGCCCGGGTTTGGGACATTGTGCACAGCGAAGTAGCGGGACAAAAGTGAGATAATTAACCACGCACGGTTGCCCGGCACTGTCACTGCTGGGCTGCCGGAAGTCGCAGGCACTATTGAAAACGAAGGCTGGCCGGTATGTCTGAAGCTGTTGATTCCTCCCCCGCGGGCTTGCCGCGTTTTAACCGCAGTGGGCAGCGCGCGGCCCGGCAACTGATCAATTCCTATTCCACCAGCTTTTCCCTGGCCACACGGCTGCTGGGTCCGCGCACGCGCGCTGATATCACCAACCTGTACGCGGTAGTGCGTATAGCCGATGAAATCGTTGACGGCACCGCCGCCGCCGCAGGATTATCGCGGGAGGACATCGCGGCCGAGCTTGACGCCTACGAATCCCGGGTGCTGGCGGCTCCCAGCAAACCCTTCCACACGGACCCGGTGCTGCACGCCTTCGCGGGCACCGCACGCCGCTGCGGGTTCCGGGAGGAACACCTGCGGGCATTTTTTGCCTCCATGCGCCGCGACCTCCACCAAACCTCCTACCGCACCGCCGGGGAGCTGGAGGAATACGTCTACGGCTCCGCGGAAGTCATCGGGCTCTTGTGCTTGGATGTGTTTGTAGCTGACCATCCTGTGCCGCCGGCGGACAAGGCACGCCTGGAACACGGCGCCCGGCGTTTGGGCGCGGCCTTCCAAAAAATCAACTTTCTCCGCGACCTCCACCACGACACCCATGACCTGGGCCGCACGTATTTCCCGCAGCTAGCCAGCGGCCACTTCAACGCGGCCGCCAAAGATGAGCTGGTGGCGGACATCCGGGCGGATCTCTCCGCCGCGCGCCACGCGATTGACCAGCTGCCACTTTCCGCGCGGATTGGCGTGGCGGCCGCCACAGAGCTTTTCACCGCCCTCAACAATGACCTGGCAGACCTGAGCGCCGCGGAAGTCCGCACCCGCCGGGTCCGGGTGAGCAATCCGCGCAAACTAGCCCTGGTGGCGCGCGCCGCCGTTACCTCTCTAAGGACAACCCTCACATGAAAAATCAACCCGAATCCGTAACCGTCATTGGTGCCGGAGTGGCCGGCTTGGCCACCGCCGCGCTACTAGCCCGTGAGGGCAAGCGCGTGACGGTGGTGGACAAGCTCACCGAGTTGGGTGGGCGCGCCGGAAGCCTCAGCGTAGATGGCTTCCGTTGGGACACGGGCCCCTCCTGGTATCTGATGCCGGAGGCCTTTGACCACTTCTTCGAGCTGTGTGGAACTACCACCGCAGCGGAGCTTAACCTGGTGGACCTTGCCCCCGCTTACCGAGTTTTCGACGATCGCGGGCGCACCACTGATGTGCACACCGGAGTGGAGGAAGCCGCGCGCTTGTTTGAGTCCATCGAACCCGGCGCGGGTGCGCGGCTACGCAACTACCTGGCTCAGGCCACCGATGTCTACAACGTGGCGCTGCGGCGCTTTTTGTACACCACGTTCTCCACTGCCCGCGAGCTGCTGACCCCGGACGTGCGCGCGCAGCTAAAAACGCTGACCAGGCTGCTCAGCCGCTCCTTGGAAAGCCACGTCAACGCTTCCTTCACTGATCATCGCCTGCGCCAGATTTTGAGCTACCCGGCGGTGTTTTTATCCAGTGAGCCGGCGGCCGCCCCCGCGCTGTATTCCTTGATGAGCCACACGGACTTGGTGGAGGGCGTGCGCTACCCGCTGGGCGGCTTTGCTGCCGTGGTGGACGCCATTGCCCGGCAGGCGCGCGCCGCCGGCGTGGAGTTTATCCTGGGCACGCAGGTCACCGGCATTGAAACCGCGGGCGGCCGCGCCACCGGCGTGCGGGTAGTAGACGCCAACGGCCCGCGCACCATTGCCGCCGATACCGTGGTCTCCAGCGCCGATCTTCACCACACGGAGACCACGCTCCTGCCGCCCGAACTGCGAAGCTACCCGGAACCATATTTTGCCGACCGCAACCCGGGGCTGGGCACCGTACTGGTCCTGTTGGGGGTCAAAGGTGAGCTTCCAGAGCTGGCCCACCACAACCTGCTGTTTAGTCAAGATTGGGACCCGGATTTCCGGGCGGTCTACCACGGCCCCGAACCTGAGCGGGAGCTGGGGGCCTCGCGGTCTATCTACGTGTCTAAGACCTCCGCCACGGACCCGGATGTGGCGCCGGCGGACCACGAGAACCTCTTTGTGCTCATCCCGGTGCCGGCGGATACGGCGGTGGGCCATGGGGACGCGTACCGGGAGGGGGCATCGGCACGCGTGGAGGCCATCGCGGACGCGGCCGTAGCCCAAATTGGCTCCTGGGCGAAAATCCCGGACTTCGCGCAGCGTGTGGTGGTCCGGCGTACCTTGGGGCCGGCGGACTTCGCGGAGCGCTACCACGCCTGGCGCGGCGGAGCGATAGGCCCTGCGCACACTCTGAGCCAATCCGCGTTCTTCCGGGGCAAGAACGTCTCCGCTAAGGTTGCTGGGCTCTACTACGCCGGGGCCACCACCGTGCCCGGGGTGGGCGTTCCCATGTGCCTAATCTCTGCGGAGAACGTGGTCAAGCGGCTGCGTGGGGACCGCAGCGCACAACCGCTGCCCGCTACTTCGCGGCCGTGAACGCCACTGCCGGGAAGGTTGACGGCGCTTCGAATATTTCCGGGGCAAAGCGCCATGATCACGCGCGCGTTATTATTCCGCTTTTGGGGTAATTCCTGGCCAGCCGGGGTTCGCTTACCGATAGCCGTGGCGAATGACCCTGGTTTTTATTATGTGGTTATTCTGTGGTTTAACACTAAATTGTTCAAGTGATGCGGGGGCTTACCCTGCTTCACCTGCAAGTTTGGGGCTGGAGACGAGACTTGAACTCGCAACCTACGCATTACAAGTGCGTTGCGCTACCAATTGCGCCACTCCAGCACAATGAGCGGTACTTACCGGCCATCGTTTGGATATAGTACAGCATGGCCCGGGGTGAAGTACTAATTGTGGTACGCCGGGTGCACAATGGAAACAGGGGCGCTAGAGTTGTGCGCCTAATGGTGTTGACTTCAGGCGTGTAAGAAGGATTTAGTTCAGTGAGTTTTCTACCTTTATCGAAGCGTTTCCGCGATATCCTCGTGGGCCCTCACGCCTACGCGGCCACGGTTGACGTGGCCAAGGCCGCGCCCCCGCCCTCCCCCCTGGCCCCGGTGGACCTCACCAGCGAGGCCCAGGTCACCGGCGTGATGGAAATAGCGGCCCGGATTGGCGGGATCCTCATCGGAGCCGGGACTTCCAACGCGGACGTGCGTGCGCAGGTGTACTTGGCGGCGGCATCGTACGGACTGCACTACGTGCATGTGGACGTGCTGGCCAACACCATTACTCTGCACACCTCAATTGGTACGGG
Organism: Corynebacterium phocae; assembly: GCF_008693075.1. Lineage (GTDB taxonomy): Bacteria > Actinomycetota > Actinomycetes > Mycobacteriales > Mycobacteriaceae > Corynebacterium > Corynebacterium phocae. Next base: position 18,948 of record NZ_VXKJ01000025.1, on the reverse strand, counting down.
GGAAAACCGCCGCTCGCTGCACGTCTTTCGGGTTACCCCGGGAATTGACGTCAACTTCTCCAAATTGTCCGCAGTGGACCGGCTAATCCGCTCCATCCACTCCGGTTCCACCCCGCCGGCCATGGCGGAGCATCTGTTGGATGAGATTGACCGGATGGCCCCGCCGCACAGCTTGCCCAAGACCCTTGTTAGCTGGGGCATCATGGGTGCCATGTTCGCCACCATGATTGGCGGCGGTGTGGCCACCGCGATAATCACGTTCTTTGTAACGGCGTCGATAATGGGTATAAACCACCAGCTCTCCCGGCTACGCGTGCCCACCTTTTACCAAAATATTGTGGGCGGTTTGATTGCGGTGCTACCCGCCGCCATTGCTTACAACCTGGCCGCGCACTACGACATCGCGGTGGAGCCCTCGCAGATTATTGGCTCCGGAATCATTGTGCTGGTGGCCGGCTTGACGCTGGTGCAGTCCTTGATTGACGGCATAACGCGGGCGCCGGTGACCTCCGCAGCGCGCTTTTTTGAGGCCATGTTATCCACGGGTTCGCTGGTGGCCGGCGTGGCCTGCGGCATCCAGGTGGCGGAGTACTTGGGCTTCCCGCTGCCGCCGCTGGCTACTGTGGCGCCGCCGGTGTACTACACCATCGCGTTCCGGATCCTGTGCGGCGGCCTGGGGTGTGCGGCTTTTGCCTACGCCTGCTACGCCTCCCGCAAGGAATCGGTTATCTCTGGGCTCACCGCCGCGGCCGGTATGGTCTTTTTCTACCTGGTGATGCTCCAGCTGGGCGCGGGCACCGTGGTCACGTGCTTCTTGTCCGCGATTGTCGTAGGCCTGGCGGGCGGTTTGCTCTCCCGCCGCTTCTTCATCCCCCCGCTTATCACGATGATTACCGGGTATATTCCCATGCTGCCGGGGCTGACTTTGTACCGGGCCATGTACGCCACCACTAATGACCAAATCATCACGGGTCTGTCCAATCTGCTCACGGCTCTGGCAATTGCGGGCGCGCTGGCGTCCGGTGTGGTCTTGGGCGAGCGCGTGGCCCGCCGGCTGCGCAGGCCCAAGCACTTCCGCCCATATTCGGCGTTCAAGAAGATAGGCCGCAAGTCATACCGGCTGGCCACGGCGCGGCGTATTCCTCGCGTGCCGATGTCCCCCCGTCCGCCCGCTCGCAATATGCGCTCGCTGCAAGATCAGGCCATCACCCAAGAATTCGCGGCGCAGGACTACGATCTCAACGAGGCCCTCAATCAGCTTGATCCCGTCTACGAAGAACCGGAGTCAGATTGATCCTGCGCGCTGAAAGTAGCGTAGAATTGCCTATTTGATAGTCACTTAAATTCTATGCAGGAGGACTTTCGTGCCACCAAAGGTCACTGACATCCAACCCAATGCGGACCAAACCCAGGCCGTTGAGGAAGAAACCGCCATCGCGGCACGCCGTATTGTCTCCACCTACGCCCAGGACTTCCTGGACGGCGTTACCTTGATGAGCATGCTTGGGGTGGAGCCGGAGGGCCTCATTCACCGCAAGGTGGTGGCTGAGCAGGAGGCTGCTGAGCCGAAGAAGGCGGAGAAGAAGACCGAGAAATCGGCTGAGAAGAAGGCCACCAAGAAAGCGGCCAAGAAAGCGGCCAAGAAGAGCACCAAAAAAGCGGCTAAAAAAGCCACCAAGAAGGCCACTAAGAAAGCCGCCAAGAAGGCCACCAAGAAGGCCACTAAGAAGGCCACGAAGAAAGCGGCTAAAAAAGCCACCAAGAAGTCCTAGTGTGCTTTGAGCGGCGAATTTATGAAGGAGTGCGATGATGAGTGACAAACATGACTTCGTCGTTGTGGCCAACCGGCTGCCCGTTGATCTGCAGACCTCCCCGGATGGCAAGCGCACCTGGACGCCGTCCCCGGGGGGCTTGGTCACCGCGCTGACGCCGGTTTTGCGGAAGAACCAGGGCTGCTGGGTGGGCTGGCCCGGTGTTATCGATGACGCCCCGGAGCCGTTTTGCACCGAAGACGGCGTGACGCTGCACCCGCTGAAGCTCAACATCACCGAGTACCAGGGCTTTTATGAGGGGTTTTCCAACGCCACCTTGTGGCCGCTCTACCATGATCTGATTGTCACTCCCCAGTATGACCGCGAGTGGTGGCATACCTACCGGGAGGTCAACCTTCGCTTCGCTGATGAGGTAGCCTCCGTGGCCGCCCACGGGGCCACCGTCTGGGTCCAGGACTACCAACTGCACCTGGTTCCTGGCATTTTGCGCCAAAAACGCCCGGACCTGACCATTGGCTTTTTCCTGCATATCCCGTTTCCCTCGGCGGACTTGTTCCAGCAGGTTCCGTGGCGCGAGGAGCTGGTCCGGGGCCTGATGGGCGCTGACCTGATTGGTTTCCAGCTGGAGTCCGGTGCCCGCAATTTCCTTGAGCTGGCCAGCCGCCAGGGCTATGACACGCACGGGGAAGTTTCCACGCGGGAAGTCTCCGCGTTTATCAACCTAAGTGGCGGCCGCCGGGTGGGAGTGGGGTCTTTCCCTATTTCCATCGACTCCGCTGAGATGGCGGATTTCACCACCGTGGACTTAGGCGGCGCGGAGCGTATTCACGCGGAGCTGGGCAAAGAACGCACGGTGATTTTGGGCGTTGACCGCCTGGACTACACCAAGGGAATCTTGCAGCGGCTCATTGCCTTTGAGGAGCTCCTGGAGTCCGGCGCGCTGGACCCGCAGGAGGTTGCTATGGTGCAGTTGGCCACGCCGTCCCGGGAGCGTATTGACCACTACCGGCTGGCGCGATCGCGCGTGGAGGAGGCTGTGGGGCGTATCAACGGCCGCTTTGGCCAGATTGGCCGGCCCGTGGTGCACTACCAGCACACTAGCGTCAACAAGACCACGTTGCGCCGCTATTACCGCATGGCGGACATCATGATGGTCACGCCTTTCAAAGACGGAATGAACCTGGTGGCTAAGGAATTCGTGGCCTGCCACGGGGATTTCTCCGGCGCGTTGGTGCTGTCCGAGTTTGCCGGTGCCGCTGATGAGCTGACCCAGGCCTACCTGTGCAACCCCTTTGACATTGAGTCGGTCAAGACCGCCTTGCGCAGCGCCTTCCGGGGCCTGCGCGATCAGCCCGATGCCCTCGCGCAGCGCATGCAGATCATGCACGAGCAGGTACTATCCCACGACGTGGATTTGTGGTCCACTTCTTTCCTGACCGCCCTGGGGAAGAAATAAATGAGACGTGTTGTCGCGGCCGCTTTGGCCGGTATCTTCGCGCTGACTTCACTCTCGGGGTGCGGTTCCGGCGCGGACCCTGACACCGTGGTCGTGGACCGGTCTTGGCAGGTTTCCGGCATTTATACCTCCGCAGACTCTCCCTCGGTGATTCCCAACGCCATCACGCAGCCGCCTAGCTTGACCTTTGGTGCCCGCGGGCTGGTGGGTACTTCAGGGTGCGCGCAATTCCGGGCCACCGCCAGCTATTTCCGGGCCGGGGAAAAGTCCAACGTGGAAGACGCGGACCGGCTCACCCTGGACTCGGTTTCCTGGAAGCCCATGGACGGGGACTGCGCCGGTGAGCAACTCTGGGCGCATAACCAATTCACCCGGCTGTTTGCGCAGGGCCACGGCTTTGGGCTGAGCAGTCCGGACAAAGACCAGCTCATTTTGACCCTCGAGGACGCCGGCGTGGAGCCTCCCTCCCTCCGGTTGGTGTCCGTCAACCCCTCCTAAACCAAAAGGTCCGCCATGATTTCCCAGCTCGCGCACGCCAAAAAATTAGCCGTGGTATCTGACTTTGACGGAACCTTGGCGGAGTTTTCTACCGACCGCTTTGATGTTCACGCCCACCCGGACGCTATCTCTGCGTTGGAGGCGCTAGCTGCGTTGGAAAATACCACCGTGGCGGTACTTTCCGGCCGCGACATCACCGGACTGCGCCGGATTTGCCCGCTGGGGGATCCGGTTATTTTTGGGGGCTCACACGGCGCCCAGACCGCGTTGGCGGGCACAGGTGAGGTAGAAACCGCGCTGTCTCCGGAAGGTCGCGCCCATCTGACCGCCATGGAGGCGCGCGCCCGTGAGATTGTCCGCCGCTTCCCCGGCACGGACGTGGAGGTCAAACCCTTCCAGGTGGTGCTGCACGTACGCGAGTTGTCCCAGCATGATCCCGATGCCGCCCAAGCCGCCCTCGACGCCGCCGCATCCGCCGACACCCACGGGTTCCCCTTCACCTTGGGCAAGGGCGTGGCGGAGTTCTCTGCGACCACGGCCACGAAGGGCTCTTGGCTCAACCAACTGCGGGCGGACACCGGCGCGACCATCTGCTTCCTCGGCGACGATGTCACAGACGAACACGGCTTCCAGGCCCTGCGCGCAGGCGACGTCGGGGTGAAGGTGGGGCCGGGGGCCACGGCGGCGTCGGCAAGAGTGGCAGACGTCAACGCCGTTGCGGCCTTTCTTACTGAGCTGGCCGCAGCGCGCGCTAAATAGGCTGCCCGCCCCATGGCGGTTGCCAGGCGGTCTTGCCTTTAACCCTAATCATCTTGCCCCTGGTGTTGGCCGGCCCGGAGTCTTCATTGACCCGGTTGTGGTATTCACACAGCGTCACCAGGTTGGCCACATTGGTGTAACCGCCGTTGAACCAGGACTGAATGTGGTGGTACTGGCAGTCCTCTGCCGGCACGCGGCAGTCGGGCCACGCGCATTTGGGGTTTTCCGCGTCCAGCATGAGCCGCTGCTTGCTGTTCGCAAACCGCGAGGTGCGGTACGCGTTGACGGGGCCCTCCAGCGGGTGGACCAGGGTGACAAAGCCGAACTCAGCCAACTTGCGCTGGACCAGTTCCGCGCCGGTCATCCGGCCGCCGTTGGTGAGTTTGAGGACAATGTCATCACCTTCACCGGCGGCAATCTCAGTGAGCTCATCCAAGTCGATGATGACGTTGGTGGCCACCTGCGGTGCCTGCGCGGTGTGTTCTCCTTCCACCAGGCTAAAGAACCCTGCCAGCGGGTTATCCGCGTTGATGGCCCGGATTTTGCCCATGAGGTCCGCAATCTTCAGCGGGGAGGCCGTCACCGTCACAGACGCGTTCTGTTCATCCCGGAAGGTAGCCTTCACGCCTTCCGCCGGGCCCTCACTGGGCTGGGCTTTGGCCTCCCGCGTGAGTTTCTTAATTTCCCCCGCCGGCGCTTGGCACAGCTTGACCCGCAGCTCCCACGCCTTGCGGGGCTTGGTTTTCACCCAGGACTTGACGGAGGTCTCAATGAGCAGCAGGGTGTCTACGCTGTGGCCGGTTTCTTGCAGGGCCTGCCGCGCCTTGGCCTGCAGCCCCGGCTGGGTGGTGTCACCGAAGTACACGTCGCGCAGCCGGAACATGTCATAGACGCGCGCGGCCTGGACACCGGGCTGGAGGAAATCCGCTACCTTTTTCCCCACGCACTCATTCACCAGGGCTAGGCCCGGTGCCGCGTGCGCTTGAAGGTAGTGGTTCAGATTCATATTTCAAACACTAGTGCTAAACCCCCACCCACACAAGACCCCCTGAGCGCACCCCACTCAACCTTGGCCTAAATCGTGCCCCCACGCTGGAACTTTGTCCCCAGCACCACGGGTTGCGGCTGGCCGCCAGCCGCAATGAGTTCCAGTAACATCTGCCCGGCCGCCAGCCCCTTGGCGTGGTTGGGCTGGATAACGGTGGACAGCCCACGCAGCAAGGCGGTGGCAATCCCGTCGAAGCCGGTAACCGCCAGCTGGCCGGGCACGGAAATCCCCCGCGCGGCCGCCACGTCTAGCACCCCCAGCGCCATGGAGTCCGTGGTGCACAACACGGCGGTGAGATCCGGGTGGGCATCCAACAACGCTGCTGCCGCCGCCCGCGCCGTAGCCGGGGTATTCACGTGCCGCGTGACTACGGGGACCTCCCCCAGCACGTCCATGGCACCCAGCACGCGTTCGCGCTGGACGTGCATGTCCGCCCGGGCGGGGTCGGTGACAAAGCCGTCGAAGGGCTCGCGGAACAGCCGGATGGACAGGATTCCCACGCGGGTGTGCCCGGCGTCCACCAGGGCCTGCGCGGCGGGCTTGATGGCGGCGCGGTCGTCAATGCCCACAAACGGCAGCCCGGAGTCTTTGGGCTGGTCGCAGACCACCACGGGCAGGTGGCGGGCGCGGGCGGCGTCGAGGTAGGGGTCATCGGCGGCTACGGAGTAGACCACGAACCCGTCCACGGCGGCCTGGCTAATGACGGAAGCCGCGCCGGCGGGGATGAGCGTGAGCGTGGTTCCCGTCCCGGAGCAGGCGGCGGCCACGCCGGCCAGGAAGTCTACGGAGGCCATGTCCTCGAAGGCGTAGGTGAGATCCTCGGTAAGCAGGACGCCGATAGCCCCGGCGCGCCGGGTGCGCAGCGAGCGCGCGGTGGGGTCCGGCCCGGGGTAGCCCAGCTTGGCGGCGGCGGCCAAGATCCGCTGGCGGGTGGCGGGGGCCAGCTGGTCTGGTTTGTTGTAGGCGTTGGACACCGTGGTGGTGGATACACCTAGGTGGGCCGCCAGTGAGGCAAGAGTAATGCGTTTGGGCATGACTCTAGTTTAGACTGGGCTATATGAAACGCCTTTCGATAAGCCTGGCCGCGCTGATTTTGGCGGGGTGCTCCGCTTCTACCCCGGCCGATGACGGCACGGTCCGGATTGTCACCTCCACGCCCATCTGGGCGGACGTGGCCCGGGTGGTGGCCGGCGACCTGGCGGAGGTCACCTCCGCTATCACCGACCCCAACGTGGACCCGCACCACTTTGAGCCTTCTGCTGCCGATGTCGCCCGGGCCAACGAAGCAGACCTAGTTGTGGTTGGCGGCGGCGGCTACGACGCCTGGCTTTACCAGGCGCTAAGTGATCAGACGCGGGTGGTCACGGCGTTGCCGCTGGTTGACCACGGCACGCTGGCGGAGAACGCTGCCGGTGCCAAGGTGAAGGTTATCGACGGCAATGAGCACGTCTGGTATGACGTGGAGGCCATCAACGTGGTGGGCCAAGACATCGCGGCGGCGCTCCCGGGTGCCAGCGCGGCCAAGCTAGAGGAGCTAACGGGCGGGTTCGCGGAGCGGGTGGCGGCGCTCCCGGCGCGCAAGTACGCCCAGACTGAGCCCATCGCGGACTACCTGCTGGCGCCGTCTAGCTGGAAAGACGTCACGCCGAAGGGCTTTCGGGACGCCACCTTGAAAGAGGGCGAGCCCAGCGTGGCGGACTTAGCGCGGTTCTTGGACGCCATCAAGGCCGGTGAGGTTGAGGTGTTAATTTATAACCCGCAGACCAAGACGGACATGACCCGCCGCATTAGGGAGGCCGCGGAAGCCCAGGGCATTCCGGTGATTGAGATTGGGGAAACCCCGGTGGATGGCAGTGGCTTTTTTACCTACTATGAGTCCGTCATCCAGGACTTAGAAGACCATGCTTAAGCTCACCGGCGCGGCGGTTGACCCGCTGTGGTCCGGCCTGGACTTGGAGGTGGGCGCTGGCGAGTTCCTGGCGGTGCTGGGGCCCAACGGCGTGGGCAAGTCCACGCTTTTAGGCGCGGTGCTGGGCACGCGCCAGCTCACCAGTGGCACGGTGGAGCTCACCGGCCGGGTGGGCTTTATCCCGCAGCAGCGCATGTTCCCCATGGACCTGCCGATGCGGGCGCGCGACCTGGTTTCCTTGGCGGTGGCGCACGGGACGGTGCGCAACCGGCGGGCGAGCAAGGCGCGCGTGGACGGGTTACTGGCGGAGGTGGGCGCGGGGGGTATCGGCAGCAGACGCGTGGGGCTGTTATCTGGCGGCCAGCAGCAGTTGGTGAGGCAGGCTCAGGCGCTGGCCAACGACCCGGAGCTTCTGCTTGCCGACGAACCCCTGCTCTCGCTGGACCCCGCCCGGCAGGCGGCCACCGTGGCCAAGCTTAACCAGTGGCGGCGCGAGCGCGGGATGTCCATTATTTTTGTCACCCACGGCATCAACCCCGTGATGGACGTGGTGGACCGGGTGCTATACCTGGCACCCAACGGGCACACGTTGGGCACGGTGGCTGAGGTCATGCGCACGGAGGTGCTCTCTGAGCTCTACGGCGCGAAGGTAGATGTAATCAACGTCGACGGAAGGCTGATTGTTGTCTAATTTTTGGTCAGACACGACCTACCTGCTGGGCGTGGACTTCGTGCAATCCTCCCTGCTAGCGTGCGCACTGCTGGGGGTACTCTCCGGCGTGATGACCTCGCTGATTGTGCTGCGGCAGATGTCCTTTTCGGTCCACGCCACCTCGGAGCTAGCGCTCATGGGCGCGGCGGCGGCGCTGCTGTTCGGCGCGAACATCGGCTTGGGCGCGGTCTTCGGGGCAATCGCGGCGGCCGTGGTGCTGGCGGTGCTGGGCTTTCGGGGCCAGCAAGACAGCGCTATCGGCGTGGTGATGAGCTTCGGGCTGGGCCTTTCGGTGCTGTTTTTACACCTCTACCCGGGCAACACTACCTCGGCGATGACGCTGCTGACGGGCCAGATCGTGGGCGTTTCGGGGGCGTCGGTGTGGCTGCTGGCTTTAACCACCGCGGTGGTGGTGATTGCTGTGGCGTTGTGGTGGCGCCCCATGCTTTTCGCCTCCGCGGACCCCGTCATGGCGCAGGCCGCCGGGGTGAATGTGCGGTTTATCTCCGTGCTCTTTGCCGTGCTGGTGGGCCTGGCGGCCGCGCAGTCGGTGCAGATCGTGGGCTCGCTGCTGGTCATGGCGCTGCTGATTACCCCGGGCGCGGCGGCGGTGCAGATTACCTCCTCCCCGCTGCGCGCGGTGCTGTGGGCCACCTTCTTCGCCGAGGTCGCCGCGGTGGGCGGGCTGGTGCTTTCCTTGGCCCCGGGGCTGCCCGTATCCGTGTTTGTCACCACCATTTCCTTTGTCATCTACCTGGTGTGTAGGGCAATCGGCTACCGGCGCGGGCGCCGGGCCGTGCGCGACGAGGCCGCCGCCCGGCGCCCCGGCTCGCAGTTCAATGCAGACGGGGTGCACCACCACTAAGCTGGTGAGCTATGAGACGCACGCTAGGGGACCGCACATACCTGCTCATTCAGGATAAGGTGCTGCCCGAGCGCCCAGACCTGTTGCTGTTTTTCCACGGATCCATGCAATCCGGCAACGTGATCCGGCGCTTTACCGCCGGCACCTTCGACGCCGCGTGCCCGCTGGTGGCCTACCCTTTTGGGGTGCATCAACACTTCAACGACGCCCGCTTGGTACTGCCGGTCAAGGCGCGGGAGCTGGGCGTAGATGACGTGGCCTTCACCCGCGATCTGGTGGCCTCACTCCGGCAGGAGTTTGGCGTGGGCCGGGTGTTTGCCGCCGGGTTTTCCAATGGCGGGCAGATGGTCATGCGGCTACTCTTCGACACGCCGGGCTTGCTCGACGGGGCGGCCGTCTTTGCCTCCGCGCTGGGGGCAGGTAGCAACCACGCGCCCACCAACCCGGATAGCGCCTATAAGCCCACGCCGGTATTGTTTATCCACGGCACGGCGGACCCGCTAGCACCCTACGCGGGCGGGAGCAGCCAGGCGCGCGGTGACATGCTGGGCGCGGTGGCCAACGCGGAGAGGTTTGCGCAGCTCAACGGGGCAGGCCCGGCGTCAACGCGGTGCCCTTATCCGGACGTGACGGTCACCCGCTGGGGCGGCGCCCACCCGGTGGAGCTGTGGTCCGTGGACGGCATGGGGCATGTGGTGCCTTCTGGCAACCAGCTAGACCCCCGCCTGGGGCGGAACACGTCCAGCTTCCTGGCGGCGGAGGTGGTGCGCGGCTTCTTCGGCGAACGGTCCGACGCCTAGCCTGACGCGAAGGCTAGCGGCGGGGCTGGCGGCTAGCTTTGGGCCGCGCGGCGCTGACGGGCGAACTCGGAGAGCACCACGCCGGCGGCCACGGAAGCGTTCAGCGACTCCACCCAAGAGGTCATGGGCACCGACATGAGCACGTCGCAGTTCTCGCGCACCAGGCGGGAGATACCCTTGCCCTCGGACCCCACCACAATAGCCACGGGGCCCGCGCCGTCCTGGTAGGTGTCCAGAGTGTGGTTGCCGCCGGCGTCTAGGCCCACCACCTGGTAACCGGACTTCTGCAGCTCCTGGACGGTGCGGGTGATGTTGGTAACGCGCGCCACTGGCAGGCGGGCGGCGGTACCGGCGGAAGTACGCCACGCCACGGCCGTCACGGATGCAGAGCGGCGCTCCGGGATGACCACGCCGTGGCCACCAAAAGCCGCCACGGAGCGGATGACTGCGCCCAAGTTGCGGGGGTCGGTGATGTTGTCCAGGATGACAATCATGCCGGGCTCGCCGGCGTCGCGGGCGGCCTTGGTGACATCGTAAAGTTCTGCGTACTTATACGGCGGAATCTGCAGGCCAATGCCCTGGTGCATGCCGTTGCCCGTCATCAGGTCCATCTCGTGGCGCGGGACTTCCAACACGGGGATGGAGCGGGAATTGGCCATGGTGACAGCCTCAGTGAGGCGCTCATCATTCTTGGTACCCTGCGCCACGTACAGCGAGGTGGCCGGGACCTTGGCGTGCAGGCACTCCACCACGGGGTTGCGGCCCACCACGAACTCCGCGGTTTCTTTCTGGTGGCGCCCGGAATTGCGGCGCTCGCGCATTTTCTTCGCGTGGTGCTTGGCGTGGTAGGTGCGGTCCTCCGCCTTGGGCGTGGGGCCCTTGCCTTCCAGGCCCTTCTTGACCTGCCCGCCGGTACCCTTGAGAGCACCTTTCTTGTTGGATTTGCGTGCCTGAGCGCCGCCGCGGCCGTGAATACGTGCCATGTGGAACGTCCTTTCTTGAAAAATCTAGTTTCGCGCGAAGGACCAGGTTGGGCCGTCGGCGGTGTCAGTAATAGTGATGCCGGCCTGGGCCAGCTTATCGCGGACCTCATCCGCGACCGCCCAGTTCTTCTCCACCCGCGCCTGGGTGCGGCGGGCGAGTTCGGCCTGGATGAGCGTGTCCAGCGCCGCGTGCGCGTTGTCATCAGCGCCGGGGTCCGCCCACTTAACGGGGTCAAAGCCTAGCACTGCGGTCATCGCGCGGACTTGTTCAGCCAGCGCGCGCGCCTTATCTTCATTACCTTGCGCCAATAGCTTATTACCTGCGCGCACCGTAGTGTGAATTTCCGCCAGCGCCCGCGGAACCGCGAGGTCATCATTCATGGCCTCCGCGAAGCCCGGGGTCCATTCCCCAGTGGCCAGATCGGGGAACTGCAGAACAAAGTCCTCCACGCGCCGGTAGCCAGCGGCGGCCTCCGTCAGCGCGGGCTCGGAGTATTCCAGCACCGAGCGATAGTGGGCGCTGCCCAGGTAGTAGCGCAGCTCCACCGGCCGGACCTTCTCCAACAGCTTGGGCACCGAGAGCACGTTGCCTAGGGACTTGGACATCTTCTCCCCCGCCATGGTGACCCAGTGGTTGTGCATCCAGAAATTGGCAAAGGGGTCGCCCGCCGCGTGGGACTGCGCTATCTCATTTTCGTGATGCGGGAACTGCAGGTCCAGGCCGCCGCAGTGGATATCGAACTCCGCGCCCAGGTAGTAGGTGGACATAGCCGAGCACTCCAGGTGCCAGCCGGGCCGGCCGGCGCCCCACGGGGTGGGCCAGGCGGGCTCTCCTTCTTTGGCGGCCTTCCACAGCGCGAAGTCCCGAGGCCCGCGCTTGCCGCGGGTATCCGATTCCCCCTGCTCCATTTCTTCGACTTTGTTGCCGGACAGGTGTCCGTAGTCCGAGCCTTCCGCCGCCACCCACGCAGCCACGTCAAAGTAGACGGATCCCTGGGCGGGGTAGGCAAAGCCGGCATCGATAAGGCGCTGCATGTAGTCCACCATCTGCGTGACGAAGCCCGTGGCGCGCGGCTCCACGCTGGGCGGCAGCACACCTAGGGTGTTATAGGCGCGGGTGAACTCGCGCTCATAGGTAGAAACCCACTCCCACCAGGGGCGGCCGTGTTCTGCGGCCTTGGTCAAAATCTTGTCATCGATATCCGTGACGTTGCGCACGAACGCCACGTCTAGGCCCTGGGCCTCTAGCCAGCGGCGCAAAATGTCAAAAGCCACGCCCGAGCGCAGGTGCCCAATATGGGGTTGCGCTTGGGGCGTGGCTCCGCACAAGTAGATAGACGCGTGCCCCGGGCGCACCGGGACAAATTCGCGTTGGGTACGGGTGGCGGTGTCAAAGATTTTTAAGCTATTCACGCCACCAGTCTACCGTTTAGGCCCGAATAACCTCAGCCATAGGGGTTGCTGCGGCCACCGTCTTGTGGGTGGTGAGCAAAATGTTTTTCACGTGCAGCTTATCCGGGAATACCACCGGGGTGGTCATGTCCACGCCGCGCTCGACTAGCTCAGCTACCGCCACCTTGATAAGCGGGGTTCCGGCCTCAACTTCCTGGCCTTCGCGAACCAGGCTCTCAAACTCATTGCCCTTGAAGTGCTTGGTATCAAGGCCCACGTGGATGAGAACTTCCAGGCCGTTTTTGCTAGTTAAGGTAACGGCGTGATTGGCGTTGAAAATCTGGGTGACCTTGCCAGCAATCGGCGCGCAGAACTCCACTACGTCCGAAGCGGTGGGGATGATGGCAAAACCATCACCGACGGTGCGCTTGGAGAAGGTGGGGTCATTGACCTCATCGAGGGAGATGATGTTCCCGGCGCAAGGGGAAATGATGGTGGAAGTCTTTTTGCCAAACTTAAACATTGGCACGCTCCTTAAGCGAGATTTATTAGAAATTAACTAAGCACAAACACTATCAACCAGCACCCGCGAATACCAAGAGATCTGATGAATATCACGGACCCCTACCCTTGGGCGACCGGCGTCACATTTGCCCCGCTTAGCCAAGGAAACGGCATTTCTAGTACCCGGATTTTCCGCGCTATCCCGGGCACACCGCCACCGGCTTCAGCGCGCCCGGTACCCTCCCGCAGGCGCGGCAGGAAAGGCCCCGCCAACGCGCAAAAGTGCCGCCCGCAGAACAAACTCTAACGGGCGGCACCAGGCGGCCGTGAAGCGAGTGTTGGCTCTTTCTAGGCCAGGGTCACCACCGCCAGTTTGGCTCCGGCGCGTACGGGCCCGGGCCGGGCCACGTCCACGCTGGCAACCTGCTTTTTCTCACTCATCACGATGGGGGTGGTGAGATCCACGTCCTTGGAACGCAGGTGGGCCGCGTTGACTTTGACAATGCCGGTTCCGGCAGTGACTTTATCGCCTTTGGCAGCCAGGGCCGTAAAGCCCTCCCCTTTCAGGGCCACGGTATCCATGCCAATGTGGACCAGAATGTCTAGCCCTTCCTCGGTACAGATAACAAAGGCGTGAAGGCTTTTAAACAGCTGCTTGACGGTGCCGGTGGCGGGGGCGGCGATAATGAGTTCATCGGCAGCTTCAGGAACGATAGCCACGCCGTCGCCTAACATCTTCTGGGAAAAGACCGGGTCATTGATCTGTTCAAGGGCCACCGACTGGCCGGCGCAGGGCGCTACTAGCTCGACCTTCTTTTTGTCGAATCCGAACATATTCCTAAATCTCCTTTTCGCCTTCAAGCAAGACGTTAGCGCTGCCAAGCTGGCGTGCCACCTCATCATAGACAAACTGGACGTTGGGGCCAATGAAACCTGATAGCGCCGCCGCGCCGTTGGAGTCTTTGGCCAGGCCAAAGGCTAGCGCGATGGCAAAGATCACGCCCAGGTTGTCCAGAATTGCGGCGCCGGAGGAAATCAAAACGGCGGCAACGACGTTGTTTGCGCCCCATCCGGTTGGGTCTAGCCAGTAGCCGATACCCATGAGGAGGGCAGCAACTGGCATAACCGCAACGGCACCCATGAGTGCCCGGCCGAGTTTTTGGAGGGGTCCCATGAACACAGAGGTTGTCATGGTGGAGTCCTTTCGCTAGACAAGCCAGATATTAGGGAATGTATACAATCCTTATCCTATATTCTTTATCCGGCTTTATCTAGGGGGTTTGCCACACTACTGCGGTGGCAACTGCGGCGCGGCCCTCACCCCGTCCGGTAAAGCCCAAATGGTCGGTGGTGGTGGCGGACACGGACACGGGTGCGCCCAGCGCCTGGCTGAGAACGCGCTGGGCTTCCTCGCGGCGCGGGCCCATCTTGGGGGTCTGACCTACCAACTGCGCGGAGGCGTTCCCAATAACAAAGCCGTGCGATTTCAGCAGGTCACGACATTCTTCCAAGAGTCTTACCCCGCTGGCCCCCGCATATTCCTGGCGGCCTACGCCCACGAAGGACCCCAGGTCACCGAGCTGCGCGGCAGACAGCAGCGCGTCGACGATGGCGTGGGAGACCACGTCCCCGTCCGAGTGGCCCTCACACCCGTCTACCCCCGGAAATTCCAGGCCCGCTATCCAACAGGGTTTGCCGGGCTCAATCTGGTGGGCGTCCGTGGCTATTCCTACGCGGGGGATAATCATGGGCTAAGGGCTCCTTCTAGGACTGCGCGTGCGAGCACGAGGTCGATGGGGGTGGTTATTTTAAACGCCAGCGGGTCCCCGTCCACCGTCTTGACGGTGGCGCCGTGCCACTCCATCAGACTGGCGTCATCGGTAGCCACGAAGTCCGGATGGCCAGCAAAGTAGGCCCGGTTGGCGGCTAGTAGCTGGCCTAAGTCAAAGCCCTGCGGGGTTTGGACGGCCCGCAGGCCCGCGCGGTCCGGGGTGCCTAGCACGTGGTCCCCGTCCACGTTTTTGATGGTGTCCGCCACGGGTACCACGGGAACAACGGCCGGGGATCCGGCAGCAACGGCCCCGGCCACCCGCGCAATCATCTCCGGTGGGACCAGCGCGCGGGCGGCGTCGTGGATAAGGACGGTAGCCGGGCCCGGGTGTTCGAGGGCCTGGAGCCCGGCCCACACGGAATCCGCGCGCTCCCCGCCGCCGTGTACTAGGCGCACCGGGGTTTCGGGGACTTCGCGCTGCAGCAGCTGGCGGGCGGTGGCCTCCATCTCTGGGCTAACCAGGACAACGATGCCGTCAACCACCCCGGAGCGCGCCATAGCCCGCACGGAGCGGCCCACCAGGCTCACCCCGTCCAAGGGCACGAAGGCCTTGGGCACGTCAGCGCCCAGGCGGGTGCCCTGGCCGGCGGCGGCAATCAGCGCTATGACCGGACGCGGCATGGATTTTAATCCTCGTCGTCGAAGGACAGGCCGTCCAAATCCGCGTCATCATCCACGGTGTCAGTTTCCACCTTGGACCCGTCAACCAGCCCGGCCGCGCGGTGGCGCTCAATGGTGGCCTGGATTTCTGCTTCCATGGCGTCAGCCTTTTTCTCATCTACCGGAGTGGCCAGCGCCAGCTCACCGACCAGGATTTGCCGCGCCTTGGTCAGCATGCGTTTTTCCCCGGCGGACAGGCCGCGGTCTTGGTCACGGCGCCACAGGTCGCGCACGACTTCGGCGACCTTGTTAATCTCACCGGAGGCCAGGCGCTCCTGGTTAGCCTTGTAGCGGCGGGACCAGTTGCCGGCTTCTTCCACGTCCAGCTCGCGCAGCACGGAAAAGACCATTTCCAGGCCCTCTTTGCCCACCACGTCACGAACGCCCACGCGCTCTACGTTCTTGGTAGGAACGCGGACAATGAGGTCCGACTGCTTAATGGCTAGGACCAGATATTCGAGAGTTTCCCCGCCGATGTCCCGCGTTTCAATGTCTTGGATTACTGCGGCACCGTGGTGCGGGTAAACAACGACCTCTCCGACCTTAAAATCCATTCCTGCCACTCCTCGCCAGTAGGGTTAATTGTTAGCTAGTCCGCTTCTAATTGCGCGCACACGTAGGCGTTCATTCTACCACGCCCACCAACCCGGCAATTTTGCGCCGAGTATACCCCCGGATACCCCCTAGTATCATCCGTGTGTTAGCCCACAACCAGCACAAAACTTCATACTAGCGCCCGGGAGGGACTAGGCTAGGAGTTTGATAAATGCCTGTAAATCTAATTGGAGGACGCTCGAAGTGAAGTCCCTGAAGTTTGCCGCTCGCCGCGGTGCCATCATCTCCGTTGCCGCCGTGTCTGCCCTTGCTTTGGCATCCTGCTCCGCCGGCCAAAATACCCAGACCTCGGATAAAGTTATTGCCATTGACGGCGCAAACGCCACCCTTGAAGACGGCAACATTGCGGTCCAAGACGTCAACATCCAGCTAGAGCCGGACACCGGTGAGGCTTCCTTAAAGTTCAGCGCCATCAACAAGGGCTACACCGGTGACCCCGTTACCCTTAAGTCCATTGACGTGGACGGCCAGACGGTTTCCCTCAAAACCCTAGAGGCGCTGCAGCCAATCGGGCGGAACTCCTCTATCATTGGCAACTCCAAGGCCAACCTAGACGCCATTCCGCTATCGGATGCGGACAACATCCAGTACGTTGCCACCTTCTTAGAAAATGATGACTACGGCTACGCCGGCTCCCGGCCCGTGACCTTCAACTTCTCCGTTGGCTCCGTCACCGTTGATGCCCCCATCTCCGCTAGCCCACTGGAAGCCGGTGCCTACAACCGGGATCCCAAGTCTGTGAGCGGTTACACCACCGAGTCCCCCGACGCGGACGCCCACGGCCACGCGCACGCGGACAGCCACGGCAAAGACAGCCACGGGCACTAAAAACGTTTAAATCCGCTGCCACCTCCCCGGGAGGTGACAGCGGATTTTTCTCTGCCTGAGCGTTTAACTACTAGGAAGAACCAATGGCCGCAGCGCCAGCGGTGGCACCAACGATAGCCAGGATGGAAACTACTGCCAGGTTAACCACGCCAATGGAAGACAGCACAGCCGGAACCAGGAGCACGTTAGGTGCCTGGTCACCGCCCACGCGGCGCAGCTCATTCATTACCTGGTTGAGAGGGTCCGGGTAGGTCTGCGCGGAGGCAGCCGGAGTAACGGTTGCGGTTAGGGCCACCGCAGAAGCAACGGCTACTAGGGAACGACGAATCTTCATGGAATCTCCTAAAAACTAGATGGAAAGAAAGGGATGGGTCAATAAAGCAACGCAGGCTTTATTAAAAGAACTCTTAACCAGAGCGGGATTTTACCTAACCGAGCTACTGCCCAGGTTGCTCAGGAAGCCCAGGGAAGACAGAACTGCTGGAACCAGGATGAGGTTCTGCGCCTGGAATCCACCAATCTTGTAGAGCTCGCGCAGCACCTGGGCCAGAGGCTCAGGAGCAGGTTGAGCGGTTGCAGCGGGGGTTCCGGCCACGGAGACAGCTACAGCCAAGCCGATAGCAGCGAGAGAACGACGAATTTTCATAGGAAATCCTTTCCAGAGATGTACAAGTTTTCACAGGCCTAGCCGGGAACCAAGACGAACCAAGACGCACCATTTAAGCCTAATTCCAGCCTACATTCCCGCCCCCAAAATCAAAGGAAAATAAGGTGAAATATTGCTGATATTCTTGTTGATTTTTCTTAAATGGAAGCCAGCTCCGGTACTGCCGCTAGCTCACCGCCGCCGGGCGTGTCTCCCCCAGGCATTAGGGTAGTGAGCATGGCTAAAAAAGTTCGCCCCATCCACACCTGCTCCGAATGTGACTACGTCTCCCCCAAGTGGCTAGGCCGCTGCCCGGAATGCGGGTCCTGGGGCACCCTCCAGGAATCTCTACCCGCCGCCAAGGGCAGCGTTTCCCAGGCCGCAGTGACCGGGCGGATGGTTGCGGGGCTAACCCCCTCCTCTCCTGCGCAACCCATTACCAAGGTGGGGGCGGCTAAGACGGCGTCGTTGAAAAGCGGCATCGGCGAGTTGGACCGCGTCCTGGGCACCGGGATCGTGCCAGGCTCCGTGGTGCTCATGGCCGGCGAACCCGGCGTTGGCAAGTCCACGCTCCTACTGGAAGTAGTCAGCAAATGGGCCGCGCAAGGCCGCAAAGCCCTCTACGTCACCGCGGAGGAATCCGCCGGGCAAGTCCGCTCCCGCGCCGAGCGCACCGGCGCGTTACACGACACCCTTTTCATTGCCGCAGAGTCCAACCTAGACGTGGTTTTTGGGCACGTGGATCAACTCAAGCCCTCGCTGATTATCGTGGACTCGGTGCAGACCATGCACGCCGCCGGCGTGGAGGGCGTGGCCGGCGGCGTGGCGCAATCCCGCGCCGTGACCGCCGCGCTGACCACCTTGGCCAAATCCACCGGGATCCCCGTCTTGCTGGTGGGGCACGTGACCAAAGACGGCAACGTGGCCGGCCCGCGCGTGCTTGAGCATCTAGTGGACGTGGTGCTCAATTTCGAAGGTGACCGCCAATCCAGCCTGCGTATGCTGCGCGGGATTAAAAACCGCTTCGGTGCCACGGATGAGGTGGGGTGTTTCGAGCAAACAGCTGAGGGAATCCGGGAAGTCGCGGACCCCTCCGGGTTGTTCCTCTCCCACCGCGGCTCCACTCCCGATGGCTCCGCGGTCACCGTAGCCATGGACGGCGTGCGCCCCATCCTGGCGGAGGTCCAGGCGCTGACCGTGGACCCCGTGGCAAAGAACCCCCGGCGCGTGGTCACCGGCTTAGATTCCAACCGCGTGCCCATGGTCCTGGCCGTATTGCAGGCCCGTTGCGGACAAAAGACCAACGAGAAAGACGCCTACGTGGCCACCGTGGGCGGGGTGAAGATTGCAGAAACCGCCACGGACTTGGCGGTGGCGCTGGCTACTTGGTCCTCCCTGCATGAGCGCCCGCTGCCGCCCAAGACCGTGGTTATCGGTGAGGTGGGGCTGGCCGGGGAGCTGCGCCGCGTCCCAGGCGTTGGCCGCCGGCTTGCCGAGGCCGCCCGGTTGGGCTACAAGCAAGCTATCGTGCCGGCCGGCTCGGACGCCCAAGTGGCCGGGATGGTCATCCGGGAAGCGGCCACGCTGGGCCAGGCCATCGCGTTGCTGGACGGCTAGGCGCGCGGAGCGGAGCGGGCAGGCGCGGAGCGGAGCGGGCAGGCGCGGAGCGG
>NZ_VXKJ01000024.1 GCF_008693075.1 Corynebacterium phocae | reverse complement strand
GCAGGCGCGGAGCGGAGCGGGCAGGCGCGGAGCGGCGCGGGCAGGCGCGCGGCAGGGGCCTAGGCCAGGTTGAAAGGCTGCGGCGCGGAGGCGTGCCGGCCAATCACGGTGTGCAGGAAGTAAGCGCCCGGTTCCACCGGCTCGCGGGCCTCACACTGGCCGGGCGTGGAGCCCAAGCGCGACCAGGTGGCGCTGAACTCGCGGGTCTTGCCCGGCGCGAAAGTCTCCAGCCCGGTATCAACCGGCGGGGAGCAATCCGTGTCAGTCCACACCAGGTGGTTGGATCCCATATCGTAGACCTCAAAGCGCATGGTGAGGGTACTTAAGTCCACCACGCAATCTGCGGCCGTGGGATTTTCGACCGTCATCTTCATCACGGGTTGAGCGCCCGGGGCGTAGGTGGGCTGGTCCAGCTCCGCGCCGATAACCAGGTCCTCGAGCTCGCAGGTAGCTTTGCGTTCCGCAGGCGCGGGCGCGGGCGCTGCGGCCACTGCGGGCTCGGACTCCGCCGGCACCACGGTTTCGGTGGCTGTTGCTTTCACCGTCACGGAAGTTGTAGTGGTCTGCGAGGCCGCAGAGGTCGTGGTGGAAGAAGGATAGGGAGCGCTTTGCTTGTCCGGCTCAGACCCGCCGCTCAGGGCAGCCCACAGGCCCAAAAGGCTCAGGACTAACAACAGGATGACACCCAGCGCAGCCATGCGGCGGCGCCGGTAAATCTCAGGGGGCAACGGCCTAGCGGCTGTTGCCTTGGCGGAGGCGGGTACAGAACGTGCTGAACGTGGCGGCCGGGATGGAGTGGACATGGCCTAATCCTATGGGAATGCCCCCGGTAGCACCGCGTATTTTCGCTGCGTGTCCCTAACTAACGCCGTGCAAAATCACCGGGTCAACTAGGCCGGAGTCCAAGCTGTAATAAATCCCCGCAATTCCCAAGGAACCGTCTTCGATTTTTTCCAGCAGGTGCGGGATTCGCTCCATGAACTGGTCCACGGTGTCTTCAATGTTGCGGCGTTCCACGTCGGATTGCCTCTCCAGGCCTTCCGCGCGCGCGGCCACAGCGGCCATGGAAACCTTTTCCACGATGGTGCGCTGCAAGCCCGTGGGAATAGTGGAGTCTTTTTCCAAAAATCCCAGCGCGGCTTTGACGGCCCCGCAGTTTTGGTGGCCCATGACCACCAGGAGGTTGCAGCCCAAGTCGTCGATGGCAAATTGGATGGATGCCAGCACCGTGGCGTCAATGACGTGCCCGGCGTTGCGCACAATGAATGCGTCTCCTAGCCCCAGGTCAAATACGAATTCGGAGGGCACGCGGGCGTCCCCGCACCCGAAGATAACCATTTTGGGCGACTGCCCGGACAGAAGTTGGACGCGGTGGGCGATATCTGAGTTGGGGTAGTTGGATTCATCGGCAGCATAACGCCGGTTGCCGGCAATCAGATTTTCCCAAATCTGCTGCGGGGTTTCTTTAGACATGACTAGAGAGTTTAAGCTACCGGCGATGGATACTCACAAAATTTTGGCTTGGTTTGACGCCAATGAGCGTGATTTGCCGTGGCGTCGGCCTGGCACCACGGCGTGGGGTGTGTTGGTCAGTGAGGTGATGAGCCAGCAAACCCCGGTGGCGCGGGTGGCGCCGGTCTGGGAGGAGTGGATGCTGCGCTGGCCCACGCATGAGGATTTCGCGGCCGCTTCGAAGGCGGAGGTCTTGCGCGCCTGGGGCAAGCTGGGTTACCCGCGCCGCGCGCTGCGGTTGTGGGAGTGCGCGCGCACCCTGGGCACCGCGCCCGTGCCGGATGAGGTGGACCAGCTGCTGGAGCTTCCGGGTGTTGGGGATTACACCGCACGCGCCGTAGCGTGCTTCCACTTTGGGCACAACGTGCCGGTGGTAGATACCAACGTGCGCCGGGTTTACGCCCGCGCGGTGGAGGGCAATTTCTTGGCCGCCAACCCGTCCAAGCGGGAGCTTGCGCAGGTGGCGGCGTTGTTGCCGCGCCGCGGTGGCCCGCGCTTTTCCGCCGCGCTCATGGAGTTGGGCGCGTTGGTGTGCACCGCGCGCAGCCCCCAGTGCGCCGCGTGCCCGCTGCAGAACGAATGCGCGTGGGTTAAGGCTGGCCAGCCAGAGCCCCTCGCCGCCGATGCCGCCAAAGCCAAAGCACGCGTCCAAAAATTTGCCGGCACCGACCGCCAGGTGCGCGGGCTTATCATGGATGTTCTGCGCCGCGCCCCGCACCCGGTGCCCAAGGCGGAGCTGGATGTGGTGTGGCCGGATGCCGCCCAGCGCTCCCGCGCCCTGTTTTCACTCATTGAGGACGGATTAGCCGAACAAAACTCGGCCGGGTTATTCCATCTACCCAAGTAAAGCAATCTAAACTCAAACGCATGAATAGGATTGTTAAAACACTTGGCGCGTTGGCCCCGACGTTGGCCTTGGCGCTGGCCATTTCTCCGCCGGCCAACGGCCAAGAAGCCGCCGCCCCGCGGCCAGGCCAGGTGGTCTCTGTGCAAGATATGGAGCACCTGGTGGGAATCTTTGGGCCAATAGCCCCGCAGGCGCAGGTGTTTGAATACCGCACTACCTTGGAAAACGGCGCGCCCACGGTGGCAACGGCCACGCTGTTTGAGCCCTCCATGCCGTGGCTGGGCCAGGGACCGCGCCCCACGGTGGTGATAGCCCCGGTCACCCGCGGGCAGGGGGATCAGTGCGCGCCTTCCCGTGCGGATATGCACGTACTCAGCGTGGGCCTGGCACCTTCCGGTTTTTACGTCAACGTTGATTATGAATACCAGTCTTATCAAAACGCCCTGAACTTAGGTATGCGGGTGGTAGTGCCGGACTACATTGGGCTGGGTTCGCCGGGCATCCACTCCTACGGCAACGCCAAGGAGCAGGCGCACGCTGTAATTGACGCCGCCCGCGCCGGCCTGGCCCTAGGCGGGCTTCCTGCGGACTCCCCGGTGGGCTTTTCTGGTTATTCCCAGGGTGGTGCCTCCGTGGCGGCGGCCGCGGAGGAGGTGGCCGAATATTCCCCGGAGCTTAACCTCAAGGGGACCTACGCCGGCGCTCCCCCGGCTGATTTAACCGCTGTGCTGGCCGCTGTGGACGGCTCCCACATCGCGCATTCCATGGGGTATGCCATCAACGGCTTTGTGGAACGCGACCCGGAGATTAGCAACCTGCTTTTCCCGCTGCTCAATGACAAGGGGCATGAGTTTATTTCCTCCGCGGCCACCAGCTGCATCGCGGATTCTGAGCGCCGGTGGGCCTATACGCGCAGTGAAACGTTGACCACCACCGGGGAGTCTTTGGCCCACATCATGGGCCGGATTCCCAGGCTGGCGGAGACCATAGACCGCCAGAAGCTGGGGCGGCGCCCCGTCACTGGGCCCATGTTGATTGCGAACTCCGGGACGGACAACATCATTCCGTTTGCTCAAACCAAGGAGCTGGGCGGGGCCTATTGTGCGCAGGGTGGCACCATCCAGCTGGTCGAGGAGTCGGTGCCGGAGTTCCTGCAGTCCCGGAAGAACGCGCACTCGCTGCCCTATACGGCTTCGGCTTGGCGCGGGTTGTTTTACTTGTTGGACCGCTTCAACGGGCTGCCGGCGCCAAGCAATTGCCAATAAGGACTTAAAGGCGGCTTAGGCGTGGGCTAAGATGTGTCTGTGAAAATCTCTCAGCTCGCTACACGTCTTGTCCTCTCCGTCGCGCCGGCCCTAGCCGTGGCCATGGCACCCGCCCTAGCGCCCGCGCCGGCCCTAGCCCTAGCGCCCGCGCTAGCAAGCGCGGCCCCAGCGCCAGCAAGCGCGGCCCCAGCGCCAGCAAGCGCGGCCCCAGCCCTGGCCACAGCGCCAGCCGCCAGCCCGGGCACCGTAGTCTCCACACAGCCCGCCCCAGACCTGGTAGCCATGCTAGGACCCGTCGCCCCGCAGGCCACACTGATTTCCTACACCTCCACCCTGGACAACGGCGCGCCCACGGTAACCACCGCCACGGTCTACGAGCCCACCGCCCCGTGGACCGGCCGCGGGCCCCGCCCCACCCTCATCGTGGCCCCCGGAACCCGCGGCCAGGGCGACCGATGCGCGCCGTCGCGCGCCGGGCTTCACATCGCCAGCGCGGGGCACTCCCCCTCCGGCCCCTTTTTCAACGCCGAGTACGAATACCAGACCTACCAACTAGCCCTAGCCAGCGGCATGCGCGTGGTAGTCCCCGACTACATAGGCCTGGGCACCCCCGGCCACCATTCCTACGTCAACACCGTGGAACAAGCCCACGCCCTGTTGGACGCCGCACGCGCGGCCCTGCGGTTTAAGAGTCTGCCGGCGGACTCCCCGGTGGGGTTCACGGGCTATTCGCAGGGTGGCGGTGCGGCGGCATCGGCGGCGGAGTATGCAGCTGGTTACGCACCGGAGCTCAACATCAAAGGCACTTTTGCCGGCGCCCCTCCAGCTGACCTCAAAGCCGTGATGCAGGCAGTGGACGGTTCCGCGATTTCCCACGTGCTGGGCTACGCCCTCAACGGATTCATTGAGCGCGACCCCAGTATTGGTCAGGCGGTGCTACCGCTGTTCAACGAGCGCGGCCGGGCTTTCCTGGACACCGCAGCCACCAGCTGCGTGGCAGATTCCGTGGCGCAGTGGGGGCTAACGCGCACCGAGACGCTGACCACCACCGGTGAGTCCGTGTCCCAAATCATGGAGCGTATGCCACAGGTCAGCGCCCTTCTGGAAAGGCAAAGGCTGGGCCAGCACCCGGTGACCGGGCCTATCCAGATTGCCAACTCGCGTGCCGATGACATCATCCCGTTCGCACAGGCCAAAGCTCTTGGCGGGGCCTATTGTGCGCAGGGCGGGACCGTGTTACTCACCGCCGAGCCCGCCGTGGAGCAGCTCACCGGCTTTGGCCTTGGCCACCTGGTGCCGTTTGTGGGAGCAATCCCCCACGGGATCCAGTACATGCTGGACCGCTTCAACGACGTGCCGGCACCTTCTAACTGCCAGTAGCACCAGACGACCCCAGCCGCGCGGTTTAGGCGGGCTGGGGCGGCCGAACGCGTGAAACACGCCCCGCGCGGCCAGAAAGCTAGCAAGCGCGGAGCGTGTTATCTAGATTGCCAGGGACTAAAATGCCCAGACTTAAAGCCCGAACATCCGGTAGAACCACGATGGCAAGTTCAAGCTTCGCAAGAAGCCACGGTGGGCGCGGAGGATAGGAACCACCGCTCCAGCTACGGCTGCGAAGGCGGCAGCAAGTGCAACGACCGTTTCAGCCGTCATTGCACCAGCGGAGTCACTGCTACCGGCTGATCCTTCAGCCTCATCCTGAGCCTCGGTGCTTGAGCCGTTAACATTTATAGAAGAATTCCTACTCGAGTTGCCTTCCTCAATAACGGTCGGTTGTCCCAAGTAAGCCACCACGGTTTCCCCCACGTAACCCTCAGCCGATATCGGTGCAACACCGAACGCGATATCTTCGCTCAGGGGTAGGTCAGTGATGGTAGCTTCCCGCGCTTCCGGCACCATCCGACCTAAAATTATCCCGTCAGCTCTGACTAGCCAACCGCCGGCAGGAGCCGAGTCCGCCTCCCATTTCAGTTCAGCTTTCCCATTGACATCGGCCACTGATACCGCCGTGGCATGCTCAGGCAGGTCCGGCAGTCCAGTAGTGGTGTCTACGTGGACAGGAACAGAGTGGCTGCCCACCTGTCCATTGGCGCCGAAGGCGCGAACATTGACATTAAAATCTCCAGATTCTGGATACCGATCTCGTAGATCATCGGACAGCCTTATGGCATAAGTTTCACCGAAAACGTGTGCCCCCTGGGAATAGCCAGCAAGATAGAACTTGGAGTTTTCCCCGCATTTCTTGGCACGTTCATTAATGTAGTACTCCGCTGCGTCAATGCCTGAATCTACGCTGCCGTAATAGACCCCCCATTTTGCCCCAATCAACTGATCTCCTACGGACAAAACCTTGGCCAAAGCCCCATGTAAATTTTTCACACCCACTGCAGGATACTGAGTACCGCCGATATTGGTAGAGCCAAGCTCATAAAGGTTGGCGGTGAGATTGGTATTCTTAGTCCCCATGTCGAGACTGGTTTTCAGGCGCTGGAGTTCGGCACTATTGCCCACATCCTGGCCAGAGCCACGTGCGTAGACCACCTCGAGATCCGCACACTGTCGGCTTAGAGGATCTTCACCTTGGGCCTGTGCAACCTGAGTGTTTGCGCCAACCATAATGCACACAAACGTTGCTGAAAATACTCTTTTCCAGCCTTTAGACTTTCGCATATTTTGACAACCTTTCAGTCAGTATTTCAACCTACATTTACGGAAAGGCTGATACGCGGGACATCTAAGTTCTGGTGCCCCTCATAGTATATTGTAATTGTATAGTTTTTATCGCCACTAAAATTTGCATCTATGCTGCAAATATTTCCGCAAACATCAGAATAGTCTTTTAGGAAAGGTGTTTCAACGTGATTTATCTCATAGCCGCTAGATTCTACGATACGGAGAAGCTCGGCGAAGGGTAGCGGTTGTTTGGACTCCCATAGCCGCCGCACCGCCGGGCATGACGTGGAAAACTCCCAGCAAATTAGAGAGGGCGGCACAACCTGGTCTTGAATCAAATCCCATTGCTCCGGGAGAACAAAAGCGTCCGCCACGGCGCGGATTCCTTCATCACTGCGGGGGATGGCCGTCCACCCAACTGTGAGCGCCAGCAAAGCCGCTAGGAGAAGAAACAGACGGGTACCGGCACGGAAAAATTTCTTCATAAGGGGTCTCCTAAGCAACAGAAAGCGACAGCCCCTTCAACGCCCTGGCTTCAGGAGCTCTGTAGCCCCAGCCTAGTAGTAAACGAAAGACTATTGAAGGGGTCCGTGCACCCCGGGCGATCACAGCAGAGACCCCAGCCGCGCCGGTTTGGCGGGCTGGGGTCTTAGAGCTGTGCGCGGCTAGGCGGGCTGGCCGGCGCCGGCAGGCGGGGTGTCGCCGCCGTCGGTGTCCGGGCCGTTGTTCGGGCCGGCATCGGCGTCAGAGCCTGGGGCGTCAGACGGTTGCTGGCTAAGCACGTCCGGGGTCACGTCCTCTGGTTCCTCGGTCTCGCGGACCTCGGTGTCGTCAAAGTCGGAGTCCTCAAACTTGTCCTCGGGCAGCGGCTTGGGCGAAGGCGTGAAGGTGAACTTGGCGGCGGAGTCATCCTTGGATTCCCCGTCCCAGCCTTCCACGCCCACGGTCACCAGGTCACCGGCACCGATTTCGCCGAAGAGGATCTTCTCCGAAAGCTGGTCCTCAATTTCACGCTGGATGGTCCGGCGCAGCGGGCGGGCACCCAGAACCGGGTCAAAGCCGCGCTTGGCCAGCAGGTCCTTGGCCAGCTGGTCAAGCTCAATACCCATGTCGCGCTCCTCCAACTGCTTGCGCACGCGCGCGGTGAGCAGCTCGACCATCTGGACAATCTGCTCGCGCGTGAGCTGGTGGAAGACCACAATCTCATCAATACGGTTCAAGAACTCCGGGCGGAAGTGCTTCTTGAGCTCGTCGTTGACCTTGTTTTTCATGCGGTCGTATTGGGCGTCGGAATCTGTTTCATTAGACCCGCTAAAGCCCAGGCCCACGGCCTTGGAAATGTCCTGCGTGCCCAGGTTGGAGGTGAAAATCAGCACGGTGTTTTTGAAGTCCACAATCCGGCCTTGGCCGTCGGTGAGGCGGCCGTCTTCGAGGACCTGGAGCAGCGTGTTGTAAATCTCCTTGTGGGCCTTTTCAATCTCATCGAAGAGAACCACGGAAAATGGCTTGCGGCGGACCTTCTCAGTCAGCTGGCCGCCTTCCTCATAGCCCACGTACCCCGGAGGGGCACCGAACAAACGCGAGGCGGTGAAGCGGTCGTGGAACTCGCCCATGTCAATCTGGATGAGGTCATCGTCGGACCCAAACAGGAAGTTGGCCAAGGATTTGGACAGCTCCGTCTTGCCCACACCGGAGGGGCCGGCAAAGATGAAGGAACCGGATGGCCGGCGCGGGTCTTTCAGGCCGGCGCGGGTACGGCGGATAGCACGGGAGACTGCGCGCACGGCCTCTTCCTGGCCAATGATGCGCTTGTGCAGCTCTTCTTCCATGTTGAGCAGGCGGTTGGATTCTTTCTCCGTGAGCTTGAGAACCGGAATACCGGTCCAGTGGGCCAGCACCTCCGCGATTTGGTCCTCGCCTACCTCGGCGATTTCCTGAAGGTCGCCGGTGCGCCACTGCTTTTCTTTCTCCGAGCGCTCCTCCCCCAGCTTGCGCTCCTTATCGCGCAGGCCGGCGGCTTTTTCAAAGTCCTGGGAGTCAATGGCGGCTTCTTTTTCCTTGCGGACTTCCGCAATACGCTCATCGATTTCACGCAGGCCCTCCGGCGCGGTCATGCGCTTGATGCGCATACGGGCACCGGCCTCATCGAGCAAGTCCACGGCCTTATCCGGCAGGAAGCGGTCGTTGATGTAGCGGTCGGATAGGGAGGCCGCAGCCTTCAGGGCGTCGTCGGTATAAGACACGCGGTGGTGCGCCTCATACTTATCGCGCAGCCCGCGCAGGATAAGCACGGTGTCATCTAGGGAGGGCTCGTCTACCTTCACCGGCTGGAAACGGCGCTCCAGCGCGGCGTCTTTTTCAATATGCTTGCGGTATTCATCCAGCGTAGTGGCGCCGATGGTCTGCAGCTCGCCGCGCGCCAACTTGGGCTTGAGCAGGGAGGCCGCGTCAATGGCGCCCTCGGCAGCACCGGCACCTACCAGCGTGTGGATCTCATCAATGAACAAGATGATGTCCCCGCGTTGGTTAATTTCTTTGAGCACCTTCTTCAGGCGCTCCTCGAAGTCACCGCGGTAGCGCGAACCGGCCACCAGGGAGCCCAGGTCCAGGGAGTAAACCTGCTTATCACGCAGGGTCTCCGGTACTTTGCCGTTGACAATGTCTAACGCCAGGCCTTCTACCACGGCGGTCTTACCAACGCCGGGCTCACCGATGAGCACCGGGTTGTTCTTGGTGCGGCGGGAGAGCACCTGCATGATGCGCTCAATTTCTTTCTCGCGCCCCACCACGGGGTCTAGCTTGCCTTCCTTGGCGGACTGGGTAAGGTTGCGACCAAACTGGTCCAGGACCAGCGAGTTGGAGCGGTCCCCGCCTTTGCCGCCGCCGGCACCCGGACGGCCGCCCGGAGCCGCGCCGGCACCCACCGGCCCAGCACCTGGCTTTTCTTCCGTGTCATTGTTGTTGCCCTCATATCCGGAGAGTAACTGGATAACTTGTTGGCGCACGCGTGGCAGGTCAGCGCCCAGCTTGGTGAGCACCTGCGCCGCCACGCCGTCGCCCTCGCGGATAAGCCCCAACAGCAAAAACTCGGTGCCAATGTATTTGTGGCCCATTTGCAGGCCTTCGCGTAAGGAAAGCTCCAGGACTTTCTTGGCGCGCGGGGTAAACGGGATATGCCCGGTGGTGGGCTGGGTGCCCTGGCCAATGATTTCTTCTACCTCGCGGCGCACGTCTTCTAGCGAAATGCCCATGGACTCCAGTGCCTTGGCGGCTACGCCTTCACCTTCGTGGATAAGCCCTAGTAGGATGTGCTCGGTGCCAATGTAGTTGTGGTTAAGCAGGCGTGCTTCTTCCTGCGCCAAAACTATGACGCGGCGAGCCCGGTCGGTGAACCTTTCGAACATGGAGAAAAACCTCTTTCGCTAAATATTGTTTTCCGTATTCCCACTCTAACGCCCCCACCGCGCCAGCCTTTCACCCTTGGCGTGCCCACCCGGCCAATTCACCCCGTTTACCCAGGTAGAACTACTGTACGCCGGTAGCGAACACCCCTTAGTCAACGGGCACCCGGCGCACCATGGCCGCCA
Source organism: Corynebacterium phocae (assembly GCF_008693075.1). Classification (GTDB taxonomy): domain Bacteria; phylum Actinomycetota; class Actinomycetes; order Mycobacteriales; family Mycobacteriaceae; genus Corynebacterium; species Corynebacterium phocae. The sequence continues at coordinate 16,234 of NZ_VXKJ01000024.1, read as the reverse complement.
GCGCCCAGCACACCAGCCCCACGCCCACGGCGAACGTAAAGGCCCAGCTGATGCCGGTGGCGGTGGCATCGGCGGTAGTTTGCCCCGCTGCCAGCCCGGAGGCGGTGCCGCGCTGCAAGAAGACCACCAAGAAGGCCGTCGTGGCGGCGGCCGAAAGCTGCTGCAGCGTGGTGATTATCGCGGAGCCCTGCCCGTAGAGCGCCCCGGGCAGCGAGGACAGCGCCGCAGTCATCAGCGGCGTGGTCAAAAGCCCCATGCCGGCACTGAGCATGCAATGCATGCCGATGACCGCCCATACCGGCGTGTCCGCAGTCAGCAGCGCCAGCAACGCCAGCGAGCCGGTGAGCATTCCCGCGCCCGGCAGCACCAGGGGGCGCGGCCCGTAGGCGTCATAGGCGCGCCCCACCAGGGGCGCCAGCACTGCTTGGACGATGCCGCCCGGCAGCACCACCAGCCCCGTTAGCTTCGCGCTGGCGCCGGCGGAGGTTTGCAGGTAGATGGGCAGCACCGTGAAGGAGGCGATGATAACGCCGAAGGCCAGCAGCGTGGACGTGGCGGCAAAGGTGAAGTTGCGGATTTTAAATACCCGCAGGTCCAAAAGGGCGCGTTCGCGGCGGGCCAGGGCAAACTGGCGGCGGATAAACACCGCCAGGGCCACCACGCCGATGCCCAGAATCCCTAGCTTGAGCACAGATCCCGCCAGGATATCCTCCACCGAGGCCAGCCCGTAGACCACGCCGCCAAAGGCCACCGGGGACAGCGCCACGGAGAAGATATCCAGTGGCAGGGTCCGGTTTTCCCCCGCGTTGGGCAGCTTGATGGCGCCGAAGATCCCCACCAGCGCCATAGGCGGAACCATGGCCCAGAAAATATAGTGCCAACTGGAGAGATCAATTATCACCCCGCCCACCGTGGGCCCCAGCGCAGGCGCCACGGAGATGACCACGGAGATAATTCCCATCACCGCGCCGCGGCGGTGCGGGGGAACCAAGGTCATGGTCACCGTCATTAGCAGCGGGACCATGAGCGCGGTGCCGGCGGCTTGGATAACGCGCCCGGCCAGCAGCAGCGGGAATACCGGGGCCAGGGCGGAGACCACGGTCCCGGCCAGGAATAGGCCTACGGAAGTAAAGAACATGTGCCGGGTAGAAAGCCGCTCCAGGAGATATCCGGTGGTGGGAATGACCACCGCCATGGTGAGCATGAAGCCGGTGATGAGCCACTGCACCACGGTGGCGTCTACCCCCAGGTCGCCCATGATGGGGGTTAGCCCCACTGCAAGGGAGGTCTCGTTCAAAATCATAAACATGGCCGCCACCACCAGGATGGCCAGGGTCATGACGGTGTCCCGGCTGAGTTTTTCTTCTCCGTTCTTGTGCATCTACTCTGCGTTTCCCTTCTGGTATGCCCTCTTCGCCGCGCCGGCCGCTCCACGCTAACCCCTGGAACGGCCCCGAACAACAGCGCGTTGTATTGTAACGCCACGGAGTCAATCCGCGAAAGGTACTATGACTTAAGTATCCTGAGGTTTGAATTAGAAAAAGGGCAGCAAGAGATGAATTTTGATTCCGTGGGCGGTGCGCTTCTGGGTAAATTCATCACCTTATTGGTCAGCGTCTTGACCTTCTTCCTCACCCAGGCGGGGCTTGTCCACCCGGGTTATAGCGGAAACCAGTCCTCGGAGGCCGCCGTGAGCAAGGTTGCCGTTGACTCCTCCCCCGCTGCGATCGCAGAGGCCACCAACTCCTGGCGCGAGCTCCACGCCGTCGCCAGGCTAGACCGCAGCCCCGTGCTGAGCGCGGCGGCGCAACGCTGGGCCAACTCCATGGCGGCATCGCGCGATTTCCGCCACGACAACTTGGGCAGTTACCTCAACTCCGCCGGCCAGCGCCTGGTAATGAGCCAAAACATCTTCTACTCCCGGACTCCCGCCGCCCCAGAGGACATCATCAAGGCATGGAACGCCTCCCGCGACGGGCACGCGGAGAACCAGAACTTTGCTCACCACCAGGAAATCGGGGTGGGCGTGGCCTATGACTCCGATGGCGGCATGTGGGTAGTGCAAAACTTTGGCACCCCGCTGGTTTTCGCGGAGGCCCTGCGCGCGGCTATCAGATAGCCCAAAACTTTCACGGCGCCTGTGGATAACTCGCGATTTTTGGCCGATTAAAGCCCAAACGGGCGTTTTTGGGCCAAAAATCCGCTCCCTCGCAAAGTTATCCACAGGCTGGCACCCTTGCCCTTGCCCCGGCTTTCCCGTGGCCCTAGCGTGTGCTTCATGCACAAACTACAAGAAATTTTCAGTCCCTATAAATACGGCATGGAGTTGATAACGCTGGGGCGCGGCCTGGACTACCAGGGCCTTGTCCGGGTTGGCGTCCCACGCGCGGACGCCAAGAAGATTATCGCGCTATGCAAAACCTATTTTGGCCCCACCCGGTTCACCCGCCAGCAGGCGCTGGCCCGCAACAACTCGCACAGCTTTGAGGTTCTCCACGAAATTGAGTTGGCCACCAAACAGCTCAAAAACGCCAAGCTTTCCTGGCAGCTGCGCGTGGAGCTCAACCAGGTCCACGGGTGGGCTGACGTCAAGGCTTACCTGCAGGCCTTCTTGAAAGAGCACAAGCCCAAAACTGTCCGCAAGCGGGATCTTAGCGTGACTCATCACGCCGATGGCCAGAGCACAATGAAGCTCACCGGCACCGCCGCCGAGATCGCGGACCTGGCAGCCTTGGCCAGTGATGAGGAAGCTCCCGTTGATTCCTTCGTGGCCAACGCCACCGGCGGCGGGGGCGGCTTCCAGGTGAGGACCTTGGGGGTTATCCACTTGGATGACTTGCTTGCCACCTGCGGCGGCCGGGTGCCGGACGCCACCGTGGAATGCGGCAACGGCGCGCAGCTAGACATTGCGGAGTTGCTGCGCCGGTACTGCGAGGGGCACGGCTTTGTGGCCGTCTTCGACGACGCCGGCCCGCTCCAGCTGTTCCGCGAACGCCGTCTGGGCAACTACGCCCAGCGCGTGATGGCCACGGCCGAGTCCACCAAGTGCTGCCACCCGATGTGCAACAAGCCCTCCGAGAAGGCTCAGCTCCACCACATCAAGGAGTGGGACAAGGGCGGTTTGACTAACTCGGGGAACCTGGCGTGGTTGTGTAGTTTCTGCAACGCCACTAACGGCGGCTGGGGGCGCGGGCGGATTGTGCGGCACAAGGGCCAGGTGGCTTGGATCCCGCCGCGCGGTGGCCATCCTGTTCCCGTGGGCCGCAAGGTCTCCCCGCGGGGTGCCACCAGCTAGGCCCGCAGCCCAGCCACCCGGCACCCGGCGCGCAACCCAGGCACCCGGCGCGCAACCCAGGCACCCGGCGCGACACGAGTAACCGCGCGAGCCAACCCAGGCCCGCCCCATCGCGACAGGCGCTAGGCCAATTGACAACCCGGCGCGGTTTCCCAGCTCCGTCGCGAGCGAGGCCGCAAACTTAACCACCGCAGCGAAAAGCGAGGCTCCGGTGGCAATTAGGCGTGCCTGCACAAGCCCGGGGCCCGCCCAGCTGCGGCCGGGCACCGCCAGCCAGCCGGGTCGCGTGCGCGGGGCACCGCCAACGCAGCAAGACGCCCCGCGCGTAAGGGCGGGGCGTCTTGGGCGAGCGTCTGGGGAGCTTCCGGGGTTTAGCCGCGCGCTTCGGGTTTCACGATCGGGAACAGCACCGTTTCGCGGATACCCAGGCCGGTGACGGCCATGAGCAGGCGGTCAATGCCCATGCCGGTGCCGGCGGTTGGCGGCATGCCCTGTTCCATGGCGGCCAGGAAGTCCTCATCCAAGACCATTGCCTCATCATCGCCGTTAGCGGCCAGGCGGGCCTGGTCCTCAAAGCGCTCGCGCTGAACCACCGGGTCAACCAGCTCAGAGTAACCGGTAGCCAGCTCGAATCCGCGGACGTAGAGGTCCCACTTTTCCGTCACGCCCGGCTTGGAGCGGTGCTGGCGGGTAAGCGGAGAGGTCTCCACCGGGAAGTCCTTGACAAAGATTGGGCCTTCCAGCTGGTCCTCGCAGAGCACCTCCCAGATTTCTTCTACGAGCTTGCCGTGTCCCCAGCCGCCCTTGGCTGGGACGTCTAGGCCGATGGCATCGGCAATAGTTTTAAGCTCCTCCACCGTGGAGTCAATGGTGACCTCCGGCTGGCCGGGGAACTTGCGCGCCAGGGCCTCGTTGAGCGAGGGGTACATCTCAATTTCTTTCCACTGGCCGCCGAAGTCATACTCAGTGCCATCGGCAAGCTCGATGACCAGGGTGCCCTCACGCTCCGTACCGCGGTTGAGCTCCGCGACCACGTATTGAATGGACTCGCGCGTGGTACGCGCGCAGTCATCATAATCGCCCCAGGCGGCATAAGTCTCCAGCATGGCAAACTCCGGGGAGTGCGATTTGTCGATGCCCTCGTTGCGGAAGTTGCGGTTAATCTCAAACACGCGGTCAATACCGCCCACCACGGCGCGCTTTAGGAAGAGCTCCGGTGCAATACGCAGGTAAAGGTCAATATCCAAGGCGTTGGAGTGGGTAACAAAAGGACGGGCCGCCGCGCCGCCGTGCAGGGTTTGCAGCATGGGCGTTTCAATTTCCATAAAGTCCTGGGATTCCAGGTAGTCGCGCAACGCACGGATAGCCTTGACGCGGGTCTTGGCGTTTTTGCGGGCTTCTTCGCGGATAATGAGGTCGTTGTAGCGCTGGCGCACGCGGGTTTCCTCATTCATGTCCGCAAAGGCCACGGGCAGCGGGCGCAGCGACTTGGCTGCCATGACCCATTCGGTGGCCATAACGGAAAGCTCACCGCGGCGCGAGGAGATAACGCGGCCGGTCACGGACACGAAGTCGCCTAGGTCTACGTCTTGTTTCCAAGAATCCAGCGCTTCTTGGCCAACCTCGGCTAGAGACAGCATGGCCTGTACCTTGGTGCCGTCCCCGTCCTGGAGGGTGGCAAAGCACAGCTTGCCGGTGTTGCGCATAAAGATAAGGCGGCCGGCAATGGACACCACGTCCTGGGTTTCCTGGCCTACTTCTAGGTAGGTCACGCCGTCCTCGGGCTCAGCCGGCGCGGTCTCTTCAGCGGCCAGCACCTGATACTTGGCGCGCAAGTCCGCCAGGGATGTGCTGCGGGGAACCTCTACCGGGTATACCTGGATTCCTTGGGACAGCAGGCGCTCGCGCTTCTCGCGGCGGATTCGCAGCTGCTCAGGGACGTCCCCGGCTTCGGGCTTGTTCTGGTTATTGTTCTGCTTTTTATTCTGCTCACTCACAAGCAACCAGCGTAGCCGATAACCCGCTTTTCAGTAATTCCGGACTATGTTCCCGGGGACGCGCTCCTAGGACATTCACAATCTGTTCACCTTGGCTTTGCGCAATGATAATTTACGCGCCACGTGGGTTTCTTATGCTTTGGGCGTCCCCCATGACACCCATCGTCTCTTTTCACCGTTTAGGAGCTTTCACCATGGCTATTAAAGGCCGCAATCTTTTGTCCACTCTTTTTGAATCTTCACGTTCGTCTTTGACTTGCACTTACAAGTGCGGCAACGCTTGTTTTGGCAAGTGTGAGAATTCTTCCAGTAACTCTTACTTCTCTGACCAGTTCTCCCGCCGTTCGGCTCTGCGCGCTGGCGGCCTAACGGTGGTGACGGTGGGCGGCGGCGCCGCGCTGGCTGCTTGCTCGGTTCCTGATGATGAGGCGGTCACTGAATCCACTCAGGCCGCCGCTACTACTACCACTGCCACGAAGACCTCCGAGGCCGCCGCCAAGGACGTGAAGTTGGTGGCGGCGGAGGGCATGAAGTTTGACGCCGTTGAGCCTAACCAGGAGGACAAGATTGTTGTTCCTGCGGGCTACACCAGCTCGGTACTCATTGCGTGGGGTGACCCGGTTATCAAGGGTGCGCCGGAGTTTGACGTTGACAACCAAACCGCCGATGCCGCCTCGCAGCAGTTTGGCTTCAACAACGACTTCGCCGGCCTGCTGGACCACCCCACGGACCCGGACCGGATGCTCTACGTCTGCTCGCATGAGTACACCACGGAGCCCATGATGTTCCCGGATTATGACCCGGATAACCCCACTGAGGAGCAGGTCAAGATTGCTTGGGCTTCCCACGGCCACACGGTGCTGGAGGTGTCCAAGGTGGACGGCTCGGGTGAGCTCAAGCGGGAGTTTGGCCCGCTTAACCGCCGCATCACGGCCACCACCCCGTTTACTCTGGTGGGACCGGCTGCGGGCACTATCTGGACTAAGACGGCGGCGGATCCTGCGGGCAGGAACGTCTTGGGCACGCTGAACAATTGTTCGGGCGGTATCACGCCGTGGGGCACCATGCTTTCTGGTGAGGAAAACTTTGATCAGTATTTTGCCAACGCCACTTCCTCGGACAAGAAGCTGGAGGCTTCCTATGAGCGCTACGGTTTGGGCGCTGAGGCCACCGAGCGCAAGTGGGAGCGTTTCGACGACCGCTTTGACGCCTCCAAGACTCCCAACGAGCCGCACCGGTTTGGCTACATCGTAGAAATTGATCCCTCTGATCCCACTTCCACCCCGGTCAAGCACTCCGCCATGGGTCGCTTCAAGCATGAGGCCGGCAACGTTTACGTGGCCAAGGACGGCACCGTGGTGTGCTACTCGGGTGATGACTCCCGCTTTGAGTACATCTATAAGTTTGTCTCCACCAAGAAGGTCAAGGAAGGCGACATGGCGCACAACATGTCCATCCTGGACAGCGGCACGCTGTACGTGGGCAAGCTGGAGGGCAACTCCCCGGCGGCGGAGATTGACGGCTCCGGTGAGCTGCCCGCTGACGGGGAGTTTGATGGCACGGGTACGTGGATTAAGCTGCTGACCTGCGATGAGGAGTCTGGGAAATACGAGTCCCACGTGGATGGTTTCACTGCGGAGGAGGTTGCGGTGTTCACCCGCGAAGCCGCCGATGCCGTGGGGGCTACCAAGATGGACCGTCCCGAGGACTTCCAGGCTAATCCTGTCACCGGCAAGGTGTATGTGGCGTTGACCAATAACAAGTATCGCGGCGCGACCGGTGAGAACGCGGAGAAGAACCAAGAGGACCCCACCGAGTGGGCCCCTATTAAGGAAAACAAAAACGGCTTGGTCATGGAGATAGATGATGACCACGCTGGGGAGTCTTTCACCTGGAACTTGCTTCTGGTCTGTGGCGACCCTACTGAGGCCAGCACCTATTTTGGCGGCTTTGACAAGGACAAGGTTTCTCCTATTTCCTGCCCGGACAACGTGGCTTTCGACTCCCACGGGAACTTGTGGATTTCCACTGACGGCAACGCTTTGGGCACTAACGACGGCCTCTACGCCGTTAACGTCGCGGGCGAAAACCGCGGCCACCTCAAGTGCTTCCTCACGGTGCCGAAGGGCGCGGAGACTTGTGGGCCTATTGTTGACGATGACCGCGTGATGGTCAATGTCCAGCACCCCGGCGAGTCCGACGACGCTACCTTTGACAACCCGGCGTCCAATTGGCCTGACGGCGGCAGCTCCATTCCTCGCCCTGCGGTAGTGGTGGCGTGGAATGAGTCTGGGAAGAAGATCGGCGCCTAGCCAGCCGCCGCCCCGCCCGCGCCAGCCAGGCCAGCCGCGTAGGGGTTTCACCCTGTGAGACGAAACCCGGCGGCGAAGCGGAGTCGCCCGGGGCGCGCCGGGAGCCCCGCCGGAACGCAGGGCGGGAGGCACAGCGGGAGCCAGGCGCGGCGGCCGGTCCGGAGTCGCACCAGGCTAGGACAGGGCCAAGACGGCCATCCGGTGGGGCAATTGTTCCCCGCCGCAGCCAGCTGTGGCATAATTTCGTTCACATTACCCCGGGAACCCCCGGGGTTGTCACTCGCATTCTCATCTCACACAGTGGACGTTATTATGAACTCTCTCTTTTTGGCTCTCATCGGCGTGGGCATGATTGCCGCCGGTTTTGCCTTCTATTCCAAATTCTTGGCCTCCCGGGTCTTCAAGCTCTCGGATGAATACGTCACCCCGGCCCACACCATGGAAGACGGCGTGGACTTTGTGCCTACCAACAAGTACGTGTTGTGGGGCCACCACTTCACCTCGGTGGCGGGCGCGGCGCCCATCATCGGCCCCGCGGTGGCCATCATCTGGGGCTGGCTCCCGGCCTTCCTCTGGGTCACGCTGGGCACGGTATTTTTCGCCGGCATGCATGACTTCGGCGCGCTGTGGGCTTCGCTGCGCCACCGCGGGCAGTCCATCGGCACGCTTTCTGGGCGCTACATCGGCACCCGCGGCCGCAACCTCTTTTTGGTAGTCATCTTCTTACTCCTGCTGATGGTCAACGCCGCCTTCGCCACGGTCATCTCCCGTTTGCTGGTTTCTACTCCCACCGCGGTTATCCCCACGTGGGGCGCCATCTTGGTGGCACTGTGCGTGGGCCAGGCCATCTACCGCTTTAAATGGTCCCTGCCGGTGGTCTCCGTGGTGGGCGTGGTGGCTTTGTACTCGCTCATGCTCCTGGGCGAGCGCTTCCCCATCTCCCTGCCGGAAACGGTCTGGGGCATCCCCGCTAACGCCGTGTGGATCCTGGCGTTATTTATCTACGCCTTCTGTGCTTCCTTGCTGCCGGTGTGGGTGCTACTGCAGCCGCGTGACTACATCAACGGCCTGCAGCTGTTCATAGGGCTGATTATCCTCTACGCATCCATTCTTATCACCCATCCGGAGGTCGTGGCGCCGGCGGTTAACCACAACGTGCCGGACGGTACCCCGGGCATGTTCCCGCTGCTGTTTGTCACCGTGGCCTGCGGCGCTATCTCCGGGTTCCACGGGATTGTCTCCTCCGGCACGTCCTCCAAGCAGCTGGATAAGGAAACAGACGCCCGCTTTGTGGGCTACTTCGGCGCGGTGGGAGAAGGCCTGCTGGCGCTAGGCACCATCATTGCCACCAGCGCCGGGTTCAAGACCTTGGCCAACTGGGAAGAGGTTTACAGCGAATGGTCAGCCGGCGGGGTGGGCGCGTTTATCTCCGGCGGCGGCTCCATTATCAACGAGGGCCTGGGGCTTCCCGTGTCCTTGGCCGCCACCGTCTTGGCCACCATGGCCATCTTGTTTGCTGCCACCACCATGGACTCCAGCGTGCGCCTGCAACGCTTGGTTATTGAGGAAATTGCCCAGCTGCTGGGCTTTCGGGTCACCGGCCTGGTAGCCACCATCATCACCGTGGTGTTGGCGCTGTTGCTTACGTTCTCCTCCGGCGCGGATGGTTCCGGCGGCATGTTGTTGTGGCCGGTCTTTGGCACTACTAACCAGCTGATGGCGGCGCTGTCACTGTCGGTGATGGCGGTCATCCTCATCCGCCTGCGCCGGCCTAGCCTGCCTATTGTCATCCCGCTGGTTTTTGTCACCGTGGTGTCTTTGGGCTCGGCGTTTATCTTGTTGGGCACGCTGTGGCAGGCGCGCAATTGGCTGCTGCTGGGGATCGATGCCGCCATTATCACCGCCACCATCTGGGTCATCGTGGAGGCCCTGGTGGCCATTGGCCGCGCGCGAAATGCCCCGGCCTTGGTCTTTGATGACCAGCCGAGTGATCCGGCCCCGGTGGCCTAAAGCTGCGTTGCCCCTACCCCCGCGAGCGGATTTTCCCTCGCGGGGTTTGGTGTGCGTGCGATACTTGTTTCCAGTGTGATCCACCGCACCCCAGCGGGGTTCACCGGTTCCTATCCCTTCTCTACACAGGCGTGGTGCAAACAACAAGATGAACTCTCTTTTCCTAGCCTTCATTGGCGTGGGCATGATGGCCGCCGGCTTTGCCCTCTACTCCCGTTTCTTGGGCTCCAAGGTCTACCGGCTTTCTGCGAAGTACGCCACCCCGGCGCACACTATGGAAGACGGCGTGGACTTTGTGCCCACCAACAAGTACGTGTTGTGGGGCCACCACTTCACTTCGGTGGCGGGCGCGGCCCCCATCATCGGCCCCGCAGTGGCGGTCATCTGGGGCTGGGTCCCGGCTTTCCTTTGGGTCACGCTGGGCACCGTGTTCTTCGCCGGCATGCACGACTTGGGCGTGCTGTGGGCATCGCTACGCCACCGCGGGCAGTCCATCGGCACGCTTTCGGGACGCTACATCGGCGCCCGTGGCCGCAACCTTTTCCTGGTCATCATCTTCCTGCTTTTGCTAATGGTCAACACGGCCTTTGCCACGGTAATTTCCAAGCTGTTGGTCTCCACCCCCACCGCGGTCATCCCTACCTGGGGCGCGATTGTGGTGGCCCTGCTCATTGGCCAGGCCATTTACCGCTTCAAGTGGAACCTGCCGGCGGTGTCCGTGGTGGGCGTGGTTTCCCTGTACACCCTCATGGTCGTAGGTGACCGCTTCCCCATTGTCCTGCCGGAAACTGTCATGGGCATCCCAGACCGCGGCGTGTGGATTATCCTGCTGTTTACCTACGCCTTCGCCGCCTCCCTGCTGCCGGTGTGGGTCCTGCTACAGCCGCGCGACTACATCAACGGCCTGCAGCTGTTTGTGGGCCTGATTATCCTCTACGGCTCCGTGCTGATTACGCACCCGGACGTGGTGGCCCCGACCTTCAACGACAACGTTCCCGAAGGCACGCCCGGGATTTTCCCGCTGTTGTTTGTCACCATCGCGTGTGGCGCGGTCTCCGGGTTCCACGGCGTGGTGGCCTCGGGCACGTCCTCCAAACAGTTGGATAAGGAAACCGATGCCCGCTTTGTGGGCTACTTTGGTGCCGTGGGTGAGGGCCTGTTGTCCTTGGGTACCATCATTGCCACCACCGCCGGTTTCAAGACCTTGGCCAATTGGGAGGAAGTCTACAACGAGTGGTCCGCCGGTGGCGTAAACGCTTTCATCTCCGGCGGCGGTTCCATTATCAACGAGGGCCTGGGGATCCCCACTTCCCTATCCGCGACCATCTTGGCCACCATGGCCATCCTCTTTGCCGCTACCACCATGGACTCCGGCGTGCGCCTGCAGCGCATGGTGGTGGAGGAAATTGGCCAGATTATGGGGCTCAAGATCTCCGCGCTGGTTGCCACTATCATCGCGGTGGGCGTGGCCTTCGCGCTGACGTTCTCCTCCGGCGCGGACGGCTCCGGCGGCATGCTCATCTGGCCGCTGTTTGGCACCACCAATCAGCTCATGGCCGGGCTGTCCATGGCCATTATTGCCGTTATCTTGACGCACCTGCGCCGCCCGGCGTGGCCGGTGCTCATCCCGCTGTGCTTTGTGGTGACCGTGGCCATGTGGGCGGCGCTGTTGCAGCTGGGGACCTTGTGGGCGGGGCGCAACTGGCTGCTGCTGGGCATCGACGTCGTCATTATCATCGCTGCCATCTGGGTGGTGGTGGAGTCTGCTTCCGCAATCATGCGGGCGCGCAAGGCTCCTGCCGTGGCGTGGTCGGACGCGGACACGGACGCCCCCGCGCCGCACCATGTGGGATAAGCTCAAGGCGTTTGGCCGGGGCTTAAACGACTACTACCAGGCCCCGTACCGCGCGTCCTTTGCCAAGGCGCAGCAGCAGGAGGATGACTTGTTCATGCTGCTGGTGATGTCCGAGGCGCTGGGTATTCCCAACCCGGCCAGTTTTTACACGTTGGAGCTGTTGCCGCTCATTTACGAAGACTTCCATGCCTGGCACCGCCGGATGGGCATGGAGCACTCACCTTTGGATAATTTGTCATGTTGTTAACTCCCGTTATTTTCTTTGGTGGCAAGGGCGGCGTGGGCAAGACCACGCTGGCTAGTGCCACGGCGTTTAAGCTGGCGCAGGCCGGCAAGGACACGTTGTTGGTTTCCACGGATCCGGCGCACAATTTGGGCCACATTTGGGGCACCTCGCTTTCCGATACCCCCGTGGCCGTGCGCCCACATCTGCACCTGGTGGAGCTGGACCCGGCCCGTATTACCGAAGAACACCTGCGCGCCGTGGGGGCAAGTATGCGCCGGATGATGCCGGAGCACCTGCATGGGGAGGTCAAGAAGCACCTGGATTTGGCGCGGCAGTCCCCGGGCACGCACGAGGCCGCTTTGCTGGAGCGTATGGCCGCGCTCATCGAGGACGCTGGGGCTTTTGAGCACATTGTTTTTGACACCGCCCCTTCTGGGCATACGTCCCGGTTGATGGCGTTGCCGGAGATTATGGCTGCCTATACCGAGGGATTGCTGGCGCGGCGGGAAAAATCTGACAAGTTCTCCTCGCTGGTGCGCGGCATGTCCGGGAAAGATGAGGTTGTGCCCACGGGGTTTGACCCGATTACGCAGCGTAACCAGGAGATCCGCTCCACGCTGCTCAAGCGGCGGCGGCGTTTTGAGAACCTGCGCGCCGTGTTGACGGACGCCGGGCGTACAGCGTTTTACATCGTGTTGACCGCTGAGCGCTTGCCGGTGATGGAGTCTGCGGAGTTTCACCAGGAGTTGACCTCGCATGGGGTGAATGTGGCGGGGCTGTTGGTCAACCGCCGTAGCCCGGCGGGGCAGGGCGAGTTCCTGGATGCGCGCCGCGACGCTGAGCACGCGGCTTTGGAGCTGTTAGCGCAGCGGCTGCCGGGCGTGCCGGTAACCCACGTCCCGTGGTTGGCTGGGGAGGCCGGTACGCCGGAGTCAATTGCGGAGATTGCCAAGCTCCTGGATTAAGCCAGGCGGGCGCAGCACAATGCTCCCCAGGCTGTGAGCCTGGGGAGCAGTGAGGATTCAGCTAGGGAATCCGGTGAAGCTGGAAGTAAGGATTACTTCTTGGTCTCGAAGCCGTCAACGCCTTCGGTCTCGATGCGCTCCTTGCGAACTTCCTCAGAAACGCGCTCGGTCTCGGTGACCTCTTCGGTGTGAAGGGCAACCTTCTCAACAGGAACGTTTTCCTTGGAGACAACTACGCGCTCTTCGTGCAGGGTAACGGAGGTCTCGGTGTCTTCGTCCGAAACGTCGCCCATGCGGGCTGCTTCTTCGGCGCTAATTGGGGTGCGCTCTACGCGAACCTCTTCGCGGGTTACGGGAACCTCTACGGTCTCGGTGTCGGTAACTACGTACTTACGCAGACGAACGGTGCCGGTAGCAACGCGCTCTTTGCCAACGTTTAGCTGCTCTTCGGAGCGGATGAGCTCTCCGTCGTCGTTTACGTCGGTCAGGTCAACGTCGCGACGCTCTTCGTGGCGAACTTCGCCGACGCCAGCGCCTGCGTGCAGGTCGCGACGGTCGTCTAGGTTGTAGTCAACCTTGTCCTCGTGCTCTACAACACCGTAGTGGCGGTAGATTTCTTCCTGCTTTGCGGTGTCCAGGCCGGCGTCACCATCAAAGTCAGGAGCGTCGCTGATACGGTCCTTAACGAAGGCAAGATGCAGTTCCTCGTTGCCGTCCAGACGGTGTCCACGAAGAGGGACCAAGGAGGAGCTCAGACCGAACAGACCGTGGTTTACCTCAACGAAGGTTGGGCGGCCGGAGTTCTCATCAACGAATACTTCGTTTACGGAGCCCAGCTTGTCGCCGTTTGCGTCATATGCGGTAGCCTTTAGCAGTTCCTGAATGTCATGCTTGTTCATGTTAAATCTTTTCCCTTTCGTGGGACTCGGTGATATAAGTTCTTAACCCGTTCGAGGCATCCGTGTTCAACCGGAGCCTCACTCGGCGGGTGTATCAACCACCGTAGGGCAATTGACAGTTTCGCGCTAACGAGATTTGCGCCACATCCTTAATTTTCGCCCAATTTTCCCCAAAACCGCTGGTAAAAGAAAAGACAACGAGTTTATAACATCCGCAATTAATCGCCCAAAACCTCAGCTTTAGCTAAGCCAGAGGTCGTTTTTAGCTAAACAAACCGAACTTTAAATTTTAACCTTTACCGGCTCCGCCACGCGGACGCGCAAAACCCGCCGCCCTACGGCAAGATTGTGTACTCGGCGACGTATGGCTGCCCCAGAGGCAGGTCGGTACCGGAGGGCCACCACATCTTGTCCTGGTCGTATTCGAGGGTTACTTCCTTGCCTTCGTACGGGCCGCCCGCTTCATCTTTGGAAAGCCGGATGAGCGTAACGGGGCGGAAGTTCACGTAGCCTTGCAGGTTTGACGTGGCATGCCCCACGAGGTCGGCGGGTTCGTTGAGCACCAGCACGGTGATGGTGGTGTCCGGGTTCTCATACCCCGTCGGGGAATACTCAATCCCCTGGTACTCGGCCAGTTCAAACTCGCCGAAGGTGCGAACCACCCCGCGCACTCGAACGATGCCGTCCCCCGTGACCTCGACCCCCGGCGTCGCGGCGGGCGCGGCGGCGCTCGGGGCGGCACTACCGGAAGCGGTAGGCGAAACCGCAGGACTGGAGGCGGCGGGGGAAGTCGCGGTGCTGGAGGCGGGCCTGGAGGTGGCGGTGCTGGAAGCGGCGGTGGATGTGACGGGGCTCGAGGCGGCGGTGCTGGAGGTGGCATCGACAGTAGGGGCGGGCGCGTCCTCCTCAGGGGCAGAGCACGCGGACAGCGCGAGGGCCGCCGTAAGGGCTAGGAACGCGGAAGCAGTACGGGGGTCAGGGTAAAGGGACATGGCTTTTCTTTCGTGGAACCGGAGTTGTTTACCTAACCATTAAAGCAGCTCCGGGCAGCACGGCAGGAAAACGGGAACAACCCCAAGTTCCACGCGGGAACTTGGGGTTGTTTAAAAGCGCAATTACTTGAGCTCGACAGAAGCGCCAGCTTCTTCCAGCTTAGCCTTTGCAGCCTCAGCGTCATCCTTGGATGCGCCTTCGATGATTGCCTTAGGAGCGGACTCAACGAGTTCCTTAGCTTCCTTCAGACCCAGGCCGGAAACGAGTTCGCGAACAGCCTTAATAACGCCAATCTTCTTAGCGCCAGCGTCGGTCAGAACAACGTCGAACTCGGACTTCTCTTCTTCAGCAGCTGGAGCAGCGCCGCCAGCAGCAGCAACTGCTACGGGAGCAGCAGCTTCAACGTCAAATACGTCTTCGAATTCCTTAACGAACTCAGACAGTTCGATGAGGGTCATTTCCTTGAAAGCTTCAATGAGCTCGTCTTTGGTCAGCTTAGCCATGTTAAGCATCCTTTCGTGTATGGCGGTGTGAACCGCCAAAGTTTGTTGTTTGAATTGCGCTTAGTAAAGCGACTTTTTAAGCTTCGGCTTCTTTCTTGTCCTGCAGAGCGACGATGGTACGTACGGTCTTTGTTGCAGGAGCGTTGAATACGGCCGCAGCCTTTGCCATAGAACCCTTCATAGCGCCAGCCAGCTTTGCGAGAGTGGTCTCACGGTTGTCCAGCTCAGCGATAGCGTCTACCTGGTCAGCAGTAAGTGCATTGCCGTCCATGTAGCCACCCTTGACTACGAGTGCCTTGTTATCAGAAGAGAACTTCTTCAAAACCTTTGCGGCATCAACTGCCTCGCCCTTGATGAACGCTACTGCGGTCGGGCCAGTCAGCTTGTCATCAAGGCCTTCGATGCCAGCGTTAGCGGCAGCGATCTTGATGAGGGTGTTCTTGGCGACGGAGTACTCAACGTCAAAGCCCAGATTGTGGCGCAGCTCCTGGAGCTGGGCAACAGTCAGGCCACGGTATTCGGTCAGCACGAGAGAGTCCGCTTCAGCGATCTTCTTCTCAATGGTTGCCAAGTCCGCAGTGTTTTTTGGATTTGCCATTTTTTCCTTCGCCTCCTTTCGAAAACATCTCTTGATTTTCCGCCGAGACTCTTAAACGAAAAGAGCCCCGTGCAAGAGCACAGGGCGCGAATAAAGTGTTGCGGTAAGCAGCACGTTGAAACGCAAGTGTCTCCTGCGTGGGCCGTTCCTTTGAGGAGGAATCCTTCGATCTGTTTCCAGATGACCGACGGTCTTTGGTGAAACTTGACCACGCACGCTAAGAATGGCGCGCATTCAAACTTCGGAGTTCACCCTACAACACCGCCCGCCAAGACACAAAATCCTGGCGGGCGACGGGGCGCGGGCACTAGCCGAACATGTAGAACAACTTGCGCCACCAGGGCACTGAGTTGCTAGACATTGACGATGACCCCACTGGCGCTGGCCGGCGCGTAGGGCGCGGCTTGCGCGTGGGCCGCGGCCGCCGTGGGGGCTTGGGCTGAGGCTTGGGCTGAGGCTTCGGCTTCGGTTTCGGCTTGGGCTTGGGCTTGGGCTTGACCACGGGCGGGATGATCCCCTCCGGCGCGGGGTCGGCGTGCGGCGCGTTGGGCGGCACGGCACCCTCCGGCACGGAACCTTCC
>NZ_VXKJ01000023.1 GCF_008693075.1 Corynebacterium phocae | reverse complement strand
ACGGCACCCTCCGGGACGGTGCCTTCCGGCGCGGGGTCGGCGTGCGGTGCGTTGGGCGGCACGGCACCCTCCGGGACGGTGCCTTCCGGCGCGGGCTCGGCGTGCGGCGCGTTGTCCGGCACGGCCGTAATCAGAGTCTCCGGGTACGGGTCCAGGCTGGGGCTAAACGGCTGTCCCACGATGAACTCCTGGGTGTAGACCTCGTAGTAGCTCTCCCGCGCGGTCTGAAGCTGCAGAGTGCCCAGAAGCCGGGTACCAGGTGCGGCGGGAACTCCGGCCCAACTTAGTTCAAATGTGGCCGTGGACTTTGGCGGGACCACCCCGGGAAGCCGGTGTGTCCAGACTCCGGGACCGCGCTGGGTCAAGCTCTTGCCAGATACAGCCGGATAGGTGTTATACCCCTGCCCCAGCAACCCGGCCTGGTCCAGCTGGCGGCCGTTGATGCGCAGAGTAACGTTATCCAGCGGCTGGTCCGTGGGGTTGGAGACTACCAGGAACCGGGGCAGGCCCAGGCTGTCTAACTCGGCGAAGTCGGTGGCTATACGGTCTGTTTGGTGGCTGGTGCCGTTTGAGGAGTTCGCGGGGGCGGCGTGGGCGGGCAGCGCCCGTGCACCTAGGAGCACCACACCGCCCAGTGTGAAGGCTTGGAGCGCTTTGCGGCGGGAGAAGGTGTTGTCTGTCATGGTTATGCGCCCTTTCGAGAGATGCGGAAGACTCCGCCGATTGTGCCTTGCCACCAGGTGCCGTGGGTGTCAATGGTGCCCACCATTTGCAGGGTGTCAACGCCAAAGAGGGTGACCAGGCCGGGCAGCGTCTGCTCATGGACCGTCTGGCCGGTATTAATGTCCACTGCCACGGCCTTGATGGACGTCCCATCGAGCAGTCCCAGGGGCCCGCGGGGCCGTTCGCAGGTGTAGATAAGGCCATCCGCCGCGGAGTAGCGCGGCACGGCGGATGAGTACATGTCCGTCCGGCGCCAAACGTTGCGCAGGCCGCGCGGGGTTAAGTCCCAACGCTCGAAGCCGGGCGCAAACAGGGCCTTGGCGGGCGTGGAGGGCCCTGCCCCTTCGGGGTAGCGCGGGTAGGGGTAGCCGTAGGTGCAGGCGGCGATGATAGTGTTGCCTATGCCAATCATGGAGTTCTCACTGCCGGAGGCGTTGGGCATAAACAACTTGCCGGAGCCTAGTTTCCTGCCGGTTTTGGTGTTGTAGACCTCTACAGCTTCTTGGAAGTCACCGTTGTCTGTCAGCATGAGGTAGTCACTGCCGTTGGGGCCAAAGAAGGTTGGGGAGGCCCCTGAGCCCCACGCCAGTTTGCCGGGCTTGCGGTGCGAGCCGGCGTCGTAGGCCGTGGCCCAGACAATCTGGGGCTGGCCGGCAGGCGCGTTGAGCAGGTACATCCCGCGGTTGGTGATGATGGATACGCCCTCGGGTGCAGAGGAGATGGAGTTATCCACCCGTTCCCCGGCACCGTTGAAGCGGTTGAGGACCAGGCCGCGGACTTCGCGGAGGTTCTCATCGATCATGGCCACGCGGCCTTCGCGGGAGGCTAGCCACACCCGCCCCTGCCAGTCGGGCGTGAGCCCCACAATCTGGTCTCCGGGGGTGTGGGAGAGGAAGCTGGAGACGTCCGCGCGCTGGTCTACGTGCAGGCCGCGCCCGGTGGCGTCGTGTGCCACGCGGATGAGCGTTCCGGTGCCGTCGGCCACGACCATGCGGTTGTGGTTGTCTACGTAGGCGTAGACGGCGCCTAGCAGCGCCCCTTTAGGGATTTCCAGGCTGGACATCACGGCCCCGCCGGGGTCCAGGATGGAGATTTTTGGCTGCAGGAAGGTCAGGTCCCGGCCAAAACGTTGGGTGGTAAGTACTTGGATGAAGCCGTCGTTGCCCACCAGGATGGTGGGACAGGCGCCGCCTAGGTCAACTGAGGTTATGTCCCACGCGCCGGCGCCGGGGCCGGCCAGGGGCGTGCAGTCGGAGGCTTGGGCGTCGCCGTGCATGGTGGCGGTACCTGGTGGCCCCAGGTACGGGTTGGCTTGCGCGTTATAATTTAATTGCGGCATAGAAAGTGTCTCAATCATTGGGGGAATGTAGATTCTTACAGTCCTATTAAACCTTCTTCCGAGCCAAAACTCCAACTATTCACGCAGGTAAAAGGCATCTTTTATACCTTTTGAAAAATAATTTAGGCCCCTGGAACGCCTATAGCAACGCGAAACCTCCCCTCCACGTTATGTGGAGGGGAGGATGAGCCTAGGATCCGCTGGGGCCAAGGCTGTCTTTACTCAGCAAAGCCCTTGGACACAGTGCCGTCAACGGGGACGCCTGGGCCGAAGGTGGAGGTCAGCGTAACGCGCTTGACGTAGATGCCCTTTGCGGAGGCAGGCTTGAGGCGCTGGATCTCTTCGTAGAGAGCGCCGTAGTTCTCAGCCAGCTTTTCAGCGTCGAAGGAGGCCTTGCCCACAACTGCGTGCAGGTTGGAAGCCTTGTCAACGCGGAAGGAGATCTTGCCGCCCTTGACCTCGGTCACAGCCTTGGTGACGTCTGGGGTAACGGTGCCGGTCTTTGGGTTAGGCATCAAACCACGTGGGCCCAGGACGCGGGCCACGCGGCCAACCTTGGCCATCTGGTCCGGGGTAGCGATTGCTACGTCGAAGTCGATCTTGCCTTCGGTGATGGCAGCAATGAGCTCTTCGGTGCCCACTACGTCAGCGCCGGCAGCGCGAGCTTCTTCTGCCTTGTCGCCTTCAGCGAAGACGGCAACGCGAACGTCTTTACCAGTGCCGTGTGGCAAGGAAACGGTGCCGCGAACCAGCTGGTCAGCCTTGCGTGGGTCAACGCCCAGACGGAAGACTACGTCAACGGTGGCGTCGGTGTTCTTGGAGGAGGTTTCCTTGACCAGCTTGGCGGCCTCTAGTGGGCGGTACAGGCGGTTACGGTCAATCTTTTCGGCCGCTGCGCGGTAGGCCTTGGATTTCTTTGCGCTCATGTTAAATCAATTCCTTGTAAAAATCGGTGGATTGTTGTGGTGTGTAGCGGGCCGGAAGCTGGCCCTACCACATGAAGTTGTGCCCCGGAGAGCTTACTTCTTCTTAGCTGGCATACCCTTGACTTCAATGCCCATGGACTGCGCGGTACCAGCAATGATGCGGGCGCCGTTCTCGATGTCACGAGCGTTCAAGTCTTCGAACTTGGTCTGCGCGATTTCCTTGCACTGGTCGAAGGTGACGGAGCCAACCTTGTCAGTGTGAGGAACGCCGGAGCCCTTCTGGATGCCAGCGGCCTTGAGCAGCAGCTTGGCAGCTGGTGGGGTCTTCAGCTTGAAGGTGAAGGAGCGGTCTTCGTAGACAGTGATTTCCACTGGCACGATGTTGCCGCGCTGGCTTTCAGTTGCTGCGTTGTAGGCCTTGGTGAATTCCATGATGTTGACACCCTGGGCACCTAGTGCGGGGCCTACTGGAGGAGCTGGAGTTGCAGCGCCTGCCGGAATTTGCAGCTTGATGAAGCCTGATACTTTTTTCTTCGGAGCCATCGAATTACCTCTTTCCTGTGGTACCGGACTCCGCCACGATGAATAACGGGGTCCGTCCGGATGCTTTGGTGCGCAAAGCCACCGGGGATGAAAATATGGATGTACGCAAAAAGACGCACGGCGGTCAATCTTAGACCACCGTGCGCCCTTTTCAAAATCTCCGCCTACCGGCGTGAGCTGCGGAAAATTAGTTCACGCGCTCAATCTCGGTGGGTGAAAGCTCCACTGGGGTTTCGCGCCCGAAGATGGACACCAGGCCCTGCATCTTGCCGGTCTCTGGGTTGATTTCGGAGATGGTTGCGGACACCGACGCCAGCGGGCCGGCCAGGATGGTGACTGCTTCCCCAACCTGGAAGTCGTGTACTGGCTTGGCTTTGGTTGCCTCTTCCGGCATGGCGATGACCTGGTTGCCATCGGCGTCTTTGTCGGCCGCAGCGCCCTGGGTGGCTGGCGCGGACTGCGGCAGTAGGAACTTGGCTACGTCGCGGTGCTTAACCGGGGTGGCGTTGCCCTCACTGCCCACAAACGAGGTTACTCCCGGGGTGTCGCGCACTACGGACCAGGCGGCGTCGTTTAAGTCCATGCGAACTAGCACGTAGCCCGGCAGCAGTTTGCGCTTGACGAGCTTCTTCTTGCCGTCTTTGGTTTCTAGAACCTGTTCTACGGGGACCACGACGTCAAAGATGGAGTCTTCCACCTCTAGGGTCTGGGCGCGCATGTCCAGGTTGGTCTTTACTTTGTTTTCATACCCGGAGTAGCACTGGATGATAAACCACTGCCCGGGCTGCTTCTTTAGCTCACGGGTGAACTCTCGCAGACGCTTTTTGTAGTCTGCGGCGAACTCGGATTCTTCCTCCGGTGCGCCCTCCGCTGCCGATGCCGCTGCCGCCTCATCAGCTGCCCCACCAGCTACAGCCTCAGTCACAGCCTCCACCGACTCTCCGGTAGCTTCTACGGCTTCTGTGGCGGAGTCGGACAGCTCAACCTCAGCCTGGCTGGCGGCTTCTTCCGCTGCGGCGCTGGCCTCATCGGACTTTTCCGCGGCCTCGGCCTGCTGGGCTTGCACGGCTTCTTGCAGCGCGGACTCAAAGGAGTTGTCTTGGGATGGTTCGAAAGTCTTGTCTTCGCTCATGGGTTTTCACTTCCTGGGTGTGGGAGGTAATAAATTATCCCGCCGCCCCAGTGGGGACTAGCGGGATGTGTAAGTTTGATAAATCTATACTACCTAAGGAACTAGGATTGCTTCAATTCCCAGGCCGGTGAGCGTGTCTACGCTCCAGACCAGTGCAGTTAGAATGAGCAGGAACATGAAGGTCACAATGGTGTACTGAACCATTTCCTTGCCGGTAGGCCAGACAACCTTCTTCATTTCAGAGGCCACTTCCCCTGGGAAGGCAGCTACTCCGCCGCCGGGGCCGTCTTGGCTGCCAGCTGGTTCTTCGCCTGCTTCTACGCGCACTACCCGCTTGTCTTCGTAGGCGGCACTGGAGGTGGTGGTTGCCCCGGTGAGCTGACGCTTACCGGTTGGGCGCGGTGCGCCGCTGGGCTGTTGCTCATCGCTCACAGCTTGGTTCCTCCTGAAATAAAAAAGTTTGGCAGGGGCGACAGGACTCGAACCTGCAACCTACGGTTTTGGAGACCGTTGCGCTACCAATTGCGCCACGCCCCTAAGCGTGTATCCACTTAACGTACTACGAAGTTTGGAAATAACTCCGCAGCGGTTAACTTTACCAGAACTTTGACGGCGGCAATAACCACCCGCTCCGGCTGGAGGTCGGGATATAAGGAAAGCGCCCGGCTAGCGGGCGAATTCTTTTCCCTTGTAGCGATGGCGAGAATTGAACTCGCGACACAACGATTATGAGTCGTTTGCTCTACCACTGAGCTACACCGCCTCAACATGCACCCGGTAACCTAACCCGATAAGCCAACCCTGGCAATCAAGCCAGTCAATTAACCCGAGAGTTCTACCTCACCGATTAAACTCCAGACGCATGAGTGGAGCCCCCTGACAGAATCGAACTGTCGACCTTTTCCTTACCATGGAAACGCTCTGCCGACTGAGCTAAGGGGGCACATCCCCAACAGGAAAGCTTGTGTCTTTCCCGCTGCGGACTCCAATTATTTAACCCGACCGCCAAGAATTTCACAAATCGCCTAGTCAAACGACAAAAACCAACACACCAACATCCCCAAAACCAGCGCAACTAACAACCAACAACCCACCAACACACCCCACACCCCCGACCGCCCTAGCCCCAGCCCCAGCCCCAACACACCCAGCAAAGCCGTTGAAAACATCACAATCTGGCACAAAAGTAAAACAAAACATTGACAATTGTTACAGACGGCCTAAATTGGTAGGTAGGAACACATTTTGCTCCACGTTTCGGTTTTATTCGCCCCGGTTTCTTCAACCCGGACAACTTTCTAAGGAGTTGCACTTATGTCCAAGTTTGACACTGACACCCCACACATCAACCCCAACGGCGTTGAGATCGCTGAAACCATCCTCCTGCCGGGGGACCCCCTGCGCGCCAAGTTCATCGCTGATACTTTCCTGGAAGACGTGGTCCAGTTCAATGAGGTCCGCAACATGCTGGGCTTTACTGGCACGTACAAGGGCAACGAGGTCTCCGTGATGGGCACGGGCATGGGTATGCCCTCCATTGGTATCTACTCCTATGAGCTGATTAATACCTACGGCGTGAAAAACCTCATCCGCGTGGGCTCCACCGGCGCTATGCAGCCTGATATTGAGCTCCACGACGTGATTGTGGCTTCTGCCGCCTCCACGGACTCCAACTTCATGTCCCAGTACAACCTGCCCGGTTCCTTTGCCCCTACCGCGTCCTGGAAGCTGCTAAGCGCCTTGGCGAAGGAAGCTGAAAAGCAGGATGCCAAGATCCATGTGGGCAACATCTTGAGCTCGGATATCTTCTACAACTTTGACAAGGAAGCCAGCAAGCGCTGGGCCCGCATGGGTGTGTTGAGCGTGGAGATGGAGGCCGCGGCCCTCTACGCCAACGCTATTGAGGCTGGCGTGGACGCCTTGGGCGTCTTCACTGTCTCTGACAGCTTGGTCCACGGCACTTCCCTTCCCGCCAAGGAGCGCCAGACCGCTTTCCACAAGATGATGGAACTGACCCTGCCGCTGGCTGGCCTGAAATAATCTGCGGCCTGCCAACCAGGCAGCCCCACTTCACTTTGATACCAAGGGAATAGAACATGACCTCTTCTGCAACCAAGCGCCCCAGCGGGGTAAACCCCAAGGCCGCAGTCCCCATTTTGCTGTTTGTTTTTGTCTTCTCACTGGTCATTGACAACGGCTTCAAGACCATGACCATGCCTATTGCCACGGCGTTAGATATCTCCGATAACACGGCGTCGCTGCAGGCGTCACTGGCGGGTGTCATCATTGGTATTGGCGCGGTGGTCTACGCCGCTTTGGCGGACGCCATCCCCATCCGCAAGCTCATGCTCATTGGCATTGGGCTTATCACGGTGGGCTCGCTCATGGGCTTTATCTTCTCCGGTTCTTGGGCCATGGTGCTTACCGGCCGCCTTATCCAGACCACTGGCCTGGCGGCGGCGGAAACGCTGTATGTCATCTACGTGACCAAGCACCTGCGTGAGGAAGACCAGAAGACCTACTTGGGCTTTTCCACGGCTGCCTTCCAGGCCGGCCTGCTTATTGGCGCATTGACGTCCGGGTTTATCTCCACTTACGTGTCCTGGACCGCAATGTTCCTCATCCCGCTGTTTTTGCTGTTGACGGTTCCCGCCATTATCAAGACGGTGCCGGTGGAAGAGTCCGTGGGCTCCAATCTGGACGCTTTGGGCTTGCTGATGATTGCCGTCTTCGCGTCTTCGCTGACCATGTTCATGCAGGCTTTCAACTGGCTGTGGCTTATCCCCACCGTGGTGGCCGTATTCTTGTTCGCGCGCCACGTCCGCACGGCTAAGACGCCGGTGGTCAAGCCGGAATTTTTCACCAACGGCCGCTACGTATGGGCGCTGGTATTGGTTCTTTTGATGTACTCCACCCAGCTGGGCTACATCTTCCTACTGCCTTACGCGGCTAAGGATTTGCATGGGCTGACGTTGGACAAGGCCAGCTTGATTATGATTCCGGGTTACATCTGCGCCATCTTGGTGGGTATTTTCTCCGGCAAGATTGGTAATTTCCTAAGCTCCCGCGTGACCATTTACATTGCCGTTTCCATGATCACCGGTTCCCTGCTGGTGGCCGCGCTCTTGGTGCAGCTCCACGTGGCTATCCTGGTGCTGACCACCGTGGCCTTCGCTTCCGGCTTTGCACTGATGTACGCGCCTTTGGTGAACACGGCGCTGCAAAATATTGTGGCCGCCAAGTCCGGTATTGCCATTGGTTTCTATAACCTGACCATCAACATTGCCATCCCGCTGGGCATTGCTTACACCGCTAAGGTGCAGTCCGTGACGGAGGGCTACGGCCCGGCGTTGTGGCTCCTGACGTTCATCGCAGCACTTGGCAGCGTGATCTACTTCTTCGCGGACCAAAAGCTGGCCCGCACGGAGGCCAAGATGGACACCACCCCTAAGTTCGCCTAAACCCCAGGTCCACCTAAACCCCAGTTCCACCTAAACCCCATTTTCCTAAGACTCACCCCTACCTGAAAGAAGGAGACAATTATTATGCGCGAGAAGATCGCTTCTATCATTGACCACACTTTGCTCAAGCCGGAGGCTACTAAGGAGCAATTTGATGCCCTCATCAAAGAGGCAGCTGAGCTGGGCACATATTCGGTGTGCGTGTCCCCATCCGCTTTGCCTGTAGAGGTCCCGGAGGGCCTGCACGTGGCCACGGTGTGTGGTTTCCCGTCTGGTGCGGTCAAGCCGGAGATTAAGGCCGCTGAGGCCGCCCGCGCGGTCAAAGACGGCGCGGAGGAAGTGGATATGGTCATCAACGTGGCGTTGGCCGTTGAGGGCAAGTTCGATGAGCTCGAGGCGGAAATCAAGGCCGTTCGTGACGCCATTCCAGGCAAGGTGCTGAAGGTAATCATTGAGTCTGCAGCACTTTCCGATGCCGCGATTGTTGGCGCCTGCAAAGCCTCCCAGGCCGCAGGTGCCGATTTTGTCAAGACTTCCACGGGCTTCCACCCCGCTGGCGGGGCTTCTGTACACGCGGTCAAGCTCATGGCTGACACCGTGGGCGGCAAGCTGGGGGTTAAGGCCTCCGGCGGTATCCGCACGGCTGCGGATGCCAAGGCCATGGTGGACGCCGGCGCTACCCGCCTGGGGTTGTCCGCTTCCCGTGCAATCCTTGAGGAGCTTTAAACCATGTCAGATAACGCTCAAAACACCACTCTGAAGGACTTCGCCCGCACGTGGGCGGAGCACGACCCAGACCCACAGACCAAGCAACAGGTCCTGGACTGGCTGGAAGAAGGCAACCAGGAGGAGCTGGCCAAGGCTTTTAACGGCCCGCTGGAATTTGGTACCGCCGGTCTGCGCGCGGAAGTGGGCCCCGGGCAGTCCCGGATGAACCGCGCCACGGTTATCCGCACCACCTTTGGGCTAATTGAGTGGCTTAAGACCCAGACCACCAACCCGGTGGTTGTCATTGGCTGCGACGCCCGTCATGGCTCCGCGCAGTTTCAGGAAGACGCCGCCGGGGTTATCTCCGCAGCCGGCGGCAAGGCGCTAGTTTTGCCCAAGGAAAACCCCACTCCGCTTACCGCGTTCACCGTAAAGTCCCACAACGCGGACGCCGGGATCATGGTCACGGCCTCCCATAACCCACCGGCGGATAACGGCTACAAGGTCTATCTTGGCGGCCGCGTGGCCACCGGTGACGCCGAGGGCGTGCAGCTTATCTCCCCTGCGGATAAAGAGATTGCCGCCATGATTGACGCCGCTCCTTACGCTGATGAAATCACCCGCGATAGCCAAAACATCGAGCACGTGGACACCCGCGCTGATTACATTGACCGCGCAGTCAAACTGGTGGGGCCCAAGACTGACATCACCGTGGCCCTTACCGCCATGCACGGCGTGGGCGCGGCCATTGGTGAAGAAGTTCTCAACCGCGCTGGCTTTAACGTCTCCTTAGTCCCGGAGCAGGCCCAGCCTGACCCGGACTTTCCCACCGTGGCCTTCCCCAACCCGGAAGAACCTGGTGCGCTCGATTTGGGCAAGGCGCATGCGGATAAAATTGGCGCCGATATTCTCATTGCCTATGACCCGGACGCTGACCGCTGTGCGGCGGCCGTGCCCGCTGTCCAAGTAACAGAAGGTGCAACCACCAAGCAGTGGCGGCAGCTCTCCGGCGATGAAACCGGGGCCCTTTTGGGTGACTACCTAGCCCGCCGGGGCGTGAAGGGTACCTTCGCCAATTCGCTGGTGTCCTCCCGCTTGCTAGGTCGGGTGGCTGCCCACCACGGATTGGAGCACGAGGAGACTCTTACCGGCTTCAAGTGGATTGCGCGAACCAAGGATCTGGCTTTTGGTTATGAGGAAGCCATTGGTTTTTGCCCGGACCCGGAGGCCGTACGCGACAAGGATGGTATTTCTACTTCTGTGGTTCTGGCCAGCTTGGCCGCGGAGTGCAAGGCGGAAGGAACCTCCCTTCTTGAGCGCCTGGATTCCATCTACGCTCAGGTGGGCCACCTGCACACCGCACCGCTGACTTTCCGCGTGGATGACTTGAGCATCATTGCCAAGGGAATGGAAAAGGTCACCAACCAACCCCCAACGCAGTTGGCCGGCTCCCCCATTGCCAAGGTTGAGAAGTTTGCCCAGGGCTCCAAGTTCTTCACTGAGAACGACGACCGCGTCATTGTGCGCCCTTCCGGCACCGAGCCCAAGCTCAAGTGCTACCTGGAGTCCCCCGACCCCGCCCGCCTAGACGCTATTGCCGCTGACCTGCGCGAGTACTTTGGCATCTAGACACAACCACTAACCACTGCACAAGTGCGCCAAACACCGCATAGCAGCCCCAAGCATGGAGGTCACCGACCTCCTGCTTGGGGCAATAGCGGGTTCGTGGGCAAAAGGGGGATGCGTACACCGCTGAAGGAACCACCGTAGACTTCGGCTTAGACCTGACTTGGGTCATTCCAGTGTGACTTATTTAATATTGACATTGTGGCCTGCAGATTCGGGTGTGGGACCAGTGACTTTTCCTGACTAAGCGGGTAGCTGATGGGGGTAGTCACTCTGTTGTGTGTATCACTGCCCCGTATTCGTATTGCTGCTAGTGGGCTGGGCGGTTGCAGCGCAACCGTCGCGGCCAGATATTGCCCCTGAGCAGGTCATTAGGATTACTAGCCGCGTTTTTAATTTGAGAAATCAGTACGGACAGCGAAATTCGCTCTGCAGTCCCGCCCAATTTGCCCTCGCGCGCATACTCTATTCAAGGGCACCTGCCCGTGGGCGTGACTGCGGTGACACGCGAGAACTTGTCCGGACGTCACACCACGAAATCCCTGAAACACCTAGTCAGAGCCATAAAGAGGGAATGTGCAATAGAATCTCAAATCGAGGAGCAAAAAATGTAGGCCTAACGCCGCAGTCGCCAGACTTAGCCGGTCTCATCCAAAAGATCTCGAAACCTGACTAAAATGAGCCAACTCGGGACCGTAGACTTCGGCTTAGAAGCTGAATAATTGATTGGTGTTGACCGCAATACAGACAGCCAGGCCAACCAGGGCGACCTGAGTTGGCTCATTTTGGTGTGATTGGTTTCATATTGACAGTTTGACCTGGTGGTTTGATGGTCGGGGGTTTCGTTTTTCCTGACTAAGCGGGTAGTTGGCGGGGGTGTCTATACTGTTATTTATGCCACTGCCGAGAATTCGCACTGTCCGGACTGGGTCTGGTGCTGTGGCGGTGCAGGTTCTGTGGCGTTATGCAGGCAATTCTCCTGTTTTGGATCATGTGGGGTCTGCTCATTCTGATGCGGAGTTGGCTCTTCTTAAGGCGAAAGCTAGGCGTCTGATTGAAGGGGATCAGCTTGCTTTGGATTTTGATGTTCCAGCGCAGCCTGCGGCTTCTGCGACGAAGTTTGGTTCCGGTAGTGAGCACAGTCCTCTGCCGGTCGTAGGAGAACGTGCTGGCTGCTTGCTTGATGCCATCCGCGGTGCATTCCAGGTCTTGGGCTTGGACGTTGCTTCTGGTGATGACCAGGTGTTTTATCATTTGGTTGCGGCGCGGATAATTCATCCGGGGTCAAAGTTTGAATCCATCGAAACGCTTGCGGAAGTCGGTGTTGAATCTGCTAGCTATTCGACAATCAAGCGTCATTTACCCCGGTACGCCACGGAGTTGTTTAGTGATAAGATTTCAGCCGCGCTTGCCCAGCATGCCGGGATTGGCCCTGGAGTATTGGTTCTTTACGACGTGACGACGTTGTACTTCGAAACGGATAAAGAAGATGATTTCAGAAAGCCCGGTTTTTCAAAAGAACGGCGGCTAGAACCACAGGTCACCGTAGGAATGCTCACTGATGCAACAGGATTGCCGTTGTCGATTAGTGCTTTTGAAGGCAACCGTGCTGAAACGCACACGATGCTTCCGATGATCAGAAAACTGCAAGAAGCTTATAGCCTGGATGACATTACCGTTGTAGCAGATGCAGGAATGTTTTCGGCTGCCAACAAGCGAGAAGTCGTCTCCGCTGGGCTTGGCTATATCTTGGGCACGAAAGAACGCGACATCCCTAAAGTTATTGCTGCGTGGCGGAAAGACAACCCAGACACGGAGTACACCGACGGGCAGATTTGGCGGCAGGACACTGTGCGCACTACCGGGTCGGAGTCGGTGACAGAATCAGTGACGTTTTACCAATACTCCTGGGACCGAGCCCGGCGAAGTCTCAGGGGAATTGAGGAGCAAGTGAAAAAGCTGAGCGTGCCGTCGAAGGGAAAATCCCTGTAAAGCGAAACCGGTACGTCAACCTCAAAGCCCCAAATAAGCAGGTCAACCATGCTCTAGCAGACAAGCACAAGGCGCTTGCCGGGATCAAAGGATACGAAACTAGCCGCACAGATTTGTCCGCAGAGCAGGTCATTGGCTTTTACCGCCAATTGTTCAAAATTGAAAAGTCATTCCGGATGGCTAAATCCGATTTCAGAGCTCGTCCGATTTATCACCGGAAGCAAGATTCAATCCAAGCGCACCTAACCATCGTGATGGCCGCGATCGCGTGCGGTCACCTGCTTGAGCAAAGAACCGGGAAGTCAATAAAACGCCTTGTCAGAACGCTAAAGAAGTACCGGACGATAGAAATAGAAGTCAACGGCCAAAAATTCTACGCCCAACCGCCGCTACCTCCGGAAGTCGACCAGCTCATTCAACGACTTCCAAAACCTGACTAAAATGAGCCAAGTCAGGTCACACCACGAAATCCCTGAAACACCTAGTCAGAGCCATAAAGAGGGAATGTGCAATAGAATCTCAAATCGAGGAGCAAAAAATGTAGGCCTAACGCCGCAGTCGCCAGACTTAGCCGGTC
Source organism: Corynebacterium phocae (assembly GCF_008693075.1). Taxonomy (GTDB): domain Bacteria; phylum Actinomycetota; class Actinomycetes; order Mycobacteriales; family Mycobacteriaceae; genus Corynebacterium; species Corynebacterium phocae. Next base: position 12,224 of record NZ_VXKJ01000023.1, on the reverse strand, counting down.
TCATCCAAAAGATCTCGAAACCTGACTAAAATGAGCCAACTCGGGACCGTAGACTTCGGCTTAGAAGCTGAATAATTGATTGGTGTTGACCGCAATACAGACAGCCAGGCCAACCAGGGCGACCCACATGTTTCGCGGAGAGTTCACTATTATTATTGCACCAATATGCGTCAGCGAATAGGAGCGGTCACATATGTATTCTTCCGCCAAGAAAGCTATCTTCCGCATCAATCATTTCTTGAATCCTATTGAAGTTGTTGAGCGACACGTTAGGGTTTACAGCTAGCGACAGGAAAAACGTTCCAGGGTTGGTTCGTGTGGGGCTGTTGGAGAAGCCTTCTACTGGGTCGTAGAAGCGCGGTACAAGCGCGCATCACTCGCACTAACATCCAACTTCCCTCCAGGAGACTTTGACAAAATACTCCCCACCAGCTTAGTAACCTCCCTGGTCAACCGACGAATGTACACACCCACACAATCACAACCCAAGGCGTGTCGGTTCGATTGAAACAAGCGAAAGCCGGCCCAAGTGTAAGGCCCCATCACATAACCCACACCACCAACAACCCCCAAACTCCGGAACAATTTCATGTCGCTGACTGGAACGTTTTAAATGTCGCTTGACAGAAGTCGCAGAAAAAATCAGCTGCCGGCCCATCTACGTACGAAAGAATCTTTTCAATAGTTTCGATATAAAGCTTAAGGTTTTTTCCTAATAGATGTTCATGGTGAGCTATTCGATTGCGCAATTTAGAAAAGATTCGGATTTCCTCGCGGAGAACCGATCTCTTCCCGGAAAAATTGGGAAAGGCCTTTTTAAGACAAGGCTCCCAAAGAGTCTGTTCATAATTCAGGTATCCCTTTCGGGGCGAAGAGTCTCCTTTACCCAACAGCATTGCCCAAATCCCCAGCGTCACCTTAGCGACAAAAAGGTCACCTACGTTTTCCTTGCCCCCGCGACGTCTAGATATTCGGTCCCATTCTTTCCGAATCTTTGCGGACCAACGAATACCATCCATTGTTCCCCTCCACATTAAAATAGTCGCAAAGCGCATCATTAATGGCGTTTCTCAGAGTCACCTCGGTAAATGAAACTGAGGGCCAGAAAGAAGCCGACACGCATGAATCCCAAAGGTAAAGCCGGCAGGCCGCTATTTCCCTACGTTTGTCGCGGTCTGACGCAAATGCGTCCATCTCCTCTTGACTCAACTTCTCTAGAGGGGCCTTTTTATCGTTACGCGATTTTGAAGCATACTCAAAATAGACATCGAGCCTAGCTGTAGAAAGCAGATCCTCAAAAGGAACAACAAGTTCGATCGGATCTCGATTCACGACTTCCCCCTAAAGACGACAATTGCCCCGAGCGTCCGACCAAAGGCCGAACCTTCATTCCCTAAGCGAGGCTAAACCCCGCCCAAGCAACTCAATCTCGAGGCTTACTCAGATGAGCATATCATGTTTATGGTCAGATAGAGGTGAACTGTCTAGCACGGCGCTTGGAAAGCGGAAAAACGGCGCTTGTGTCAAGCGCCATCTAATTTTACGCGTGTGGCGTCATGTGTTTTTGAGCGCTACGGGCGTCGTTGATTGCTTTCCGGCGGTTGTACGCCGACCGGGAAAGCCCAGCGACCTCGCATGATAACCGTTGCGTATAGCCTTTGTGAGTGAGGTAATCTACGGTTTCATGGCGGTGTGCTGGGCTTAGAATTTTGCTTTAGCGAGATCCTTGTACGCGGCTTTTTCCAATTCTGCTTCCGCAAGCAGTCGCTTGAGGCGATCGTTTTCCTTCCGCAGGGTTGTAAGCTCCCGAGCTGCAGCACGCGACATTGTGCCGTACTCCCGACGCCAACGGCTCAATGTTGCCTCCGAGATCTGAAGCTCACGGCAGATTTCTGCGTTCGTCTTTCCTGCTTCGGAAAGCTTGCTTGCCTTCTCTAGACGCTCGGCAATCTGCTCCGGCGTGTGCTTTTTAAATTTCCTCATATAATCATTCTCCTTGCCCTCAAGGTCAACTACGGCACACACTCAAGTTTACCGGTCCGGATATCCCGGCCCTCACCAGCTTCGCGACATTGTCCCGCACTCCCGAGGCCAGCGGCTCAGTGTGGCTTCTGACACATTGAGTTCTCGACAAATTTCAGCAGTCGAATTGCCTTCCTTGGCCAACTTGCTTGCTTCCTTCAGACGCAGGGCAATCTACTCCGGGGTGTGCATCTTAAATTTCCCGCGATCACCATCCTCCATGTATTCAAGGACTACTATGGCACACGCTCAACTTCAGAGGTCCGAATAACCCGGCCCACACCAGCTGGTTTCGTTGGTCCCAGGTGAAACACAACAGTGGCCGCTTTTGGCAGTAAGATACACGTTCTCTACAAGCAGTTTGACTTCAGACTGAAGGTCAATGGAAAAACAAAAATCGTATTGAAAGAAACCGAACTGCGGGTCTCAACTTTTGCCGACTCCGGACCCACGGGCGCGGCGTTAAGTGTGAGGACCTACGTAAAGAATAACTATCGTGTCTCGCCCCCAATAAGACCAGTGAATCCTCCAAGCCTGCGGGGTATTATTCTCAACATAAGAAATATAGATAGTCTCATTATTAGCCCCTTTAATACCCCGCATCGGGTGGGTACGTAAGCCCGGATATGAAGGGCCAGGTTCTTCCAACAATTTAATAGATTTATGGACTTTATCCCTTTTCTGAGGATACTTCTGAAGTCCTTTTTTGAGATCATCGCGAGCAGTGGGAGTGAATTTGACTTCGAAATTAGGCATAATTAATTGCTTGCTAGAATTCGAAGTCTACAAATCGCCCATCGGCATAATCCTCTAGGCTTTCATTGAAAACCCGGAGTGCTTCAGGATCTGAGTAAATTACTTCAATATCCGAATTCATGTCTTGCTTTGCGATGTAAGAAACCTTTCCCGCTGAATCCCTGAAAGCCAGCCTGTCTCCGCTGACAACGGCGGTTCCGTAAAGTGCCTTGCTCATCACGGTGGTCCTTTCTGATGGAATGGCTTATAGGCATTGAGCTCAGGAACAAGTCGGATTGCTTCCCGATGCAGGTCAACACTAGCGTACTTTGGAATTACCAAAGCTATCCCCGAATGTACAAGAAACTGATTGCGTCCGCTACTTGATACTCGCTCCGTCGCCCATAGCCGAGCACCTTGCACTCCTTGACAGGTGGCGGAATGTCCACCAGTAAAATCGAGCGTCATGGTCCCCTTTCAAACGACATTCAAAACGGTCCGGCTAGCGTCATCAGATTGTTGCGGAACCGCCAGGTTTGGTCGGGGATCGGACGTAAGGCGGTCGGGCGAGTCTGCGTAGATGGCCATCCGTGTTTCTGGCAGGAAACTGATGGTGGATTTGCAGACTTCTTGTCTTGACAGACAGTCATCTAGACCCCGGAGCCGGAACTAGCTTGGAATCTAACGAAATACCGTGCTCAATATTGCTTCCAATCTGCTCCAAACTCGGAAGCACTTTCGTGGATGAAATTCCATGCTCATCAATAGCTCTACTGGAACGGCCAGGTGCCAAGTGAGGGTTTTGGTTTGCGGTGGTTGGTTCGAGTGACGCAATGGGCTATCTTCCTGCTACAATCTCAAGCAAATATTTCTTTTAGTATAGTTTCTGCAGGGAGGAGTGAATTTTCGTGAGCGCCGCATTTTACAATGACCCGTTGACTTTTGAGAATGCCACTGGGGCACCAGTGAGTATCCCGCGCTTCATTCCCAAGGAAGTAGTTGCGAAAATTCTCCGAATCTCTGAACTGCATGTTCGTTTGCTTGTTCGAGACTCGCGGCTGAAACCGGAAGAAATTGAGGGAAAAAAAGTTTTTTCCACTCTCGATGTTTTGGCACTTCGTGAGCCTGCTGTAAAGGCGCAGCAAGAATTTGCAGAGGATGTAGCTTCACTAGAGAAGCTTTACCACCAGGCTACGCAATCATTAGTGAGTTAATTCTCGCCCTTAAATTATGCCCCTGAAACCAAGATTGACTATCCGGTGTGCGGTTGAAGACCTAGGCCTGGAGTCGTGGAACAGGAATGGCCCAATAGGATCGCTAGGTACAGATTGCTCCCACCCCATCGTGGCGGACGCGATCACTATCTCCTCGCCAGATCGCGATTCTTCGTCGCTACCTCCGACGATTTCCTCTGTTTCGCCTCGGTGCTTCAAATTAAAGAAGGGGCGGGACCGAGGTGCTGCTTTTAAGGACAAGCAAGGTCAAATATGGGTTGTTGCAGCCGGTTTCAGGGAAGAAGGGTCGCCTGACGATTTCTACAGTTACTTCTTGTCTCTTGATAAAAAAATCGGTTTCGAGGGCTGGGGCCCAGGGATTCGAGATAAAGAACTTCTCGAAACCGACCACGACATGGAGAGGCTTTCGTCCTGGAGACAGAATCTCTGGGAAAGAATTGACAATGAGCTCGGTAGTTTGCAAGCCGGGGACGCCATCCACTTGGATATTTTCGACATCTTTGGAGGCGGAGCACCCTTGGTTGGAACCATCGATATTGAATTGGTTCTCCTAGATGACTGGCCGCGACCTCTGGGCCTCGAGATCAATGCCAGGACCGAACCTCGCTCTTCCAGTCCCTTTCTGCTTCGAGTGGCTACGCTCGTGGTTCTTAGTCGTTTTCACGATGATGAGCAAGTATGGTCAGCTATGTATGAAAATGACGGTGCTTCCAAGCAGTATGTGCTGGAATTTGACGATGATATTCCAGAATCGAACGTCTGGGAGGGCAAGACAGCAGCACCGTATCCTGGCGCGTTTAGAGCGGGGTCTCAGACCCATCACGTGCTCATGACCCAGTCAGAAGCTGATAGGAAGATGGTTGACGGAGAACCCGTCACAACCCTGTGCGGCAGAACCTTTGTCCCCCGGCAGGATCCTCAAAAGCTCCCGAACTGTGATGAGTGTCAACGGATCCGAAAAGCTCTATCCTGAGCTCACCGAATTCTTCGCTGAAATACTGATTGTCAAGCGCCATCTAATTTTGCGCGTGTAGCGTCATGTATTTTCGCGCACTAGTGGCGTCGTTGATTGCTTTCCGGCGGTTGTACGCCGACCGGGAAAGCCCAGCGACCTCGCATGATAACCGTTGCGGATAGCCTTTGTGAGTGAGGTAATCTACGGCTTCATGGCGGTGTGCTGGGCTTAGAATTTTGCTTTAGCGAGATCCTTGTACGCGGCTTTTTCCAATTCTGCTCCCGCAAGCAGTCGCTTGAGACGATCGTTTTCCTTCCGCAGGGCTGTAAGCTCCCGAGCTGCAGCACGCGACATTTCGCCGTACTCCCGACGCCAACGGCTCAATGTTGCCTCCGAGATCTGAAGCTCACGGCAGATTTCTGCGTTCGTCTTTCCCGCTTCGGAAAGCTTGCTTGCCTTCTCCAGACGCTCGGCAATCTGCTCCGGCGTGTGCTTTTTAAATTTCCCCATATGACCATTTTCCTTGCCTTCAAGGTCAACTACGGCACAAGCTCAAGTTTACCGGTCCGGATATCCCAGCCCACACCACTGGGATGTAACTTCTAACAGCGTAACCGGAGCGACCACGCACGGAACGCACAGAGTTTGAATTTTCCACCGTTGATAGCCAAGGCTGTCAAGCCGTGGTACGGTTTGAAGCAGAAAGGTGATTCAGGTGATTTAATTGACTACTTCCCATAGGACTACTCCTGACCTGCCCGATAAAGTAAAAAAGGCACTCCGTCTGCGCCAACGTCGAGATATTGCCGAGCTAGACTATCGCCGTCAGCTGCGCCAGCTCCATGAGGAATTCACCCAACGGGAGCTTGGAAAAATGCTCAACATCGCCCAATCCTCGGTGCAGAAAACTCTGAAAGTAGCTGAGAAGGAAGCTCCACCAGTGGAGGGGTTCTCCGGTGCTACGCCATATGAGATTTGTCAACGATATGCAGCTGGGGAAATGTTGCGGGATAAGCTCATCGACGAGCTAACTCGATTCCCCTATACCAAAAGTGATAAGACTGATGGTTATGATTCGTTGACTGTCGATCCCAAGGGAACATGGGCAGAGGTTTCCCAGGCAATTCGCCAAGGCCTGATTGATGAAGACGTCTACGAGATAGTGTTTAATCGCCGTCATGGAATTTGATTCATTCCAGTCTCATATAGAATTAATCCGGAAGCTTTCAGCGCCTGGTGAGCCGCTTAGCAGCGATGCTCGGACATCTACACTTTGCAACCCCGAATCGCGCAGGTTAACGCAGGCCTTCACCACGCTCAGAGGTTCTTTCCCAACTCCCTCGACATTGATAACACTGTCGGGCCGCAGAAACTGTTTTAGCATCTCAAGATATTGCGGTTCCGTCCTAGTCCCCTCAGTGCATACCAAAATCCTCTGTTTCACGGGTCGTGTTTTTCTGAGCGCCATTAAGTTACCCTGACTTCTTAGATTCGGGAGCCGCGAGCGAAAAAAAGAAACTCGGCGCTAGCCGTGGCACGCCACCGAACCGTCCCAAAAGGTAGAACTCCGCCAAATCAACATCTTTGGGAAGCTCGAATTCCGCCAAACTGTAGAGCTGCGTCACCCCCTCCGCAGATTTTTCTGTGAACCAAACCTGCTCCGGAACCAACTCAGCGTCGCTCAATGATGACATCAGGTACGGCTGGTGACTGGTAAAAATCAACTGTGCACCATGAACGTTAATTTGGGTATTTGCGAAAATCCCCACCAATAGGTTGACCAGATGAGGGTGGACGCTTGCGTCAATTTCATCGATCAGAATCAGGCCGCCTTTCCTGAGAGCCTCAAGCGCTGGGACCGCCATTGCCAACCAGGCAACAGTTCCGTTGCTCTCTTCCGCCATGGAAAACCTATGGTTTTTCGCACCTGTCGAACGGTGAGCAAATGTGAGGCGACGGATGACTTTCTGCAAATCTTCTCCGCCGGATCCTGGGCCATCGGTCCGCAGGGATTCCGCCGGGCTCACACCCCATTTCGACGAAATCCCACGCTGGCTGTTACCGTCTTCAGTTTGCAGAACCTGCAAGAAGCTCTTGGATAAATCTTCATCCTCAAGACCGACTTTGTCGACGCCGATATCAGCAATTCGCAGCAGTACCTCGATATCTTCGAAGGTGGTTGATCCTTCTTGCAGGGAGTGAGCTATGTACCTCAACCTAGCTTCGCGGTGAGCGTCGTCCACCAGCACGTAATCGAAATGCTCTACCAGCTCACGCCAGATGTCCCCGAGGGAACTATGGGACAGCAAGGCACCACGACTTAATACAAGCTCACGGTCCGTCACCGAGAATTTCCGGCCGAGAGCACTATGGAACGTTAATTCTCCGGTAGCTCGATCTCGGTTGAGAAGAGTGCGCCAGCGGGAGCTAGGGACGTCTCTGAGCCACTCCCGCTGGATGCCTGACCGGTCTACTTCAAACCCGTAGCGGTACCTCCGTCCATTAGCCACGAAATCTAATTCGTAGCTACTGGTCGCCTCGTCATAATTATCCTGCAAAACGAATGGAAACCATGGGAACTGTTTTTCCGCCTGCCAGCTGGTTGCAGACTCCCGGATTGCGCGAAAAGTATAAACTAAAGCATCCAGAACAGCGGACTTACCAGTAGCGTTACCCCCAAACAACCCAACAACAGAGTGCAAGGACTCATCCCAAGATCGGTTCTTGGGCACAAGAGTGTTCAGTGAACCGCGGGCCATAGTCAGATCTGCACCATCGCGGACACTCTTGTGATTCCTAAAGGAGAACCGTAACAGCATCATGTCCCCACTATAGCCAGCCAACGCGGGGAATACCGGGATTCGCAAACCCTCATTGCCCTTCGCCGTCCTGGCAAACCCGATGGACTCGCGAATCATGTCCAACCGGACTCGGTTGGCACACCAAGAACTCCATGCCCTCATTGTGTGGGGTCAGATTTCATCTGCTGCATAGACCAAGTCCTAACCTCCAGCGACGTCTTACCAACGGCCCCTGGAATGCCCTGAACGCACGCCAAAATTAACGCCCACACTTTCCTTAACTTTAGCTTATCTAGCGTTACGGCAATTCGAAGAAGTAGAGCCCTTTTCCACCATCTAGATTTTTCAATGTTTATGCTAAGATTCCTTAATGTAAGAGATGTTCCGGAGCTCCATCTCGTGAGCATTTAAAGATCTCCCGGTACGCCGGCGTTTCTAGGCCCCTCCCAGATCTCCTACATTGAAGCTGCTTGGCTTATAAAAACTCCACTTCATTCCCAAATAGAAAGTCTCAATCATTATGAAAATTAGAAAAGGATTCGCAGTCGCCATGGCTGCGGGTGTGCTTGCATCCGGAGGGATTGTAACCACCAACATTACGAACCCAGCAGTTGCCTCCGCTCAAAGCGATATATACTTGGGCACTACTGAGATGCCCACTGACATTACTCTTTTCATCCACAAGCGTTCCAAAGGAGAATTAGGTGGTGACCGGGATACCGGCCTTCCTAAATCAGATCCCGGTGGAGAAAAGCTTGTAGCTACGTTCTCGGTCCAAAAAATCACCGAAATTGACCTTTCAACGAATGATGGGTGGAAGAAGGCTGAACAGCTGTCCAAGAAGTTTGACTCGACTAACAATCAAACTGCCGTTCAATCAATCACTAAAGCTGGATACACGCTAGGAAGTGGCTCATCAATCAAAACTGACCGAGGTTACGTCCACGATCATAAAACCGGCACCGGTGAAACAACCGAAGCCGGCACCGGCACCGGTAGCGCAAAGTTCGGCCGCGGTCTTTACCTCGTAACGGAGACCGAGACTCCTACTGGCTACAAGGGTGACGTCAAGCCGTTTATCATTACACTGCCAATTACCAACCCGGTAAACACCACACGATGGTTGAATGAAGTTCACGTCCACCCAAAGAATCAAAGGGAGGAGCTAGGAGCAACTAAAACCGTCAAGGACAGTGACGCTATAATCAATGGCCAGAATATCCAATATACTCTGGATCAACCCTTGGTTCCCGGACCTACATATGACGGAATAGTTTTGGTTGACCACTACCCCGCTGACCGCCTAGAGTTTCTTACTGATCCGGCCCCAGAGGTGAAAATTCAATATGATGATGGCTCTGGCACGGAAGAAGTGGTTCTTGAAGCCGATAAGCATTACACAGTCACTAATAAAGCCGAAGAAGGAAAGAACGAAGGAAAGGTGGTTGTGAAGTTCACTTCAGCTGGGTTAGGTCAGGTCTACGAAATACTGTTGGATGAAAACATCAACGTCTCCATGAAGCTTAACTTCAAGGTTAAACCAAATCAGCCAGCTGAAACGTCTCCGATTGAGAATAAATACAAGACCTGGACACATCGTCGAGAGGAACCAGCGGAAGATCCAACCAAACCTCCGGTCGTCGATCCTCCGACCGAAGGAACCGAAAATCCAGAAACCCCACCTACTGGAACTCCGCCTAATCCTTATCCTTATCCAAGGTCTTTCTACGGCAACGTAGACATCATCAAGAAAGATGCCAGTGGTGCCAAGCTTACGGGTGCTGAGTTCGACTTGTTCGTCTGTACTGATGTGAATACTCTTACCACCAAGTTAAATAAGACTGCCATCGTCGCAAACGACGGAGTTGAGATTAGGGGCCTGCTGGCAAACGACTACCGCGACGATAAGGTCGTCCCTGAGGCCAATCAGACTAGCTACTGCTTGAAGGAGACTAAGGCTCCAGAAGATCATGAGCTTCTAGCAGAGCCAATCATATTCAAGGTTGAGCGGGATAAAACGGATCCGACGATTGTTCCCGTGCTCGAAAAGACAATCGTAAACACCAAAGGCAACGGCGGCTTCAACTTGCCGATGACCGGCGGCAAAGGCGTTTTCATGCTCCTTCTGGCTGGCCTTGGTTTCCTGGTTCTTGGACGTGGTTACTCGGCTCGGTTCAACCGTCGCAGGCCCTAAGTTGAGTTCTAGGAGTAGGTCGTAATCCGCAATCTCTGTGGCTCACACATTGCTCCTGATAAGGCGGGCATGGATGTTGTCAACATCCATGCCCGCCTTCTGGCGTTCCACCCAATTGGCGGTGAAATCTCGGGAACGGCGCACTCCCCCGTGTAGATGCCCAACGGTCAGCTAACTGGCAAATGGGACAGCCCGGCCGCAGTCCCCTAAAGCAGAGCAATTCGTAGCGGGATTTCCGAAACACACTCGCCGCCAACCGTCAGATAGCTTTGCACACGGTTGGCGTAGGTGATAGGCATTTTAAACCGGGGCGCAATGCCCATCCCGCGACGCTAAACCCTTATCAGGCATGCCATAACCCCGCACACGCGGAGCGCTCCCCCCACGCCGCTGGACCGCTACGCGGGTACTACGCCCCGGCAGATGCCCCAAACAGCCTTCTGAGCACCCCTCGGCTGCACACAACGCCTGGCGGGAGTTCCCGAGTCCTTGGTTCGACTCGGCCGCTCTGGGGGCCCAGTATGGACCCCCTTCCGCGCTGGTCGCTGCAACCGCCGGCCCCATCCCATCTGTCTAGCTTCGCCACAAAAAGTAAAACCGGAAACCGCCTTGGGCCCTGCCACTGGCCGCGCCCTCACGGCGATGCCCTCCGCTGACACGGACACCAGCTCAAAGGTGTCTCTGGTGTTCCGACCACCTATTTAGTAGCGCAGTGGTGAGTAACTAGTGTGTAATGTCATATCCTTGTTCACGAACAATGTCATAGCTCTTTTCACACTCGATGTCATAGCTCTTTTCACAGATCCTGCGGGATTTTAGGTACCGGGTTCTTGGTCGGTGGATTGGTTAGCAAAGCGCTTCTCGGCTGCGGCGTGTTTGCGTTGCCAGTGGGCTGGCGGGTCTTTGAGCCAGGCTCCTTTAACGTTGTAGGAATTGATGAACCTCGGACTGTCGCTGATTCCAATTAGTGGCAGCGGAAAGCTCATAATAAATTCTCCGTTATCTGCATCCTAGTAGGTCAGTTCATCTTCGGTGACGTTGCGGATGTAGAACTTGCCCGAATACTTAGTGGGAACCGAGATGCGACGCCCCCGGAAGAAAACTGCACGGTTTTGGTGCGTTATTTCCACAGCGTATGGCAGGTCCTCACCGGTATCGTCACCGTCGTCTGCGTTGGTGACTTGGTCAAGCTCAGCCTGCTTGGCTCGGCGATATTTCTGGCCCTTGTTTGGTGCGGGCTTTTCACCAGTGTTGACGATTGGGTCAGTGGTCACCGCTTGCTGGCGTTGACGCCGGTATTTAGCCGCTACGGCTGCCAGATAGGATGAATCTAGGGGTGGCTGTGGCTCGGCGTGTTCCATGAGCTCCCAGGCCTGTTCAGGGGTCATGACAGGTTTTCCTAGTCCCTGATGCGGACGCCTGGTGTTGTAGTGCTCGCGGTAGGTGGTGATAAGCTCTTTCGCCTGTTCAAGGGTGGTGGGACGGTGGGCGTCGAGGAACCGGATGAGCGTGGTGTGGCTGCGCTCATTTTTGCCTTGCGTCTGGGGATGCCCTGGCCGCCCTGGGATTGGTTTACATCCTTGTGATGCCACATATTCTTCCAACGGTCCGACTTTGCCTTGTCTGAGCTGGTTGAATGCTGACGCATTATCGGTCAATAGTTCATTCGGGGCACCGTAGTGCGCAATAGCGCGGGTAACCACGTCAAGGGCGTCTGCGCTATTTTCGTTGCTGGGGTAGGCGGAGGTTCCCATGTCCTTACGGGTGGCGTCGTCGATGAGCTGGTAGATGGTAATAACCGTGCTTTGTTGATCATAAAGGTGGTATTTCAGGCCATCTAGCTGCCATAGTTCCATGGCTTTGCCGCGCTGGAAGCGCAGGTAGGAAGATTTCGGGCGCTTGCGGGGATTGGACTCTACTCCGCCTGCGTGGCGTAGTAGTCGCGCAATTGTCGACACCGATGGCACCGGGGGTTGTAGTTCGCCGCTTTCAATGCCAGCAAACCAGATCGACATTGGGCCATAGTCCCAGCCGCTGTCTTTGAGCCTGGACCGAATAGTAAGAAGGATTCTGGTGGTGTCATCGCCGAAGACCCGGCGGGGATTTTTGGGCACTGGTGGAAGTGGGTGAAGTGCGGCAGCGCCTTCTTGCTCAGCCCGACTGAAGTGGGCTGAGTTTTGTTTCCGTTGGATAGAAGGGAAAATGTAGGTTATGCCAAAGAAATTTGATCAGCAGTTTAAGGATCGGGCGGTTCGTCTGATTGAGGACCGGATACTGTCCGA
>NZ_VXKJ01000022.1 GCF_008693075.1 Corynebacterium phocae | reverse complement strand
CCACTGGAAGTTGAGGCCGAATATTGCAGCCAAAACCAGCTTCCTGAAATAATGGAAACCAAGGTAAATTGCTAGGAACAAACCAAAGGCCACTTCAGACTGCGTATGTTGTAAAAACTACGTGTCGTGACTTTCAACTCCCTGCAGAACTCGGTGATGGACGGGGACTTAGGGTCGTGCGGATCAAAGTCGATGATCTTGCGACGCGTCTGGGGGGAAATGGGTTTCGGCATTGTCCAATCATCTACGAACCCCCACTTCAAGCCCTACTATGATGCCTGAAATGACGCCCCAGTACCGTGAACAAGGTCATGACATTGTTCGTGAAAAGAGCTGTATTTTGTCAAGCTGAAGTGATCCGTTTTGGCGCGGAAAAGTGATCCACTTTAGCGCGTGCATGTTTTTTATATTGGTGGGTTTGTGGGGTTGGGGTGGTCGGTGTTGGGCAGGCTTAAGCGCCCCGTTGGCTTCTGCGGTTGGTGTGGTGGTTGCAGGTGCCAGGGGGCGTTGTGGTGTGGTTGTTGGGGGTTATTTCATCAGGGCGTGTGCG
>NZ_VXKJ01000021.1 GCF_008693075.1 Corynebacterium phocae | reverse complement strand
CAGGCCGCCAACCCCACCGAGAAGTGGCGATTAAACAACAACGGCAACACCAATCGCCCACCCCAAACAAGGCAAAAGCAACCAGCACACCGCAGCCAACCAGCCCAAAAACTGATCCACCAAGTGGATCAATTTCCGCGCCAATCTGGATCACTTCTAGGAGACCACATACAAGAGCTATGACATTGTTCGTGAAAAGAGCTGTGACACATCACACACGCACACCCCGGTACCGATCGCCGCCCTACCGGTACCGAATAGGAGCGCCAGTCAAAGGAGTCACCCACATGACATAAACCACTCATATAACCCAAAACAACTAAATAAATTCAGCCATCAACAACGCCCGTAGCGCGCAAAAATACATGACGCTACACGCGCAAAATTAGATGGCGCTTGACACTGACGTAGCAACGTGCATCCCCAGTATCTCGCGGTAGCCATCGACATTAACGCCGGTAGCCAGCAAGACACTGGTTTTCACTACACGTCCACCTTCACGGACTTTCTCGGTCATAGCATCGCAAGACACATAAGAGTAGGGGCCTTGGTCTAGTGGTCGGGTCCGG
>NZ_VXKJ01000020.1 GCF_008693075.1 Corynebacterium phocae | reverse complement strand
GTAGTTGATTCGAAAGATACCCCGCAATGGTCACCTTTTGCGTATCGACATCAGTTCTATCGCGGGATACAGATACACCACGCTAGCGGACGCAACCCATCCGGGTAATGCTGTAGTTAGCCTTCTCACGCTGCATTAGTTCGTATTTCTCCTCTCGTGTTGCTTCGCAGCGAAGAAGGCGCTGGCTTTTGACAGGAACTCATTATCTATCTCCAGCTCAGCGACTTGTTTCCTCAAGCGAGAGATTTCGGCTCGTGATTCTGCCGGCGATAGCTCACCGGAGTCACTATTGCGCTCCTTCTCGGCCTTGACCCACCTCGACAACGTACCTTTTTCTACCCCGATCTCTCCAGCGACTACGGCAACACTGCGCCCAGTCTCAGTAACAAGACGAGCAGCCTCCACACGATACTCCGGGGTGTACTTCCTTCTTGAACGACTCATAACAAACATCTTTCCGCACGGAGTCCAATTCCGCACTAACTAGGTGTCCGGAATTCAAGGGTAACCCCAGAACCAAAAGCGCGTCGGAGCTAAAGATCGCAAAGCAAGAGAAATCAAGAATTTCAGCCAAAAAGATATTCCCTTCGGACTAACCAAGTCCGAAGGGAATATCCTCATTCGTATGGTGCAGAGTAACTAGCCGGCAAAGCTCTTCCGGCGGCTAACACCAACGACTGAAAGTAATAGGGCCCCTAAAATCAACATCCAGTACACTCCCAGACCGCCAGATTCTGGAAGCTCACCCTTATGAACGTCGAAGACTTTAATAATGGTGCCGTCCAAATCCACAGCGATATTAGGCTCCGCAAGTGATAGAACCAGCTCTGCTGGAGCGCCAGAAGAATTCGCAGACTGCGACACTCTCAGCTTAACGGGCTCTGCGAGCAACTCGAAACCGTCTGGTGCCTTTGTTTCCACTAACAGGTATTCGCCTGCCGCCAGAGATTTCTCAAAGCGTTTTTGACCATCAGTCAGTCCAGGAAGAAGGCGAATAGGCTGGTCGGAATCAAAGGACTCACCCTTCAGTTTGTAAAGGGCGAAATCCCAATCATCAGTTGTAACAGGAGTTTCTTCATCACCGTAACCAAACTTCTTTATTGCTACTTCCAACGGCTCTGGTGGCGTTGGAATATCAATACAAGCAGATGATTTGTGAGATTGCGCAGTCTTAGGCTTAACAATATGAACTTCGTTGTAAGCGCCGTTTGACGGTTCGGGTGTTGCGCTACAAGTATAGCTGCTAGGGACTGCAGGATTATCTAGGTACTCAAAGTCAACATATACACGCCTATAAATAGTGTCCGGAGATTCTATGAGAATATTACTGAACGTATCGGAATCTCCAATTCGATAGCTGCCCTCCGGGTCACCTGTAACACCAGCTTCTGGTTTCGCTTCCTTAGTAGTGACAGCCCACGCTGTTCCTACTGGCTGACGGCTATTGTCAAGTTTTTGAACCCTAACTTCGCGAATCCTCACGTTTTCACTAAATTTCGGATAATCCAACAAGGTGTACTGGACGAATTGGGTCTTGCTTCGAAGTGCAATGTCGTAGACAGCAGTTTTTACACCGGGCGAGCCAGGGACGTCAACAAGACCAACTGGAGTTTTAGAAATAAAGGGCTCCAAGGAAGGTTCATCAAGGTCTTGACAGGCGGATGTCTCCGTCCATTTATTGAGGTTCGCAATATTATATTTAATTTTCACCTTATTGTAACCACCATTTCCGGCCACATCACCCTGCTGGCAACGGTATTCACCCGTATTGTCTGCAGTGAGGTTGTTAATATGCGAGAACTCTACGAAAATTCGCTTTGACTCAGTGCCATCTTCGTCGATACCCCAAGTACGTTGATTTTCGTCTGTTAAACGATACCTAGTTTCTCCATTGCTTTGTTCACTACGAACTAGACGTTTCTCCCCAACAGTAGAGACAGCACCGCTACCATCTGTAACCAAATCCTGAATATAAACATTATCGATAGCAACCTTCTTCGTAAAATCTGGAACATCGAAGACTTCGAATTCGGCTGCAGGACCAGGGTTAGTTACTGAAATGTCATATACAGCCATCTCGCCATCTGTTTTACCCGGGATTTTTTCAAAACCACGGGGATCCTTCGTTATCTGGGGTTTATTGTAAGGGATTTTCCCACAGTCCGAGGCCGCGATTGGCGCTGCTCCCGGCACTAGGTTGGAGGTTACCGAAACCCTGTTGAAAGCGCCATTCCCCGGTGCTTTAACCGAAGAACAGGAAAAACTTCCTTCTAGGGCTTCGGGATTGTCCTTGTAGGTAAATTCGATAACAATTTGTTTCGCACTACGCTGCCCCCGTGGGACACGCCACCTGTCACTGTTTGAGTCAGATAAACGGTAACTTCTTGGATTTCCAACTTCCGGGTTAACGTTTCGGGGACTACCGACCAACATCAAAGAACCATCTTGACGCTGGTTATAGTCTTGAACGGAAAATCCTGAGATTTCAACTTTTTTCGTGAAGTCTGGTGTATCTTGGACCTCAAAATCATAGGTCTGGTCATTGTTAGAAAGAATGACATTGTATACTGCCCGCATACTGCCGGGCTTTCCGGGAACCGGTTGGACCCGAAGGAACTTCTTGCTTATAACAGGTTGCTTCGGAGATTCGATATCCAAGCACGCAAATGCCGGATCGGTTTCCACCGTGTTTCCGCCATCTTGGTAACGGAGCACAACTTTATTGAGGGCACCATTTTTCGGGGAAAGAGGACGGGAACAAGTAAGTTTGTTATTTTGACTTAATGCAGATCTTCCGTAGGTAAAATCTACATAAACAAATTTAACCGCCGTTTCACCGGCAGGCACCGTCCATGCATCCTGATTTGGGTCGGTGATCTTGTAAATAGTTTCACCGCCAGCAATTTGCTTATTTGCAGTCCACCTGGACCCAACCGCTACATACTGACCGCCATTAACGGCAGCATTCTGAATTTCCATTCCATGAATATCAACATCATCTGTGAAAAGCGGAGCGTCACTGACTTCAAACCGACGAGCCTTAAGGTCAGGATTGGTCACAACAACCTGGTATACCGCGCTCTTATGTCCAGGCACTTCGGCGTTGTCAGTAATCTCCACATTACGTTTCTGCACGGTTGCTTTCGGAGAAGGAATATCGGCGCAGGCATTATCTGAAGTAATCTCAACGCCAGAGTCCCCAGACTTACGAACTGAGACTTTGTTAAACCCACCATTATTCGGTGTAGGAACCGTCCCACAGCTAAACGTACCGCGACGGGCGTCTACATTCGACGCATACACAAATTCCACATATACACGACGATGCTCCGTCTGATTGCCACCGATGCCCCAAGTTTCGGAACGCACGTCAGAAATTCGGTAGGTCTTATCGCCCTGTCCCTGTAACTCGCCAAGTTTCGTCTTGGCCCCAGCCGGGGCTAAGACACCGGTACCGTTGTCTCGTAGCTCTTGAACAAAAACGTTACGAATTTGAACATTATCCGTGAAATCAGGCTTATCATAAACAATAAAATCACGGGGTGCAGGGTCATTGTTCCTAAGAGAGATATCGAATTCCGCCGTTTTTGTATCTGAGTTCGGCGTATCGGTTACTCCTTTATTCGTCTTTGTGATGGTCGGGGGAACGGCCGGGGCTTCAATGTTCTGGCAAGTGGACGCTGAAAGCCATTCCGCACCAGATTTAACCTTTGCAGTATTAAAACCGCCGTTACGGGCAGTAAACTGGGGTGCTCCAAGGCAGCGGTAATCCCCACTACCAGCGGGAGCGTTTAGAGAATAAGAGATGTCAACGTATACGAATTTCTGCCCCCTAGATTGCCCAGGAACAGTCCACGTATTTTTCCCAGCATCAGCAATTCGATACTTTCCAGAAAGGCGATTGCCCTCTTCCAATTGTTCTGAAGTCCTCTTCGGACCAGAGGGATTACCATTTACAGAATCCTGAATCCTAACTCTCAGTACGTTTACTTTTTCGGTAAATTCTGGAATATCCACTACCTCAAAATCTTGAGCCTCAACAGCGCGATTCTCCAGGGTAACCGAATATTTGAGGGTTTTCCCTTCCGGAAAATTCTCAGTATCAGTAACCCCAAGTGGGGTTTTAGAGATCACCGGTTTCGGCGAGTCTGGTTTCAGGAAATCGCCGCAATCGGACGCGCGCCTGACCTCGTTATCAAGAGTAAAAGAGGCTGAATTATAAGCGCCATTACCAGGATTACCGTTACAAGTATAACTAGAGTCAGTCCTTTGAGCGTTAGCGGCATAATAATAAACGTCTATTTTCTTCTTAACAACCTTACCTGCCGGAACGTGCCAGATGTTCGAGTGTTCATCAGTGACTTTAATTTCTGAACCATTAAGGTTCACCCCATCACTGCGCCCGCGCAAACTGTATTCTTGCCCGAATACGGTTTCACCGGTTGAAGAGACCACTCCATTTCGGGCCCACACGGAAGTCACTGATTTCACGGATGTAGCGGAGAAAGAGGGCGTATCGAAAACATTCAGATCTCGATCGATGGCCCGCGGTGCCGTATTGTCAATCGTCAAAATGTAGCTAGCGCGGTATTGCCCGTCCCCACCTTGGGAATATTTAACATTTTCTAACCAATTTTTATCAAGTTGAGGAACCGGAGGGGGCGCAACCGGAGGTAGAGGTTGCACATCTATACAAGTATTGCTGGTTAGAGGCTCTAGTCCCTCAGACTCAAGCCGGGCAGCATTATATGCGCCCTTTTTGGGTGCGCCGTTCTCACACCGCAGATTAGCTCCCTGCGGATTCTCTGCGGTGACCCCGTAAGTATAGATTTTAACCTGAATAGTCTGAACTTCCCCAGCAGAAATTCTGTGGGTAAAGTCGTTCTCGCCGGATGGCAAATAGTAGCCCTTTCCGGAGATATAGTTACCAAACTCGATTTCCTTGCCGTTAGGCAAGACCACAACCCTCTTTTTGATAACCAGCCCACGAGTAAAATCAGGTAGATCAAACAACTGGAAAGTTCGATCAATAGGTTTCGTTCCCGCTGGCGGGGTGTTGTTGTCCACAACTATCCCGTAGGTAAACTCGGTCTTTCCCTCATTCTCCCCAGTATCTGACGGAGCGGCAGGAGTCTTTACTAGTTTCAGGGGAGCAGGCTTCACCTTCGGTGGTTTAGAGACATTGGTATAGGGCTCGAAACCGCCGTGAAGAGTCATGTCGCTGTCTTGTTTGGATCTTAAATCCACTCCAGCTTCCTGCGTAGCATAAGAAATCTTCATTGGAGTATTTGCTGGAATCTGGAGCCCCTCCCGGTACTTTGGATTATCAGGACCGTTGTCTCGATTTAGGAGTTTATCAACACCGGCTTTGTTAAAGAACCTAACCTGAATAATTCCGACCTTATTGACGTTTGTAGGACCGGTCCCTGTTACCCCAACGCCAAATTTTTTATCCGGAGAAACTAATAGATAACCATCCCAACTAGCGTCCGGTATGTTATGGAACTGCCAGTCCTTTGTGTCCAAGATACCCTTTATCTGTATTCGGACAGCATCGCGTGAGTCCCTCACCAATCTAGGCTGAATGGGAGTGCTATAGTGATTCCTTAAACTGCCCTGTGAATTTCTCGATCGAAGACTTCCAAATTCAAATCCATATAGCGGGCCACCAAATGCCCCACCAATAGTGAAACTTTCTGAGCGTACCGTTCTACCTTCTTGCCTTGAATGTGATTCAAGCTTACTCACGTGCTCGCGACTGAAGAACCTTCCTTGCTCAAGATTGTTATTCCGAGTACAAAGGCGCGTTGCACCATTCAGATCTTGGTAAGAACTATACTTGATTTTATTCTTGTAATAAGAATTTCCTTTGTAATAAGCCAAACACCAATGAGGATTGAAAAAACTCTCTCCTACCCCCAACGTTTGAGAACCCTCCGGCCAAGATACGGCATAGCCATCAGGAACAGAATATCCCGGTACAGGCTTTTGTGGTCCTAGATCAAAGGCAGGCGTACGGTTGACGCCCATACCTGTTTGAGACTCCACACCACCATGAGTCTCACGCTGGTTAAAAACCTCTTTTGCAATTTCCAGATTATTGATCAGGAAGTTCTTTGGGTTCGCTGGTGCGTTGAAGTCTTCGTAGCCTTCAAGCGGTGGGGCGGCTGCGGGCGGCACCTTTCCGGCCACAACGTCAATTCCGTTGCCCGATCGTATTTCAGGCTGATCATCAACTGCAGTCGGAATTAGACTCCAGTGGGCATCAGGTTCTTCGGAACCCACGGTATAGGTAATACTAAACTTCTTACCGTTAAGGGAATCTGACTCGTCGGTTTTATCAGGAAAAATTTGAAGGAATTGCTTAAATTTTGCTTCTTCTTCACCGAGGCCTAGCAGTTCTTGTGATTCTGCAGCACTCCTCGCTTCGAAAGTAGTACCACTTGCAGTCTTTCCGTCGTATGTAGCTTCCTTAATTCCTGAAACAACGTCATTGCTTCCCAGTTTATGGATGACGAGAACTTCCATTGGATGGTTTAACCCGGTTTCGTCTTCAATAACACCGGATAGCTTCCTGGTGTAAAGCTTCGCGTCGTCATCGTAAGACAGGGTCTCGACGGAGAACTTGGCTTGAGGTCCTGAGACTATGTTTCCGTTTGCGGATTCCCCCGCAGAGTCACCGTCGGCAGATACAACACTTTCGTTCGGGGCCTCCGAAGTCCTAGCGCTTGCGTCATCGGTAGGAGTGATCACGTCAGAGGAGTCATCTACCGTTACCCCGTTAGCCTTCTCTGATGCCTGATCTAAATCGGGTACTGTTTGCACGCCTAGCTCAGTTGAGGGGCTTTCTGCAATTCCTGATTGATCACTACCAGCGGGGACTCCCTCCAGGGTCTCCAAATTAGACAATGGAGAATCAACCCCCTCGTTCGATTGAGCAACAGGGGTACTAATCATGAGCAAACTTGTTGCTGCTGCCGATGCTAGGGCAGCTTTCGTGTAACGAGTTCTAAAAAGTTTCATAGGTTTAGTTCCTCTTGTAATTGCGTCGAACAAGGATGAGGCCAAGAGCCGTCAGGGTGATACCAAATAAGATTGTTGCCAGTACATTCGCACCGGTCATAGCCAGACCAGGTGGCCTAGGTGTTTTCTTAGGTGTATCAGGGGTTCCCGGGTTTCCAGGATCCCCGGGAGTTGGTACAACGGGCGTTGTTGTAGTTCCCGTAGAGGGCGGAGTCTTCTTTGGTGTGGGTGGAACACCCGAAGGTCCCGGCGGCGGTGTTGTAGTAGAGCAAGGAATGGTAACTACGTATTCCTCAGACTCCACGCCGTAACGGTTTACCAGGTCAAAGGCCGGGTAATGAGGGGCGGTGAGGAAGGCGGTGAACTTCACCATGCTCTTCTTCTTCACTGCTTTGGCTTTGAATCCCCAGTGGACATAAGCATCCGGATTTCCTCGGCGGACCTTGGAAAGCTTTTCCAAACCGGATTTGGTGAACTCTACTTGGGTGAGGTTACCGTCCACGTGCTTGATGGTGTAGTCCCCTGCCTCAAGCTTGGTGCGCTCGTTGCTACCGTGTTTGCGGCTGACGTAGAAGTCGGAGCTGTTTTTAACAAACTCCAGGGACTCATCAAGAGGTGCGGAGATAGCGAAGCTGGAAATCAGGTTGTCGCGCCCCGGTGCCGGGAGGGAGCCGGTGACGCCAAGCTGGACTGTGTCGCCAATATTTGCGCACTGCTTGTTGCCTTCGGTCTCACCAAGAATTGGTTGGTCCTTGGGCTTAACAGTGACGGTGTAATCCCAACCGGTGCGCTCAGCATTGGTGGCAGGAAGCGCCACGACAAAGGGATTGACTACAGACAAAGAGTGATCAATGGCGGTAGTGGTGTCCTCGGTGATGTAGTAAAGACCAATCTCAAGGTTGGAAAATTCTGCAACACCGTTGGAATCCGTGACAGCCTCGATTTTTTCACCAAGACGGCCTTTTTCCTTGCCACTGTCATAGAAGTCCCAGATATTCATTTCTTCGGCCATTTGCCAGCCCTCATTACGAGTGAGGTCAAGGCCTCCTATTTTCTGAGCGTAGAACTTCAGACCAGGAACCGGGTCCAGGGACTTGCGCGCATTGGGATTAGACGGATCACCGTACTGCTTCTGAGGGTCACCAAGGTACTTTTGTACCCTTAGGTTGACCTTGCGGGAACCGTCAATCAGGGATGCGGCCGGGCCATCATCGGTGCTAGTAACAATGCCTGCTTGCGCAGGACTTGCTACGAAGCCCGCCGCTGAAGTACCACCAAGAAGGAATGCTGAAGCAGTGAAAGCGACTGCCACCCGGCTCCATCGAGCTTTAGTTATTTCCATGGGTCATTCTCCTCTTGCATTACTGAGCCGGACTCAGCAGTAATTACGTTGTTTTCTTCTTGCGCCGCCGATGCCGCTTTTTTCCTGTCCCGGCGCCTGTTACGGACCCATTCGTAGATGGTCAGTAGCAGGAACAACCCAACAATCACCAGCGCTGCGGTCATCCACCACTGCCAGGGTTGGCCAACAGTTTCGATGATTTGACGCACATCTTCATCAGGGTCCATAGGAACTCGCTCCGCGTGTACCAAGAGACGGTGGCTGTTAATGCCGTACGGCGTACAAGTAATCAAAGTGATGACGTCTCTGCCCGGGATGGGACGAAGACTGTCGCTTTCACCTGGGAGCACGACCTGCAGGTCATACACTTTGTACTTCATATCCTCACCCGAGACGGTGAGATAAATCGCGTCACCCTTTTTCACATCAATGAGGTTGTCCCAAAGTGTTGCCACCGGAATCCCCGTATGCCCTGTGAGCACGGCATGGGTTCCCTCACCGCCTACCGGCAGGCCACTGCCGAACAGGTGACCAATGCCCTTGGTCAACACTTCCTCGGTAGTGCCGTGATAAATAGGGAGCTTTGAATCAATACTCGGGATAGTTACCTGTCCCATCACCTGTGTGAGCGCAAGTTGCTCTGTGTAGCTTTGATACAGCTCGTTATCTTTCGAAATTCGTGCCAACCAAGGGTCCAAGATAGGTCCGCCCTGATTTGCTGCATTCCATTCGCGGGCCTGCTCAATCTGTTCAGCAAGCTTCTCCGCAGGAATGGACTCCTGTTGCTCTGAAAAGACCTCAACGGCACCTTGCTGCTGACTATTCATGTAAATAGTAGCGGCCACTGGGTAGAGAATTGCCACCAAACCTACGATGGTCAAAATGACCGATATCACGGACATAGGCTTCCGCTTTTTGGGAGCTTTCTGCTTGCTAACTACAGCAGTTGCCACGCCAATCACCTTCTAAATCTTTAAAGAGAACACATTTCGAAACACACGAGCTACATCAACTCCCACTAGCAGGTTAGGGATGAGCACAAACGCTCATCCCTAACCTTCAACTAGCTTGCTTCCTCAGCACGGGGCTTTAAGAAACCTAGCAATTAGGCTTCGTTGCGACGTCCGAATACAGAGAACAGACGAGCAAACAGCAGTGCAGCTGCGCCACCGAGCAGGATGAAGATAACACCCATGCCACCGGTCATTGGCAGGTTGAAGTTACCGTTTTCCTGAACGTTCTTGACACTCAAGTTCTTCAAAGCGATAGTTGCATTGGGGTTATCTGAAGGCAGCTGGAATCCGATAGGCTCAACAAGCAATTCGTAGCCAGGCGCAGTTTTGGTCTCGACCAGGCAGTATGCGGTCGTATTAGCATTCGGATTAACCGAACCGTTGCGGTAGTCGGTTGCTAGAAGGCCCTTAATTTCTGGTACGTTCTGATCGGCCAGGGTTTTGATCGGATCGGTATTAAGCGGGGTAGCACCGTTTCCAATGGTGTAGGTTTCGGCTGTGGCATCCTTGGTACACTCGTAGAGATTGAATTCTACGTTCTCCAGTTCGACATCCTCATCAACATTGGTTTTCTTGATGTTCACGTTGCCGTAGTAGGAACGTGGATACTTCGGATCCGGACCATTGGGATTGCCGGGCCCCGGAGGGGTAACAGCTGGTGGCTTATTTGGATCTTCCCCGTCTGGCGGAGTTTGGCCATCGCGCCCAACGATACCTTTGAACTTGTTGACGATGGGAGTATTCTCGTCGTTTCCGTTCGCTGAAACGGTGAAGTAAACATCGGCGACCACGGCATAATTCGCGTAGTTGTCTTTCGTCTGTTCATTAAGAACTGCAAGACCACCGTTCGTCTCCGTATCAGTCAGTGTGATCGCGTAAGCGTTGAGGGCTGCGTCGTCGGTTGCGGCGGCATCGTTGTCGGTCCAATGGTTAGTCTTCTCGAGATCTTTTACGACGTAACCCTGATCACCGGGATTCTTCGTAGTGTCAACGATGTACACCTTGGTGGATGTTTTATCCACAGTGAGGCGAGAATTCGGGTAGAAGTCAGAGAGGATAAGCTTGGTGTACGGATCGCCCGCAGTAAGATCCTGCTCAATCTTGTAACGGACCTTTTCGGTGCTTCCAGCTAGAAGGGCTTTGCCCTTAGGTTGGCCAGTTGCGCCACCTTTGTTGTCGTCGTAAACTTCCTCGACTGTCTTGGTAATCTCGCCGGCTTCCTGGACAGAGTTCTTGGGGTAGACGTGAACTGTATTCAGCCATTGGTTCTTGGCGTCCGGATCCGTCATCGGCAGAGCAACGATGAAGGGCTGAACGTCCCTCTTGTACCCGGATGGTACAGACTTCTCGACAACAAGGTAGAGACCCATATCCAAGCCTGTCAAGCTCGTCTCGCCCTGAGCGTCAGTTGCAGCAGTTTCCGTCGCAGTGCCTAGAGTGGCATTGGTGGTACCGGCGACAACGAAATTAGTTACAAGGCTCTTGGCTTTATCCGTGGTTGATTTGTCACCAGCGTTGAACACCTTGGAGAATTTTTCGGCATTTTGCCAACCGGAGTTGGTCGACAAGTCAATACCGCCGATCTTGTAGGCTTCAAAGACAACGCCTGCGACAGGATCACCGAACGAATTCGGAATATCGGTGATTGCTACACCATTGTTCTTGCGCCGTTCACCTTCGGGTCGATCACCGTTTTCAGCGAATTTACCTTTGGTTTTTCCATACTTGTGGATTTTCAGGGTGTATCCATCTTGCGGCTGGACAGGGAGAGCCTGGTGGGTGAAGTCACCCTCAGCAGCAACAGCACTAGGCGTCGCCACGACCATCTGAGAGCCGAAACTACCTGTTGCTAGAACGCCAGCGGCAATAGCTACGGCAAAGCCTTTTTTGAATTTCATCATAGATGAGAACTTTCTGTTCGAAATTGGAGTAGGGCACTTCGGAATTCAAAAGCCCTCTTGGTGAAAAGGTTTTGAGACGTACCCGTGGAGGTAAAGCAAGATGTTTCCTGATAGCGGCTTACCTTTCAAGGTTTTGGTCGCCAGGTCTCATCTTCCACTAAGAAATCTAACTACGAGCCCTAAGAGTTGTCAAGTCTTCTACATGGTTTCTAAAGCTTTGGGGTGGCTGGGCACGTCAGACCCATAAAGAAAGGCAGTGTGGCAACGGAATATAACCAGTCAGGCCACAGAATGAACTCTATCTAAACGGAATTAGACGCCCGCGCAAACAGTGGCAAAAGCACAAGCCAGCGGGCCTTATGATATTTAGGGACCGAAAACCGTGTTGTTTTTGGTATGAAATCAAAAATTTTGCAGTGTGATTTAGTAATATATCTAGACAACTGTCAGGGTTTGTACAGACTTTCAGGAAAAAGTGAAAGACTAAATTTCTCAGCTTGTGCCCAGGAACGAAAAGAGCTGCTAGAGCGGGGGCGGCGCGAAAGAAAAAATCCCACAGTCCTTAAAATTTCTAAGAACTGCGGGATAAAATTTGTGCCAGGTAGAAGATTCGAACTTCTGAAGGCTACGCCGGCGGATTTACAGTCCGCTCCCTTTGGCCGCTCGGGCAACCTGGCAAGCACCGCTGTGGTGCGTGAAGTAACTTTACTGATTATCTTACAGCAAATGCAAATCAGCAGGTGGTTGCGTAATTCTAGCCAACGCGCTTGACGGTGTACTGGGTGAGTTCACGGAGGGCATCGGTAGCTGAATTCTGCGGCAGCTTGTCCAAGTCCTCCTCAACCGCAGCCAAATACTTCTCAGCGTCCCGTAGAGCAGCCTCACGGCCACCGGAAGCGTGAAGGAGCGCCACAGCCGCAGCGACCTCCTCATCAGTCTTCAAAGGCCCAGTGAGAAGGTTGCGGAGCTTCTCCCCCGCCTCCGAGTCTTCCTGCAGGGCGTAGAGCACAGGAAGGGTGAACACGCCCTCACGCAAGTCCGTGCCGGGAGTCTTACCCGAGTCCTTGGGATCAGAGAAGATATCAATGATGTCATCGATAATCTGGAACACCATGCCAATGTTGGAACCAATCCGCTTGAGGCGCTGGCAGTTCTCCGGACTAACTCCCGCATGATAAGACCCAAGATAGGCGGCAGAGGCGATAAGCACCGCCGTTTTCTCACGAATAACGGCCGTGTAGTGCTCAACCGGGTTGGCGCCACCAGCGCCTTGAGTCTCCCGCATCTGACCTGTCACCAACTCCTCAAAAGTCTCAGCGAAGTGAGCAACGGTGTGGGTATCAAGCTGCGACATGATGCGAGACGCGTGAGCCAACAGAGCATCACCGGCCAAAATGGCCACAGAGTTGGACCAACGCGAGTTAGCGGACTCCACGCCACGACGGCGGTCAGCCTCATCCATCACATCATCGTGGTACAAAGTTGCCACGTGAATAACCTCCACCAAAGTGGCTGCCTTAATGACCTTTTCCGAGCCAGCCTCCGGGCCGTACTCTGACGCGAGTAACGCCATTACAGGACGGAAGCGCTTGCCTCCGGCGCTGGTTAAATGCAGCGCTTTTTCAAAAACGAACTGCTGCCCGCGCTTGATTTCTTCCAGGAGCAGTTTCTCCACTGCGGCCACACCAGTAGCCACGCGCATGGTTAGCTGCGGGTCACCCAAATCTACGGTGTTTTCGCCGTCGCTCATTCTTTATTGTCCTTATAAAGTCTGCTAAACCGCATACCACCAGCAGGAGTCTACGATCTATGTATTTAACTTTGGATCAGCTGATAATCCCCTTCTAACCTAGTCCACGTGCGGGGGTTGAACATAGTTAAGGGGCCGGGAGTCTGAAACAATAGTTCCCATGGAGCTAAAATTTGATGTTGCAATCATTGGGGCCGGCCCTTCCGGAGCCGCCGCCGCAATCCACGCCGCCAAGGCCGGACACCAGGTAGCGCTCATAGACTCCGCGCAGTTCCCCCGCGACAAAACCTGTGGTGACGGACTAACACCACGGGCTATGCACCAGCTAGGAAACCTAGAGATTTTGGTTAACCCCTCCTACCGCAACAAAGGACTTAAGCTCCACGGTTTTGGCGGCTCTGTCACCGCCCCTTGGCCCCAGTCCTACCCCTGCACGGAGGGAACCGCCCTCCCCCGCACGGACTTTGACGCGCTCATAGTCGAGCACGCACGCACCGCCGGGGCGCAATTTATCCACGGAACGGCTAACGCACCCCACGTTGTGGATGGCCAGTTGAGGTCATTTCACGTTGGCGCGGATACCGTCACCGCGCGGTGGGTCATTGTTGCCGACGGCGTACGCTCCACCTTCGGCAAACAGCTAGGAAGAATCTGGCACAAAGGCGAGGTGTACGGAATTGCTGCCCGCTCCTACGCCACCTCCCCCAAGGCGGCAGAACCCTGGATGCACTCACACGTGGAGCTAAAAAACGCCGCCGGTGAAGTTCAACCCGGCTACGGGTGGATCTTCCCGTTGGGTAGCGAACTAGGCATGGTCAACATAGGGCTAGGCGCACTATCTACCGCCACACGCCCGGCAAAGATCAACACCAAGAAACTCCTTGACTACTACGCCGAACAACAACGGGAAGAATGGGGGCTAGGGCCGGTGGAAAAGGTGGCGTCGGCGTTATTGCCCATGGGCGGTGCCGTCAGTGGCGTAGCTGGAAAAAACTGGATGCTCATTGGTGACGCCGCAGCCTGTGTGAACCCCCTCAATGGCGAAGGAATTGACTACGGGCTAGAAACCGCAGCCATGGCCGTATCCCTTCTTGCTGAACCTGACTTCACCCGCGCCTGGCCCCAGACCCTGCAAAGCGCTTATGGTGAAGCCTTCCTCCTTGCACGCACGGCAGCGCGGTTATTGACCTACCCGCAATTCCTGCCACTGGCGGGCCCCGTGGCACTGCGCGGACCGGTGGGCCGCATGCTCATGCCCGCCGCCGCCCGGCTCATGGGCAACCTTGTCACAGATGAAGACCGCGACCTGGTAGCCCGAGCCTGGCGTTTAGCCGGACGTGGGATATCACTTACCCGGCGCGACAGCCCGCTGTGGAGCTAGAAAGCAGGGTGAGGAATTTGGGACCGTCACGGGCTCGCTGTACCACGCGGAAAAACTTCAAAGACTCAGGCGCATCACCGAGGTGAGAGGCGACCCTGAGCCGTTTATAGAGAGTATACGGTAGATGAGGTTAGCGGTATTTATTTTGACCAGGCCGGACGAAAGGCAAAGCAGGCATCAGACATTGAATGAGCCTCTGATTAACGTTCGTTCAGGAAAAGGAAGCGCTTTCGTAAATAAGATTCGGTATGATTTGTCTTTCGACCTAAAAAGGCGAAAGGTTTGGACGATCTTCGATAAGAAGATAAACCAAAGTTAGGCATCAGGCTTACTTGGCCGCCCAGCTAGAACAGGTACGCCAGCACCATGTAAAAATGCGTGGCACGCGAGCCTCCGCTAGGGCCGGCTAGTCTGCGCTAAGTCCACGTCGGTGGAAGATCTTCACGACTGTTTCTGTGCCTTGTCAGCCCCAGCGGTGTCAGAGCTGAAACCCCTTACCATCCAGTAGGCCCTTGTAGGGCGGCTAGCGGGGCTTAGTGGCCGAGTGGAGGGCCACAATGCCAAAGGTAAGGTTTTGCCAGCCGGCGTTTTCCCACCCGTTGCGGTTAATGGCAGCGGCCAGCTGGTCTTGCTCCGGCCAGGCGCGGATGGACTCCGCTAGATAAACGTAAGCGTCTGGATTGGAGGCCACCAGCTTGGCAATGGGCGGCAGAAGCCGCATGAGGTATTCCTTGTACAGGTTGCCAAACACCGGGATGACTGGTTTGGAAAATTCCGCCACCGTTAGCCGCCCACCCGGCTTAGTCACGCGCGACATTTCCCGCAGTCCCAGCTCAAAGTCGTGAATGTTGCGCAAGCCATAAGAAATGGTGACCGCATCAAAAGTGTTGTCAGGGAAAGGCAACTGCATGCCGTCCCCAGCCACTTTGGGCACGTCCCGGTCCCGGCCCGCAGCCAACATGCCCCGGGAAAAGTCACACGCCACGCACCACGCGCCGGACTTGGACAGCTCCACGGTGGACACCGCCGTACCGGCGGCCAAATCTAGAACCTTCTCCCCCGGCTTCAGGTCCAGGCGCTCACGGGTGCGCTTGCGCCAATAAGCATCCTGGCCAAAAGACAGTACCGTGTTGGTGAGGTCATATTTCTCCCCCACCCCGTCAAACATGGTTGCCACGTCGATGGGTTTTTTGTTCAGGTCCGCTTTGGTGTTGTTTTTAGCCACGCTTTCCTATCCTAGGGCACACGGTTGTTTTAGGCTACGCGGCCACCCAAAGCCCGCGTGGCCCACCGAGGCAATTCCGGGCGTTGCCCGATGAAGGTCAAAGGGACTTCCCGAACGCTTTCCAACACCTGTTCGTAGTGCTCCAGCAGCTGCTGGCAAAGGCTCTCCCAGGTCTTATCCGCTATGGAAGCGCGGGCGTTGTGGCGCAGTTCCTGGTGAATTTCCTGATTAAGCAGCACCTCCACTGCGCGGGGCAAGTCATCAATGAAGGTATCCACGTCCAGGAGCAGACCGTTGTGTCCGTCTTGGATGAGATCCACGGGGCCGCCCGCACGCGGCCCGATGGTGGGCACCCCGGAGGCTTGCGCTTCCTGGATTGTCTGGCAGAAAGTTTCAAACTCACCGGCATGGATAAATACATCCAAGCTGGCATAGGCACGCGCCAGGTCTTCCCCGTCCAAAGCACCCATGAAAATGGCACCGGGAAGCTGGGCTTCCAACAGCGGGCGCTCCGGACCGTCACCCACAATGACCAACTGAATATCATCCCGGCCCACCAACGAAGCCAGGCGGTGTACACCTTTCTCTGCTGCAAGCCGGCCTACAAAGCCGACTGCGTATTTTGGTGGGTTGCTTTGCGGGGAGGCTGCTTGGTTGCTTTGCGGGGAGGCTGCTTGGTTGCTTTGTCGGGAGTCTGCTTGGTTGCTTGCCTGGGCCCCTATTTCGGTGCTGGCTGCAACTCCCCACTGCTCGCGCAGCTGTGGGCTGCGCTTGGAGGGGTGGAAAAGTTGAGCATCTACCCCGCGGCCCCAACGGTGGACGTTGCGCACATTGTGGTCGTGCAAATCCTTGATGGTGGCCGAAGACGGCGCGAGGGTCAGCTGACAGGAATTGTGCATGGTGCGGACCCACTCCCACGCCGCGTTAGCCAAGGCCGTGGCACTGTATTTGGTGGCAAAACCCGCAATGTCGGTTTGATAGATTGCCACCGCCGGGACCCTTTGCTGGCGGGCAACCAGGGCACCGGCCGCACCCAATACGAAGGGGCTGGCAAGGTGGACAATGTCTGGTTTGAACGTGCGGATGGCCTCATCGACTGCGGTGGTGGGTACACCAATGGGCAGCGAATCAATCTTAGGGATCTTCACCGTGGGCACGCGGTGAATGGGGAAACCCAGGTAGTCGGGAATTTCTTCTTGACCATCACGGGCACCGGGGGCCACCACTATGGCGTCATGACCGGTGCGCTTTAAGTGCTCAAGCACACGCAGGACGGAGTTGGTTACCCCGTTGACGTTGGGAAGGAAAGACTCAGCAACTATGGCAACACGCATGACTCCTACCTTTACATATATTCGCTACGTCTACATATCCGACTAGTGAACTGCACGTTAATTCTTAGCGCTGGGACGGGCGTTGCTAAGGCTGGACGTTGCTAACTGCTGCGGCACTTACTAGCGCTCGGGTTACTGCGTTCCTGGACGGGAATTAGCGGAAGGGACGCTGATTAGTCCGCCCGGCTAGCCACCAGCATAGCGCCGCAATAAGGGTAGCGATAGCAGCCACCGACAGCGCCGGAATGATGGACAGCGTCCATTCCCTGCCCAACACTTTCACCAGATCCGGATTAGACGCCTGGTATTCCACCCACACCTTCTGCCCCTTCCCCAAACCAGTGGGATAACGTAAGCCGTCTTTGGGAGAGTGGTAGCGCCCCAGTTCATCTTGGAAGCTCACCGTGGTTCGCGTGGGAGAAACCGCCGTTACAATACCCAGCGCCCGTGCCGGATCACTGGCTATAGCCCTATCGTTGAGGTATGGGCCGGCCACCATGGACACGCTGCCCACTAGGGCCGCAAGGTAAAGTGCCGCGATAAGTTGGTACGCCCGGCGCCGTATTCCGGTAATTACCGGTGCGAGCGCTGCTGTGTCAACAGCTGCGGGGCCAGGTTGGCTTGCCGGGTCTGCGTTAACCACCGGTCTTCGCCGCAATTTCCGCGTGCAGGGCGCGGCGGGTGCGCCGTGCGGCGATTGCTTCTACAACAGTTATTCCCACGGAGCGCTCCTTGAGTTCAGCCAAGGTATCCAACAGCTCCTGGGTGGATTCAGCCCGCCGGTAATCCACACCATAGGCCCCCACCAACTGCTCAATGTCTACGCTCTGTGGCGTGCCGAAAGCCCGCTCAAAGTTGTCCCGAAGACCTTGTGCTCCCACCTCCAGTGTTTCAAAGATTCCACCGCCGTTGTCATTGGCCACCACGATTGTCAGGTTCTCCGGACGGGCGTTATCCGCGCTGATACTCAGGCTGGAGGCGTCATGTAAGAAAGTAATATCACCCATAACGGCAACGGTGCGGGGCGCGCGCCAGGCGTCTGCCTCCCGGGACTGCGTGGCCAATGCAACACCTACTGCCTGCGCCACCGTACCGTCAATACCAGCCACCCCGCGCGGGGAGTAAGCCTCCACGCCATCAAAGGGCAGCCCCACCAGAGAAGCATCTCTCACCACATTGGAGGCACCCCACACCACGGTGTCTTCGACCGCCAGAGTGTCCGCGACTGCAGCAGCCACGTGCAGCCCCGTGAAGCCGTGGTCCGGGTTTGCTAGGGTCTCCCGGACGGCGCTGGCGGCCATGTCCGCCATACCAGCGCACACTTTGATCCACTCCTGCGTTGGCTCCCCCGTGGTACGAACCGTTGTTCCCAACCGCGCTTGATCACCGCGCGGGTTAGTGAAATCAGACGTGCGTGACAGGGAAATCAACTGGATATCTGGATCACTAAGCAACGCTAGAACACCACGGTGCAAGGTAGGGTGGCCCACCACGATTACCTGCTCTACCTTGGTCTTCACCACGTAGTTGTTAGCACTGACCTGATCCTTGCGGAAAAACGCCGCTGCCGCCGGGTGCACCGGATAATACGGGGCGGGGGCACTGGGCTCTGCAATAGTGGGCACGTCCTCCAAGCCGTCTACTGGCCAGGCTTCATCACCTGCTATCACCAAAGTGTTGCGGGTGAGGTCTACGTCTACCACGCCGTGATTGCTCATCTTGGGGGCCGGCGCGCGGTGTAGCGTGCGGTCGGTAGGGGTTGTTGGCAGCTCGTCCCCAACTAAGGGCGCGTCAAGGGCCACATTGATATGCACCGCGTATTCCTGTCCCAGGCGCTGGGCCATGTCCGGGATATCTTCAACGCTGGTTAGTTGGGTAGTCTCTGCGGCTTTGGCAAAAATCCCTTGTTGGTCGATAGTCTGCGGCGCTCCGGTTCCCACCAGTCGCTGTGGACGGTCCGCGGAGACAACCACCAGCGGGGTATGAGAATACTTAGCCTCAATGAGAGCCGGGTAGGCGTTAGCCACTGCAGTCCCCGAAGTCATAATTACCGCCACGTGGCGCTTTTGCACCCGGGCTAACCCCAGCGCCAGGAACGCGGCGCCACGCTCATCAATGCGGGTGTGAACCCTCAAGTCCGGCCGCGCCAGGACCGCCAAACTAAGCGGCGCGTTGCGCGAACCCGGACACAGCACCACGTCAGTACAGTGGCGGGAAAGCTGGGCCGCAACCGCCTGCGCCAGCTCCA
Source organism: Corynebacterium phocae (assembly GCF_008693075.1). Classification (GTDB taxonomy): domain Bacteria; phylum Actinomycetota; class Actinomycetes; order Mycobacteriales; family Mycobacteriaceae; genus Corynebacterium; species Corynebacterium phocae. The sequence goes on along the minus strand of NZ_VXKJ01000020.1, from coordinate 18,197 downwards.
CTGCCGCCGGTTGCGCTGATGAATGTGCTGAATTTCCTATCATAGTTAACAGTCTACTTCCGTCCGCGCAGATAACCCGATCAACCAGGGCAGAGGTTCCGTAGCTGCCTTTCAAAGTCACTCTTCTTGCACTATGCAGGGGCTAGTAGCGCGCCAGATTGTTGGGGCTGGTTACTGACGCGACTAGTTAGCGTTGCGACCGGTTGGTGTTGCGACTGGTTGGTGCTGTGACCGGTTGGTACTGCGGCTAGTTGGTGGCTTTTTCCAGCTCGCCCAGAATCTCATCCAGCCAGCTCTGGACCTCATCCGCGCCGCTGTTGAGGCTCTCCTCAAAGTCCTTCAACCCGTTTTGCAAGTCCTCCGGCAATTCCGTGGGAATATCCGCCGGCGGGATAATGTCCTTCGGAGTAGCGGTAGTGGTGGACACCTCAGTGGTAACCAGGGTTTCGGTCACCGGGACGGGGTCCGGCTTGCTGGACTCGTGCGCGTAGAGCAAGGCGAAAATACCCGCAGCAATAACACTGAGAGCCAGTAGCGCCGCGAGTGCAATGACGGTGGCACCGCCACCTCGCTTTTCCACGGGTGCCGCGTAAGAACTAGGTCCCGGCTGAGCATAGGTGGCGGTAAAAGGAACCTCATTCTGGTTCAGCGGTTGACCAGGTTGTTGCCCGTAGCCCGCCTGCGGAGTCTGGGATTCCGGGAATACCTGGTGCGGGTAGCCACCGCCCTGGGTGCCCTGCGCTCCAAACACAGCAGTTTCTTCCGGTTGGGATCCGCTGGAATACTTGTTGCCCGAGTTGGTACCACCAAAGTTGGTACCGCCATAGCCGCTGGAGTTTTGGGGGTTTACGTTGGAGTTTTGGGGGTTTTCAGGAAAATTGGAATTTTTGCTCATATGAACGTTTTACATTCCCATCCTGGCAAATTCCCCACAAAACGCTTCTTGCTGGCTGGTTGTCACCGTTTTGGTACCAAGATGTTCACTAAACGATAAGGTTTGCAATCACTTTCTGCTGTGAAAGTGTGGAATACTTCACGGCATGTGGTTTGATTCCTGGTTTGATTTATCTCGTATTGTAATAATTGGCATTTTGTCCTACATCACCATCATGGTGATCCTCCGCCTCACAGGCAAGCGCACGCTGTCCCAGCTCAACGCGTTTGACTTCATTATCACGGTGGCCCTGGGTTCAACGATGGCCAGCATTATTTTGTCCTCGGACGTCTCATACAGCGAAGGCCTCCTAGCAATGTCCTTGCTGGCCGGCCTACAGCTGGTTGTGGCGTGGCTAAGCTCCCGCAGCAAGGATTTCCGCAAGACAATTACCTCCCAACCGGCACTGTTGGTTAAAAACGGCCAAGTTTTGCCCGGAGCTATCAAAGAACACCGCTTGAGCGAAGCCGGCGTACGCCAAGCTGTTCGCATGTCCGGTGTAGGTGGGCTAGACAAAGTTGCCGCCGTGGTCCTGGAGGCCAACGGCAAAATCAGCGTCATCACCAAAGACAGCGCTGGTGACCACTGGGCACTACAAGACGTCAACGACCCCGTTGGCAAACGCGGCTTCGAATACAGCTAAGCCCCAAAATCCTGGGGGTTGCCATGTTAGCGCTGGCAGCCCCCACCAACCTCCCAAAAACAGAGGCGCTCCCCCATCCATAGGGTGAGCGCCTCTTAGACGTTTTTATCTCAGACGTTTTTAGGGAAATCCCGACGACCATTCCTGATAACCATCAGCCGTGAATTGCCGGGCCGGCCGGTGCTGGCCTTAGAGGTACTGCCAGCACTCCCGCACGCGGTCAAACCAAAAGTCGCGGCGGGCAGGGGTGGCGGCTAGGGCAGCTAGGCGGTCCGGATCAGGGGTGAGATTATCGACCGCCAAGAAACCGTCGGTAATAGTGCGGGGAGCGCACACGTCCTCAATGAACAAGGAACCGGTGGCAAGCCCAGCGGCGGCAGGCGGGACATCCAACTCATCATCGTCAGTAATCTGCGGCAGCGCCGCCACCGCGTGCAAGCCCATGGAAATACCCACAGCCGTATCCAACGCAGAAGCAATAGTGACGTCCATATGCCTATCACGCAAATCCTGCGTGAGCTCCAGCACGCGGCGTACCCCGCCCAGGGGGGCTGGCTTAATCACGGCGACATCGGCAGCCTGAAGCTCCGCCACCCGGTAAGGATCCTTGGCGCGGCGAATGGATTCATCAGCAGCAACGCGCACAAACAAACCGCTGCGCATGAGCTGCATACGCACCTCTTTGAGCTCCTCCACCGTGGCGCAAGGTTGTTCAATGTAGTCCAGCGGCATGAGCACCTTGGCGGCAGCGATTGCCTCTTCCACGCTCCAACCGCCGTTGGCGTCCACGCGCAACACCGGAGTGCGGCCAGTAGCAAGCACGGCCTCGCGGACGGCGTTGACCCGGGAGATGTCATCAGCAAGAGTTTGGCCCGGCTCAGCCACCTTAATCTTGAAAGTCGTACACCCCGGGTAGCGGTCCATGATTTCCGGGACCTTACCAGCAGGAACGGCAGGGATAGTACCGTTCACGGCCACCCTATCCCGGTTTTTCTCCGGGAAGCCAGTAAAAGCAGCTTCCAGCCCCGCAGCCAGCCAATTGGCAGATTCCTCCGCGCCATACTCCAAGAAAGGCGCGAACTCACCCCACCCCTGCGGGCCATCAATCAACAGTGCTTCACGTGTGGTGACCCCGCGGAACTTAACCGCCATGGGGAGCGCAACCACATGGGCGCGCTCTAATACCTCATCAATTTTCATGGGTTTCAGGCTACCCTAGGAAACCATGAGCAATCCTTTCAAACCCGAACTGTGGCAACCAGTTGCCGGCTTCGAGGACCTAACGGACATCACCTACCACCGTCTACGCGGGGAAAAGCGCGCGGACGGCGTAGTTCGAATAGCCTTCGACCGCCCAGAAGTACGCAACGCCTTCCGCCCCCACACAGTAGATGAGCTCTACCGGGCCCTAGACCACGCGCGGCGTACCCCCGATGTAGGCACCGTGCTACTGACCGGCAACGGACCATCCGCCAAAGACGGCGGCTGGGCATTTTGCTCCGGCGGGGACCAACGCATACGCGGGCGCTCCGGGTACCGCTACGCAGAAGGAGAAACGGCAGACACCGTGGACACTGCGCGTGAAAAGGTTGAGGGCGGACGCCTGCACATCCTGGAAGTCCAACGGCTAATTAGGACCATGCCAAAAGTGGTCATAGCCGTAGTCAACGGCTGGGCCGCCGGCGGCGGGCACTCCCTGCACGTGGTCTGCGATATGACGGTGGCTAGCCGCGAACACGCCCGCTTCAAACAAACCGACGCAGACGTAGGATCCTTTGACGCCGGTTACGGCTCCGCCTACCTGGCCAAGATGGTGGGGCAGAAATACGCCCGCGAAATCTTCTTCCTGGGGCGCACCTACGACGCGCAGCGAATGTACGAAATGGGCGCGGTCAACGAGGTGGCTAGTCACGAGTCACTGGAGGACGCCGCCATTGCCATGGCCCGGGAGATCAACACCAAATCCCCTACCGCCCAACGCATGCTGAAATTTGCCTTCAACTTAACCGATGACGGGCTCATGGGTCAGCAGGTTTTTGCCGGGGAGGCCACCCGCCTGGCCTACATGACCGACGAAGCCGTAGAAGGCAAGAACTCCTTCTTGGAAAAGCGCGATCCTAACTGGGACGACTTCCCGTATTACTACTAGTTTTGTGACTATGACTTACTTTTTCCTGGCTGGTCTGGCTATCTTGGCCACGGGGGCTTTCGTGGCCGCGCGGGTATGGATGCTGCGCAAGATAAACCAGGCCGGAAAAGCCGGCCAGCGGCCATTTGACTACGAAGATGAAATGAAAAACCCCTATGAGCCGTAACCTCTCCCCCGTCCCGGTGAGCCTAGGCGACCCCGGTGCCTTTGTAGACGAGCTAGAACTAGCAATCGCTGGTGAACAAAGCATTCTGCCACTACCCGCCGAGGACCGCGCCAAAGCGGAACTCCTGCGCACCACGCTGCTAGCCGGAAAGCCAATTGACCCCGGCGTGGCGGTGGTGGTTCCCACTTCCGGCTCCACGGGCACACCCAAAGGCGCCATGCTCACCGCACGCAACCTAGTGGCCAGCGCGGACGCCACCCACCAAGCACTTGGCGGACCCGGCCAATGGCTGCTGGCCATGCCCGCGCACCACATAGCTGGCCTGCAGGTACTCACCCGCGCCCTGGTAGCCGGCGTGGAACCCTACTGCCTAGATCTGACCGCTGGGTTTTCCGTGCCCGCCTTTGCCCGCGGTGCAGAAGAACTAGCCCAAACAGGCGACCGCGTCTACACCGCACTCACCGCCATGCAACTAGCAAAAGCCATGGACACCCTAGAAGGGATAGACGCCCTGCGGGTATTTGACACCATCCTAGTAGGCGGCGGTGCGGTCAACCCACAGCTGCTAGAGTCCGCGCTGAAACTGGACATTAATCCGGTGACCACCTACGGCTGTTCCGAAACCGCCGGTGGGTGCGTCTACGACGGCCGGCCACTACCAGGCACCGAAATCCGCGTGGAAGCAGACGGAAGAATTCTACTAGGCGGGCCCACCGTGGCACGCGGATACCGCAACCCCGGGCCAAACGTAGACATCACCGCCTTCTCCGGCACCTGGTTTAAAACCACCGACGCCGGATTCCTAGACGGAGACGTACTAACCGTCACCGGACGGCTAGACAACATCATCAATTCCGGCGGACTAAAGCTCCACCCCGAGGCTATCGAACAGCTGCTCCTGCACATCAAAGGCGTGGATTCCGCCTGCGTAGTGGGCGTACCACACCCACGCTTGGGGCAAATGATTGCCGCAGCCTACACCGGATGGGCCAGCCGCGCGGACATCCTCGAAGCACTTGATGACCTCCCGCGCTGGCAAGTTCCCAAAGACCTTAGACGCGTAGCGGAACTACCCACAACCGGACCCGGAAAGCCGGACCGGCAGGCGGTGGCACAGTTGTTTAGCTAACAGTGATGTCTTCAGCCGTTTGGTCCCCAAACACCAACTGCCGGCCCTCCACGTCAACCTTGATAAGCCCCATTTCCTTTTCCACCACGGTTGCTTTAGAACCCACGCCCAGGCCGTTCTTAAAGGCGTAGCGCAACAGCTCAGGGGAGCCATCACAGAAGCGCTCAACAGTCACGGTCTGCCCTACCTCCACGCCGGCCAGCGTCTGCAAACCCAGATCCTCAATCACACCGGCGCTAGTGGGAATGGGATCCCCGTGAGGATCCCGGGTGGGATTACCCAGCAACTCCCCAATCCGGTTAATAAAGCGCTCCGAGCAGCCGTGTTCCAACCGGTCCGCGTCATCGTGGACCTCATCCCAGGTGTAACCCAGCTTCTCCACCAGGAAAGTCTCCAACAAACGGTGGCGGCGCACCACCTCAATGGCCAGGCGGCGGCCCTCTTCAGACAACTCAATACCCGAGTAAGGCGTGTGTTTAACCAAACCCTTAGCTGCCAGGCGCTTCACCGCCTCAGAGGCCGTGGGCATCTTCTGCCCCAACCGCGCCGCGAGTTCGCTCAATGGGGCGGGGGCACCGCCATTGTGCTCACCCAAATCCCACAGGGCCTTGAGATAGTCCTGCGCGCGGTCTGACAAATCCTGAAGCTGCATAGTCCTAATATACTAACCCGTGTTTCAGTTCCTGAGTAGTTATTCGAAGTACACAATATTGTTCAAATCATTGAACTTAGGAGGGGAGCACCCGCCATAAGCTAGTGCGGTCATCCCCCGGGCCACCATTTTCTTTTCACAATTTTACGCCAGCCCTTTGACCCCGCACCGGGTTTGAGTGCGGTGGTTGTGATTGGTGGGGCTGCTGCTGGTGCTGCTTGTGGTCGTGTGGCTTGTGGGGCTGCTGCTTGTGGTCGTGTGGCTTGTGGGGCTTGTGGCTTGTGGGGCTTGTGGTGGCGTGCTGCTGGTGGTGGTGCGCGGGGAACGCGCAGCTGGGGGCGGGTTAAGGGAGTCGGCTGAGAGAAAAACCACAAGAATTAGACAAATCTTTGCCATCCTACCCTGATGAAGGTAAGGTTTACCGATGTTCAGGAGATTGAACATCAAACTTTTAGACGATAGGATTCGATATGCGTTACCCCCTAATTGCCGCTGCGACTGCAGCAGCCCTAGTACTCACCGGCTGCGGTGCCTCTGATGACACCGCAGAGCACAAAGAAGTAGACGGCAACGTTGACGGCCAGCTGACCGTCTTCGCTACCACCGGCTACATCGCTGACGCGGTGAAAAACATTGCCCCTTCCGCAGAGGTCATCACCATGGTTGGCCCAGGTGGAGACCCACACACCTACCAGCCCACCACCAAAGACATCGAGACCATGAAGGACGCAGACCTAGTTATCTGGAACGGCCTTCACCTGGAAGCCCAGATGATCGAGCAGCTAGAGTCCTTCGGCGACAAGCAGCTCTCAGTTGGCGACAACCTCGATGAGGGAGACCTCCTTCCTTGGCCAGAGCAGGGCCCAGAAGGCGAAAAGCTTTATGATCCGCACGTCTGGAACAGCCCTGAGCTGTGGACCGACGTGGTTGAGCAAATCGGCGACAAGATGGGCGAGGTAGACGAGGCCAACGCAGACGCCTACGAAAAGGCCGCTGACGCCTACGCTGAGAAGATTGAGACCGCAGTCGACGAAGCCCAGGAGATCCTCGCTGACGCCGAGCCACGCATTCTCATCACCGGCCACGACGCCTTCAACTACTTTGGCCGCACCTTCGGCTTCGAGGTTTTTGCCACCGACTTCGTGACCACCGACGCAAAGCTGTCCCCCACCCAGATCTCTGAGCTGGCAGACATGATTGCTGAGAAGAAGGTTCCCTCCATCTTCCAGGACAACCAGGCTAACCCACAGGCCATCACCGCCTTGAAGGAAGCTGTCCAGGACCGCGGCTGGGACGTTAAAGTCTCCGACGCAGAGCTATTCGCTGACACCCTAGGCGCGGAGTCCCCAATGGACACCTACCTAGGTGCACTGCGCCACAACGCAGAAACCGTTGCAAAGGCCCTAGCTAAATAACATGTTAAAGGCGACCAATCTGACCGCAGGTTACCGCGACCCCATAGTCAGAGATGCCAGCTTCGAGCTGGAAAAGGGAAAAATCACCGGAATTGTTGGTGCCAACGGCACCGGCAAATCCACCGTGATTAAAACCATCGCGGGACTGATTCCCAAGCACGGCGGCGAAATCAAAATCGACGGGCACTTAAGCTACATGCCTCAGCACGCCGACGTGGACTGGGATTTCCCCGCCACCGTCCACGACCTAGTAATCATGGGTCGCGCACCCCGGCTCAAGTGGTGGCAGTGGTATAGCGCCGAAGATAAAAAGCGCACCTCCCAAGCCCTTGAGCAAGTGGGGATGGGTAACCTAGGAAAGCAGGATATCTCCAAGCTTTCCGGCGGTCAGCGCCAGCGCGCTCTCCTTGCGCGCACCTTGGTCTCCGACCCGGACATCGTGCTCCTCGACGAGCCCTTTGCCGGGATCGATGCACACAGCCAGGCCTCCATCGAGGAAGTTCTGCGGGAGCTACGCGGCCAGGGAATAGCCCTGGCACTCGTACACCACAACCTCCAAGAAGTGGCCGCGCTGTGTGACAACGTCATCATGCTGGAGTCCGGACGTATTTCCGCCCAAGGACCTACGTCCACCACGCTTAGCGATCAAGCAATTGCGAGCATGTTCTCCTCATGAGCCCCTTAGAACTATTCTCCGACTACACCTACCGTCAGGCGCTGATTGGCACCGTGACCGTAGGTGCTGCCGCGGGCGCCATCGGCCCGCTGGTTTTCGTGCGCCGGCAGTCCCTGCTGGCAGACGCCATCGCGCACTCCGCTCTCCCCGGACTCCTGGGTGCGTTCCTAGTGGCAGTGACGTTAGGCCTAGACGGCCGCAACGTCCCCATGTTGATGATTGGCTCGCTTATCTCCGCAAGCCTGGCGGTATTTGTCATCTACACCGTCATCGACAAACTGCCCATCAAGGTTGACGCTGCTATGGCCGCAACCCTAACCACATTCTTCGCGTCCGGCATGCTGCTCATGCAGTACATCTCCCGGCGGCCCCTGCCCGGCAAAGCCGGTATCCAGGACTACCTGCTAGGAAACGCGTCAACGCTGACGCAGTCGGACGTCAACTCCATACTTGTCGCTGGTGGTGGAACCGTGTTGGTCCTTTCGTTGGTACATCGTGTCCACGCGACCATCACCAGTGACTTATCCTTTGCCCGCGTGGCGGGACTGCCAATCAAAGTAGTTGACGTCATTGCGTTCTTCTCCCTGATTGTCATTACCGTGATTGGCGTGAAAGTTGTGGGCGTAGTGCTCATGGTTTCGGTCATCATCGCGCCAGCCGTGGCCGCCCGCCAATTTGTCCACCGGCTCATCCCGTTCATCGTGTTGTGCGCGGTCATCGGTGCCATTACCGCCGCCGTGGGTTGCTACCTGTCCATCGCGTTCGGCGCGCCCACCGGCCCCTGCATTGTGGTCATGCACGCGCTCACCGCCTCGGCCGCCCTTATCTGGAAGAAGGTCTCCCGCGCATGACCCTGGCTACAAGTATTTGCCTCCTGGCCATTGCCACCGCGCTGGCCTGCGCCATCCCAGGCGTCTTCGTGGTGCTCAAGGGTGACTCCATGCTCATCGACGGCCTAGGCCACGCGGTGCTCCCCGGTATTGCCGTGGGTTACATGTTCACTCATGACCTTTCCTCCCCCTGGCTGATTGTCACTGCCGCCTTGGGCGCCCTGGCCGTGGGGCTGGGAACCCAACGCATTGCCCAAAGCGGGCTCATTCCGCGCGACGCCGCGCTGGGTATCATCTACCCCGCGCTATTCGCCGCCGGCGTTTTGCTCATCTCCGAGAAATTCGCGCACGTACACCTTGACGTTCACGCCGTGCTGGTGGGCGATCTCAACCTGGTTGCCCTTTCCAGCCCCGAGTACATCCTGTACCTAGGCGGGATTGCACTGTTTAATTTCATCTTCGTCATGGTGTGTCTGCCCCGGCTAACCACCTCCACCTTTGACAACAAGCTGTTAGCCGCACCAAAGCTACACCTGCTCTTCCACGCCGCAGTAGCCGTAACCGCCACCGCCGCGTTCCAAACCGCCGGTGCCATGCTGGTAATCGCACTAATGGTGCTGCCCGCCGTCATTGCCCGCCTCCTCACCCGCCGGGTGCTGCCCATGCTCCTGGTAGCCATGTTGGTCGCCATCGTGGGCTCAATCCTGGGATTCTGGGGGGCATACCACGCTAATGCAGCCACGTCCGCCGCCATGACCGTGGTCTACGCTCTGCTCTTTATCCCGGCAGTCCTGTGGTATAAATTCGCCCGCTCGTGAAAGAATGGGAACCATGACTGATTTTCGCAACTGGTTCCTGGGCGCCCGCCCGCACACCTGGCCCAACGCCATCGCTCCGGTAATAGCCGGCAGTGGCGCTGCGGCTGCAGTGGGCGGGTTTCATTCTGGGCGGGCACTCCTAGCCCTAGCGGTGTCCATGGGGCTAATTGTGGGCGTAAACTACGCCAACGATTACTCCGACGGAATCCGGGGAACAGACGACGAACGCTCCGGCCCCGTCCGGCTCACCGCCAGCCGCCTGGCCAAACCCGCACACGTCAAGTACGCCGCCTTCGCTTCCTTAGCACTCGCCGGAATAGCAGGAGTGTGGCTCTCCTTAGCCGCCAACGCCCCCTGGCTAATCATCATGGGCTGTTTTTGCATCACCGCCGCTTGGTTCTACACCGGCGGAAAGAACCCCTACGGCTACCGCGGCTACGGCGAACTAGCCATCTTCATCTTTTTCGGACTAGTGGCCGTCCTAGGCACCGAGTACACCCAAGCGGGCCACATCACCGGCACCGGCCTGGCACTAGCAGTAGGAATTGGCGCCATGAGCTCCGGCGTGAACCTAGCCAACAACATCCGCGACCTGCGCTCCGACGCCCGCGCCGGCAAAATCACGCTCGCAGTCAAACTAGGGAACAAAAAATCCCGCCGGCTTTTCACCGCCGCCCTCCTCACCCCAGCCGTATTGACCCTACTGGTCATCTTTGCCCACCCCCTGGCCATCCTGGCGTGGGCCTACCTGCCCTTTGCTATCAAAGCCATCCGGATAGTCAACCGGGGCGCACGCGGCAAAGAGCTCATCCCCGTACTGGCCATTACCGGGCGCGGCATGCTGGTCTGGGCGCTTATCACCGCGCTGGTGGCGGCGCTCTAGCTTAGCGGCCGGCTAGTTCCTGCTGCACCCACTGCTTCTGCGCGCGGCGCTGCGCCGCGTACTGCGCGATTGACTGCGTGGCCTCCATACGCCAGCGCTTAAACAACAGCATGGACAGCGGCAGCGCCACGAACAGCGCCAGCAGCGCGGAGACCACCAGCGGCACCGGCGCGTTCACGGCCATAACAAATGCCTGGATGGCCACGGTCAAGGCAACAAAAAGCCCCAAGCGCGCAAGACCGTACTTGACCATAGCCACGCGGGATTTACGCCGTAGTTCAGGATCCGGTTCTGGTGGTCTTGTATTCATCGAGCTTGTGTTCATTGGGATAATTTTACGCCCTCTGGCCGCATTCTCCGAGTCACCGGGGAAAACCTCAAGCCGGGGCTCTGCTCCGATTTATTTTCCGCTAAAATCTGCGGAGTCTTCGAACTTTTGGCCACCATCGGGACTTGGGCGCTTTGCCTTCGTATTTCACGGACAACTGAATTTCGGGAATTCTATCCGAAGTAGCCCCCGCGCTATAAGGGCCGCCCCTTACCGTGAGAGCCCAGGTCCTCAGCCTACAGAACGCTTTGTGGAAGGGCCACGCCTACAAAAAGAACATTACCCGCGTTCCCTATATACGGGAAGCGGGTATGTCGTGTTAATGGCAGCATATCATAGCGGCTAAACCAGGTCAGGTTCTTGTAGCGGTCCGCTTCTCTAACCTGCCTGGGCAAGCCTTTTAAGCCCACGGGGCAGGCCAAGGATTACGGAAAGACTGCACGAACTTCAGCGTTGCCGGTAAAGGCTGGGGATTGGCAACGCAAATGCTGGCGGACGCCCTGGGATGGCCGTCTTTTAAAAAATAAGCCCTCAAACCGGGGGCAAGGGCCGCGTGAGACACGAAACAGTCAACGGCTAGCCGGTAGGGTGGCAGAAATCGGACTATAGCGCTGACTGCCCGTAAGATGAAGGGCTATGGGACGCCTAATTCTGATTCTTCTTGTCATTGCCGCCGTGTATTTGGTGTGGAAAGCCTTCGGGCCGGCGTCCTGGAAGAAGCCGGACGCCCTGGGGGAGCCGCCCCGCCAGATCAAGGGCCCGGATGATGATGAAGATTTCCTCTGGGAGCTGGAAAAGAAACGCTTTAAGGAGCGCCGCCGCCGGGAGCAGGAGAATCATGAGGAATAAAGGCCATCTCCATGCCCAGGGCCTGAGCCACGGCAAAGACCTTCTCCCAACGCACGCCCGTGCCGCCGTGCTCAATAGTGTGCAAAGTAGAACGCGAAATCCCGGCGCGCCCGGCTAAATCCTGCTGGAGGACCCCCAGGTCCCGGCGGCGCTGCGCCAGTGCAGCGCCCAGGGCAAGCAGCGCGGGGTTGTCCCCGGCGTCTTTGCCAGGTTTGCGGCGTGTGGGGTTAGTGCCTGCGGGGTTGGTGCCTGTGGGGTCGGTCACTTCTTATACCCCTGCGTAGGAATGCAGGCCGCTGGTGACCAGGTTGATGAAAAACAGATTGAAAATCATCACTGCCATGGCGGCCACGTTGATCCAGGGCGCGCCCTTGCGCCAGGAAGGCGTAGCGCGGGCGTGCAAATAGGCGGCGTAGAGAACCCAGGTGGCAAAGGAGGCTGTCTCCTTAGGATCCCAGCCCCAAGGCCGGCCCCAGGTGGCCTCCGCCCAGATGGCTCCTAAGACAATACCCAGGCCCAAGGTGGGCAGCGTGATGATGGCGGTGCGGTAGGCCAACTGGTCAAGTTTTGCCGCGTTGGGAAGCGGCTTGGCCACTTTGCCGGCCAGTCCGGATTCTTGGCCTTTGGGTTGCCAGCGGCGCAGTAAGTGCAGCGAGCTCATCAAGCCAGAAAGCAAACCAATGGATGCACCCAAAGACACCACGGTCACGTGCACGGGCAGCCAGTAGGACTTCAGCGCCGGCATGACGGGTGCGGCCTCCAGGTAGAGTTTAGTGCCGCCGTAGAACATCAGCGCCAAGATGGGCACCAACATCCAGGGCCACAGCGTGCGCCATTCCTTACGCTGGAAGGCCAGCGCGGCAGCGGTCATGGCGCCGAAGGTGATCATCAAGACGTATTCGTAAAGGTTGCCCAGCGGGAACCGGCCGGTAGCCAGGCCGCGCAGGACTATAGCCACCAGGTGTACGGCTATGCCCACCCAGATAAGCGATTGCATCATCGCGCCAATCCGCGCCACGCGGGCTTCCACGTCCGCCCCCAGCGGGGCGCTACCCCGGCGCGCGTCAATGACCGCCTGAATACGGCCGTAGTAATACAGCGATATGAACAAAGCAATGACGTAGACCACCAGGGAGGTCCGGAAAGCCACATCCGAAAAGCTGGCCAGGTTGTGATCGATGAGCATAAGTCAATAGCCTACTCGCGCGCGCGGGTGCCGCCCAACTTTTGGTGGACGGTGGGCTGGACGGTGGGTTGGGCTGTTGGGCGGGCTGTTGGGCGGGGCGTTTGGCTCGGCGTTTGGCTGGGCCGGTGAGCGGGGACGTTTAGTCGTCTACCCAGAGGGCGTCTTCTTCGACTTCCTCCGCAGGAGGGAGTTCCATGAGCTGGCGGTAGAGGGAGTCGAACTCGGGGCCCCAGCCGGCGGCATCGGTACGTGAAAGCCCGCCCATCTCCACCAGGGTGCCGGTACCGGCGGGGCTCAGGCGCACCCACACGCGGCGGCGCTTGATAACCAAGGAGGCCACCAAAGCCAACAGCATGGACAGCGCGGATAACAGCATGGGCAGCTGCATGGGGTTGTGGGAGATTTGGTAATTAGCAAACTCACTAGCGCCGTTGAAAGTGACCTTGGTGCCGTCATCGAGCGTGATGGACTCACCCTGTTCCAGGTTCACGCGCTCAATCTTTTGCAGCTGACCCGAGTGAATGAGGCTGTTATCCAGAGCAAAGATGGATTGGGCGGTGCCGGTGTCTAGGCCGGCGTCGCCGCGGTAGATATCAATGGCCAGCGCCGGGTCCAGCATGGCCGGGAAGGAAGAGCTCAGCAGCTTGCCCTCCTCACCAGTCCAGGCGGCGGTGGGGGCAAACAGCCCCTGCAAAGCAATCTGGTGCTGGCGGCGCTCGTAGAGGTCCGGGTACATGCCCGCCGGCGGGTCAAAGCGCATGGCCCCGGAGGAGAGGAACGTGATCTGCTCCGTAGGTTGGAACTGCCAAGTCTGTGTGCGGGTTTCCCCGTTAGGCCATTCCACCGTGATGGTGGGCGCGTAGCCGTGGCCCTGGAGGTAAACGCGGTCGGTGGATAGGCGCAGCGGGCTGTTGACCTTGAGATCGTAAGTCTTCCACTCGGAGGGGTCGGTGGTGATGTCCGCGCCCTCAGCGTAGGAAAGGCGGGAAGAAAACATCTCCGCCTGGCCACTAGGCAGGTACTCCGCAGTGAAGTCATGCGCGATGAAGCAAAAGGGGTTTAGCCCCGTGCCGTCAAAGAAAGCCCCGGCGCGGAAAGAGTCATAGTTAGAAGTGGAGGTATTGCAGAACTCCGTGGACTGGTCCACCTCCACAGCCTGGTCATAAGAACCGGATTGGGTGACCACAATGACCATGCCCTCATAAGACAAGAACTTGGACAACGCCGTGAAAGCCAAGATGGCTACCAGCCCAATGTGGAAAATAAGGTTGGCCAGCTCCCGGGCGTAGCCGCGCTCCGCAGACAAAGACCAGGCACCAACGCGGTCTTTATCCCCAGAGTATTCCGCCACGCGCCACTTGCTCAGCAGCTCGCGGGCGGATAGTTGCATCTGCTCCACCGGGCGGTCAGTGCTGGCGCTGGCGTGGTGCGGCAGCTTATTCAAGAACTTAGGCGCGCGGGTAGGCTGCGCCCGCCACTGCCGGTAGTGGTCCAGCGAACGGGGAATAATGCAGCCAATCAAGGAGATAGTCAGCAGCATAAAGATGGCCTGGAACCACCAGGAAGAAAAGACGTCAAAAAGCTGCAGGCGGTCGTAGATTTCCGCGACCCGGCCGTTAGCGGCAATGAACTCACGCACGTTAGTCTCATTGAGCTGGCGCTGCGGGAGCAGCGAACCCGGGATGGCGGCGGCGGCCAGCAGGAACAACAAAGCCAGCGCGGTGCGCATACTAGTCAGCCAGCGCCAGCTTTTGAGCAGATACTTCACTGTGGTTTTTGTCCTTAGATTAGGGTCGCGCCGTAAGTCACGGTCCACTGCCTGATGATGTTAATGAAGTCTGTCCACAAACCGCTAACTAAGGCCAGCCCCACCAAGATCATAAGTAGCCCGCCGGCAACTTGGATTGCGCGGGTATGCCGCTGCAACCAGCTAACGGTGCCCACTGCTCGCGCGGACCCCAGCGCCACTAGAAGGAAGGGCAGGCCCAATCCTAGGCAGTAGCCGATGATAAGCAGTACGCCGCGCAGCGCCGTCATACCTTCCGTGCCGGCGGACACGGAGATAATAGCCGCGAGCGTGGGCCCCAGGCACGGGGTCCAGCCCAAGGCAAACACCCCGCCTAAAAGCGGCGCGCCCAACCAGGTGGTCCAACGCTTGGGCTGGATACGGGTGTCTTTTTGCAGCGCCGGCACCACGCCCATGAACACCACGCCCATGACTATGGTCACCACACCGCCGGCGCGCATGAGGGTGTCTGCGTTGAGCGCCAGCGCGGAGATGGCGCCAAACACGGAGACGGTGGCTAGGAGAAACACCACGGTGAAACCGGCAATAAACAACGCGGCGGCCAGCGCCACCCGCCCCCGGCGCGCCGCTACCCGCACGCCCCGGGAATCATACTCAACCTCCGCGCCCACCACGCCAGCCAGGTAAGAGATATAGCCCGGCACCAACGGGATAACGCACGGGCTGGCAAAAGACACCAGCCCGGCCACGGCCGCGGCCAAGATCCCCAGGGCTAGCGGCCCGTGCGCGGCGGCTTCCGCGAATGCCTCACCCATTTATTCTTGCTCCAGCTCTTTAATGACCTCTAGGAGTTCGGTGTCCGTGGTTTCTTTCAAAAACACCGCCGCCGGGCGGTGCTTACGGTCTAGCACCACCGTGGTGGGAACCACCGAGGTAGGAATACCGCCCAGGGCCAGCGCAGTCTTGAAAGGCGGATCATAAATAGACGGATAATCCAGGCCGTTGTCTTCCAAGAAATCCCGGGAAATCTGCGGGTTGTAATCCCGGATGTTTATCCCCAACACGGTGCCGTTATCCCCCAGGGCCTCATGGACACGCTGCAAGTCATCAGACTCTGAGCGGCACGGTGCGCACCACTGCCCCCAGGAGTTGAGCACCACAATCTTTCCCGCGTAGTCGGACAAAGAGATGGTCTGGGACTCATCGCGCAGGTTGGGCCCGGAAAGCTCACCCAGCGGGGCGCGCTCAGATTCCGGATACTTAATGACAGTCTGACCGCCCGGGGAAATGAACTCAAAAGTCCCGCCCTGGACCACCGCGTCATCGGTTTTTTCACACCCAGCCAGCATGAGCGCCGCCAGGGCTACCAGCGCCCTAGATTTCATAGGCCGGCTGGGTGTAGAAGATATCGGTGATTTCATCATCCTTGTACACCAACGAGGTCACCGAGGCCAGGTCACACTCCCGGTTCCACGGCGCGTGCGCCAGCTTAAGCCCCAACACGCTGCGCTGCACCATCACAATGGGCAACTCATGGGAAACCAAAATAGCCTCATGGCCCTTGGCCACCACGCGGGCCGCGTCAACGGCGGCCATCATGCGGTCCGCTACCTCCTGGTAGGGCTCACCCCAGGAGGGAATGGAAGGGTCTTTCAGCAGCGGCCAGTGCTTAGGGTTCCACAGCTGGGAGTTCCAGCCACGCACCTGCAGGCCCTGGAACTGGTTACCCGTTTCAATGATTGACTCCTGGGTATCCACCTCCAGGCCCACAACCTTGGCAATCTCCCCCGCGGTCTCCTGCGCGCGCTGCAACGGCGATGCCGCCAAATACGTCACGTCATGCCCCGCAAAGGACTTCGCGGTGCGCGCAGCCTGGGACACCCCGCGCGCAGACAGCCGGTAGCCCGGAATCCGGCCATACAAAATCTTGTCCGGGTTATGGACTTCCCCGTGGCGGACCAGGTGAACGATGGTGGTAGACATATTAAATTTCCTTTCGGGCCGCCGCCGCAGCTTTGGCAGCGGGGGCAAGTGCGTTATCAATGATCTCAAAGTCTGCGTCACCCAGGGCGTCAGAGACAAACCACGTCTCAAACGGGCTGGGGGCAACGTACACGCCGCCTTCCAGAAGGGCGTGGAAAAACGGGGTGAAGCGGAAGCTCTCCGCGGCCTTCATATCCGCGAAGTTTCGGCCCGGGCCCTCCGCAAAGCGGATGGAAAACATGTTAGCCGCCCGCTGGATGTGGTGGGCCACGCCTTCCGCACTGAGCGCGGAAGAAATCAGGCCGGTCAGCCGGTCCGCGTGGGCGTTGAGGCGGTCATATAAGGGGGCATCGGCAAGCTGGAGGCTCTTTAAACCCGAAGCCATGGCCACCGGATTCCCGGAGAGCGTGCCCGCCTGATAAACCGGTCCCTTGGGGGCCAGGTAATCCATGACATCCGCGCGCCCACCAAAGGCCGCGGCCGGCAACCCGCCGGAAACTACCTTGCCAAAGCACACCAAGTCACCAGCCACGCCATCCACGCCAAACCAACCCTCATAAGAGGTGCGGAAACCCGTCATGACCTCATCCAAGATGAGTAGCGCGCCGTCCGCGTGCGCGATCTCCTTCAGCGCGGCGTTAAACCCGGGCTCCGGGGCCACGGTGCCCATGTTGCCGGCGGCGGCCTCGGTGATGATGCACGCTATCTCCCCCGGGTGCGCCGCGAACGCCGCCCGGACCGCGTCCAGATCGTTATACGGCAACACGATGGTCTCCGCAGTAACCACCCCCGGGGAATCCGGCAACGCAAACGTAGCCACGCCCGAGCCCGCCGATGCCAACAGCGCGTCCACATGCCCGTGATAACAGCCATCAAACTTCACGACCTTGCTGCGCCCAGTAAACCCACGCGCCAAGCGCACCGCAGACATAGTAGCCTCCGTGCCAGAATTGACCATGCGGACCTTCTCCACCGCCGTGCGCGCAATTATCTCCTCCGCCAACAACGCCTCCCCTTCCGTGGGCGCGCCAAAGCTCAAGCCGTCCTTAACGGTCTTTTGCACCGCCTCCACAATCTCCGGGTGGGCGTTGCCGTGAATCATAGGGCCATAAGAAGAAACCAGGTCAACGTACTCATTGCCGTCCACGTCCCACAGCCGTGAGCCCTTACCGCGGGCAATCACGCGCGGGTGCCCGCCCACAGAGCCATAAGCGCGCACTGGGGAATTCACCCCGCCCGGAATAGATTGCTGCGAACGCTCGAACCACTTGCTGGACTGCGAGGTACTCGCGGAATTGCGGGGAGAATTAGCCATAGCGCTCATTGTAGTAGGTCTAAACCCTAGCGCCATCTCCCGGCGCGGGCTATGCTGATGCTACACAAGATATCGGGGGATTTTCTTATGCGTCAACAACACGCAACCACTCTTATTGCCATTTTCTGCACCGCTACCACCGCCGCCCTGGCGGCTTGTCAGCCCGCGCCGGAGCCGCAGACCCGCCCGGTGGCGGCGGTGGGGTCCTGGATGAGCGACTGGCACCCGGACGCCAGCCCAGTGCCGCTAAGCCGACGCACTGAGGACCAACCCGCGCCGGGTGCCCGGACCTCACCGGACCGGGAAACCATCTTCGCCACTACCTCCGACTCCACCCCTACCGCCGCCGCCAGCTCTGCATCAGCACCCGGTGGGCCCGCCGGGAACCGGGCTGGTAAACCGGCGAGGCGACGGCCAGCGCAGTCCGCGCCCGGCTACCGCGCACCCATCCACCGCGCGCCCGCCCGGCAGCCGGCTCACCCCGCTGCTCCGGC
>NZ_VXKJ01000019.1 GCF_008693075.1 Corynebacterium phocae | reverse complement strand
GCCCCTCAGCACCCGCCCCGGCCCTCCCGGCGCTGCCCGCTGTTCCGGTTTTGCCAGCCCTGCCCGCCGTTCCGGCCCTGCCTGCGGTGCCAGCTCTGCCCGCGGTGCCAGCGCTACCAGCCCTGCCCGCCGCTCCGGCCTTGCCGGCGCTACCAGCCCTGCCCGCCGCTCCAGCGCTGCCCGCTGTCCCTGCTCTGCCGGCCCTACCCGCGCTGCCGGCACCGCGGATGCCCGAGCGCCCGCAACTTCCCATCTAAGATGGTGGCATGAAGATTGCATTCCTAGGAACCGGACGTATGGGCACGGAGCTGGCCCGCCACCTGATAAATGACCACGAGGTCACGGTGTGGAACCGCACCCGGGACCGCGCGCAACACGTGGGCGCGCCGGTAGCCGCGGCTGCGGAAGAAGCCGTGGCCGGAGCAGAGCTGGTAGTGTCCTCGCTATTTGGCCCGGACACCGTCCGCGAAGTCATCACCAAACCCCGGCTAATCCCCGCCGGTATGACGTGGGTAGATACCACCACCGTCTCACCCGAGGTGGCACGGGAGTTCGCCACTGCGGTGGAAGGCTACGTACACGCGCCGGTTATCGGCAGCCTAAGCCCAGCGCGCGCGGGCGAACTGGGAGTTTACGTGGGAACCCCGGACGCCCAGCGACGCGATCAGGTGCTAGAGCTCGTGCGCCCGTGGGCACACCCGGACAAGCTCAAAGGCGTGGAGTCCGCAGCTGCGGCCGCCACCGGCAAGCTGCTGGCCAACCTGGCGCTGGTAGTCATGGCCGAGGGCGTCCTCGAAGCACTTGACCTAGGCAAGGCAGAAGGTTTTGACGCCGGGGAAGTCCTTGACATGCTAGACATCACCGGCCTGAAGTTCATGAAAGACATGAAAGCACCGTTCATCCTGGGCCAGCGCGACACCGCGCCGGGTGATTTCACTGTGGACGCGTTGGCCAAAGACGCGCGGCTGATGGTGGCCACCGCTGACAAGGCGCTGCCCGCGGTAGAGGCGGGTATCGCCCGCTTGGCACGCGAGCAATCCGCCGGGCGCGGGGACACGGACTTTTCCTCCATCCTGGTCAACCGGGACGGTCCGGCAACGTAAGCCAGGTAGCTTGCCGGCTGGCCGGCCAAGTATCCGGCCGGGCAGCACGCGCAAGCGCGAGCGGCTGGCCAAGTATCCGGCCCGCCGGCAAGCCCAGCGGGGCAGAGATAGCGCGGGGCTAGCCCCGGAACAAGTTCCCAGCCAAAGCCCCCAAGCCTGGGAAGAAATGCCAGATAGCGGCCAGGATTCCCGCCACCGCCGGGATAGCCAGCAGCCCCAAATACCCCAGATCCCCCTGCGAGGAACCAGCTGACTGCTCGGCCTTAACCGTAATCTGCGCAGTGGCTACTTCCCCCGCCCCGTAAGAAACAAACAGCTCATGCTCCCCCACCGGCGCGGAAGCATCAACCGTGATGGTGCCCGCCTTATCAACGAACGCCCACTCCGGCCAAGCCCCATGAGCGCTGAACTTGGTGCCCGGCGCAACCGAGGCGGCATCAGGAGCAACCGTTGCACCCTCACCCGGCTGAAGCTCCACCGGTGAGTAGCTCACGCCCGCAGTCTCCGCCTGGGCCGCTACCCGGAAAGTAGCCCGGCCGGAGCGCACAGTGCCATCATCAAAAGTAACCGTGACCGGAACCTCCACCGTAGCTGCAGTACGCGGGCGCGGCGC
This sequence comes from Corynebacterium phocae, assembly GCF_008693075.1. Taxonomy (GTDB): domain Bacteria; phylum Actinomycetota; class Actinomycetes; order Mycobacteriales; family Mycobacteriaceae; genus Corynebacterium; species Corynebacterium phocae. The sequence continues at coordinate 26,753 of NZ_VXKJ01000019.1, read as the reverse complement.
AACCAGGGTGACCGTGCCCTTGTCATCGATAGTGGCGGTATAACCAGTTGGCAACGCGGAATCCGCAGCCAACTCCACCTTCGCGACACCGGGCGAGTCCACCGGGCGGTCATCCGGGCCCAGAACCTGCAACTTAGCCGACTGCGGATAATCCACCGGCAAGTAGACCACGTTGTAGATTGACTCAACTTTTCGCTGTTCAGCGACGTTAACCCGGGCCGTAGCCACGCCAGTCTTACCGTCCGCACGTACAAAGTTTACGTTCACTGAATAAGAACCCGGCTGAACCCGCGCGGGGACCGTGATGGAGCCATCCGGGTTAATAAAGGCCCAGCCAGGTGCTCCGGCGGCCCTGGTAAAAACGGTCTGGCCATCTGCCAACCGGGGCTCGCCAGTATTTGGGTCCACATAACGCGGCGCAGGAACCGTACCACCGGTAGCTGCGTCCAGCGAGGTTTCCTCATAGAGGTAGCCGTGCGGTCCGGGAAGCGGCAAAATGTCCATGATGGGCGGTGGCGTGGCTGCGGTGGCAACCACGGGCGCCGGTAAACACACTGCGAGGGCAATAATTATTTTCTTCATAAGTGGAGCATACCGTTAACATCAGGCGCTGTTAAGCCCCTGCGGAAAATTTTTCACCAACTTAGAGCTGTCTCACCCCCAACTCCGGTAACGGGCGACAACCCGCCCTAACCCCTCCAAAATCACTCAACCCCTTGAAAAATCCCACCCCAGTGCTAGGATGGGGACCAACAACAGGCCTAGCCTAGCTAGCTTGTTGAAAAAATAGCCCCACCCGGCTCGAATCCAGGTGAGGCTATCGGGCCTAAGCCCGGTACTGAAGGATTGTTTCAATCAACTTCAGTACTGCGGTCGCAAGTAGTACGACCCTGCTTACCAGATTGATTTTTGAGTTATCAGAGCTGGTAGCAGGGTCTTTCTTGCGACCGGGCCGGTTTAATGAGTGCTTACCCACCAAACCACCTCCCTTTCGGTCGTGAGGACTCTCCCCCGCCCGCCAAAGGGCACAACCCAAGACCCCAAAATCCTGCCACCCCTTGAAAAATCCCACCCCAGTGCTAGGATAGGGACCAACAACAGGCCTAGCCTAGCTAGCTTGTTGAAAAAATAGCCCCACCCGGCGGTTATCCAGGTGAGGCTATCGGGCCTAAGCCCTGTACTGAAGGATTGTTTCAATCAACTTCAGTATTGCGGTCGCAAGAACCACGACCCTGCTTACCAGTGTGATTTTGGAATTATCAGAGCTGGTAGCAGGGTCTTTCTTGCGACCGGGTCGGTTTAATGAGTGCTTACCCACCAAACCACCTCCCTTTTCGGTCGTGAGGACTCTCCCCCGCCCGCCAAAGGGCGCGGAATCTAGACCCCCACGTACTAGCGCGCGAGCCTAAAGCCACGCCCCGACGGGGAAGTCACACCCAGGTTTCGAAAACCTGTTCGTGAACCAGCTCCCAGTCTAGCAAGGACTACGGACACAGGGGATGGAGATGTACGAATCCCCAGATCAACGGGCCCGGGAGACAGGCAGCAACAAACTGGAGGGAGCAAGGAAAGTAAGCCAGCTCAACGGGGCCGGAAGACAGGCAAGCTACATTTCCATCCCCCTAAAAAAGCTTGCCACCCCTTGAAAAATCCCGCCCCAGTGCTAGGATAGGGACCAACAACAGGCACAGCCTAGCTAGCTTGTTGAAAAAATAGCCCCACCCGGCGGTTATCCAGGTGAGGCTATCGGGCCTAAGCCCTGTACTGAAGGATTGTTTCAATCAACTTCAGTATTGCGGTCGCAAGAACCACGACCCTGCTTACCAGTTTGATTTTGGAATTATCGTTGCTGGTAGCAGGGTCTTTCTTGCGACCGGGCCGGTTTAATGAGTGCTTACCCACCAAACCACCTCCCTTTCGGTCGTGAGGACTCTCCCCCGCCCGCCAAAGGGCGCGGAACCTAGACCCCCACGTACTAGCGCGCGAGCCCAAAGCCACGCCCCGACGGGGAAGTCACTCCCAAGTTTTCGAAAACCTGTTCGTGAACCAGCTCCCAGCCTAGCAAGGACTACGGACACAGGGGATGGAGATGTACGAATCCCCAGCTCAACGGGGCTAAGCGACAAGCAACAAAAACTGGATAAAGGAAGGTAACTCAGCTCAACGGGGCCGGGAGACAGGCAACAACAAACCCCAGCTGCGGGTTCACAGCTGGGGTAGGAAGTTTAGGGTTTAGGCCAGATCGCGCGCGACCTTCCGGGCGTGGGCAATGACGTCCGGGATACCCACGCCGTGGGCCCAAGCACCGGTGGCAGCAACGCCTTCTACCCCGGCTAGGGACTCCTCGACTGCGGCAACGGTTTCCAGGTGAGTGTGGTCGTAGCGCGGCAAGCCACCAAACCAGCGTTGGGTATAGATTTCCTCCACGCCGGCGGCACGGCCGTCAAAGCCGGTGATGGTTTTCAGGTCATCGAGGGCAATATCCACCAGGTCGTCTTCCTCGGCGCGGACTAGGGCGTCATCGCCAAAGCGGCCAAAGGAGGCGCGGACTAAGAAGCCCTCGCGTTGGCCCAGGTGGGGCCATTTGCGCGAAGACAGGGTGAAGGCTTTGGCTTGGATACCGGGTTCATCGGCGGCAACCAGGATTCCGGTGGCATCGGGCAGGCTGTTGCCGGCGGGGTCTATTGCGGAGGCAAAATTGAAGCCCACCACCACGGAGGAAGCCAGCTTGATGTCTTTGAGCGTCTGGGCGGCCTCCGGGGAAACCTTGGAGATAAGCCGCGCCGTGGTGGGCGCGGGCGTGGCAAAAACCACCCGGTCAAAAGTACCCTCCGCGCCGGTGACCTGGAAGCCGTCCTTGGTGCGGGTCACTCCGGAGACAAAGGTATCAAGGTGGATTTCCGCGCCGGATTTTTCCGCCAGGGTTTCATAGAGATCTTTGAAGCCGTCTTTGAAGGTGGCAAAGGCGTGGCTGGCCGCGGGGCTGCGGCCGGATTCGATGGCGGCTACTGCGGCGCTGAGCGTGACGGGGCCGTCGGCGGCCAACTCGTCTAGCTTGCGGGCCAGCATGGGCAGCGTAGCGCGCAGGCCAAGGTCATCAGCCACGCAGGAATACACCCCACCCAGCAGCGCGGAGAGCAGGTGATCTACGACCTCATCGCCGTATTGTTGGCGCACCAGCGCGCCCACGGATACGTCGTGGCCGGGGGTCCATTCAAAGGGGACCTCGTTAGCAATCCGCTCGTTGGTGGCGGCGCTGAAAAAATCTTGCGGCTCGGCCGGGATGCCCATGAGACCGCCGGGGGGCATGAAGTGCAGCTTGCCACCCGTATAGACGCGGGGGCGCTTGTCCGAAGGATCCACGAGCGCGTCTTCGAGGCCTAGCTCGCGGAAGAACTCGACCGCGTCCTGGCGGCGGCGCACGAAAGCCTCCGCGCCCATGTCGGTGGGGCCGCCCTTGAAAGGCACGGTGTGCAGCTTGCCGCCAATCCGGCCGTCTGCCTCCAGCACGGTGACCTCGTGGTCGCGCAGCTCATAAGCTGCGGTTAGTCCGGCCAGGCCGGCGCCGATGATGGCAATCTTCATTTAGCCCTCCTCGTGGATGATGGCAACGGCGCGGGTGATGGCTTCGGCGTCAGTGGTGGGTAGCACGCCGTGGCCAAGGTTCCAGATGTGGCCGTCCAAGCCGGCGGTCTCCGCCTTGATGCGGGCAACGGCGGCGCGCACGGCGTCGTCCCCAGCAAACAGCAGGGCCGGGTCCAGGTTGCCCTGCAGCACGCGGGTCTTGACGCGTTTAGCGGCATCGGCCATGCTGACGCGGTAGTCCACGCCCATGACCTCACTGCCGGCCTCGGACATGGCGGTGAGCAGTTCACCGGTGCCCACGCCAAAGTGGATGCGCGGGATTTTGCCCGCCACAGACTCCAGAATCTGGGTGGAATAAGGCAGCACGAACTCGCGGTAGTCAGGCTCGTTGAGGTAGCCCGCCCAGGAGTCAAAGAGCTGCATGGCGTCGATGCCCGCGTCTACCTGCTGGCCCAAGAACGCCACGATGGTAGGCGTGAGCCGCTCCATGAGGCGGTGCCAGGTGTCCGGCTCGGAGTGCATGAGGGCCTTGGTCTTTTCGTGGTTCTTCGACGGCCCGCCTTCCACCAGGTAGGAGGCCAGCGTAAACGGCGCGCCCACAAAGCCAATCATGGCCTGTTGCGGGGTGAGCTCATCCAAGACTATGGAAATGCCCTGGGCCACCTCCGGGATATCGGTGTCCAGGATGGGCAGCGCGCCCACGTCAGCAGCGGTGCGAATGGGCGCGTCCATAACGGGCCCGCGGCCGGGCACAATGTTCACGCCCACGCCGGCTGCCTTAAGCGGCACCACGATGTCGGAGAACAAAATGGCGGCGTCCACGTCGTGCCGGCGCACCGGCTGCAAGGTAATTTCCGCCAGCAGCTCCGGCATGAAGCAAGAATCTAGCATGTCAATGCCCTCGCGCGCCTGGCGGTATTCCGGCAGGGAGCGCCCGGCCTGGCGCATGAACCACACCGGCGGACGCGAAGGAGTGCGGCCGTTGGCGGCCTCGATGATGGGGGCGTTGTGGACTCTCATGGTGGTCTCCTATAGTCTTTCGCGGTTGCGTTCGCGGATAAATTCATTGGCTTGGGGGCGGTACATCAGCACCGTGGCGGTCAACAGTAACACCACGATGACCACCAGCATCAGCCCGCCCACCCCCACAGCGATGGCGGCGATATTGAAAAAGCAGCTGATAAACACCACCGCGGCCAGGCCAGTGCGGGCGTGTTTCATAGCGCGGGAAAGCTGCGGGGCCAGAACGGAGATGATGACAGCGGCCACCAGGTTGGCGCCGGCCACAAAGTGCCGGTTGTTCTGGAAATACTCCGCCCAGGCTCCGGTTGCGGGTTCTGGATGGTCAAACCACCCCACCAGCCCGGAGACGGTCATGACTATGGCGGCTAGGACGAAGACCCAGTAAGCCCACCGCAGCGGGCGCGGCCAGGCGTCCAAGGAAATTGGGGCTTTCTTGCGTGCGGCGGGGCGGTTGTAGTCCGGCGGGTACTGGGTCATTTCTGGTCCTGGTCTTGGTCTTTGTCGCGGCCCCGGCTGTGGTCTTGGCCCCGGCCCCGGCTGTGGTCTTGGCCCCGGCGCTTGTACCAGGGCGTGTCATCCGCGGAGTCGTCGTTTTTCTCCAACATCTTGCGGCGCTTTTCCTCCGCCAGCTCCTTTTCCATCTTGCGGATTTGGGCCAGCTCCCCGGTGTAGTCCAGGACTTCTTCCTTCATGGAAAACAGCAAACCCATGACGGCGGTCACGCCCACCAGGATTTGCACCATGCCGTCGCCCACAATCAACCACTCCGGGGCCTTGGAACCGCCCGGGACGGCGGAGAACACAAAGAACAGGCGCAGCCCGAAGTAGATGGAGAAGGCAAACCACAAGCGCCGCGCACTGCCGGCCCACTTGTGTTGAGTAGCCAACTTAGTCAGCATGAACATCAACAAGCCCACCACGGCCATGGACAGTAGCGCGGAGCCAAAAATAGCCATGGAGGCCGTGACTTCCAAGAGGGCATCGGAGGCAAGGAGCGGGTTGCTGCTGTCCTCGAAGCTGGTCTTAATCCCCGCAATCAGGGCGTCGCGGTTGAACAAAGAGATGACAATCTGCAACACCTGGTGAAGGACCTCACCGCCGGCTGCCGCCAACCAGGCGGTCAACATCAGGTGGACGGTTTGGGGGCGGGTGGTGGTATCAGTCAAGATTTTTCCCTATCCCCGCTCGCGCAAGGCGCGGGCGGCGTCGGTGGCAAAGTATGTGAGGATTTGGTCCGCGCCGGCGCGTTTAAAGGCGTGGAGCGACTCCAGCATAACGGCGTCCGCGTCCACCCAGCCGTTTAAACCGGCGGCTTTAATCATGGCGTATTCACCGGAGACTTGGTAGACCGCCACGGGCACGGGCGAAGCCTGGGCCACGGCCGCCAGCACATCCAGGTAAGGAAGGCCGGGCTTGACCATAACAAAGTCCGCGCCCTCAGCTACGTCTAGTTCCACCTCCAGCAGGGACTCCCGGAAGTTGCGGGGATCTTGCTGGTAAGTCCGGCGGTCCCCGGTAAGGGAGGACCCCACGGCCTCGCGGAAGGGCCCAAAGAACGCGGAGGCGTACTTAGCGGAATAAGCCATGATAGCCACGTCCGGGAAGCCGGCCGCGTCCAGCGCAGTGCGGATGTGGCCCACCTGCCCGTCCATCATTCCGGAAGGAGAAACTATGTGCGCACCGGCCTTAGCCTGGGAAACGGCCATCTGGCCGTAGAGCTCCAGCGTGGCGTCATTGTCCACGCGGCCGCAGGCGTCCAGTACGCCGCAATGGCCGTGGTCAGTGAACTCATCCAGGCAAGTGTCCGCCATGACCAAAAGGTCATCACCGAACTCCGCGCGCAGGTGCGCGATGGCGGTTGTGAGGACCCCCTGCTTAGAACCAGAGGCGTCCTTATCAGCGGTAAGCGGCACGCCAAAAAGATCAACGCATTTCACACCCGCGTCCAAGGCCTCATGCGCCGCGCGAGTCAGCGAGTCCAGCGTGTGCTGGTAGACCCCCGGCATGGAGCTAATTTCCCGGGGGCTATCCAGGCCTTCCGCTACAAACATGGGCAAAATGAAGTCACTGGGGTCAAGCCGGGTTTGGGCCACCAGCTCCCGCATGGCGGGCGAGGTGCGCAGCCGGCGCGGCCGGCGGTTAGGAAAAGAGCTCACGGTCATATCACTCAACCTTAGTAGTCTTCTTGCGCGCACGGCGCTTCTTACGCGGTGCGGGCAGGTTGCCGGCGGCGCGCAGCGCGGCCACATGCTCAGCCAAAGCGTCAATCAACGAAGGCACGTCAGCTACCTCCGGCACGGTATCCACCCGCAAGCCCAGCTCCTCCGCCGCAGCGCGGGTAGCGGGGCCGATGCACGCGATAATCGTGCGCGTATGCGGCTTGCCGGCAATACCCACCAGGTTGCGCACGGTGGACGCGGAAGTAAACGCCACCGCGTCAAAGCCACCGGATTTGATCATGTCGCGTACCTCAGCAGATGGCGGGGCGGCGCGCACGGTGCGGTAAGCCACCACGTCATCGACCTCCCACCCCAAGCGGGAAAGCCCGGCGGGCAACGACTCACCGGCGATGTCCGCGCGCGGCAGCAGCACTCCCGACACCGCGTCAATGTCCTCCACAAAGTTAGGGAACGCCTCCACCAGGCCCTGCGAGTTTTGCCGATGCGGCTCCGGCATGAGCTCTGGCTTCATGCCTTGGGCACGGAGGGCATCGGCAGTTTTGGTGCCCACGGCGGCCAGGTGCACGCCCGCAAAATCACGCGCGTCCAAACCCAGCTTGAAAATCTTTTCAAACACGGCTTCCACCGCATTAACGGAGGTAAACACAATCCACTTATAGCGGCCCTCCACAATGCCCTTGATGGCGCGGTCCATCTGCGCCGGGTTGCGCGGCGGCTCCACCGAAATGGTGGGCACAGACTGCGGGATGGCACCGTAGCCAGCCAGGCGCGCGGACATAGCCCCCGCCTGCTCCTTAGTGCGCGGGACCAACACGCGCCAGCCGTAGAGCGGCCGGTTTTCCCACCAGGAATACTTAGTGCGGTCATCAAAGGTACGGCCCAACGTGACCACCAGGTCCCCGGGCAGTTCCGCGCCCAACTTGCCCAAAGTGCCCAGATTGGTTTCATACGTACGCTGCAGGCGCGTGGTGCCATGGACGGTGACAAAAGCCTCCGTGTCCGCCGGCATTCCGCGCGCCACCAGCTCCGCAGAAATGACCGGCAACTGCTCCCGGACGGCCTGGAGCACCAGCGGCAAAGTGGCCGCAGCTAGGGCGTCCCAATCGGTATCCGCAGTGATTTCCGCCGAGGTGTAAGTAGAACCCAGCGCCAGGCCGGCAAAAGAAGGGACCGTAGAAGGCAACGACATGCCAGGCACCACCTGGAATTCCATTCCTGCTGCGGCCACCGCGGCAATCTCCGCCTTGATGGACTCCCGGTTCAGCGGGTTGCCGCACACCAGGCGCACCACGTCCCCGCCGCTTTCCAGCGCAGCGCGAAGCTGGCCCACCAGGTCTTCTTCCGGGTCCTGGATAACAGCGGCCGTGGGCGCGGGCGGGCGCGGGGGCTTGCGGCGCGCGCCGGCGGCCTTGGCGGCGGCCACGATCTCTTCATACTCGCGCTCAGCCTGCTCAAGCAGTTCTTCCGGAACGGGCAACGCACACGCGACCATGTCGCGTACGCCCTTTAACACCTCCGGGTCAGTGACCGCGATAGCGTTATGCGCCAACACCTCACGGGCGCGGATGGTCAACATGTCCGGGTTGCCAGGTCCAGCGCCAACGAAGATGACCTTTCCCAGCTGTTCCGGGATCTGCGGTGCGGAAGTGCTCAAAATAAGGTTCTTTTCTAGTCTTTGTGTGACAGCCAAAATCCCAGGTGGCAAGCCATCCCGGGAGTATTAAGGGGAGCCGATTAACAGGTGATAAACGCTCGTATGGTAACTACACCCTAATGGAAGTAGACCCATATAGTAAATTCTAAGTTCTCAAAATCTCCCCGGCGCCCTCCGCAAACAGCTGCTGCGCGACCTCACGGCCAAGCTCGCGCGGGTTATCTCCAGTGGCGCTCACGCGCAGCGCCCGGCTGCCATCCAGGGCAAAAACGCCCCCGTGCAGCGTGAGTTGCTGGCCCTCCCAGGCGGACCAGGCGGCCACGGGCGCAGTACAACCGGCCTCGAGCGTGGCCAGCAACTGGCGCTCAGCCAGGGCGGCGGTCTCCGCGCGCTCATCGCGCACAGTAGCAATGGCCCGCGCGGCCTCACTGCCCACCGCGGCCTCAATGGCCAAGGCACCCTGCGCGGGCGCGGGGAAAAATACCTCCGGCGCAAAAACCTCGGTGGCCCGCTGGGCGTAACCAGCACGGACCAGCCCGGCATACGCCAGCACCACCGCGTCTAGCTCACCGGCGGTCACATACCCCATACGCGTGTCGATGTTGCCCCGCAGCGGACGGATATCCAAGTCCGGCCGCAAGCCCTTCAGCTGGCTAATCCGGCGCGGCGCGGAAGTTCCCACCCGCGCGCCCTCCGGTAGCTGGTCCAGCGTGAGGCCGTCACGGGCAATGAGCGCGTCCCGGCTGTCGGCGCGGGTGGGCACAACCAGTTCAAAGCGGGCATCGGCAGCAGTGGGCAAATCCTTAAACGAATGTACGGCGATATCACACTCCCCCGCCGCCAACGCGTCCCGCAGGCGCTGGGTAAAAACACCGACGCCGATGCGCTCCACCGGCGCCATGTTCACATCCCCCGCGGTGGTAACAATATGCAGCTGCGCCGGGTAGCCCCGCTGCGCCAACCAGTCCCGGACGTGGCCGGACTGAGTGGTGGCAAGCAGGGACCCGCGGGTACCAATTCTGAACATGGGGGCTCCTTTTTACACTTTCTTGGGCAAATCCTCGACGTCAGCAATAAGCCCTTTTTCCTCAAGATCAAGGCCAAAGAGATCCTGCAACGCGGTCTCATGGCTCACGCTGCCCTCCGTGGCAGCCAGCTGCTTGGCACGGACCGTGGGCTGGTGCAAAAGCTTATCCACCACGCGCTTAAGCGCCCGGCTGATGTCCTCGCGCTGCTGCGCGTCTAACTCCGGGTGCTTTTGCTCAAGGCGGGCGGCCTCACAGGCCACCAGGTCCGCGGCGTGCTTGCGCAAGGCAGACACCGCCGGCGCGACATCGCGCACCCGCTGGGCGGAGGTGAAAATCTCCAACTCCTCCATCACAATCCGCCGGGCATGGCCCTGCGGCCCGCCGGCCATCTGCCCGTTGTTAACCGACCGCGCCAGGGACTCGATGTTCACCAAGTTGACGCGGTCTAGCTTGCCGGCCGCCGGGTCAATATCGCGCGGCATGGATAGGTCAATGAGGGTCAACGGCCGCCCAGCCGGGATATCGGCGGCGTTGATGGTGAAGTCCTGCGCTCCGGTGGCAGAGACCACCACGTCAACTTCCGGCAGTACCTGCGTGCGTTCTGCGAAGTCCACGACGCGGGAGACTACCCCAGCCTCGCAGGCGTGGTCCGCCAGGCGCTCAGCACGCTCCCGGGTGCGGTTGGCGATGATGAGCTTGGCGCCCAACCTACCGGCATGCGTAGCGGCCAGCGCCGCCATGGCACCAGCCCCCAGGATGAGTACCCAGGAACCCTCCAGGGGCCGGCCGCCCGGGTCCTGGCCGTTCAAGTCTTGGGTGTCCGGTACTTGGCCGCCCGGCTCTTGGACGCTCAAGTCTTGGCCGCTGGGGTCCTGGCCGCCGCGGTCTTCCAAAGCGCGATCGAAGGCAAAAGACACCATGGACGCGCCCGCCTCATCGATGAGAGTCTCCGCGTGGACCCGCTTTCCGGTGTGCAAAGCGGCCTGCGCCAGCGCGTGGATCCGCGGTCCCACCGTTCCTTGGCCCGCCGCAGACTGGTACGCCGCGCGCACCTGGCCAATGATCTGCTGCTCGCCCACCACCATGGAATCCAAACCGGAAGTAACGCTCATCAGATGCTCTGCGGCGGCATCGGCGTAGCGGACGTAGAGGTAGCTACGCAGGTCTTCCTCCGGAATACCGGAGACCTCATGCAAGGCCTTAACCACGTCCTGCACACCGGTGTGAAAAGAGTTGGTAACGGCATAGACTTCCATCCGGTTGCACGTGGAGACAATCATGGCCTCGCTCAAAGAGCGGCCAGCGGTAAGATTCCCACACGTCTTATCTTTCACGTTGGAGTCCATGCTCAACCGCTCCAGTAGCGCTACCGGCGCGGACTGGTAGGACATGCCCACAACCAGCACACTCATGCAAACCCCTGTCAAACTAACGGATGATTCAAATCAAACCAAAGAATACTCCGTCTGGCACAGAAGCGAAAAGCAAGGTCAGGCTAACCCGCTGCTAATTCCGCGGAGAGCTCGCTGTTGTCTACCTCCCAACAAGCAAATTCCTCCCCATCTATGACAACCACGGGTACGCGGTCACCGTACTCCATTGCCAGCTCCGAGTCTAAATCCACATCCACCGCCACCAGCCGCGCACCGGCGGCCCGCACCACCGGAGTAATCTGCGCCAACACCCGATCACACGACCCGCAGGTCCTGCGTACCATCAATTCCACATTCTTCACAGGGAGTCTCCTTGGGATTTAAGATAGAGTGATCTCTTCAGCAATCTTATAAGGAGTATCCGTGTCCGCCACCCCCGTGCCGCCCGAAATGTCACCGCGCGAATTCCTAGAAAACTGGACAGCCAGCCGCGGCGGACTACGGCACTTCTTCGAAAACCTGGCCTTCGCCCCTCTTGGCGAAGCCCCCCAGCGCACCGCCGGCCACGCCGCCGCCGCTGAAGCCGTCCGCGAGCTCTTTGACATAGACCTGGACTCCTACCACGCGGGCGTGGACTCAGTGGACGGCTCCTTTGCCTCCGCCGGCGGGCGCGAACTCACCGCGCCGGACCCCAACATCCCCCTGGATATCGGCGCCGCCGCCTTCTTTGACGTAGACAACACGCTCATCCAAGGCTCCTCCATGGTGGTCTTTGCATTAGGCCTGGCGCGCCGGAAGTTCATTACCCTCTCCGACATAGCCCCCATCGCCTGGAAACAACTCAAGTTCCGGATCTCCGGCAACGAAAACGCCAAAGACGTAGCCCGCGGGCGCGTCCAAGCCCTGGAATTCATCAAGGGCCACTCCGTGGCAGAAATGGTACGGCTCTGCGAGGAAATCGTGGATGAAACCATGGCGGACCGCGCCTACCGGGGAACCCGGGACCTGGCGCGGCTGCACCTTGAGGCCGGCCAACAGGTCTGGCTGGTAACCGCCACCCCGGTGCAGGTAGCACAGGTCCTGGCCCGCAAGTTTGGGTTCACCGGGGCCCTAGGCACCGTGGCGGAGGTCAAAGACGGCAAGTTCACCGGCCGCCTAGTAGGCGATATCCTGCACGGCCCGGGCAAGAAACACGCCGTGGCGGCACTTGCCACCATCGAAGGCCTGGACTTGGAGCGCTGCACCGCCTACTCCGACTCCGTCAACGACGTGCCCATGCTGTCCATGGTGGGCACCGCAGTGGCCATTAACCCGGACTCCAAGCTGCGGCGCATGGCTGCGGAACGCGGCTGGCTGGTGCGCGACTACCGCTCGCTCCGGCGGGCGGTGCGCACCTTCGGGCTACCGGCGCTTGGCACCGCACTGTTTTCCTTGGGCGGCTGGCGTATCCTGCGCCGCTAGCCCCGCCCCCTACCGGCAGTCCCGGCGCGGCGGAGTAACGCCCCTAGACCCACCCAGCGCGAAACACCCCGCCACGGCCCTTTTTAATAGGACCACGGCGGGGTGTCTGGCTACAAAGCTTTACTTGCCCAGTTTACGACGCTGAACGCGGGTGCGACGCAACATCTTGCGGTGCTTCTTCTTGGACATGCGCTTGCGACGCTTCTTGATGACAGAACCCATAATAGGTTTCCTCACTTTCGGAGTTTTTGTACGTACATTAACCTGCCGGCACTTTTGCAATAGGCGGGCTATCTCAAGGTGCACTCTTGTTTACAGCGCCCACCTGGCCGACACGAATGCAATCCATCATACCCAAGGCCTCCCCCGGCACAAAAACCACCCCAGTCAATACACCGGCCGCAACCACAGCGTCACCCCGTGCATCCGGAGGATTCCTCCCAGCGCGCCCGCCCCGCCGCCGGGAAACCGATGGCTGGGAAACCGATGGCTGGGACCCAAGGCTAGGGCTGGGGGCCGTGACGGCTGCTGCGACTGGGGCTAGGGCTGGGGGCCGCGACAGCTACTGTGACGGCTACTGTGACTGGGGCTAGGGCTGGGGGCCGCGACAGCTACTGTGACGGCTACTGTGACTGGGGCTAGGGCTGGGGGCCGTGACGGCTGCTGTGACTGGGCAGCGCAAGCAAACCGCCCCGGCGGCAACCCAACAGGGCACCACCGGGGCGGGGAGTGAAACGCTACCTAAGCACCGTAGACCGAGGCCTCGAGGTACTCATTCACAGCGGACTCGTGAACACGGAAAGACCGTCCCACGCGAACCGCCGGCATTTCACCAGCGTGAACCAATCGATAGACAGTCATCTTGGAAACTCGCATAATCTCTGCGACCTCCGCGATGGTCAAAAAGGTTCCTTTATCTTCATTAGCCATAATATTTTCTAACCCTTCAGCTCGCAGCGCGCTGCAAGGCTTCCCCTCCTGCAGTATGTACACGCACGTGCTTTAACTAGCCTAGCGTGAAAGTAGTGACTCATGCGACTTTTCAACCAAATCAGCAGTATATTTCTTCTCCTTCAGCCACTTAGGCCACCTTTAACACGCTAGAATCCCCTACTGCCCCAGGGGCACCCCCACCCCCACGCGGGGGGCTAATGCTCAGTGCCGGGCAGCGCGCACCGAGCTGGGCGAAGGCACGCGACTGGGCCAGGCGGCGCACGCAGCCAGCCCGGGTCGCGCCGGAATCTACGCCAGTTCCTCGCCCTTATCAGCACAGGCCTGGGCCGCACGGAAGAATGCTCCCCGGATACCGGACTCCTCCAACTCACGCAACGCGGCTGCGGTGGTCCCGCCCGGTGACGTTACTTTCTGACGCAAAGTAGCCGGATCATCACCAGCTGAGACCAACATCTCCCCCGCACCCGCAGCGGCCTGTGTAGCCAACTTCACCGCCACCTCCCGCGGAATACCCAACTGCACACCCGCGTCTATCAGCGCCTCAGCCACCAAGTAGAAATACGCCGGCGAAGACCCAGACAACGCCGTAGCCGCATTAACATGGCTCTCCGCCAACTCCACAGTCTCACCCACGGCGTCGAGGAGGCAACGCACGGTGTCCACGGCGGTATCGGCAACATCTGGCCCCGGTGAGACAATGCTCATCCCCCGGCCAACCAACATGGGTGTATTAGGCATCACGCGAATAACAGGATGCGCACCCAGCGCCTGGCGCAAAGAGTCAATCTTTATCCCCGCGGCCATGGACACCACCACCGCGCCGTCCGGCAAGGAACCCGCAATCTCCTCCGCCACCTGAAGAATCTGGTACGGCTTCACGCACAAAAAGACCACGTCCGCGTCCTTGACCGCCGCGCAGTTATCCCCCGTGGTGGAAATCCCATAGGTTTCTTCCAGCTCGCTGCGGCGCTCCTGCCTCCGGTTGGTGGCCGTAATCTGGGCCTGCCCGGACTTGCTCAGCCCGGCAATGAGTGATTGGCCAATCTGTCCTGCTCCAATAATGGTTACGTTTGTCATGGCCACCAGCCTAATAAAAAATCCCCCGGCCAATGGCCAGGGGAGCAAAGGAGCTGGGTTAAACCAACAGCAGCGGGGCGAAGGTCAGGAGCAACCCCACCGCCACGGCCAAGACCACGGAGAGCTTGTCGCGCTCCGTGCGCATCACGTGGACCAGGCCGGCCAGAAGGGCACACACGGCCACTGCCAGGACTGCCACCAGGATTCGGTCCAAGCTGCCCCAGAGAATTTCGAAGCCCTTGAAAAGCACCGCGCCCAGCACGATACCGGCCAGCGCCAGCACGACTACCACCGCAGGATTGGCCTTCGCGGGTTCTTCTTCCACCTGCACAACGTCCATCTCACCCGTGGTTTCCAGGTCAGAGTTGTCCGCCGGTAGCGGCGTGTACGTGCCACTGACGTTGTCCGGCACCTTGTCGATGACCGCAGTGTCATCGGCCGAAGGCACTGTCCGGGTTGGAGACTCCGCGAGGCTCTTGTCTTGGGGTTCAAGCGTCTCGAGCAGCTCGGGGCTTTGAGAGGACTCGGCCGCGGCTTTGTCAGCGGCTTTGTCCGCAGCGGCCTTTTCGGCTGCAGCTTTTTCGGCTGCGGCTTTCTTTGCGGCGGCTGCCTTGCGGGCGAACTCCGCGCGTTTGATTTCCTCGGCCTTGCGGGCGTCGGCAGCACGCTTTTCGGCGGCGGCCTTCTCAGCAGCGGCCTTCTCAGCAGCAGCTTTGTCCGCGGCTTTGTCGGCCGCAGCCTTTGCTGCGGCGGCTTTCTCGGCCGCAGCTTTGTCCGCGGCTTTCTCGGCCGCAGCCTTTGCTGCGGCGGCTTTCTCGGCCGCAGCTTTCTCGGCCGCAGCTTTCTCGGCGGCTAGTTTGTCAGCGGCGGCCTTCTCCTCCGGATCAACCGGGGCCGGGATAACCGGGGAAGTCTCATCAATATCAACGTTAGAGTGCTTTGCCTGCGCCGGCTTCTTATCGACCTTAGGCAAGCTACCGGTCAGCTCGGCAACGGAAATTCCGCCGTCCTCCAGGCTGCGGCGCCGGCGACGGCGCGGACGCTCATCCCCGCCAGCGGAGGTCCGCTCCTTGTTATTGCGGGCCAAAAGCTCCGCAACAGTCAATTGCTTTTCTTCAGCCATTACCTATACCAATTCCTTACCTGTACTGCCTCTGTCCAACCGGCGCAAAATGACACCCGCGCTCAAAGCCCAAGGCCAAATATCCAGTTTATCCAAGTTTAATGCCAGCAAGGAAACCAACGCCACTAGGGCACCCGCAACCAACTGGCCTGTGAGGAGCTGGGGCACCGGCAAGCCACCGGCCAAACTGGCACCTAAACACACACCCCCAGCGTAGTAGGTCTACGGTGGTTTAGTGTGAATCCAGCTAAATCTCAACCCGTGAATTTAGGATTTCCGGCCTCCTCCCCGGCCGCGCAATCCATTCTGGCCGGCCACGAACTACCCCCGGACTATCCCCGCGACTGGCTAGAACTAGTTGACCCGGAAGACCCGGAACACATCTTTTCCATCGACTTAACGTGGATGGAGTCGCACTACGCCTGCCAGTTTGGGACCGCGCGGTGCCACGGCATCGACAGCGAAAACCCGGACGTGGGCTGCTGCTCCCATGGCGCTTATATGGCAGACAAACAAGACCGCCAGCAGCTCTTTGACGCGGTTAATCGCATGCCGGCCAAATACTGGCAGCGCCGCCCGGAGTTTGGTCCTGACGCGTGGCCGGTGAAAAAAGACGGCAGCCGCAAGAAGCGGGAGCCCTGGCTCATCAAAGATGAAGAAGGGGAGCTAAAAACCCCAGTGGTGGACGGCGCGTGTATCTTTGCCAACCGTGCGGGCTGGCCCACGGGCGCCGGTTGCGCGCTACACCAGTGGGCACTAGACGCCGGTGAGGACCTCACGGTGGTCAAACCAGAAGTGTGCTGGCAGCTGCCCATCCGGCGGCACGAAGATTATGAAGAACGCACTGACGGCGTGGAGGTTCTGCGCACTACCATCGGCGAATATGACCGCCGCGGCTGGGGAAACGGCGGCGAGGACTTTGACTGGTACTGCACCACAGATTCTTCCTGCCACAACTCCCCCGAGCCCCTGTGGATTTCCCAGCGCACGGAACTTGAAGCCGTGATGGGCAAGAAGGTCTACGAGTTAATGGCGCAGGTGCTGCGCAAACGCGCCGGCTTGAAGTTAAGCCAGCACCCGGCCTCCCGCGAGGCAGGTTTCTAGGCACCGGCACTGGCGGGGGAGCTACTTGTCAAACTTGTAGCCCAGGCCGCGCACTGTGACTAGGTGCTCCGGGCGGGAAGGCTCCGCCTCAATTTTGGAACGCAGCCGCTTGACGTGAACGTCCAAGGTTTTGGTGTCGCCTACGTAATCCGCACCCCAGATGCGGTCAATGAGCTGGCCGCGGGTGAGCACCCGGCCAGAGTTGCGCATGAGGTATTCCAGAAGGTCAAACTCTTTCAACGGCATAGAGACGGCCTCACCGGCTACTTCCACGGTGTGGCGCTCCACGTCCATGCGCACGCGGCCGCCCTCCAAAATCTGGCCGGCGGCGGATTCTGCGTCCGCAGGCGTCTCACCGCCACGGCGCAGCACCGCCCGGATACGCGCGATGAGTTCCCGGGAGGAATAAGGCTTGGTGACGTAATCATCCGCGCCCAGCTCCAAACCCACCACCTTGTCAATCTCCGAGTCACGCGCGGTGACCATGATGATGGGAACCTGGGAACGGGTGCGGATCTGCTTGCACACGTCCGTGCCGGACATGCCCGGCAGCATGAGATCTAGCAGCACGATATCGATATCGTTGGCGTCGAACTCCCGCAGGGCCGCGGTGCCGTCAAGTGCCACGATAGGCTCGAAACCTTCCTTGCGCAGCAAGAAAGCCAACGGGTCTGCCAATGACTCTTCGTCTTCAACGATGAGGATAGAGGTCATTTAAGCTTTGTCCTTTCGACGCGAATTGGCACGAGCCACCACGGCCGCGCCCAATCTATTATCTAATGTTACGGGCGTTCCCGCTGGGTTTTGATCATTAAGGAGGGGAATTTCGTTATACACGGGAAGCTCAATGGTGAAGGTAGAGCCAGTCCCTGGCCGCGACCACAGCTTCAGGTTGCCGCCGTGGTTGGCCACCACGTGCTTGACAATGGACAGCCCCAGCCCGGTGCCGCCGGTCTGCCGCGAGCGCGCCTTGTCCACCCGGAAAAACCGCTCAAAAACCCGCTTTTGGTCCTCCGGGGCAATACCCACGCCCCGGTCGGTTACCCGGATGAGCACAATTTCCTTGCCGTGCTCGCCCACCACCTTCTTAGTCACCGACACCGGCGTGGACTCCGGGGAGTAGTTGATGGCGTTGACAATCAGGTTAGACAGCGCGGTGACCAGCAAGGATTTATCCGCCATCACCAGTTTGTCGGTCGGTTGACCGGCGGTGAGTTCTATATTGAGGGCATCGGCGGTGAGTTGGTTGCGGGCAATGGCATCCGTGACGATGTCGTCTACCCGCACCGGCTCCATTTCCGGCAGGCGCTCAGCGCCTTGCAACTTGGACAACGCAATAAGCTCGTTGACCATATTGGCCATGCGGGCGGCTTCCTTTTGGACCCGCGTGCCAAAGTACTCCACGTGGGCGGGATCCCCGGGGTCTTCCAGGAGGGCCTCAGCCAGCAGGGCAATCCCGCCGACCGGGGTTTTCAGCTCATGGGAGACGTTAGCCACAAAATCGCGGCGGGCGGCCTCCATGCGCACGGACTCGGACTCATCCGAGCCGTAGATGATAACAAAACGGTCATCGTTGAGCGTGAGCGGCTTGACCACGGCCTGCACCTGGGTCACGCGGTGGCCGGTGCGGCGCTGGGAGATTTTCAGATCCAGCGAGCGGGTTTCCTTATCCTCAAACACCTCCTGGGCCACCTTCCACACCTCCGCGTTGATGGTGCGGTCATGGACCAGCGCCATTTCATGGGCGGAGGGGTTGGACAAAATAACGTCCCCGGCACGGTCCACCACGGTGGCACCTGTGGGCGAGCCCTGGAAAGCTAAGTGCAAAGCCTGACTGATGGTGCTAACCTGGTTTTCTTCCGTGGCGGCGGTGTTCCTACGCCTTTCGTAGCGGCGCTGCACCGCCCGCACCGCCGGCACCGCCAGCGCACAGACCGTCACGCCAACGAGGAAGCCAAACACCATTTCCACGCTCATTCTCCCCAGGTTACTTCACCCCGGCCTCGCCGTCCTGTTGAGCGGAAAACTCCCTCCCCTACCTGGAAGGGTGCGCACTCTTGTAAGGATGGAGGAAAAGAGTTGCGGTGGTGGGTTGATACAAAACGCAGTTCCAAACCGCGTTACATCATAACTAGGCCGTCGTTTGACTACATTGTTGTCATTGAGGAGCGCCCAACATATGCCCTGCTAGTCACGGCTTACTACATCGATCACGAACATCGTCGCAGGAAACTCAAGCGCGACCACGACGCCTACCAGACAAGGCAAGAGCCGCCCACTAGGTGAACGGCTCCAGATACTCCTTCAACACCTGGTTGATGAGCTGTGGTTAATTTAGCACGCAGGGGGAAGAAGTCAACGGGCTACTTTGTCTTCGTCTAGCTTGTTTCAACTTGTTTCAAATCGCTTAAATTGCGCGCCAGGGGGCAAAAACGCGATCCGGGTAAGTAAGACTGAGGCGGTGTAAGAGGGTACGCGTAGAAAATCCCCGCAAGCCCTAGGGCCTGCGGGGAGGGATGGTCGGGAGGTTACTTCTTTGCGCCCTGGGCGGCCACGGCGGCGGCACCGGCGGCAGCTGCCTCCGGATCCAGGTAGGTGCCACCCGGGTTGACCACGGAGCCGTCGGAGGCAATCTCGAATACCAGCGGGATACCGGTTGGGATGTTCAGCCCGGCGATATCGGCGTCAGAGATGTTATCCAGGTGCTTGACTAGCGCGCGCAGGGAGTTGCCGTGCGCGGCCAACATGACCGTCTCACCCTTCTTGGCGCGAGGCATGATCTCTTCCTCAAAGTAAGGAACAAAGCGCTCCACGACGTCCTTCAGGCACTCGGTCTGCGGGACCTTATCCAGGTGGGCGTAGCGGGGATCCCCGGCCTGGGAATACTCAGAGCCGTCCTCCAGCGCTGGCGGCGGGGTGTCATAAGAGCGGCGCCACTCCATGAACTGCTCCTCACCGTACTTATCACGGGTCTCTGCCTTGTTCAGCCCCTGCAGCGCGCCGTAGTGGCGCTCATTGAGACGCCAATCGCGGATGACTGGAATCCAGTGCCGGTCAGCGGCGTTGAGTGCCAGGTTGGCGGTGCGGATGGCGCGACGCTGCAGCGAGGTGTACACCACGTCAGGCAAAATGCCCTGCTCCTTGAGAAGCTCCCCGCCACGCTTGGCTTCCTGCTCACCTTTCTCGGTGAGGTCTACATCTACCCAGCCGGTGAATTGGTTGGACTTGTTCCACTCGGACTGGCCGTGCCTTAAAAGAATCAGTTTTCCGTTGCTCATGCATTCCAGCATGCCACTTTTTTCACCCGCGTGCTTGACCTACAATCTGCCTATGCATTGGTTGAACAAGAAACTCCTGACCAGCGCCCTGGCGGCGGCGCTCGTGGCCGGCATCCCGCAAGCAACCGCCATCCCGCAGGCAACCGCCGCACCGCAGGCAACCGCCGCCCCGTTGGTTTCCCCCGGCAGCCCGCTCCACGCCCTGCCCGTGTCCCCCCAAACCACCATCAAAATCGGAGACCGTGATTTCTCCCTCCTCCCAGAGATGGACACCTTCGATTGCTCGCAGGGCGTAGCCGGCCGCGTCCTGGCCCCGGGCGGTTGGAAAAACATTCTCATCACCGCCGGCCACTGCATTACCCAGCTGGAAGGCGAAGACCCCTGGAGCCCGGAGATCTTTGTCCACCCACGCGGCCAGGCAATAACCCGGATTGGCGTCCGCGACCAGGTGGGCACCATTTTTGGCAGCAACGACCCCGCCGTCTCTGTAGCGCACGAATTTGACGCGGCCGTCAACGGCTCCGACTTTGGCACCGTGGCCCTAGACCCCCACGTAACGGCCAACCGCGTGGCCACCTCCACGGACCAGTTCGGCCACCGGCCCTCCCGCCCGGTGGTACTGACCGGGGTAAAGGACTACCGCGAACTGGGCCCGCTGGAGGTAGTGGCGGATAACTTTGGCCAGCCCATCTGCAAAGACGGTGCGCGCACGGGCAGGTCCTGCGGCACGCAGCTGGCGCGCACGCGCAACGGCATCTGGTCCTTTGGCCTGAACTATGAGCAGGGGGACTCCGGCGGGGTAAACTTTGACCCCCGCACGGGTGAGGTGCTGGGCGTTACGTCCATGGGCCTGGGCCCGCTGGGCCGCGCGCAACCGGTGGACGCGGTGTTGGAACAGGGCTACGGGGTTCGCTCCGGCACGGTCAACCAGCACTTTGAGCTGCCTGCTTCCACGGAGCCGGCGGCACCGCTGCGCACGTTCGAGGACCGGACGCAGGCGGGTTTGCGCCACTTGGAGGCCCAGGGGCTGGAGCCGGAGCCGGACTTCCGCGCGGAGTTCCACCAGCAGCTAGCCCAGGCGCAGCGTGACGCCGCCCAGGCCAGCGCCCACATCAACGACCGCGCTTTAGCCGCCGATGCCCCCGGTGCCATCGCCGCCATCAACCACGCGGCCGCACAGGCCGGTGCCCACGCCGATAAGCTAGCCGGGTTGGGCCTGGGAATGCTCATCCAGGACGCGGTGGGCTTCTAGCGGCTACCCAGCCCAGCGGCCCGGCGGCACCGCGACCCGGCCCAGCGCGGCGCTTAGTAGCCCGTGGCCTGGCGCTCCCCGCACTCCGGGAGCTCAATATCTAGCGCAGCCCGGTACACCGCCTCAAGCTTGTCCACGGCGTTGGCCCAACTAAAGCGCGCCGCATGAACAACCGCGGCCTGCCCCATGGCTATCCGCCGGGAGTCATCATCAAGAATTACTTCCAAGGCGTCAGCCCACGCCGCCGGCTCGTGGGAGTCAACCAAAAGGCCAGTCTCCCCATCGGCAACCGCAATGGGCAACCCGCCCACCGCCGCGGCCACCACCGGCGTGCCGGAAGCCTGCGCCTCCAACGCCACCAACCCAAAAGACTCGTTATAACTAGGCACCGCCACCACATCCGCAGCCTGGTAAACCGACACCAACTCCGCCGGCGGGCGCGGCGCAATAAACCGCACGTACCTCTCCACGCCCAACTCCTGCGCCAAACGCGAATAAGTCTCCGGCGTGGCCCCCTGGCCGGAAGGACCACCGCACATCACCACCCGCATGTCCCGCTCCGGATCACGGCTGAGCATCTCCGCCACCGCCCGGATTAACACCTCCGGGCCCTTAAACTTCTGCAACCGCCCCACAAACGCCACCACCTTGGTGTGCTGCGGCAAACCCAACCGCCGCCGGGAGCGCTCCGTCATGCGGTCGGTGCCCGGGGTGAAAAGCTCGGTGTCTGCCCCGGGAGGAATGACTGTGATCTTGCCCACGGGGGCATCGTAATGCTCAAGCAAATCCGTGGACTCCGCGGCGGTGTTAACCACCAGGAAGTCCGCGTTGTCCACCAGCTGCTGCTCACCAATCCGGCGGGCCTCTGACTCCTCCGTATCCCCCGCACTGCGGTGGGCATTTTTCACCGCCGCCAGCGTGTGCGCCGTATGCACCAGCGGCACATCCCACAAATCCCGCAACAACCACCCCACCTGCCCGGAGAGCCAATAATGCGAATGAATGACGTCATAGTCCAGCCCATGGCAGCGCATAAACGCAATCATCCCGCCCGCAAACGCCGCTAGCTGCGTGGGCAATTCCTCCTTAGACAGGCCCTCATAAGGCCCGGCCACAATGTTAATCACCCGGTAGCCCGGCGTGACCTCCACAATTTCGCCTTGCGAGGGCCGCGTGGCGCGCGTAAATACATCAACCTTAATGCCCCGGCGCGCCAAACCCTGGGCCACGCTGTGGACGTAGACATTAATCCCGCCGGCGTCCCCGGACCCGGCTTGCTCAGTAGGGGAAGTGTGCATGGAAATCATGGCAATACGCATAACGGACCATTCTAAAGGTTTTTGACGTGGTTATACTGGCTGAGGATAAAACCTACGGAACCGAAAGGTCGGAAATGTCAGCTTTTGAAAACCGGGCGTGGCTGCAACACTACGCGGAGTGGACGCCCCACAGCCTGGACTACGGCGACACCACGTTGTTGGACATTTATGACAATAACATTGCCATCAACGCAGCTAAGCCTGCCACCTACTTCTTTGGCAAAACGCAAAGCTACGCGGAGCTCGACCGCCAGGTTCGCCGCGCCGCCGCCGGCCTGAAGGCCTTCGGTGTGCGCCCGGGGGACCACGTGGCCATTGTGGCCCCCAACTGCCCGCAGTTCGTGGCGGCTTTTTACGCGGTTCTCAAGTTGGGGGCGGTGGCGGTGCTACACAACCCGCTCTATACCAAGCATGAGCTGGAGGGCTTGTTCCAGGACCACGGGGCGCGGGTGGCTATTGCGTGGGACAAGGCGGCATCGACGCTGGAGGCTTTGCGCGCCACCACCCCGCTGGAGACCGTGGTGTCCATCAACATGATTGACGCCATGCCCGTGTCCAAGCGCCTGGCTTTAAAGTTGCCGTTTTTAGCCGCCAAGCGTGAGCAACTCTCCGCCGATGCCCCCAACACCGTCCCGTGGGAGACCCTCGTGGGCAATGCCGTGGGCGGCAACGGGGATGACATCCAGACCCCGGACGATGTCACCACAGACACCACCGCGCTGATTTTGTACACCTCCGGGACCACCGGCAAGCCCAAGGGCGCCATGTTAAGCCACGGGAATCTGTTTTCTAACCTGCTCATGGGCAAGCACTGGGTCAAGGGCCTGGGTGAGGAACCGGAGCGCATGCTAGCCGCCCTGCCGTTTTTCCACGCCTACGGCCTGACCATGAACTTAACGCTGGCGCAGCTCATTGGTGGGGAGCTAGTGCTGCTGCCTTCCCCGCAAATCCCGTTGATTATGGAATTGATGAAAAAGCACACCCCCACCTGGATTCCGGGTGTGCCCACGCTTTATGAAAAGATTGTCCAGTCAGCAGAGGAACAAGGCGTGGAAATCAAGGGCGTGCGTGCGTCCTTCTCCGGGGCTTCTACCCTGCCGGCGGCCAGTGTGGCCAAGTGGGAAGATCGCACCGGGGGGCTCCTGGTGGAAGGCTACGGGCTCACGGAGTGCTCGCCGATTATTGTGGGCAACCCCATGACTGCGGCCCGCCGCCCGGGATACGTGGGCATCCCCTTCCCGGACACCGAGGTCCGTATTGGCAACCCGGATAACCTGGATGAGACCCAGCCGGACGGCGTGGAAGGTGAGGTGCTCGCGCGCGGGCCCCAAATTTTCCAGGGCTATTTGGGCAATGAGGAGGCCACGCGGGAGGCGTTCCACGGGGATTGGTTCCGCACCGGGGATATGGGCGTGATGGAAGAAGATGGCTTTATCCGCCTGGTCAGCCGCATTAAGGAAATCATTATCACTGGCGGGTTCAACGTCTACCCGGGTGAGGTGGAAGAGGTGCTGCGCGAGCACCCCGATGTTGATGACGTCGCGGTGGTTGGCCGCCCCCGCGAGGACGGCTCCGAGGACGTGGTGGCCTGCGTCAATCTTGCCGATGGCGCCGCTTTGGACCCCGACGGCCTGAAGGAGTTCTGCCGCGAGCGCCTCACCCGGTATAAGGTCCCGCGCACTTTCTACAACTTCGACGAGCTGGCCAAGGACCAGCTGGGCAAGATCCGCCGCCGCGAGGTCCAGGCGGATTTGATGAAGCGCCTGGAGAAGGCCTAGCCACTTGCGCTGCCTGCGCTGCCTGCGCTGCTTCCCCCGCCCGGCAGCCTTCCTGGCCGGGCCCGGATGGATGTCCGCCCCGCCCGCCCGCCTGCCTTCCTGGCCGGGCCCGGATGGATGTCCGCCCCGCCCGCCTGGTCTGGCCCGCCACCCGGCAGGCTGGCTGGCTGGCTGGCTGGCAGGCAGGCTGGCAGGCGGGCCGGCCATGTCGCGTGCGCCAAACCACCGGCACACGCGATATAATATTGCCTGCAAAACAAAACCACGAAAGGGAACCATGGGCGCTTATGAAACCAAAGCCTGGTTGAACAATTACGGCACACAAACCCCGCACTCCATCGACTACGGGAACACCACGCTGGTGGACATCTACCAGGACAACCTGGCCGCCAACGCAGACCGCACCGCGACCTACTTCTTTGGCCGCACCCAGACTTACGCGGAACTAGACGCCCAGGTCCGCGCGGCCGCCGCCGGGCTCAAAGCCTTTGGCGTGCGCCCCGGGGACAAAGTTGCCATCATCCTGCCCAACTGCCCGCAACACATTGCAGCCTTCTACGCGGTGCAACTACTGGGTGCCACCGTGGTGGAACACAACCCGCTGTATACCGAGCACGAGCTGCGCGGCCTGTTTAGCGACCACGGGGCCCGCGTGGCCATCGCGTGGGACAAGACCGCCACCACCTTGGAAAAGCTGCGCGGGGACACCGACCTGGAGGTCATTGTCTCCGTCAACATGATTGACGCCATGCCGCGTGCCAAGCAGTTCCTGCTCAAGCTGCCGGTTCCCATGATTTCCTCCAAGCGGGAGCAGTTGTCCGTGCCCGCGGAGAACTCTGTGCCGTGGAACGCGTTGGTGGGGGTGGCCATCGGCGGCAATGGCAAAGACCTGAACCTGCCAGAAGTCTCCGCAGATGATATCGCGCTCATCCTTTATACCTCCGGGACCACCGGCGCGCCCAAGGGTGCCATGCTCTCCCACGGCAACCTCGCATCAAACTGCCTGGCCGGCAAGGCGTGGGTACCGGGGCTTGGGGAGAAGCCGGAGCGTTTCCTGGGCGCGCTGCCCATGTTCCACGCATACGGCATGACCATGATCAACACCATGGGTATTGCCACCGGCGCGGAAATTATCCTGCTGCCCGCGCCGCAACTGCCGCTAATCATGGAGATTTTCAAAAAGCGCACCCCCACCTGGTTCCCGGGTGTGCCCACCTTGTACGACAAAATTGTGCGCAAAGCGGAAGAAGACGGCGTAGATATCCGTGGCGTGGCCGCTTCCTTCTCCGGGGCCGCTACCCTGCCCGCGCCCACGGTGGAAAAATGGGAAAAGCTCACCGGTGGCCTGCTGGTGGAAGGCTACGGACTCACGGAGACTTCCCCCGCGTTGTGCGGCAACCCCATGAGCAAGGACCGCCGCCCGGGCTGGGTGGGTCTGCCCTTCCCGGATTCTGAGGTGCGGATTGCTAACCCGGATAACCTGGATGAAACCCAGCCGGACGGTACGCCGGGCGAAATCCTGGCGCGCGGCCCGCAGATTTTCAAGGGCTACCTCAACCGCCCCGATGCCACCGCGGAAGCCTTCCACGACGGCTGGTTCCGCACCGGGGACATGGGAATTATGAACGAGGACGGCTTTGTCCGGCTGGTCAGCCGCATCAAAGAAATCATCATTACCGGCGGTTTCAATGTCTACCCGCAGGAGGTTGAGGACACCGTAGGTGAGCACCCAGATGTTGTGGATGTGGCCGTGGTGGGCCGCCCGCGCGCCGATGGCTCCGAGGACGTGGTGGCCTGCGTTATCCTGCGCAAGGGCGCGGAGCTTGACCCGGAGGGCCTGAAGAACTTCTGCCGCGAGCGCCTCACCCGCTACAAGATTCCGCGTACTTTCTACCACTTCGAGGAGTTGGAAAAGGACCAGCTGGGCAAGGTCCGCCGCCGGATTGTGCAGTCCCAGCTGCTGGAACTTTTGGCGCAGCGCAAGGTGCAATAGTATTGCCCCTGACGTATTCGCCTGACTAGGAGGACCCCGTGCGCTTTGGCCAGACCACGCTGGTGGACATTTTCACC
The DNA here is from genome assembly GCF_008693075.1 of Corynebacterium phocae. Taxonomy (GTDB): domain Bacteria; phylum Actinomycetota; class Actinomycetes; order Mycobacteriales; family Mycobacteriaceae; genus Corynebacterium; species Corynebacterium phocae. Next base: position 494 of record NZ_VXKJ01000019.1, on the reverse strand, counting down.
GCCACCGTTGCGGAATTTCCCGCCCGTCCGGCCTGCGCGGGCCTAAGCTACTCCCAACTTGCCGATGCCACCGACACCGCCGCCGCCCACCTAGTCACCCTGGGCGTCAAGCCCGGGGACCGCGTGGCCCTGGCGCTGCCTAATAGCCACTTCCACCTCATTGCCTTCTTGGCGGTGCTCAAGCTGGGCGCGGTGGTGGTGGAACACAATCCGCAATTTACCGCCCCGGAGCTGGAGGCGTTATTTGACCTCCACGGTGCCCGGCTAGCTATCGCGTGGGAGGGCTGCCCGGTGCCAGGCCCTGTGGTGCGGGTTGGCCCGGGCGGCTTCGACTGGCCCTCCGCCGCGCCCGCTTCAGCCGGCTCCGCCGCCACCTCTCGCCCATCCCCAACCGCGCCCTCGCTGGCTACTGCGGCTGACTACCGCCGCGCCCACAGGCAAAGAAGATGATCTAGCAACCCTCGCCCGCGAGGTCGCGGCCCGCACCTTCGTCT
>NZ_VXKJ01000018.1 GCF_008693075.1 Corynebacterium phocae | reverse complement strand
GCCGCTGCGCCCGCCGCTCCGCCCGCCGCTCCGCCCGCCGCTCCGCCCGCCGCTCCGCCCGCGTTTCCCCCCATTTCTCCCGACGACCCCGCGCTCATCCTCCACACCTCCGGGACCACCGGCCAACCCAAAGGCGTGGTACTCACCCACGGAAACTTAAGCGCCAACGCCCAGCAAATCACCGCCTGGGTCCCGGGCCTGCGGCGCGGCCAGGAACGCTTCCTCGCGGCGTTGCCCATGTTCCACTCCTACGGGCTAACCATGTCGGTTACGGTGGGGTTAAACATCGGCGCGCAGCTCATCTTCGTGGCCCGTCCCACCGCCGAAGCCGTGGTTGATGCCATCACCACCCACCGCCCCACCTGGATGCCGGCGGTTCCTACGCTCTACGAACGCGTTATCGCCCACGCCCGCGCGGTGGGCGCGGACCTCAGCGGCATTGACCGGGCCATCTCCGGCGCGGCCGCCTTACCCACCCACCTCGTCGAGGAATGGGAGCAACTAACCGGCGGCATGCTGGTGGAGGGCTACGGGCTAACCGAATCCTCCCCTGTGCTGACCTGTAACCCGCTGGATGAAACGCGGCGGGCAGGGGGTATCGGCAAGCCAGTGCCCGGGACCGAACTGCGGATTGCCAACCCGGACAACCTGGCCGAAGACGCCGCCGAGGGCGAGCTGCTAGCGCGCGGCCCGCAAGTTTTTGCCGGCTATCTGCGCGTGGACCCTGACGCTTTCTACGACGGCTGGCTGCGCACCGGCGATATCTGCACGCAAGAAGACGGCTACTACCGGCTGGTGGGCCGCCGCAAAGAGATTATTAAGGTGGGCGGTTTTAGCGTCTACCCCGCGGAGGTGGAAAATGCGTTGCGCGCCCACCCGGCCGTGGCTGCGGCCGCCGTGGTTGATACCGGGGAGGTCACCGCCTGCGTGGTACTGGACGCGCCCGCCAGTGAGGCGGAACTGCTGGAGCATTGCCGCGCGCGCCTGGCCCGGTACAAAATCCCGCGCCGGGTCCTGTTCTTTGACGCCTTAGCCGCCGATGCCCTGGGCAAGCTCCGCCGCAACCAAGTCCGCGCCGACGCCCTGGCTGCCCTAGCTGCCCCGGCTGCCCCGGCTGACCTTGGCCGCACGCGCTAAGCCGTGGCCACAGCCTCCTCCTGGCAGAAATCCCCCACGTTGCGCAGGAGGTCAAAGGCCGCGCGCACAGTAAACTCCGCCTGCTCCGGGTTGTAACGGTAGATTCCCGGGAGGAATGCCCGCGCGCCCACGCGGTCGTTGAACACCCCGCTGCTAGTTTGCGGGAACAGCAACGGCACGCCAAATTTGCGGTTGGCGTCCCGCAGCCAGTCCAGTAGCTCGCGCTGGTTACCGCCGGATACCGGTGCCTTGCAGTCCATTTCAAAAAGGAGGCCGCCGTGGTCTTCGCGGACTTCAATCCACGTTCCGTTTTCGTAGAATTCGATGCTGTCAATCCAGGGGTCTTCATCAATTTCGTCTTCGTCCCAGTAGTCATTGTCGGTGGTGATGTCTACTCCCGCAGTGCGTAAAATCTCCGCGACGTCGTTGATGTTTAACCAGTCCGGGCCTTCGACCTCCGTCAGTTCCGGGATATCCGCCGGTGTGCGTCCGGTGGCACCAAAGTCCTTTTCCAACGCTGCGAAACCGCGGAGCATTTCACTGAGGTGGGTGACGGCAAAGATGACCATCTGCCAGTCCTCCGCGTCTTTTACCCACACCTCCGTGGAGGCCAGCTCTAGGTACCCGTCCGGGCGCAGGTGGGCATAGCACCGCTCCTGTTCCAGGTTGAATTTGTGCAGTTTGCGCTCCAGCATGGGGTTGGATTCAAAGGGCCCACCGGCCCACACACCCCGCATGTCTAGCCACCACTTGTTGGTCTTAAACTCCGCGTGGCCCGTGCCCAGCTCCACGCGGATACCGCCGTCTTTTGTCCGGCGGGCGTCAACACCCACGGGGTCTTTCAATAGTTCTACGAGTGCGCCCAGGAGATTGTCCGGCGTTTGTGGATGTTGCATGGTGAGTTCTTTCTTTTCGTGGGTTTTCCAAGTTGAGTTAGCTGCCTGGCTACCGGCTATACCGATGCCACCTTTATTAGACTCACTGCCCACCGCCCAGGTTCCCACACAGTTTCCGCCCCGGGCGTGTGATCCATTTAACACCAACTATTTTCGGGCCTTTTGGGGGTCATTTTGGGGTCTTTTGGACAAAACGCCCCAAAACCTTACGCGTTAGATCTTCTTTGTCAAACGGACCGTTAGGGCCTGTGGACTAAACCTGTGAAAAGTACAATGGAGTGGAAAAGTTATCCACAGGGGGCAATTTTTACCCCCTTGCGCTGGCCTTTTGCCGCAGCTAGCGTTCGGGGCATGAACTTAGACGAATACGCGAACTACGTGTCCCGGGGGCTCACCCCGGTTGAACAAGCCCACGGGCGCACCGAGGAGGAGCTGCTGGCGCTGTTTGACAGCGCGCACGCGCTCACCCTCCGCGCCCTGGGGGCGGTGTATTTCGGTGAGACTCCTTTTACCGGAAAGCAGCGCACGGCGCGGCGCCTGGCGGGCAAGCACTCTTTGACCTCGCTGATAAACATCGAACGCCACGCGGGGCGGGAAAAACACGCCCGCGAGATCTGGGATCTGCGTCTGAAACTATGTGCGGTCCCCGCGCAACGGGTGGACCAGGTGGCCAAGGATCACTTCGCGGCCAAGCGAAAGGCCAAGGGCGGTCCGGAGGCCGGGGTGCGCGTCACCAGGCGCGGCCAGGGCAACAACACGCTTTCCCTGACTGCCAAGCCCAGCGTGATTGCTGACATGTTGGGCGTCCTGGATTCCGTTAATGCCCAGGACCGGCTCCAGGCGGCTGAAGCGGTGTTCTTCGAAAAATCCGGTGGCAGCCTGCCGGCCGTTTCCACCAACATCATCATCACGCTGGAGGACTGGGCCAAGCTGGTTTCCGGCGATGGCGCGGAGCTGACCTTGCAGCTGACCAACGGCTCCACGCTCACGGGCAAGGAATACCTGGAACGCCGCCTCGCTGACCAGGGCTTTGTCACCTTGGTTGACCCCGTCGAGGGGCCGGTAAACTTGTACCGGATTAAGCGCTTTGCCAGCTGGAAGCAGCGCACCATGATTGCGGCGAAGTACCCGCACTGCGTGTGGCCGGATTGCCACAAACCTGCCGATGAATGCGAGTTCCACCACATCGACAGCTGGCAAGGCGGCGGGTTTACCAACGTGGACAACTTGGTACCGATGTGCGCTTATCACAACGGCGTCAACGAGGATTCCGGCCCGGCGGATAGTCGCGGCAAGGTGGTCCGCATTGACGGCGAGGTCGCCTGGGTTTCCCCGCGCACCGGCACGCCCCGGTTCGCCGAGACGGCGTTCTAGGCCCGGCCCGCAGCCGTACCCGCCAGCACACCAGGCCCGGCCAGCACACCAGGGCCGGCCAACCCGGCCCGCAGCCGCACCCGCG
>NZ_VXKJ01000017.1 GCF_008693075.1 Corynebacterium phocae | reverse complement strand
AACCCGGCCCGCAGCCGCACCCGCGCCGGCCAGCGCACCAGCCAGGCCAACCCGGCCCGCAGCCGCACCAGGGCCGGCCAGCGCACCAGGGCAGTAGGACCCCTCCTACTGCCCTACTAGTGCTGCCTCGAGGTCATCGAGCAGCAATTCCAGCCTCTGCGCGCTGGCGGGGGCGGGGTGGAACTTGCCCTCGTCGAACTCCTCCGGAAGCGAAATCACCACGTCGTTGCGCACCGCAGTCATGGAGAAATTACGGATAATCCGGCGCCATTCATCAATCACGTGAATCCCGCCGGAGAACCCATAGCCCACAAACGCGATGGCCTTTTCTTTCCACTCCGGGCCCAGGCTGTCAAAGGCGTTCTTGAACGGCCCGGGCACAGAACCGTTGTACTCCGGGGTGACAAAGATGAAACCGTCGAGCGCGTCAATGGCCTGGGACCACTCGGTCACGCGCGGGTCCTCGTATTCCCGGCCGGCGGCCATGGGCGGGGTGGCCGCGGTCAAAATGGGAACGTCAAACTCGCGTAGGTCAACCACGCGGTAGTCGTGTTCGCGCCCGCCGGCGGTTTCGGCCACCCAGCGGCCAATCTGACCGCCGTTTCTTTCCGCGCGCGTGGACCCAATAATGATGCCAATTGTGGCCATGTTTTTGCCTTTCTTCTCCTAAACTTCCCCCACCCTACCGCATTTCCGCAGGCCACGGGGGTAGCACCCCGAATACTACACAATCGCCCAAGACATGAGAAAAACCTCACATTCTGCCCGCGAGTTGCCCCTAACTTACGCAAAAGTAGGCTACGGTTACGTAGTCATAAATGTTCGTATGCAAAACCTAAACAGTGAGGAACACATGTCGCTGACTCCCTTGAACTCCTTGAAGAACCCGGCCTACCTATTCGCGGGCCAAGGAACCAACTGGCAAGCCGCCCTAAACCTGGCGCCGCACGAGACCGCGCGCCTGCGCACTTTGCTTGCCGATGCCCGCCAGCGCCTGGCCCCAGTCGCCCGCACGGTGGCATCGACGTGCCCGGGCGTCTTCGAGCGCCTGGAGGCCCTGCTGGACGGCGGCGCCACCCCCGTGTCCTCGGACGCGCTCCCGGCGTACTCCGTCCCCGGCATCGTCCTGGGCCAAATCGCGGCCGTGAACCACCTGCGCGACCTGGGCCTGGAAACCACCAAGGCCGTTGGCCATTCCCAGGGCAGCCTGGGCGTGTTGGCGCTGGAAGCCCCGGAGGAAGCGCTGACCCTGGCCCTGCTCATGGGCACCGCGGCGGCCGCAACTCACGGCGGCAACAACACCGCAGCGCACATGCTGGCCATCCGCGGGCTAGAGCGCGGCTTCATCGAAGACAACCTGCGCGGCCAGGCGGCCATCTCCGTTATCAACGGCCCGCGCGCCTTCGCCCTCTCCGGCAGCCCGGCAGACTTGAAGGCCACGCAGGCCGCCGTGGAGCAGGCCGCGCAGCAGTTTAATAAGGTGCTGGACTCCCGGCCCATCGGCGGCGATGAGCTAGAGCCCAAGTTCGACTTCCTGGACGTGGCGCTGCCTTTCCACCACACCTCCCTTGAGCCGGCAGCCGAGCTGACTGAGAAGTGGGCCAAGGAGTGCGGCATCGACGACCGTGGCCTGGCGCGCGACATCCTGGTCAACGTCCATGACTGGCCGGCCACCGTAGCCAAGCTGGACGCGGATGAGCTCATCAGCTTAGACGGCCCCCTGGCGCGGATTACCACCCCGCTTATCAACGGCACCGGCCGGATCATCGTGCTAGCCGACACCCCGGCCGCGCGCGACGCCCTAGCCACGCCGGGCACGCAGCTGCCCACCGCCGTGAACTACCAGGACTTCGCGCCGCGCCTTATCACCTTGCCCGACGGCAAGACCTACACCCAGACGCGTTTTTCCGATCTCACCGGTCTTAGCCCCATCATCCTGGGCGGCATGACGCCTACGTCCGCTGACGGCGAAATCGTGGCCGCGGCCGCCAACGCCGGCTACTGGACGGAACTGGCCGGCGGCGGCATGTACTCCGATGAGGTATTCAAAAAGCACCTCGCCGTGCTGGAGGAGCACCTCAACCCGGGGCGTACCGCGCAGTTCAACACCATGTTCTTCGACCGCTTCCTGTGGAACCTGCACTTTGGCCAGGCCCGCCTGGTGCCCAAAGCCCGCGCGGCCGGCGCGCCGTTTAACGGCGTGTGCGTTTCCGCCGGCATCCCGGAGGTAGACGAGGCCGGGGAGATCATGGATCAGCTCCACGCGGACGGCTTCCCCTATATCTCCTTCAAGCCCGGCACCGCCAAGCAGATCCGCGACGTGGTCAAGATTGCCGCGGCTTACCCGGAGACCAAGATCATTATCCAGGTCGAAGACGGCCACGCCGGCGGGCACCACTCCTGGGTCAACCTCGATGACATGCTGCTAGAGACCTACGCCCTGGTGCGCAACCACCCCAACGCGGTGCTGGCCGTGGGCGGCGGCATTTACTCCCCGGAGCGCGCCGCGACTTACATCACCGGCTCCTGGTCCACCCAGTACGGCCTGCCCGCCATGCCGGTCGATGCCGTCTTCATTGGCACCGTTGCCATGGCCACCAAGGAAGCCAAAGCCACCGACTCTGTCAAGGACCTCTTGGTTAACACCAAGGGCGTATCCCCGGAAGAAAACGGCGGCTGGGTAGGCCGCGGCCAGGGCGTGGGCGGCGTAGCCTCTTCCCAGTCGCACCTGTTGGCGGACATCCACGACCTGGACAACGCTTTTGCCAAGGCCTCGCGCCTGATTACTTCGCTGGATATCTCCGAGTACTCCGAGCGCCGCGATGAGATCATCGCCGCGCTGAACAAGACCTCCAAGCCGTACTTTGGGGACATCGAAAAGATGACGTACGCGCAGTGGGTGGAGCGCTTCGTGGAGCTTGCCCACCCGTTCGTGGACCCCATGTGGGGCAAGCGTTACCTGGACTTGCTGCACCGCGTGGAGGCGCGCCTTCATGACGCGGACCACGGCCAGATTGAAACCCTGTTCCCGGAAGCTGACTTTGACGCCTCCCAGGCACCGGAGCTAGCTGCCAAGCTGCTGGAGGCTTACCCGGAGGCTAAGAACACCACCGTCTCCCCGCGCGATGCCGCCTGGTGGATTGCCCTGCACTACAAGTACGTCAAGCCCATGCCGTGGGTTCCCGCCATTGACGGTGATTTGAAGACCTGGTTTGGCAAGGACACGCTGTGGCAGGCGCAGGATTCGCGCTACACCGCTGACCAGGTGCGTATTATCCCCGGCCCGGTGGCCGTAGCCGGTATCACCAAGAAGAACGAGCCCGTAGCTGACCTGTTGGGCCGTTTTGAGGCCGCCGCCACCAACGCCCTGGAGTCCGCCGGCACCACCGCGCAGCCGGTATTCTCCCGCCTGGGATCCGCCCAGGATGAGAAGGAATTCATCCTAAACGCCCCCACCATTTTGTGGCACGGGCACCTGATGGCCAACCCGGCTTTTGAGATGCAGCCGGAGGCCTTCGAGCTGCGCCAGGACGCCGACGGCAACTGGGAAATTGTCATCACTTCCGATTCCTACTGGGACAACCTGCCGGAAGATGAGCGCCCGTTCTACGTCAAGTCCGTGACCGTTCCCCTGGACTTGCCGGCAGACGTCTCCACCGGCGGCTCCCCCGTAGTCTCTGAGGAGCGCCTGCCTGCCAGCGTCTTCGCGCTGCTAGAAGGCCTGGCCGGCGTGGGTTCGATGTCCGAGCAAGGCGACTTTATCGAGTCCATGCCGGTAATCGAAGAAGGCTCCATCTCCGCCGATGCCCCCTTTGGGCTCGCTCACTACTCCTTCACCCTGCCCGCATCCTTGCTGCAGGCGCACACCAACGTCACCGGCGCCGGCCTGCCGGTAGAAACCGTAGGCTCCAATAACCCGACCGTGGGCACCCCGGACGTGCTGGTGGGCCCGTGCTGGCCGGCCATCTACACCGCGCTGGGCTCCGGCAAGCTCGAAGACGGCTACCCCGTCATTGAGGGCCTGCTCAACGCCGTGCACCTGGATCACCTGGTGGACCTGCGCATCCCGCTGGAAGAGCTGGCCAACGGCCGCCGGATTGACGTGACGTCTAAGTGCACCTCCATCGCGGAGTCGGTCTCCGGGCGGATTGTCACCGTGGAGCTGGAGCTGCGCGACCACGATACCAAGGACGTGGTTGCCACCCAGATGCAGCGCTTTGCCATCCGCGGGCGCGCCACCGGCACCAATACCCCGGTGCCCGCGCCGGAGTGGGGCGGCGGCAAGTCCGCGGGCCTGGTGGAGTCCACCCCGCGGTCTTTCATCGACCGCGCTACCGTGACCGCGCCGGCGGATATGACCCCGTTCGCGCTGGTCTCTGGTGACTACAACCCCATCCACTCCTCCTACTACGCCGCCCAGCTGGTGGATTTGGAGGCCCCGCTGGTGCACGGCATGTGGCTGTCTGCCACCGCCCAGCACCTGGCGGCACGCCACGGCAACGTGGTGGGCTGGACCTATTCCATGTACGGCATGGTGCAGCTTGGCGACGAGGTGGAAATCACCGTCGAGCGCGTGGGCCGCAAGGGCATCCACGCCGCGCTTGAGGTCACCTGCCGCATTGACGGGGAGGTCGTCTCCCGCGGCCAGGCCCTCCTGGCAGCGCCAAAGACCGCGTACGTCTACCCCGGCCAGGGCATCCAGGCCGAGGGCATGGGCTCAGGCGACCGCGCCGCGTCCGCCGAGGCCCGCGAAATCTGGGCCCGCGCAGACCGCCACACCCGCGAGAACCTGGGCTTTTCCATCCAGCAGATTGTGGATGACAACCCCACCACCATCGACGTGCGCGGCACCACCTTCCGCCATCCGCAGGGCGTGCTGCACTTAACGCAGTTCACCCAGGTGGCACTGGCCGTGGTGGCCTACGCCCAGACTGAGCGCCTGCGCGCGGCCAACGCCATCGCGCCTACTTCTTTCTACGCCGGGCACTCCCTGGGCGAGTACACCGCGCTGGCGTCTCTGGCCAACATGTTTGAGCTCGAAGGCGTCATTGACGTGGTCTACTCCCGCGGCTCCGCCATGGGCGACCTGGTCGACCGCGACGCGGACGGCAACTCCAACTACGCCATGGCCGCGCTGCGCCCGAATATGGTGGACCCCAGTCCGGACTTTGACGTGGACGCCTACGTCAACCAGGTGTCTGCGGACACCGGCGAGTTCCTCGAAATCGTCAACTACAACATCCGCGGCCAGCAGTATTCCATCGCGGGCACCAAGGCCGGCATCAAGGCCCTGGTGGACCGCGCCAACGCCGTGACCCCGCGCGCCGGCATCTTGGTTCCGGGCATTGACGTGCCTTTCCACTCCCGCGTGCTGCGCGACGGCGTTCCGGCCTTTGCGGACAAGCTCGACGAGCTCCTGCCGCAGAAGCTGGACCTAGACGCCCTGGTGGGCCGCTACATTCCTAACCTGGTGGCCCGCCCGTTTGAGCTCACGCAGGACTTCATCGACGCGGTCCGCCCGCTTGCGCCTTCGGGCAAGCTGGACGGCCTGAAGGTGGATGACCTGCCTGAGCACGAGCTGGCTCGCCTGCTGGTCATCGAGCTTCTATCCTGGCAGTTCGCTTCCCCGGTGCGCTGGATTGAGACCCAGGAGTTCCTCTTTGACCACGTGGAGCAGATAATTGAGGTGGGCTTGGCTTCCTCGCCAACGCTGACCAACTTGGCTTCCCGCTCCATGGCGGTGGCTGGCGTTACCGGCATTGATGTCTACAACGTCGAGCGCGACCAGGACCAGGTCATGTTGCAGGACGTGCAGCAGGCCCCGGCCGCGCCCGCCCCCGCCGATACTTCTGATGCCGCCCCTGCCGCACCAGCCACATCCGCGCCAGCCACATCCGCGCCGGCTGCGCAGGCCCCGGCAGACGCTGCATCCGCCGACGCCGCAGCTGACGCCGCAGCGCC
>NZ_VXKJ01000016.1 GCF_008693075.1 Corynebacterium phocae | reverse complement strand
AGGATTTGGCGGGCAACCTTGGCCAGGACGCCGTCTTCGCCGGTCACGGAATCCGCGTAGGCGCTCAGCGCGGCGGAGTCCACCACGCCGCCGCCACCGGCAGCGCCCCCGTCACCGAGCTGAAGTTCGGCGCGGCCCAGGCCATCGACGTGCTGTTCGCGTTCCAGAACAAGATCCGCATCGAGCAAATCAATGACTCGGATACCATCGAGGAGCTGACCAACGGCGTGTCCTCGCGCCGAAACCAGCTGCTCATGGACATGTCCGCGGAGCTGGGCGTGCCCGCCATCGACGGCGCGGCAGATGCCGACGTGGCCACCCTGCGCACCAAGGTCAACACCGCAGCGCCCGGCTACTCCCCCTTCGGCGCGGTCCTGGGTGAGGCGATCACCGCCCGCCTGCGCGCCCTGTTCGGCGCGGCCGGCCTCAAACCCGCCGCCGTGGGCGAACGCGTCACCGGCACCTGGTCCCTGCCCGCGTCCTGGACCCCGCACGTAGAAGCCGAGATTTTGCTGGGCACCCGCGAGGAAGACTCCGTTCGCGGCGGCAGCCTGAACACCATCCCTTCCGCGGCCGGAAATAAGCAGGCAGCGCACGACCTCATCGACGCCGCTGTGCAGTCGGTGGCCAACGCCCACGGCCAGTCCGTGTCCATGGGCGGCGCGGCTGCCGCCGGTGGTGGCGGCGTGGTGGACTCCGCCGCGCTGAGCGCCTACGCGGATTCCGTGACCGGCGAAGACGGCGTCCTGGCCAAGGTTGCCCGCCAAATCCTGGGCGAGCTGGGACTTAACCAGCCGGCCGCAGACACCGGCGCAGACGCTGATACTGCCCTGTTCGACGCCGTCGAGGCAGAGCTGGGCGCCGGTTGGCTGAAATCCGTCACCCCGTCCTTCGATCCTAAGCGCGCTGTCTTGTTTGACGATAGGTGGGCATCGGCACGCGAGGATCTCACCCGCGTGGCACTCGGCGAGGTGGAGCTGGACGTGGAACGTTTCCGCGGCACCGGTGAAACCATTGCCAAGCAGGCCACCTGGTGGGCAGCCAACGGCGGCCAGGGTGATTTGGAGGCCATTGCCCAGGCCGCGCGCGAGGAATGGGCCGGCGAATACGCCAAGGACACCGCCCTGGTCACCGGCGCGGCACCGGGCTCCATTGCCACCGCGCTGGTGGAAAAGCTGCTGCAAGGCGGCGCGACGGTCATCATGACCGCCTCGAACGTCTCCCAGGCCCGCAAGGAGTTCGCGCGCAAGCTCTACGCCGCCAACGCGGCTCCCGGCGCGGCGCTGTGGATTGTTCCTGCCAACCTGTCCAGCTTCCGCGACGTGGACGCGCTCATCGCCTGGATTGGCGCGGAACAGCGCGAGACCGTGGGCAACGAGGTCAAGATCTTGAAACCTGCCCTGACGCCTACCCTGGCGTTCCCGTTCGCCGCACCTGGCGTATCCGGCTCTTTGGCGGATGCCGGCGGAAACACCGAGACGCAGGCGCGTTTGCTGCTGTGGTCGGTAGAGCGCACCATCGCCGGGCTGTCCGAGCTGGCGCAGAAGGCCGTGGATACCCGCTGCCACGTCGTGCTGCCGGGCTCGCCTAACCGCGGCACCTTCGGCGGAGACGGCGCCTACGGCGAGGTCAAGGCCGCGCTGGACGCGATTATCAACAAGTGGCACGTGGAGGCCGGCTGGCCCAAGGGCATTACCCTGGCCCAGGCCAAGATTGGCTGGGTTGCCGGCACGCACCTGATGGGCGGCAATGACATGCTGGTCCCGGTTGCCAAGAAGGCCGGGATCCACGTGTGGTCCCCGGCGGAGATTTCCTCCGAGCTCATGGCGCTGGCTTCCGCCGATGCCCGCGCCCAGGCCGCCGATGCCCCACTAGACAAGGACCTCACCGGCGGACTCGAAGGCGTGTCCCTTTCCGCCCTGGCTGCGGACCTTCCCGCCCCGGAGACCGCCGAGGAAGCTGAAGGCCCGGAGACCATCGCGGCGCTGCCTAGCCCGAAGCGCCCCGTGCAGCCAGGCGCTGACGCGTTTGGCGGGGAAATCGGTGAAGTCACCAAGGACTTAGAGGACATGGTGGTCATTGCCGGTGTGGGCGAAGTTTCCTCCTGGGGCTCTGGACGCACCCGCTTCGAGGCGGAATACGGCCTGCAGCGCGACGGCTCCGTGGAGCTCACGGCCGCCGGCGTCATCGAGCTGGCCTGGATGACCGGGCTCATCGAATGGCGCGAAGAACCCAACGCCGCCTGGTACGTCACCGAAACCGATGAGGTCATCGAGGAAGAAGACATCTACGACCGCTTCCGTGATGAGGTCGTGGCCCGCGCCGGCGTGCGCACCCTCACGGACAAGTACAACATGACTGACCAGGGATCCATTGACCTGACCACGGTGTTCTTGGATAGGGACGTGGAGTTCACGGTGGCATCGGAGGCTGAGGCACGCGACATCAAGCTCGCGGACCCGGACTTCACCACCATCGGCGAGCAAGACGGCGAGTGGCTCATCACCCGTCACAAGGGCGCTACCGTCAAGGTGCCGCGCAAGGCCACCCTGACCCGCACCGTTGCGGCGCAGATGCCGGATGACTTCGACGCCACCAAGTGGGGCGTGCCGGAACACATGGTTGACGCGCTAGACCGCATGGCCGTGTGGAACCTGGTCACCGCCATTGACGCGTTCATCACCGCCGGGTTTAGCCCCGCCGAGCTGCTGCGCGCCATCCACCCCACGCAGGTTGCCACCACCCAAGGCACCGGCATTGGCGGCATGGAGTCCCTCCACAAGGTGTTTGTCACCCGCTTCCTGGGCGAGGAACGCCCCAGCGACATCCTGCAGGAAGCCCTGCCCAACGTCATCGCGGCGCACACCATGCAGTCCCTGGTGGGCGGCTACGGCTCCATGATTCACCCCATTGGCGCGTGTGCCACTGCGGCGGTGTCCATTGAGGAAGGCGTGGACAAGATTGCGCTGGGTAAGGCCGACGTGGTGGTTGCCGGCGGTATTGATGACGTGCAGGTGGAGTCGCTCACCGGCTTCGGCGACATGAACGCCACCGCAGAAACCGCGGCCATGACCGCGCAGGGTATTTCCGAGCGCTTCATCTCCCGCGCCAACGACCGCCGTCGCGGCGGGTTCCTGGAAGGCGAGGGCGGCGGCACCGTCCTGCTGGTGCGCGGCTCCTTGGCTGCGGAGCTGGGCCTGCCGGTGCTGGCGGTCGTCGCGCACGCGGCATCGCACGGTGATGGCGCGCACACCTCCATCCCGGCCCCTGGCCTGGGTGCGCTGGCTGCTGGGCGCGGGCGTGAGAACTCCCGCCTGGCGCGCGGACTGAAGTCCTTGGGGCTTAGCCCGGACGATGTCACGGTGCTGTCCAAGCACGACACCTCCACCAACGCCAACGACCCCAACGAGTCGGAGCTGCACTCCATCCTGTGGCCGGCCATCGGGCGCAACGAGGACAAGCCGATGTTTGTCATCTCCCAGAAGACGCTCACCGGGCATGCCAAGGCGGGTGCCGCGCTGTTCCAGACCGGCGGCATCATTGACGTGTTCCGCACCGGCCGGATTCCGGCCAACGTCTCACTCGACGTGGTGGATCCGCTCATTGAGCCCAAGGCCAAGAACTTGGTCTGGCTGCGTGAGCCGCTGGATGTCTCCGCGCGTGGCGTGAAGGCAGCGGTGCTGACCTCCCTGGGCTTTGGCCACGTGGGTGCCATCATCGTCTACGCCCACCCGGGGGTGTTCGAGCAAGCCGTCACGCAACAACGTGGCGCCGATGCCGCCGCTACCTGGCGCTCTAAGGCCGAGTCCCGCCTGGCCGCGGGCCACGACCGCTTTGAGGCCGGCATGCTGGGCCGCGCGCCGCTGTTCGAGGTAATCGACGGCCGCCGCCTCCCGGCGAAGAACGCCAAGGCAGCAGAGATTGCCATGCTGCTCGATGAGGACGCCCGCCTGGGCGAGGACGGCACCTACCCGTCCGCCTAACCGCTAGCTAGAAAAGCTCCCAGCCCTGTGACCGGCTGGGAGCTTTTTTAGATCCCCTGCGGCCCCAGCGCTGAATTTAACACCCCAACTTCCCTACTTAACTTCCCCCACACATGTTAAGTTAGTCGGGAAGTTAAGGCTAAGAGGAAATTTCAAATATCCCCAGCGCAATTGGCCTTTTCCGAAGAAACTAATTTTTCCTCGAAATACTTGATATGGCTCTAACTCGAGTTCTTCAGTTTTGGCAGCGGCGCTACCAAGCAGGAGTCATATTTAATTCGATTAAACCCTTTGATAACTGGAGGTTCTCATTCGTACGGCTCTTGCGACAAAGAAGTCTTTGTTTTTGCTCTCGGCTGCAGCAATTTCAGGATTAGGAGACGGCTTAGTTCCTACGGCGTTTGCTATCCAATCTCATAGGCTAGATGATTCGGGTAGGGGACTAACGATTGTCCTCATTGCCTTATGGATTGGACGGTTTGCTTCGTCATTGCTGGTACAGAGGCTTCCTTCGCCGGTTTTCCCTGTTAGATGGATGCTTTGGGCTGATGGAATCCGGATGCTCGCGCAACTTTTGCTTCTTGCCTGGGCACACATGTCCGGACTCGGATACTCAATTGTGGCGTTAGCGATTTCAGCGCTGTTTTATGGGATAGCCACGTCTTTCTTTACACCTGGAAGATTCGGCTTGATAAGCACAATTTTCACAGCAGATGAGCGCCAAAGAGTGAATGGGGCCTTATCTATTATCGGGGATATCTTTTTTGTTGCCGGCCCCGTCGTGGGCACCTGGCTGATGCTATGGTTCGGATTTGATGTGGTATTGCTTTTGGACGCTGCGACCTTTGCGGTGGGGATGGTACTACTCTCGCGATTTTATGGTGCATCGGCTTCTGAGAAAGAGGATTCGTCTTCCGAGGCTTCAGAGGCTTCAGGGGCTTCAGGGGCTTCAGAGGCTTCAGAGGCTGAGGACGCAGTCACTTCTTCTCGGGAAGCGCGTGGGGATAAATTACCCTATTGGGTTACTGCCGGATTGGCTACTTGGTTTGCAGTATCGTTGACCGTTGGATACTTGGGCTCTGCTGCGCCTACATTCATTATGAATCGCTTTGATGAGTCTTCTTGGGGCTGGGTTGCCATGGGTATGGCTGCCGGTTCCTTAATTGGCTCATCTGTATCAATGACGTCTTGGCTTAATCAAGTTTCCTGGAGGGGTAAACAAGGGCTTGCTTGTCTAATGGTGATGGGGCAAGTTCTGGCGTTGGTTCTGGCGCCTCATTTGGCCTTAGTCATCGCCATATTTTTCTTAGGATCTGCATTAGCTACACTTGCGGGAATTGCGTGGGATATTTTAGGCCAAGCTTTCCCCAACCCTGGTGCAGTTCATTCTTTCGCTACTCGTGACCAGTTGGTTAACACGACGGCGATTCCTCTAGGAATGCTTCTTGTTGCTTTTACGGCCGGAAATCCCATGATTGGAGTAACTACGGTATTGATCGCGTTGGGGGCTAGCGTAGTGCTATGCGTAGTTCCTGGCCTTTGGAAAGGAATTGGAAAGAGTGAAGCAAGGGAAAGGGCTGCGTAATGAGGAATCTCCGCTGGTTTTAGAGTGAGAATACAGGCTTGCCGCCCCCAGCCAAGCTGGGGGTTGTCGTGCGCCATCTTAGCGTGGGCATCTAGCGCCAATTAATTTTTAAAGGGCCGCAACCCGGTGGGTTTGCCCACCTTTGCCAGGCATCCAGGCCTTGAATAACGCCTTCCATGCCCTCCGATAGCGCCTTAATATCCAGACCCACCCAATCGGGAGTGGTCAGCGGGTCTGCCACGAGCTTAAGAATCACCGCAGCGGCGTACCCGCAGGTATGCAGCCCCACCGGGAATCCCGCCGAATGAGCTTGGGCAATGGCACCGCCCAAGCCCGCCTGCCGCCGCAGCGCCGAACTTAACACCCAACTTCCCACTTAACTTCCCACATGTATTAAGTAAGGTGTTAAGTTCTCACTCCCCAGCCGGAAAAATCAAGCCTACCTGGTTCTTTTCAAAATCCCCCCGGCACCTGAACTTAACACCCAACTTCCCTACTTAACTTCCCACATGTGTTAAGTTAGGTGGGAAGTTAAGATGAAAAGGAAACTCAGATGTCCCCAGAAGAATTGGCTGAGCTGGTAGCCAAGCTGCGCGTAATCGGCACCGACCAGCAAAACGTCGAAGTCAAAAGTGGTGTTGGCAAAAGTATCAAGGAAACCCTCAGCGCCTTTTCCAACGCAGATGGCGGGACAATCATCGTTGGCCTTTCCGAAGAAACCAATTTTTCCCCGGTACAAAACTTCAACCATTCCCAGGCCAGTGACAAGCTGGAAACCTTCTGCCAGCAGATAACCCCCGTGATTGTGCCGGATATCAAGCTCATCCCCTTCGAGGGCACGGTCTTACTTGTTGCCATCGTAAAGAGCTTGCCCGCAACGGACAAACCCGCCTTCATCACGGACAAGGGGCGCTATAGAGGCAGCTACATTCGGCTCGGGGATGGTGATGTCATGCTCTCCGAATACGAAGTGAGCAAAATGCTGGAAGAAAAAACTCCCCCCACCTGGGATCAACAGCCTGTTGCCGCAGCAACCCTGGAAGACCTGGATGAACAGCTGCTCAACTCCTTCCTGGAATTACACCGGGGGCGTCGTCCAAAAACTTTCGCGGACGGGGAAGACGCAGCATTAAAGCGGCTGAAAATAACAGGTGGAAACCACCCCACCATGGCCTCCCTATTAACCATGGGGATCTATCCACAAGAATTTTTCCCCCGCCTGACCTTAAACTTCGCTGCCTTCCCTGGGACTGAAAAAGGCACCATTACCACTGGGGTACGGCTACTTGATAGTGCGACCATTACGGGAACAATCCCAGAGCTGATTAGCGCCGGGGTAGACAAAGTTGCCAATAATATGCGCACCGCCGGGTTTATTGACAACAAATTCCGCACCAATATTCCGGATTATCCCCTCATCGCAGTACGCGAAGCACTGGTCAACGCCCTTATGCACCGCGATTACGCACCGGCTGCACTGGGAAGCCCCGTGCATATCAACATGTTCGTTGACAGGTTAGAGATTTCCAACCCTGGCGGCCTCTACGGCGGTGTGACGGTCAACAACTTGGGCAAACCCGGAGTCAGCTCCACCCGCAATCAACTGCTTGCCACCTTCTTGGAGGATATCCCACTGGAGGGCGGTGGAACCGTCGCTGAAAACCGCGGAACCGGTATCCCCACTATCAACAAAGCCTTGGCTGACGCCCTCATGCCAACCCCAGAGATCATCAATCGCCTGGATAGCTTCACGATCGTTTTTCATAAACGTCGGGTAGCCCCCACCGAGAGTTACGGCACTGCCTTTCAACAGGTTCTGGCAATTCTCAATACCAAGGCTTCTGCTTCCAGTGCCGAGCTATCCGCAGAGACTGGCCTAAGCCGCACCGCAATCCAGCGTGCCTTGAACCAGGCCTTAGCGCAGGGGCTGATCGAGCAAACCGAGCCCGCCCGCAGCCCTAAGCAGCGCTACCGGGTTCTACCCCGGGATCACTAGTCTTCACCGCCCGCGACGCCGCATGAGCGGTTTCAGTGAGGTCCTAAAGAAGGCCCGCTCCATCGACGTTCACACCTTTTAAGCTATACCCTGAATGTGCGACAGCTAGCGTAGATATCAATGCCGGAAAGTACATGTTTTGGGTGAATAAAAAATCCTTCATGACGATCGCGATACTAAAGCCAACTCCAATCCACATTGTGAATAAGCCAAGTCGGCGAAGAAACTGTTGCCGCCCTTCTGGGCCTAGCGAGTGATTCTCCGGGATGAAGAGAAGTACTAAGACGCCGATAACTACGACTCCTACGCTCCAAGGCAACTGGTGAAGAAACGCAAAAAAGCACGCCAATGTTGGAATTATTACGCCGGTTCCAAATTGAATACGGGCCATAATATTCATCCTTGAAAATAAGTGACATTTTTAGCATTGAGTACTTACGAGAGCGAGAAAGAAATCCACTCCATAAGCCCAAGCGATGGCGACGATTGCGGCTCCTTCGGGACCCGCGGCTCCAATCATAGCTGCCGCTGCTATCCAACCGGCGTGGTGAATTATTCCCACTGCCCAAAGTAGCATTCCACCTGGCACTGAAGACCGAGTGGGACACGGCGTTACCGTCGCCCCTCCCTGTTGTCGAGCGCCAGCTACCTCTGAGGGGCATCAGGGGAAAGATATCCAATCATCTATCACCGCCACGTCGGTTTTATCGAGGGCGCCGGACGGTGAGCGTGGCTGACCGGCCCGGCTATACAACCATCAAGTGCGATCAGAAAATGTCACCACGTGCCCATCTTAAAGAGGCGGCCGTCCGGGCCCTCATCGTGGAGGCGTAGCACGGTTTCTTCATCACTGAACACGGGAGCTTGCTTCGCACGCGCCGGCAAATCCGTGTCAATGACCGTCACGATCTGCTGGACTCCAAGCTCGGCGTAGTCCCGCATAACCTCAATCAGGTTTTCCTTCTTGCGCCAATCTAGGGACTCGAAGGCACCGTCATGGAATACAAATGCCGGGAACCCACCGCCCAGGTGCGCCCTCAAGACCGCAAGATCGAAAGCAATGCACAAGATTTTCTTGTAAGAAAAGCCCTGCTGCGCGCTGGTGCGGTTTTTCTCATCGTCTAAAATCTGTACCTCGAACTCGGGGTGAGACTGTGCATTCACCCTGACCGTCAACAGTGCCGGAACATCCAGGATGGATTTGACGATCTCGGCGAAGTAGCCACGGATAGCTCCAAGGGTGTGCTCGCCTGACATGGCCGACGTAGAAGCAATATCCTCCTTGAGCTTCTCGGACAAATCCGTCAGCTCATCTTGGGCTGCACGCGCGTTCTTACGCGCCTGCTCCAATTCACGGATGCGCTCGTAGCGAAGCGTGAGGACGCCAATGTCTGACCTCACTTTCACAAGCTCAGCGGAGGTGTCCTTGTACTTTTTGACCACATCGGTTTCGCTCAAAAAGCCCAGGATCTCCGACCGGCGTCGGCTCAGTTCTTTGAGCTCGGCGTCAATCTCCGCAAGGCGGGTTTTGACTGCACCTAGCTCTTCCAATAGATAGACGCTGCGCTCCTTGGTGATGGCGGCGTTGAAGGCCACCAGCTGCTCATAATCACGTTTGAGCTGACCGTCAAAATACACACCGGTTTCCCCGAACAGAGCCTCGACCCGCCCGGAATCGAAGGAAACGTTGCCCTCATCCAAGGAGGCTTCTATCTTCTTCTTGGCGTGTTCAAGCGTGTAGCGCTCCTCGTTGAGCCGCGCAATGGCCTGGTCAATGTTGTCCACCAGTTCCTGCGTCTGTTCCTTGTCTTGCCCCCAGAAATCGAATTGCTCTAATTCTTGTTCGAGTTGGTGCTTCTTTTGGCCTTTGAGGAACAGGATTCCCTCAACCGTTTCAGCACTTGTTTCCTCGTTGCCAAACCCTTCCTCGATCCTGCCTGCATCCGCCCGGCACTTTTCCACCAGGGCTTCTTGGTCGTACAAGCGCTGAACAAGCGCACCGTCCAGTCCTAGGATATGGGCTAGGTAGGGCTTCCAGTCCGAGTGCTTGGCCGCAAACCTGCCCAGTTTGAACACGTCCGAATAGTCATCCTGGGTGCGGAGGAAATACCCCAACCCCTTGCGGTAGTCCCACGGGGAAACTTCGCGAAAATCTAGGTAGCCGTCGAGGATGCTCTTGGCCTTCTCGAAGGGCACCTTGTAGTGGTCCCAGTCTTCTTCCGCCGCGTTACTAAAGTCCTGGCGGGGCTCCAGATGACGCTTGAAACTCACCTTCGATGCCTCCCTCACCCCGCGCATGATAGTCACGTACCCACCCGCAGCAAGCTCAATTTCCAGGAAGAACACAAAGTCCGCGAAAACGTCTTCGTGCTTGAACAAGAACATCGACTTGTCTCTCCGCGACAAAAGGCAATAATTGAGCACCACCCCCAGGGTGCTTTTGCCAACGTTGTGGGTATCCTTTTCCCGTTTTTCTTCCAGCCTGACTTCAGCGAGCACCACATTGAGACCGGCGTTGAATTCTACCGGCGCAAATATGGCGGGCTGGTTGCAGTACAACTTAGACAGCTTCATCTTAAGGCCCCACGTATTCAAAGGAATCAGTCTTCTTCAGGTATTCAACAAGTCCCAGTAGATAGAGGAAATCTAGCGCTGGAACAAACAGGAACTCCCCGCCCTTGACCTTGCCCTTGACCGCCCGCAGCAGCGCGGTGTAGTCCACGACCCGCTGCTTCTTCAGCATCGCGAGGATAAGATACGCAACAAAAAGCACGGTGCGGTCCGGGTGGGAGTGCTTAGAGGGCCGTAGGATCATCTTCCTCACCTCCCCGTCCAATGTCGCAGTTCCAGTACATGTAATACAATAGCGCCCGGCTAAGCCGCTTGTAACGCGTCTGCCGAAGAACGGGGTCGCGCTTAGGCAGCAAATCGAAGAGGTAATTCATCACCAGGTCGAAACTTTGATATTCCTGACGATGAGCGACGATGGTCAAGTCCAGGGAAGCGGTGTATCTGCAGCCCCGGCACCATGCGTATCCAGGTGTGCTTTATCGTCAATGCCGACTCTGCAGCGCACCCTAAAGCGATATTCTCAAATGCCCCAAACCGTCTACCAAGGTTGACTTGATAAGTCGCTAGCGAGTAGACTATCGTCATCAAACGAGCCGCCGTAATTAAAAAGTTGAAAACTGAAGCCAAGCGGCGCGGACTTGAATTTGAGGAAATCGCCCTTACCCGTCACGACGCCTACCGAGTGGGCAATACAACTCGAACGCTGGGTAGGCATCGCGAGATTGACGATGTGACGGCAAAAAAGTTCTTCGACCAATATGCGCAAGAACTAGGAAAAGGATGGTGGAGATAATGACTAAGACGTACACGGTGACCGCAGAACGCGGAACCAGCGACGTGTGGGTACTGGAATGTGCCGAACTGGGAGCTGTGTCTCAAACTAAGCGCCTTGCCCATGCTGCTGACGAAATGCGCGAAGCTATGGCCTATCAAGCCGGGATAAACCCCGATGAGCTCAATATAGTTGTTGAAGTCATTCTCCCTCCGGAGATTGCAGAGATGAAGATCCGAGCCGATGAGCAACGTCAAGAAGCTGCACGGCTTAACACTATGGCACAGAAGAACACCCGAGACCTGGCCGTAGCACTAAGGAAGTCCGGAATGACCGTACGTGACATGGGAGAAATTCTTGGCGTGTCTTATCAAAGGGCCCAAAAACTCGCCACCACCTAGAACTTGGGTTGACCGCAAAATCCGGCCACAGTGTTAAGCTGCAGCATCTGCTCACCCCGCCTGGACGATGGAGGAACCATCGCCGGCGCGGGCTTGCTGAATGACAAGCTCATAGCCGTATTCGCGGACTCGTTTCGCCAACCGATCCCGGTTCCTTTCAACGGCGCTTCCCCGCCACACGGTGGTGCGGACCTGCATGTCAACGGGGGCATCGGCAAGTAAGTTCAGACTCTCCCAACAGCGGCCCCCAACCTTTGCCGGGCGCTGAATCACGGCCTCTATGTCCTGCGGTAGCGCCTTAATATCCAGGCCCACCCAGTCCGGAGTGGTCAACGGATCTGCCAGGAGCTTGCGGATTGCGGCAGGAGCGTAGCCGCAGGTATGCACCCCCACCGGGAAGCCCCTTAATGAGCTCCCGGCGCTTTTTGGCCGCGTTGAGCGCCTGCTCAAAGTCTGTATTTTGTCAAGCTGAAGTGATCCGTTTTGGCGCGGAAAAGTGATCCGTTTTGGCGCGTGCATGTTTTTTTATTTGGGTGTGTTTGTGGGGTTGGG
>NZ_VXKJ01000015.1 GCF_008693075.1 Corynebacterium phocae | reverse complement strand
AGCAACCAGCACACCGCAGCCAAACCAGCCCAAAAACTGATCCACCAAGTGGATCAATTTTCGCGCCAATCTGGATCACTTCTAGGAGACCACATACAAAAGTCATACTTGCCGGCCTCAAGCGGCTGCAGGGTGGGGTGATGGCAGTAAACGCACGCCAAGGGGCACCCCGGCCAATCCGTGGCGGAAAAGAGGATGATTCCCCGCCACGGCGTGCTGGGCTTAGAATTTTCCCTCAGCGAGATCCTTCTACGCAGCCTTTGCCAATTCTGCTTCCCCAAGCAGCCGCTTGAGGCGGACGTTTTCTCATCCTGTACGCTTTAAGCTCCCGCACTGCGGCACGCGACATGGTGCTGTATCCCCACGCCAGCGGCTCACCGTTGCCTCCGAGAACTGAAGCTCACTTCCAGATTTCTGCGTTAGTCTTTCCTGTTTCGGAAAGGTTGGCTGCCTTCTCCAGACGCCGGGCAATCTGCTCCGAGGTGTGCTTTTTAAACTTCTCCGAAGCACCATTCTCCTTGTATTCAAGATCTACTATGGCACACGCTCAAGTTTACCGGCCCCAATATCCCAGCCCACACCAGCGGTGCCCGATTTTGCCTTTGGGCTGTGCATGGTACTGTGCATCGTGCTGTTTAATACCGCCAAGCAGCAAAGCTCACCAGATTCCATGGTGGGCGATATCGTGGCCACCGAACGCACCATCGCACTAGGCGGCGAGGTCCCCGGGTTCCTGCTAGGCGGTGCCATTGCTACCGTCATCTCCGTGCAATATTCCATGGCCGCGGCCGTGGTG
>NZ_VXKJ01000014.1 GCF_008693075.1 Corynebacterium phocae | reverse complement strand
CACCATCGCACTAGGCGGCGAGGTCCCCGGGTTCCTGCTAGGCGGTGCCATTGCTACCGTCATCTCCGTGCAATATTCCATGGCCGCGGCCGTGGTGGGAATCCTGTTTTCCGCGGTGTGGATGCTGCGGCTGAAACACTGGCCGAAAACCCCTGCACCTGTGGTCGCATAGAGGTACGTCAGTACTGTCTATACCGAGCGGCTTTTAGGGTATGGAATCCCCCCTACCGGGACAGTCCGGCATAATAATGAACACCCGCATTCGCCATTGGGGCACATGACCCCAAATGCATTTGCAGACCAATGGAAGAAAGAAAACGAGATGGAAACCGCTCAAGTACCAGGAGCCTAATCCCTAGCCCACTCCAACCCGAAGTCTGCCCTTTAGTCCGAAAATGATTTCCCCGACCCATATGGGTCGGGGAAAAAATATTTATCGTATGTCCCTGGGGGAGGAATATTCCCACTATCCCCAGTGGCGCTGTGATTTAATCTTAACATGACGCCTTCCAAATTTTCAATAACTCAGCAGTCAGCGAACATCATTGAAAAATCACTTACTAACCCTCGCCTTAACTCATATTCTCCTCCCCTAGTTACCGTACAACCTGGAGAAACCGCGAAGCAGGCGTCAGTCAGGCTATACCAATGGAATGCTGAAGTCGCTGCAGCATTATGGCCTGTTATGCATGTATTTGAAGTCACGGTTAGAAACGCGGCGTCTGAGGCAATAAACTATGTTCATGGTCCCAATTGGGCCCATGACGTGTCCTTTCAGAATAAGTTGCCGAACCCACGACCAGGACTGTACAACCCAAGAAAAGATCTTCGAGCACGGGCAGATCATTTCTCCACTACTGGAAAGATAATCCCAGAGTTAAAAATGGCATTTTGGGAGAAGATGTTTACAGCTCGGCACGATAATGACTTTTGGAAGCACTATCTAGAGCAGGTTTTTCCGAACACCCCTGACCTTGAGTACTATTCATTACGAGGAGAAATTAGGGAAAAGTATGCGAATGTACGAAAAATTCGGAACCGATTGGGACACCATGAATCCGTCTCTGACCCCAACCGTTTTGATTTACACCAAATATTTGACGACATGATGGCGGTATTGGAGTGGCGCGATCCAGTTATTCGAAACTGGGTAGACAGTTTTCAAACCGTTGAACAAACTCTATCCCGTCGCCCATAAAGACCTTTTTTAGTACGTCTTTTACTGCGCTCTCAATCATCCAACAGGTGTACTACGCAGCTTCTCCTTTAGAGTCCCTGTCTCCAACGTAACCAATGAATTTTTAAGAGTTATCGAGCACTATTATAGAATTCACATCTAGCGCCATTTAGATTTGAACGTTGGTTTTGTGGCAGAAAACAAAGCGGAGCTTTCTGTTATGTGATGATTTTGTCGATACTCACATCTGAACAGAAAGATTGGTGTGGGCTGGGATATTCGGACCGGTAAACTTGAGCGTGTGCCATAGTAGGCCTTGAAGACAAGGAGAATGGTCATATGAGGAAAGTTAAAAAGCGCACCCCGGAGCAGATTGTTGTGCGTCTGGAGAAGGCAAGCAAAATTTCCGAAGCAGGAAAGACCAACGCAGAAATCTGGATGTGAGCTACAGATCTCGGAGGCAACGTTGAGCCGCTGGCGGCGGGGTACGGCACAATGTCGCGTGCTGCAGCTCGGGAGCTTACAACCCTGCGGAAGGAAAACGATCGTCTCAAGCGACTGCTTGCGGAAGTAGAATTGGAAAAAGCCGCGTACAAGGATCTCGCTAAAGCAAAATTCTAAGCCCAGCACACCGCCATGAAGCCGTAGATTACCTCACTCACAAAGGCTAT
>NZ_VXKJ01000013.1 GCF_008693075.1 Corynebacterium phocae | reverse complement strand
AAGAGGGTGTCGGAGAATTTGTGTATGAGGGTCGGACCTCATTTACAAAGGAGTATGCGCAACAATGAGTGTTGTGTCTAAGAAAAATCGTAACGACGCTGAGCGCGTCGCAGAGATCAGCCGAAAGCTGATGGAAAATCCTGAAATGGCCGAAGTAATCCAAGAGTTGGGTCGGTCTGCTACTGACGCCAATGACCTTGCTCGTGGTTTGCTGCAGGCGTTTATTAACGCCGGGCTGAATGCCGAGCTGGATGCCCACCTTGGGTATGAGCACGGCGACCGGTCTGCCAAGGCCGTTGAAGAGCAACCTAATAGCCGCAACGGCTTCTATCCTAAAACGGTGTCATCTACTTTTGGCCCTGTTGACATCAGTGTTCCCCGGGATCGAAACGGTACCTTCATTCCCCAGATGGTCCCGCGCGGCGCACGCCGTCTGACAGACCTCGATGACATGATTATCAGCCTCTATGCCGGCGGAATGACCACACGTGACATCGAGTACCACCTGAAATCGACCATTGGAGTGCAACTATCACCAGATACCATCAGTGCGGTTACTGATGCGGTACTCGATGAGGTTCTGGCGTGGCAAAACCGCCAACTGGATGAGTTCTATCCGGTTATCTTCCTCGATGCTCTACAGGTGAAAATTCGCGATGGTGGGCGAGTGACCAACAAAGCTGTCTACATGGCAGTTGGTGTGGATATGGACGGTATCAAGCACATTCTAGGATTGTGGGTATCTGCCAACGAAGGAGCTGCATTCTGGTCCACCGTCTGCGCTGAAATCGCCAACCGCGGGGTTAGGGACGTCTTCATTGTCTGCTGTGATGGCCTTAAAGGGCTGCCAGAGGCCGTGGAAGCAACCTGGCCCAATTCGATGGTACAGACCTGCGTAGTGCACCTGATTCGAGCTGCTAACAGGTGGGTATCCCACAAAGACCGTAAAGAAGTCTCAGCCCATCTGCGGTCTATCTACACTGCTGCAAATGCAGAAGAAGCCCTGACGAAGTTGGAGAAATTCGAAGCCAGTGAGCTTGGACAACGCTACCCCCAATCGGTCAAGGTGTGGCGCGACGCCTGGGACAGGTTCATCCCATTCCTGCAGTTCCCACCCATGGCCAGAAAGGTAATCTACACCACCAATTCGATCGAGTCGATGAACAATGAGCTGCGGAAAGCCACCAGAAACCGAGGGCATTTCCCATCTGATTCCTCAGCCATCAAGACCCTTTGGCTGATGATCTGTAACATTGAAGACCGTCGGGCTAACCGACGGGCAAAGGAAGGAAAGAAAGCAGCATCCTCGGCCAAGCGCCTCGTTGAAGGCACCAGAACAACCAACTGGAACCAAGCCATCAATCAGCTCGCTGTAGCCTACCCAGACCGATTCGCCCCATATCTATAAATCAGCCCCATACACAAATTTGCTGACACCCTC
>NZ_VXKJ01000012.1 GCF_008693075.1 Corynebacterium phocae | reverse complement strand
AACTGGAACCAAGCCATCAATCAGCTCGCTGTAGCCTACCCAGACCGATTCGCCCCATATCTATAAATCAGCCCCATACACAAATTTGCTGACACCCTCCCGAAGAACGAATCACGTGGTGGCGGTATAGGTATGATAATGAACATCCGCATTCAGCACTGGGCTACATGACCGAAAATGCATTTGCGGAGAAATGCCAAGCACGAAAATCAGATGGTAACCGCTTAAGTCGTAAGGGCCTGATTCTTAGCCCACTCCAAACGAGCTCAAAGGGAATGAAACAGATCCCCGTTGGCTCTCTCACCGAGCTGCAAGTTCACTGAAGTACCGGGACGGCCTATGATGCCAGGGGGCGCTAACAACTCCGCACGGCTTTTGGGGCGACAAAACAGTGACGAGTACCCCAGCCAAACCACACATCAGTGCTGCTGCACCGCTTTCCTTAATGCTTGATTTCTCTGAAAGGGCAGGCCGAAGAATACGCTTACAGTATTGTTCCCGGGCTTCACTAACCTGGTAGTATACAGAAACTGTATCTAAGGTCTCTACAATTCCAGCAGAACCATGGCAAGAAGATGGTCCAATTCCCTCATCCACATGAGTCAAATTCTCAACAACAAGGCTAAGGACACCGAGCGCTTCATCCCGATGATTCCTATCCTGGGCACACTCCCACAGCGTCAACGCGTATCCGGCTAATCCGTGACACCAGCCACGGGGAACTTCTGATGGTACTTGCAGCCACTCCCCCATTGCTTTAATATGCCTACGAATTACGGCGCTATCCTCATCAAGATCCCGCCCAAGCATACGACTAGCTCCCAAGTACGTATCTACGATACCAGCGACTCCATGTGCATAGCCTCGATTATCCTGTTCAATCTCATCTAGGTCGCTTACATGGTGAAGAACCTCCTTAAGAACCAGGAGTTCCCGTTCAACTGTGGTTGACGCAATCGCGGCTAGCCTGGGATCCGCATGATCGGTAAGCTCAACCCAAAAGCGGATCCGCCCCGCCGCACCGCCGATTATTTCAGCTTCTTGGATAGCATCGTTAAGAGTTAAATGATCATCATTTTGTGCATTCCTCTTTGTCTTGTTCCTCTCAAGCAGGGACAACACGGCACGGGAGTAACGCTCAACGGCTGAAATCAGCTCCTCTGGTATCCGATGGCCTCGATGAAGCCGGATCAAGGTAAGCAGTACGCCTCCGGCACCATCCCAGACTCCTAGTCTAGAAAGAGAATCGACTTTCCATGTGTCACGTACCCATTTCAGTCCGGACTCACGGCAACGTTGAAGTAGCGCTTTAGATTGAGGCGTTTCATGCAGCAGTAGCACATCAATAATCCCAGCCATCCCGCCATATAGTTCATCGCCACAGGCGCCGGGTTCCCAGGCACGGTCAAAGTCCTCCCCGACTAGTACTGAGAGGCTATCCACACCGAATACCCTTTCCGGGTTGCTCCCGATACTATTTATAATTCGGTCAATGGCACGTAACTCCAAAGGCTTCTGATTGAGAGCATCTACACAACTTACCGGCAGTACAGCCCCACGTGCGCGGAACGCCGCATTAATCCACCGTTTTTGCTCAATCCAAACACCTTGTTGTGGAAGTTCGTCTCGAACACGCATGATTGCCGCCCGCTGGGGCGAAATCTCCAGAGAGGCGGTTTCAGACCCGAGCTCTTTAGGGATTGCTAGGCCTCCAAGGGTGGTCAAGGTTGTACTCTGAAAATTGCAAGCAAAAGCTGGAACATCTCCGCTGAGCATCTGCATTGCCTCTGCGGGCCACATCCGAGCGTCGCCGCCATGGCAGATGGTTGCAGCAGCTAAAATCGATGCTTCTTCGTTACTTATTATCAGAGGGTGGGCTAGCAAACGTAAGATCTGTGATGTGTCAGAGCTTTGCTCACACACGATGTCATAGCTCTGCTCACGAACAGTGTCACAACCTTGCTCACGATTCAGGGGCACGATTTCGGGTCA
>NZ_VXKJ01000011.1 GCF_008693075.1 Corynebacterium phocae | reverse complement strand
CGGCCAGGGCATCCCCAGACGCAAGGCAAAAATGAGCGCAGCCACACCACGCTCATCCGGTTCCTCGACGCCCACCGTCCCACCACCCTTGAACAGGCGAAAGAGCTTATCACCACCTACCGCGAGCACTACAACACCCGACGTGCCCACCAAGGGCTAGGAAAACCTGCCATGACCCCTGAACAGGCCTG
The DNA here is from genome assembly GCF_008693075.1 of Corynebacterium phocae. Classification (GTDB taxonomy): domain Bacteria; phylum Actinomycetota; class Actinomycetes; order Mycobacteriales; family Mycobacteriaceae; genus Corynebacterium; species Corynebacterium phocae. Next base: position 641 of record NZ_VXKJ01000011.1, on the reverse strand, counting down.
GGAGCTCATGGAGCACGCCGAGCCTCAGCCACCCCTAGATCCATCCTATCTGGCAGCCGTAGCGGCTAAATACCGGCGTCAACGACAGCAAGCGGTGACCACCGACCCAATCGTCAACACTGGCGAAAAGCCCGCACCAAACAAGGGCCAGAAATATCGCCGAGCCAAGCAGGCTGAGCTTGACCAAGCCACCAACGCAGACGACGGTGCCGATACCGGCGAGGACCTGCCATACGGCGTAGAAATAACACGCCAAAACCCTGCAGTGTTCTTCCGTGGACGTCGCATCTCGGTTCCCACCAAATATTCGGGCAAATTCTACATCCGCAACGTCACCGAAGATGAACTGACCTACTGGGATGCAGATAACGGAGAACTTATTATGAGGTTTCCTCTGCCACTAATTGGAATCAGCGACAGTCCGAGGTTCATCAATTCCTACAACATCAAAGGAGCCTGGCTCAAAGACCCACCAGCCCACTGGCAACGCAAACACGCCGCAGCCGAGAAGCGCTTTGCTAACCAATCCACCGACCAACAACCCGGTACCTAAAATCCTTCCAGATCCGTGAGCAGAGCTATGACATCGTGTGTGAGCAAAGCTATGACATTGTTCGTTAGCAAGGATATGACATTACACA
>NZ_VXKJ01000010.1 GCF_008693075.1 Corynebacterium phocae | reverse complement strand
GGTACCTAAAATCCTTCCAGATCCGTGAGCAGAGCTATGACATCGTGTGTGAGCAAAGCTATGACATTGTTCGTTAGCAAGGATATGACATTACACAGCAAACGTAAGATCTGCGCATACCGATATGTAGGCGTCAGGATCACTCGTGAAGCGATTCGCGCGTCAGGGTTCGTTGGTTCCAGAAGTAAAGATAGAACAGCCTCTTTGTGCTGGAGAATTTTGTCGCGGCATTCATCAACGCCTTCTACAAATGCCTTTGCTAAAGGAGTTAACAATGCTGGGTCAGAAGGAAGATGAATACCGTCATCAATAGCTGGCGCGCTATAATCCCAGGATGTTACGACTGTTCCATCGTCACTAGCGCTAAGAACCGGCCTTGGAAAAGGCGTTCGCCCGTTAGGCGGTGGGGAATTGAGCAACATGCCAACTTCTATCGATTCCGGGCCACCAGAACCTATCCGGCGTGGTAATACCCCCACTCCTAGCACTGATTCAGACCACCGGCGTTCATTTTCACTGTTCCAATAAGCAGACATGGGCTGCAGAAAAGTCTCAGAATCAACTAAGGTTAGGGTGCCCGACGGAATGATTATATTACCGCGGTGAAAATCAACAGCTCTTAAAGCCCATCCGAGAGCCAATAACGCCCCTGTGTCCCTCATTATGGACGGTTGCGCTGATGCTGGGCCAGTTGGCGATTGGAGGTACGCATACCAGGAGTGATCGTCATCGCTTAAAATCGGCACAGTGGTGTGCACGTTTGATAACCCACAGCATTGAATAATGCGTCCTATTAAAGACTCGAGTTCTCCAGAGCTGGGGCGAAGAATCCATGAATGACCACCTTTGGTATGCATGGACATGACGCTTCGGTGCCCGCCATGGTAATCGCCCAAACCAGGACGCACTTCGTTCAGGTCTGTTGGCTGCACACCCAGCTTACGCGCATCGTTTAGCCACCAGGACTGTGCTTCTGCAAGTGCATGATATAAATTATCAGCCACAATCGTTGCACGTAAAGCTACTACATCCTTACTACCTGGCTGACCCGCCAACACCCACCGGCGAAGAAGCTGACCGCCTTCCGACAACCACGCACTCTCCCAGGCTTTAGCAAAGGGATCACTTAACCTTGGGAGCTCCGGTGACTGCGCGACTGCTTGGCCCAGGGCACGGACTACTGTTAATGCGTCAGTAGCAGGTGCAGCTTGAAGCGCCGACAACACAGCGTGATACGCCGAAGAAGAACGATAGCTATCGTGCAACTCGGATCCTCGCCGTGCATAACTAGCGTAGGCGCTGTCCGACCAACTTTTACTGGCACTAAGTTTAGTTTGCAGTAGCCTCAAGAAATCAGACATATTTTATTGACCTAGCTACTTAAATCTAGGGTTTCTTTGCGGCGTAGCCACACACCAACTACAGCGAGGATAAGACTAAGGAGCAGGAAATAGACTAAACCCATTGGTGCGGGCCAAGGAAGCTGAAGCTCCTTATCACCTTGGTACCAAGCAAGCGCATTGACAAAGGGCAGGAATTCACGCAACCAAGCTAAGGAACCTTCACTGGGGAACATGCCCTCCCCAACAAAAGGCCAGAACACTACTACGGAAATGGCGTAGCCGATGTTGTTGCAGATCAATGCCCACCCAGCGGTAAACCAGGTTACGCCAACAGCAAATCCCACCATTTGAACCAAGACCGTTCCCACCTCACCGGGAGTGCCAATCAAGGACGAAGAATCATGACCCAGCATCTCAACGACAACCACCGCAGCTACGGTAGAAACCAGTACCGTTACCACGGCAAACACCACCGACCACGCTGTCAGATGCACCAGCGTGGCTATAGACAACACCGACCTGCGTGGCTGAACTAGCACACGCATATTCCAAAACCCCTTAGTCTTGGAATTTAGTAACACTAAAACCGACCACACCATAAGGCCAGAGAACCCTATTTGGGCTAAACCGCCCGCAGGAACGCGGGGATTGGTAGCTGCCTCCGTGGGGTCTTGGTAGGCTATGGTGATATACGCGTTGAACACACCCCACGCAACGCTGCCCAGGAAGGTCAGCAACAAAACAGAGTTGCCTACGCTGTCTGTGCGCATTTTGGTCATCTCTGACTTCATCTGGCGGGTAAAACCTGTAGATTGAGCGCTCATCGAATACTGTCCTTTCCATTAACAAGAGCCTGAAAGCTCTCTTCTAAACTTCCCTTCTTCGGCACCAAGTAGCTCAAGTCCGCGCCACACCGGCGGGCGGCCTGGGACACCAGCTTGGGTTCCACGGGCACGCTCACCACATCGCCAGGCAGACTCTCAGCCTCTACACCAAGCTCCTGAACAATCTCTGCCCACCGATCCGAGGCAAACTCTGTGCAAATCTCAACCTCTCCGCCAAAGTCTGCCAACGGGCCTTCCCACATCACCTCGCCATGCGCGAGCACCACCAAGTCATCGCAGATATCCTCCGCGTCCCTCAGAAGGTGACTAGACAACAACACGGTCCCACCGTTGTCGCGATGTTTGACCAACAACTCTCTCATCCAGGCCATACCTAAAGGATCCAGGCCATTAACCGGCTCATCCAATATGAGCAGCTCTGGGTCCCCCAACAAAGCTGCCGCGATACCGCAACGCTGCCTCATGCCCAATGAAAACCCTTTGACCAAACGGTCAGCTGCCGATGACAGTCCGCAAAGCTCAATGACTTCCTCCACACGGGCAGAATCAATGCCAGCCGATTGAGCCAAGATCTTGAGGTTATTTCTCGCTGAACGCCCTGCGTCAAGCCATTCCGCACTAAGGAAAGTCCCCACCCGGAAAATCGGGTCAGACATATCGGTATAACGTTGCCCGAAGACTTCCGCATCTCCGGAAGATTGCTCCAACAAGCCACAAACAATGGATAACAGCGTAGATTTACCAGCCCCGTTGGGCCCCGCCAGCAGCGTTATGCGCCCACGACGAACACCAAAGGACACATCCTTTACAATGTCTTTTTTGCCGGCCGTCAAAGTGACTCCTCTGATTTCAATAGCCGCCTCCGGCGCTACCGAAATCGCGCGTCCACTAGTCATTTGATATCTCCTTTCAATTTATTTCTTGGAACCAGTTCTACATTCAACGTGTGCGCGGTTTCCCTCAAGAGTAATGACAATTCCTGATTCCTCTATCATGGCGGGCCTGTGCGCAGCTGCGATTATCGTAAACCCTAGATGGCTAAGGTTTTCAATAATGGCATGTTCGGTCGGGACGTCAACGGCACTGGTTGCCTCATCAAGCAGAAGAACCCTCGGTCTCCCAAGAATCGCTCGCGCCAGCGCCACACGTTGCCTTTGACCTCCTGACAAACCCAGGCCCATGTCACCGACGGGAGTCGAAAGCTGCAAAGGCATATCCCTCACCTCGTCTGCTAAACAGACTGCTTCCAACGCTTCCCAAATTTCGGCATCGACAACATCACGCCCGATAGAAATCGCTTCGCGCAGCGTCCCGGAAAAAAGGTAAGTTTCTTGCGGGACAAAACCAATTATCTGGGCACGGCTCTCAGGCGCAATCTCAGCGATATTCACATCATCTACTCGGACTTCTCCTCTCACTGGATTTGTTAACCCCGCCATACAGCGAAGAAGAGTAGACTTTCCGGCTCCCGATGCCCCTTGCAGGACCGCTACGGCCCCCGCAGGAACCGTAAACGAAATGTCATCCACGATGGGGGTTTGCGTACCGTCGTAGCCAATTGCAGTCTCCTTCACTTCCATAGATAGTGGTTCCACTCCCCGCGGTAGCTTGACCGCACCTTGCTTATCTTGCGGCATCCACAACACCTCATCTAGTCGCTCTACTGATGGCGCTAGTTGAGCTAGCCCAGCGGAACCCGCGAATATTTGGGTGATAGACGACACGATGATAGATCCCACCCCGCCGGCCGCGACAATGGAGCCTAGCTCCACGGGGCTGCCGTTAGCTACGGCCCAAACCAGCGGGATGAGGGGAGCAGTCATAGTCAGTAGGGAACTCAGCGTGCCCAGGACTCCTTGCCAACAGTGGGTTATGTACTCAAAGTGCAAACTCCGTTGGTTGAAACGTTCCCACCGGCGCAGCACGTATGGCTGAGCAGCAGCCATTTTTAACACCCCAAAGGACAAAATTGCCTGCAATTGTTCAGAAGTTCCCTTCGAAGCTGCTAAAACTTCCCGAGCACTCTCCCGTGCTATCTGGCGTGAAATGAAGGAATAAACTGGCAAAAGCGACAGAATAATCGCAAGCATCACCAACGCTGCCCCCAGCCAGACGGTTGCCACACCAATGAGAAGAACACCAATGAGTAAGACGTTAAAAAGAATACTCGTTACTTGTGTCGCTAGACCTGAAGAAACAACAACAGCAGCGTTAAGCGAGTAAATCAGCTCACCCGGAGAGGACTTTTGTACCGAACCGTATGTAGCGGTCAACAACCTCGAGAACCCGCCCACCTTCAACACATGCGATACTCGCTGATGGATTTTAGCCTCGACGATGCCACGGATAAAAAGTAGCCCTCCATAAAGTAGCGCACCAACAGCAAAAGCAGTAGCTAAGCTCCGGGAGTCCCAGTCTCCAGGTGCGCCCGTCAAATTATTGATCAATTCCCTCGTGACCATAGGCACGACACCGCTCAACAACAAAACCGTCATCGATGCAATGAACAACCCAGAGATCAGGCCGAGATTGCTCCTTAAGCAATCCGCAGCTAAACGTAACGTCGGCGATTGACTTATACGCCTAATCGAGTTTCTAATCCGCGCAGGAACCGCCCTCACGCTGGCGTCCGGAAGTGTCCACCAGGTGCCACTCCATCGGCTTTCAAGCTCTGCGGGCGTTAGGTAAACCGTTCCGTCAACGGGATCCATAATGGTGGCTGATCCGTCCGCCCCAATCCGATCGAATAGAACAAAATGATCCCCGTCCAAGAAACTAAGAACCAATTTCTTCGATACCCGAAAATCATCCCGGCATTCCTCTACTGAACCCGTCCGCTGTTCGGTGAACAACCCGAAATCCAGCAACGCGTGCCGCAAAGCCTTCGAAGACATGCCATCACGTCCAATGGGATATTCTTCACGCAACGCCCGCAGAGGCTTATCCACGCCGTGCCGCTTTAAAATCAAGTAAAGGCACACCAGACCACATTCAGACCGAACACTTGGCGGAACATTACCCCAACGCATGATGTGCCCCTTTCTGAATTGGCGGAAGTAAGGGATGCAGAACGCCAGGCCTTTGCAACGCAAGGATACTGCCGTATCCATTGAGAAAGCCAGGGTCTTCTTTCACGTCAGGATGTGCCAGGAAGTATCCACCACCTGCACGGATCCTGCGTTCAACAGCTTCACGAACTATCATCGCTTGGGTTCCGGCCGTTGCGTGGCCACAAGCACAGAGAAGTTCTAGAACACCTATGACTCCCGCCAAGCCATGACAGAAAGACAGGTCAACCGGGTCCGGCTGTGATAGGAGTTCGCCGGTGATGTTAGCGACCGACTCGACGTAGCGGTCAGCGTGGCTCCTGGACAAAAATCCACCAGCTGCCAAAGCCGCAATGATGCCAGTGGCACCTCTACACCAAGCCAACTGCTCAAAGTTTTCCGCAACGGTCAGACGCTCTACAAGCTCCGCTGCCAGCCGGGGCGCCAATTCATCCCCCACAGCCACGGCCGCAGCCAACAAGCCTGCCTTTCCATGCGCCAAACCATCGCCTTCCTCCACGGCAGCACCCGAGAGGAGTTCAAAGATTTCTGGTGATCTCCACGCCTGGGGAATGTGGGCAAGAAATCCCAAAAGTCCCGTTAGGTAGTCCCCTGAAGAACCTTCCTGTAGAAGTCCCGGTACATCCTCAACCCAGCGTTGATGGCGTTCATCGCTAAACCCACTAATAACGCATGCGGAGGTGGAGGGCCCCCACGCATGCCAACGCAACCTGGCGGAGTCAGGCCAATGTGCGGTAACCGCCAACGCGTCTTGGGTCTTGCCTACTGCATAAGCAGTACCAAGTGACCCAACTAAGGATGCCCCACCGGTCACCAGACGTAAACGTTCCTGCGAAGATGAATCAACCCAAAGCCACTGAGGTACATCACTTGCTTGGGTATCCAGAAGATACTGGCGCAAATCACCAATCTTGGGAGACTTGGCCTCACTATCCAGGGTGCAATCATTGATATTAAGCGCACTGCGGATTTGTTCCGTACTCAAATTTAACAGCCACTTAATGCGGCCCGCCAGATTCAAACCGTCGTAGTAAGGAAGGGAATCTACTTTGATGCTGAATCCGCTGTCGTCGCGGATATGACAACAATCTTCGCTATCAATGAACAAGCCAAAGTAGGGTACGTCTCCTTCTTCAAGCTGACTTATCTCCCTATCTGCCACGACATCAGCAATCGAAGCAATCGAATTTGCCCGCCGGCTGTTAGCTTTAAGCAAACGGTACGGGGAAGGTGACTTCCCAGCCAAGTGCATTGGATCCGAAGCCGCTGTGAGCAAAGCGAAGTAAACGTTTGTCCCCCTGACAACCTGCCTGAAAGACTTTCCACGAACCAACTCAGTGATACTCCGGCATAGGTCCGGCGTATTTTTTAGCCGGCAAATAGCGTCGGCTAATCCTTCGCCTATCAACGAGCGCTTGGTTTCAGCACTAACCCGGTCCTCTTCTTCACCCAGCGAAGCCACCTTCAATATCTTGGTGATCCTCTGTACACTGACTGCATCAGAGTCGGGATCTGTCACCGCAAAAGACATGTAGCTCTGCTCGAGGCTAGGCCCCAGCCCCTGCCCTCCGGACAAACCGCCGTAGGCAATGAGCAATGGAGACCCCAAAGTAGTGGGCACCAGGCCGCTAGAAAATAGCTCCCACGTACCAATTTCTCCACCCAGACTAGGCCGCAGTTGTACAGCCGTTTCTCCATCAACGATGACGGGACAGTTGTTCGGACCAGGGCGTACATTATCGGCATGGAGATCAGTGGTCCCTAGTAAAGAACACACCGCCACAACCTTCCCACACCGCCGCAGGTATAACTCTGGATCACTGATGCGACTGTGAGGAATAAATTCATGCCATGAGTGCTGACCCCGCGTTAAAGTTCGAGCATTAAATCTCTCCCCTTCCTCAGCCACGAAGTTAAAAACAGCACTCAGCAGGGCTTCGCCATCCGCAGGCCGGGGCTTATAGATTAGCCTTCCCGTGTCCGCCCCGCTACGCCAATCAACAGCCACGGCGCCCTTGCCCCCGTGGTGAGTCTCATCAAAAAGAAAATCCCAGCCCACAACTTCACTATGGGCGGGGATTAACCCGCTATCAATTAGGGCTCGAAGATCCTCAGACCAATGAGACAGAACCTCCTCGGCGAAAGAAGCGGTAAGCTCAACGAATTTGTCACTCAAAGCCTGCAATGTTGGAAAAGACGCGCCAAGATACTCCACGTATTCTTCCGTGTTTCCCCACGACTGCTTGTACCTTCCTAAAGCGAGGTCACTACCAGAATCCGCCTTGTGACCTTGAGCTTTCCGCCAGGTATGAAAATCAAACACCTGGGAACGTTCCGCCATGTCCGCGACTCGCGTAGCCACGTTCTCGCACACGGACGCTCTCAAGACCAACGGAACAATTCCAGTTGCCGCTAAACGCTGTTCACAACGGAGCTTATAAAAGGAGCGATAACCCCACATACTATCTTTCCGTTCTCAACAGATCCTCCCGACGGAAATAATTCCGACGGGAGGATGTTTACAGGTAAATTTGATCAAAGTTAGCACTTGCTAGTGCATTTAGTCGTCGGACAAATTGCAGCAGAAACAGTGATCGTTACGGGGACGGTGGTCGGATGAGTTCCTCCGACTTCGCCAGTATCTTGATCGATGAAATCACGAAGCTCTTCCTCCGTGTAATTCGCAACATGCACCATCGTCCTTATCCTCCTTTAGTTTGGGTGAATTTTTAGTTACAGTTGATCATACATTCTTTAGTGAGCGTACAGTATTTACCTTCATTACCCAGAAAGTTGCTGAGACCCATTTCCGTAGGCTCACCGATGTATAACATCCTTAGCTCGTCTTCCAATTGAGCGAAAAGCTGATCGCGCTCTTTGGTTTGCGCCTGCATGATTTAATCACTCTCCATTCGAGATCGGGCTGTCCGGAAGCTTTAAACTGCTGACCGGACGCATTATTTCCGTTCGTACTTTTTTTCAGCGAAGTAGGCAGCGAAAGCAGCCACATAAGAAATCGAGGCCACTACGGCCATGTCAAGAGATGTCACACCCAACAGCAAGAACACTGAAAAGAAGAAGACAATTAGGGTGGCGAACCATTCCGACTTGGTGCCTTTAAACATTAGAACAGTCCTTTCCTTAACACCGGTCAGTACAGTTTGTGGTGGGGCAAAACATCAACGACATCACACATACTGCCGTTGCAACCAAAGGGTGCGTTGCGCCATTGACTCCCTCTTCAGCATCAATCATCACGCGAAGCTCGTCCTCGCGATAGTTATCCACTATGTCGGTGTAGTTGCTCATGACCTTTCCTCTCCATAGACATCAGAATCAAAATTGAATTAATGTCCCGTCGCTGACTGTGGAATCAACCAATCCAACAACATAGACCTTTACACTCAAGGCGTACTTCAAATCTACGTTGAAACAGAGTCTAGTCAGGAGGGGCAGAAAATCAAGCACCTCCAAAGAAATTTTTAAACTCTCAATTTATTAAGGTAACTTAGCTGCAGAAACCCGTTCGCCTTAACCGAATCCTCAAGCAGTAACTCCATAGGCTAACCACTTATGGGGGTAAGGTTCCGCTTTTTCAAAAATTTCTGGCGGCCTTTGGGACTATCCACAGCCCCGCAAAGGAAATACATCGAAAGACCCGTGCCAACTGGTCCTGATTACAAGTCCTCCGAAAGTTAATTCGCCGATTATGGCGGATACTGCGAGGGCCCTAGGCTCTTAGTATGGCCACCACACAAAAGCGTACGTTCCACCCCGTTGCACTGCTGACAGGGGCGGAGTTTTGGGGAGCCATCGGCTTACAGATTGCGCTTTTCGTTGCGCCGCTTATCGCGCTCAAGATTTTCGATGCCACCCCCATGCACATCGCCGCCCTCAACCTCACCGAGTCCGCCGCCGCCCTAGTCTTTGGCCTGGCGGTAGCCGGGTTCGTAGGCAAACTGGGCGGAGCGCGCGCGATTACCTTCGCCAACGCACTCAGGGTGCTCAGCTGCACCATAGTGGCGGTATCGCTCTACACCCAGCCCTCACTGTGGATCTTGTTCATCGCGCTGTTTCTCCTGGGCATTGCCTCCTTACTCAACGAAGCCGGGGTCAACACCGCCGTGGTGGAATTCGTAGGCCGGGACGGTAAATCGCTCAACCGCGCCAACTCCTTACTGCGCACCTCGGGCGTGCTCTCCGAGCTGGGCGGTATCGGCCTCGGCGGCCTGGTAGTCAGCCTACTGACGTTCGCCACCACCATGTGGGTGGGCTCATTCAGCTTTGCCGTTGCCCTGGTCCTCTCCCTAATGGTGTGGCTGGCAGCCCCCACCAAGGCCCGCCCCGCCCCGGAGCCTTGCGAAACCGACACCGTCCGCCCCTCCTTCAACGGCCTGCGGTTTATCTGGAACAACGACTTCCTCAAACGCCTGACACTCACGTCCTTCCACTTCAACTTCTTTAGCTCAATCTTCCAAGCCGTATTCATCATCTACTGCGTCCGCGTGCTAGATTTCGAGCCCTGGGCACTGGCAGTAGTGGGGGTTGCGGGCGGCATCGGCGGTTTAGTGGGCGCGGCGCTAGCCAGCACACCTTTCGCGGAAACGCACGCCAAAAGGCTGTACTGCCTGGCAATAACCTTGCCCGGCGTGAGCATACTGATCATGCTAGCAGCGCAGCTGTTTAGCAACGTACCCGCGCGCATCACGCTGGTCGCGCTGCCCGATTTTGCCTTTGGGCTGTGCATGGTGCTGTGCATCGTGCTGTTTAACACCGCCAAGCAGCAAAGCTCACCAGATTCCATGGTGGGCGATATCGCGGCCACCGAGCGCACCATCGCACTAGGCGGCGAGGTCCCCGGGTTCCTGCTAGGCGGTGCCATTGCTACCGTCATCTCCGTGCAATATTCCATGGCCGCGGCCGTGGTGGGTATCCTGTTTTCCGCGGTGTGGATGCTGCGGCTGAAACACTGGCCGGAAACCCCTGCACCTGTGGTCGCATAGAGGTACGTCAGTACTGTCTATACCGAGCGGCTTTTAGGGTATGGAATCTCCCTCTACCGGGACAGTCCGGCATAATAATGAACACCCGCATTCGCCATTGGGGCACATGACCCCAAATGCATTTGCGGACCAATGGAAGAAAGAAAACGAGATGGAAACCGCTCAAGTACCAGGAGCCTAATTCCTAGCCCACTCCAGTCCCACAATCGGATGGGTTCTCCGGTGCTGACTTCAGGAGTCAAACAGTCGCCACAATCAATGGCGGGATTTGTTCGGGGGACAAGGGGTTGATAAAAACCGGTGCCCCGTATTCTTGATCCCAACATTTTCAAAACCCTTGGCTAGACCGCGTAGATGTGAAAGGGAAAACTATGAAGGGACAAGAGCAAGAAACCCGCAACTACAGCATTTTTGGTTTTGTAGTAACTTTCTTCGCCACCTTGATAATCGCTAGATTGGTGACCGACCTCGTGCTGCAGGGCTCATTGATTCATAAGGAATCATGGACCTCCCCGGAAGCGTGGATCGTGCCCATTGGCTTTGCCCTGATCGGGTGTTTTGCCTACTGGTACCGCAATAAAACTTAACCCTCCGCAGAGGAAACCCTGGGACTAGAGCAGGTGGAGGTCAAGGGGTGTGGCCGCAGGTGGCTTGGCGGTGACATCCTTGCTTGCACTCCGTTGCGGATTCTCGCCCGCCCATTCGAGCCTATCGCAGGCTGCGTTGCGGTCGCTCCCTACAGCGACCTGCCGAGGAACTAGGGGAGCCGCAAGTAATTCTTGTGGCAAAATTTTGCCGCCTCATGGATCAAAAAATATCTATTTGGTACTTTTTGATCCATGAAGGGTAAAGAGGTAATGGAAATCATCGGCGATTTGGCCTCCCAGCAGTGGGGCTTAGTCACCTCAGCCCAGGCAAAGAGCAACGGAGTTGATCTTCCGTCCCTACGCAGACTGGAAAAGCGTGGTGTCTTTGTCCGCATCCGGCATGGCGTCTACTCCAGTGCTACTACCCCGCTGTCTCCTGAGCTAGAACTCAAAGCCCAGTGGCTCGCATTACGACCCGAATTGATGGCTGCTGACCGGACCGGAGATCCGGCTTTAGCCGCTGAAGCTGTCGTCTCACACACAACCGCTGCGGAGATGTGGGGAATCGGTGATCTGTGGCCAGACGGAATCCACTTCACCGTGAGGAACCGGCGGCGGAGCCGGCACTCAGATGTCCGCTTCCACCTCGCTAAATTGATCAACGCGGACTGGACTTTTCACCCTCAAACCGAACTGCCCGTAACTACCGTTTCCCGTACTCTTGCCGACCTTGCGCAGGCTGACCACGAGGTTGACCACCTCCTTGGTCTTATCGCTGACGCGGGTAGCAAATCTTTGCTCGATGAACAGGATCTGTTGGACGCGCTCGCCGGCCATGAGGATGCCCTCGGGGTTGCTCAAGGAGACCGAACAGGGCTTAGAAACCTGTTGCGCGACTATTTTCCTCGAGTACCGGGGCATTTAACAAACCCTCGCAGTTGTTGATGAGGTGCTTGTTCCAACAAGTCGTTCTCCACATAGAAGTTCGCTAAGACCCCTCCCCCACCACCGGGCTCACCGGCATTCCGCACAGCTTCATCACCCGTGAACATGAAGCTGGAAGAAAACCACCCCTGACCCGGCTTGTGGGGTAATCCCGCGCGTGGCTCCCACGCTTGCACTCGCTTGGTTACGCCCAAACTCCAGATTTCGCGCGTATCACTTGCTAGGGTTAAACCCAGTGGCCACCGGCCACGCTGACCAACAATCAACCACGGGAGCGCAAACCCCGGAACCATGCGCTGAGAGGACTTCGAGGCCCGAAGTCGACCGTAGAACCTGACCGGGTAATGCCGGCGAAGGAAGGAAAGTGTCATCCCCATGACTACACGCGTATCAAAAACCAAGAAAGACCGCGCGGCTGCGCCCAAGCAAGGCGAGCTCACCCTTGGCCCCATCTACCGCAGCCACAAGGTCTACAACGAGGTGGAACACACCAACACCGACGGCTCCACCACCACCCTGCGCGTCCCGGCGCGCGCCATCGAGCTGACAACCGGTGAGGAGTTCGAGGTCTACGACACCTCCGGAATCTACACCGAGGAAGGCCTAGACCTGGACTTAGAGCAGGGCCTGGAGAAGCTGCGCGACGGGTGGGAGAAACCGGAACCGGCGGCGGCATCGGCGGCTAAGCCGGATCTGAAGGTGCAAACGCAGCTGGCGTGGGCCCGGGCGGGCATCGTCACGCCGGAGATGACCTACATCGCGCACCGCGAAGGCTTCACGCCGGAGGAAGTGCGGGAGGAAGTCGCCGCCGGGCGCGCCGTGATTTGCGCCAACCACAAGCACCCGGAGATTGAGCCGATGATCATCGGTAAGAAGTTTGCGGTGAAGATTAACGCGAACATCGGCAACTCTGCGGTGACCTCTTCCATCGCGGAGGAGGTGGAGAAGATGGTGTGGGCCACCCGCTGGGGTGCAGACACCATCATGGACCTGTCCACGGGCGACAACATCCACGAAACGCGCGAATGGATCATGCGCAACTCCCCCGTGCCGGTGGGCACAGTGCCCATCTACCAGGCGCTGGAGAAAGTCAACGGAGATCCCACCAAGCTCACGTGGGAGGTCTTCCGCGACACCGTCATTGAGCAGTGCGAGCAGGGCGTGGATTACATGACCGTGCACGCCGGCGTGCTGCTGCGTTACGTGCCGCTGGCCGCGGACCGTGTCACGGGGATTGTCTCGCGCGGCGGTTCCATCATGGCCGCGTGGTGCTTGAAGGAACATAAGGAGTCCTTCCTCTACACCCACTTTGCGGAGCTGTGTGAGATTCTGGCCAAGTATGACGTGACGTTCTCTTTGGGTGATGGCCTGCGGCCGGGCTCCATCGCGGACGCCAATGATGAGGCCCAGCTGGCGGAGCTGCGCACCCTAGGTGAACTCACCCGCATTGCGCATGACTACGGCGTGCAGGTCATGATTGAGGGCCCAGGGCACGTGCCCATGCATAAGGTAGCCATCAACGTCGAATGGGAAGAGGAGTGGTGCGACGAGGCCCCGTTCTACACGCTCGGCCCACTGACCACGGATATTGCGCCGGGCTATGACCACATCACCTCTGCTATTGGCGCAGCGATCATTGGCCAGGCAGGCACGGCCATGCTCTGCTACGTCACGCCCAAGGAGCACCTGGGGCTGCCCAACCGGGATGACGTCAAGACCGGCGTTATCACGTATAAGATTGCCGCCCACGCAGCGGACCTGGGCAAGGGTCACCCGCGCGCGCAAGAACGTGACGATGCCCTCTCCAAAGCACGCTTCGAATTCCGCTGGCATGACCAGTTCTCTTTGTCCCTGGATCCGGAGACGGCCATTGACTTTCACGATGAGACGCTGCCGGCGGAGCCGGCTAAGACCGCGCACTTTTGCTCCATGTGTGGGCCTAAGTTCTGCTCCATGCGTATTTCCCAGGACGTGAAGGATTACGCGGCGGAGCACGGGTTGGATTCGGTGGAGGCCATTGAGGCCGGGATGGCGGAGAAATCCGAGGAGTTCGCCGACGCCGGCGGGAAGGTGTACTTGCCCATCAGCGAGGTCTAGCCGTCCACGTGGCCGAGTGCTGCGTGGCCCCGGTGCCGGCGGGGTCTAGGGGCCGGCGCCCCACGCGCGTTGCCGCCGCAACCAACAGGCTATGCGCGCCGGGCAGGGGTGCCCGCCCCGCGCCCCACGTGCGTTGCCGCCGAAACTCGAGTCTAACCCTTGGATTTTCCCGTCGGATTTGGCAACAACGCAGGTTTTTCCGCTGCGACTCAGAAATCACAACCGCACTTTCCAGGGGCCGGCGGGGTCCAGGGGCCGGCGGGGTCGAGTGCTGCGCGGGGCCGGCACCCCACGTGCGTTGCCGCCAAAACTCGGGCCTACCCCTTGGATTTTCCCCTCGGATTTGGCAGCAACGCAGGTTTTTGCGCTGCGGCTCAGAAATCACAACCGCACTTTCCAAGGCGCGGGGCCGGCGGGGTCCAGGGGCCGGCGCGGTGCGGGGGCCGGCGCCCCACGTGCGTTGCCGCCAAAACTCGGGCCTAACCCTTGGATTTTCCCCTCGGATTTGGCAACAACGCAGGTTTTTGCGCTGCGGCTCAGAAATCACAACCGCACTTTCCAAGGCGCGGGGCCGTCGGGGTCCAGGGGCCGGCGCCCCGCGAGCGTTGCCGCCGCAATCAACAGGCTATGCGCGTCGGGCAGGGGTGCCCGCCCCGCGCCACGCGTGCGTTGCCGCCGAAACTCGGGCCTAACCCTTGGATTTTCCCGTCGGATTTGGCAACAACGCAGGTTTTTGCGCTGCGGGGATGAAAACCACAACACCCCGCGCACTTTCACGGTGCGCGGGGTGCAAGGTTTATTGCTTAAGAAACGTGTGCCGGGACGCGGGTCGCGGAGGTTTCGTTGATGTCAAAGGCGGCGGGGGCGTTGAAGGTGTCCTCGTCGAGGATGCCTTCGCGCTTGGCCACAATCACGGTGGTGAGGTTTTGGCCGGTGACGTTGACGGCGGTGCGGCCCATGTCAATGATGGGCTCGACGGCCAGGAGCAGGCCCACGCCTTCTAGCGGGAGTCCCAGGGTGGACAGCGTAAGCGTCAGCATGACGGTGGCACCGGTGGTCCCGGCGGTGGCGGCGGAGCCGATGACCGAGACGAAGATAATCAGCAGGTAGTGCGTGATGTTAAGGTCCACGCCGTAGAACTGGGCCACGAAGATGGCGGCCACGGCCGGGTAGACGGCGGCGCAGCCGTCCATCTTGGTGGTTGCGCCCAGCGGGATGGCAAAGGAGGCGTAGGAGCGGGGAACGCCCATCTCGCGCTCGGCGACCTGCTGGTTCATGGGCATAACGCCCATGGAGGAGCGGGAGACAAAGCCCAGGGAGGTAACGGGCCAGACCTTGGTGAAAAAGTGCCGGATGGAAATCCGGTGCGCTGCCAGCACGGCAGGGTAGATGACCAGCAGAACCAGCGCCAAGCCGGCGTGGAGGGCTAGCACGAACTTGCCCAAGCTGCCGATGGCGTCCCAGCCGTAGCTGGCCACCGCGTTAGCGATAAGCGCGGCGGTACCAATGGGTGCCAGGCGGATGATCCACCAGAGGATAACCTGGATGACCTGCAGGAGGGACTCGTTGAATTGGAGGAAGGGCTCGGCGGCTTTGCCGGCCTTGATGGCGGCAATGCCTAGTGCCATGGCAATGACTATGAGTTGGAGGGCGTTGAAGCCCAGGGCGATGTTATCGCCGCGCACGGAGGCCTCAATGCCTAGGAAGTTGCCCGGGATAACCGAGTTGATAAAGCCCAGCCAGGAGCCGGTGCCGCCGGGGGCAGCTGCGGTGGCGGGGTCCACGCCGGCGTTGAGGCCGGGCTTGATAACTAGGGCCACTAGGATGCCCGCCAGCACGGAGAAGAAGGCGGTAATGGCAAACCACACGATGGTCTGCCCGGCCAGGCGCGCGGCGTTATTGACCTGGCGGAGGTTGGCAATGGAGGTAATGACCGCGGTGAGGATAAGCGGGGCAATCATCAGCTTGAGCAGCTTGACGTAGGTGGAGCCTATCCAGGAGGCGGTGGCGGTGAGCCAAGAGGCGTCATCGGCGGCAAGGCCGGCATCTAAGTTCTTGGCCACTAGGCCAAGGATGACACCGACTATAAGGCCCAGGGTGACTTGTGCGCCAAAGCCGGTGAGCCAGCCCGGGGAGGTACGGGAAGTTTTTTGTGACATGTGGTTAACCTTTGTTCTCTAACAGTAGGAACCACAGGATATACCAGAATTACTAGACCGCACAACCTATCCGGTCTATTAAAATCATACCGCTTAGTCTATTTCTGCAATCTCTAAGCTCTCCTCCTCCAGCTCCCGCTGATGTTTGGCCAGGGCCTGGGCGGAGGCATCGGAACGCGGGGGTGCCTGAATATAGCGCTGGGACTCTATACCCATCTGCAATTCCCGCGCGCGCAGGATCTCCGCGTCAATCTTTATCCCCAACACCAGGCCCGTGTTACCCAGCCACAACACCACCAACAGCGCCATCAACGTGCTGATAGCTCCGTACGCGGACGCGCCCGCCAGGTACTTGATATACAGCGCCAGCAGCGTCCACGCGCCCGCGCCCACGCCCAGCGCCACCACGGCCCCCAAAGACAACCATCGGAACCGCAGCGGCTTAACGTTGGGCGCAAAATGGTAGAGCACCGCTATGAGCACCAGCAACACCGCGATGGTAAACGGCAAGCGCACCCAGGACCACACGGGCAGGAACACCCCGATGAGGAAATCCGCCACCCTTTCTAGACCAAGGGGTTCAGCAATCGGGTCGATGACCCCGGTAATGATGGTGTCGCGCAGCAAGTTGGAGAAAATAACCAACACCGACCCCACAATCAACCCAATGGTCAACACCCACATCATCATCCACGTGCGGATGAGACTGCGCCCCTCACTGCGGCCGTAGACCACGTTGGCCGTCCGGGAAAACGCCCGCACGTAACCCGAGGCGGCAAACAGTGAAATAAGCAGACTGATAAGCAGCGCGATGGTGCTTTCGGTCCGGGAGCTAATAATGGAGTCAACTATGGTGTGCGCCTGCGGGGCCAACTCCCCCGGAACGTAGGAGTCAATGAAATTGCCCGTCATGGAGCGCACCTGCCCCTTGCGGGTGGAAAAGACCATCACCGCAATCGAGTAGGCCGCCAGCACGGTGGGCGCAAACGCCATGAGCGTGAAGTAGGTCAGCGTAGCGGCGCGGTCCATCAAGGCGTCGAAGAAAAAGTCCTTGAATACGCGTTTTACCACCAGCTTCCAGGAGCGCGGGCGCAGCCAGTTGGACCAGCGCAGCGGGTCCTGATCTTGAGAATAACCCTCTACCGAGATCACCTTATTGCGGTCGAGGGAAACAATTTTGCCGGAGTCAGCCATAGCTTTGAGTTTAATCAAAAAAGCCACCAACGCTGCGGTCATTTCCGCCCAAGTTGAACCACAAAGCCCCGGCGCGGAAAGACTTTACTTCCCTACAGGAACATATGTTTTCCGTTCGTAACCACACTGGCAGGAAACGCCCAGCCAAGTTTCATTGGTATATCAGCAACGTGGCCCATACTCTTGTTATGCGCTTTTGAGAGGGCGCAGATGAGAGAGATAGAGATAACCCCTCTGGCGGGGCAGGTGGCCTGAGAAACCACCTGATAGCCAGATCCTTTTGGGAGAGATAGAGACGCCTACCGCCCCGGACCGTTTATTCGGCCGGGGCGGTAGGCGTTTTAAAACACGGTTTTTAGCGGGCGGTTAGGCCTTGCGGACTACCGCCGGCTTGAGCGACATGGCGCCAAAGCCGTCAATCTTGCAGTCAATGTTGTGGTCTTCTGGGCCGGTGCCGGCGTCGAAATTCAGGCGGATGTTGCGCACCTTAGTCCCGGACTTCAGCGGCTGCTGCGCGCCCTTGACCTTGACGGTGGTGGTGACGGTGACCGAATCGCCATCGGCAAGTTCGTTGCCCACGGAGTCCACAATCTTTGCCGCCGCGGGCTCTGCGGTGGATTCCAAAGTGAATTCATGCGCGCACTCCGGGCACACGATTAGCGGCGGCATTTCATAGGTGTATTCGCTTGAGCACTCTGGGCAAGCTGGAAGGGTATCAGTCATGGCAATTAAATTACCGCATAGCGCTAGGATTGTGGGCATGACTAAAAAGATGAACGTAGAATCCTTCAACCTGGACCACCGCCTGGTTAAGGCACCGTACGTGCGCGTGGCGGACCGCAAGCAGTTGGCCGGCGGGGATGAACTTATCAAGTATGACGTGCGCTTTTCCCAGCCTAACCAGGAGCACCTGGATATGAAGACGGTGCATTCCATTGAGCACATGATGGCGGAAATGCTGCGCAATCACACGGACAAGCTGGTGGATTTTGGCCCCATGGGTTGCCAGACCGGCTTTTATGCGCTGACCAACGGCATTGAGCCGGCGGACTTCTACCCCATTCTGGAGGCGGGCTTAAAGGACCTGCTGGACGCCGGTGAGGTCCCCGCCGCGAATGAGGAGCAGTGCGGCTGGGGCGCCAACCACTCCCTGGAGGGCGCTAAGGACGCCGTGCGCGCGTTTTTGGCCAAGCGGGATGAGTGGGAAGAGGTCATGGCTTAGGAGCCAACCTGCCAAATCTGGGGCAGTTTGGGGGCCGGGAGGCCGCAGATTTGGCAGGTTTGCACGCTGTGGTGGCCTAGAAGCCCAACCAGATGGGCTCCGGCTCCAGCTCCACGCCAAACTCACGCCTGACGCCGGACTGGATGTCGCGCGCTAAGTTGACGATGTCCCCCGCAGTGGCACCGCCCCTATTAGTCAGCGCCAAGGTGTGCTTGGTAGACAGCGTGGCCGGCCCTTCCCCGGGGTATCCCTTGGGGAACCCGGCGCGCTCAATGAGCCAGGCGGCGGACAACTTCTCCTTAGCCCCGGCCGGGTGGCGGGGCATGGGCTCGCCTACTTTCGCGGCAATCTCATCCGCCAGCGCGGGCTCAACGATGGGGTTGGTGAAAAAGGAACCTGCGGACCAGGTGTCATGATCGCCTGCGTCTAAGACCATGCCCTTGCCCCGGCGCAGGGCCAGGACCTCCGCGCGGACTTGGGCGGCCGGGCGGCGCTCACCCGGGGTGTTGGTGAGCTGCCCAAAGCGCAAGGGCGCGGAGAGCCCATCCGGGGTGAGCTGGAATTCCACCGCCAGCACCACGCCCCGGCCGGTGAATTTCAGGTTGGAATACCGGTAGCTAAGCTCCAGCGCGCTGGCAGGCACCCACTCCGCCCGGCCCGTGGCCTTATCGAACAGGTGCACGCGGGTGAGCACGTCCGCGATTTCCACGCCGTAGGCGCCCACGTTTTGCACCGGCACCGCGCCCACGTGCCCCGGAATGCCGGATAGGCACTCCAGGCCGCCCAGCCCGGCGTCTACCGTGGCGCGCACCAGCTCATCCCACACCACTCCGGCGCTGGCGGTCACTAGCCCGCCGCCTGCTATCTGGATGGTGGCAAAGTCAAGGCGCACCACCGTCACCGGCTGGGGGTCATCTGCCACCAGAAGGTTAGATCCGCCGCCCACAACCAGGTAATTGGCCCCGGCCGCGGTTAGTTCGCTGAGGGCTGCCACGGCGGCATCGGCGGTAGCGCAATGCACCGTTCGCGCTGGCCTGCCCCCCACGCGGAAGGTGGTCAGCTCCGCAAAGGTGGTGTTATGTTCCACGGAAACGTCAGGAATTTGGGTTAAAAGTTCATCCAGCATGTATCTAACGGTAGTCTGTATTACATGTCTACACGTAGCGAAAACACCGTAACTATCAACCAGCCCGCCGCCAAGGTGCATGAGGCCTTCAATTCCCAGGCTTACTGGGAGCACATTGTTGCCAACCTTTCCCCTGAGCCCGGTGAGGTCAATGAGTTTGAAACCGGCAAAGCCGTCCTCTTTGAAGTCATGCCCACCTCCCTCCTTCCCGAGGCCGTGCGCGCCATGGTCTCCCAGGCGCTCAAGGTCAAGCGCGTAGTCACCATCAGTGAGCTTGCCGGTGACAGCTTCACCGCCAACTCTGAGGCTGACGTCAAGGGCACCCCCGTGGATTTCAAGGCGGACATTGCCTACCAGGGCACCGGTGAGTCCACCACGGCCACCTATGTCTCTGAGGTGTCCGTCAACATCCCGCTCATGGGCGCAGCCATTGAGCCCAAGGTGGCCGAAGCCCTAGGGGAAATCTACGAAAATGAGGCCAAGCTCACCGAAGAGTGGATTGCCGCTAACCTCTAACGCACTCAACCACCAGCACTAAAAACCCAACCCCCCAAAGAGGCCGGCCCCCGCTACTAGAAAGACACCAGCACCCGGGCCGGCCTTTTGGGGTCTACCTTCTCAGAAACTGCTGGCACCGGCCGCCGCCAGAATGACACTCCTAGCGGGAGAGTTGGCGGATTGATCAAATTACGGGCACGATGGATCACTATGGCTGCTAAAAAATCTGCTGCATCAACAGCATGGAAAGTGTTCCTTGGCGTATTTCTCACCGTTATTGCCGTTGCCCTGTTAGCCGAGTTCGGCTTGCGCTGGTTCCTGTCTTCACAGATGACCAAGCAATTTGCGGCGCACAGCGTTAGCCACACCGAAGGGGATGGCGCAACCGGAGCGGACCCCGCTAGCGAAGAATCTGCCAAACCTGACGTGAGCTTTGGCGCTTTCCCGCTGACGCTGGGCATGCTGACCGGGGAGATCCCCCAGATGCACATTTCCACGCCCTCCACCTTGAGCATCAAGGACGGCGTCATCTCCGGCCAACCGGCCGCGGAGGTAGACGTTAAGGGCATGAAACTAAGCAAAGAGCCCGTGGCGCGCGAGTTGGTGACCACCGCCTCCCTTCCGGAGGAGTTCCTTTTGGCCACTATCCAGCGGGGTATTGCCCAACAGTCCGGTTATGACGCTCTAGGTGACGTGGTTATCACGGAGATTGCTACCAATAGCGCCAGCGAGTCAGTAGATATTGATTTTGCCGGTGGCCTGTTCAAGCTCACCTTGGTCCCGGAGGCCCGTGACGGGCAGCTGACTTTCACCGCCACCAGCTCTAAGGTGCTGGCGTGGGAGTTGCCGGAAGAGGTAACGCAGCAGATTTCCTCCGCCTTGACTGCGGGTATGCAAAGCCAGCTGGCCGGCCAGTCTGACCTCCGATTCGATGACATCACCGTTTTAGACGGTGAGCTGAAGATGACGCTTAGCGGCCGCAACATCAATCTCAACGAGATGGGCCAGCAGTACGGCGAACTAGGCGCTGCAGTGCAAGAAAACACTCCCGATGCCTAGTGCCCGGCACCCAGCCAGGTGCCGCGCCACCCCGCTAACCCGCGCCCGTTAGGCGCGAAGCGCCACGTAAGCAGCCCCGCCTTCCAGCTGGGCTATTACGTCCGCGCCTTCACCGGCCAGCGCAACGGCCTCTACCGGCCACGCAGCCCCCGCAGGTTCCCCGCTCGCAGCGGGAACGATCACCCGTTCAAAGCCGGCCTTGGCCGCGCAATCAGCTAAAGCCCGGGCGCTCACCGGGCAGTTGCTTCCCAGCGCGGGCGGTAGGATGTGTCCTAGTGCTTGGGGCACAATGAGCCCCAACCGCGCGGGATAGGGGCACGCGTCCCGGACGGTGATGAGCTCCGCCAGGTGTGCGTTTAAGTCCGTATTGCCGCCATCGACGCACACCCACACTTCTACCGCGCCTGTTTGCACCGCCAGCCGGGCCTCAGCGGCCTTGACCAGCGTGTGATGGCGCCCTGTGGGGTAGCCCGCCACTGCGATAACCTCCGGGGCACTCAGGGGCTCCGCCGGGCAACCGGGCGCCGGCTCTCCTCCCGCAGTACCGTCCTTATCCACGACTTGGCTCAGTCCCAGCGTGGTGGCAATGTGCGGCGGGGCCACCACCACGCGGGTGGGCGCAGAAGGAAAGCTATCCACCTGCCAGGAGTACGTGCGGGTGGATAGCCATTGTTCATCATTCATTGCTTTTACCAGGAGTGGCGGTTACCAGGAGGAGTTTCCGTTGACAATGTTTTGCAGCTGCGGGCGAACATCAAACCAGTAGACGCCGATGACTACCGCTCCCACCCAAGCCAGGAAGTCAAACCCTACGGGAATAACTAACACGGCGGACGATGCCGCCAACATCAGCGCCCAGTTAGTGCGCGATTGGCGCCCAGCGGCTTCAAATGCGTCACTGCGAGTGGACAGCACCGTGATAACGCCCAATGCCCCGGCTAGACCCACCAGGCAATAAACCGCTACATAAAGCCAGTTCACACTCATTATGATGATTCCTATGGTGCTCATAATCCAAAGTCTACTTTCTCAAAGTCCGCAGGATACATCAGCATCCACGTCCGCATACATCTAACAGTCAAAGCCAGCCACTAGGGCAGCTTCATAAATTATTAGGCTACCGCCCTAAGCGCACGGCAAGCAACAGCTCAAGCGCACCGCAAGCAACAGCTACTGCAACGCCCCTGGGGCCGGCGGGAATCCCCGCCCCTACCACCGCCGGGCGCACAGGTAGGTACCTTAAAGCCCCAGCTACTTGTTGTCAGTGTGGGGGTGCTCATTGTCCACGGAGATTACTTCACCGTCGACAATGTCTGCCTCATCGGTTGCGCCCGCATTCGCGGAACCAGTTTGGGTGTGAGGCTTCTTCGCAGCAGCCTTTTCGTTGAGCTGCTCGCGGATATCAGCCACTGCCTTGGTGACCTCTTCCTTTGCCTCCGCGAAGGTGTCATCCTTGGCGGTTTTCTCAGCTGCGCGGGCTACGCCACCAATCACAGTTCCGGCCAAGTCCTTGCCGTGGGCAACCAAGGAGTCAGCGCCCGAGCCAGCAGCACCGTCAGCAGCGGCAGTACCAGCAGCGGTCCCAGCAGCACCGTCAGCAGCGGCAGTACCAGCAGAAGTACCAGCAGAAGTGCCAGCAGAAGTACCAGCAGCATCATTCTTCCGACGGGAAGCCTTCACGGATTCCTTGGTTTCCTTGACTTTCTCTTTGACCGGAGCGGATTCCTCCCGGAGGTTTCCCGCAAAAGTCTTAGCTACCTTAAACGCAGAGATACCGGCTTGCTTGACAGAGTTAAAAATAGACATTGTTTTTCCTTTGACCTAGTGGAGAATATTTACGTAAAACTTAGAACAGAACTTCATTCACAGTGTAGAGTGCCAGGCCGGCCAGCGCACCCACCACCGTGCCGTTTAGCCTGATGAATTGCAGATCTTTACCAACTTGTAGCTCAATTACCCGCGAAGCCTCCTCCACCGGCCACTGTTTGATGGTGGCGGGAATTAGCTCAATAACCTGGCTGGAGTAGTTATCCACCGCGAATTCGGTGGCCGTGTCCACGTAGCCGTCCAGTTTCTTCCGGAAGTCTGTATCGCTGATAATCCTCTTGCCCGTGGACCGGGCAACTTCAGCCAGCTTGGTGCGTAGGTAAGACTCCGGCGTTTTTGCCTGTTCTATGATTGTCTCAGAAACCGTTGCCCACAGCGCTCCGGGGGCCTGCTGCATCTGGGCGGAGTCAAAGAATTCTTCCTTGATGCCCTCGACTCTGGCCACCATTGCGGGGTCATACTGGAGGTCTTGCGCAAATTTGGCCAAGCCCCGGCGCAGCGCCAGCCGCACGTTGTGGTTGGGGTCTACCAATACGTCATCAGCCCAGGAAACAATGGCATCATAGACCTTGTCCCCCGCCATGCCGCGGGCAAACTTTGGCAGCCAGGCGGGCATCTTTTCATCAACCAGCACAATGACTTCTTCTTCCAGCGTGCCTACTTTGGCATGCGCCCAATGAATCAGGTCATCTTCCAGGGGGCGCGCTTTGCCGTCCGCTATGTAGGTTTCCAAAATACGCCCGGCGGGCGGCGCCCACTCCGGGTCCCGCAGGCGTGCTATCACCTGGGTATTGATAAACTCTGTGGCCTCCGCTGTGGAGATGTTGCGCACCGCCGCCACAATCAGGCGTCCGCCTTCTTGGGAAAGGCGCTCAGCACCGCCGTTGTGGACTAGGTACCTGGCGGCTTTGAGCGGAATCTGCTCTTTGCGCACTAGCTCAGACAGGGCCTCTTTAGTGAGGAACTTTTCTTCCACGAAGGTGCCCAGGGTATCCCCCACCTTGTCCTTGTTGTTGGGAATAAGGGCGGTGTGGGGGATCTTTAGGCCCATGGGGTGCCGGAACAGCGCGGTGACGGCAAACCAGTCCGCCAGCCCGCCAATCATTCCGGCTTCGGCCGCTGCCCGCACAAAACCCACCCAGGCCGGCGCGCCGCCGGCCTGCGACTGCCACCAGGAGCAGCTGAGGAAGATTACGGCCGCCAGCACCAGCAGCGCCAGCATCCAGTTCTTCCACCGGCGAAGCTCCGCAGCCTTAGCGGCCTCGGTTTCTGGGCCAAGCATCAAGGGGTTAACCTTTATTGGTTCCGGGGCGCGGTGAGTCATCGCGGGAAAGGTCCTCTCGTTGGTCAAGGGGCAATGAAAAATACGGGGCCCTGTACACAGGCCCACACCAAAACATTAGCCTAATGCCCTTAAAACCTGGCAAGCCGGTGTGAAAGAAACAGCGCCTCCTCCCGCGGCTATGCGGGTGGAGGCGCTAGAAAAGCTAGGAGGCGTTAGTTAATGCGGCCAGTCTCTTTACGGTACTGACGGTAGTAACGGCGGCCGTACTTAATGGAGGCGAACATTGCTACTACCACCACGGCAAGGGCAACTACGCCGATGATAAGGGTGATAAACGGCTGCTCACCTTGGGAGGAGGTGCCGTATGCAAAGGTCATAGAACCCAGACCCCAAACAACAATCCCCAGGGCGGGAAGGATGGAAAGGATCAAACCCATGCCAACCCAGGTGGAGATACGCAGCAACGAGGAGTGCGGAGCGGCGTAGGAAACAGGGTCATATCCTTCGATATAGCTGTCCTGAATCTTGTACGAGTATTCCGGGTAGGTCTCGCTAGCAAAATCAGCTACTGCTTGCTTGTCACTCATAGTGGCACTTTCTCTCGTTCCTAAATTTTGTTGTTTCTTAGATCAGGATATAACACCAGCACCAGGCGGTGCTAGCCAAGGTGGCAAGAACCACCTTTTCATCTTGCTGCTCCGGGCTCAAACTACCCCGGGGCTTATTCCCTGCGGTGCAACCGGCCCGCGGTCTCCCACGAACCGGCCTTCCCACGGTGAGCAACGTGGATTAGTCATCCTTGCCGCGGAAAGCGGCGCGTGCGCGTTCCTTGGTTACTGCGCCTACGGCGGACAGTGGGACGCCTGCCGGGCAGACATCGGCGCACTCGCCGTAGAGGGAGCAGTGACCAAAGTTGGTCTCCAGGTCGTCTACCATGTTGCGGGCACGGCGGCCGCGCTCTTCCTTGCCCAGCGGCATGAGGGAAAGGTGAACCAGCTTGGCACCGGTGAACAGGTGCGCTGCACCGTTTGGACAAGATGCCACACAGGCACCGCAGCCAATACAGGCGGCGTGGTCCAGTGCGAACTCGGCGGTTTCAAAGTTGACGTGCAGGGTATCAGCGTCAGGGGCGGTGCCGGCGTCAATAGAGACGTAGCCACCTTGCTCCATGAGGTGATCTAGGGCTGCGCGGTCAACGATCATGTCCTTGATAACCGGGTAAGCGGCTGAGCGGAATGGCTCAATTTTCAGGTGGTCACCATCTTTGAACTGGAACAAACGCTGCTGGCAGGCAGGGGTGTTTTGTCCCGGGCCGTGGGGGCGGCCGTTGATGGAAAGGCCACAGGTGCCGCAGATGCCTTCACGGCAGTCGGAGGCAAACGCAAACGGTTCTTCGCCGCGCTCAATGTAGCCCTCGTTGACGTGGTCTAGCAGCTCCAGGATGGACATTTGCTCTTCAGCGTCATCCACCTGGACGGTTTCAAACTTGCCCGATTGGGTCGGTCCGGCCTGACGCCAGATCTCAAGTGTCAGTTTCATTACTTGTAGTTCCTTGTCATTAGCGGAATCGAATCGAAGTACAGTGGCTCTGCGTGGCGGATGAATTCGCCTTCAACTTCACCTGGCTCCCAGGCGGAGACGAAGCACCAGTTTTCATCATCACGCTCAGCCTCACCGTCCTCGGAGAGGTGGTCATCGCGGAAGTGTGCACCACAGGATTCGTCGCGGTCTAGTGCGTCAATACACATGAGCTCGCCCAAATCGATCAAGTCAGCAACGCGGAGGCCGTACTCCAGGACCTGGTTCATGTCATGCTGGTCACCGGGGATGCGGACGTTGGCCCAGAAGTCTTCGCGCAGCACGCGGATCTTTTCAATGGCGGTCTGCAGGTCCTTGATGTTGCGGGACACACCACAACCCCAGTACAGGATGTCACCCAACTGGCGGTGGTAGTAGGCCGGCCCGTGGGGGTCGGTTCCGCGGATGTTCATCAGCTTGTCAATACGGGCCTGCGCGCGCTGGATGGCTTCCTGGGCCTCAGCGGATTCCTCAGACAGCTTTTCTTCACCAAGGTGCTGTGCCAGGAAGTTTGGAACAGTAAACGGAATGGTGAACCAGCCGTCCACAGACGCAGATAGCAGGGAGTTTGCGCCCAGGCGGTTTGCGCCGTGGTAGGTCCAGGAGCACTCACCGGAGGCAAATAGGCCGTCAATGGAGGTCATCTCATTGAAGTCGGTCCATAGGCCACCCATGGTGAAGTGGCAGGTAGGTGCAATACGCATGGGGGTTTCATACGCTACTTCACCAATGGCTTCCTCATACATGTCAATGAGGTTGGAGTAACGCTCACGGATTTTATCCTGGCCCAGGCGCTCAATGGCGTCACGGAAGTCCAGGTACACGGAGTTGTGCAGGGGTCCAACGCCAAGACCGGCGTTGATCTGCTGGGAGATAGCACGGGATGCAACGTCACGGGGAACGAGGTTGCCAAACGCCGGGTAGCGGCGCTCCAGGAAGTAGTCACGCTCTTCTTCCGGGATGGTGTTTGGGTCGCGGTCATCCTTGGGCTCCTTCGGGGACCAAATGCGTCCGTCGTTGCGCAGCGACTCGGACATCAGGATGGTCTTGGACTGCCATTCGGAGTTAACCGGCAGGCCCGTTGGGTGGAACTGGATGAAGGCGGGTGACGCGATGTAGGCGCCTTGCTCGTAGGCACGCATCATGGCGCCGGCGTTGGAGTTCTTTGCCAGCGTGGACATGTGGTAGACGTTGCCGTAGCCACCGGTTCCCAGGATTACTGCGTTGCCGGTGAAGGCCTTGAGCTCACCGGTGATGAGGTTACGGGTAACAATACCGCCGCAGCGCTTTTTACCTTTGTCCTCATAGGTGATGACGTCTTGCATGTCGTGGTGTGCAAACAGCTCCACGTTGCCCAGGCCAATCTGGCGGTATAGCGCAGAGGTGGTGGACAGCTGTAGCTGCTGGCCGGTTTGTCCACGGGTGTAGTAGGTACGGGAGACCTGTACACCACCGAAGGAACGGGTTGCTAGCGTTCCGCCGTATTCACGGGCAAACGGCGCGCCAACGGCGTTCATGTGGTCAATTACGCGAACGGACTCTACGGCTAGGCGCCAGCAGTCAGACTCGCGGCAGCGGTAGTCTCCGCCTTTGACGGTGTCCTTGGCGTGACGGTAAGCGGAGTCGTTGTCCACTTTCTTGTGACGCGAGGAGTTCACACCACCCTGTGCAGCAATGGAGTGCGCACGGCGTGGGGAGTCGTGGTAGGTGAAGGCTTTAACTTTGTAGCCAAGTTCACCCAGGGATGCTGCCGATGCCCCGGCGGCCAGGCCGGTGCCGACAACCAAGATTTCAAACTTGCGGCGGTTTAGCGGGGAGACAAGCTCCATGTGGTCTTTGTTGTAGTCCCACATGTCCTTCATGGGCACACCGTGTGGCTCCTGGGATTCCAGGATACGGCCGGGCTTAACGGTGGGAATGATGGACTTTGGGTGCTCAAAACCCGGGTGCTCGCGCTTGAGTTCAGTGTTAGTCATGGGTTGTTTATGCTCCTCTTTAAGAAACCGCGCCCAGGGCGATGGAAAGCGGCATAACAATGTTGGCCAGTACGACAACCGCTGGGATGATGTAGGCCAAAATCACGAATACCTGGCGGGTCTTCTTGCCGGTCAAGCCCAAGTCAGATGCCGCAAGGCGGATACCGTGGGTCAGGTGCAGGAAGAGGCACAGGTTAGCCAGCACGTAGAAGATGGTGACAGGCCAGCGGGAGAACGTAGCAATCATGTTGTGCTTCACCGCACCGTGAATGAACTCATCCGGTGCAGCCGGGGTAACACCCAGGGTCAGGTCCAGGATGTGGAAGACGATAAACAGCAGCAACACAATGCCGGTTACCAGCATGGTGCGGGTAGCAAAGGAATCCAGGCCACCCATCAGGTTGGTGCGGGAGAATTTGCCACGGGAAGCCTTAGAGCGTGCCGTGAGAACAATTGCGCCGTAGATGTGGGCAATAATGGCTGCCAGCAACACCATCCGGACAATCCACAGGAAATAGCCGTAAGGGATTAGTGGCTCACCCAGCTCACGCAGGAAGTGGCCATATACGTCAATGGCTTCTTCCCCGTCGTGTGCGGGTAGGTAAATCTTCAAGTTGCCGGCCATGTGGCCTACAACGAAGAGTGCAAAGAGCAGGCCGGTTACGGCCATAATGAGCTTCAATGCCCAGGTTGGTACACCTGGTTTCGTGCGAATAGATTCGTTAGTAATACGGCCGTGGGCGAGTGCTTCACGGTCAGGATTTCTTACAGTCATGACACCTCCATAGTCGGTATATAGTTTACGCAGGTAACCGCACTGCCTACTACTTGCTTTTACGCTATTTGCCAGTCCTTACCAGTACTTTCTTCATAAAACACACATCTTTTAGGCAAGGATCACCTAAAAGCAAAATAATAAAACTCCCGTCACGCTTGGACACTGTCCAATACGCAACACCGCAGTTGCGTAAATGTCCGACCTGATGTGAATTCCCCCACACCCGCGAATACCACCGCAAAGTCCACCCCGTTAGGTATCAATCTTTCGCATGAGCCGCACTACCCCACCGGGTTTCAGGAAGTTTCCCCCAGGTCACAGCCCACCACGCACGGCAGTCATCAGCGCAGAACACAAGCCAAAACTAACCCCCGCAGGCTCCCAAATTCCTCCCCATTCAGCCACCGGGCCCTCCCCTACCCCACCTCCAGCAACGGCCGGCTAATGCCCCCGCACCCCACCCTAAAAGCCTCAGAGTTTAGCCATGGCGGCGCAATCTCACGGCAGTAGACGCCAGCGAAAAGACGAGAGAATACCCGCTAATAAACGCGACAAGAAAAAACAAACAGAAAAAACAAACAGAAAAACAGACACTGAGCCCCGGTGCCATCGCTGCGCCAGCACGCGCCTATCCGCCGATGCCCCCGCCCCACGCACCGCCATGCCCCCGTACGGCTTCGAAAACATCAGAGCCTTTAGCCCAAAAACTTCGAAAGTCTTGCCCCTACGCCCGCAGGCTGTAGTGAACAAGACTTTTCTCGAAAGGGGAAAGCGTTTAGACGCCGCTTTCCAACACGTTTCCATCTAGTCCCCGGTGATGCCCTCCCGTACCCTCAAGGACTACAGGAGGGCGCCTCACCAATTCTGGAAACTAGCTAGCCAACCGCAGTGATTTACTCACCAGCTGGTGTTCCAGGAGCGTCAGAGGAATCCGTGGAACTCTGGGAAGAGTCACCCTTCGGCTCCTCAGCAACAGGTTTGTCGGCGGAAGAACCATCAACTGAGGATCCTTCATCCTTGGTGCCGTCACCCATGTTTCCAGTGCCGTCACCCTGGTTTCCGTCACCCTTGTTTTCTTCCTTCGAAGAACCATGCGGCGTTACCGAAGAATTACCCTCAGTATCAGCGGAAATCTTCGAAGACAAAGACGAACCATCGAACGAAGCAGTAGAACCCTCACCCTCAACTGGCTTACCAGTACAGGAGTCAACAACCCAGCTAATAGCCAAGATGCCAGCAGCAGCCAAAGCCACACCACCAAGAACCTGTCCAGCAACCGGACCGTACTGCTTCAACGCATCATTCATCTGCTTAGCCTGCGCAGCACCAGGACCATTGTAGATACCCAACTGACGCTGCAAACCAGCGTTAGCCTGCTCAATCTGGTGATTGATATGAGCAATCTGCTCACCAATCATCCGCTCCAAAGGAGCAAGAGCCGGAATATGCAACTGCGTAGCCAAACCAATAGGAAGCAGCAAAATCAACGGAATAGAAGTCGTCGCAGCAGCAGCAATACACTGCGGCGAAACACCAGGATCAGTCTTCAACCCATCAACCAAGTCATTGGTGCCATCCTTTGGATTAACGTCAGTCTCAGGGACATCACCCAAACCATTGCCGTCAGCATCGGTGACTTCACCGTCAGGAACAACAGACTCATCAGCATTGGTCTTGCCATCCTTGTCGAAGTCACCTGCACCATCAGAAGTGCCATCATCATCAGAATCAGGATCACGCGGGTCAGTACCAATAGCTTCTTCATCAGCGTTATTGACACCATCGCCATCAGCATCCGGATCCTTCGAGTTCGGGATGCCATCGCCATCAACGTCACCATTAGGACCATCAATCAAATCATTGACACCATCCTCAGGATTGACGTCAGTCTCAGGAACATCACCCAAACCATTGCCGTCAGCATCGGTGACTTCACCGTCAGGAACAACAGACTCATCAGCATTGGTCTTGCCATCCTTGTCGAAGTCACCGGCACCATCAGAAGTGCCATCATCATCAGAATCAGGATCAAGCGGATCGGTACCAATAGCCTTTTCATCAGCGTTATTCACGCCATCGCCATCAGCATCCGGATCCTCAGAGTTCGGGATACCGTCGCCGTCCTTATCAACACCGTCAACCAAATCGTTGACACCATCTGCAGGATTGACGTCAGTCTCAGGAACATCACCCAAACCATCATTGTCCCCATCGGTGACAGAAGCGTCAGGAACTACCGACTCATCAGCGTTGGACTTGCCATCCTTGTCGAAGTCACCGGCACCATCAGAAGTGCCATCATCATCAGAATCAGGATCAAGCGGATCGGTACCAATAGCCTTTTCATCAGCGTTATTCACGCCATCGCCATCAGCATCCGGATCCTCAGAGTTCGGGATACCGTCGCCGTCCTTATCAACACCGTCAACCAAGTCGTTGGTGCCATCCTTTGGATTGACGTCAGTCTCAGGAACATCACCCAAACCATCGTCATCAGCATCGGTAGTAGGAATATCCTTGCCGGTGTCCGGATCAGTTGGAACGACTGACTCATCAGCGTTGGTCTTGCCATCCTTGTCGAAGTCACCTGCACCATCAGTGGTGCCATCATCATCAGAATCAGGATCAAGCGGATCGGTACCAATGGCTTCCTCATCAGCGTTATTCACACCATCGCCATCAGCATCCGGATCCTCAGAGTTCGGGATACCGTCGCCGTCCTTATCAACACCGTCAACCAAGTCGTTGGTGCCATCCTCAGGATTGACGTCAGTCTCAGGAACATCGCCCAAACCATCATTGTCCCCATCGGTGACAGGAGCATCAGGAACAACCGACTCATCAGCGTTGGACTTGCCATCCTTGTCGAAGTCCTCATCACCATCGCTGGTGCCATCACCATCAGAATCAGGATCAAGCGGATCGGTACCAATAGCTTCCTCATCAGCGTTATTCACACCATCGCCATCAGCATCCGCATCCTTATCATTAGAAATACCGTCGCCGTCCTTATCAACACCGTCAACCAAATCGTTGACGCCATCCTTTGGATTGACGTCAGTCTCATCGACATCGCCCAGGCCGTCACCATCATCGTCGGAGACAGAACTATCAGGAACTACCGACTCATCAGCGTTAGTCTTGCCATCGCCATCAAAGTCGCCTTCGCCATCAGTGGTGCCATCATCATCAGAGTCAGGATCAAGCGGGTTAGTTCCAATAGCCTTCTCATCAGCGTTATTCACGCCATCGCCATCAGCATCCGGATCCTTATCATTAGGGATACCGTCGCCATCAACGTCATTGGGATCCACACCCGGCTCAAAGATTGTGATGACGAATTTCTTAGTCACATCATTGCCATCAGCATCCTTGACTGGATTGCCATCCTTATCAAGAACAGTCACAGTCACAGTGGAAGTGCCAGCAGTAGTCGGGGTACCCGTAATCTGACCAGACTCAGGATCGTAGGTTAAGCCATCCGGCAGACCCTCGACCTTAACCGAACCACCTTCAGGCACTTTCTTGGCTGGGACGTCAATAGCATCGATTGGCTCACCAACAGTGCCAGTCACATCATTGATAGTGCCGATAGTCGAAGGAACAGAATTATCATCCTTCGGATCCGTACCAGCCGCTTCCTCATCAGCATCAGAAACGCCGTCGCCATCATCATCAGGATCGGTGGTATCCGGATTGCCATCACCATCAGTATCCAACAAGAACGGCGCAGTCACCTTATCTTCAGAGCCGTCATCATAGGTGATAATAACCGGAACATTAAGCTCCTCAACCGTCTGACCATCCTCAGAAGTGACAGTTACAACACCAGAGTCCGCATCGACATCAACGGTGTAGCCATCTGGAACCGTGAAATCCGGATCAATCTTGGCGTCCTTGAAAGGAACATCCGCAATATCAACAGAATCACCATCAGCATTAGTAAACGTCGGCGAAGAAACCGCATCAGTACCAGGAACAATCAACGTCTCCTCATACGCCGGCTTAAACGAAGCGGCATCGGTGCCAGCCTCATCTATGGTGATTTTGAAATTCTCGGTCACATCATTGCCATCAGCACCCTTGACTGGATTGCCATCCTTATCAAGAACAGTCACAGTCACGGTGGACTCACCAGCAGTAGTCGGAGTACCCGTAATCTGACCAGACTTCGGATCGTAGTTTAGGCCATCAGGCAAACCCTCGACCTTAACTGAGCCACCTTCAGGCACGTTCTCGACTGGAACATCAATAGCATCGATCGGCTCATCAACAGTGCCAGTCACATCACTGATATCACCGATAGTCGAAGGAACAGAGTTATCATCCTTCGGATCGGTACCAGCAGCATCCTCATCCGAATCAGAAACGCCATCATTGTCATCATCGGTGTCCGTGGTATCAGGCTTACCATCACCATCAGTATCCAACAAGAACGTAGCCGTAGCCTCATCCGTAGAGCCATCGTCATAAGTAATAACAACAGGAACCTCAACGGTTTCCACCTTCGTACCATCAGCAGCCGTAACAGTTACCGCACCAGTAGCCTCATCAATCTCAACGGTATAGCCGTCAGGATCAGTGAAACTAGGATCAATAACAGCAGACTTGATAGGAACATCCGCTACCGGAACATCACTGCCATCTTTACCTGCGAACGTAGGAGACGAGGTAACAGCAGTACCCGGAACAACCAGCGTTTCACTGTATTTCGGGGTGAACGAAGCATTTAGTTTGTCCTTGGGGGCAACGGTCACCTCAGCGTTGACCGTGACCTGCTCACCATTGGGGTGGCCGATAACTACTGGTACTTGGTGAGTTCCGACAGGGGCATCGGGGCCGATGGTGATGGTGCCGTCGGTATTAACGTCGTACCACGCTGGGCGCGTGCCGCCGTCGGCGACGGTTTCGTCCTCGTTGTAGAACTTCGTACCATCGGGCATCTC
Organism: Corynebacterium phocae; assembly: GCF_008693075.1. Classification (GTDB taxonomy): domain Bacteria; phylum Actinomycetota; class Actinomycetes; order Mycobacteriales; family Mycobacteriaceae; genus Corynebacterium; species Corynebacterium phocae. The sequence goes on along the minus strand of NZ_VXKJ01000010.1, from coordinate 3,593 downwards.
AATTTCGTCACCAGTGGCTGGATCGGTAAACGTTGGTGCCGGAACAAGTCCGCCCTGACCTTCAATGTAAGTCTGTGGCTCGTAAGCTACCTCGGCATTTGCACTCTTTACAGCAAAAGCGTCGGCAGCAAGCTCTAGGCCCGTTCCACTATGCAAAGTAGCGGTATAAATCTCACCGAGTTTGGCATCCGCAGGAACAGTCAACGAAGCTTTAGCATCATCAGCCAAAGTGACAACCGGAATATCCTCCCCGACCTTGTTACCAGCAGAATCAGTCCACCGCACAAACGCTTTGCCACTCTTAGGCAAGGTGCCCGTTAGATCAACCTCAGCGGTATCACCACGATCTGCGGGATTAGCAATCGTGTCATAGTTAGTCACATCGAGCTTTACCGGCTTGTAATTGACTACCGCAAAATGCGCACGATCATAGCTATTCTTCTTGAAAATAAATGGCCCAATTCCCAATGCACCACTACTGGTTGGCCCTGAGTTAGCGTTGCCATTCCACGGTTGGAAGACAGGAGTAGGAAAATAAGAAACAGCCTTGACTACTTCACCGTCCGGGGATTCAACCCACATATACATATTGGATGGATCAAACTTGCCATCAGGAAAGCGCAAAGTGTACTTGCCATCAGCATTCGTAGTGGCCATTACCGTCGCAGCAATTGGCTCTTCACCATTGCCCCGCATATTCTCAATAGCTTCCTTAGTAGCAAGCGCCTGCTCAGTCCACGGCATATTTCGAATTTCCTCGAACCGGGTAGCAGCAACAGGTGTCAACGTGGAAGCAAAAACCTTATAGCCCTCCAACGGAACATCCTGGCCGTTATAAGCCGTACCGTTTGAGCCACGCTCGTTGAGAAGATTATCTTCCCACACAATGCCAGACAACGAGTTATCAACACCGCCTTCAACAAATCCGATGTCATCAACAATGATGTCACTATCACCATTGCTATCCTCGCGGACCATATAGGAGTCATTGGAAGACAACGGAGGCACCTCCGTCAGGGCCATCAAAGTATTTTCCATATAGCTGCCGGCAACGTAAGTAGTACCGGCAACATTCGACTGGTTGACCCTAATCCACGCACCCGGAACAGCACCCGGAGTCTGGCGGGTATAAAGCAACTTGTTACCGGTATCTTCATTGACGGCAGGCTCTTCTACCCACAGGCGATAGGATTGATTTCCCCAAGGCCCGAACACGTGCGGCTTGCCATTGGTGTCAATAAAGGAATACGTACCATTGCCCGGTGCGTCGGGGTGAGTAAGGACGTTGCCATCTTCGTCTTTAGCACGCAGGTCAAACAAGTAAGTGCCATTAGCATTGCCCAACTGGTCAGTCGTGGCAGAGTAGATAGGTGAGATAACACCGTCAGAGTCCCTGAACTGCATACGCACAGGAACACCATTGACACCAGCTTTATCAAACCGACTGACCGCAGAGTTGGCAGTAATTTCCTGCAGAACCACGTGTCCATGCAAAGTGTGGGGCGTTCCCAAACCTACCTGAGCGCCGCTAAGCAGGCCGTCGGCATCAATCAAATTGGAGTAGTTAGGGGCAACTGGAGCAACGGTGGTACCAGGGACATTAGGTGCCGCAGTAGCTTGGCTCACGGATTGTGGAGAAACAACTGGTTGAACGAATGAAGTAATGAGGGCAGCAGACAGAGCTACCGCTGTTAGGGAAGTGCCGCGTCGACGAACGACGGCGCTTCGTTTCATGCCTTTTTTAAGCATTGGTGTCCTTTCGAGAACATGGAAAAATGCGACGTAGGGAATGCGAATCTGAAATTAACAACCCCTACGTTTGCCACAGGATTTAAACCCCGTGGATGGGTATAGAAATTCCTAAGAATCTCACAGATTATCCTAGGTTAAAATTTTCACTTCGGCAACCTTTTTCTAGTGAGGGGGGTTCTATCGGGGAATTTCGCCACTCTCCAGACCTGACCCGGTGCCCGATTTCCCCACCTGAAATGACCTGCACTTTCATGCAGCCCCAACGTTTGGCCTGCACCTTTTTAAATTTATGGCATTCATCACACTAGATTTAAACGGGGCCACCACATCTCCACACTAGATCAAAACTTAGCTAAACCTGAATTAGCAAAAGTGCAAGAGCACTAAACGACCTCATAAACGGGGACAATTTCCATACGTTCTTCGAAGAATATATACAACTTTCAGAGTAATTTGTATATCGGGAAGTTTACAAACCTCAAGTATTCACCTCGTAGGGCCAAATACCCCCTCAGGACAAGTTTGTCTTTAAAACCTAATCAAACCAGCAGGAATATAAAGTCTATATTTTTTTAAAACGAGAACGCTTGTCCGGGAACAACCGGTGTAACGAATCAACACATTTTTCTACTGGTCGTTAAAACTGGAAAATTTGTCTTAGCACCTATACCCAAGCACTAAGACAAATTTCCATATTCTCGAAAGTCGAAAGGCGTTTTACCGCCGCCTCCCAAAGCGGCCGCCACCCCACAGCTCGAAAGCCACGAGACGGCAAGTTTTTAAAAGATGGGAAAGCGTTTAGACGTCACTTTCCAACACGTTTCCACCTAGTCCCCGGTGATCCCCTCCCATAGCCTCAAGGACTACAGGAGAGCGCTTCACCAATTCTGGAAACTAGCTAGCCAACCACAGTGATTTACTCACCAGCTGGTACTTCAGGAGCGTCAGAGGAATCCGTGGAACTCTGGGAAGAGTCACCCTTCGGATCTTCAGCAACAGGTTTGTCAGCGGAAGAACCATCAGCCGAGGAACCTTCATCCTTGGTACCGTCACCCATGTTTCCAGTGCCGTCACCCTGGGTCCCGTCACCCTTGTTTTCTTCCTTCGAAGAACCATGCGGGGTTACCGAAGAATTACCCTCAGTATCAGCGGAAATCTTCGAAGACAAAGACGAACCATCGAACGAAGCAGTAGAACCCTCACCCTCAACTGGCTTACCAGTACAGGAGTCAACAACCCAGCTAATAGCCAAGATGCCAGCAGCAGCCAAAGCCACGCCACCAAGAACCTGACCCGCAACCGGACCGAACTGCCTCAACGCATCACTCATCTGCTTAGCCTGCGCAGCACCAGGACCATTGTAGATACCCAACTGACGCTGCAAACCAGCATTAGCCTGCTCAATCTGATGATTGATACGAGCAATCTGCTCACCAATCATCCGCTCCAAAGGAGCAAGAGCCGGAATATGCAACTGCGTAGCCAAACCAAGAGGCAGCAGCAGAATCAACGGAATAGAAGTCGTCGCAGCAGCAGCAACACACTGCGGCGAAACACCAGCATCAGTATTCATTCCGTCGGTCAGGTCGTTCTTACCATCCTTCGGATTGACGTCAGTCTCATCGATATCGCCCAAACCATCGTCATCAGAATCGGTAGTAGGAATATCCTTGCCGGTGTCCGGATCAGTCGGAACGACTGACTCATCAGCGTTGGTCTTGCCATCCTTGTCGAAGTCACCTGCACCATCAGTGGTGCCATCATCATCAGAATCAGGATCAAGCGGATCGGTACCAATGGCTTCCTCATCAGCGTTATTCACACCATCGCCATCAGCATCC
>NZ_VXKJ01000009.1 GCF_008693075.1 Corynebacterium phocae | reverse complement strand
ATCAGAATCAGGATCAAGCGGATCGGTACCAATGGCTTCCTCATCAGCGTTATTCACACCATCGCCATCAGCATCCGGATCCTTATCATTAGGAATACCATCGCCGTCCTTATCAACACCGTCAACCAAATCGTTGACACCATCATCAGGATTAACATCGGTCTCATCAACATCGCCCAAACCATCATCATCAGCATCGGTAGTAGGAATATCCTTGCCGGTGTCCGGATCAGTCGGAACGACTGACTCATCAGCGTTGGTCTTGCCATCCTTGTCGAAGTCCTCATCACCATCGCTGGTGCCATCACCATCAGAATCAGGATTCAGCGGATCGGTGCCAATGGCTTCCTCATCAGCGTTATTCACGCCATCGCCATCAGCATCCGGATCCTTATCATTAGGAATACCGTCGCCGTCCTTATCAACACCGTCAACCAAATCGTTGACGCCATCCTTTGGATTGACGTCAGTCTCATCGACATCGCCCAGGCCGTCACCATC
>NZ_VXKJ01000008.1 GCF_008693075.1 Corynebacterium phocae | reverse complement strand
CTTAGTCACATCATTGCCATCAGCATCCTTGACTGGATTGCCATCCTTATCAAGAACAGTCACAGTCACAGTGGAAGTGCCAGCAGTAGTCGGGGTACCAGAAATCTGACCAGACTCAGGACTGTAGGTTAAGCCATCAGGCAGACCCCTGACCTCGACTGAGCCATCAGTAGGCACGTTCTCGACTGGAACTTCAATAGCACCGATTGGCTCACCAACAGTGCCAGTCAGATTACTAATATCACCGATGGTCGAAGGAACAGAATTATCATCCTTCGGATCCGTACCAGCCGCATCCTCATCAGCATCAGAAACGCCGTCGCCATCATCATCAGGGTCGGTGGTATCCGGATCACCATCACCATCAGTATCCAACAAGAACGGTGCAGTCACCTTATCGGGGGAACCGTCTTTATAGGTGATAATAACCGGAACATTAAGCTCCTCAACCGTCTGACCATCCTCAGAAGTGACAGTCACAACACCAGAGTCCGCATTAACATCAACGGTGTAGCCATCAGGAACCGTGAAATCCGGATCAATCTTGGCGTCCTTGAAAGGAACATCCGCAATATCAACAGAATCACCATCAGCATTAGTAAACGTCGGCGAAGACACCGCATCAGTACCAGGAACAACCAAGGTCTCCCCGTACGCCGGCTCGAACGTGGTGGCGTTCTCGACTGTGGCATCCTCGATAGTTACCTTCGCCATCACTGTCTCCAACTTGCCATCGGCATGCTGGACAATTACCGGTACATCGTGGGTACCCGCAGGGGCATCCTTACCAATAGTAATCGTGCCATCCTCATTGACGTCGGCCCAAGCTGGGCGATTCGGGTCATTAAAGAAAGTGGTACCTTCAGGCATGGTGATGGTCTCACCAGTGGTCGCATCCTTGAAGGTCGGAGCATCAACAGTGCCGCCCTCGCCTTTAGTGAAAGTCGAATCAGCATACTCCACGGTCGGGTTGGCACCGCGCACCGTGAAGGAATCCTGAGCAAGCTCAACGCCAGTTCCGCTCAGCAACACCGCAGTATAGGTAGATCCCGGAGCTGCATCAGCAGGCACCGTGAACGAAGCGTTTGCAGCGTCCGCAACGGATTCCACCGGAATTGGATCACCAATTTGGTTGCCGTCCGGGCCGCGCCAAACGATGGTGTTTTCACCAATCGGCGGCAAAGTTCCAACTAGTTCCAGCTCTGCAGTATCGCCAGGACTTGCCGGGGTAGTATCGGAGTCATAGTTAGTGATGTCCAAACTAATCTGACGGTACGGAACAACAGCAAAGTGCGCGTTGACAATCGTGTTTGGAATGAGCCTATGCCGGATTAAGTCACCGTCTACAGGACCTTGGTCTGCATTGTCATTCCACTCCTCGAACGCTGGTTCCGGGAAGTAGGAAACGTTCTTAACGCGCTCCCCATCAGGTCCTTCGATCCACATATACATGTTGTCGCGGTCGAAGGTGCCTTCGGGGAAACGTAGCGTGTAGCCGCCGTCCTGCGCGACAGTTTTCGCTGTTACAGTTGCGGCAATCGGTTCCTTGCCCTCAGCGCGCATCTCTTCCAGTATGCGCTTGGTTTCAGCAGCCTGCTTATTGAATTCGAGGTTTTTAACCGGAGCCAAGCGCGTAGCTGCTTCGGGCGTCAGTGAGGACGCGTAGACGTTGTAACCCTCTAGGTAGGCATCTTGAGAATTGCGGTAGGTTTTACTCGCAAGTCCCTCACTAGACAGCGCGTCGAGCCACACATGCCCCATCACGGCGTCCCTCACGGAATACGGATTTCTGGTGTAACCTGCGGTATCTTCGATGATGTCAAGGTTGCCATCAGCGTCCCGTTTGACCATATAGGAGTCGTCCTGGACCAGCGGCGGTACTTCGTTTACAAAGATAGCCGTGTTGTGGACGTTGTAGCCAGCATTTTGTACCGTTCCGTTAGATGAGTTCACAGCGGCAATCCAGCTACCAGGAATGGCACCTGGAGTCTGGCGGTTGTACAGCAACTCGTTGCCAGTCTTCTCATTGATAAGCGGCTCATCAACCCAGAGCCGGTATTTCTGACCGGCCAACGCTTTCCATAAATGCGCTTTTCCGTTGGAATCAATGAAGGTGTACGGCTGATTATTGTGCTGGAGCGGATTTCCGTTTTCGTCCTTAGCGCGTAAGTCAAAGATGTAGGTTCCATCGGAGCCGAAATTGTGGGTCTCGGCCTGGAAGATTGGGGAAACAATCCCATCGGTGTCCTTGAACTGCATGTAGACATTGACACCGTTGATGCCAGTTTTGTTGTACATAGCGTTGGTATCTCCGGCTAGAACTGTGTCACCTAAAGTGACGTGCCCGTGGAGCGTGTAGGACTTTCCTGGGATACCTCCCGGGCCTTTGCTATAGCCATTGGCAATAGAGTCAGCGGGAATTACCTTATCGAGGTCCGGATATACGGGAGCTACGACCGTTCCGGTGTCTTCAGTGCCCGGAGTGGCTGCAGAGGCCTGACTAGCAGACTGCTGAGACACTACGGGTTGAACGAAGGGTGCAATCAATGCCACGGATAACGCCGCTGCGGTAAAAGCATCACGGCGCCGTTTGCCTAGCGACCCTCTTTTAATATCAAACTTTCGCATGTACTTGACCTTTCAAGACGATATGGCTGAAATTTTTGTGAAACTCCGAGGAACATGAATCTGCGCGAACTAAAGCCGGGCTTCTTACCAATTTCTATGCTTAATGGCGGGCAGGTTTATGTCCCAACTCACATGTTAACGTTGTTTGCCAATTTAAATGCAATACTTGCCTCTCGAAAAAGCAGAAAGTGAACCTGTTTAACATTAAAAGGTGATAGGTGTAAACATAGCCGAGCCAAAGTTACTGGTCGGAGCATGAAGAAAGCGGAGGAATATAGCCGGGAATATCCCGATTATCCTTTGTGAAATTAATCACAGTATGTAAAACTCTAAGGTTGGCCAAATTTTTCTAAGGCTGAGAGAGACGGCGAGGCTACCGCAATCCACTTAACTGCAACCTTCTAATATCCCCTTTTTTTAATGGCTAAGCTAAAGGAATACTCACATTGAGGGAATATCCTCTGGCGCCCATGGTTCGGCTGCCACTCCTACTAACGTGTGCAGCGCATCAAGTTAGGGAAAGTCTTTCCTTAGCCCAAAAATTTAACTTTCCCGTGGTGGCGCTCACCAACACCGCCACCAGCGTTGAACTCTGTTTTTGCGCGATATGTTTATGGCCGCTTGTTGCCATCCAGGAAGGCGTGTGCATTCGCTAGATGGTCGATTAGTACGGCAGTTTGCCCCAGTGGTGAATCGATGAGGTACTTGCCGTCGAAAGTCTGCAATGGAGTTGCGAGCGCACCTTCTAGCTTTGTTCTGTCCAAGACGTTGTACTGGTTCTTTACTAGACGGCGATTCAGCTCGATAACCTCCTCCACATCAAGGCAGTACTCGTTCATCGATTTGCAAGGAGTTCAAGCGCGTCTGCCCACCTATCGGTGGCATCTAGCATTCGCTGTCGGGTTTCATCTGCGGACTTCGCCTTCATTAGCCGAGGCCGTGTGGGACCTCTGACGCCCTTCAATTCTTGCTCCGCATAAAATCGCCGCATGGTCGACTGAGAAAGCGGATTTCGGCTCGACGCTTCTGCAGGAAGCCCTTGGCGCGCTTCAATCCACGGATCCTCAGAGTGAGTCAATTCGATAATTTCAGTCTTGCTGAGTTCACCGTAAAAGTCGAGGACGGCATCTATGATGGCTTTGCCCTCATCAGAAAGATTCGAAACCTTAGCTGATGCCAAAAATTTTGATGTTGGGTTTGAACGGCAGTGGCGGTTTGCGGCATGCAGATTCGGCTCGACTGGCCCATCTCTCCATGCCTGGAACTCGTCCGCCACCATTGGTTTTCCGAACCAACCAAGGCTCCATGCCTGCGAATAGTAAGTGAGCTTAGCTAATCTCCATGCGTCAATCCATCCCTTTTTGTCGTAGATGTATTGTGCAACGTCAATGGCAGTTGCCATAACCCCTCCTTTCGCTAGTGCCAATCCATAATTATTATTCACGGTGTTCACGTCAGTTAAACTATAGACTCTCCGGGGATTCTTTTCTAGCTTCCCGCAAGTTAACTACCTCCAGCACTTCGTGCAGGTTGATGAGACCTTTTACGGTTACGAGGGGTGTGGGCTTTGCCGAGGTTACCCCGCACTCTCCGAGGTGGCAATCTTTGTGAGTGGGATGGTTTCCATAAGCACTTATTGAATAGTTTTCGGGTTGACGATAGTCATCTGGTTGATGGCTATGGCCCACCCCGAGGTTTCGTCCGCTAGCATGGAGTATCTGGATCGCGCGATAGAACTGATGTTGATACGCAACCCGTGACCATCCCGGTCGAACGCCCAAATCAACTACCAATTTCAGCAAAATGATAGGTCCCGGCAACAGCGCATACAACGCAATTGCCCCACCAAAGCTAGACTAAAACCTGAGTTGGCTCATTTTGGTGTGATTAGTTTCATATTGACAGTTTGACCTGGTGGTTTGATGGTCGGGGGTTTCGTTTTTCCTGACTAAGCGGGTA
>NZ_VXKJ01000007.1 GCF_008693075.1 Corynebacterium phocae | reverse complement strand
ACGTTGCTTCTGGTGATGACCAGGTGTTTTATCATTTGGTTGCGGCGCGGATAATTCATCCGGGGTCAAAGTTTGAATCCATCGAAACGCTTGCGGAAGCCGGTGTTGAATCTGCTAGCTATTCGACAATCAAGCGTCATTTGCCTCGGTACGCCACGGAGTTGTTTAGGGATGAGATTTCAGCCTCGCTTGCCCAGCATGCGGGGATTGGCCCTGGGGTATTGGTTCTTTACGACGTGACGACGTTGTACTTCGAAACGGATAAAGAAGACGATTTCAGAAAGCCCGGTTTTTCAAAAGAGCGGCGGCTAGAACCGCAGGTCACCGCAGGAATGCTCACTGATACAACAGGATTGCCGTTGTCTATTAATGCCTTTGAAGGCAACCGTGCTGAAACGCACACGATGCTTCCAATGATCAGAAAACTGCAAGAAGCTTATAGTCTGGATGACATTACCGTTGTAGCAGATGCGGGAATGTTTTCGGCGGCCAACAAGCGAGAAGTCGTCTCCGCTGGGCTTGGCTATATCTTGGGCACGAAAGAACGCGACATCCCTAAAGTTATCGCTGCTTGGCGAAAAGAAAACCCCGACACCGACTACACCGCCTACACCGACGGGCAGATTTGGCGGCATGACACTGTGCGCACTACCGGGTCGGAGTCGGTGACAGAATCGGTTACGTTTTACCAATACTCCTGGGATCGAGCCCGGCGAAGCCTCAGGGGAATTGAGGAGCAAGTGAAAAAGCTGAGCGTGCCGTCGAAGGGAAAATCCCTGTAAAGCGAAACCGGTACGTCAACCTCAAAGCCCCAAATAAGCAGGTCAACCATGCTCTAGCAG
>NZ_VXKJ01000006.1 GCF_008693075.1 Corynebacterium phocae | reverse complement strand
TCAACGGCCAAAAATTCTACGCCCAACCGCCGCTACCTCCAGAAGTCGACCAGCTCATTCAACGACTTCCAAAACCTGACTAAAATGAGCCAAGTCAGGAGCAAAATGATAGGTCCCGGCAACAGCGCATACAACGCAATTGCCCCACCAAAGCTAGACTAAAAGGGTCCGGCGAAGCTGTGGGGGTTGCCTAACCAGGAAGTTTATCTTGGACATATGAGCTGCCGTGCTACCCGCCCTAAAGAAAAACTAAAGAGTACCTACCGCCGATTCTGGCGGTAGGTACTCCGGTGGGGTGAAACTCTCTAGAGTTCCACTTAGAGGTTGATCATGTGTCCACCAATGCCCTCTGCGGCCTCTTTCATGGCCTCAGACAGGGTTGGGTGGGTGTGGACGTTGCGTCCGATTTCCTCAGTGGTGAGGTCAAAGCGCTGGGCTAGGGTGAGCTCAGGGAGCAGCTCAGAGACGTTGGAGCCAACCATGTGGCCGCCAATGAGTTCACCGAACTCACCATCAGCGATGAGCTTGACAAAGCCAGCGGTCTCATTAAGGCCGGCTGCCTTGCCGTTCGCGGAGAACGGGAAGGTAGCAACCTTGATATCGCGGTCAGCGAACTTCTCACGGGCCTGTTCCTCGGTGTAGCCGAAGGAGGCCACCTGTGGGTTACAGAACGTTGCACGAGGCATGTTCATGTAGTCACCCAACAGCTGAGTTTCCGCACCAGCGATAACCTCAGCGGCCACAACACCCTGTGCTTCCGCCACGTGGGCCAGCTGCAGCTTAGCGGTCACGTCACCAATAGCGTAGATGCCATCAACGTTGGTACGCATATGGTCATCAATATCGATTGCACCGCGGTCGGTGAGCTTCACACCGGTGTTTTCCAGGCCAAAGCCTTCCACACGTGGCGCGAAGCCAATGGAGATCATGCAGCGGTCAACAGTCAGCGTATCCGTCTTGGAGCCGTCCTTGGATTCAACCTCAACAGTGACGTTGTCACCGTTGTCCTTAACGGAAGTGGTCTTGTAACCCGTCAGGAGCTTAACGCCCAGCTTCTTGTATTGCTTGGCAATCTCTTTGGAAACGTCCTTATCCTCATTAGGAAGAACGCGGTCCATGAATTCCACGATGGTTACGTCCACGCCATAGTTAGCCAGGACGTACGCGAATTCCATACCGATAGCGCCAGCGCCAACGATAACCATGGACTCCGGTGCTTCATCATTGAGAATCTGCTCTTCATAAGACACGATGTTGCCGCCCAGCTCAACGCCAGGGAGGGAACGGACTACTGAGCCGGTAGCGATGATGCAATTGTCAAAGGTAACAGTCTTACCCTTGTCATCACCCTCGGTTATCTCAATAGTTTTTGCGTCCTTGAAGGAGCCAAGACCGTTGATTTCGGTAATCTTGTTCTTCTTCATCAGGTAATGGACGCCCTTGACAATTCCGGTGGAAACCTTGCGGGAGCGCTTGTGTGCGACTCCGAAATCGAAGGAAACATCACCGGAGATGCCAAATGCCTTAGCTTCATGGTTGAAGGTGTGGGCAACTTCAGCATTCTTCAAGAGTGCCTTGGAAGGAATACAGCCAACATTGAGGCAAACGCCGCCCCAATACTGCTTCTCAATAACTGCAACCTTCTTACCTAGTTGGGCTGCTCGAATGGCAGACACGTAACCGCCGGGGCCCGCGCCTAGTACTACTACGTCATAATGTTCATTAGTCACGCCCTACAGGATACGTGGCCACAGCCAATTTGTCTCCAAAAGCCCCCTCAACTACCCCGAATAGGGCACCCTTAGCCGGGGTACCGTGGCAGTTTCCACCGGTTGGCTGTTTAGATGCTGACAGCAAAAGGTGCGGGAATGGAAAATCCGCAGATCGTCCAGCCCCGCACCGCAGTCCGTGAAATGAGCCAGTAGGTAAAACACCCAGTAGCTTATTCAAGCAAGCGTTTTACTTAGAACCAGTGTTTTACTTAGAACCAGTCACCATGATGGTGGAGGAAGCCGAAGATCCCTCGTGGATGAGCATGCCTAGAACTTCGTTGATAAAAACAATGAATGCGTCGAACATCAAAATATCCTTTCACTAGCGGGCAACCGCTGATTTCTCTACCGCTTGAATCCTAGCGGTAATCCTGTCACACAGAGTCTAGCCAGGTGTTACTCGCATTGTGAACCTGAGCGCGGTTGAATGCGCGGTGCCGGGGGAGCACGCCCCTCCCCGGGGTTCAGTAACGGTTGCGGGCGCTAAAGCGACAAGCTGACCAAGACACCGTAAATAGCAGGGCGAACGAAAGAACCGACTCGTGACACACCACCCGTCACACTAATCACATAAGCAACAATCTTTTGCTAGATTAAAGGCATCGTGGCTTCCTGACGGAGCCAGGTGTCCCTTGTTACTCCTCTCAGTTCACAACAGTGGCTGAAAGTGGTAAAAGATTTCTCTAGGAAATCAATCAACTAAATCTCAAACTCGTACAGGAAATGACACTATGAAACTCAGCCGCTTTGCCACCGGTGCCACCGCACTGGCACTAGCATTTTCTACCTTTACCGGCCCCACCGCACTAGCCGGTGAACCCGCACCCATGCCAGCAAACCTGCAGGCCCCCGACGGCAGCGACCTTATCAAGGAAATGGATCTGGAAGCCGCAGCACGTCCATATCTTTCCGCAGACGGGTCCACAATGGACGCCCCCGAAGGTAAAAGCTGGCTGCTATCCGCCTGGAACAACCGCGACCGTGCTACGAACCAGGCCGGCAAAATCAAGTACTACGAGGTCTACTCCGAGTCCATGGGGCGCCGGATTCCCGTCAACGTCATCACCCCCACCGGTGAATTCGATGTAGCACGTCCTACCATCTACTTGCTCAACGGAGCAGGCGGCGCAGAACAAGGCGTTGACTGGATCACCATGACCGCCGGCCGTGACAATGAGATGGAAGACGTAGTTGCGTTCTACACCAAGAAAAACGTCAACGTGGTCATCCCCCAGGAAGGCGCATTTTCCTACTACACCGACTGGCTAACTGAGCCCAAGGGTCCCTACTACAAGGGCCCACAAATGTGGGAGACGTTCCTAACCAAAGAACTGCCAGGACCACTGGAAGCCAAGATCAACGGCAACGGCAAGCGCGCCGTAGCAGGCATGTCCATGGCCGCAACCTCTTCCCTGCTTCTGGCAGAGCACCACCCTAAGTTCTACGACGCCGTAGGCTCCTACTCCGGCTGCGCCGCAACCAACACCCTGTTCCCACGGTTCTATACCTACCTGACCGTTCAGCGCGGTGGCGCGAACCCAGACCAAATGTGGGGCCCCATGTGGAGCGACTACGCGGTCTACAACGACGCTCTGGTCAACTCCAACAACCTGGCCGGCAAAGAAATCTACGTCTCTACCAACTCCGGTCTTGCAGGTGAGACTGACATGCTCTCCTACATCATGGACCGCAGGGGCGGCTCCTCCATGGAGAACTTCTCCGCCGCATTTAAATCTTCCTCCACCCTAGTGGTTGAAGGTGGCGCAATTGAAGCCGCCATGAACGCCTGCACCCACGACCTAGAGCGCAAGATGGCCGGCGAAGGCATTACCGGTAACTTCAATTACCGCTCAACCGGTACCCACTCCTGGCCAGGCTGGCGCAAGGACATCCACGAGTCCTGGCCTACCTACGCCAAGGCCTTTGATCAAAACCCTGATCCTAAGTTCGAGGACCCTGCACGCCTGGGTGCCGCCCCAGAGGTTGCCACGGCAGACGACGTTAAACCGGTAGATGGCCCTAAGCCAGCTGATGACAAGGCTGCCATCAAACTAGATCCTCCGGCCGACGCCCCAGCTGATACCGCCGGTACAGTCCCCGCAGAAGAAGTTGCAGCGATTGCCGATAAGGTACTTGAAGAAGCTGCTGCAGCACCGGCACCGGCACCGGCACCTGCGTCTGCGCCAGCACCGAGCCAGCCTGATCCGGCACCAGCTGCCGCGCCAGCACCAGCACCTTCGGCTTAAGAAATAGCCCGCCCCTAAAATTGCCCTAGCCAAGGTAACCACTTGGTTGGGGTAAATTAGGAGGTGGCGCTTTTCCCACGGTGAATGCGCAAGGCTTTCGATAATCAAACCTCAGTTCAGTGCCTTTTAGAAAAACAATGGCACAACTAGGCTGGTTGTCCTTTTTATCCGTTGGCATTCGCGTTCGCTTTAAAATTTCTATCCTTCCCTTCCATTTTTCCACGAAAGATTTTCCATGAGTCTAAACTTCCGGCGCTTTCGCAGCGCAGTGGTCACCGCTAGTGCAGCCGCCATTGCTGCCACCGCCGCTCTTGTTCCCACCGCCTCCGCCGCAACGCTGACGCCACAACAAGTGGCTGGCAACGCGCCGCAGTCTGTGGTTAGTGACCTTGAGGTCACCCCCGCAGTGGCGGACCGGACCTGGTTCCAGAAATTTGGAAATGACCCCCGGGTTCTGAAGCTACAAGCAACCTCCCCAGCAATGAACGGCCGGGTAGTGCCCCTAGCGGTTATTCCAGCAGGTGAGCCAGGCCGGCCCACCATCTACTTGCTCAACGGTGCCGGTGGCGCAGAACAACAGCAAGACTGGTTGACCATGTCCCAGCTAGTGGATTTCTATGCGGATAAGAAAGTCAACGTGGTAGTGCCACAGGCTGGTGCCTTCTCCTACTACACCGACTGGATTAGTGAACCCAACGGCGCGTACCTCAAGGGCCCGCAGAAGTGGGAAACATTCCTTACCAAGGAACTCCCCGGCCCACTAGAGGCCCGCCTGGGGGCCAACAACAAGCGCGCTATTGCCGGTATGTCCATGTCCGCCGGCTCTGCCTTCAGCTTGGCTCAGCACAACCAAGGTTTTTATGACGCCGTGGGCTCTTTTGCCGGCTGTGGGCTGACCGCCTACCCACTGCAATACGAGTTCGTGCGGGTAACCGTCAACCGGGGTGGCGCACAGCCAGAGCAGATGTGGGGCCCAATGGGTTCTGACACCAACCGCTGGAACGACGCCTTTATGAATGCCGAGCAGCTACGCGGCACGGAGCTCTACATCTCCTCCGCCTCCGGACTGGCCGCTGAACAAGACTTGCCTGGTTACTACATCCAGCGCGGCTACGACCCACTGGTATCAACCATAGGCTCCGCCCAACTAATCATTGAGGGCGGGATCATCGAGGCAGCAGTGAACAACTGTACGCACATGATGAAGGCCCAGCTTGATAAGAAGGGTATTCCTGCGGACTACAACTTCCGCAACACGGGCACCCACTCCTGGCCAGGCTGGCGTGAAGACATTGAGAAGTCTTGGGGCACCTTCTGGCGCGCATTCTACGCCAAGTAGGCCCCAGGCTCTTTAATCACGGCGGTACTTAGCCCCGGTGGTGACGGGATGAACTCCCCAGTCACCACCGGGGTTTTGCTTTGCCCTGCACCGCAGTTGTTGCTCGGTTGGGTACTTGCCTGGGCTTATTTTTTAGGTTTTTGGTCTGACTTGTTGTTGCGGATTTGCCTAGTATTCCTGACAGGTCTTTCTGGTGGGGTCTTTTGCTGGGGTGGGTGCAGCCCAAGTAACCCTTTTACCGTGTGAGCGGTAATATCCCTTGCATCATGTTTGAGCTCACCCCCGCCGCACGCTCCCGTGTGCTGGACCCCAACCGCGACCACTACACGGCAGTGGCCTACAACCTTGGCTTCAAAGTCACGCACTACCAGCTTGACCTGACCTACCGCGTGGAACCCAACCGGCTGCAAGGGGAGGCCACCTTATCCATCACTACCGCCCGCGACAAGCGTAATGGCGGTGTTTCTGTACCGGTTGGCTCTGCTCTAGCTGGCTCTGCGCTCCCCGGCGCGGATGGGGACGGCTCTTCCCGCAATGGTGACCAGGGCTTAAGCCGCCTAACGCTGGATTTGAGCGGGGGCCTGGTGGTGCGGCGGGTCATTTGCACGGGCGCAGCGCGCGTTACCCGCTTCACGGTATCCAACGGCAAGCTGCGCGTGTACTTCGCAGAACCCATCCCCGCCGGCACGGACTTCCAGCTAACCATCCGCTACGGCGGCAGCCCGCGCCCACGCCGGACCCCTTGGGGCACACTGGGCTGGGAAGAAACGGATTCCGGCTCCCTAGTAGCCAGCCAACCCAACGGCGCGCCCACCTGGTTCCCGTGTGACGACACCCCAGGACAAAAAGCCACCTATGACATCACGATCGTGGCGGATAACCCCTTCACGGTTATCTCCAACGGAACACTAGTAAGCAAGCGCGCCCACGGCTCCACCACCGCCTGGCATTACCGCATGGACCACCCCATGTCCACCTACTTGGCCACCGTCATGGTGGGTGAATTCATAGAAATCCCCCTAGGCCCCCGCACCCGCGCCTGGGCCCCGGCGCGTCTCAAAGCCCAAGTGCTAGAAGAATTTGCCAACCAAGAAGACATGCTCATCCTCTTCGAGCGCCTCTTTGGCCCCTACCCTTTTGCCGAATACCAGGTAGTCATTACCGAAGATGAGCTAGAAATCCCTCTTGAGGCAGAAGGGTTGTCCATATTTGGATCCAACCACGTGCGCGGGGATCACACCTTTGAGCGCCTCATTGCCCACGAACTCAGCCACCAATGGTTTGGCAACGCCGTAGGCATTGCCCTGTGGCGCGATATCTGGCTCAACGAAGGCTTTGCCTGCTACTGCGAATGGCTCTGGGCGGACTACGCTCATAACATCCCGGCGGAGGAAATGGCGTACTCCCACTACCGGATACTGGCGCGCAAACCCCAAGACATTGTGCTGGCAGACCCCGGCCCGCGCGACATGTTTGATGACCGCGTCTACAAGCGCGGCGCTCTACTAGTTCACCACCTGCGGGTATTCATGGGTGATGACGCCTTCTTTGCCGCCATCCGCAGCTATCTCTACTCCCACCGCCACAAGGTTGCCACCCCAGACAGCCTGCGCGAACACCTGCTGCGGTACGCGGATGGGGAGGGTGCGCACGAGGGTATCAGCAACATCATGCACGCCTGGCTGGACCAGACAGCCCTGCCGGCCTTTCCCCGTGACTAGCACCAACAGGCATTAGGATAAGCCCTATGACCCACCTCCTTGTCACTGGCGGCGCCGGATTTATTGGCGCCAACTTCTGCCGCCTTATAACCAGCCTGCGCCCCGACTGGCGGGTAACAGTCCTAGACAAACTCACCTACGCCGGCAACCGCGCCAACCTAGCCGGCCCAGCCGGCCCAGCCGGCGGGTCCGTGGAATTTATACACGGGGACATCGCGGACGCCGCTACGGTTGGCCCCCTGGTTGCGGCCGCCGATGCCGTGGTGCACTTTGCCGCCGAATCCCACAATGACAACTCGCTAACGGACCCCACCCCCTTCGTGCAGACCAACTTGGTGGGCACGTTCGTGCTGCTAGAAGCCGCCCGCGCGCACGGGGTACGCTTCCACCACGTCTCCACCGACGAAGTCTTCGGTGACCTAGAAATTGGCGCCGGCACCAAATTCACCGAATCCACGCCTTATAACCCCTCCAGCCCGTACTCAGCTACTAAGGCCGGCAGCGACCACCTAGTGCGGGCCTGGGTGCGCTCCTTCGGGCTTGATGCCACCATCTCCAACTGCTCCAATAACTACGGCCCCTACCAGCACATAGAAAAGTTCATTCCCCGCCAAATCACCAATATTTTGACCGGGCTAACGCCTAAGCTCTACGGCACCGGTGAGCAGGTCCGCGACTGGATCCACGTCGATGACCACAACCGCGCCGTCCTAGACATTCTGGAACGCGGCCGGGGAGGTGAGACCTACAACATCGGCGCAGACCAACCAGACATCAACAACAAACAAGTGCTGGAACTCATCTGCGAGCTCATGGGGGCGGACGGCTACGAGCACGTAGCGGACCGCCCCGGCCACGACCAGCGCTACGCCATGGACGCGGCCAAACTGCGCCGGGAGCTAGGCTGGCAACCGCAATTCACGGACTTACGGGCCGGCCTGGTTGACACCATTGCCTGGTACCGCGCGAATGAACACTGGTGGCTACCAGCCAAGCAAGCCACGGAGGCTAAGTACGCGGCGCGCGGGCAATAGGGATCCGGGCGGGCTCCCGCACCGACGGGGCTATAAGATAGCGGTATGCGCGTTGAACACACCCCCATTGACGGACTCCTGGTACTCCACCTTGACCTGCACGCTGATAACCGCGGCTGGTTCAAGGAGAACTGGCAGCGGGAAAAGATGGTGGCAGCGGGCCTGCCGGACTTCCAACCCGTGCAAAACAACGTCTCCTTCAACGCCACCCGGGGGGCAACCCGTGGCCTGCACGCGGAACCCTGGGACAAGCTGGTCAGCGTGGCCGCCGGCCGGGTCTTCGGCGCGTGGGTGGACGTGCGCGCAGGCTCAGCCACCTTCGGGGAAACATTCACCCTGGAAATTGACGCGGCCGTGGCCGTTTTTGTGCCCTACGGCGTGGCCAACGGCTTCCAGGCCCTAGAAGACGGCACCGCGTACTCCTACCTGGTCAACGCCCACTGGCATGCGGGTGCTAACTACACCATGGTTAACCTAGACCTCATTGACTGGCCGCTGCCGCCCACGGAAGTCTCCGCGAAGGACATGGCCCACCCGGCGCTGTCCGCGATAGAGCCCATGCCCGCCCGCAAGGTGCTGGTCACCGGCGCAAACGGCCAGCTGGGCCGCGCACTGCACCGCCCGTTGGCTGCCGCCGGCTTTGACGCCGAATACGCCACCCGCGCGGAGTTTGATATCACCAACCCCCCAGCCCGCGACTGGTCCACCTACTGGGCCATCATCAACTGCGCGGCCTACAACAACGTCAATGGCGCGGAAGAAAACCGCGCGGCCGCCTGGGCCGTCAACGCCCTGGCCCCGGCCAAGCTGGCGGCCATTGCCACCGCCCACAACCTCACGCTGGTTCACGTATCCACCGACTACATCTTTGGCAACGCTCCTGCGGCAACCGCCTGGACTGAAACCGACACCCCGGCACCACTGAATTTCTACGGCGCGTCCAAAGCCGCCGGTGAGGCCGCCGCCACCGTGGCCCCCAAGCATTACGCCATCCGTACCTCCTGGGTCTTTGGTGACGGCAATAACTTTGTGCGCACCATGGCCCAGCTGGCCAAGCGCGGTGCTGACCCCGCCGTCATACACGACCAGCGCGGCCGCCCCACCTTTGCCGAGGACCTAGCAGGAGGCATAGTCCACCTACTCAAGACCAAGGCCGAATACGGCATTTACAACCTCTCTAACAGCGGGGACCCCGTGGGCCGCGATGAAATAGCCATGGCCACGTTCACCGCCATGGGACAAGATCCCGCCGCAGTCCACCCGGTAACAACGGCGCAATACCAAGAAATGGCCGGCCCGGAAGCACCCCGCCCCCAAGAGTCCACGCTGGATCTATCCAAGATTGAAGCCACCGGCTTTAGCCCAATGCACTGGCGCGCCGCCATAGCGCTGTACACCGACCTCTACGATATCTAGCGGGGCTGGTGTGGGCTGGCCTCAGACTTCACACCTAACTTCACACCCTTGGCCCGCGCTCGCTAGATAAACGCCGCCTACCAGCGCAAACAACTTAACACCCAACTTAACACTTAACTTCACACATGTGTGAAGTTGGGTGTGAAGCTTGGTGGAAAAGCGGGGTTGAAGAAACTGTTTCAATAATGGGCCCAGTTTGCTTTCACTTCGGGACGCCGGGGACACGAGTCCGGCAGTGCGGATAGTTCGAGGTCAACGTTAGGGGCTGTTCGGCCGGTTGTTCTGACTCTCTGCTGCACTCCCTGGGAGAAGTCATGACGGGAAAAGCCTTGCGGTTTCCGTGGTTGCTGTTAAAACTGTGCGGCAACAGCGGGTTCGCAGTTCCTGTGGGCCTATTGCGGTTATAAAATAACCCCAACCGGGTTACAGCCGGTTGAGGTTATCGATCCTTAAAGGCCCAGGTGAAGAATCGCGGAAACGAACTTCACTGTAACGGTCGCAAAGTTAAGAACTCCGCTTGCCACGTTCAGGATTGCGAGTCCTGTGGCGGCGGGGTTCCCTTTTTTGTGACCGGGCGGGGCGCGGCTTGTCTGGACTAATGAACTAGACTTGGGCGCTATGAAAGGCATCATTTTGGCGGGCGGCTCCGGTACGCGCCTTTATCCCATCACTAAGGGCATCTCCAAGCAACTCATGCCAATTTATGACAAGCCCATGATCTACTACCCGCTAACCACGCTCATCCAGGCGGGGATTAATGAGATTTTGATCATCACCACGCCGGAGGACCAGGCGGCATTCGAGCGGCTATTGGGGGACGGGTCCCAGTTTGGGGTCATGCTGCACTACGCAGTGCAACCCAAGCCGGAGGGCCTGGCGCAGGCCTTCATCATCGGCGCGGACTTCATTGGTGATGACAGCGTGGCCCTGGTCTTAGGGGACAACATTTTTGACGGCTACGGCTTCACGGCGGCGCTGGCGCAAACCCGGGGTCTGCGCGGCGGCACTATCTTTGCCTACGAGGTATCAGACCCGGAGCGCTACGGCGTGGTGGAATTTGACCCGGCCGGAAACGCCCTGAGTATCGAGGAAAAACCGGCACATCCAAAATCCAACTTTGCCGTGGTGGGCCTGTATTTCTACGATAATTCCGTGGTGGATATCGCCCGTACCATTAAGCCTTCTGCGCGCGGGGAATTGGAGATAACGGCCATCAACGCAGAGTACCTGCGCCGGGGGCGGCTCCAAGTCCAGCGCATGCAGCGCGGGGATGTGTGGTTAGACACCGGAACGGTAGACTCCATGAGCGAGGCTTCCAGTTTCGTCGAAGTCTTGCAAAAGCGCACCGGGGCCATCATCGGTTCCCCCGAGGTAGCCGCCTATAAACAAGGCTTCATCAACCGCGCCACGCTTGAGGCCCTGGCGCGCCCATTGGTTAAATCCGGCTACGGTGATTATTTACTCACCGCCGCCCGCGAAGATTAGGAAACTATGACTAACGTTGACAAAACCCAGCCCGCTTCCGCCGAAACCGCAAAGGGGGTATCGGCAGTACCAAAGCTGGTGTGGGTCCTGGTGGCCATCATCGCCGTCATGGCGCTAGCGCTGGGGTACCTGTTGGGCACCCGCGGCGCGGAACCGAAGACCCCGGCGGTGGCGGAGCCCACTGGCACTAGCACTGCCACTGCCGCTGCCACTGCCACTGCCACCACCAGCGCCGCGGCAGATGGAGGCACGCCGGCGCTCAACGTCGCAGACCCCAAGGTAGGCGAAGGTGCCCTGTTATGGGGCCCCAGCGTCCCGCTGAGCCAGCTGAAAGAGGCCTCCCAGGTCCACCGGCGCATGGCCAATGACCCCTTTGCCATCGGAGATGTCAACGCGCCCGTGGTCATTAGCGAATTCTCCGATTTCGAATGCCCATTCTGCTCCCGCCACGCCAACCAAACCTTCCCCGAACTACTGAAATACGTGGAAGACGGCACCGTGCGCATTGAGTGGAATGACTTCCCCATCAACGGCCCCAACGCAGAAGCCGGTGCCAAGGCCGGCCGCGCGGCCGCAGAGCAAGGCAAGTTTGAGGAATACAAGACCGCCGCGTTTGCCGCCAGCAAAGACGTTCAGGGCCACCCCAACTTTGGCATCGAGGACTTTGTGAAATTTGCCAAGCAGGCAGGCGTGCCCGACCTAGAGCAATTCCGCGCCGATGCCACCAGTGACAAGTACGATGACGCCATCGACCACGCCAAGTCCTACGCCTCCTCCCTAGGAATCACGGGCACCCCGGCCTTTATCATCGGAGAAACCTTTGTCTCCGGGGCGCAGCCCATCAGCGCATTTGAAGAAGCCATCACCCAGGAACTAGAAAAGGCCGGAAAGTAACACCCCATGCCTAAGCTGCACCCGCTAGTCTATCTATTCATTTTCCTAGTCATACTCACCGCATTTTTGCTGGGGTGGGCGCTGGCATGATTATTACCTCCGGCGTAGTATCCGTGGGCCTCGTGGGGGCCTTCCTGGGCGGCGTGTTATCACTGATTAGCCCCTGTTCCGCGCTGTTGCTGCCAGCGTTCTTTGCCTACGCTTTCACCAGCAAAAGGCGGCTGCTGGCACGAACCTTCGTGTTCTTCCTGGGCCTATGCGCCACGCTGGTGCCCATCGGCACCGGCCTGGCTAGCGTACTGGCCGCACACCGCGAGGAAGCCGTGACAATAGGCGGCGGCGTCATCATTGCCCTGGGCGTGTACTCCTTCCTAGGCTTTGGCTTTAATATCCCCTGGTTATCCAAAATCAGCCACCGCGGCTCCACCTTCCTGATGGGCGCGGTCTACGGCTTTGCCGGTTTTTGCGCCGGGCCGCTGCTGGGCGCGGTGCTGACCACTGCTGCGGTTAGCGGCTCGGCTGCCTACGGCGCGCTGATCATGGCATCGTACGCCCTGGGCATGGCAACGCCGCTGTTCTTCCTGGCGCTAGTGTGGGAAAAACTCCAACCAGACCGCTGGCTGCGCGGACGCGAAGTCACGCTGGGGCCCATCCGCACCAACACCTTGTCCATGCTGTCCGGGCTGGTCTTCATAGGTATAGGCGTGGTATTCCTCACCTCCTACGGCACGGCGCACCTGCCCACCTTCCTGGACACAGACGCGCAATTCGCGGTTCAGGAGTGGGTACGTCAGTTCAGCACCAAAATCTCCGACACCTGGACGCTTTTTGGCCTCTCCCTCCTGGCCACCGTGGTGGTAGGAGCCAAGGCCTGGAAACTTTAGCGCCGGGCCAAAATATCCGCGATGTACTCATGCCCGTGGGCGTTGAGGTGCAGCGGCAAGTTGCGCCCATAAGGCCCGAAGTCAATCAGGCCGGACCACATGCGGTCCTGGTCGCTAGCGCACATGCCGTTGTCCCGGGTAAGCCCCTTCAGATCCACGAACTCCACGCCGGTGGCGTGCGCCAGATCAACCTGCATCCACTGCGCGGCGTCCTCGTAGAACCGCATCTGCGGCATGGGGGTGGCGTCCAGGTTTAGGTTATTGCCCAAGTGGATAAGGCAGTAGTTCTCACCCGCGCCAATAGTCGGATAGCCCACAATCTGCAGCCGCGCATGGGGCGCAACCTGCCGGATGCGGTGGATAATAGGGGCAGTGGCCGCCACCCAGCGGGCGCGCATTTCCTCCATGGTGAGGGTCTTGTTGTTATAAGTGTCATTAAACCCGGCCGCGAAGATCACCCGCTGGGTATCCACGTTCAGCGCCCCGGTGGAAATAGCATAATCAACCTGCGCCGCCACCAGTGGCCCATCGGACATGGTTACCGCCCCGGAACAGGAGAAATCATGCACCGGTAGCCCCAACCTGTCCCCCAAACGCTTGGCATAGTTGTGCGAAGAAGGGCAGTTTGCGCCATAAGGGACCTGGGAGCTGCCGTCCGCCAGGCTGGACCCGCTAGACCCGCTGGAGCCACCAAAGGAGCTCATTCGGTCAACGAGGTAGATTCCTATTCCCGGGTCCGCCAGCACCGAGTCCCCAAAAGCCACCAGGTTGCGTTCCTGCGCCCGTGCCTGCGGGACGGACATCAGCGCCGCGACCATTAGCGTAGCCAGGAGCGCCACCCATACCGAAAGCGCACGGGATAGTTTCTTGGCAATTATTTCCACGGCGGTTCTCCCCACACTGGTAGTACTTTTAGGGTAGCAAAACTATAAATCCTGCCACTTTGGTAACATACCCTACCGTAAGTTGTAGCAATTCGCCCTCGCCTTTCCACCCCCTGCGCTGCACCGACCTAATCCGAAGGAAACCCTAATGGCCCCATCTTTAGAAAACGCCGCCTTTCACGCCTCGGCGGCCGCAGATTTGGCCCGCACCCTCCTGCGCAGCGGAATAGTCAGCCCGGAAGGCGGACTCAAACCCGCCCTAGCCAACCCCGTGCTGCTAGCGCGCTACCGCTTCACCACCACGCGCGAACTGGAACAAGGCGCCCGGTCCTGCCCGGACCGCATAGCCCTCATCGATGACCACGGCACCTTGAGCTACCAACAACTACGCAACCACTCCCGCACCTTCGCGCAATACCTGCAACGCACCCACGGCAACGGCGTGCGCCTAGGCATCATGTGCCGCAACGGACGCGCGCCCATCATTGCGCTGGGCGCCAAAGGCTACACAGACACCACCGTGTTCATGCTCAACATCGGTTCCTCCGCACAGCAACTGCGCGCCACCATGGAAGAAAACCACATCAACGTCCTGGTCATCGACTCCGAATTCGCCCCGCGCGTGCCAACCGACTACCCCACCCCGGTCGACGTCATCATTGGCCACCACGCCGGCCCCACCGACCACCTGACCCTGGAAAAGATTGCCAACTCCGCGCGGCAATACCGCGATGAAAAACTCCCTCTCATCCCCAACCTGGGGAAGGTAGTGCTCATGTCCTCCGGCACCACCGGAACCCCCAAGGGGATTGTGCGCGACGAGCCCAAAATCCCCTACATCCTTACCTCCGCCATGGAACGCATGCCCTGGCGCGCCAACCAACGGGTCCTCCTTACCGCGTCCATCTTCCACACCTGGGGATGGGGCTGCCTCAACGTGGCACTCGGCGCCCGCAACACCATAATTACCCACCGCGTTTTTGACCCCGAACAAAGCCTTGAGGACCTGCAACGCTACGCCATAGACGGCATGATCTCCTCCCCCGTCATGTATAAACAGATGGTGGCGGCAGACCCCCGCCGCCAGTACAACACCTCAACACTTAAATTCATCGCGTCCTCCGGACACGCACTAGACCCCGAGCTAGTGCGCACCACCAATGAGCGCTTCGGTGAAATCCTCCACAACTTCTACGGCTCCACAGAAATCTCCCTAGCCGCCGTGGCCAGCAACGAAGACCTGGCCAAAGACCCCACCGTGGCCGGCAGGATTGCCTCCGGTACCCGGATAAAGATCCTCGATGAGCACCACAACGAGGTCCCCACGGGCGAAATCGGAGAAATCTACCTCCGCAACGGCATGACCATGACCGGCTACACCCGCCCCGGGATGGAGGTGGAATACGTAGACGGCATGGTATCCATCGGCGACTACGGCTACCTTGACGCCGGTGGCCTGCTACACGTGTGCGGGCGCGTGGATGACATGATCATCGTGGGCGGGGAAAACGTCCACCCCCAATCCGTATCCAGCGTGCTAGAAGCGCTGCCGGGAATCAAAGAAGTCCACGCCGGCGGCGTTAGCGACGAACAATCCTTCGAGCGCATTGCCGTATGGGTAGTAAGAACCAACGACGCCGCCGGTAAAGCCCTAGACGCCCACACCATCCAAGACTTTGTCCGCGAACGGCTAGCTGACCACTCCATCCCCCGCGACGTGCACTTCCTTGATAAACTCCCGCGCAACGCCACCGGCAAGGTGGTTCCGCGGCTGCTCTGAGCCTGCGGGCCGGCCGGCTGAGCGGCAACACCCACATCCACGCCACGACAAGCCCAACTCTGGAGTCCCGAAGCGCCCGCCCCCTAGTCCCGCCATGGTGAAACCCCCGGCCTAGTTAAAAGCCGGGGGCGGGGGTTGGGTGGAGCCGCTTGTGAGAATCGAACTCACGACCTTTTCATTACGAGTGAAACGCTCTACCGACTGAGCTAAAGCGGCGCGTCTGTTAAAAGCAGACTCAGCCATTCTATAGGACTACGCGAGAAAGTGGAAAATTAGCCCGTCCCGCAGGCCAAACGCAGCCGGCCCACCAATCCGTCAAAGGCAATAGCCGGGGACACATTCTGCTCAATACGCAGCCGGCACGTGTGGATGGCGTCCTGGCAAGCCAGCAGGCCGTCCTCCGTGACCTTGGCAGCTAATTCCCCGCTCAGGCCGGCGAAGTCCGGATGAACCAACTCAACTTGGGCACCAACCTTGAGCATGAGGGCGTCGCGGTAAATGCCCGCCAAATCCACCAGCACCAAGTCCAGCTGATCCCGCACCCGGCGCGTGCCGCGGGTCTTCTGCTTCTTCTCCAGCTCCTTCACGGCCGTTTCCATGCCATCCTTAGCTTTGGCCGTCCCCCGCCCGCGCCCGCCCGCGCCAAAAGCCACGCGCAGCTTATCCACCTCCGCCGCGTCCGCCTCCTTATGTGACTCCTTGGCCATCTTCTCCACGTTTTTTACCAACCGCCCCACGGCAGCAAAGCCGCCGGAGCCGCAGAAGATGTCCTCCGCCAAATTGATAGACATAGCCCGGCGCTGTTGAATCTCCGGAGTGCTGACCAATTTGCGGGCGCGCCCAATATGGCGCAGCGAGGTCACCGCCGCCAGGCGGGAATCCTTCTCCGCAAAACCTTCACTGACCAGCTGGGCCACGATGTCATCGACAGTAGGGGTAGGGATGTAGAGGTGCCGGCAGCGCGAACGCAACGTCTGCGAAAAGTCCTGGGGATCATCCGAAGGCGCGCACATGATCATCACCGTGGAGGCAGTAGGCTCCTCCACCGTCTTCAACAGGGCGTTAGCGGCGCTGTTAGAAAGACGGTCCGCGTTATCAAAGATAATGACCCGCCACGGCGCCACCGTAGGCCGCCGGGCAGCAGACTCCACCACGTTGCGCACCGAATCAACCGAAATGGACAGCTCCTGGGGTTCAATGAACACCAGGTCAGTATGCCGGCCATGCTTAATGATTCCCACACAGGACTCACAATTGCCACAACCCAAACCGGGTTCCACCGGGCACATAATTGCCGCCGCAAAATACAACGCAGTCGTGGAACGCCCGGAACCCGGTGGCCCCGTAAACAGCCAAGAATGCGTCATGGCGCGGGGGTCACTGCCTTCTATTTTCGCCGCTGCCTTAGCAGCCGCGACCACCGTCTCCCGCACCGCAGGGGATCCACCTAGAAGCTCATAAACATTCGGGTTACTCACCCTCCCCAGCCTAGTAGAGTATTAAAGTATGAGAAGACTACTGCGCGCGGCCTCGTGGCTGATGCACACCAACTGGCCCGTTTATGCCGCCCTGGTATTAGGCGGAAACCTGCTAGGCGCAGTAGCCATCATGACCTTCGTCCGTTTCCTCCCCATGACTGAAGTCGATGAATTTGCCAGGAACACACCGCACCTCGGGGTCATCGGCATCGTGTACCTTCTCTTTGCCATCGCTGTAGGCATGCTGGCAACCATCACCCTATTCCGGCCAGTACTGGACTGGCAACGCCACCCCGAAAACTATGATCCCAACATGATCCGCGGCCTAGTGCTGCGAATCCCCGCCTATCAGGCGGTGATAACGGCCCTGGTGTGGGGCATCGGCATCATCACCGCCGCCGTCATGGCGCTAAATTCCTCCCTGCGCCTGGCCGTGGTGATGACAGTAAGCACCACCCTGGCCGGCATGGTCATCGTGCTACTGACCTACCTACAGGCGGAAAACCTCGTACGCCCCATTGCCGCCACCGCACTGGCCCGGCGCTTCGAAGACTCCACCCTAGAGCCGCCTATCAAATTCCGCCTACTCACCGCCTGGGTAATGACCTCCGGGCTGCCACTGGTGGGAATCATCATGCTCACCTGGGCCCGCCACTCCAACTGGCTACAAGACGGAATCTCCGTACACGTGGCAGCCCTGGCCGCAGCCGCCCTGGCCACCGGCTTTGCCGGCACCTACTACGCCATGCACTCCGTGGTAGACCCCATCATTGAGCTCAAAGACGCCATCATGCGCGTGCGCCGCGGAGACAACACCGTAGAAGTTGACATCTACGACGGCTCCGAACTTGGCGTTCTACAATCCGGCTTCAACGAAATGATGCGCGGACTGCGGGAACGCCAACGCGTACGCGAAGTCTTTGGCCGCTACGTGGGAAATGAAGTAGCCCAACGCGCGCTCGACGAACACCCACAACTAGGCGGCGAATACCGCACCGTGGCAGTCATCTTCATTGACGTGATTGGCTCCACCACCTACGCCACCGAACACACCGCTGAGGAAGTAGTAGACGCACTCAATAAATTCTTCGAAGTAGTAGTGGACGTAGTTCACCGCAATCGCGGAATCATCAACAAATTTCAGGGCGACGCCGCCCTAGCCATCTTTGGTGCCCCCTCCAACGTCTACGACTCCACCTCCATGGCTCTCCAGGCCGCCCGCGAACTACGGCTGGAACTCAAAGACCTGGAACTCCAAGCCGGCGTAGGCGTGTGCGCGGGCCACGTGGTGGCCGGGCACATCGGCGGCAAGGAACGCTTTGAATACACCGTGATTGGCGATGCCGTCAACGAGGCCGCCCGCCTGACCGAATGGGCCAAGGACACCCCAGGCCGCGTGCTCACCAACGCCGCCACGCTTAAGACCGCCAACGAAGCCGAGCAGGCCCGCTGGACCTACATGAAATCCATCGAGCTGCGCGGCCGCCGCCGCATGACCCGGCTGGCCCGGCCCATCCGCGCGACGCTGGCTGATAGGTCCTAGCAGCAGAAAGTAAGTCAACCCCAGGCTAGGGACTGATGCCGCAACGTAGGGTCTTAAGCGTTGCGGCAACAAAACTCATTGAGCCGACCGCCCTATACCTAACCCCAGATCAGGAAAATGCTACCAACGAAGAGAGATAGATCAAGACGAAAGTCCGAAGAAAATTAATTAGTTAAATCTGCAATCCTTAGACTTTCTCCGTCCCTTTCGAAATCCTCCTTCACGTTCTTCAATAGCGTCTCATCGCATAATAAATCCAATGTAACTTGGCCTAGTCCAGTCGCCCCATCAAGAACAGCTTTAACTGCATCTGCACTCCTGGACCACTCAGCAAACTCCTTTGTGTGCAACGCCGCACCACTCTACGGGACTCTACCGAAGCGGAATTATCAGACAGCAAAATTGGATACATGCCTTCATCAAAAAGCGGGACCAACAGGTTCCGAAAACAATCCCCAGATCTACGACTGGAGCGTGGCAACTCGACAAACAGACTACGCTGCGTATGCCAGCAACCCTTGCAGATCTGCAACACCTTGGCTAGGGTCTAGATTTAAACCCCAAAAATTATTGGATAATTTTTGCTACCACCTCGATAAGGAGGCTGGCAATGGCCAACATATTTGACGTCTCTCAATACCTACTGAAACTCCGTCCCGATCTAACGGAGATCGAACTCCACAAGCTGTGCTTCTTCGCCCAAGGGTGGCACACCGCTTGGACTGGACAGCCGTTATTTCCCGACGAAATGGAAGCTTGGAAGCACGGCCCTGTAAGTCCCCAACTGCGCCGTTGCCGAAGAGTGGCCGGAAACCGGGTAACTCGGATCGACGCCGGAAACTCGGACAATCTGAGCGAATACGAACGTCGGGTGATCAAAATGGTGGAGGAATTTTACCAGAATAAACCAGCATTTGGGGCCGATGGAATGTCTGAGCTTAGTCACGGCTTGGCGTGGCGGAAGGCCCGCGGTGAGCTTTCCCCTGATGCTGCCTCTTCAAACCCCATATCCTTAGCTGACATCTTCAAAGAATTTGCACAGCGACTTTACTCCCCGGAAATTACACCTCAACTTCCTACTTATATTCCAAAGATATCTCTGGACCAACTTGAGGAGCACCTCGACGAAATAGAGGATCAGCACCGCGACATACTTCGTGGGCTGGCATACATCTGATGTTGACCAAAGATGAATTGGAGCATCTTGTATCCAAAACAATCGAGATCAACAAAAGATGCTCTAAACGTCCGGAACCATACGCTGGCTATGCGTTACGCGATGAAGGAGGCCTTCGCAGCGCATTAAACTCTGTATTTCAAAGTTTCGGTGGAGAATTCGCCTACCCCACTGTATTTGAGTAAGCCGCTGCGTTGCTCTACAAAATCGTTAAGGCACATGCCTTCATCGATGGAAATAAACGTACGGGCTACGAACTTAGTCTGGCATTTCTTCGCTGTCAGAAAATTGAAATCCGCCCTCCTTCGAATCAGTCTGCAATTAACATGGTCATTCAAATCGCTGAATCCACAGCGAGCCAAAAAGAAACAATTGCTCAAGTGACGCGTTCTCTCTCATCTTGGGCATTTCCAATCCTGGAGTGACACCTGCGGGTAACTGCACGGCAATCTCCCGTTGGAAGCTGCAGCGGATCCGGGGTCCCACGCTGGACGCTGCCAGGCGCGGTCCGCGCTGGTATCTTCGAGGCATGAGACTATTGGTTCCAGACGTTGCACGCGGTTTAGCTTTGTTAGGTATAGCGCTGGCAAATGCTCCGACCGTATGGTTTATAGATGATAAGACAGAGCGCGCCGACTTCTTCGGCGGCGCCACCACCACCCTCGATGACGCCACGGTGATAGGCACCGCAGTGACCACCCACATGCGCGGACTACCCATGTTCTCCACGCTGCTAGGGTTTGGCATTGGGCTCATTGCCTTGAGCCTGTGGAAGAAGGGCTTTCCACTGCCCCAGGCGCGAAAGGTTCTACTCAAGCGCTACGGTTTCCTGGCGGTGCTCGGAGCCCTCCACAGCACCTTCATCTTTGTCGGGGACATCATGTTCTACTACGGGATGTGCGGGATGCTTTTTGCCGCCTTGCTTACCGTCTCCAACAAAGTTCTGAAAAGATTTGCCTACGCCATCCTAACCATCTCGGTGGTGGGGTCAATCCTCTTGGCAGCCCTATCCGGCGGGTCTCTCGAAGAAATCCCACAATCCGGCTTGCTTGACCTAATTGAGCCTCACCCCGACACCTACGGTGGACTTGTGTTGGAGAATTTTTTGGCCACGCTTCTGGCGATTTTCGTCCTGCCACTAATGGCCTGGGATATTGTGCCGGTCATGCTCATTGGGTTCGTATGGGCACGCCAGGGCACCCTCACCAACCCCACCGAACACCGCCGGGAGCTCTACACCTGGCTAGTACTTGGCGCGATTATCGCGTTTGGGGTGGGAATCCCGTGGGGCCTTGGTGCCATCGGAGTACTTCCGGAAAACATCTATTTAGCGTTTGAAATCTTGAACCTCTACGCCGGAGTCCTGACCGGCCCCGCCATTTTGGCCTTCCTGACCCTGATATTGCATAAGACTCAGGAGCGGGTGAACGCGGGTGCGCGGGTGCCGCTAGCCCTGCGTATCCCGGCAGCTTTGGGCAAACGCTCCATGAGCGGTTACATCTTCCAATCGCTGGCCTTTGCCGTGGTGGCCTACCCGTTCATGCTGGGGCTGGACCTAGACGCCTTTGGAATGGCCGTGGTGGCCACCACAATTTGGGTCATCTCCCTGGCGCTGGCATGGGGATGGGAAATGGCCGGATGGCGCGGCCCCTTTGAAATCCTGCACCGCCGCTTGTCCTACGGCCCAGCGGGGACCCCACAGCTTACGAGCAACCCCCATGCCCCGGCCACGCAGAACAATGCCTCCCAGGCAATCCCGCCACAGCCAATGTAACGGCCAAAATCTCGCGAAACCTGCCACTTTCTAGATGCGGAAAGACCCGCTGCGTTATCCCGCGCCGGCCCTAAGCAACTAGCGGTGCGCGCTTGTACCGCGCTTCTACGCCCCAGTGGAAGACTTCTCCAACAGCCCCACACGGACCAACCCCGGAACGTCTTTCCTGTCGCTAGATGTAAACCCTAACGTGTCGCTCAAGATCCAAATGTAGAAAGTCTGCTGATCGCGTTCAAACCCGTCTTCAGGACATCAAATTACGATAGGGACGCCCCCTGTAATGCTACTGGTATCTTCGGGGCATGAGACTTTTAGTTCCTGACGTAGCCCGCGGCCTGGCGCTGCTGGGGATTGCCATGGCCAATGCCCCCACCGCCTGGTTTACCGATGATGTGGATGAGCGCGCAGACTTCTTTGGCGGAGCGCACAGCGGCCTTGATGACGCGACGGTACTAGCAACCGCCGTGACCACCCACGTGCGCGGCCTGCCTATGTTCTCCACGCTGCTGGGATTTGGCATCGGGCTCATAATGATGAGCCTGTGGAAGCGCCAGTACCCAGCGCAGCGCGCCCGCACAGTTGTAATGAAACGCTATGCATTCCTGGCGCTGTTTGGCGCTATACACTGCATATTCATCTTCCACGGTGACATCATGTTCCTCTACGGGATATGTGGCGTGGCCTTCGGGTTGTTATTTATGTTGAAAAACTCCACCTTGCTGGCGATTGCGTACACCGGGCTAGCAATCGGTTCAACAGGCGGGATCATTTTGTCCAGCTTTTCAAGCCTTGTCGAAGACTCCAGCCAACTTGTCTCCGCTGAAGGTCTGGGAGTGGACTCGCAAAATTACGGAATACTTGTCTTATACAACGGGGGATTTTTCCTACTCCAGCTACTAGCTCTGCCCCTGTTTGTATTCCAGCTCATGCCTTTGATGATCATCGGCTTTGTGTGGGCCAGGCGCGGCGTGCTGGCCAACCCGGATGAGCACCGGCGCGAGCTGGGTATCTGGGCCACCATCGCCGCGGTAGTTGCCGTGGGCGTGGGCGTCCCATGGGGGCTGGCAGCACTAGATGTCCTGCCGCCTACCGTGGAAGCCGTGACTCTCACGCTTAACCAATCACTTGGTTTGCTCACCGGCCCCGGAATCCTGGCCGGCCTGGCGTTGCTTTTAAACCGCCGTCAAAAGGCCGTGTGGGCCGGCGCGGCGGTGCCCATCTGGTTGGCCGTACCGGCAGCGCTGGGCAAGCGCTCCATGAGCGGCTACCTGTTCCAATCCTTCGCGTTCGCAGTGCTGGCCTACGGGTTCTTCCTGGGCCTGGACCTAGACGCCTTTGGAATGGCAGCCTACGCCTTTGGCGTGTGGCTGGCCTCCCTGGGACTGGCGTGGGCGCTAGAGGTGGCCGGCAAGCCGGGACCGTTCGAGTGGGTGCACAGGCGCCTGGCGTATGGCCGCACCGGCACACCGCAGCCTTAAGGCCACCGCGCACTTTGCAGGTGACCTGAAGTGCAAGAAAAAGGAGCGCGGGTTCGCGCTCCTTTTCCTTTTGGCTACTTGGCGGTGGCCTTCTTCGTCGCCTTCTTAGTCGCCTTCTTGGTCGCTTTCTTGGTCGCCTTCTTGGTCGCTTTCTTGGTCGCTTTCTTGGTCGCCTTCTTGGTGGCCTTCTTGGTCGCCTTCTTGGTCGCTTTCTTGGTGGCCTTCTTCGTCGCGCGCTTCTTCGGGGCGCTACCGCCGGCGGCCTCCTTGGCGCGGCGCTCGGAGAGCAACTCGTTAGCGCGGGCATCGGTAAGAGCAGCCGGATCATCACCACGGCGAAGCGAGGCGTTCGTGGTGCCGTCAGTGACATACGGGCCAAAACGGCCGTCCTTGACGGTCATCGGCTTGCCGGAGACGTCGTTATCACCCAGCTGCTTGAGCGGCGGCTGCGCAGCGGCACGGCCACGGCGCTTGGGCTCAGCGTAGATACGGCGGGCCTCATCAAGCGAGATGGTGAAAATCTGATCCTCATTAGCCAAAGAGCGGGAATCCGTACCCTTCTTCAAGTACGGGCCGTAACGACCATTTTGAGCGGTGATTACCGCGCCGTCGTCATCAGTGCCCACCTCACGCGGCAGGCTCAGTAACTTCAGCGCTTCCTCAAGAGTCACCGTGCCCGGTTCCATGGAGCTAAACAAAGACGCCGTCTTTGGGCGCAGCGATTCATCGATATACTCCGCCACCCGCTTTTCCTTCTGCTTAGCGGCGGTCTTAGTCTCCCAATTCTTAGCCCGCTTGCCCTCAGCGGCGCGCTGAGCGTCTTCCGCGGCGCGCTCTTTGGCCACCACTTCCTCCGCCTCAGACTCCGCACGGGCGCGCTCATCTTCGCGCACAACCTCCGTGACATAAGGGCCAAAGCGGCCATCCTTGGCCACCACCATACGGCCATTAGCCGGGTTCTCCCCCAGCTCACGACCGCCCTGCGGGGTAGCAAAGAGCTTCTCCGCCAAGGGTTTACCCAGCTCATCCGGGGTAATTGTCTCAGACAGGTTAGCGCGCTGGTACTCCGGGGAACCATCAGCGGTGGCACCCACCTGGCGCTCAATGTACGGGCCAAAGCGGCCCACGCGGACAAACACATCCCGGTCCTGGTCATCCGTGTAAAGCCTGATGGAGTTGACCTGGCGGGCATCAATAGCCTCCAAGTTGACGTCAATGAGGGATTTCAAGCCGCCGTGGCGGGCAATCGAGTTTGCCTTGTCCCCACGCGCGGATTCATCACCGAAGTAGAAAGCGTTGAGCCACTGCGTGCGGTCCTCATTGCCGGTGGCAATGGCGTCTAGCTCATCTTCCATCGAGGAAGTGAAGTCGTAATCCACCAGCTCGGTAAAGTTGTTTTCCAACAAGCCCACCACCGCAAAAGCCACCCAACTGGGTACCAACGCGTTGCCACGGGAGAGCACATAACCACGGTCCTGGATGGTCTTAATAATGGACGCGTACGTCGAAGGGCGGCCGATGCCCAGCTCCTCCATCTTCTTCACCAAGGAGGCCTCCGTATAGCGGGCAGGCGGGTTAGTAGCGTGGCCGTCTGCTGTGACCTCCGTGGCCTTTAGGCCATCGCCCTCCTGGACGTTAGGAAGGTGGTTTTCATCCTTTGGCGTGCCATCATTTTCCATGGCCTTTAAAAAGCCCGGGAAGGTAATCGTGCGGCCGGTGGCGGCAAACTCCACCTCCGGAGTGCCATTAGCGGTCACGGCCGTACCCGCCACCGTGACCTTAACGGAATTGCCCTTCGCGTCAGCCATCTGGGAGGCCACCGTACGCTTCCAGATCAACTCATAGAGCTTGAATTCCTCCGCGTCCAGACTGCCGGAAAGCTGGCCAGGGGTGGCAAAAGATTCACCCGCCGGACGGATGGCCTCGTGCGCTTCCTGGGAGTTTTTGACCTTGCGTTCGTAGACACGGGGGGAGCTGGCTACGTACTCAGATCCGAAGTTATTAGTCGCTGCACTACGGGCGGCATCGAGCCCCTGCTTGGACAGCGCCGTGGAGTCCGTACGCATATAGGTAATGTGGCCGTTTTCGTACAAACGCTGCGCAATACGCATGGTGCGCTCAGAGGTAAAGTGCAAACGCCGCCCGGCCTCTTGCTGCAAGGTGGAAGTCATAAAAGGTGGCTGCGGCTTGCGGGTATAAGGCTTGTGCTCCACATTTGCCACATACATCTGGGAGTCCTGCAGGCCCTCAGCCAAAGCCTTGGCCTCAGCTTCCCCCACCACCGTGACGTTTTTGCCCTTAAGCTCACCGGCGTCGTTGAAGTCCCGGCCGGCGGCCACGCGCTTGCCATCAACGGTGGCCAGGCGGGCATCAAAAGAACGGGGTGTATAAGAAGAACCGGCGTCCACAGTGGCCTGCAAATCCCAGTACTCAGCGGAAACAAAAGCCATACGCTCCCGCTCACGCTCCACAATCACGCGGGTAGCCACAGACTGCACGCGGCCAGCGGACAAGCGGGGCATAACCTTCTTCCACAGCACCGGGGAGACCTCATAGCCATAAAGGCGGTCCAAAATACGGCGGGTTTCCTGGGCGTCAATCAGGTTAACATCCAGCTCACGGGTATTTTCAGCGGCTTCCAAAATGGCGGCCTTGGTAATCTCATTGAACACCATGCGGCGGACCGGAACCTTGGGCTTGAGCACCTCCAGCAGGTGCCAGGCAATAGCCTCACCCTCACGGTCCGGGTCAGTTGCCAGGAAAAGCTGGTCACACTGCTTCAGCTTGGCTTTAAGATCAGCTACCTTCTTCTTCTTGTCCGGGCTCACCACATAAAGCGGCGTGAAGTCATCCTCCGGGTTCACACCCAAGCGCGCCCAAGACTCCTTCTTGAACTTAGCCGGGACATCAGCCGCACCACGAGGAAGGTCACGAATGTGACCCACTGACGCTTCAACAATGTAGTCGCTGCCCAAATACGGCTGAATTTTCTTAGCCTTGGTTGCGGACTCCACGATCACCAGGGTTTTGCCCTGTTTAGCTTCAGATGCCACTTTTGCCACTTCATTCCTTTACCGCAAGACGCGAATTTACTGCACATGGAACGCAGAAATTTTGCCACTTCCGCGCACTGTCTATTCCTTATAGAGTACTTTCAGACTACACAGTATCTAATAGGTCTACTGAACTCCCCCTAAAAGCAGCGGGAAAGAAACTGCTAAACCGGTGTAATGTACATTGATGGGCTACTTTAACACGCGTAACACCTAGCAGTTATTTCAGGAAGGAGTGACAGTGGTCGATAGCGTTGTGAGCGTTATTGAAACGGTCATGGGCACCACGTGGATCTATCCACTCATGGGCGCGTTAATTTTTTTCGACTGTTTCTTCCCCGTACTGCCCTCGGAGGTCCCCCTCAACTTGGTGGGCACGTGGTACGGGGTGCAGGGCTTCCCGGACCTGCGCACCATGTTCATCATCGCAGTAGTAGCCGCCGTCACCGGGGATAACCTCTGCTACCTGCTGTCCACCCGGCTCATCCACTTTGTCAACCGTGCGCAGCCGGGAACCTCCACCTTCCGCGCCCTCGGCTGGGTGCGCCGGAACATGAAACGCAACGCGGGGGCCGCCATAGTGATAGCCCGGTTTATCCCCTCCGCCCGGCTCATCATGACGGTGCTGCTGGGGGCCATGCGCTACCCGTGGCCGCTGTTTTTCTTCTTCGACACCGTAGGCGTTACCATCTGGGCCTTCCAGTCCCTGGCCATCGGCTGGCTAGGCGGCACGCTCTTTGGCGGAAACCCCGCCGTGGCCATAGCCGTGAGTATTCTGGCTGCCGTTGCTTTGGGGTACGGCCTTCAGCGCGGGATCAACGCCTTCCTCAACTGGCGCGATGTCCGGCGCGGGTTTGCCGCCACCCCTTAACCCCCTTAACAGCACCCTGGGCCGCACGCTTGCCCCGCGGCCTGCCGGGTTAGGGTTAAGGGGTTAAGGGGTTAAGGGAGCCCCACAGGGCCCAAAACGCAAAAATCGCGGCCACTGGATTTAACCAATGAGCCGCGAAAGATGAGAACTAGGCTAGGGTAACGCCCTGTGCCTGGGGGCCCTTAGAGCCTTCGCCGATTTCGAATTCGACCTTCTGATCCTCTTCCAAGGTGCGGAAGCCCTTGTCCTGGATTTCAGAGTAGTGAACGAAGACGTCCTCAGAGCCGTCGTCCGGAGTGATGAAGCCGTAGCCCTTTTCAGCGTTGAACCATTTAACGGTACCAAATGCCATTGTTATTTCCTTTGATTGAATCTTTGAATCAGCTGATGCCACAAGCACCCAATTGTTGGAAGCTTGCCGTGAAAAATCTTGTTGCGAGCGCTTGTGGCACGTACATGAGAACTTCAATCAGCTGGTACCCAGTGTGACAGGTTTTCCCGCCAAGCGATAGTCTAGGGGGTAATTCACCAAAGAAAACGGGGGTAGAGATGAGTGAGCCAACCGCGGCCAGGGGGCTGGGACAAGAGCTATCCGACCACCTTGTCACGCGTTTCCCGGAGTCCACCCTCACCCACCTGGAAACCTTGCCAGCCAAGGCCTCTGAGCACGCCCAATGGCCCGACTGGGTGCTGAAACCGGTGCGTGAAAAGCTGGAAAAAAGGGGCATCGGCAAGCTTTATTCGCACCAAACTGCGGTCGCTGAAGCGGCGTGGAACGGCCGCGATGTGGTGATCGCCACAGGGACCTCCTCCGGGAAGTCCTTGGGCTACCAACTACCCATTCTCACGCGCCTAGCGGCCCGCCCAGCGGCCTGCGCGCTATACCTCACGCCCACCAAAGCCCTGGGCTCAGACCAACTCCACGCCGTCATGGAACTCATCCGCGGGATCACGGAACTGCGCGATGTAGCCCCCGCCCCCTATGACGGAGACACCCCCACCGAATCCCGCGCCGGAATCCGGGAATCCTCCCGCTTTGTCTTCACCAACCCGGACATGCTGCACGTTTCCCTGCTTGGACAGCACCAACGCTGGACCCGAATGTTACGCAACCTGGAGTTCATAGTCATCGATGAATGCCACTCCTACCGGGGCGTTTTTGGCACCAACGTTGCACTGGTACTGCGCCGGCTGCTGCGCCTGTGCCAGCACTACGGCGCCAATCCCACGGTGATTTTAGCCTCAGCCACCATGACCGACCCCGCCATCCACGCCCACCGGCTAACCGGGCGCCAAGTCCTGGAAGTAACCCACGACGGCGCGCCCACCGGAGCGCGCACGGTAGCGCTGTGGGAACCCGGCTTCATGGAAGGCGTGGAAGGAATAAACGGCGCCCCGGTCCGCCGGCCCGCCACTACCGAAGCCGCAGACATCATGGCCACCCTGGTGGACCAAGGCGCACGCACCCTGACCTTTGTCCGGTCCCGGCGCGCCGCCGAAACCGTGGCCCTGCGCACCCAAAGAGTGCTCTCCGGGGCGCTGGCCCGGCCTGATTTTGCCAACCGGATTGCCAGCTACCGCGCCGGCTACTTGGCCGAGGACCGCCGCGAGCTAGAACGCCGCCTAGACAACGGGGATCTCCTGGGCGTTGCCACCACCTCCGCACTGGAACTAGGGATTGACGTGGGCGGGCTAGACGCCGTGGTCACCGCCGGATTCCCCGGAACCGTGGCCAGCTTCTGGCAGCAAGCCGGGCGCGCTGGCCGGCGCGGGCAAGGCTCGCTCGTGGTACTGGTGGCCCGGGATGAGCCCATGGACGCCTACCTGGTCCACCACCCGGAGGCCCTGCTGGGCAAACCCGTAGAGGCCAGCGTATTTAACCCCACCAACCCGTATATTTTGCGCGACCACATTCTCTGCGCGGCCCTGGAAAAACCCCTGACGCACGCAGAAGTCACCCAACTAGGCGCGGAAAAAGTAGTGGCGGCCCTGGCCGCAGAAGGCCTGCTCAAACACCGCGCGCGCGGCTGGTTCCCAGCGCCCACTACCCTGCCCCCGCACCGGCAGATGTCCCTGCGCAGCGGCAGCGGCCAGGAAGTCATGATTGTGGACGCCACGGACGGGCGCATGCTGGGCACGGTGGACTCCGCCCGCGCCGCCGCCCAGGTCCACCCCGGCGCGGTGTACCTGCACCAGGGGGAGTCCTTTATCATCGACTCCTTGGACTTCCAGGAGTTCCTGGCCCTGGCGCACCCCGAGGTGCCGGAGTATTCCACCGTTGCCCAATCCGTGACAGACATCCGTATCATCGAAGACCCAGACGGGCTAGAAAACTACTCCCCCGGCCTGTGGGTGGCCAACGTGGCCGTGGAGGTCACCGACCAAGTAGTGGGCTACCAAATCAAACTTGCCGATGGCACCCTAGCCGCCGATGTCCCCCTAGACATGCCGGCACAAACCCTGCACACCCGAGCGGTGGCCTACACCTTGGACCCCGCATTACTGAGCGAGATTGGCATACCGCCCGGCGATGTCCCGGGAACCCTCCACGCCGCTGAGCACGCCGCGATTGGGCTCCTACCGCTGCTGGCCACCTGCGATAGGTGGGACATTGGCGGGGTATCCACCGCACTGCACGCCGACACCCTGCTGCCTACTGTGTTTGTCTACGACGGCCACCCCGGCGGCGCCGGCTTTGCCGACGAAGGCTACCGGCGCTTTCCCGAGTGGATTGAGGCCACCTACCAGGCGGTGCGCTCCTGCCCGTGTGCGGACGGCTGCCCGTCATGCGTGCAGTCACCTAAGTGCGGCAACGGCAACAACCCGCTGAGCAAGGCCGGGGCCATCGCGCTGCTAGGCGCGCTGGTGACCATGACGGCCTAAGCCCCGGCGCACGCCACGCCACGCCAGCCAGCGCATTTTCCGCCGCCGAAGCCCCGCCCGCGCACCTACAGCGCACTGACCGCCCGCCAAAAGCCCCGCCAGCGCATTTTCCGCCCGCGCACCTACAGCGGCCCGGCACGCGCGGTCGCCGCGCGAGACTTGACCTGCACCGTGACCGTGACATCCATGCCCTCAAGCTGGCAGTCTGCCAGCTCCGCGCGGTTGAGCCGGGCGACCTCGGCGGCAACCTCGCAGGGCTTGGCCTCCCGGTAGAGGGCAAAAGCCCCGGCGGTAGCGGCCAGGTCAGCGGCATTGCGCGCCTGGTGGGAGGCCACCACCAGCGCTCCTGTGCCCAAAAGCCCCAGGACCACGCTGCTAAGCGCCGCGATGACCCCAGCCGTGACCACGGTGGCATGGCCCGCGTCATTCGCGACTGCGCCGCGAATCCTGCCAAGCCCGGGCAACCCGCGCCGCCGGCCGCGCTGACTAACTAGCCACTGGCCGCGCTGGCTTACTAACCGCCGGCCGCACTGACTAACTAGCCGCTGGCCGCGCTGGCTGCCGCGCCGCTGACCGCGTTGGCCACTGCGGCAACTGGAGTCAGTTGCCGGGCAGCTCATGACTCTTCCGGGAAGATAGCTTGCGCGGAGATCTCCCCCAGCGGCGCAGGAATGTGCGCGGTAACGGTGACTAGACCTCCCGCAGCCGTCTGGGAAACGCGGCCGCGCGGCGGGGAGTAATCCAGCCCAATGGCCGCAGCCCGCGCCGCAGCACCGGCCGTGTCCACCGCGGAGATATACGCCCCCAGCGTCACCAGCGCCGCCACCATGGCCATGAGCACCAGCACCAACGTAGACAAAGCCAACGCGGCTTCCACGCTGACGCTGCCGGAATCATCCCGGGCGAGCCCGCGCAGCCGGGCGCACACCGCCTTCCTAGCTAGGGACATTGTTCAAGGCGTCGGTGAGGATGGTTTCAAAGGCGGCCTCGACCCCGCCGCTGGACACCACCAAGTACAGCACTCCGGCAAGCGCAGCCGCTGCCACCGAACCCATGGCGTATTCAATGGTGGACATCCCTTCCTCGTTGCTAAGTCCGGCACGCAGCGCGCCCCAGGCGCGGTAGGCGTTGCGGTAGGTGTTGATGTGCAGCACGGTTATTTTCTGGTTGAGGTTGAACTTTTTCATGATGATTTCTCCTTGTTTTGGATTTGTTTGATTTGAATTGTTTTGGTTTGAAGATGGGTTGTAGGAATCTGATCAGAAGGTAAAGATGTCTGCCCCCAGGCTGACCACAATGGGAACCAGCCCCACGATGATGAAGGCCGGGAGGAAACACAGCGTGAGCGGCAGGGCAATAAAAACTCCGGCGCGCTCAGCGCGGGCAATGGCGGCACTTGCGGCTTTACCCCTTAAGGCTTTCGCCTGCCGGTGTGCACCTTGCGCAAGGGCCGCGCCCGATTGCTCGGACAAGACAATGAGGGTGGCAAACTCTGCTAGCTCGGGGATCTCACGCACCGGCTGCCAGGCCTGGGCAGCCGGGATACCCAGCTCCAGGAGGGACCCGGCGCGCGCCCAAGCAGGTTGCGTGCTCACCCGCCCCACGGCACTAGCCGCAGTCGCGGGACCTAAGCCGCAGGCCACGCACTGCGCAAAGAGATCCACCTCGAAGGCCAGCGCCGTAAGATCCGGGCTGGCCGGCCGGCGCCTGGCAAGCAGCCAGGGCAACCACCGGGCCACGCTGGCATACCTGTCAGCGCGGGAGCCGGAGGGCAGGCCGGAGCGGGGGCCACCAGTAAGCCCAGCACGCGGGCCGTCGCGGGGGTTAATACTGGTAGGCAGCGTGGTCACCACCAGCGCCGCTGCCAGCAAGACCGCCGTGGACACCGCCCCTGTCATGAGCTAGCCCCCGCCGCCCGCGCGATGATTGCCTGGGACCACACAAAGCCGCCCCCAGCCAGCGCGGTTCCGGCAACCAGCAGCCACCCGCCCACGCCACCGCCGGTGAGAAACGCCACCGGGTGAGCACCCATGGCAGAGCCCATGGCCAAGCCAAGCAGCGGCAGACAGCTCAACACCAGCGCAGTGGCGCGGGGGCCCTGGAGGCTGGCGGCGGTGGTGCGACTGTGGGCATCGGCGGTATCAAGGCGGGTCTGGACCTGCCCAACCAAAGGTGCCAAACTTATCCCGTGGTGGCGGGCAAGCCGCACCGTTGCAGCTAGCGAAGGCAAGCCGGCGCGACCAAAGGCCAGGTCAACTTCACCATCCGCGGCCGCCAAATGCGCCGCCGCGCGCAGATGCAGCCTTAACTCCTCAGACGCGTGCGTGGGAAGGCTGTCAGCCGCGTGGGCCAGTGCGGTGGGGAAAGTGGCCCCAGCGCGCAGCTCCGCAGTCAAAATCCCCAGGTAACCAGCCAAGATATTGTTCCTTTTCTGGGCCGCCCGGTGCGCCCTTTCCCGCTGCCAAACCTTGGCCGCACACAACCCCGCGATAGCGGCCGCCACCAAGACCGAAACCCGGCCAATCCGCAAAAACGCCAACGTGACCACAAAAACCACCGCGCACAGCGCCAGGAACAGGAAAGGGGAACTGGGCGTGCGGCGACGCAAGTGCCCGGTATCGCGGACTAGCAAAGCTGCCGCTGCCAACAGGAGGCTCAGGGTGTTAGTCATCAGGGTGTTAGTCATCAGCGTGTTAGTCATGCGACCAACTCCTGCAGCGCAGGCCACGCGGGGCCGGGGC
Source organism: Corynebacterium phocae (assembly GCF_008693075.1). Classification (GTDB taxonomy): domain Bacteria; phylum Actinomycetota; class Actinomycetes; order Mycobacteriales; family Mycobacteriaceae; genus Corynebacterium; species Corynebacterium phocae. The sequence continues at coordinate 45,422 of NZ_VXKJ01000006.1, read as the reverse complement.
CGCGGGCGGAATCCCACGCTACTTCCGCGGACACCGGGTTGCCGCTAAGAACCCCAATTTGGAAAAGCTCCCGCTGGCCATCCGCGCGGCGGCGGACCACCAACACCACCCGCACGGCCGCAGCTAACTGCGAGTGCACGCCCGCCCGGTCCAGCCCGCCAAGCCCAGCCAGTGCCTCCATCCGGGCGGGGACCTCCGCCAAAGAATTTGCGTGGAGGGTACCGGCCCCGCCCTCATGCCCGGTGTTCAGGGCAGCCAGTAGGTCCACCACCTCCGCGCCGCGGATCTCCCCCACCACTATCCGGTCCGGGCGCATACGCAACGCTTGGCGCAACAGGCACGCCATGGAAATCTCCCCGCTTCCCTCCGTATTCGCGCGCCGGGCGGTAAGCGCCACCGCATGCGGGTGATCCGGATTAAGCTCCGCAGTGTCTTCGATGATGATCATCCTTTCGCGCTGGTCCACCTGCGCTAAAAGCGCACTCAGCAGCGTGGTCTTGCCACTACCAGTGCCACCCACGATGAGGAAAGAAACCCGCTTGCCCACCAAGCGGCCCAGGATCCCGGCTATCTCCGCGGTCAACGTGCCGCCCCGGGTCAGTGCCTCCAAGCTGGTGTGCGCCTGGCGCAGGACGCGGATGCTCAGCAAGGTGGTGCGCGCGGCCGGTGGGGACAACACCGCGTGGATCCGCAGCCCGGTGTCGTCGGGGCGCTGCAGGCGGCCATCGGCAAAAGGCACGGCGTCATCCAAGCGGGTACCCGCCGCGATGGCCAGGCGCGTGGCCAGCCGGCGCACGGCCGCATCGGAGTCAAAAGTCAACGGGGACTTCTCCAACCCCTGCCCCCGGTCGAAGAAAACCTCCCGGGGCCCGTTGACCACCACGTCTGTCAGCCCCGGGGTGAGCAGTAGCGGCTCCAGGACCCCAAGGCCCGTGGTGTCCTGATGCAACACCCGCATGGCGGCCAATAAGTCCACATCGCTAATCACGCCGGCTTCCTTCCTAATCCGCTGCGCCAACGCCGCTGGTTGGCAAGCTAACTCCGGCTGCGCGGCTACCATCTGGTGCAGCTTGGCTGCCAACTCCGTGCGGTCCATTTACGCCCACCCCGCGTTGGCCAGGACCAGGTCACACGCCTGCTGCAGCCGGCGCGGCAGAGGCGGGTTAAGCCCAGCTTCTTCCACCAGGCGCGGAAGGCGCCTGAGAGTGGGGATTTCCGCCACCACGTCCGTGGAGACCACATCTTCAACCTCCGCTGTGCTCAGTGAGGACCAGCCGCGGTGGCGCAACACCAAGCTGTGGTTAATGCCCCGCGCGCGCAGCGTGGCCACCACCCCGGCGGCCGCAGCGGCCGCCCGCACCTCCGCGGCGGTGAGCACCACCACGTGGTCCGGGGAGAAGGGGGCCACGTCCATCCCGTCCACCACCACCGGATGGTGATAAGAAAGCGCCGTGGTGCACGCCGCCAGGGCGCTGGTGGGCAGTTCAAAGGGGTCATCGACGGTAGAGCGCGCGTGGCTTAGCACCGCTACCCCGCCGGCCGAAACCGGGAGCACCGCGTGGATATCCGCGCCGTCTACCTTGCCCGCACCAATGTTTAAGTCCGGCCAGCGCAGGCCCGGGGTCTGTTCCAGGCCCACCAACAGGTCTATACCGCCAGCGCCCGCCCGGGCATCCACCAGCGCGGCCGGCGCCAACGCGCATGATAACGATACCGCCAGTGTGCTGGCCCCCAGTCCACCCGCGGTCCCCGTCACGGCCAGGACCTGGGAGGCACTGGCTGCGGCCACGCCTGGGGTGTTGGTGGCAGCTAGCGCCTCTAGCAGCTGCGGTGATTGTGCGGGAACAAGGAAACACTCCTGGGCGTGGCACGCCAGCGCGGCCTCGTATTCAATGGGACCCGGGTCCGGGGTGAGGAAATACACCGGGGCCGCCGGTGCCTGCGCGCCCACGTGCGCGGCCGTGGAGGCATCGACAACAATGGCGCTAGCTTTGGGCGCATAGCGGGCTATATCGCGGGGATCCGCGCTGGTTTTAACCTCCAGCTGTTGGGCGGAGGTTGCCGCTGCGGCCGCGTGGGCGGCTTCGGTGAGAAGTAGTTGGTCTGTCAGTGCAATGAGTATGTAGGAATTCATATCCCGGATACTTCCCGCCCGCGTCAAGCCTGGCAAGCGCGTTCTCCCGGCCTGTGGATAACTTTCCGGCGGAGGCTCAAAAATCACCTTCTTGGCCGGATTTAGCCGTCCGCGGGGCCGTACCTGTGGATAACTTCGCCACATCCGCCACACGCGACACATAGCCTTTGGGCCACGCGGTCGCGGACAACCGAGAAATTGCGCGCTACAATTGGCTGCGATGACCAAAGAGGATCAAACAGGCTCCCCAACCCCGCCCCCGGCTCCGCGCGTGGCGGCATTTTTTGACCTAGACAAAACCATCATCGCCACCTCCTCCGCCTTCGCCTTTGGCAAGAAATTCATGAACTCCGGGCTCATCACCCCAGCGGAAGCACTGCAGATGTCAGTGAACAAAGCCTCATACATGATGGTGGGCCAAACCAGCGACCAAATGGACTCCACCCGGGACCAGCTCTCCGCCATGGTGGCCGGCTGGGACGAACAAGAGGTGGCTGACATCGTGTCGGAGACCATGCACCAGGTGGTCACGCCAGCGATTTACGCCGAGGCCCGCGAGCTCATCGACTTCCACAAGGCCGCCGGCCACATGGTGGTTATTATCTCCGCGTCCGCCTCCACCCTGGTACGCCCCATCGCGGAGGAGCTAGGCGTTGACGCGGTAGTTGCCACCGAACTAGAGGTCAAAGACGGCCGTTTCACCGGAGAAATCCTGTTTTTCTGCAAAGGCCCCGCCAAAGCACAGCGCATGACGGACATCGCGGAAAGACACGGGATTGACCTTGACCAGAGCTTCGCTTACTCCGACTCCGGAACGGACATCCCCATGCTGGAACTAGTGGGCAACCCCGTGGCAGTGAACGCCGATAGGTCCATGAAGAAACACGCCACCGAACACGGCTGGGAAACCCGCACCTTCAAAAACCCCGAACCCCTATTTAGTATCCCCAACGCCAAAGAGATTGGCCTGGGAGCCTCCGTGGTTGCTGGAGCGGCCGCCATCGTGGGAGCCGCGCTGTGGATTTCCAAAAGACCCGCCAGCTTCTGGGTGCGTTCTTCTTAACACATGCCCGCCTAGCTACGTCCATGCGCTGGCCGGGGCGCACTGGACCGCAGGCCGGGGGCTTTTACATCGCGCGGGCTATGCCCTCAGCCTCCACGCCGCCGGCCTCCCAGGCCCGAAACAACACCACCAGCAGATCTGTGGGCTGGCCGTTAGCGTAGCGGCGCAGCGCCTGCTGGTATTCCGAGGCATGGCGGTTGAGGTAAGTCTCCGGTACCGCCAGGCAGCGGGGGTCAAAACCCGTGTGGCTTGCTGTAGCGCGGGCAGCAACGCGAGCAACCAACTCGCTGCGCGGGCCAAAGACCTGAAACGCCGCTATCTCCGCGTGGACCAACACCGGCGCCAGGCGGTCATAAGTGGCTCCGGAATATCCGGTGACCAAACGGGCAATGGCGCGGGCGCGTTCGGCGTTGGCGCGGCCGGAGTGGGGACTTTCGGCGCGAGTGCTTTCGGTGTGGGCGCTTTCGGTGTGGGGGCTTTCGGAGTGGGGGCTTTCGGAGTGGGCGCGGCCGGCGCGAGTGCTTTCGGTGTGGGCTGCGGCCGGTGTGCCCGGCCCGCCGGCGGCCACGTCCACGCGGGCTAAAAAATTCAACGGCGCGCGGGCATAAGAGCGCACGGTGGTGGTGAGAAGCTCCGGGGCCAGAAGTGAGTACGCGGAAGTCTCAGCGCCGGCGGTTATACGGATGTCGGGGGCGGTCACGCGGGCGCCGCGCAGGAGGGACTCGGCTGAGATGACATCCGCCTGGCGCAGCGCGGCCGGGCAGCGGTGGGCACGATTGATGGACTCCACAGCCAGTTGCGCAGATTCAGCAACGCCGGGCAGGGCAAGAAACGGGGCAAACGGGTCATTATCGTGCATAATTAGCTAGGATAGTTAACGCGACTATATTAAGACTAAAACCAAATCTTTAAAGGAAGGTTCTCCGTGACTAAACCAGGGAACACCCCAGCACGCCGTTCAACCAGCCACCCGGTTGACGCAGACGGCCTCTACACCGACGGCTCTGACCATTTTGCGCCCCGCGCGAACAGCATTCCACTACGCGACGTAGACACCTCCGCTGCGGGTCAGGCGTCCATCGGCCGCCTGGTATCCAACGCCACGGAGCAAATGTCCGGCCTGGTGCGTAGTGAAATTGAGCTAGCCAAGACTGAGCTTGCCGCCTCGGCAAAGAAGGGCGGGATTGGCGCGGGCCTTATGGGCGCTGCCGGCACCGTTGCACTGTATAGCTCCTTCTTCTTTTTCTTCTTCCTCGCAGAACTGCTGGCAGAGTGGCTAGACCGCTGGGCAGCTTTCTTAATCGTCTTCCTCATCATGGTTGTCCTGGCAGCTATCCTAGGTTTGGTGGGCTTCAAGCAGATTAAGAAGGTTAAGGCTCCGGAAAAAACCATTGAGTCTACTAAGAAGATGAAAGACCTGGTACCGGGCAAGGCCACCCGCCAGGTGGAGTCCCGCAAGGGCCTGTTTACCTAAAATGGTCTCTCCCTCCGTGGTGGAGCTTCCTGGTCCTTGGGCGCACGAGTTCCTCCACACCCGCGGCGTGCGTTTGCACGCCGCCGTTACTGGCCCTGCAACGGGGCCTTTAATTTTGTGCATCCACGGGTCCGTGGGCGGTTGGTTTGACTACCGTGGCGTCCTAGAGCCCCTGGCTGCAGCCGGCTTCCGCGTGGCCGCCCTGGATCTGCGCGGCTACGGCATGTCGGACAAGCCGCCCATTGAACCGGGGCAGGATGTGCGCACGCTAATTGGGGATATCGCCGGCGCTATCCAGGCCTTGGGCTACGAACAGGCGGTGTTGGTGGGCAATGACACCGGTGCGGCGTTGGCGTGGGCCGTGGCAGCAGAGCGCCCAGCACGCGTTGCGGCGGTGGTGTCCATTTCCGGCGCGCACCCGGAGGACTTACGCCGCAGTATCATGGCGCGCCCGTGGGATTTTGTGTGGTTTATCCTCCGCGCGGCTGCCTCCCGGCTTCCCATGCCCCTTTTCAAGTACGTACCCCGGGAGTTCCTGGTGCGCAAAGACCTCAGCCTCAACACCGCCGGCCCCATGCCGGAGCTTTCCCAGCTGCGCGAGGTGGCCATCAACATTGGAAATACTCTCCGCGGCTCCGTCTGGAACCACCGGCTACTCACCGCCCTCATGCCGCGTGCTAGCGCGGGCAAGAAGGTGGCCGCCCCCGTGTTGTTTATCCATGCCAACCAGGGGCTGTGGGCTCCGGTATTCAGGCGCGCTAGCCGCCGCGCGCGGGTGATTTCCGCCCTGCATATAGCCGGTACCAAGAACCTCCCGCACGCAGAGGCCCCGGAGGAATTTGCCCGCGCAGTTATTGCGTGGCTCACACCCCCGGATACGGGTGCAGACCAGGGAACCGGGCATTAATCCTTTCTATATGAACCGGACCACACTGTAGAGTGGTGTGAGATCCCCGCCTCTAAGGTGGTATTCGTTTCATATCGGAAGGACTCACCATGCGTCTTAGTTCACCCGGTTCCGCAGTGAGCGTTGTTGTGTCGCGCATGTGGCTCTTGAAGCCGCTGCACACTTTGCCAGTGCTGCCGCTGCGCGCTTTGCCAGTGCTACCGCTGCGCACTCCACTGCGCGCTTTGCCGGGCTCCTGGACGCCCCCGGTGCCGGGGAGCGTGGGTACTTAATACCTTTCGAATACTAGAAAAGTGTCCTACACTTCTATAGTTAGCCTAAATAACCCAAACACACCGACTTAACTTAAAGGACCACCACATGTTGCGCTATATCGGGCGACGCGTGCTCCAGATGATCCCCGTGTTCTTCGGAGCCACGCTACTCATCTACGCCCTCGTCTTCCTTATGCCCGGTGACCCGGTAGAAGCCCTTGGCGGCGACCGCGGCCTCACCGAAGCGGCTCGCGCCAGAATTGCAGCCGAATACAACCTAGATAAGCCCTTCTTAATCCAGTACCTGCTCTACATCAAGGGCATCTTCATGCTGGACTTTGGCAACACCTTCTCCGGCGTACCCGTCACAGAAGTAATGGCCAACGCCTTCCCCGTCACCATCAAGCTGGCGTTCATGGCCGTGTGCTTTGAAGCCATCTTTGGCATCATCTTTGGCGTCATCTCCGGTATGCGCCGCGGCGGCATCTTCGACTCCACCATCCTGGTGGTCTCCCTGTTCGTTATCGCCGTGCCTTCCTTCGTTATCGGTTTCGTCTTCCAGTACCTGGTGGGGATTAAGTGGTCGCTGCTGCCGGTGACGGTGGGCGCGAACGCCTCCTTCAAGTCCCTGCTCATGCCCGCCATCGTGCTGGGCGCCATGTCCTTTGCTTACGTCATCCGGCTTACCCGCCAGTCTGTGAGCGAAAACCTGCGGGCGGACTACGTGCGCACCGCCAAGGCCAAGGGCCTAGCCGGGCGCCTGGTGACCATGCGCCACGTGCTGCGCAACTCGCTCATCCCGGTCATCACCTACATCGGCGCGGACCTGGGCGGGTTGATGACCGGCGCGATTGTCACCGAGGGCATCTTTGGAATCAACGGCGTGGGCGGCACCATGTACCAAGCCATCCTGCGCGGTGAACCCACCACCATCGTGTCCTTTACCACCGTGCTGGTGTTGATCTACATCATCTCCAACCTGCTCGTTGACCTTCTGTACGCCGTACTCGATCCAAGGATCCGCTATGACCGTTAATCCCGAAACCCCCGTTCGCCGCCCCGGCCAAGAACACTTCATCGCAGAAACGGATGAGACAGGGCTTGGCGCTGTCGATGCCGTCAAGGACGAGTCCGCGCCCTCATCACAGTGGGGTGAGGCCTGGAAATACTTGCGCCGCCGCCCGCTGTTTTGGATAGCCGGGGCCATGATTTTAGCCGCCATCGCGTTGGCGCTTTTCCCCAGCCTGTTTACCAACACCGACCCGCGCTTTTGTGAGCTTTCCAACTCACTCGGTGACCCCCAGCCCGGCCACCCCTTCGGCTTTAACCGCCAAGGCTGTGACGTCTACTCCCGCGTTATCTACGGGGCCCGCGCTTCCGTGTTCGTGGGCGTGTTATCAACCGCCATCGTGACCATTCTGGGCTCCATCATCGGCGGCCTGGCCGGCTACTTCGGCGGCTGGCTGGACGCAATTTTGTCCCGTATTACCGACGTATTCTTTGCCATCCCGCTGGTTCTGGCCGCCATCGTGGTCATGCAGCTATTCAAGGAGCACCGCACCATCTTGACGGTGGCCGTGGTGCTGGGCGCGTTCGGCTGGGTGAGCATCGCCCGTATTACGCGTGGCGCGGTGATGAGCGTGAAAAATGAGGAGTTTGTCCAGGCCGCCCGCTCCGTGGGCGCCGGACACTTCCGCATCCTGTTTAGCCACATCATGCCCAACGCCGCCGCCCCCATCATTTCCTACGCCACCGTGGCGCTGGGCACCTTCATCGTGGCGGAGGCCACGCTGTCCTTCCTGGGCATCGGCCTGCCGCCCACCGTGGTTTCCTGGGGCGGGGACATCTCCCAGGCGCAGGCTTCCCTGCGCACCGACCCGCAAATCCTGTTCTACCCCGCCGGCGCCCTGGCCCTGACGGTGCTGAGCTTCATCATGATGGGTGACGCCGTGCGCGACGCCCTCGATCCGAAAGCGAGGAACCGCTAATGGTTGACACCCCGTTGCTTGAAATGAAGGACGTCAAAATTGCCTTCGAGTCCACCACCGGCACCGTAGAGGCGGTCCGTGGCGTGAACATGAGCATCTACCCCGGCCAGTCCGTGGCCATTGTGGGTGAGTCCGGCTCCGGCAAGTCCACCACCGCCATGTCCATCCTGGGCCTTCTGCCCGGTACCGGCAAGGTCACAGGTGGGCAGATTCTCTTCGAAGGCGAAGACATCACTCACTATTCGGACAAGCAGTTCGAGGATATCCGCGGCTCCAAGATTGGCCTGGTGCCGCAGGATCCCATGTCCAACTTGAACCCGGTGTGGCGCATTGGCACCCAGATTGAGGAGTCGCTAAAGGCCAACAACGTGGTGCCGGGCTCCGAGCGCGCCGAGCGCGTCAACGAGCTGCTCGCGGAAGCCGGTCTTCCCGATGCCGCCCGGCGCGCCAAGCAGTTCCCGCACGAGTTCTCCGGTGGTATGCGCCAACGCGCGCTCATTGCCATGGGGTTGGCCGCGCGCCCCAAGCTGCTCATTGCGGATGAGCCCACCTCCGCGCTGGACGTGACCGTGCAAAAGACCATCCTGGACCACCTGGGGCACCTGACCCAGGAGCTGGGCAACGCGGTGCTATTTATTACCCACGACTTAGGCCTGGCGGCCGAGCGCGCCGAGCAGCTCATCGTCATGCACCGCGGCCGGATTGTGGAGTCCGGGCCCTCGCAGGAAATCCTGCGCGACCCGCAGCACCCCTACACCCAGCGCCTGGTCAAGGCTGCGCCTTCGCTGGCGTCCTCGCGTATCCAGGCCGCGCAGAAGGCGGGTCTGGAGTCCGCGGAGCTAAAGACCGGTGCCGCTATCCACGAGGTGGACTCCAAGCCGGTCATCTCCGTGCGCAACCTGACCAAGATCTTCGATATCCGCGGCCAGAAGGGCGAGAAGAAAAACCTCAAGGCTGTAGACGACGTCAGCTTCGATTTGCGCCGGGGTACCACCCTGGCGCTGGTGGGGGAGTCCGGCTCGGGCAAATCCACCGTGGCCAACATGGTGCTGCAGCTGCTTGAACCCACCTCCGGCACCATCACCTACGAGGGCCGGGACACCTCCCAGATGTCCAAGAAGGAACTCTTCGCGCTGCGCCGCAAGATGCAGGTGGTATTCCAGAACCCCTACGGTTCCCTGGATCCCATGTATTCCATCTACAAGTGCATCGAGGAGCCGCTGGTCCTGCACAAGGTGGGCAACCGCAAGTCCCGTGAGGACCGCGTGGCGGAGCTGCTAGACATGGTTTCCATGCCGCGTTCTGCCATGCGGCGCTTCCCCAACGAGCTCTCCGGCGGCCAGCGCCAGCGCATTGCCATCGCGCGCGCCCTGGCCTTGGGCCCGGAGGTGCTGGTGCTAGATGAGGCCGTGTCCGCACTGGACGTGCTGGTGCAAAACCAGATCATCAACCTGCTCGCGGACCTGCAAGGCGAGCTGGACTTGTCCTACCTGTTTATCACCCACGACCTAGCCGTGGTGCGGCAAACCGCGGATGACATCGTGGTCATGCAGACCGGCAAGATCGTGGAGCAAGGTACTTCCGATGAAGTCTTTAACAACCCCAAGCAGGACTACACCGCCAAGCTCATCGAGTCCGTTCCGGGCCTGCACCTGGAGATTGGCACTGGCTTAGAATAGCTTGACCTGGTCTTTCCCGGCCGCCCCCGCTTGAAGCGAGGCGCGGCCGGGATTTTTTTCACCCTGATTTTTAATCGACATCCCCGGGGGCACGCGCGGTAGCCTGACGTTGGCAAAAATTTTTCAACAACCAGGAGGGACCCCATGCCTTACCCCAAGTCAGCGACCGCCGTGGTGCTGGGCACCACGCTACTGAGCACCACGCTGGTAGCCTGCAGCACCACCGCAGAGGAAAGCACCACGGACAAACCCGCCGCTGAGCCTAACTACATCCTGGCCCAAAGCACTGAGCCCCAGAACCCGCTCATCCCTGCCTATACCGTAGAAACCGGCGGCGGCCGTCTGGTCAAAGCCATTTTTGCCGGCCTGGTTTACTACGACGCGCAAGGCAACGTCCACAACGAAGTAGCGGAGTCCATTGAGCCCAACGGTGATAACACGGTATTTACCATCAAGCTCAAGGACTGGAAGTTCTCCGATGGCTCGGAGGTTACCGCCCACTCCTTCGTTGATGCCTGGAACTACTCGGTATCCCACGATCTGCCGGGATCATTCTTCTTCGAACCCATCAAGGGCTTTGCAGACTCCGTGGAGTCTTTGGAGGGCCTAGAGGTCATTGATGACAAGACTTTCACCATCACTTTGGACCAGCCGCAGTCTGACTTCCCCGCCCGGCTGGGAGACTCCGCCTTCTATCCCCTGCCTGAAGCCGCCTTCGCGGACATCCAGGCGTACGGGGAAAAGCCCATCTCCAACGGCCCCTACCTGCTCAAGGAGTGGTCCCACAATAACAGCGCGCTGGTGGTGCCCAACCCGGACTACCACGGGGCACGCACCGTTAAGAACGACGGCGTGCTCTTTACCTTCTACCCCACCGCCGATGCCGCCTACGCAGATCTGCTGGCCAATAACCTCGACGTTCTAGACGCCATCCCAGATTCCGCCCTAGCGGTGTACCAGGATGATCTGGGCCAGCGCACGGTAAACCAGGCGGTGGCGGACTTCCGCTCCTTTACCATCCCCCAGAACCTGCCTCATTTTGGCGGGGAGGAAGGGCGCTTGCGGCGCCAGGCAATATCAATGGCTATTGACCGCAAGGAGATCATTGACACCATTTTCCAGGGCAACCTCACCCCCGCCCAAGATTTCACCACGCCGGTGCTGCCCGGATGGACCGGGGAGATCCCCGGCAATGAGGTCCTTAGCTTCCAGCCGGACAAAGCTAGGCAGTTGTGGGAGAAAGCCAATGACATCTCCCCCTGGGAGGGCACGTTTGAGCTGGCCTACGACTCCGCTGGCGGAAACCAGGCGTGGGTGGACGCCATTAGCAACCAGCTATCCAACAACCTAGGAATCGCGGCCGCCGGGGCACCGTACCCGGATTTCAAGTCCATGCGCGATAAAGTCTCTAGCCGCACCATTGACACGGCGTTTCGCACCAAATGGAAGGCTGACTACCCCTCCTTGGAGAACTTCCTAGTCCCGCTCTACGCCACCGGCGGCAACGCCAATGACGGGGATTACTCCAACCCGGAGTTTGACCAGTTGCTCAAGCAAGCAGCTAGCGCGCACTCCCCGCAAGAGGCCTACGCCATCTACAACCAGGCGCAGGAAATTCTCCTTGAGGATCTACCGGCCATTCCGCTGTGGTACAACAACCTGATTGCGGGCTACTCAGAAAACGTTTCTGACGTGGAATTTTCTTGGAACTCCACGCCGCTTTACCACCAGGTGACCAAAACCGGGGCCAGAAGCTAACGGGTGACGCACTCTCCGGTAGGCACCGGCTGCGTGAGCGTCCAATATTCGCCCACGTGCCCTAGGACCTCGTTGGCGGTCAGCGCGTAGCCGGTGTCCGTGTCATCCACGGAGGCACCAAAAATGACTCCTAGGACCTCCCCCTGCGCGTTGATCATGGGCCCGCCGGAGTTACCCTGCTGAATTTGCCCGCGCAGGGTGTAGGCGTCGCGCTCCACGCGGCCATCGGCGTAGATGTCTGGGCCGGCGATGATAAGGCGCTCCCGGATTCGCGCCGGGGTGGCGGTGAAAGGCCCGGACAGCGGGTACCCCATGACCACGGCCTCCTGGCCGGACTCGGCGGGCTCCACGGCCCACGGCAGGGGCGCTATCCCCAGCTTGGGCGAATGCAGCACCGCAATATCCACGTCCGGGTTGTAGTAGACCACCTCCGCCTCTTTGACGCCCAGCACGGTGTCCAGGGCCACCACGTTGGTGCCGGCCACCACGTGCGCGTTGGTAATCACGTAGTCCTCCCGGGCCACAAAACCGGAGCCCATCAACCGGCGCGAGCAAGCGTCCGCATCCCCTAACACGTGGACAACCGAAGGCCGCAGGCGCTCAATCAACGCCCGGTCCTGGACCTCAATCCGGGGTTGCTCAACCTCCACGGTCCCCTGGGTAATCCAGGGCGAAACCAGCGGCGGCAGGCCCGTCTCATTGAGCATGCCGGCAATCTCCGCCGGGACGTTATTAATCCCCTGGGGCATGTTGCGGTTCAACGCCCCCAAGACAGTGGATTCACGCACCCCTAACCCGGCTTTACCGGACAGCCCGCTGGCCAGCGGCAGGGACACCAGCCACGCCACTGCTAGCAGCGCCACTACCTGGAATACCCCGCCCACAAAGGAATCCCACGTTTGGTGGCTGCGGGCCTTCATCTTCTCCCGCAGCCGCGTGCCCAGCGCCGTACCGGCTAGCTGGCCCACACCCCCCAGAAGCATAAGCAGCCCTACCACCAGCAGGAAGCGCAAGGCCACGTGATCAGTCAGTTCCAGGACAAAAGGTGCCACGCCGGCGCCGATTACCAGGCCGGCCACTATTCCGACGAAACTAAGGAGGGAAGAAACCGCGCCCTGCCGCCAGCCGCTCAGCCACGCCAACAGGGCACCAATTACAATGATGCCGTCAACAATTAAGGCAGGGTTCACAGCAGTTTAGGGCTTTCTTTTTCTGGGCTCACAGCCGCTTTTCGTGGTTGCGCGACTGGGCTAATAGTCCAGATAAATCTAACACTTTGCCCTTCTCCCAGTCCTTTTCCCAACCGGCGTGGCTCAAAAGGTTGTCTATCAACCCGCCGGTGAGTCCCCAAATCAGGTAACCCTGGTGCCAAAATCCCGGGCCCGTGTACCCGCGAAACCCCACCGTCACGCGGTTAGCGGGAGCGCGCAGGTCCTCCACCGGCGCAGCGAACACGTCATCTAGTTCCGCCGGGCTGGCCACGTACAGCGGGTGCGGGGCGTCCCAGTAGGCCAGAACCGGCGCTACCCACCGTCCGGTGGCCATGGTGGGCCGGGGCTTCCACTGGTCAAAAACGGTCACGGTGCGGCGGTCCAGGCCGGTTTCTTCGTGGGCTTCGCGCAGGGCGGCATCGGCAGCCGTTTCGCCTGGCTCCAGGTGGCCGCCGGGGAAGGCAATCTGCCCGGAGTGCGAGCGCATGCTGGGCGAACGGTGGGTCAGCACCACCCGGCCGTCTGCAACCTCCGTACCCAACAGCAGCATGAGCACCGCCGAGCTGGGGCTGCCCTCCCGCGCGCCCACCCGCGGGAAGTCCAGCCACCGCGGGATCACAAGTACTCCTTGATGGCCTGTTCCAGTTCTTCTTCCGCGTCAAAGGCCTTAACTAACTGCCCCTGCACATGGCCATCCACCGCCACCACGGTAATGGGGATAACGCCGGGCAGCCCCAGCGTGCCCGCGAATGTGCCGTTACTATCCTGGTAGCTGGGCATGTCCACGCCCAAGTCCGCCAGCAGCGCCGCGCCCTTGGCCGCGCTGGCGTCCGCGTGTACGCCCACCAGCTGCCAGCCGTTGCGCGCGGCCACGGCCTCCAGGAGGGGTAGCTCCGCGCGGCACGGCTCACACCACCAGGCCCACACGTTGTAGATTTGCACCCGCTGCGCGGGCACCGTGCTGTCCCCACCCAGGCAGGACAGGTCCACCAACGCCCCGGCGGGGCAATCCGGGCGCTGGACAACATCCAGCACCGCGGTTGCCTCCGGGGCCGCCGGCACCACAGTGCCTTCCGGTTGCGCCTGCGGTGTGGGCGCCAAGGCGCGGCTGACCATCATCAAGGCCACCACGGCGATAACCACCATGGCCGCCACGGAGCCAATTACAGTTTTATTCACCGTCCATCACCGCGCTTTCGCATTTGTGATTCAACACGCACCGCCCGCAATGCGGTTTACGCGCGGTGCAACACCGGCGGCCGTGCACGATGACGCGGTGGGAAAAATCAGTCCATTCCTTCGCGGGCAACCCCGCGCACAACTGCTTTTCGATAGCCAGCGGTGTGCCACCCGTGGCAATCCCCAGGCGCTTGCTTACCCGAGTCACGTGAGTATCAACCGCCAAACCCGGATGCCCGAAGGCGTTACCGCGCACCACCAACGCGGTCTTGCGGCCCACACCTGGAAGGGACTCCAGCGCCTCCTGTGACTCCGGGACCTCTCCACCATGCCGCGCCACCAAGGCCTCCCCTATGCCCAGCAGGTACCCCGCCTTAGATTTCTGAAACCCCAGCGGACGCAGGATTTCTTCGAGGTCTTTGCGGGTGGCGGCAGCCATTGCCAAGGCGTCAGGATACCGGGCAAAAAGGGCCGGCGTTACCTGGTTGACGCGCTCATCTGTACACTGCGCGGAGAGCACCGTGGCCACCAGGAGCTCGAAAGGCGTGGAGAAGTTCAGCTCGCAGCGCGCCGCCGGGTAGTGCGCGGCCAACAGTTCGTTTACCTCGGCTGCGGAAAGTTCGGGCCAGTTGTGAGACATAGCCAACTAGCTTAGCGGGAAAGGTATGATAGATACCATGATCACCTTAGTAATCCTCACGCCCTTAGCCCTAGCTATCTTCGCGATGGTGATGGAAAAACTAGAGTCCTCGGCACTGTAGGCCTCGCGCATTAGTTGCACTAAAAAGCTAACCCTCCAGCCTAGGGGCTGTGATCAAATATGGGAATACCAAGTATAGTGATATATTCCACTGTAGTATGGGTTACATAAATACAAGTGCTGCGCACCCCTGCGTAGCCCACCACTGATGGAGGAGCAAAAAGTGGAAGACGTTCAAGACATTCTCTCTCGCGCCGGCATATTCCAGGGCGTAGACCCCGTTGCCGTACAAAATCTGATCGAACAGATGGAGACCGTTCGTTTCCCCCGGGGCACCACCATTTTTGAGGAGGGTGAGCCAGGCGACCGCCTCTACATCATCACCTCCGGAAAGATTAAACTAGCCCGCCACGCCCCAGACGGCCGTGAAAACCTACTCACGGTGATGGGACCATCGGACATGTTCGGTGAGCTTTCCATCTTCGACCCCGGCCCCCGCACCTCCTCCGCAGTCTGCGTGACTGAGGTCCAGGCGGCCACCATGAACTCAGAGATGCTGCGCCGCTGGGTTGGCGGCCACCCCGCCATCGCCCAACAGCTACTGCGCGTGCTGGCCCGGCGTCTGCGCCGCACCAACGCCAACCTGGCGGACCTCATCTTCACGGACGTCCCCGGCCGCGTGGCCAAGACCTTGCTGCAGCTGGCCAACCGCTTCGGTGCCCAGGAAGGCGGAGCCCTGCGCGTCAACCACGACCTCACCCAGGAAGAAATCGCCCAGCTGGTGGGCGCTTCCCGTGAGACGGTCAACAAGGCGCTGGCAACCTTCGCCCACCGCGGCTGGATCCGCCTAGAAGGCAAGTCCGTGCTCATCGTGGATACCGAACACCTGGCTCGCCGCGCCCGCTAAAGCGCGCCCCATGCCACGAAAAAGCCCCCTTCACGGGGGCTTTTTACTGCAGTTAACCAGGCTTTACTGTTCGTCCAAGTACTTCAAGGCAGTACGGGTGGACTGCTCCGCTGCGTGGCGCAGTACCGGATCCACGTCGTCGTACATCTCATCAACCAGGACCTTCAAGTCCACATCATCGCCCAAACGGGAACGGATTTCCTTGATCTGGTTCAAGCGGTGGTGCCGGCGGTCAATGTATTTCCGGGCCACTTGGGAGGTGTCATCCAAATCCGGACCATGCCCCGGCAATAGCGGAACATTGCGCCCGAGGGTTTCCAGCTTATCCAGTGCCACCAGGTAATCACCCAGGTCACCGTCCGTTTCGGATAGCATGACGGTATGGCGGCCCGCGATGGTGTCACCGGAGAGGATCCCCTCCAGCTTGGACCCCTTGGGGTCCCCGCTCCACAGGAAGAAACAGGTGGAGTCCGCGGTGTGACCAGGGGTGTAGACTACCTCCAAACGCGGGGTGATGTCCTCAACGGAAATTATCTCTCCGTCCTGCAGAGGCTCACCCCCGTTGCAATAGCGGGGGTCAAAGGCGCGGATGGGCGCGCCGGTGAGCTGGCGCAAGCGCTGCGCGCCGGACCCGTGATCATCGTGCCGGTGGGTGAGCAAAATCAACGCGACTTCGCCCGCCTTCGCGGTAACGATATTGAGGTGGCCTTCATCTTCCGGGCCGGGATCAACCACGATGGCGCGGTCATCTTCTGGGGCTCGGATGATCCACGTATTAGTGCCTTCCAGAGCGGTGTACGAAGGGTTATCGCACAAAACCACTCCTGCGGACTGGGTCACTGGTCGCAGCTGGCTATAAGCAGGATGTTCCATATCTCCCAGCCTAACCTATCGAGCGGAAAATTCCACGAAAAGTTCAATTTCTACGGGGGAATTTTTGGGCAAGACCGCCACTCCCACAGCAGAGCGCGCATGAACGCCGGCATCACCGAAAAGCTGGCCAATAAAATCCGATGCCCCGTTGACTACCGCCGGTTGCTCCACAAAGTCCGGAGCGGAGGCCACAAAACCCACCAGCTTCACCACACGGGTGACATTGTCTAGTCCAACCTGCGCATCCACCGCCGCGAGGGCGTTGAGTACGGCGGTCCGCGCCAGCTCAGCGCCCTGTTCTGGGGTAACTTCTGCACCCACCTTGCCGGTGGCTAGAAGCTCACCTTCCACGGTGGGCAGCTGCCCGGAAGTCCATACCTGGTTGCCCACGGTCACGGCCGGGACATAAGACGCCAGGGGCTTGGCCACCGCAGGCAGCTCGTAGCCCATATCCTGAAGGCGGTGACGCAAGCTCATTAGACCTCCCCGGCCGGACGCTTGAAGTAGGCCACAACGTTTTCCGGGTTAGGACCGGGGGTGATGGACACAAGCTCCCAGCCGTCTTCTCCCCAGGAGTCCAAAATTTGCTTGGTGGCGTGCGTCAATACAGGCACGGTTGCGTATTCCCATTTAGTCATAGGGACAATAATACGCAAAGCTAAAAATAAGGGGCCACTCGCTCCTGGCGAGTAGCCTCAAACTCTTCTTGCCCGTTCCTATATACCCACGAGCTCCCCGCCTTGCGCCAAGTAAGAGGCCCAGGAGGTGATGTGGGGATTTTTGCGCAGCAGGGCGCGGCGCTGGCGCTCAGTTAAGCCACCCCACACTCCAAACTCAACGCGGTTGTCCAGCGCGTCCGCGCGGCACTCATTAATAACGGGGCAGTGACGGCAGATAACAGCGGCTTTGCGCTGCTCCGCACCACGCACAAAGAGCGCGTCCGGGTCACCGGACCGGCACTTTGCCTGCGTTACCCATTCACCTCGCTCTGGCGTTTCCGCATGGGTTGTCATCGACGTTTTGGAAGTCTGCACGCTTACAGTCATGGGGGGGCGGAGCGCTCCTTCCGCTATTTGGGGAACATAACAAAAGTTAGTGTATTCACAGGGCATTTCAGTTGTCTAATACGTCACACTTTAGGGGGGAGTCTTTATTTCCCCAGCGCGCATAACAACGTAGTGTAAGGGAGGTGAGATATATAGAAGCCCTGGCAAAGATGTTCCTGGCCACCGTCCTGGTAGGCGTGCTGTGCGCGCTGGTCATCGCCCCCATTGCGGGGCTGGGCGGGATCGCAGTCGCAAAAACCAATGAGGCCATGCGCTCGGACATTGACAACATTGAGACAGATAACACCCCGGGGGTATCAGTCATCAAAGACGCTGCCGGCAATGAATTGGCCTATCTCTATGACCAACGCCGCCACCCGGTAAACGGGGAAGACATCTCCCAGTACGTCAAAGACGCCATTGTCTCCATCGAGGACCGCCGCTTTTATGAACATGACGGCGTGGACATCCAAGGCAACGCCCGCGCGGTGGTCACCAACCTGCTCAAAGGCGGTGTCTCCCAAGGCGCGTCCACCCTCAACCAGCAGTACGTGAAGAACTACCTCCTGCTAGTAGAAGCGGACAATGAACAAGACCGCCAGGCGGCTACGGAGCAGTCCGTGGCCAGGAAGCTGCGGGAAGTGCGCTTGGCCACCCGGATTGACCGCCGCCTATCCAAGGAAGACATCCTCACCAATTACCTCA
Source organism: Corynebacterium phocae (assembly GCF_008693075.1). Classification (GTDB taxonomy): domain Bacteria; phylum Actinomycetota; class Actinomycetes; order Mycobacteriales; family Mycobacteriaceae; genus Corynebacterium; species Corynebacterium phocae. The sequence goes on along the minus strand of NZ_VXKJ01000006.1, from coordinate 27,544 downwards.
ACCTGGTGCCCTTTGGTAACCACGCCTACGGTATTGAGGCCGCCGCCCGGACTTACTTTGGCATTCCCGCCCGGAACCTGAACTTGTCCCAATCGGCCATGTTGGCCGGCATGGTGCAATCCTCGGAGTACCTCAACCCATACACCAACTATGACGTGGTTCGGGAGCGCCGCAACGTGGTCCTACAATCCATGGTGGCCAACGGCTACATCAGCCAGATTGAGGCGGATCAGGCCGCGGCCACCGAACTTGGGGTGCTGGAGAAGCCATCCTTGCTGAGCAACGGGTGCATCGCCGCCGGAGATCGCGGCTTCTTCTGTGACTACGTGGTGCAATACTTAGAAGGCAAGGGGCTCAGTGCCGCTGAGCTGACCCACGGCGGCTACACGGTCAACACCACGCTGGACCCCCAAGTCCAAGACGCGGCCAAAGCCGCAGTGGTGGCCCAGGTCAACCCCCAGCAGCCGGGCGTTGCCGAGGTCATGAGCGTCATCGAGCCACTTCCCGACGCCCGCCCGGTCCGCGCCATGGTCTCCTCCCGCACCTACGGACTGGACCTGGACAACTTTGAAACCATCCTCCCGCAGCCCTACTCCCTGGTGGGCCACGGTGCGGGCTCCGTATTCAAGGTGTTTACCGCCGCCGCCGCCATTGACGCGGGATACGGCATCAAAAATCAGATAGCCGTACCCGCCCGCTATGAGGCGGAGGGCCTAGGCCACGGCGGCGCCAAGGACTGCCCGCCCACCAAGTATTGCGTGGAAAACGCCGGTTCCTACCAGGCATCCATGACCCTGGCGGACACCCTAGCGCACTCGCCCAACACCGCGTTTATCGCACTGCTGGAGCAGGTGGGGGTCCCAGCCGTGGTAGATATGGCCGTCAAGCTGGGCCTACGCTCCTATGCGGAGAAGGGCACCTTTGACGGGACGGCCTCCATTGCCCAGTACGCCAAAGACTCCAGCATGGGCGCTTTCACGCTGGGCCCCACGGCGGTCAACCCGCTGGAGCTATCCAACGTGGGTGCCACCTTGGGTGCCGGGGGCCGCTGGTGCGAGCCCAACCCCATTGTCAACGTCACCGACAAACTAGGCAATAAGGTTTTCATTGATACCCCGCCGTGCGAGCAGGTCCTGGACTTGCAGGTAGCGGACGCGCTGTCCAACGCGCTGCAGGCAGACGTCATCACCGGCACAGCTGCCGATGCCGCCCGGGCAACAGGTTTCCACGCCCCCGTGGCCGCCAAAACCGGCACCACCGAAGAACACCAATCCGCGGCCTTCCTGGGGTACAACTCCACGCTGGCCGCCGCGCCCTACATCTACAACGACGGCACCACCACCACGCCAATCTGTACCGCACCGGTACGCCAGTGCGAATTCGGCGACATCTACGGCGGAATGGAACCGGCCCGGACCTACCTGAGCATGGCGGCGGGATCCGAGCTATTTAACCGCGGCAACACCCCACCGTATGCGCCTAAGTTTGACCAGGGCACATCCGGTTTTGCCTTCTTGGATGCCCTGCGCGGCAAATCCCAGGCCGTGGCCACCAAAACGCTTGAAGATGAAGGCTACAAGGTCAAGGTAAACAAGGTCCCCGCCCCCGGAGTGGGCTTTGGCCAGGTAGTACGCGCGCTGAAACCGGCCGGCAGGCTGAAAGAGGGCATGGAGATTACCGTGCAGGTTTCAGACGGTTCCGGTTACGTCGCGCCGGCCCCTAACCGGGTCAGGAACTCCACTCCCCCGGCGCAGGCCTTCGCGCCGCAGCCGCAGGCCCCCGCCCCGGCGGCTAACCCGGACGCGGAGCTAGAAAACGCCATAGCGGACCTGGCTAACCAGATCCGCCAGGATTTCGGGCTCTAGGCCAAACGGGCCCTGACAGCCTCAGAAAGTCGCTTGCCGTCCACGCGGCCGGCGGCTTTCGCGTTTGCGGCCTTCATAACGTTGCCCATGTCTTTCATGGTTGGTTCCCCCTCAACCTCCTGCGCCACAACCTCGTCGAGCAAGGTAGTCAGCTCTGCGTCGCTGAGCTGCTGGGGCTGGTAAGCCTCGAAGAAGGGTACGTCTACCAGCTCGGCCTCGGCCAGCTCCGGGCGGCCGTTGTCAGCGTAGAGCTGTGCGGACTCGCGGCGCTTCTTTATCTCCCGAGCCACCACCTTGAGCACGTCTTCATCGCTGAGCTCGTGGCGGGCACCGGAGGTCTCTTCTGCCAGGATGGCCGAAAGCAACGACCGGATGGCGGAAGTGCGCTCCTTGTCACGGGCTTTCATAGCGGTCTTCAGGTCTGCGCGAATTGTCTCTTTTAACATGTACTCCAAGATACGCCAGGTAGGCTTAGGAGGATGAAGAAGTTAGCATTTTTTGCCACCGCTGCGGCGGCCACTGCGGCAGCCTCCGGTGCCGCCGCCTTGGCGTGGGCCAACGCTGAAACCCGCAAGTTCCGGCTGCGCCAGGTCACCGTCCCTTTGCTGGCCCCCGGCACCCTCCGCGACCGGGATGAGTTCCGGATCCTCCACATTTCCGACCTGCACATGATCCCCGGCCAAGAAACCAAAATAGCCTGGGTACAAGCACTGGATTCGCTGGACCCGGACCTGGTCATCAACACAGGCGACAACCTCTCCGACACCCGTGCGGTCCCCAGCGTCCTGCAGGCACTAGGTCCGCTGCTCAACCGCCCGGGGCTCTTTTGCTTTGGCACCAATGATTACTGGGCCCCGCGCCTGCCCAACCCCTTCAATTACCTCTTGGGCAAGAAAAACACCCCGTCCTATGAGGATCTTCCCTGGGAAGGCATGCGCGCGGCCTTCGCGGAGCGCGGCTGGCTCAACGCCAATCAGGCCCGCCACGAATTCAAGGTGGGCAAAGTCCGCCTGGCCGCCGCCGGCGTGGATGACCCCCACCACAACCTGGATGATTACTCCGCCATTGCAGGACCGCCCAACCCGGACGCGGACCTTTCCCTCGCACTGCTGCACTCGCCCGAGCCCCGCGTTCTGGAAAAGTTTGCCCGGGATGGCTACGACATCTCCTTCTCCGGCCACACCCACGGCGGCCAGTTGTGCCTTCCCGGCCAAAAAGCCATTGTGACCAACTGTGGAATCAACCGGGGTCGCGCCCAGGGGCTGCACCAGTTTGGCCCGATGAAGATGCACGTGAGCAACGGCCTGGGCCAGTCGAAGTTTGTGCCCTTCCGGATTTTCTGCCGCCCGTCAGCCACCCTGCTCAAAATCACCGAGCGCTAGGCCCGCGGCGGCCATCCGCCACCGGTTGCCAGCTGTTTTGGGGCAAGCCCAGAAGTTGCGATAAAGTAGACCGGTACTTCCTTTTGGAGGTCCACGGGATATGGCGCAGCTTGGTAGCGCGCTTCGTTCGGGACGAAGAGGTCGCAGGTTCAAATCCTGTTATCCCGACCACCAGATAGATAGCACAGCCACCCCTCCGGTGCGGAACTAGGTTCCGCCGCCGGAGGGGTTTGCTGTGCCCTCAAGAATATTTTCTCGCCTAAACTGTGATTTGTTTCTCTCGGTAAGCTATTTTTGTTCTAACGCACATAACCGCGTGAACTCTCTCAAATACCGGAGGAACATCTCAATGAACTTTAGGAAAACAGGTGCGGCCCTGGCCGCGACCGCCACGCTGCTATCTCTGGCAGCGTGCGGCTCTGACACGGGCTCGGGCTCGGGCTCTGACTCCGCCAGCAACGCCGACGGCGGCACCGCTGGCGGCGGCAACTACGTCATAGGAAACGGCACGGAGCCGCAAAACCCACTGGTTCCCGCCAACACCAACGAGCGCGGCGGCGGAAAAATCATTGAATCGCTGTTCGCGGGCCTGGCCTACTACGACGCGGATGGGGAGCTCCACAACGAAATCGCGGAGTCCATCGAGCCAAACGAAGACAACACCGTCTTCACCGTGAAGCTGCGCGACACCAAGTTCTCCGACGGGTCACCGGTTACCTCCAGCTCTTTCGTGGACGCCTGGAACTACGCCGTGGCCAACGACATGAACACCGCCTTCTTCTTCGAGCCCATCAAGGGCTACGAGCCGGGCGCGGAGTCCATGGAGGGCCTGGAGGTCATCGATGACCACACCTTCACTATCACGCTCAGCCAGCCACAGGCTGATTTCCCCATGCGACTGGGTTACTCCACCTTCTCCCCGCTGCCTGACTACGCTTATGACGATATCGACGCCTACGGCGGAGAGCCAGTCTCCAACGGCCCCTACAAGCTCGCAGATTGGGTCCACAACCAGGAAATCACCTTGGTTCCCAACCCGGAGTATGACGGCCCACGCGAAGTCCACAATGACGGCCTGAAGATTGTCTTCTACGCTAACGATGACGCAGCCTACGCCGATTTGCTGGCCGGCAACCTGGACGTGCTGGACACCATCCCTGACTCCGCGCTGGCGGTGTTCCAAGATGACCTAGGGGACCGCGCAGTAACCAAGGCGGCCGCCGGTTTTGACGGCTTTGCCATTCCTTATTCCCTTGAACACTTCAGCGGTGAGGAGGGCACGCTGCGCCGCCACGCCATCTCCCACGCAGTTGACCGCAAGGCCATCTCTGATTCCATCTTCCAGGGAATGCGGGAGCCGGCGGTGGACTTCACCTCCTCGGTTCTGCCCGGGTACTCAGCGGACATCGAAAACAACGACGTCTTCGAGTACGACCCGGAAAAGGCCAAGGAATTGTGGGCCCAGGCTGATGAGATTTCGCCGTGGGACGGCGAGTTCATCATCGGCTACAACACCGACGGCGGCCACCAGGCGTGGGTGGAGGCAGCCACCAACCAGCTGCGCAACAACCTGGGAATCAAAGCAGAGGGCAACCCGTACCCGGATTTCAAGTCCTTCCGCGATGAAATCACCAATGAAACAATTGGCACGGCTTTCCGGGCCGGCTGGAAGGCTGACTACCCATCCCTGGACAACTTCCTAAGCCCGCTGTACGCCAGCGGTGCCTCCGCCAACGACACCGGGTACCACAACCCGGAATTTGACGCCCTGCTCAAGAAGGCAGCCTCTGCCTCTAGCCAGGAAGAATCCTTCAAGCTGTACAACCAGGCGCAGTCTGTGATGATGAAGGACATGCCAGCTATCCCAATGTGGTACAACAGCCTTGCTGGCGGCTACTCCGAGGCAGTGGACAACGTTGTCTTCTCCTGGAACGGCACCCCGCTGTACTACGCGGTGTCTAAGAAATAATTCCCCCGCAACTCTAGAACCCGGCGCCGGCCAAACGGTGCCGGGTTTTTGCGCGCCGGGTTTTTGCGCGCCCGGTTTTGCGCGCCGAAAAACGGGTAACGGCGCGAAAGCCCCTACAGCTTTCGCGCCGTCCCTATTCCCTATCACTCACTTGCAGCAAGCCAGAAAACTGGCGCTGCGCGCCCGCCCCCTAAGCGGGCTACGTGAGCGTTTACTATCGTAGCACTAGATTTAACCAGCAACTAAGCCACGGAAACCGGCGGGCTGGGCACCACCTGGACCGCGGGCCGGGGGCGGGCCAGGCCACTTAGGACAAGGCCTATAATGGCTACCGCGCCCAGTACGGCCAGGCACCCCCACAGGTACGCGCCGGTGGCCCCGTGCAGTCCGGCTACTGACCAGTTCAAAGGCAGTAGGTTTAACCCGAACCAGGTCGCGCCGGTGAAGGTTGTTTGGATGGATTCTCTCCACAGCCAGCCGACGGCCGCCATTTGGCCTAGGCCGGTTACCGCCGCGAGCACCAGGCCCAGCCCCGCGCCGAACACGCGTTGCGCAAGCCGGGTTCCAAACACGCCGCACAGTACCGTGCAGGCAAAAATGCCGGCGGTTATAGCCCACGCCTGCGGGGTTGTTGGCGCGTTGAATAGTGTTGTCCCTACCAGGCCCGCGCCAACCGCGCCGATACCCCCCAGGACCACCAGTAGCCACGCGCGGAAGCCGTGAGTTGCGGTCCATCCGCCGCCGATGGCCACCCCGGCAAGCAGCATCATCGACGCCAGCAGCACGGCGATAAGCCGGTTGTGAAGCTCGAGGAGCGCAGGCTGGTCGAGGGAAGCGGGCGCCGCGCCCGCCCAGGCGCTACGACCTGCGATGTCGTGGCCGTGGCCTGCGTTGGCGGCGCTGGCGTCGGCACTGCTGGCGTCGCCGCCAGTTGCGCCGCCCCCGGCACTGCTGTTGCCGCCACCGTTTACGCTGCCGCGGCCGGCGGCGCTTTCCGCCTGCAGGTACTTAGCCAGCGCGTCGTTTTTCTTCTTGGTGTTGTTGGCCAAGGTGTCTACCTTCTTGGCGCCGTCGTTGAGTTCCTTGGCCCCGGCCAGGGCCTCCTCCACGCCGGCGTTGAGCTCCGCCAGTCCGGCCGCCAGCTGCTTGGAACCTTCCGTGGCCTCGTACACGCCGTCGTGGTAGGCGTATCCCGATACGTCCAGCTGGTTGGCCAACTCACGGGATCCCTCTTTGAGCTTGGTGAGCTTGTCCGTTAATGCAGTGTCCAGCTCAAAGTTCTCTACCTGGTTGCGCAGCGAGCCCAGCGTGCGGCGGATGTCTTTGGCTTCGGCAGAATTATTGTCTTTCAAATCCGCGAGGGTGGAGTCGATGGAGGTCAGCAGCTGCCCACGAACTACGTTTATCCCCACGACGTTGTCCACGGCGGTGCCCACTCCGTCTGCTAGCTGGGTGGCCCCGTCGCCAAGCTGGCCGGTGCCGGCTTGGAGTTGGATCATTCCTTCGCGGAGCTTCTGGGCGCCCTCGGAGGCCCGCCGGGTGCCTTCGGCCAGCTCGGGCGCGCCTTTGGATAGCTTCTCGGTTCCATCTTTGAGTAGCTCAGTTCCGGAAACTAGGAAGCCGGCTTGCGCCTGCGCCTCCCCCGCCGCGCGGCGAATGTCCGCCGGGCTTTTCAGGGCGGGTTCCGCGGGTTCCTTCTTCGCAGCGTCCTTGTCGGTGCCTGTGCCCTTCTTGCCGGCACCAGCGCCTTTGCCGGGGCTCTGAGGCGCGGCGGCATCGGACACGGCGGCATCGGACGCGGTGGCATCGGACGCGGACGCGACCGCAGACGTGGCTGGGCCGGGCCGCCAATCATGGAGCCCGGCCACGGCAGCGCCAACTACCAACGGGATAAGCAACAACAGTGACAATAGGGCAATTCCCACGCGAGAGGTCATAGCCCTTAAATTATCTACCTGCGCCTATCCATGGTACTAGGCGCGCCGGTGTTACTTGGCAAACAATTCGCGCACGCGCTTTTCCAGCTTCTCGGAAACCTTGCCCCAGTACGCGTAAACGCGCTCCTCAGTCTCCGCGGACACGCCTTCCATAGCGCCGGCAATGTTGGCGGCCATGTGCTCACGCTCCTCGTCGTTGAGGACGTCGTTGTACAGGTTCTGGGCCTGCACGTAGTCATCATCCTCAGAGTGCTTGACGTACGGCGCACGGACCAGGTCCTGGCCGTGAGTCTTAGCTCCCTGGTAGACGTCGTCTGCCAGGTGGGTTTCCTCCCTGACGTTGACGTCCCCGTCCAAGTAGCCGCCACCCTTGGCATGCCGGTTAGGCGAGTAGACCGGGTCCTCCGGGTCGTTGAAGAAGTACTGCATGGGGCCTTCATGCTCGTAAGTGTTGACCTGGTTGACGGGCTGGTTGACGGGCAGCTGGTGATAGTTGGGGCCAATCCGGTGGCGCTGGGCGTCGGCATAAGCAAATGCACGCGCCTGCAGCATACGGTCTGGACTAAGGCCCACTCCCGGAACAATGTTGCCCGGGTCCAAAGCTACCTGTTCAATCTGCGCGAAGAAGTTACGCGGATTGCGGTTGAGTACAAAGTAACCCACCGGAATGAGTGGGTAGTCCTTCTGGGACCACACCTTGGTCAGGTCGAACGGGTTGAAGCGGTAATCCTCCGCCTCCGCCACCGGCATAATTTGGACCTTGACGTCCCAGACGGGAAAGTCGCCGTCCTCGATAGCGTTGAACAGGTCCTCGCGGTGGTAGTCGGCGTTCTTGCCGGCCATCTCTTCTGCTTCGGCGTCAGTGAAGGTGTCCCAGCCCTGGCGGGTCTTGAAGTGGTACTTCACCCAGAAGGCGTCCCCTTCAGCGTTGACCCACTGGAAGGTGTGGGAGCCAAAGCCGTCCTGGTGGCGGGTGGTCTTTGGCGTTCCACGGTCAGTCATCAGGTAGGCCACCTGGTGGGTGGTCTCCGGGTTGCGGGTCCAGAAATCCCACTGGATATCAGCGTCACGCAGGCCGTTTTGGCCCATGCGCTTCTGGGAGTGGATGAAGTCTGGGAATTTGATGGCGTCGCGGATGAAAAAGACCGGGGTGTTGTTGCCCACAATGTCATAGTTGCCGTCCTCGGTGAAAAAGCGCAGTGCAAAACCGTGAACGTCGCGCCAGGTGTCAGGGGAGCCCTTCTCACCGGCAACGGTGGAAAAGCGGCCCATCATGGGGGTGACGGTGCCGGGCTGGAAGAGCTTGGCCTTGGTGTAGCCGGACACGTCTTCGGTGATGTGCAGCTCGCCGAAGGCGCCGTGGCCCTTGGCGTGTGGGTTGCGCTCGGGGACGCGCTCGCGGTTGAAGTGGGCCAGCTTGGAAATCAGTTGCAGGTCATCAAGGACCACTGGCCCTTGCTGGCCCACGGTTACCGAGGTGTTTTCGCTGGCAATCGGTTGGCCGGAGGCGCGGGTGGTGTTGCCTTCACCTTTGGGGCGCTGGCCTTTGTCCAAAATCTTATCTGCCTGAGAATCAGTCATGGGTTGCTCCTTTTCTTAAGAACATGGGGGTGCAGTCCATGATACCCGGCAACTATCGAGTTTGCTTAACAATCTGGCTAAACTTATAGGCGAGCGCACTCCTGGTAGATTCTTATTTGTGAAACATCACTCCGAAGCAGAAGACGCGCGCGTAACCGAACTGGCGCTGCGCGCCGGCCGCGGCGACCGCGCGGCACTGACGGAGTTCATCCGCGCCACCCAAGACGACGTCTGGCGGCTGCTGGCCCACCTCGGCGGCCGCGAGATAGCAGATGACCTCACGCAAGAGACCTACCTGCGCGTGATGAGCGCCCTGCCGCGCTTTGCCGCCAGGTCCTCCGCCCGCACGTGGCTACTGTCCCTAGCCCGCCGCGCCTGGGTGGACAATATCCGCCACGACATGGCCAGACCACGCAAATCAGTCACCGAGTATGAGGACGCGGCGGCGCAGATGGCGGTATCGGAAAGCTCTGGCACCTGGTCCGACTGGATAGACGCCCGCACCCTAATCGATGCCCTCCCCGCTGACCGCCGCGAAGCCCTCATCCTCACCCAAGTCCTGGGCTACACCTACGAGGAAGCGGCCAAAATCTCCGGCGTGCGCGTGGGCACCATCCGCTCCCGCGTAGCACGCGCCCGCAAAGACCTCATTGACGGGAGCTCCGCCTAGTTCATTTCACACCGTGGACAAAACTCGCTTATGGTGGAGGGCTGTCACACGTGAATAAATCGAACGTCGAACCGCGACCGGCACCCTACCTAATGGCCGTCTGCGGCGCGGGTGAGAAAAGTGAGATTAATTCCACCACTATGTTGAAACGTGCTTTATCAATTTCCATGGCGTTTATTGGCGTCATCGTGGGCGCGGGTTTCGCGTCCGGCCAGGAGGCCATGCAGTACTTCGTGGCCTTTGGCAACTGGGGCCTGGCGGGCGTTATCATCGCGGGCCTGCTCATGGCCATCACTGGCGTGTCCATGCTGCAGCTGGGCTCGTATTTCCAGGCCTCTGAACACACCGCGGTCTACAGCAAAGTTGCCCGGCCGCTGACCTCCAAAATCCTGGATATTTCCACGATCATCACGCTCTTTGGCATCGGCTTTGTGATGTTTGCCGGCGGCGGGGCCACCATCAACCAGCAGTTCCCGTCCGTCCCGGTGTGGGTGGGCGCGGCCGTCATGCTGGTACTGGTGCTGCTCACGGGCCTGCTCAACGTCAACAAGGTCACTTCCGTCATTGGGGCTATTACCCCGTTCATCATCATCTTCATCGTGCTGGCGACCAGCGTCACCATCTTCCACGCGGTGTCCGCAGGCGTGGATTTCGGTGCGCTTAATTCCTACGCGGAAACCTCCGTGGATCCAGCGGTGGGCAGCTGGTGGCTGGCGGCGCTGAACTACACCGGGCTTAACGTCATGTGCGCGGTATCCATGTCCATCGTTATCGGCGGTAATTTCTTGGACAACCGCGCGGTGGGCCTGGGCGGCATGATTGGCGGGTTCTTCTACCTCGCACTGCTGGCCCTGTTGGTCTTCGCGCTGTACTTCGTGGCCGCAGACGTCAACGGCACCGCCCTGCCGGTGCTGGAGCTGATTAACCAAATCCACCCGGCATTTGGCTACGTGATGACTTTCATCATCTACGGCATGGTCTTCAACACCGCCGTGGGCATGTTCTACGCCATGGGCAAGCGCCTCACGCGCGGCAACCCGGGGCGCTTCTACCCCATTTTTGCCATCGTGTGCGTGGTGGGCTTTGCCCTTTCCTTCGTGGGCTTCAAGTCCCTGGTGGCTAACGTCTACCCAATCCTGGGCTACCTGGGGTTGTTGATGATTGCGGTGATGTCGGTGACGTGGCTGCGCAACCGCAGCACTTTGGTGGAAGAAGGCGACCGCCGGCTGCGCGCCCGCCGCCTGGTGCGGAAAAAAATTGATCCGCGTTTGCGCTTCAATAAAAGCAACGACCAGGAGCTGGCTCAGCTTGCCGATGCCTCCAATATGGACACCCAAGAATTCGTCGAGGTCATCTCCGAAGATATCTACGATGAGCTGGAAGAAGACAAAGAAATTGACTTCGACCGCACGGAGCAAGAACCCGGTGTGGTCTACGTTGAGCACACCGAGCCCGAGGCCGGAAACGGCGGCGCGGAGCAGCCAGGAAAACGCTAAATTACGCTTTTCCGCTTAGCTAATCCGGCTCAACCTCGCTAGGGTAGCCGTATACGCACGTGCACAAATCGAAACTCGACCCGGTGGCTGCAGCCTTGATACGACGCAGCCACCGGCGCGTGTGAGTTAGCGAGAATCACCCTCATGTTTAAACGCGCATTGGCTATTTCCATGGCGTTTGTAGGCGTAGTTGTCGGCGCAGGCTTTGCCTCCGGCCAGGAAGCCCTGGTCTACTTCGTGGCCTTTGGTAGCACGGGTATTTGGGCCATGGTCTTGTCGGCTGTGCTTATGCTCATCACCGGCATCGCCATCCTGCAGCTCGGTTCCTATTTCCGGGCCACCGACCACAACGCGGTCTACTCCGAAATTGCGGGACCCGTCTCCTACCGCATCCTCGACTGGGGCACCATCACCACACTATTTTGTATCGGCTTCATTATGTTCGCCGGTGGTGGTGCCAACATCAACCAGCAATTTCCTTCCATTCCCACCTGGGTAGGCGGGCTGGTCCTGCTTATCCTGGTCCTTATTGTGGGGCGACTAGACGTTGACAAAGTAACCAACGTCATCGGTGCCATCACCCCGTTTATCATCATTTTCATCGTGGGCGTGGCCATCTACACCATGCTCACCAGCGATATTGACTACAACGCCCTGGACACCTTCGCGCGCGGTCACGTTGACCCGGCCGTGCCCAACCCGTGGTTGGGTGCTGCCAACTACACCGGCATGAACGTCATGTGCGCGGTATCCATGGGTATCGTTATTGGTGGCAACTTCCTGGACAACAAGACCGTTGGCCTGGGCGGTATCATCGGCGGCATCATCTTCATCTTGCTGATGGCTCTGCTGGTAGGCGCCCTGTTTATCAATATTGAAACCGTCTACGACGCAGACATCCCCGTCCTGGCACTAGTCAACAGCATCAACCCGCTCTTTGGCTACGCCATGACCTTCATCATCTACGGCATGATTTTCAACACCGCCGTGGGCCAGCTCTACGCCCTGGCAAAGCGGATTACGCGCAAGAAGCCAGAGAACTTCTACAAGACCTACGTGGTCGCCTGCCTAGTGGGCTTCGTGCTTTCCTTCGCCGGCTTCAAGCAACTGGTCAGCTTTGTATTCCCCATCCTGGGCTACATTGGCCTGTTCATGATTGCCGTGGTGGTCTTCAACTGGGCCCGCAACCGCAAGCGCCTGAGCGAAGAGCAGACCGTACGCGACCGCGCCCGCACGCTGGTACAGCGCAAGCTCGACCCACGCGAGCGCTTCACCAAGAAAAACGAGCTCGAGCTAGCCAAGCTAGCTGCGGCTTCCAACATGGAAACCGAGGAGTTCGAAGAGGTAGTCTCTGAAGAAATCCACGAAGACCTGGAATCTGACGATGACATCGAATACGACCGTGAGGACCCCAGCCCCTCCGTGACCTACGTGGTCCACACCAAGCCCGTTGCCCAAGAAGGCGTCGCCGATACCGACGTTGACTTTGGGGCCAAGGCCTAAAAAAATATCCCGCCAGCAACCGTGCTGGCGGGATTTTTTTAAAGCGCGGGGCTAGACCAACAGCTCCGCAATCTGGATAGTATTAAGTGCTGCGCCCTTGCGCAGGTTATCCCCGGAAACCACCAGGACTAGGCCCTTGTTGCCGTCCACGGCTTGGTCTTGGCGGATACGGCCCACCAAGGACTCATCCACGCCGGCAGCTGCCAACGGGGTGGGAACGTCCACAACTTTCACGCCCGGCGCGCTAGCCAGAAGCTCACGGGCCTTATCCGGGGTGATGTCGCGCTCGAACTCCGCGTGAATGGTCAGCGTGTGCCCCGTGAACACCGGCACGCGCACGCAGGTGCCGGATACTTTAAGCTCCGGGACACCCAGGATCTTGCGGGATTCGTTGCGCAGCTTTTGCTCCTCATCCGTTTCCCCGGAGCCGTCATCAACCAGGTTGCCGGCAAAAGGCAGGGCGTTGAAAGCGATGGGTGCCACGTACGGGCCCAGCTCCTCCGTGTCTAGGACCGAGCCTTCGTGGGTAAGCTCCACGTTGCGGTCGCCTATTTCCGCTACTTGCTTGGCCAAGGTCTCCACGCCGGCCAGCCCGGAGCCGGAGACGGCCTGGTAGGAAGACACGTTGAGGCGCTTCAGGCCGGCGGCGTCGTGGAGGACCTTCAGCACCGGCATGGCGGCCATGGTGGTGCAGTTAGGGTTAGCGATAATCCCCTTGGGCGGGTTCTGGGCGTCTTCCGGGTTGACCTCGGAGACCACCAACGGTACGTCCGGGTCACTGCGGTACGCCGAGGAGTTATCCACCACGGTGGCCCCCGCCTGGGCAAACACGGGCGACCACTGGCGCGAGGTCCCGCCGCCGGCAGAAAACAGCGCGATATCCACGTCCGCCACGGACTCCGGTGTCACCAGGGAAAGGTCTTCTACCTCAATGTCTTGATCGCGGAAGCGCAAGGTGGTGCCGGCGGAACGCGCGGAGGCAAAGAACCGCACCTTGTCCGCAGGGAAATTGCGCTGCTCTAGAATTGCGCGCATCACTGCGCCTACCTGTCCGGTGGCGCCTACTACAGCTACAGTTGTCATATCTACTATTTTCTCCTAACGGCCGGTACCGGCATATACGGTGGCTTCTTCTTCGCCACCAAGTTCAAACTTCTGGTGCAAAGCCTTGGCGGCCTTGCCCATATCCGCCTCACGTACCAGCACGGAAATGCGGATTTCCGAGGTAGAGATGAGCTCAATGTTGACATCCGCGTCACGCAGCGCCTCCATGAATTCTGCCGTCACGCCCGGGTGGGACTTCATTCCGGCACCCACCAAGGAGACTTTTGCCACCTGATCGTCGTAAAGCACGTTGGACCAGCCGCCGGCGGCGCGCATCTTGGTCAGGATCTCCATGGCACGGGGGCCATCGGCACGCGGACAGGTGAACGTGATGTCAGTGGTGCCGTCCTCCAGGGAGGAGACGTTTTGCAACACCATGTCGATGTTGATTTCCGCATCCGCGATAGCCCGGAACACCGTGGCCGCCTCACCTGGGCGGTCCGGAATGCCCAGGACGGTCACCTTGGCCTCCGAGCTATCCGTTGCCACACCGGTCAATACTGCTTCTTCCACAGGAATATCCTCCATTGAACCGGCAATCAGCGTGCCGGGGTCGTTTGAATAAGAAGAACGCACCCGCAAGGGAACGTCAAAGGCGCGCGCATACTCCACGCTACGCAGCACCAAAATCTTGGAACCAACGGCGGCCAGTTCCAGCATTTCTTCGAAAGAAAGGCGCTCAAGTTTTTGCGCGTTAGGAACAATCCGGGGGTCCGCGGTGTAAACGCCGTCCACGTCAGAATAGATCTCACACACGTCAGCGTTGAGAGCTGCCGCCAGCGCCACCGCCGTGGTGTCCGAGCCGCCGCGGCCCAAGGTGGTCACGTCGCGCGTGTCCTTATTGACCCCCTGGAAACCCGCCACGATACAGATGTGGCCGGTTTCCAGGGCCTCGGTAATCCGGCCCGGGGTGACGTCCACAATCCGGGCGTTACCGTGGCGCTCCGTGGTCAACACGCCCGCCTGGGAGCCGGTAAAGGACTGCGCCTTAGCGCCCATGGACTCCACTGCCATGGCCACTAGCGCGTTGGAAATACGCTCACCGGCGGTCAGCAGCATATCCATCTCCCGCTTGGGCGGTACGGGGTTGACCTGCGCGGCCAAGTCCAGGAGTTCGTCGGTGGTATCTCCCATGGCGGAGCAAACCACCACCACGTCATTGCCCCGTTTCTTGGTAGCCACAATGCGCTCCGCCACCGCGCGGATCCGCTCCGCGCTTTCCAGGGATGAGCCACCATACTTCTGCACTATCAGGGCCACGTCTATTAAGCCACCTTTCCAATACCTGTTGCTTAGTAGTCAACTTCCTTACACACTACCGCTAAAGACTCCGCACAGACGTATTTTAGTTTCACAAGTCGCCCAACCTCCCAAGTCGTGGGAACTCCACACAGCAAGGCAAAACCACACGGCAAGGCAAAAAGGCTACCGTTATTAAAATGCTTGGAAATTTAGCCGCCATGGGTTTTGCCTTGGCGTCCGCGCTGGTGATTGCGTGGGGAACTGTAGTGCGGCATCGGATTGCAGCCACCGCCCGGGGGCGTGTCATGCGCACCTCCATGGCCAACCGCATGTGGTGGGTGGGCACAGGCGCCGCCGTGGTGGCCTACGCCCTGCAGTTGACGGCCTTGAGCTTTGGCACGCTCCTGATTGTCCAACCCATCCTGGTACTTTCCTTGATGTTCACGCTCCCGCTTTCCGCCTGGTACGCCCGCCGCCGCATGCCGCCCCGGGAGATATTTTGGTCCATCGCCCTGACCGTGGCCGTGGCCATCCTGGTCATCTACGGCCGCCCCACCGCCGGGGAAAGCCACCCGGAGTGGGCCCAGTGGTGGCCGGCGTTTAGCGCCGGTGCCGCCGCCCTAGCGGGACTGTGGTTTATAGCCAGGGCCCTCCCCCGGCAACGCGCCCTAGCGCTCGGTTGCGCGTGCGGCGTTATCTACGGCTACGTCGCGTTAACCGCCAAGGCGGTGGTGGACCTCTACAACGCCGCCGGGCTGGACGCCCTGCTCACCTACTGGGAGTTCTACGTCCTCATTCTGCTAGCCGGCGGTGGGACCGTGGTGCAGCAATATTCCTTCCACGCGGGGGAGTTGGCCCAGTCCCTGCCGGCTATGACCATCATGGAGCCCATCGTGGCCTTTGGCTTGGGCTATTGGGTGCTGGGGGAGAAATTCCAGGTGGAGGCCATACTGGGGTGGATGTTCATGGCGCTGGCGCTGGTGGTGATGGCGGTGTCCACGGTGGTCCTCTCCCACACCTCCACCCGTCCCACCAAATGAAACAACTTGTCACAGAGTGGGACTGTATGTAATCTTGGGCACATGAACTTTTCGCGGCGTCTCCTTCTAGTCCGCCGCGGCGGGACTCAGGCCTAACAACCGGCCGGCCCCCGTCGCGGAGCTTCGTCGCGCCGGCCAACTCCCCCACCGAAAGGCTTTTACCCCCATGTCCCCCAAAGACGCATTTATCTCCGCGCCCCGCGAAATCACCACCCCCAACGGCCCCGCCCGCGAAGGCCAGCCCACCTGGAACAAACAACGCGCCTCCACCATGCCCGTCAACCGCTACCTGTCTTTCGCCGAGGAAGTCGAAGACATCCAACTCCCGGACCGCACCTGGCCGGACAAGAAGGCCACCCACGCGCCGCAGTGGTGCGCGGTGGACCTGCGCGACGGAAACCAGGCCCTGATTGACCCCATGAGCCCGGCGCGCAAGCTGCGCATGTTCGAACTGCTGGTCAAGATGGGCTACAAAGAAATCGAGGTGGGCTTCCCGTCCGCCTCCCAGACTGACTTTGACTTTGTGCGCGACATCATCGAGGGCAACAAGATTCCCGATGACGTGACCATCCAGGTCCTAGTCCAGGCGCGCGAGCACCTCATCCGCCGCACGTTTGAGGCCTGCCAGGGTGCCAAAAACGTCATCATTCACTTCTACAACTCCACGTCCAAATTGCAGCGCCGCGTAGTCTTCCGCAAGGAACGCCCAGCCATCAAGCAATTAGCTGTCGATGCCGCCCACCTCATCAAATCAATCGCCGCCGAGCACCCAGACACCAACTGGCGCTACGAATACTCCCCGGAGTCCTTCACCGGCACGGAACTAGACTTCGCATTAGAGGTAGTAGACGCCGTCACCGAAATCATGGATCCCACCCCGGAGCGCCCCATGATTGTTAACCTGCCGTCCACGGTAGAAATGACCACGCCCAACGTCTACGCCGACTCCGTGGAATGGATGCACCGCAACTTAGCCCGGCGCGAGTCGCTGGTCCTCTCCTTACACCCGCACAACGACCGCGGTGAGGGCGTGGCGGCCGCGGAGCTGGGCTTCTTGGCCGGCGCGGACCGGATCGAAGGCTGCCTGTTTGGCAACGGTGAGCGCACCGGCAACGTTGACTTGGTGACGCTGGGGCTCAACCTGCTCACGCAGGGCATCGACCCGCAAATTGATTTCTCCGACCTGCCTGCGGTGCGTGAGACGGTGGAATACGTCAACCAACTGCGCGTCCCGGAGCGCCACCCCTACGGCGGCGACCTGGTCTTCACGGCCTTCTCCGGCTCCCACCAGGACGCCATCAACAAGGGCTTGGACGCCTTGGCCAACCAGGTGCGCCCCGGTGCAAACAACACCGAAGTCTCCTGGGAAGAGCTGCGCGATATCAAGTGGGAGGTTCCTTACCTGCCCATCGACCCCAAGGACGTGGGCCGGGATTACGAGGCCGTCATCCGCGTCAACTCCCAGTCCGGCAAGGGCGGGGTGGCCTACATCATGAAGACCGATCACGGCATCAACTTGCCGCGCACCATGCAGGGTGAATTCTCCGCCGTGGTGCAGGCCGTCACCGACGCCCAGGGCGGCGAGGTCGAGTCGAAGAACATGTGGGACATCTTTGCCGCCGAATACCTGGACCGCACCACCCCGCTGGAGCTGCACTCCGCGAAGCCTTCCCCTGAAGGCGAAGGCGTGGACATCACGGCTGAGGTGAGCTACCAGGGTGAGAAACACACCGTGCAAGGCCACGGCAACGGGCCCATCGCGGCCTACGCCAACGCGCTGGAGTCCTTGGGAATTGACTTCGAGGTCCTTGAGTACTTCCAGCAGGCGCGCTCCGCCGGCGACGACGCCGAGGCCGCCACCTACATGGGCGCCGACGTCAACGGCACGAAGGTCTGGGGTGCTGGCATAGCCGGGTCCACAACCATCGCCTCACTGCGGGCGATTACCTCTGCGGTTAACCGGGCGCTCGCCTAACCCGCGCGCCCAACCAAGCGCCTCGGGCCCGGGCCGGCTCCCCACCACGAGTGTGGGGCTAAGCCCAGCCTCACGACACCTTTCTTCCCGGCCTCATCCGCCGGGAGGGAAGCTGTTTCTGAGAATTTCCAAAGCACCAAAACCCCTTACACCCCCGCTTACTGCTATAACTACCCATCGCACATACATGGGGGTGTCCAATCTCTCCTAAAAAACATTAAGATTCCTTCGGCATTGGGTTAGAAACTATACAACTTTCCGTCTAGACTGTATCCATACCGAGATTTTTGCGCGAACAAAGGACCGCTACCATGAACACCTCTACCTACGTAGTACCAAACCAAGGGTTCGGTAGCACCCATGCCTTCAACGTCGAGGGAATCGACCCGGAAACCTTCTCATCCGTACTGGATGGGCTCCCGGAGGAATCCAACAACTTCAACGTGACCTTGGGTTATTCCGCAAAACAGGGCTTCACGGTATTCCACGACGGAACCTTCATTGGTACCGTGACCGACCCGGGAATGAAGGAATACACTGAGCTCGAATGGGTCCTTGACGCCGGTCTTTCCCCGGAGGTTACCGCAGAGGTTGAACTCGATGAGGATGGCTACCCGTCCTTTTCCATCCTCTTGCCTCCCCCGGGCATGTGCGTTCCCGCAAACAACCCCCCGGAGGTGCGCTGGGCCATCTTAGAGGGTAGTGAGCCTATGAAGGTTCAGTCCATCCCCACCTCGTTGGCCTCCTACCCCGCGACATCCCAGCATTTCCTGGTTACGCTCCGCGCTCGGCGCTTCTTTGGCCACCACTCCGTCTCCGCTTATGTGGACGACACCTTCGTAGGAAGCCTCCGCCACGACGACGCCGCCAAACTGGCGGACTCCATCATTTCCTATGACCAGTCCGGTATCTTGTCCGTGGCGCGCGGATATTTCACTTACAAAAATGGCATGCCGTCGCTGACCATCTACGCCGATGCCGCCGCTGACGCCCACCGCCCCTACGCCGTCGCGGCCGGCACTGCGGCCACCGTGGGCATGGTGCTTACCACCGCTGCCGCGGCTCGCGCACAAGCGGCTATTCCTATGGCTGGGTTCTTCAGCGGAACCGGCGGGGTCGCCGCAGGCGCGGCTGGGACTGCAGCTGCAGCTGGAACCGGAGCAGCAGCCACCGGCGCGGCCGCTGGAACCGCCGCCGCAACCGGAGCTGCAGCTGGAACCGCCGCCGCCTCCGGTGCCGGAGCAGCCGCCTCCAGCGCCGCAACCGGAGCAGCAACCGGTGCCGGAGCAGCAACCGGAGCAGCCGCAGGAACCGGAGCCGCAACCGGTGCCGGAGCAGCTGCCTCTAGTGCCGGAACCGGAGCAGCCGCAGCCACCGGAACCGGGGCGGCTGCGGGCTCGGGTGCCTCGACCGCCGGCACGGGCGCAGGCGCAGCAGGTACCGGAGCAGGCGCGGGAGCCGGAGCAGGCGCTGCTGGCGCAGGAGCCGCCGGGGTCGCAGCAAGTGCCGGCGTGGGTATCCAAGCAGTAGCCGCCACCGCAGCCACCTTGCTGGCCGTAGGCGGCGTAGGATACGGCGTCAACAATGCCTTCTTCGACGAATCCGAACCCACGCCCATGGTCGCCGCACCAAACTCCGAAACCTCCCAAGCGCCCAGCCCGGGCGCTCCCGACGCGAAATCCGCTGCGCCCAAAGACGCTGACAGCCCCGCCGCAGATTCCGAGCAATCGGAATCCGTAGCCGCCGATACAGACGTTGATAGCTCAGCTGATTCTTCCGAACCTACCCCTGCAGCCACTAACCAGGCTGCTGCCACCAGAGCCACTGCCCAGAACCGTGTCGTGCGCAATCGCGCGGTTGCGCCACAGGCGGCATCGGCGGCTCCGGGTGAACCCACCGTTGAAAACCCGGCATCCGAGACCTCTGAGCCTGCTGAACCTATGCTGGAACCTACCGAGCCTGCAGAGGCCACCACCCCCGCTGTTTCCACCATTCCCCAGGAGTCCACGGAAGCTACGCCAACGACTGCGGTAACCAAGCCGCCCATGCGGGTGGAGACTGCCTCCATGGAAAGCCCCACCCCTAAGCCATCGAAGACCACGATTACCATCACCTCGGCGCCCAAGCCTACGGACGAACCTGGCGATGGCGCCCCAATCGACACCCCGGCAGATTCCCCTACTGCCACCGAAAACCCAGCCGAACCAACGGCAAAGCCAACGCAGCCACAATCCGGAGAGCCTTCCACTCAGGATCCCGCTCCAACCTCGCAGCCGGATCAGGGCGATAACACATCTCCTGATGTGACTATCACTAAGGATCCAAAGCCCTCGGTGACGCCTTCCGCCGGCGCTCCCACCCCTGGACCGTCGGTTGTACCTGGAGTTACAGAGTCGCTCGAACCATGGCCCACGCGCGAAATCTCGGTGCCCACTTATGCACCGACGGCAGTACCAGCACCATCGGTGGAGTTCCACGTCCCCACCACCGCACCCGTAGCAACCCCCGCGCCATCGGTGGAGTTCCACGTCCCCACCACCGCACCCGTAGCAACCCCCGCACCATCGGTGGAGTTCCACATCCCCACCACCGCACCATCGGTGACCCCCGCACCATCGATCGAGTTCCACATCCCCACCACCGCACCATCGGTGACCCCCGCGCCATCGGTGGAGTTCCACATCCCCACCACCGCACCATCGGTGACCCCCGCACCATCGATCGAGTTCCACGTCCCCACCACCGCACCCTCGGTGACTCTTGAGGCGGGGTACCCCGAGGATGGACAGTGTATCTGGATCCTCGAAACCTCCTGCATCTGGGACCTGCATTTTGTCGAGTCGAACTCGAAGGAACTACTCAAACGCGCCGAAACTAGCCAGGAACCCAGCCCCAAAGCAGAAGCCAGCCAGGAACCACGCCCCAAGGCTGACGGTGACGGCGGCGCACGCACTCTGGAAGCAACCCTCGAGGTGCCCGCGCACAACTAGGGCCGGCGGTGAACTAAGGTAGTAACAATGACTTCCTCGCCAACTAATGCTTCTGATAAGAAGCAGGACAAACCACTGTCCCCCCAGGAGCTGGCACGTCTGGAGCAGGTAGAAAAGTTCCCCTTTATCGCCGTTACTATCCAGTCCACCGGCATCCACCCGTCCACGGGACGGTTGGTTACAGTCGACGCCCTGACCTACAACGCTGCGGGCGAAACCGGCCAGGAATTCCATGCGGTACTTAATCCGCCCATCGACCCGGGGCCGCGGCACCAGCACGGACTTTCGGAGGAAGAATTGGCCGCAGGGCAGCAATTCTCCCGGATTTTAAACCCCCTCGACCGCCTGATTGACGGCCGCACGTTGGTAGTCCATGACGCCACGTATGTTTGGGGTTTCCTAGTTTCTGAGGCCAGGCGTGCCATGATGGCGGCCGCCCGCGCCAACCGGTCCCGTAACCGCGGGAGGGGGCGCCGCCGCCGGCAGAAGGTGGGCCACATCCCGGCGCCGGTGGCTATTGTTGACACGCTTGCCACGGCGCGACGTCGCAACATTTCGCTTGCCGATGTCCGCCTGGCCGCCGTTGCCGCAGCCACCGGCCTTGACACCCCGGACTACCGCGCCAGTTCCCAACGCGCGGCACTACCAGAGGCGCAAACGTCCCGGGAGCAGACGCAGCTGCTGGTGGATCTGGAACGCCACCAATCCAACACCCCGGGTGTGGTGTGTACGTTGGATCCGAAGAACCTGCGCGGAGACCGCTTTGGTTTGCAGCGTTCCAACGTGCGAGTGGACGCTGCTAAGGCGCCGCGTACTTACTCCAACCCGGGGAAGTTCAAGGACACGTTGCGCAAAGGCATGGAATTTGTCATTGCTCCGGAAATTTCCATGGAACCGGATGAACTCATCGCCGCCGGTATGGCCGCGGGCTTGAACTACGTGGAGAAACTGACCCGGGAATCCTCGTTGATTGTGTGCAACCTGACTGACCGGGAGAACTTGCAGGGCAAGGCCATGCACGCGGACCGCAAGGACATTCCGCTGGTCAGCGATGAGAGGTTCCTAGAGCTTTTGGACAACGTGGCGCCGCCGCTGCCGGAGGCACCTAAGCCCGTGCCAGCGCCGGGCGCGTGGCCGTACCCACGCCGGCCCCGGCGCGCTGGGGATCCTGGTGGAGATCCGAACGCCCGCAAGCGCCGGCGCGGGTCCCGGGGCGGAAACCGCCGGCGGCGTGGCAAAGGCAACACCAACTAGTGCACAGGGGCTAAACTTAGGTTCATGAGTTTTAGTATCCTTAAGGCGCGCTCCGCCCTAGCTACTGTGGCTGCCAAGGCGGCTACTGCCGCGTCCCGGGCTTCCGGCCGGGGTGCTGGTGGCATGATTGGTGGCTTGGTTGCTGGGGCTATTGACCCCAAGATTATGGCATCTTTGGCCGGTGGCCGGCCGTCCGTGCTGGTGACAGGCACCAACGGCAAGTCCACCACCACCCGCATGTTGGCGGCCGCGTTGCGTACGCGCTACCCCGTTGCCACCAATGAGGGTGGGGACAACATGGACGCCGGGATCATTTCCGCGTTGCTGGCAGGCAAGGACGCCTCACATGTGGTGCTGGAGGTAGATGAGCTGCACGTGCCACACGTGGCGGACATGATTTCTCCCACCGCGCTGGTACTTCTGAACCTTTCGCGGGACCAGCTTGACCGCGTGGGGGAAATCAACAAGATTGAACGCGCCCTGCGCGCCTGCGTGGAGGCTCACCCGGACATGTTGGTCATTGCCAACTGCGACGACGTCCTGATGACCTCGGTTGCCTACGACGCCAAGAACGTGGTGTGGGTATCCGCCGGAGCCGGCTGGTTAGGCGACTCCGTTGCGTCCCCGCGCAGTAGTGGCCAGATTATCCACGAAGGGTCGCACTGGTACGACATCAAGCCAATGGGCGACGGCCGGACGTTTAGCCGCCCGGAGCCTGATTGGGTGGTCACGGAAGGGGGCATCGGCAGCCCTGGCGGGGACGCGGAGTTAAATCTGACGCTGCCGGGGCGTGCTAACCGCGGTAACGCCACCCAGGCTATCGCCGCCGCCGTAACCGCTTTCGACGTGCCCTTGGACGCAGCAATTGCCGCCACGGAAAAAGTAGATGACGTTGCCGGCAGGTACTCCACTATCACTTGGAATGGGCGGGAAATCCGCCTACTGCTGGCCAAGAACCCCGCCGGCTGGCAAGAAGCGCTATCCATGGTTGACCGCAGCGCTGACGGCCTGGTCATTGCTGTCAACGGCCAGGAAGCTGACGGCGTGGATATGTCCTGGTTGTGGGACGTGCGCTTTGAGGATTTCGAAGGCGTTGAGGTCAAGGCCGCTGGTGAGCGTGGCACGGACCTGGCCGTGCGCCTGGTCTACGCAGACATCTCCCACGAACTTATCCCCAGCCCGCTCAAAGCCATTGCCGCGTGCCCAGAGGGCCGTATTGAGGTCTTAGCCAACTACACCGCGTTCCGCGACCTGCGCCGCGCACTGCTCAAGGAGACAGCCAATGCTTAACATCGGACTCATTCTCCCAGACGTCCTGGGAACCTACGGTGATGACGGCAACGCCCTGGTGCTCCGTCAGCGCGCCCGCATGCGCGGCATAGACGCGGAGATCCACCGTTTCACGCTGGGGGAAGCCATCCCGGAGAACCTGGACGTCTACACCCTGGGCGGCGGTGAGGACACCGCGCAGATTTTGGCGGCAGAGCACCTCATCGCCGACGGCGGCCTGACCCGCGCGGCTAATGCCGGGCGCCCCATCTTTGCGGTCTGCGCCGGGCTCCAGGTTTTGGGCAGCTCTTTTAGGGCCGGCGGCCAAACCGTTGCCGGCGTGGGGCTGCTGGACATGGAAACCGGCACGCTGGGAAAGCGCGCTATCGGGGAGGTCGTGTCCGAACCCCAACTCGATGACGTCAACGAACCCCTAACCGGGTTTGAAAACCACATGGGTGCCACCATCCTGGGCGCGGACGCCTACCCGCTGGGCCGCCTGAGCAAAGGCGTGGGCAACGCTGACCGCCACGCTTCCGCGGACCTCGAAGATGGTGAGGCCCAAATCTTGGCTGAGGGCGCGGTCCAAGGGTCCATCGTTGCCACTTACATGCACGGTCCGGCGCTGGCCCGCAACCCGCAGTTGGCGGATTACCTCCTGGCACGCGCTATGGGCGTGGACCTAAAACAGCTCCAGCCGCTAAACATTCCCGCAGTCGCGCAATTGCGCAGAGAGCGCTTGGCTTAAAACACCACCCCCTGGCTCCAGGCGGGCACCCAGCGGGCTTTGCCCTTGACGCGTTCCACGCGCCCATGGTTGGGCCGGTGCGGGTTGTCATCGTTGCGCCCGTTGTGGAACGGGCACAGCGGAACCAGGTTACTGAGGTTGGTTTCTCCGCCTTCTGACCAGGCTTGCATGTGGTGCATTTCGCACTGCTCGGCGGGTTTGTTGCACGTGTCTACCACGCAGGTGGTGTTCACCACGGACGCGGCCAGCCGCTGCTTTCCCGAAGCACTCCGCTGCAACCGGTACGTATTAACCGGCCCGCCGAAGTTGCTCACTATTGTCACAAACCCCATCTCCGCGAGTTTCCTGCGCGCCAATTCCGCGCCGGTGATTACCGCGCCGTCGGTCATCCGCAGGAGCACGTCTTCACCCTGGTCCGCTTCAATGGCCTGGATGTCTTCTGCAGTGATGACCACGTGGGTATAAAGCGTGGGCTGCGGGGCACCTTGCTCTAGAATCTCGGCGAAGGCCGCTACCTTGTCTTTGGCTTTCGCCAGCTTGGTGGCAATGGCGGCCAACATGGAGGAATCCGCGCGGACGCTGAGCTTCCACAACCCGTCCTGGGGTTGCTCCATCTTCACCTCTGGCTCGG
The DNA here is from genome assembly GCF_008693075.1 of Corynebacterium phocae. Taxonomy (GTDB): domain Bacteria; phylum Actinomycetota; class Actinomycetes; order Mycobacteriales; family Mycobacteriaceae; genus Corynebacterium; species Corynebacterium phocae. The sequence continues at coordinate 2,888 of NZ_VXKJ01000006.1, read as the reverse complement.
GCTTGGGTTTGGGTTTAAGGGTTTTCAGCAACCCCTGGGCCGCCTTCCTGATGGCGGCCAGTCCTCCGCTGACCCGGCATAGCTTCAGCCGCAGGCGCCAGGCCTTGGCCTCGTCTTTGAGTTTCCGGGCGTATTTATCAATTTCTACCAGCTCTACCCACGTCAACCCGTTGTCACGGGCTGACTGGATGGCTTGGCGCTGCCTGTCGCGCGAACGCGTTGGCGTGTTAAAGGCTTGTGCCGCCCGGAAAATTTCCCCAGCGTTCTTAGCAGGTATGCCCATGGCTTTAATCTGGCCCTGGGACTTCCCGGCGCAGGCGGCAAAAAGCTCCAGCCCCGGTTGCCTAAATGATTGTGCAAGTTGTTGTAATGGGTTCATACTTCGTGAGACTAAAGGTCCCCGCCCACTCGCGCCAGGGCCACATGCCCAGCCTGTGGATAACTTTGAAAATCTGCCCACCGGCGGCCCAAAACCGGCTATTTCGGGGAGTTATCCACAGGTTTTAGCCCTGAACCGTCAAACGCCCCGACAACGCGCGGGACAAAGTTAGCTCATCCACGAACTCCAGGTCCCCTCCCAAGGGCATTCCGGAGGCCAGCCGCGTGATTTTCAAGTCCGGGAAATCGCGGAGCAAACGTACCAAGTACGCCGCCGTGGCCTCACCTTCCGTGTTGGGGTCCATGGCCAAGATGACTTCGCGGATATCCGGGGCGGCATCGAAAAGTGGGTGCTCCGGCGTTGAGTCCGCCAGCTCCCGGTCCTCCAACACCCCGCCAATCCGCTGCAACAGCTGGGAAATGTTCAAATCCTTGGGACCCACGTTGCCCAGCGGGTCCAGGGCACCACCCAACACGTGATACCGGCCCGAGTACTCCCCCGTGCGCTCAATGACCTGGATGTCTTTGGGTTCTTCCACCACGCACACCGTTGCGGTATCACGCTGGGAGTTAATGCAAATACGGCACACGTCCTCACGGGAGATGTTGCAACAGATGCGGCAAAAACTCACGCCGTCACGCACCCCTCCCAACGCTTCCTGCAGCCGCGTGACGTCCTCCGGGTCCATGTGCAGGATGTGAAAAGCTATACGCTGCGCCGACTTGGGACCTACCCCCGGCAGGCGGGAGAGCTCATCAATCAGATCCTGCAGTGGGCCTTCAAACATTTTCTACTCCTTTAAACATGGCAAAACCGCGCCCCCGCTAGACACGGGCAAGCGCGGTTTAAAGGCTAGCTTACTGGCCGCCACCGAACACGTCGTTGAACGACGGGCCGTCATAATTTTGCTGGGACTGACCCATGCCCTGGGACAGGGGGCCAATCTTTTCCTGGGCCAGGCGGCCGGCTGCTGCGTGGGCTTCCTTGTAGGCACCCATGATGAGGTCTTTCAGGGTGTCAATATCTTCTGGGTCCACCACGCTCTTGTCAATCTGCAGGTCAACCAGCTCAGCGCCGCCGGTCATGACAATCTTGACCAAGCCGTTGCCTGCGGAGCCTTCCACGTGGGCTTTGAGGATTTCTTCCTGGGCGCGGGCAAGTTCTTCCTGTACGCGGGCCGCCTGAGCGATGAGCTCGTTCATATCAACGGCTTGCTGTTGCGGATCTGGGGTAGTCATAAATTTCTCCAATTCGAATATGTGAACTTCTCTTAGGTTATTGTACCGTCATCACGCCCGGCGCGCGCCGAGGTGCTCGGTCACCAGGTCAACCGCTACCTCCAAGCCATCCCGGTGGTCCCTTTCACCTGTTTCCAACGAAGCCTCCATCATCATCCGCTCTTCTTCGGCTTGGGGGTCCTCCGCCGGTGGTGGCGCGGGGTTGTCCTCGGGGGGCGGTGGGTACTCGTGGGCGGGCTCTGGCGGCAGTGGGACTCCGTCGCTGAAAGAATCCGTGGGCTGGGGCGTTGCTTCTGCGACTGACTTGATCCGGGATCGCCAATCTCCGCCCGGTTTGTCTCCTGGTGCGTTCCCGCTGCTGCGCTCGCCCGGGGTGGGCACGCCGGTGTGGGTTGGTTGGGGGCTCTGTTCCGCATTCGCCGCCGATACCGCCTCAATCTCACCGGAGTCAGATTCACCGTCGGGGGCCGGCTCTGCAGCGCCGCCGATAGCCCGCGGGGTGCCCCAGGAATCAGTGGCGGGTGTTTCAGCTTTGCGTGGACTCTCCGACTCCTTGTCGTCTTGGGCCTCGCGTGCGGGCTGGTTGGGGCTCCAAGCCCGCTGTGGGCTTTGTGCGGCGGGCAGTCCGGCGGCTTGGGGGTCGGTGCCCACCACGCATTCCACTTTGATTGGGTGGCCTAGGTGCTCTGATAATACGGCCACCACGTCTTTGTTGTTGCTATCTGCGTTGATTCGCTGGGCTAACGCGCCGGTCGTGTGGCCTAGGACTACGGTGTCTTCCCGGATTCCCAGAATCCGCGCCTCGGTGAGCATGATTTCAGCGACCTTGTTGCGTTGGCCGATGTCCGCCCGCAGCGCAGGCCACTCCTCCCGCAGGGCGTTGAGAACGTTGCCCTGCGGTTCCGTCTGCTTTTGGGCAGGGGCGCTGGACTGGTGTGCCTGCGCCGGGGCCTGCTCCTGAGCCGGCGCGGTCTGCGCCTGTGGCTGCGCCTGCGCCTGCTCCTGTGACTGCTGCCGCGGCTCCTGCTGCCAACCCTGCTGCTCTGGCTGCGCGTGCTCCTGAGCCGGCGCGGTCTGCTGCTGTGGCTGCGGCTGTGCCTGTTGGGCCGGCGGGGTTTGCCGCTGCGCCTGTGGCTGCGGCTGCGCCTGTTGGGCCGACGCGGTCTGCTGCTGTGGCTGCGGCTGTGACTGTGACTGTTGGGCCGGCGCGGTCTGCGGCGGGGTCTGCTGCTGTGGCTGCGGCTGCGCGTGCTGCTGCGCCTGCGGGGTCT
>NZ_VXKJ01000005.1 GCF_008693075.1 Corynebacterium phocae | reverse complement strand
GCGGTCTGCGGCGGGGTCTGCTGCTGTGGCTGCGGCTGCGCGTGCTCCCGAGCCGGCGGGGTTTGCGGCGGGGTCTGCTGCTGCGGCTGCTGAGCCTGCTGCTGGGCCCGGCGGCGGGCAAGGAGGGCAGCTCCGGCATCGGCGGCAGTAGGCGCAGTGGCTACCGGCGAGGAGCCGCCGCCAGAGGTGGCTCCGGAAGCGGGAGCACCAGAGGCGGGGTTCGGAGCGAAACCAGCCGCCTGAGCCGGAGCCGCCGCCAGCCGGGCCGCCAAAATCTCCAGCAACAAACGCGGGGAAGTCGCGCCACGGAGATTCGCGATCTCCGAGTTCACCGTCGCAGCCAGGGAAGCCAAGTGACCGTCAGGAAAAGCCGCCGCCTGTTCCTCCAGGACACCAGCGCGGGAGGCCGGGGCGGAAACCAAACCCGCAGCAATGGCGTCCGGAACAGCCTGCAACACCATCAGGTCACGCAGGTGGTCAAGCAGGTCAATGGCAAAGCGCCGGGGCTCATGGCCCGCCTCAATAACATCACCAATGAGCTTAAACAGCTGGGCCTTGTCGCCCGAATGCAGCGCGGTAATGGTGTCATCTAGCAAGGTTTCATCCGTCACGCCCAGAAGCGGGCGGGCCAGCTCATAAGTCAGCCCGTCGGGGCCGGCGCCGGCTAGCAGTTGGTCCAGGGTAGAAAGCGTGTCACGCGGGGACCCACCACCGGCGGCGATAACCATGGGATAGACGGCGTCGTCCACATGAACGCCCTCTGATGCCACCGTGCGCTCCAGTAACCCGCGCATGTCCGGCGGAGTGAGCAACCGGAACGGGTAGTGGTGCGTACGGGAGCGGATAGTGCCAATGATCTTGTCCGGCTCCGTGGTGGCAAAAATGAAGATCACGTGCTCCGGTGGTTCCTCGACCACCTTGAGCAAAGCGTTGGCACCGGAGTTGGAAATCATGTGGGCCTCATCGATGATGAAAATCCGGTACCGGAACTCCGCCGGTGCGTAGTAGGCGCGGTCGCGTAGCTCACGCATGTCATCAACGCTGTTGTGGGAGGCCGCGTCTAGCTCCGTGACGTCCAAGTTGCCGGGCCCGCCGGGGGCCAAGGAAACGCAAGAGTCGCACGTGCCGCACGGCGTGGAGGTAGGTCCCGTAACGCAGTTGAGCGAGCGAGCCAGGATGCGCGCGGAGGACGTTTTGCCGCAGCCGCGCGGGCCTGAGAAAAGGTAGGCGTGATTAATGCGGCCTGAGTCAAGCGCTGCCGACAAAGGCCGGGTCACCTGCTCTTGGCCGACGACCTCACTAAAGGATGCTGGACGGTATTTCCGGTATAAAGCCACGCACCTTAGTCTACCGGTTGTGGCCCCACCCGGGTGAAGTCCAGCAGGTCAATTCCCGCGCGGGTGGCTTCCTCTTGGAAGGCCGCCACGCCTTCTTCCACCGCGAAGGCGTACTCCGCGTCGTTGAGCGCCACCAACTGCAGGATTAGCGTCCACCGGTCCGGCTCTTTGAGCTGCGGCGTGGGGCCGTTCCACAGGAAGGGGGCAATCAACATGCCGTGGGTGTTTTCCCCCAGCTTGGGCAAGAGTGTGCCGGGCTGAGCGGGGATGACGCGGGCGGCTATCAGGAGTTCCGCTGCCTCGATGACCAGGCGGGCCAGCTCCGGCTTCCCGGCGCGCGCCACGGTGAGTAGCTCGCTGCGCACGGACAACCCCTGCGCGACCAAGCCCGTGTCCGTGTCAGCGAAATCAGTGGTAGCCACCAGGGACTCACCGGTGTCCAGGGTGGCCATGGCCAGCCGGTGGCCGTCCACGTCCTTAAATTCCAGCGGGGCTGGCACTATCCGGTCAAGCCACAGGCAGGTGCCTTCCTGGTTCATGTGCCTAGTAGCCCAGCTTTTCCAACGCAGCCAGCAACGCGCAGGTAGCCACGCCCTTCATGGCAACTTCGATCTCCTTGAGGGGAGGCAAGGAAGGAGCCAGACGGATATTGCGGTCATTGGGGTCCTCACCGTGCGGGAAGGCCGACCCGGCGGGGGTTAAGACAATTCCGGCATTTTTAGCCAGCTCCCAGACGCGGTTGGCGGTGCCGTCCATGACATCGAGGGAAATGAAGTAGCCACCTTCCGGTTTGGTCCACGCAGCGAAGTCGTACTTGCCCAGGCGGTCTTCCAGGATACGGAGCACGGCCTCAAACTTAGGAGCCAAAAGCGCCCGATGCCGCCGCATAATAGAACGCACCCCCTCCGCAGAACCGAAGAACTCATAGTGAGCCAGCTGGTTGAGCTTGTTGGGGCCAATTCCGCGGATACCCGCGTGCTTGAGGTACCACTTGATGCCGTCCGCGGAGGTGGCAAAGAAAGCTACGCCGCCGCCGGCAAAAGTGATTTTGGAGGTGGAGGATAGCACCCAGAAACGGTGCGGATGGCCCTCATCATTGGCAATGTCCAGGATGGGCAAGATGGTGGGGAAATCCTCCGTCAGCGTGTGGACGGCGTAGGCGTTGTCCCAAATAATCCGGAAATCTGGGGACCCGGCGTCCATGCCAGCCAACTCCCGGGCAACCTTCTCCGAAATGGTAACGCCCGTGGGGTTGGAGAACATAGGTACCAACCACATGCCCTTGACTGCGGGGTCTTTGACCAGCTCACGAACGGCGTCCATGTCCGGGCCGTCTTCGCGCATGGCCACAGGAACCATTTCAATACCAAAGAGCTCCGTGATGGCAAAGTGGCGGTCATAGCCAGGAACGGGGCAAATAAATTTAACCTTTTCCTCCTGGGACCAGGGGCGCTTGGAACGGTGGGTACCAAAGTTCCAGGCAAAGGAAATGAGGTCAAACATGATGTTCAAAGAGGAAGAATCCCCTGCCACCAGGTTCTCCGCTGGAATGCCCATCAGCTTGCCCCACAGTTCGCGGATTTCGCGGATACCCTCCAGGTTGCCGTAGTTGCGCAAATCATTGCCGGCCGCGTCTGTGTGGTTATCCACTCCGGGCAGAGCCAGGAGCTCGTTGGAGATCTCTACCTGCTTTTGGGAGGGTTTACCACGCGTTAAATCCAGCTTTAGGCGCTTGGCCTTGAGTTTGTCATAATCCCTCCGGGTCTGGGCAGCTAGTTCCTCTAGCTGTTCAGCAGTCATTTCCTTCAGTGACATCAGCGACATAGGAGAACCTTTCAGTAATTTTTTACAACTTTCGAGCCAGTCTATACCCATTAGCTTAAAGCTCAACCCGTCTGGCTGTGAAAAGTACCTGCTATGCCGTAATGTTTACGGTTTTGCACGCTCTCTCTCATCTTTTGGAGAAATCCCATGACCACAACCGTTTCCCGCGAGCCACTAGCCCCAACGGGAACCATTGAGTCCTTCCGCTTTGCCTTTAGCTCCGCGGCGCGCCTGCGCACCGAAATCCTGGCCGGCCTAGTAGTGGCCCTGGCCCTCATCCCGGAGGCTATCTCCTTTTCCATCCTGGCCGGGGTGGACCCCCGCGTGGGCTTATTCGCCTCCTTCGTGATGGCCGTGACCATCGCCTTCACCGGCGGGCGCCCCGCCATGATTTCCGCCGCCACCGGCGCTGTGGCCGTGGTGATTGCCCCCGTGGCCCGCGACTACGGCCTGGACTATTTCTTTGCCACGGTGCTGCTAGCGGGCATCGTCCAGTTAGTGCTGGCGGGCCTGGGCGTGGCCAAGCTCATGCGGTTCATCCCGCGTTCAGTGATGATTGGCTTTGTCAACGCGCTGGCTATCTTGATTTTCCTGGCGCAGCTGCCACACCTCATCGGCGTGTCGTGGCTGGTGTACCCTCTGGTGGCGCTGGGTATAGCCATCATGGTGCTGTTCCCGCGTGTGTCTCAGGCCGTGCCGGCGCCGCTGGTAGCCATTGTGGTCATCACCGCGATTGTGCTGGTCACTGGCTGGCACGTGCCCAACGTCCACGACCAAGGTGAGCTGCCCGGTACGCTGCCAGAATTTTTACTTCCCGATGTCCCCCTCACACTTGAGACCCTGCGCATCATCGGCCCCTACGCCGTGGCCATGGCGCTGGTGGGGCTCATGGAGTCCCTCATGACCGCCAAACTGGTCGATGAAATCACCGAAACCCACTCCAATAAAACCCGCGAAAGCCTGGGCCAGGGCGTAGCCAACGTGCTGGCGTCTTTGTTTGGCGGCATGGGCGGTTGCGCCATGATTGGCCAGACCATGATCAACGTGCGCGCCTCCCGCGCCCGCACCCGGCTATCCACGCTGCTGGCCGGTATTTTCCTGCTCATCCTGGTGGTCACGCTGGGCGATATCGTGGGGCTAATCCCCATGGCCGCACTGGTGGCCGTCATGGTCATGGTGTCGGTAGGCACCATGGACTGGCGCTCACTGCGCATGCTGCCCATCATGCCGCTAAGCGAAACCGCCGTGATGCTCACCACCGTGGTAGCTACGCTTGCCACGCACAACCTGGCTGTGGGCGTGGTGTTGGGCTCTACCGCCGCCATGGTGATGTTTGCCCGCCGCGTGGCGCACCTGGTCTACGTGGACAGCAAGGTGGACGGAGACACCATCACCTACTTCGTCCACGGGCAGCTCTTCTTTGCCTCCAGCAACGAGCTGGTTTACTGCTTTGACTACCACACCGAGGCCAGCAACGTGGTCGTGGATCTAAGCCACGCGGAGATTTGGGACGCGTCCACCATTGCTACCTTGGATTCCATCACCTCCAAGTTTGAGGCCAAGGGCAAACACGTGGCCGTGGTGGGTATGGGCGACATCAGCCAGCAGCGCTTTAACCGCCTGGCGGGCCAGCTGGGCGGCGAATAACCCCACACGGCCCCGTCTGGCCCGGCGCAGGCACCAGGGCCTGTCTTATTCATCTCTCGAAGGTCTTTATCTTCATTCATTAGGATCGTATGGATTAGGACCACGGTCCCTTAGTGTCCAGTCTCTGCGGTAGTCTAATTTCAGAAACATCAGGCAGATGCAGAGCAACGCTGTTGCAAATCAAAGCAGCATTAGAAAGACAGTCATGACTAAACGTTCTTATTCTTCACTCGAAGTCTGTGCAGGAGCTGGCGGACAAGCCCTAGGGCTCGAAATGGCCGGGTTCGAACACAAGGCGCTGGTTGAGCTAGAGTCTTGGTGCACGAACACGCTTTCATATAATCGCCCGCATTGGAATGTAATTCAAGCGGATTTGAATGAATGGACTCCCGATAAGGAGTTAACCGGCATTGATCTATTCGCAGGCGGGGTACCCTGCCCTCCCTTCTCGGTTGCGGGCAAACAGCTAGGGAAGGAAGACGACCGCGACTTGTTCAGCCGCGCTTTGGATTTGGTGGATCAACTTCAGCCGAGAGGAGTGATGCTCGAAAACGTACGAGGTTTGATGGACCCCAAGTTCGAAGATTACCGAACAGAAATTCTTGAACGGCTCTCACATTCAGGTTTCGTAGGAGCCTGGAAACTTCTCAAGGCCTCCGATTACGGTGTGCCCCAGTTGCGGCCACGTGCAATCCTAGTAGCACTTCGGCCATCAGATATGGCCAGCTTTTGCTGGCCCGAAGCTGACGCCGCTAGCGCACCGACAGTGGGTGAAGCGTTGCTGGACCTGATGGCAGCAAATGGCTGGGAGGAAGCCACCAATTGGGCAGAAGCTGCAAACAAAATCGCTCCCACCCTTGTAGGCGGCTCAAAGAAACACGGAGGCCCGGATCTCGGCCCCACACGCGCCCGCAAAGCGTGGCTAGAAATGAACGTGATAGGCACTACGATCGCTGACGAAGCACCAGAATCTGGCTTTAAAGGTCAACCACGGCTAACTCCGAAAATGCTAGCTAGGATCCAAGGATTTCCAGACTCCTGGGAAATCACCGGACGAAAAACCAATGCCTGCCGTCAAATTGGTAACGCATTTCCACCCCCGGTGGCCAAAGCCGTAGGAACCGAAATTCGGAGGGCGTTTGAGAACAGCGATCGGGCCGCTTAGACCCAACTTCTACTCTCCATTTCGGCGAGATACCTGACAACCTCTTCCTGAACTCTCGGCCCGCCCAGACGATAAGCGTCGTATGCACGGTCGAGAGCGGTACGAGTCCGCTGCCCCGCTTGAATCCAATATCGCAACTCCTCCCTTTCCTTTTTCTTTAAACTTTTTACCTGTTCGAGAACCGCTTTCGGATCGGCAGCTGACCCAGTGTCCGCTCGTACCGATTCATTACACAAACGACACTCCGTCCTCAGATTGTCGAGACTTATTTTCCCTCCATGAGAGTTGGCCCGTATATGGCCCGCAGCTAAGCTCACGATGCTGCCATCGTCGTATTGTTCACCAGCAGCACGCCCACAGATAACACATCGTCCACCATCACGTTCCAGGACTTGTCGCCGCACCTTTGCTGATATGGCAGTAGTTTTTGGACGTGGGCCATCTCCCGGCCACCAACCAATTTCTTCTAGGATGCAATCTTCTCCAAGACTGGGCTCCTCTTTCGACGACAAGTATCTCCAACCATGGTCTCTAAGCTCTCTCTGTCGACGTTGAGCGTGTTCGTTCTTTACATTCAGGACTTTCCGCAATTGTCTGGTCGTAAACCTCTCTCCGACTTCCACATTCCAGCGAAGCCAAGATGCCATTCGAGGAAAAGCACCCCTACACCCATGTATCTTAGTTTCCCACCAGAGCTCTCCGTCCGGAGCATAGGCCTCATTTGGGTACTCACGGTTCACTTGGACAAAGTCGAATTCACTCATACCTCCAGGTTACACCGGATTCTTGATTTTTCTTCTAGAATTCGCAGACTATTAAAGACCGGCCGGTAGTAGAACTAGTAGGTTGTCCCCTCCGCGGCAGCCCTACGAGGACTAAGTGGTGCAAACACCGGTTAACGTGCAGAAATCCTCATTGTTCGAGTAGTGCATGAATAGTCCAAGACCATCGTATAGCCTCATCATGGTGTGGACTGACAACTCGCGGCGCGTATTTCGTAATGTGTTTACTAACGCGGTGCACATCGCTGATCATTTTTACGTCATTCAACGCGCGAATCTCGCGGCTGACCAGGTGCGCAGACGAGTCCAACAGGAAAAATATGGCCATCGAGGGCGAAAACACGATCCGTTGTTTAGAGGACGTCGTCTGCCAGTAACGGCCCATGACAGGGTGAGTGCGAAAGCTCAAGCTAAGTTGCAATCCATTTTGGACAATGGTGACCCCAACGGTGAAGTCGCGCTTGCTCATCGCATAAAAGAGCAGCTTAGAAGCTTCTACGCCTGCGATAATTACGACGTGGCGCAGGAAAGACTCCAAGAAATTATCGCCGCAGCAATTGCTGAAACCAGCCCGGAAGAAGTCCAAAAACTAGGCGCTACCTTGCTGAACTGGAGTGAAGAGATCCTCAACTACCCCAAAGACAAACTGTCCAACGGAGTCACCGAAGAACAAAACAACACCATCAAACGCGTCAAGCGCATCGGATACGGCTTCAGGAACTTCCACAACTACCGAATCAGAGTCCTACTCACCGCCGGCAAACCCCACTGGCAACTACTCCAATCCGTCAACCCCAAATGACCCAGATCCCACGTATTTCCGAAGAGCCGGGTATTTCCGGGGCCTCATGAAAAAGCTCCCGGTCGTTATGACCGGGAGCTTTTTTGGCGGAGGATAGGGGATTTGAACCCCTGAGGGATGTGACTCCCGCACGCGTTCCAGGCGTGTGACATAGGCCGCTAGTCGAATCCTCCAAGGCGAAACTTTATCAGCTGCGGCGGTTGAGAACAAAATCACCAGCTCACGCACACTTTAAGCCTTTGTCCACACGGGCAGGACAAGCAAACACACGCTATTCCATCCACCCTCACCCGCCGCGCGGCGGTTTGCCCGAACACACCCCAACGGACTAAGGTGGTGTGCAGGATTCCGCGTGGCGTCCATCCTTTAAACTCCCCCAGGGCAGGAATGCAGCAAGGGTACGAAGGCTCTGGCGGGTGCGCGGGTCCCCTTTTTTACCCGTTTCCGGCGCACGGGGCCCAAGGAGAGTTGGCGGGGCCCAAGGGTAGTTGGCGGGGAGCTGCCCGAGGTTGCGGGACCTGGCATCCCACGAAAGAAAAATGTGGCGGTGCCTACATCAGGCACCGCCACCCCCCTACCGGGTGTTTTTAACCCGAGTTGGCTCATTTTAGTCAGGTTTCGAGATCTTTTGGATGAGACCGGCTAAGTCTGGCGACCGCGGCGTTAGGCCTACATTTTTTGCTCCTCGATTTGAGATTCTATTGCACATTCCCTCTTTATGGCTCTGACTAGGTGTTTCAGGGATTTCGTGGTGTGACGTCCGGACAAGTTCTCGCGTGTCACCGCAGTCACGCCCACGGGCAGGTGCCCTTGAATAGAGTATGCGCGCGAGGGCAAATTGGGCGGGACTGCAGAGCGAATTTCGCTGTCCGTACTGATTTCTCAAATTAAAAACGCGGCTAGTAATCCTAATGACCTGCTCAGGGGCAATATCTGGCCGCGACGGTTGCGCTGCAACCGCCCAGCCCACTAGCAGCAATACGAATACGTGGCAGTGATACACACAACAGAGTGACTACCCCCATCAGCTACCCGCTTAGTCAGGAAAAGTCACTGGTCCCACACCCGAATCTGCAGGCCACAATGTCAATATTAAATAAGTCACAACGGAATGACCCAAGTCAGGAAGGAGAGTTGGCGGGGCCCAAGGGTAGTTGGCGGGGAGCTGCCCGAGGTTGCGGGACCTGGCATCCCACGAAAGAAAAATGTGGCGGTGCCTACATCAGGCACCGCCACCCCCCTACCGGGTGTTTTTAACCCAACCCCCGGCTTGTTACTAAACCCGTTCTAGTAGAACGCGTTCCCCCCGATTTAGATACTGCTACACCGTAGGGCAAAAGTCTTGGAGTTTACCCCCCACGCCACCCGCCAAGCATAAAGTTTTTTATAGGAACCTCAATGAATAACACCGGGGGAATTCGCACTGAGTGGCCATTCCCCTGGCTTTCCACGCAGTTCCCGGCCACGGAAGTAGAACAAGGGTGCCATTCCTAGAATAAAGGGGCTTTTTATAAGTTAAGGGGTTGGAAGGTCCGGGAGCGCGGAGCCGTCTTCGCGGAACCAGGTCACGTGCGGCGGATTATCAATGGCCCACTCCTTCACGCGGTAGTCATACGCCTGGCGGGATTCCACCTCCGGATAGCCACCGTCCATGACGTACTGGTAGAAGCTGTTGGGTCCGCGCGCCTTGAGCCAAATCCACACGTAGTCCTCCAAGGAATCCTCCGCCAGGAGGTACTCCAGGCCCTCCGGAATGAGCTCGCGGTTTTCCGCCACACAGCGCGCCAAGTCCTGCTCAAAGAAGGCGTAGAGGTAGTCCATCGAGTCATCTAAGGCGGCGTAGTTATAAGCTTCCATATCTTCCATGCCCCTAGCCTAGCCAGACGGTGGGCTTGGTATCCAGACGGTCCAGATCAAACTGGGCCCGCAGCTGGTCAAGGCTGCGCGCGCGGTAGCCCAGGGTGTCCGCCAGCTGCGCCACCACGTCCGCCGCGGTGGCGCCGGCGCCCAGCATCTGGCGCAGGGTCACGGCGCCGTCGCGCTTGGCCAGGCGCTTGCCCTCGGCGTTTAACACCAGCGGAACATGCACGTACTCAGGCACCGGGTAGCCCAGCAACCCAGCCAGGTATGCCTGGCGGGGCGCTGAAGATAGCAGGTCATCACCGCGCACTACTTGGTCGATACCCCCTTGACCATCATCAACCACCACCGCCAGGTTGTACGCCCAGTCGGGCGCTTGGCCGCCGCGGCGCAGGATGAAATCATCAACCTCGCCGGTGTATTCGCCGTGCAGGCGGTCCGTGATAGTGAAGTGGCCGGCGGGGGCAGCGGGGTCGGGGCTGGCGGGGTCGGGGCTGG
>NZ_VXKJ01000004.1 GCF_008693075.1 Corynebacterium phocae | reverse complement strand
AGCAGCGCGGAGGCGCAGGGCCGGCGCGCGGCCCTCGGCGGCGAGCTGGGCGCGGCGTCGGGTACGGGCGGCATCGGAAAGAGTGCGGCACGTCCCCGGGTACTGACCCGGAACGGCGTGCGGCGCGCGGGAGGCTTCCTGGATATCCTTGCGCGAGCAGTAACACTCATAGTGCGGTAAGCGTGCCAGGGCGCGCTCATAGGCCGCGTGGCGCTCGGACTGGTAGGTCAGCTCATCCCAGTCGATGCCCAGAGCGGCCAGGTCCTCCAGCTGGCGGGCGGCGGAGTGCGCGGAAGAACGCTGGGTATCAATGTCTTCCACCCGCATGACAAAGCGACGGCCCGTGGTGCGGGCGGCCAGCCACGCGATGACCGCCGTGCGCAGGTTGCCAAAGTGCAGGTCACCGCTGGGGCTGGGGGCATATCTTCCGGTTCCAGTCATGCGTTTAGGTTAGCGCAGGTTTTTGGGGCATAGTATTTCTTATGACAAATGAATCGGCAACCGCAACCACTTCACAAAGTGGCGTGAGCATCCGATACATCCCGGTACAGCCAACGCTGTATCCGTGGCTGGTCGCGGTGTTTTGCGTCACTCTCATCATCTCCAACATCAACGCCACCAAAGGCGTGGAGCTAGGACCGCTCATCACCGACGGCGCCTTCTTCCTCTTCCCCCTGTCCTACGTCATCGGCGACGTATTGTCCGAATGCTACGGCTTCAAACACACCCGGCGCGCCGTCATCATTGGCTTCGCCATGCTCATCCTGGCCACCCTCTGCTTCCAGATTGCCATCTGGCTGCCCGCCGCGAGCTTCTACGAGGGCCAAGAGGCCTTCGCCGCCACGCTCGGCGCGGTTCCGCAGATCCTGCTCGCTGGCCTAGCCGGCTACCTGGTAGGCCAGCTGCTGAACTCCTGGACGCTGGTGCGCATGAAATCCCGCCAGGGTGAAAAAGGGCTCATCTCCCGCCTGGTGGCCTCCACCGTAGTGGGCGAGCTGGGTGACACCGTGCTATTTTGCGCCATCGCCGCACCCGTCATTGGTATTTCCACGTTCGGCGACTTCCTCAACTTCGTCATTGTGGGCTTCCTCTGGAAGACCCTGGTGGAGGTAGTCATGCTTCCGGTCACCACGCAAGTTATCAAGTGGGTCAAGGCCCGCGAGGACTACACGCCGGTGGCTTAAAGGCACACTACCTTGAAACCCCTGCCCTAGGTTCCGTTCTGCTTACTGGATGAGGCTTAAAAACCCACCGGGAGTAATTTCACGTAACCCGAGGCTTAGCTCTGGAATAGGCAGCGATCAGCTGTGTCCATGTTTGAAGGACGTGGAGAGTCCTCAGTGAGTTTGTCGGAGTTGAGTTCCACGAGAGAGCAATCAGTTTCAATTTCGATGGAGAATACGAAAATCACCGGTTGCTCATTCAAACAACACCCCACCGTTCCCGGTGGGGAACACACCCGGAGGAGGGGCTAGGCTAACCGCACGGATGAGCGAGAACGCAGCATCTGCTGAGGTGAAAACCCTAGGAAGCGGCGTTTTCTCGCTCCCGTTGATCCAGCGGCTCTAGCTGAGTAGATAAGTAGTGGTTGAGGAGCCTTGACCGCCATGCATTGTGACAAGACCGGCTTTGAGCAATGGCGAAAGCGCGTAACGCACTTGGCTGGGGGACAAACCCGTTTGCTTGCTGAGCTCCTTGACGGTGAGCTCATGAGCTTCGTGCAAGTGTGCCGCTACGGTGGGGACATTTTTGCCTAGGGATTTCAGCTCTTCCGCATCGAGGAGGTCTTGTGACTCACCGGTATCCAGGAAGAACTGGCCATTGGAGATCTGGACTAAGCGCTTGCCCACAAGAGACTGCACTACTTCTTCTAACTGCTCATTTGCATAGGGGGAAAACTCATTCTGGAGACGAGAAAAGGAGTAGGTCTCACCCCGGCGAAGGGTTATCAGGATGTCCTGTTCGATAGGTGAAAGGTCATCGTTTAGGCTGTTGACCCAATCTATTTCCTCTTGGTTAAAACGCGAGCCCCTGCGAAGCAACACCTTGAATGACACGCCGTTATCAATGAATTCTGGGGCCGGTAGACCCCGTTCCTTCAGCGCGATAAGGACTTCCCGGATACCGCCGCCTTCGCCTTCAATAATCCTTTGCCCATCAGCGGTTTCCAAGTACTTTGCAATTTCATATAACCGTTGGTTGACTGCTACTTTCGTGAGTTGGGGACTGGTGAGTTGTGCTGGTGATAAACCTTTCAACCCACCCGGATTTTGGATGATCAGGGCAGTGTCCGTGATGCGGATTTCCACTTGCTGTCCGACCTCGAGCGAGACCCCCAAGTCCCGGTGGACCAAGGCGTTGGCCACAAGTTCGCGGATAGCCGAAGGAGGGAACTCCGGAACGTCTATGAGAAAGCCCTTCTGGTCATACTGGCTTGTGGTTGTGGTGTTCCGCCTTACCCACTCAACGGTGTCCTCTAGCAGTTCCGGCAGAGGGCCGCTGAAGTAGTCAAGGTTTTTATGACGGATGCCGGTAGCTGATCTTGGCACGCGAACGGCCGCTGTTGCCGCTAGTGAAGGCTGAGTGGATTGGGGATAAAACCCCATCGCGTATAGGCCCGCTAAGCGTAGTTGTTCGTCTTGGGTAATGACGTTGAGTATGTTGAGCAAAGTCGTATCATCGTTGACCTTACTAAGCCGGGCACTGCGCTGGCGCACGGTAGCGAGGAATGTGCGCAGGAGACCTTCTTCGAGTTGCTCCATCCCCTGCCCCGGGATGATTCGGAAATCATTTTCTACCGCCTCAAAACTGTGTAGTGAAGCAAGCTGCACCATCCTCAAGTCATTGCTATTCATGACGTAGTCACCGTCAGCTTGCCGCAAGTAGGGCTTTCCTTTGTACCGCGCCGGACGCAAGGTTGGTAGCACTGGAATGACGGTCACCGCGATAACGGCCCCATTTAATGTAGCAATGTGTTCGAATTCCAACTGCGGAGCTGGTTTGATGGCCTGGCGGTTGAAATCCGCGAGACGTTTTTCCATGGCGGCGGGGTTGTCTACCCCGCTGATGACAAAGCCTGCTGCCTCATCGACCCCTAGCAAGATAGTGCCACCCTCTGGCATGTTGGCAAAAGCACTCAAACTGGGGCCAAGAGTTTCTGGCATCTCAGACTTGGCCCTCTTACATTCAATAAGGGTGGTGTCATCCCCGAATGCACGAAGTTCTTTCAGCGTTGATTCCAGACGGGCTAAATTCCAGGTCATGTTTTCCACCCTATCGCACCAATTCGCAGTTTTAAAGTTTTATCCAACTATTTTGCGATTTTTTGACCTGGGGTTTTATGTAAGCAGCTTCTTAACTTCCCCAGTTTCACACTTTAAGTGTGAAAGCGTGAGTATTTTTAACAAAGCTAGCAGTTGGAGTGGAAAATTGGCAGGTTGGCAACTAGCGGGGTGGCTCCAACCTGCGCTGATTCCGGGGCTCAGTACAGCCGCGTAGTAGCGGAACAGGTAGGAAAGTGGCAAAGTGCAACTTTGATTCGTAGTTTGAAAATCTAATTCCTAAGTTTCGCACTTTTTGACCAGACAAAACGGTGAGGTTTGATATTCTTTGCCTATTTGCTTGGGCAGAGCGTGAGAGTGTGTGAGAATCCGCAAGCTCTGGAGGGGATGCGCAGGGGGATTTACCCCCTGCGCGGGGCAAATGGCGGGCTCGTGTGCGCGTTAGTTGCGGACCTCCCAGTTGGGTTCGGCCATGTCTTTTATCCCACGGAAACATGGCGTGGAGTTCGAGGGTGTCGAGTTTTTTGTGCGTGGGATGGTTTTTATAAGTATTTGTTGAATAGGTCTGGGTTGGTGATAGCCATCTGGTTGAGGGCTACGGCCCACCCCGCTACGCGGGCTCCTTCGATCATTCTGCCTGATCCGGTTCCGCGTTGTTTTGCTTGTTTTGCGCGTTTGAGTGCGCGACGGTCTTCCTGGAAGCACAGCGTTAGCCACAGGATTTTCACTACTGCGTCATCGGTGGGGAACTGCACCCGGTTTTTGGTGGCTTTCCGCAGGCCACGCAAAAGTGGAGTGGGCTAGGAATTAGGTCCTTATGACTTAAGCGGTTGCCATCTGATTTTCGTGCTTCCATTTCTCCGCAAATGCATTTGGGTTCATGTATCCCAGTGCTGAATGCGGATGTTCATTATTATACCTATACCGCCACCATGCGATTCGTTCTTCGGCATCGTTGATGCCGTAGAAGAGGTTATCCTCGAACAACTCATCACGCATCCTGTTGTGCATGGACTCGACGAATCCGTTGTGCCAGGGCTGCCCCGGTGGGATAAAAGCCTGTACCAACTGCTGTTCATCCGCCCAGCTCTCCAGCTCTTTAGAGATGAATTTAAGGACCATTGTCCATGCGCAGCACCGTAGGCGCTCCAAGCTCTAGTACAGCGACATCAAGCAGCTCGATGACACCCGCGGGCCTTTACAGAGCGATCAACCTTGAAATCAACATATTGCCTGGTGAACTCATCGATGATGCCCACACACCTTGAACTGGTGACCGTCAAAGTCCGAATCAAACTGAAAATCCAACGCCCACACCTCACCAGGGCGCGTTGCGGGGGACGTGCGGGGAGTCGGTTCACGATCTAGAGTTCGCTTCGACTTCTTCCTGGGAAAAACCCTCAGTTCCTCTTGACGCCACAACCTACGGAAAGTATCACGACCGATAGTGAAACCCGCAGCGCGCGCATGAACCAGTGCCCTGCGGTACCCCTGGTGTGGGCTGGAATATTCGGCGCATTAAACTTGAGCGTATGCCATAGTTGACCTTATTCGTTAAGGAGAATGGACATATGAAGAAATTTAAGAAGCATACCCTTAGAACAGATTGTCGAGCGCCTGGAGCGAGCAAGCAAGCTGGCCAAGGAAGGCAAGACGAATGGCGAGATTTGCTGTGAACTCAATGTGTCAGAAGCCACGTTGAGTCGTTGGCGTCGGCAGTATGGGACAATGTCTCGAAGCGAAGCCCGGGAGCTTAAGGCCCTCCGGACAGAAAACGACAGGCTCAAGCGGTTGCTCGGGCAGTCCGAACTGGAAAAAGCCGCTTTGAAGGAGTTGGCTGAGGGAAAATTCTAAGCCCAACAAATCGCCACGAGGCCGTCGATTATATGATTGATAAAGGCTTTACGCACTGGCTATCGTGCAAGGTTGTTGGGCTATCAGTATCGGCATACCGCCGGCGTCTACGCATCGGTGAGCACAATAAGAAGTCTCCTTCTTCACCGGCCTCATGCGTTGCTGATCAATTGGATGATTAATTTTGCTGATAACCACCGCCGGTGGGGCTACCGTAGAGCGCTTGTCTACGCCCGCGCGGCTGGTTTCACCATCGGACGGGATACCTTCCGCCGGTTGTGGCGTCAAGAAGGACTTAAGGGTATTCCCACGCAAGAAGTCCAAGCGTACCTTGGATAGGCAGCCCACTTAGCGTACGAAGCCTGCAACACGTCCTGGTGAGGTCTGGGCACTGGATTTTCAATTTGATTCGGATTTCAACGGCCGCTACTTCAAAGTCTGCAACATCATCGACGAGTACACCAGGCAGCATATTTCTTTCCGAGTTGATCATTCCATCAAAGCTTGCGACGTCATTGAACTACTGGATGTCGCCGTGTTAGAGCGCGGAGCTCCAGCGGTGCTTCGCATGGATAACGGTCCGGAATTTATCTCAAAGGAGCTGGAAAATTGGGTATCTGAGCAAGAACTAGTTCAAGCGTTTATTCCGGCAGGTCAGCCGTGGCACAACGGCTTCGTGGAGTCACTGCACAACCGGATGCGTGATGAATTGTTTGAGGACAACCTCTTCTACGACATCGAAGACGCACGCGCTGGACTAACGTGGTGGTCGCACCGGTATAATAATGAACATCCGCATTCGTCATTGGGATACATGACCCCAAATGCATTTGCGGACCAATGGAAGAAAGAAAACGAGATGGAAACCGCTCAAGTAGCAGGAGCCTAATTCCTAGCCCACTCCAATAGCGTGAAAGACGGTTCACGAAAGGCACTTCTTTATGTGGTGTCTAAAGTGGCTCCCTCGTCGGTGCGCGGTTAAGGCTCGCGCGTAGGCGTGGGCTAGCTCTGCGCACCTGTTAGGCGAGTGGACAGCCCTACGACACTTTTAGGGGATTAGCAATTAGTGCCAATGAAAGCCCAGAAAGCGATTTGTCCAGCCATTACAAGTGCGCGAACTCCAGCGTGAACCTTCGCGATCGCAAGAGCGGTCTGCCAAGCCCAGCCCTGGGCTGCGGCAGCTGTACCAGCGAAGAGGTTGCACAGGTATTTACGGGTTCCTTCACTTACAGAGGCGGTTCTCATCATGCGGCTTGCCTGCTTGCTCGTGGAGAGTTGGTCGGCCATGTCCAAGATTTCAGCTCGGTCGAAGACCACCTTTTGTCCAGTTTCATCAATAACTGTGATGGTTTGGGTCTCGAGATCCTCAGTGACAATTGCAGTGCCGTTAGGCGTGAGGATGTAGTCAGTGGATGTGCCACCGGCCTGGGTTGTGGGGATAGAAGTGTGCCCCTGAAAAGTGTCAGCCAGGGCAGTATTTCCACCTGAGAAGGCAACGGCGAAAGCGAGAGGCAGTGCAAGCGTTCTTGCGAGGAACTTTTTCTAAATCATTGCTTTTCCTTCTGTTAGTGTGACTAGATACTAGCTCTAATCACTACTACTACCATGTGAAGGAAGACTTTTTATGGAAAAAAGAATACTCGCTGTTGGGGTACTGATCACGGTACTGGGGGCTGGGCTTTTTCTGCTAGGTAGCACTACGCCGGGAGCCCTCATGATGACGTTAGGCGCATTAGATTTGGTGGCCGTTATTTTTTGGCCAAAGCTGACCGGTGCTATTTCGGATAGGAAAGAATACAGCCTGGGAAATCAGGTGGTAGACGCCCTTATGATTGCCAGCGGTGTGGCCCTTACCGTTATTACCGGTATGCCGGTTTTCCTGGCGCTAATAGCGGGGGGAGTGGCATCTCTCTCTTACCGCCACCAGAAAGAGCCGGCGCTAGCTTAAACTACTAAGCAATACATTTTCATTTGCATTCCAAGAGCCTTGGGGCGCGCACTGACCGCCGTACCCAAACCAGCGCTACAACTGACCCCCACGCGCCCACGAACCGGTAAACAGTTCTCTCGGTGCGTTGTTCTTTAGCTACGGTCTACGGTGGCCTAAACCTGTCCTGTCTAGGAACTTTTTGGACACGGAGTCCAGTGACTTTTTGGACACGGAGTCTGGGGACTTTTTGGACATGATGTCTAGTGACTTTTTGGACATGGTGGGGTGGGGTTGCCCGCAAGTTCCGGACACGATTTTAAGAAACTTTTTGGGTGTTCCCCTGGTTACTATTGATTAGTTTCTCATAATTGACGGGGCTGAGCATTTTGATACTGGAGTGCCGCCGTTTCCGGTTATAGAACTCCTCCATCCACCGTGCCGTACCTTTGGCTGCTTCCCGCCGCGACATCCACTTACGGCGGTAGTAGAACTCGGTTTTGAGCGTTGACCAAAACGACTCCGCCATAGCATTGTCAAAACACACCCCAGTGCGCCCAACAGATTGCTTGATGCCTAGCTCTTTACACACCTGGTGCATCTGGTCACTGGTGAACTGCGTGCCCCTATCTGCGTGGAAAATCACTTCCTTGGGTAAAACACCCCGCAACACATAGGCCATGCGTAAAGCCCTCTCAACCAAATTTGTATCCTGGATTTCGCTGAACGCAAACCCAAGTGTTCTCCGGGAATGCCCATCACGAACAGCACACAAATACAGTGGGCCTTCAGCAGTGGGAAGCTGGGTGATATCTGACAACCACACCTTATCCATGGCTCCTTGATCAAACTTACGTTTAACCAGGTCAGGTAAAGATGAAGTGGGTGAATCACCAATCTTTTTACTCCGCTTGAACTTCCTCGGCGAGATTCCTTCAATGGCCATGTACTTCATCCGTTTAGCCACCGTCTTCTTATCGACGCTATAACCAAGGTCGGCAAGATCCGCAGTGATACGCGGTGCTCCGTAGGTGCCATCTGAAGCCTCCCACAAACGATAGATTTCAGCATCCAAGAGCTGGTAGTAATTAGTTTTCTCATCTTCGCCAGCAAGAATCCTTTCCTGCTTTTTCTCCCAGTCGTAGTAACAAGAACGGGAAACCTCAAGTAGTCTGCTCATCCGGGTAATGCTGTAGTTAGCCTTCTCACGGAAGCATTAGTTCGTATTTCTCCTCTCGTGTTGCTTCGCAGCGAAGAAGGCGCTGGCTTTTGACAGGAACTCATTATCTATCTTCAGCTCAGCGACTTGTTTCCTCAACCGAGAGATTTCAACTTGTGCCTGCTCCGGCGTTAGCTCACCGGAGTCACTATTGCGCTCCTTCTCGGCCTTGACCCACTTCCACAGTAAACTTTTATCGACCCCGATCTCTCCAGCGACTACGGCGACACTGCGCCCAGTCTCAGTAACAAGACGAGCAGCCTCCACACGATACTCCGGGGTGTACTTCCTTCTTGAACGACTCATAACAAACATCTTTCCGCACGGAGTCCAATTCCGCACTAACTAGGTGTCCGGAATTCAAGGGTAACCCCAGGGGCCAATAATGTGGGAATGGCTATTCCACTTTCACTCCGCAAGAAGATTGCGGATTTTGACCCTGTCAGTGCCGGCATAACGGTTGAGCAGTTCTGCCGCGACAACAAGGTGTCGCGGCAGACGTATTACAACATCAAGGCCCGCGTAGCTGTTCGCGGCCGCGCCGGAATCAAACCGGACAGCACTGCACCGATCAACCCACACCGAACCTTTGAAGACTCGATTCGACTGCACGCCCTTGATGCCCGTGCTGCGCTAAAGGCCAAAGGCCAAGACTATGGACCATGGTCGATCTACTACTACTACATCGACGAGTTGGGCTACGAAAAGCCGCCGTCACGCGCCACGATCGCTCAATGGCTTCGTGACGCCGGGGTTGTTGAGGCCAATGCCCGCAAACGGCCCCGCACGTCGTATCGACGCTTCGCCCGTGACCTAGTCAACGAACTATGGCAGATTGATGCGATGACCTATCGCCTCTTCGATGTCGCCCATACCCACGTCACGATTTACCAGGTTGTTGATGATGATAGTCGTTTCGATGTCGGGACCATGGCATGTGCCCTACCGGAAAACGGCACGGATGCACGAACCTGTTTGCGTGCTGCTTTCGCCGAGTACGGGTTACCTAGGGAGATTCTGTCCGACAACGGAGAGGCTTTTGCCACTTATCACCGCGGCAGGCTGTCGGAAACTAAAAAAATGGCTGGCCAGCCAGGGCGTATGGGCAATTGCAGGTTTCGCTCCCACGACCCAGGGCAAAGACGAACGATCTCATCAAACCCTCACCAGGTTCCTTGACGCACGCCAACCGCTATCCCTGGCTGATGTTCAAAGCGCTCTGGTTGAATACCGCGACTTCTACAACAACCGCCGGCGGCACCAAGGTCTTCTCGTCGACAAAATGCACATCACACCAGCACAGGCATGGGACAACTTCCCACACGCCGACCGGCCAACCGAACCCATTGACCCAGACCAGATGTGGGCAAAAATCGCGAAAGGCTACCACCTTGCCTACGGTAGCGACACCCATGCCGGAGACGTTGTCGACAGGGCTGACAAAGCCCTGTCTGAAGTTGCAGCCTCAGACAGGGCACATGGTCACGACAACGCGTCAACCCAGCAAGATCAACACCATGCCGCACCATCAACGGTAGCCCATGTTACCCATGAGGTGAATCCTGTCTGGGCGATTCCTCACGAACTATGGATCAACAAAAGCGGTGTCGTGCGAATCCTCGGACATGGCCTGTACGTGGGGTCCAGGTTCAAAAACCGGAAGCTCTACAGCAACGTCACCGACGACAATCACGCCGAGTTCTTCACCGACCACGACGGCGAGAAACTGTTTTCATTCCCGCTGCCTATCACACTGCTCGAGCGCCCACCAGGAGGCCAAATCAACATCAACCACGTCGAAGGCATGTGGCACCGCCGACCACCGGCCCTCAAGCCAAACCTGTCGAACCCACGCCCCAGCAGGAGGAAAACACCCCACTAGCTAGATGTCAAAGAACCTCATAGACTCCGTGTCCAAAAAGTTCCTAGACTCCGTGTCCAAAAAGTCACTGGACTCCGTGTCCAAAAAGTCTATAGACATAACATACAGGAACTAAAGCGTTCCCTAATAGGGCGGTTGTCTATATCGAAAGAAACGGTAGCGTACACTGCTCGGGATGGATGATATCCGCTGATACCCTGGTTACCGCCGGTCATCGCGTGTATAATCGGTCGGCCAAAGATTGGTATGGCGGGTTGAAATTTTACCCAGGTGCCAATGGTTCTTCTAAACCGTATGATTATGCTACTGCGACACAAAAATGGACGGATGTCAACTATATTAAGAGTGGAAATGTCGGTGCAGACTGGGGCATAGTCAAACTCAACCGACGCATTGGTGCCCAAACCGGTTGGTTCGGGCTGAAGTGGCAGGCAGCCAGTTATAACGGTAAAAGCGTGACGATTAAAGGTTACCCAGGAGATAAGCCTGCGGCGCAAATGTGGGGAATGAAGTGGGCTGAGTTTTGTTCCCGTTGGATAGAAGGGAAAATGTAGGTTATGCCAAAGAAATTTGATCAGCAGTTTAAGGATCGGGCGGTTCGTCTGA
>NZ_VXKJ01000003.1 GCF_008693075.1 Corynebacterium phocae | reverse complement strand
CTCCACTGGAAGTTGAGGCCGAATATTGCAGCCAAAACCAGCTTCCTGAAATAATGGAAACCAAGGTAAATTGCTAGGAACAAACCAAAGGCCACTTCAGAATGTCAGGAAAAATCGAATATTCCAAGCCAAATCAGCTCTGTTATTCTATTGACACTACTGGTGGGCAGAGTGGATCACCTGTGTATGAGCCGAGCACCAACCAAGCGATCGCCATACACGCATACGGAGTTGGGAGAGCAGGAAAGGACTACTGTACAGACGCAAGAAACGGCGCTACGCGAATCACGAAGAGTTTATACGAGATCATTATGAAGATTAAGTAGGTGCGTCATGCGATCTGTGAAGGGTATCGGTCTTTTTATAGTCATTGTGGTCGGACTAGTCGGGTGTTCTTCCGCAAACGATGAAATGGAACACGTTTCGCTCAGTGGAGTTGTTCATGACAGTGCTGACAGGCCTGTAGAGAACTGTTCAGTCAATTCGACTAATAGGTTTGAAGAGAACGCTATTATGACGGATTCTGCTGGCAAGTTTGAGACCGGTGTTTATCCCGGGAAGCAGTCAATCACCGTCCACTGCCTCGACGTGAAAATGAAAGGTGAAGTAAAGATCGAAGTGCCGCCATCAGGAAGAACCGACATTCAGATCACTGTGAAATAGCCTCAGTCTCCCCTGAAGAGGGAGTCGCTATCATCAACTATGTGAACTATCCCCTTGGGGTTGCCCGCAAACCGGGAGATTTTCAGATTGTCAAGCGCCAGCTAATTTTGCGCGTGCAGCGTTGGGGTTGCCCCCAAATCCCGGACAGGGTTCTAAGCGGCTTGCGAGCCGGTTTCGGTGGTAGTTTCGATTTTTCTCTCGAAGGCCGCCGGGGTTGTCATGCCAATCACTGAGTGCCTACGCTTCCTGTTGTACATCTCCTCAATACAGTTCGCCGTCACTTAGTTGAAGTTTGGGACTGAACTATTTCCCACGCCTCGAGTAAGCGTTGGGCCGCACCATCACCGCCCGGAATAAATGTTTTTAGCATGTCCTTCACCTCTTCGGAGTTGATCTCTCCCCTATCAGCATACTTGTTAAACAAGCCTACGGTCTCCTCATGAAAAGGAAGCAGGCCTTGGTTGATGTCAACCTTTTCACCATTGTTAAAAGCATGAACCGCCCCTAACAACTTGCGGGCTAAGGCCTCTTGCTCGAAAGTCAAGGCTGCTAACATCGCTGATTTTCGAAAAGTTGTCATTGGTGATGGATAGGAGGATTGCAGCTCAACCAGACGCTCTACTTGTGCAGACAGATAGTCGATCCTCTGCTTCAACGCAGCAATGTCGTCCGAGTTTCCTCCCACAGGCATAACCTCCATACAAGAATACAAATATAAGCTGTGTAAGTCCTCCCCTTCCGATCGTCCCAGACCTTCCGAAACCTCGCAGTGTTCCCAGGTTAGAACATACGCAAGGGCTCCCACACAGCTGTGGGTAGTCTACCTCGAGTTGCCGCCCGTCCACGCACCGGGCCGACGGAGCACTGCCACGCGCAGGTGGCGGTACGCTAATCACTGCCAGTTCCGGGGCAACCCCAACCGGTGGTTATTTCTTGCCCGCGTAGTAGCGGCCCATGAACTCATCGCGGTACTCGGAGAAGTAGCCACCCTCGATGGAGGCGCGGATGTTGTCAACCAGACGCACCATGAACTCCAGGTTGTGGATGGTGCACAGCGTGCCGGCCAGGAATTCCTTGGCTTTGAGCAGGTGGTGGAGGTAGGCGCGGGAGTAGTTGTTGGAGACGTAGCCGCCAAACTCCTCATCCACGCCGGCGAAGTCGCGCTTGAAGCGGGCGTTGGTAAGCGTCATACGGCCGTCCAGGGTGTAGACCCCGCCGCGACGCGCCAGGCGGGTGGGTGCCACGCAGTCGAAGGTGTCCGCGCCGGCCGCCACGGCGGTGAACAGGTCGTCGGGCTCGGAAATACCCAGCAGGTGGCGGGGCTTTTCCTTGGGCAGCTCGTCGCAGACCCAGCCCACGATGGTGCCCAGGTTCTCCTTTTCCAGCGCGCCGCCAATACCAAAGCCGCCAAAGCCGCGCCGGCCTTCTGCTTCCGCCTGGTTGGATAGCTCCACGAGGCCGCGGGTGGCCTGGCGGCGCAGGTCCTCGTACTGCGCGCCCTGGATAACGCCCCACAGGGATTGGCGGGGCTTGCCGGCGCGCGCGAGGGTCTGCCGGTGGTGCTCATCCAGGCAGCGCTTGGCCCAGCGGTGCGTGCGCGCCACGGATTCCTCCTGGTACTGGCGGGTGTCCACCAGGGTGGTCAGCTCGTCGAAGGCGAAGAGGATGTCCGCGCCCAGGCCGTGCTGGATCTGCATGGACACCTCCGGGGTGAAGCGGTGCTTGGAGCCGTCGATGATGGAGCGGAAGTCCACGCCGTCTTCATCCACTAGCGCCATGCGCTCCTTCTTGGCCGCGCGGATGTCCTTTTCGCTCAGCTCCGAAGCATCCATGGCCAGCACTTTCTTGAAACCCACGCCCAGGGACATGACCTGGAACCCGCCGGAGTCGGTGTAGGTGGGCCCGTGCCAGTTCTCAAAAGCGGCCACTCCCCCGGCGGCGTCCACCACGTCGTGGCCCGGCTGCAGGTAGAGGTGGTAAGCGTTGGACAAAATGGCCTGCGCGCCGGTCATGCGGATCTGCTCCGGGGTGAGCGTTTTCACCGTGGCCTTGGTGGCCACGGGGATAAACGCCGGGGTCTGGATGTCCCCGTGCGGAGTGTGGATGGTGCCGGTGCGGCCGTGCTTGCCGGGGCCTTCGCCTAGTTCTTCGCTCAGTGCGGTGCCTTGGGTGAAGGACAGGTCAGTATCAAGCAGGGGTTGGTTCATGCTCGCTATTGTAGTTGCCCCGGTTGCGGGCTTCCCATTCCTCTTCCAGCGCGGTGCCTTCTACGTCGATGGTGGGGAGGATTTTGTCCAGCCAGCGTGGCATCCACCAGGTGGCCCGGCCCATCAGGAACATGGTGGCGGGCACCAGCGCCATGCGGACAAAGAAGGCGTCAAACACGATCCCGCAGGCCAGCGCGAAGCCAAAGATTTGGATGAACGGCAGCGGCTGGTTGATAAAGGCCACGAAGACGGAAATCATGATGATGGCAGCGGCGGTGACCACGCGGGCGGCGTGGGTAAAGCCCTCGATAACGGAGTCCTCCACGGGAGTGATACGCGGGTCGGTGCCCGCCGGGTGGCGCAGGAAGTGCTCCCGCATGCGGGTGACCAGGAATACCTCATAGTCCATGGCCAGGCCAAAGGTCACGCCGATAAGGAAGATGGGCATGAAAGAAATCAGCGGACCAGGCGCTGGCACCAGGCCGGTAAAGCCCATCTGCCAGACCAACACGGTCATGCCGAAGGCCGCGCCCACCGACAGCAGGAAGCCCAGGCCGGCCACCACGGGAACCATGATGGACCGGAATACAATCAGCAGCAGCACAATCGCCAGGCCCACCACCACGGCCAGGTACGGCCCCATGGCGGCTTCTAGGCGCTCGGTGATGTCTAGCTGGACTGCGGTCAGGCCGGTCATGCCAACTTCCGCGCCGGTGGCATCGGCGATTTCGGCATTCACGGTGCGCAGCGCCGTGGCGGTACCCACCGTGGCCTTATCCGTGGGCGCAGTGGTGGGGGTGACCAGCACCTGCGCAGCCTTATTATCTTTGGACACGCCCACCAACTGCGCGTGCTTGACCCCGCCCACCTGGTTGAGCTTCTGCGTGGCGTACATAAAGGAACCCAAAGCGGCCTTGTCCTCCTGCGTGCCTTCCTGCTGCGCGGCAACCAGCGGTGCCAGTGCCGGGGCGTCCGGATTGGCCTCAGCGCCGTTGACAATCACCAGGAACGGGCCGTTAATCCCGGGGCCAAATCCCTCTGATAGCAAGTCCGCGGCCTTGCGCTGCGTGGTGTCCGGGTTGGAACTGGTATCCGCCGGCAGGGAAAGCTGCATGTTAAGCACCGGGTAGCTCAACGCGCCCAGGGAGAGCACCACCACGGCCATGACCAGCGCCGGGAAACGCTGCACAAAGCGCACCCACCGCTTTCCCATGGTAGGCCCCGGCTTGCCGCGCCGCCCGCGCTTGCGGTTGCCCGCCACCCACGGGATCCGCCAGGCGAAGGCCTTGTCCCCCGCCAGGCCCAGCAGTGCCGGAATCAGCGTGAGCGCCACCAGCACGGACATCAGCACCGTGCCGGCCGCGGCCATGCCCATGGCTGTCAGGAAGCCAATCTTGGCGATGACCAGCGCAAACAGCGCCACAAACACCGTCGCGCCGGCAAAGACTACGGAAGAGCCGGCGGTCCCGGCGGCCATACCGGCGGCATCGGGGCCGGACATGCGCGCGCGTTCCTGGCGGTAACGCGACATGATAAACAGCGCGTAGTCAATGCCCACGGCCAAGCCAATCATCACGGCCAGCACCGGCGTGAGGTCATTAAGCTCCATCCAATGCGTGGCAATGGTCACGCCCATAGCGCCCAAACCGACGCCGATGACCGCGGAAATCAGCGGCATGCCCGCCGAAATCAGGGAGCCAAAGGTGATAATCAGCACGATGAAAGCCACGGACAGGCCCACGGCCTCCGAGGTGGAGTTGACCTCGATGTCATCGCCAAAACCGGCCCCGCCGGCTTCCACCGTCAAGCCCTTTTCGCGGCCAATATCCATGGCCTGGTGAACCACGGCCTTATCTGCGGGCTCCACCTGGTAGGGGCTGGGCGCGTCAAAATCAAAGGAGGTGTACGCGATGGTTTCCTCCGCGTTGACCATGGCCAAGTTCGCGGCGTCAACGCGGGCAGTTTCTTCCGGCAGACCCATCTCCGTAAACCGGCGGATGACCTCCTTCTGCAGCTCCGGGGACACCACCAGCGGGTTGCCAAAGCGCTGGCCGGAATACTCCAAGTTGGCCGCGATGTGATCCACTACCGCCTGGACGGCGTCAAAGTTGGCGGGATCTGATAGCTTCTGGCCGTCCGGGGCCTTAAACACCAGGTTCACCGTGGGGGAATCAGCTGGGTTTCCGGACTCTGGGAACAGCTCCACCGCGCGGCGCGTGGCGTCAATGGCCGGGGTGCCGTCAATGGCGTACTCAGAGGTCATGGGCTTCATCAGGGCCGCGGACGCGCCCGCAGTAGCGCCCACGATGATTATCCACGCAACAATGACCTTCCAGCGGTTAAGGAAGGACCATCTGCCCAACTTGTACAGTAACTTTGCCACGGGGTTCCTCCATCAAGCGGTGTTAACGCCCCACAGTCTATCCCAGGCGAGCCACTACACCCGTTCAACCGGGCTCCTGAAGCGGCCCACTGGCGGATTTCTTGGCGGGCACTGGGAACTATCTGCACCGTTGCGGGCGCCGGCCGTCAAGAATGCCCGCTGCCAGTCCACGCTGAAGCCCAACGGGGGATATCCGGGTTTGCAGGCCCCCGCTTCCCGACGCTTTACCTGTTTAAAAACGGCCTTGTTAAGGGATGATAGCGGGAAGTTGTCCACTAAGGTTTGGCTTGGCTAACATGATGCTTGTTCCAAGTCTTTTGGCAGCAATCCCGGCCGGATTTGTTCTCCAGATTTTCAATTCGTCCTAGAAAGGAATCTCTATGACCATATTCACCCGCCGTCTTTTGGCTGGTCTAACCGCCACGGCGCTAACCTTCACCACAGTGGGAACCACCCCAGCGTTTGCCGCTGAGGATTCCCCGGCACCAGCCGCCGGAAACACCGCAGCTGCCACCGGCACCGGCGTGAAAGTCGAAGGCGCTGAGACCATTGCTGATAAGAAGGTCACCCTAGAAAAGGGCACCGCCAACATGGACTGGGTGCACTCCTTCCGCCTCTACGTGGGCGAGCACCAGGAAACCCGCACCGGTGGAGTTGAGCTAGACCCACATAACCACTACCTACTGTGGCCAGTGCAGAAAAACCAAGAGATTGACCTGGACAACCTCACGGAACTAAAGCTAGACGGCTCCGTCAACTGGGTTCACCACGGCGGGATCCTCAACGTCACCCTGTCCAACCCCACCATCGACTTTGTTAACAAAAAGCTTGTAGTTGACGGCAATTCAGTGGGAACCTTGAAGAAGCCCGGCGTCGCGGTTAATGAGCGCGGACCGCTGCTGGACCTCACCGACTTGAAGGCCGAAATTGTGGACGGCTACCTCCGTGTAACCTCCTTCAAGCCCGTAAACACCGCTTTCGCAGATAAGCTGGTGGGATTCTACGAAGGCGAATCCCGCGAGCCCATCGTCCTGACCGCCAAGATTGCAGATTCAGAAACTGATAATCCAGAGCCAATCCTCTGGAAGCTCTTCCCCGAACGCTACGGCTCCCTGCGCCCTAACTCCTACTACGAAGAAGACCCCAGCCTCCTGGAAAAGCCCATCAGCATTGACCCCCGCCTGGAAGAGTGCGTGCGCTGGGAGCTTGACCTCGAGGACTCCAAAGAGCCCCTGACCAACAAAGACATGCACAAGCTCACCCGGTTGTTCTGCATTGGGGAGGGCAAAAACGGCAATGGAAAAGTAAAAGATATCTCCGCCCTGGCCTTCGCGCCGCGCCTGGCGCGCCTGAACATCAGCCAGCAGGAGATTAGCGATCTATCTCCACTCCAGCAGCTAGAAAACCTCATCGAGCTAGACGTCTCCAGCAACCCTCTGAAGACGCTCAGCGGCCTGGGCTACCAGCCCAAGCTGCAGACGCTGCGGGCCAACAACGCCCAGCTGGAGACTATCGAGCACCTCTTCTCCCTCAAGGCACTGACCTCCTTGGAGGTCAACGACAATGACCTGGATAGCCTCACCGGCCTACCAGATCCTAATGAGTCACCCAATGATGACTATGATTTGAACGAGGTACAGGCCGCCAATAACCGGATCCGCGAAGCCGATATCCTGAGCAAATACACTTACCTCAAGAAGATTGATCTGCGGAACAACCAGCTAGATAGCGTAGAGCAGCTGGCAATCCGTGGCCTGGAAACCCTGGACGTACGCGATAACTACATCTCCGATCTCAGCCCGTTGGAAACGATTGCCGCGAAGCCAAACGGCCTCGCAATCGTTCGGCTGGAAAAAATTCACGCGGAAAACAACCTGGTTGAAGACGTCTCCGGCCTCAGCGAGGACCTGAAGAAATACCTGAGCGGGGTTAAAGATGGCAAGCTCCCCGTCCGCGAGAATACCGAGCGCCCGGCGGCAACTGTCCGCCCTGATATCAGCCCCATTTCCGGAGCCGTATCCATCATGGAAGGCGAGGAACTGAAGCTTTCGGTAACCGTCACCGGCACGCCGGAGCCCGCAGTTACCTGGGAGAAGGAAGTTGACGGCAACTGGGTAGCCGTAGAAGGCGCTTCCGGTACCACCTTCACCAAGACCGTGGAAAAGGCGGATAACGGTGCCAAGTTCCGCGCCGTGGCCACCAACGAGCGTGGTTCCAAGGCCACCGCGGCCGTGACCGTAGCCGTAGAAAGCAAGCCAGAGGTGCCCGCGCCCAGCGAGCCATCCGAGACACCAAAGCCTGGCCAAACCGGTGGACTAGGCACTGGGGCCATCGTCGGAATCGTAGCCGGTGTTCTTGGATTGCTGGGCCTTGCCGGCCACGTCTTCCTCAACTTCAACTCCATCCAGGCCCAAATTATGCACTTCCTGGCTCAGTTCCGCTAAGGGCTCAGCTCCGCTAGGGGCTCAGTTCCGCTAAAGGCTCAGTTCCGCTAAGCACCTAGCTATAACCGGAGCTTAGATAGCGATAATTCCCCGAAAGCACCTTCTGCTTTTGGGGAATTTTTCTTGCCCAACTCTGGAAAGAGCGGGGGCGGCGCGGAAGGGTCAGGGGCCTGTACCCGAGCGGTGACTGCCGGCGGCGCGAACGGGTAGCGAAGCGAAAAGGTCCCACCCTGGATTCCCAGGGTAGGACCTTGACTTGGCGGTGGCGGCGGGATTTGAACCCGCGGTTGGGGGTTACCCAACACTCGCTTTCGAGGCGAGCACCTTCGGCCGCTCGGACACGCCACCGCGTAATAGCTTAGGCCAGCGCTAGCGCCGGCACAAAATCAGCTAGTTCTTGTTCAGCTTGTCGTTGACAGCGTCCATGACGTTTCCAACAACTTCTTCAGCCTTTTCCTTGACGTCATTAGCAGCGTCCTTGATCTTGGCAGTAGCCTGATCAGCTTTGCCTTCGTTCTCCAAGGACTTGTTACCAGTTACGTCGCCTGCGGTTTCCTTTGCGGAGCCTAGAAGCTCTTCGCCTTTGTTTTTAATTTCACTCATGGAAGCCACCCTACCTAAGTTTCGTGAAGAATGTCTGCAACATATGCTTAGAACTTCCTGCCAATACGCCCCCACGCACCTGCGGAACGTGCAGGGCACCGGGGGCTCGGGGGACATCAACCAAAGAGCCGCACGCCCCCGTCTTGGGTTCCCACGCGCCGAACACAATGGAGCCCACGCGGGCCGCCACCGCCGCCCCCGCGCACATCGCGCAAGGCTCCAGCGTGACCACCAACTCGCAGCCGCTCAGACGCCAGGAGTCCCCGTGGACCTTCACCGCGGCGCGGATGGCCTCAACCTCGGCATGCGCCAGGGGGTCTTGCAGCTGCTCACGGCGGTTGACTCCGGTGGCCAGCTCCTGACCGGCGGCATCGAAAATCACTGCCCCCACCGGCACATCACCTTCCGGCGTGTGGCCGGCTACCTCCAGCGCGCGGCGCATACGTGCTTCCGCAACGCGCAGCCCTTCAGTCTTGGTCAATGGCGTCTTCGAGCTCATCACCAAAGCCCAGCTCACCGGCAATACGCAGCAAGATGTCGGTGGGGTAGTCTTCCTCATTAGCCACGAGGGCAGCCAGCTGATCTTCGCTCAAGCCTAGGTCTGCCAGGATGTTGAAGTCACCGTCTGCGTAAGGCTCGGCGTCATCGGCATCTTCTGCCTCCGGGAAGTCCAGGTCCGTCTCGTCGAGCCAGTCCGCCGCATAGTCATCGTCAATGGCATAGGTGGCATCAGAGATAAACATGTATTGACCGCCGGGCTTGGGCCTGACGATAACAAAGTACTCATCCTCAACGCACAACAGCGCAAAAGCCGCGCCTTCGCTGCGCAGGGCGCGGACCGCACGGACAGAGACGGAAATATTTTCAAAGCCGTCTTCGAACTGGCGAACCTGCCAAATGCCCTCGTTCTGGGACACGGTTACCGCGAAAGAGTTTCCACCATCATTGCTCATACCACGTGAGTTTATCTTTGTTGTGTCACAATTGTCATGTGAATCCTTTTAACGTCTCCCGTCCCGTGTGCATTATTGGTCTTGGCCTCATCGGCGGTTCTTTGTTGCGCGACCTCGCAGGCCTGAAACACCCTGTATTCGGCTACAACCGTTCCACCTCCGGAACTCGGCGCGCGGTAAAGCAGGGCTATGACGTGTCCAATGATCTGCCGGAGGTTCTTCAGCGGGCGGAGCGGGAGCAGGCGCTCATTGTTATCGCGGTGCCGTTTAGTGCCGTGTTTGAGGTACTTGATGAAGTGGCCGCGCACGCACCTTCCTGCGGAATCACGGACGTGGTCTCAGTCAAGGCTCCCGTGTACAAGGCCGTGCTGGCTCACGGCATGGAGTCGCGCTACGTGGGCGGGCACCCCATGGCAGGTACCGCCCATTCTGGTTGGGACGCCTCCCATACCGGCCTTTTCCGGGGCGCGGCTTGGGCCGTGACCTATGATTACGCGGCGGAATCTGAGCGCGTTGAGCGTTGCTGGACGGAGTTGTTTACTGATGTGGTCAAGCTCATCAGCATGGTAAAAGCTGAGGCCATGCCGGTGCGGGTGAAAAAGCACGATGAGGCGGTAGCGCGCGTGTCCCACCTGCCCCACGTTATCGCGGAAGCCCTGGCGGTAACCGGTGACCGCGGCGGTATTCTTTCCCAGTCCTTGGCGGCCGGCTCTTTCAAAGACGCCACCCGCGTAGCAGGCACCCGCCCGGAGTTAGTGCGGCAGATGTGTGAGACGAACTCCGCCGCCGTGGTGAAGGCCATTGATGAATTTATGGGGGTGCTTGAGCACGCCCGGGACAACCTTGCCGCTCCTGAGCCTTCCATTGCCAAGCTTGCCGATGCCGGCTTTGCCGCCCGCACCCGCCTAGAGGCCCGCACGGGGGCCCGCCGCGAGTCAGTGAGCCCGGTGAAGATCTCCTCCCGGCCCGTACTCCGGCTCAGCCTGGGAGGCCACGGCTGGGTAGACCAACTCCGCCAGGCTGAGTCCATGGGCGGGCGGATTGAGGTATTTTAGGCCCCGCTCCGGTTGCCGGGTGTGCGTGAACAACCTCCTCCAAGAATTAAGAAAAACCCATATTTAGTGATCACTTAGTCACACTCGGGGATTGCCCTCCCACCACCAAAATTACCCCCTCCGCGAACCTAACTTTCTCCACGACTGGATACGGTCAGCGGGAACCTCTCCTTTCGTGGGTATCCAGACGCCGAATTCGGACAATAACTGGTGCTAAAAGTAGGCTTTCCGGCCCTTTTGTTTCTGTCCGATCGGACATTAGTGGCCTTGAATAAACCCACTTGCCGTGCCACGATGAGAACTATGCAACTACTAGTGGAAAATCAATTACTGGCGCTAGCCGTCATCATGGTGGTGGGCCTCTTACTAGGCCAAATCAGCATTGGCGGCTTTCGCCTGGGCGTGGCAGCCGTCCTCTTTGTGGGTCTAGGTTTTTCCGCCTTAGAACCAGCAATCTCCCTTCCCCCGCTGCTTTATATCCTGGGCCTGGCGCTCTTTGTCTACACCATCGGACTGGAAGCCGGCCCCACCTTCTTCGCCTCCATGAAGACTATTGGCCCCAAGCTCAACGGGCTAGGGCTGTTCACCATCATCATTATGGTGGGCATGGCCTTCGCGGCCACCAAGTTCCTGGGCATTGATAGTGCCTCCGGTGCCGGCATGTTTGCCGGCTCCGGAACGAATACCGCCGCCATGGCCTCCATCGTGGACGCCTTGCCTACCTACGTGGGACCGGACGACAAGGAGTCCCTGGCGCTTCCCGTGGTGGCCTACTCCCTGTCCTACCCCTTCGGCGTGCTGATAGTCATCCTCAACGTGGCGGTATTTTCCAAGATTTTCAAGATTGACCACAAGAAGGAAGAGCGTGAGGCCGGCGTGGCCTCCACCCCACTGCTGGTCCGCCGCTTTCAGGTTGAAAAAGCCGGGCTGCCCGCAGTCAACCAGTGGCCAGAAGCGTTCAACCTGGACATCATTGTCTCCCGCATAGAAGACAAGGAAAAGCTAGCCGTTGCAGAAAGCGACCGCACGGTTGAGGTTGGCGACGTAGTGACCATTGTGGGCAAGGAAAGCGAACTGGAAAAAGTCGAGTCCCTAGTGGGCGGTATGCTCGAAGGCCTTCCCACGCGCGACGGCAAGCTGGATTACCGCCGGGTAGTAGTCTCTTCACCCAACATGGTGGGCAAACCCTTGCGCGATCTGCGCCCGCAGATGGAAGGGGCGCTCGTGGCCCAGGTACGCCGTGGCGATAAAGACTTTGTGGCCAAGCCGGACACCATTCTGCGCCTGGGCGACCGCGTGCGCGTGGTCACCACTCGCGGCAACATCCAGCGCGCAACGGAAATCTTTGGCGACTCCTACCGCCGAATCTCTGATGTCAACCTGATCCCCCTGGCTCTAGGTCTAGTGATTGGCACGCTCATTGGCATGATTGAGGTCCCTCTCTACGGTGACGCCACCATCAAGCTCGGTTTTGGCGGTGGCCCGCTGCTAGCCGGCGTGGTTTTGGGATTCCTGGGGCGCACAGGCCCGATTGTGTGGCAGATGCCCTACGGCGCCAACCACACCATCAGGCAGTTTGGTATTGCCATCTTCCTGGCCGGGATTGGTACCACCGCTGGTGCCGGCTTTGGCGAGGCCCTGTCAGACCCGAACAGCCTGAAAATCATCGCCGCCTCTTTGACCACGGTCTTCGCGCTGTCCGTCTCCACCATACTGCTTGGTTACAAGGTATTCGGATTCACCTACGGTGAGACTGTGGGGCTCCTAGCCGGCCTGCAGAACCAGCCCGGACTCTTTGCCTACGTGGAAGACCACACGGATAACGAACTGCCGTCGATTGGTTACACCACGGTCTACCCCATGTCCATGGTGATGAAGATTGTCTTCGCGCAGATACTCTGCTTCGCGCTGTTTATGACTTAGACGCCCAGGCGGTGCTGCGGATCTAGCGGTGCTGCGGCGCGGGCAGCCCGGACTCCCAGGCAGTCCGGCCTCTCCCGGGCGGTGCTGCGGCTCTAGCGGTGCTGCGGCGCAGGCAGTCCGGCCTCCCAGGCGGTGCTGCGACTCTAGCAGCTCTAGCAGCCCAGCCTCCCAGGCCTCAGACCCCGTCCTCGCGGGGTCTTTCCGCTGCCCAGCGGGGTGGCGCACCCCGAGCCTGGGCAAGCAAATACCCCCTCCGCGAGGAGGGGGCAATATTGTGCGCCCGGAGGGATTCGAACCCCCAACCTTCTGATCCGTAGTCAGATGCTCTATCCGTTGAGCTACGGGCGCTAACCATTACTTGGCGGCCAATTGGCTTGCCTTGCAACGCTGTATAACTATACGCAGCTTTAGATTAAGTAACAAATCGCCAGGATAAATGCGGTTTTTGCCGCCTTTATCCTGGCGAAATCTGCCGGCCGGTGAGGCGCTAGAACACTAACGCAAACACCGGAATGGCCAGGAAGTACACGGTCAAGGTAATCAACACGGAACCAATCAGGTTCAGACCTACGCCACCCTTGATCATGTCGCCAATCTTGACGTAGCCGGAACCATAAGCGATGGCGTTTGGCGGGGTTGCCACCGGCAGCATGAACGCGCAGGTAGCAGCCAGTGCGACTGGGATGGTGAGGATTAGGACGTTGGCTTCGGAGTTTTCGGTAAGGCCAATGCCCACGGCAACGCCGCCCATGATTGGCAGGAAGGTCGCAGCGGTGGCGGTATTGGAGGTAATTTCCGTCAGGAACAACACCATCAGAGCCACGGCACCGATGAGCAAGAAGATGGGCAGCACACCTAGACCCTTGGCAACTTCACCGATCCACAGCGACAGACCAGAAGCGTTGAACATAGCCGATAGTGACAGGCCGCCACCAAAGAGCAATAGCACGTCCCAGGGGAGCTCACTGGCGGTATCCCAGTCCAGGAGGCGGGTACCCTTCTTGAAATCCGCTGGGATGAGAAACAGCAGCAGGCCAGCGATGATACCCACAATGGCGTCGTTGTAGTTCCACGCCTCTTTGTCAATCAGCAGCGGAACGGCCACCCAGGAAAGCGCGGCCAAAAGGAAAATAACACCGGTGGAAATCTGCGGGCCGGTCCAAGGACCCATGGCGCGAAGTTCTTCATCAATGAGCTCTTTGCCGCCAGGGATGGTGTCCATCTCCGGCTTGAATACCGTAATTAGTACAAACCAGGCAATGAACAGGAAGATGACAGCCAGTGGCATGCCCACCATCATCCAGCGCGCAAAGCCCAGGTCAATGTTGTGGGCTTCTTTCATGTAGCCGGACAGCAAGGCATTTGGAGGGGTGCCAATCAAAGTGCCCAGGGAGCCGATGGAAGCGGAGTATGCAATGCCCAGCATGAGTGCAGTGGCGAACTTCTTTTGGTTGCGGTGCCCACCGACGACATCGGCAGTAAGGGCCAGAACGGACATACCAATGGGAAGCATGACTACGGCGGTGGCGGTGTTGGATACCCACATGGACAGGAAGCCGGTAGCCAGCATGAAACCCAGGATGAGGCGCTTGGGGGAAACGCCCACAATCTTGACCACAAACAACGCCATGCGGCGGTGTAGGTTCCAGCGCTGCAGAGCCAGCGCAATCAGGAAGCCGCCCATGAACAGGAAGATGGTGGCGGAGGCATATGGGGCGGTTACGTCTTTGATGGTGGCCACACCCGCGAGCGGGAAGATGGCGATGGGCAGCAGTGCGGTGGCCGGGAGTGGGATGGCCTCAGTCATCCACCACACACCCATGAGCACGGTAACGGCGGCTACGGTACGCAACGCCGCGTGTGAGTATTCAGTGTCCTCTTTGACACCCGGGGATTGCATGACCGTGTCCACGGCGTCAGCGGGGAAAATCAGCCACACAAGTGCAGCAAGAGCCAAGCCGGCAATGATGCCGATGGCCATCCGGCGCCATTCGCGACGAGCGGTGGCGCTATCCTCTCCACTTGCCGCGTGGGCGGTTGAGACTTGCGTCTGCGGAGTTGTCATAGCCGCTTCCTTTACTTCTCGAGAGATAAAGTGTTACCCGAGCCCGTTTTAAGCCCGAATGTTATGCGCGTCACCGCATATATATAAAACCTTAGACGATTAACACATTGCAGACCAGTCACAACCATCCCCGTTTACCCCTCAATATTCCCCCCTATCGGGGTTAATCAACAACCCTGCGATGTTCACGTCAAGGAAACGTCCTGTTCACCGTTTAAAACCCCGAAACACCGCGCCAGGCAGCACTAATACTGACGTGGTGAAAACCACATTTTGGGCAGTGGCTTCAACAGGGTTGCTAACCGCAGTAGCTACCGCTTTTGACGGATCAAGTGAACAGCAGGCGTTCGCCCGCCCCCTCCGCAGACCCCCGCCCCGGTTTCTCCCCGTGTGGCGGGTAACCCCGGCGGGTAGAGTTCAAGGCGTTCATTGCCAACCGGAAAGTTCCTCATGCCCCGTTTATCGCTTCTCGACCGCTTCCTCCCCCTCTGGATTTTATTAGCCATGGCGCTAGGGCTGGCTCTTTCCAAGCTCTGGCCACAGCTTGGTAGCGCGCTAGAATCCGCCTCCGTGGGAACCATCTCCATTCCCATCGCCTTGGGGCTTCTGGTGATGATGTACCCGCCGCTAGCAAAGGTCCGCTATGACAAGGCCCGTAAGCTCACCACAGACAAGACGCTGATGAAGCTCACCATTATCCTCAACTGGGTGGCGGGCCCGCTGCTAATGTTCGTCCTGGCGTGGGTTTTCCTGGCGGACCAGCCAGAGCTGCGCACCGGCGTCATCATCGTGGGGCTTGCCCGCTGTATTGCCATGGTGTTAGTTTGGTCGGACCTTTCCTGCGGCGACCGGGAGGCCACCGCCGTACTGGTGGCCATTAACTCCATCTTCCAGGTATTCATGTTTGGCATCCTAGGCTGGTTCTACCTCCAGGTGCTCCCCTCCTGGCTGGGGCTTTCTACCACCTCTGCGGAGTTTTCTTTCTGGTCCATCGTGGGCTCGGTCCTGGTATTCCTGGGTATCCCGCTTTTAGCCGGCGTTATCTCCCGCGTTGCGGGTGAGGCCACTAAAGGCCGCGCTTGGTACGAGGGCAGATTTCTTCCGGCCATCTCCCCGCTAGCGCTGGGAGGCTTGCTCTACACCATCGTGCTGCTTTTCGCCCTGCAGGGCGATGAGATAACAGCCCGCCCGCTAGAGGTTGGCCAGGTGGCACTTCCGCTGTTCCTTTATTTCCCAATTATGTTCGCAGCCGGTCTATTTGCCTCCCGCGCCGCGAAGATGAGCTACGCCCGGTCCGCCTCCGTAGCTTTTACCGCCGCCGGCAACAACTTCGAGCTGGCCATCGCCGTGGCTATCGGCACCTTTGGTGCCAGCTCCGGCCAGGCCTTGGCCGGGACTATTGGCCCGCTTATAGAGGTACCCGTTCTAGTCGCACTGGTCTACGCTGTGCGCTGGGCCGGACCCAAACTCTTCCCGCAAGACCCCACCCTTCCGGCCTAAACCCCGAGCCTGGAAATTCACGCCGGGACTGCCAAGCACTTCGGCTAAGCACATTGGGATGGAAATGTGGAATTTCTCGAATGGGATGTACGCGACCTCCTACGTACAAGTAACGGGATTGTGCCTTGCCGTCCTTTATGGGTTGGGAGTTTCCCGCCGACGTGTCAGACTGAAGGTCGTCGTCGCTGCGTATGCTGCGGTGGCTGCGACAAGCAAATACCACCACATGATTGGCACCGAGGCGTACCAGGGGGTTACTACCCCAAGAAACGCATTGACTAGGAATGTTACTGCCAGGTTGAAAAGCTGCTTCACGGCGCTCTGCGAAGACCGGTATGAACTCCACGCAGTCCACACGGTAATAACGGTGAATGCTATGACCAGTACTAACGACAAATCGGGCATTATTGCAGCTCCTTTTTTAAAGCCCGTGCCAGGGCTTCGGTACCCACAGCGGTGTCATTGTTAACAAAGACAGCCTGTCTCTTAGCGGGGTCGATTATCAGCATTGTGGAATAACCGTAGGTACCGCCGTTGTGCCAGTAACCCCCGCCGTCTTCGACTGAATTAGTCAGCCAGCCGTAGGAAAAATCTCCGTTGTCCATTATCCAGCGTGCAAATTTAGACATATCGTGCGCCGTCGAACGGATGGCACCAGCAGGGGCGGAGCCTACCATTTCCCAGGGATCGGCAGGCATACCGCGAACGGTGCGTCCACGGGGTGCATCGGCAGGCACAGAGCCTGGAGTCATGACGTATGTGCTGGTCATCTTGGCGGGAGAGAAAATGCGTTCCTGAACAAGCTCTGCATACGGTGTTCCCGTGTATTGCTCCAGCAAATAGCCTAGAAGAGCGTAGCCCAAGTTGGAATAGGAATGTTCCCCGCGGCCTTTGAGATTGGACTGTGTAGCTGCCCGAACAATATCTTCCGCCGTCTCATTCTCATACGGATTAGCTGCTGTTAAAACACTGGTCACCCCAGCGAAAGGGTTGGCATTAGCTAGGCGGGGTAGTCCGGAGGTATGGTCCATGAGTTCACCGAGTGTAACTGAGGAAAGCGGTGTGTCGCCCACCTCGATTAGCTCACCCACCGTGGTATCTACCTGCAAGTTACCCCTCTCGACTTCCTGGTGAAGAAGTTCTGCGGTGAACACCTTGGTCACTGAGCCGATCTCAACTTCGGTGTTCTCATCGCTACCTAGACCGGCGAAGGTTGTCTGGTTACCGTTGATAGTAAACGCGGTGAGATTGTGCTGCCCGGTTTCGTGGGCACGGACAAGAGTCCCTGCCAGTGCGATGTCCCCGGTGGAGGGAGAGCCGAGCTGAATGTGCTTGGGGCCAAGAGCTAAGAGCCCTCCTGCAACGATGATTGCGGCTACGGCGGCGTAGCAGAATTTCATTAGTGATCTTCTCCGGCGGCGATGATGGCTAGGGTTAGGGGTTAACCCCAACACGCAAAGCAAAATCCCTGGCCATAAAAGACCAGGGATTTTGTATTATGCGGAGACGAGAGGATTTGAACCTCCGGACCTGCGCAAACAAGTCAACTCCTTAGCAGGGAGCCCCATTCGGCCGCTCTGGCACGTCTCCTTTTGACCCTAAGGCCTGGCAAGCAGTCTACCCGAGGGTGGCGCAGCTATACAAAACCGGTGGCAAAGACGGTGGCTTTTCGGTGGCGCTAGTATGGACACATGATTCGCCACGACCTTTCTTCTTTGCCCAAGTACGTCCCTGGCAAGGCTATGCCGGACGCGCTCAAACTCTCATCTAATGAGTCCTCACTCCCACCCCTACCGGCTGCAGTAGAGGCCATGTCAGACGCCGCCAGCGGCGCCAACCGGTACCCGGACATGGGGGTCACGGCGCTGCGTGGGGCACTGGCTAAGCACCTGGGTGTTGCCGTGGAGGAGGTCACCGTGGGAACCGGGTCTTCGGCGCTGTGCCAGCAGCTGGTGCAGGCCACGTGCGACAAGAGTGATGAGGTGGTCTTCCCGTGGCGCTCTTTTGAGGCCTACCCCATCTTCGCGCAAATCCACGGCGCCACCCCGCGCCCGGTCCCACTGAAAGACCAGGCCTTGGACCTAGACGCCATGGCGGACGCCATCACTGAGCACACCCGCTTGGTGTTTGTCTGTAACCCCAATAACCCCACCGGCACGGTGGTCACCAAGGATGAGTTTGCCCAGTTCATGGAGCGCGTGCCTACGGATGTGGTGGTAGCCCTCGATGAGGCCTACTTCGAATACGTGCGCACCCCAGACACCCCCATTGCCACCCAGCTGCACGGCCACTACCCCAACCTGGTGGGGCTGCGAACCTTCTCCAAGGCCTACGGCCTGGCCGGCGCGCGCGTGGGCTACGCCTTCGGTCCGGCCAATATCATCGAGGCCATGGCCCAAGTGGCGGTGCCCTTCTCGGTGAACTCGTTGGCCCAGGCCGGTGCTTTAGCAGCGTTAGAAGCCCAAGATGAGCTGCGCGCAAGAACGGATGAAACGGTGGCGCAGAGGGGCATCGTGAGCGAAGAGCTTAAAACCGCGCCTTCCCAGGCCAACTTCGTGTGGCTGCCCGGCGCGCCGGCCCAGCTGGCCACTGAGCTCAGCAACAACGGCGTGATGGTCCGCAGCTTCCCCGAAGGCATCCGCGTTACCGTCACCACGGCGGAAGAAACCCAGAAACTTATCAACGCGTGGAACAAGGTGGGCGCATGAGCATTGTATGGAATTTCCTGCTCAACCTGCTAGCGGTATCCGTGGCCCTGTGGACGGTAGTGAGCTTGGTGCCGGGGATCGATTTAGAGCCGCATGACTTGGGCCACTTTGGCGCGTTCGTCTCTGCCGCGGCTATTTTCATTTTTGTCAATTGGCTTGTCGCCCCTATTGTGCGGTTTATTCTGGGCCCCATTACTTGTCTCACGCTGGGTCTTTTCAACCTGGTCATCAACGCCGCCATGCTGTTTGTGGTGGAGGCCTTCTTCAACTCCTTTGGGATTGGGCAATTTAGCGTCCAGGGGTTCCTACCGGCAATCTTTGGCGCGGTCATCATCGGCGTGGTGTCCTCCGTGGTGAACTTCTTGACCCACCCGCTGAAAGACATTTAAAGCAAACCTGCCAAATCTGGCGGCTTTTTGTCCTTGCAACTCCTCAATTTTGGCACGTTTGCAGGTTTAGCCCCCGGCGAAGGGCGGAAGCCACCTACACAACCGCCTTGCGTTTAGCCCCCAGCAAAGGGCGGCAGGACGTCCACGCGGGCAACCCCGGCCAGGGAGTCCTGGGTGTGGGCAGCCACGCCGTCGGCTAGGAAACTGCACCGCGCAAGCACCTCCGGAAAGTGCATGCCGGCGGCCGTGGCACCGTCGTGGGCGTTGCCCAGGTAGCGCACCAGCTCGCCCAGCGTGGCGGTGGCCGGCACCTGCTCGCAGGCCACGCCGGCGGCCTGCCGGGCGGCGGCAAAATAGTGAACCTCAATCATGGCCCCCACTATGCCAGGCCAAGCAGTTAGGATCTAGCTCATGCGTACCTACGAACAACACCTCCACGCCGTCCGCGCCCAGGTGGATAAGCCCCAGGTGGTCACCCGCCCTCTGGCGGAGGCGGGCGGGTTGGTGGCGGCCAGCACTCTCACGGCGCAGTTCGATCTTCCGCGTTTTGATAACTCGCAGATGGACGGCTACGCCCTGGACAGCACGGCGGGCGGGGTTTTCCGGGTGGGGCAAACGCTGGCCGCCGGCACGGAGCCTAAGCCCCTGCACGAAGGGGTGGCCACGCCCATCATGACCGGCGCGAAGGTGCCGGCCGGCACGGTGACAATCGTGCCGGTGGAGCGGTGCCACCCGCCGCACTTTGGCGCAGAGGGCCAAGAAATCCAGGTCCCGGCCGCCCCGCAGGGCCAGTTCATCCGCCGCCGGGGTGAGGATATGGCTGCGGGCCAGGTCATCGTGGCGGAGGGCACGCGGCTGAACCCGGCGGCCATTGGCACGCTGGCCGCCCAGGGGGTCACGGAGGTGGCGGTCTACGCGCCCGCCAGGTTGTTGCTGTGCACGGGTGGCGCGGAGATAGGCCAGGGCGCGGCCAAGATCCCGGACTCCAACGCGCCGCTGCTCATGGCTGCCGCCAAGCAGTACGGCCTGGAGGTCGCAGGGCACGTGCGCACCAATGATGACCCGGAGGCCCTCCGCGCGGACTTGGAACACGCGGTGCGCCGGCACCGCCCGGACGCGATTGTGACCTCCGGCGGCATTTCCCAGGGCAAGTTTGAGGTCATCCGCCAGCTCCTAACCGATGGCTGGTTTGGCCACGTTGCCCAACAACCCGGCGGCCCGCAGGGCTTGGCGCAGTTTATAGGCGTTCCGGTCCTCTGCCTGCCGGGCAACCCGCTGTCCACCTTGGTGAGTTTCCGCCTTTACGTCGCGCCGGTGCTGGGGGTAGCGCGCCCGCCGCAGATGGCGCGGCTGACCGCCGGTGTCCCAGGCATTCCCGGAAGGGATCAGTTCCGCCGCGGCCAGCTCACCCACACTGCCCGTGCGACCGCCGACGCAGAGGTCCTGCCCGGCGCGGGCTCGCACCTGCTGGCGCATGCCTTAGAGGCCACGGCGCTCATCCGCATTCCGGCTGGGGC
This sequence comes from Corynebacterium phocae, assembly GCF_008693075.1. GTDB lineage: Bacteria > Actinomycetota > Actinomycetes > Mycobacteriales > Mycobacteriaceae > Corynebacterium > Corynebacterium phocae. Next base: position 25,978 of record NZ_VXKJ01000003.1, on the reverse strand, counting down.
CACGCTTCAGGCGGGCGACCGGGTGGAGGTGTTCCCGTGCTAAAGCGCACCGCAATAATTCTGGTGGCCTCCACGCGCGCAGCTGCGGGTATCTATGAGGACCGTTCCGGCCCTATCCTCGAGGAGTTCCTCTCCGCCCACGGCCTTCACGTCACCCGCCAGGTCCTCCCTGATGCCCAGCTTGCCGATGCCCTCCCTACCGCACTATCCACCCACCCGGACGTCCTGCTCATTTCCGGCGGCACGGGAATTACTCCCGATGACCGCTCCGTGGAGGCGTTGGCGCCGCACCTGGATTTGGAGCTGCCGGGGGTTGCGCACGCATTTTACGGGGTATCGGCGGCAGTGGCAACAGCCGCGCTGTCCCGGACGGTAGCAGGGATTGCCGGGCGCACCTTCTGTTGGGCCATTCCCGGCTCCACCGGCGCAGCCAAGGACGCCTGCCGGGTGCTAGAGCCCCTGCTAGAGCACCTGTTAAACCAATTGGAGGGCAACCGTGATCATTGATGCCTTCATCACCGCGGACCCCATCGCGGTTCCAGATATCGCCACGCCCGCGGACGGCGCGGTGGTGCGCTTTGACGGCGTAGTGCGCAACCACGACGGCGGGCGCGGCGGTGTGGAACTGCTGACCTACACCGCGCACCCTTCCGCGCAGGCTGAGATTGAACGCGTGGCCGCTGACGTGGCTGGCGGGTACCCGGACGTGCGCCTGTGGTGCGCGCACCGCACCGGGGACCTGTGCGTGGGCGAGCTGGCGTTCGTGGTCCTGGCGGCATCCGCGCACCGGGCGCACGCCTTTGCCGCCGCCGCGGCCTTAGCCGACCGCGTGAAGGCGGAGGTCCCCATCTGGAAGGAACAAATCTTCACCGATGGCCACGTCAATTGGGTGGGCCTTGACTAGGTACGCACGCCAAGAGGCGCTCTTCGGCCCCGCCGCGCAAGCCCGGCTCTCCCGTGCCACCGTGTCGGTCATTGGTGCCGGGGGCTTGGGTTCGCCCGCGCTGTTATACCTGGCCGGGGCCGGGGTGGGCACCGTGCGCATCTTCGACGATGACGTGGTTTCCCGCTCCAACCTTCACCGCCAGATAATCCACGCCGACGCCGCCGTGGGCACGCCCAAAGCCGCCTCCGCCCAACATGCGATTGCCGCGCTCAACCCCTCCGTGGCCGTGGAAAAGCGCGGCCGGCTCACCCCGGATACTGCGCTTGCGCAGCTTGCCGGCACCGACGTCCTAGTAGACGGCAGCGATAACCTCCACTCCCGCTACCTGTGCTCCTGGGCCGCGCACCGCCTTCACATCCCCCATGTCTGGGCCTCCATCCTGGGCTTTGATGCCCAGCTATCCGTCTTCTACTCCGGCCACGGCCCGGTCTATGAGGACGTCTTCCCGGATATGCCCGCGCCCGGCGCGGTGCCCTCGTGTTCGCAGGCCGGCGTCCTTGGCCCCGTGGTGGGCACGGTTGGCTCCGCCATGGCGCTAGAAACCCTCAAGCTGCTCACAGGTGTTGGCACCCCGCTGATTGGCCAGCTGGGATACTTGGACGGACTGACCGGCAAGTGGGAATACGTGCCACTGCGCGCCGGCGGGGCGGTGCCCACCCAACCCGCAGCACCGCCGGAGGTCCGCACCATCCCCGCCGGTGCCCGCGTAATAGACGTGCGCACCGCCACCGAACGCGCCGAAGGGTTCATCCCCGGCTCCCAGCACTTTCCGCTTGCGGACATCCAGGCCGGCCAGTCCCCCGCGCTTGCCCCGCACGAGCCGGCCGTTATCTACTGCGCCACCGGCGTGCGCTCCGCCAAAGCGGTGGACTTGCTGCGCGCCCGCGGCTTTACGGATGTGGTGTCCTTGCGCGGCGGATTCAGCGCGTGGGAGGAAGACAACCATTCACCATCGTAGGTGGTTGACGGGGCACCCCTGTGGCACGGTTTTACCGTCTTATTCTATCTACCGCAGAGCGATGAAGTCCGCATGGGCGATCTGCTGATGAGCATCGCCATTGTTGTAGTTTCATACGCTACGGTGATTTATCCAACCTTCTTAGCCCGGCGTCGCGCGTGGGAGAAAACAAGCAGAATCCGATGCAAGGCAATCCGAAAAGGTTCAGAGCAGGCGTCTACAGAGGGCTGTTAAGATTACAGCCGTAAGCACCTTCAGCACACCGAAAAATCAAGGAGTGGAGTTATGGCAAAATTGAAAAAATCAGTAACCGGACTACTTACGGTCGCTTTGTGCGTAGTTTCGGCGGGTAGCGTTGCTCACGCTCAAGATGGGTGGCCACAATATCCGGGGGAGGGTGCCAGTGAATATGAAAAGCGCAGTTTTTATTTAGAAGACTTCACCGGTAGGGCAATTACTCCAGACGATTCCAGGTTCTACGATCCCCACCAACATACACCCCGTATTCTTTCCCCTTTCGGCAACCGGAACAAGATAATGTGCGAAAAGGGTTTCAGAGCCACTATTGGTGCCTGCTATCAGGCAGATGAATCAGGAAAGCCTCACAAGCTGATCGCTCTCAATAATTCTTTTAGGGAGGATCCTTGGGATAGCACTATCTACGTTTACCCAGAATTATTGGGACCACTGACGCAACCAGTATTTGCGCTGTCTTCAAGCCAATAATAACCGGGAATTAACTCTGGTTAACAGGCCCCGTTTTTCACTTCTCTCAGCAGAAGATATCTACAACCGCTCCACGCAACGCTTAATCCTTGTCCGGAGGTAACTACCGGCGAAGAACCTCCGCTGCCTCATGAGCGCCAGCCTTGGCTAACGAGTCAAGCACATCATCAATGGTTCTCGGTGGTTTCTTGAAGGCCACTGCAGCATAGGTAATCGTCTGATGAACGCTGGGGCCGAAGAGATCGATGTGATCGCAGAGGAATTCATCGGCAGATTGGGCCCCTATGCCATACTTTTCCAGCTCATGTCGGGGAAAATCCCGCTTGTTCTCAGTAACAATTACTTGCGCTCCAGACCGGATCGCTGCCGCCAGAACATGCCTGTCATCCGGGTCTGGAAGGCAAAGAGCTGGGATAAGATCCTCGTAGCCGGTCACGAGACAATCATCTACCGCTTGACACATGAGATTGCGGGTTCTGTCGAGTCTCACCGGATCTAGGTCGGGGCGATTTTTCTTTAGATTGCGGAAAACCTCATCCAGGATGGCGTCGGTCCACCGTGCGTGAAAAGTGTCCGGCGCTTGCGAGACGGATGAGGATATCACGAAGCATGCTGGGATAGAGCACGTTCGCGTTATAGCCCGCGGTACAACAGCTCATTCGTAGAACCCAAGTTCATCAGAGAGAACTGCGAGTTCATCCGCGGCTGCACGCTTTTCAATATCCCTCTGGTGGCAGCAACGCTTACTTGACGGTGATAGTCACCGTGACCGGGGAGTCTTCCACGGTAAACGTTGTCTCGCCCTTAAGGGTTTCGGTGCTTGAGGTGGCAGGCGAAGGCACCAGGCAGGAGGCGGAGACGGTGTACTCCCCCGGCTCGAACTTCCAGTGGAATACGCCACGATCATTGGTCCTGCGAACTACCTCTTCAGGACTGATGCCTTTGAGCTGGCAATTCCCTTGAGCTGGGACCTGGCCATCAGCCTTCTTCACCACAACCGTGGACTGCCCCTCCGCAGGCTTCCCGGCGTCCCCAGCAGAAGAGCCTGCGCCGGACCCCAGGACGCCAGCCGTCACGATAGCCGCCACCAGAGCGATGCCGCCGCCAATGAGCGCGAGCAGACTCTGCGGGTCCTTGATAAAGCCTCGCAGCGCAGGGGGAATAGGAAGATTAAACATGTGTTTCTCCTTAATTGATCAAGCGCATTGGTCGCGCTCAGCGAAATTGAAATACCGAACATCCCGGAAACCCAAACGCCACCACGCACGCGCGCCAGACTCCCACCGGCTCGGCCAGCGGAACCAGCGCCCGCTAGATGAAATAGATTCCAACTAAATTATCGCCTATAACATCCACCTTGTTACGCACCACACCCGCACCATCACCACCGAAGGTGAATCCGTCCGGCTCAAACAAGCAAGAGCCGGCGCCCTAACCCTCAGCGATATCGCCGAGCAATACTCCGCCACCGGCGATAACAACGATGATCCGCTGGTGGCTGATATCTCCACCCTCATCTCAACCATGCTCCGTGAAGGCCCGCACGCCTGGTGGCAACGCAAGCTCGAGTTACTCATCGCCGGTGCAAGCAGCACCTTTTCCGCTCACTCCGACTAATCCAAGCACTCGGGAGGAGAGCCAGTCCATCTTGCTTTAAGCAGGGATCACAACAGAGCCTCGCTTCATTCGTAGACCTCCCCGGCTGCCAAGGGTAAACCCCTTACCCGTTCTGAGTAGGCTGAGGGTTGAGAAGAGTTTCCTTCTCCTCTCCAGCTCTAGTTTCCTGAATTCGCTGGCGGTAGTAATCACGGTCAGCTTCTTGCATCCGGGAGAATTCCATGAGCACTCCTGGCCAGGCGGGATATGTATCGATAAGGTTCTCTGCGGTGATTAGCAACGGGGCAAATGCAATCTCATCCCATCTAACGCCAATGCCTACTCTTTCGGAGTAATTCGCCCAGCTTAAAGGTCCGAGTGCCCACTGGCTGCCTGATGCCGCATTCAGCCACGTGCCGGTTATGACTAGAATTCGGGTGACTTTGTCTTCGTAGCTGTGCTCAGAGTTGAGGATGCCCAGCAGAATTTCGACAGGAAACTCTCCAGCGCCATCAGTGACGTGTTGCTGCTGGGCATTCGTGAGTTCTGCGAGCGCTGTAGGCACTGCGGTGGAAAGAAATTCCTCCAGCCGGTTCCCAAATTGCTGATGATACCCGTCAAACCACATGGAAGCCCCTTGATTCTTAAACCACTGTTAAAGACCTATCGAAAACAAGTCTCTGTCTCACAGCAGGACGACAACGCTTGCGCGCGCTCTTACTTTCCTCAGTACAAACACTACACACAGGTTGACGACTCAACAATGCTCAAGTGTTTCTCTGAACCAGAAAGGAACTAGCTGCTCGAGCCTTCCTTGCGAGGATCCACCACCCGGCGCAGCCCCACCGGCTTTTCCAGCTTCACCAGGGTTGAACCAATTCGGGCGTCATCAGTGCAAGGCTTTCCATCCAACTCCGGCGGCACGCCTTCATAGAGCTTGATTTTTACCGCGAAGGTGGTCTCTTCAACTTCCGTGCGAATGCCTTCACAGCTGCCGGTGTTAAAGAAAATCCGCACCGCATCACCGCCCTTCGCCACCTCGTATCGGCTCCACTCAATTGGCTTTTCGCGGAGAAGATCATCCCGCGACTCCAATTGTCGTGCGTTTTCGGAACCATGGACGCTAGACATTCCCTCATGGGTGGTAGCAACGGAAATACCAACGATGCCCATGATGGCAACCACCACGGCCACCGCAGCGGCCGCCAGGTCTTTCGGCGACAACGGGATAGGGAAATTTTTCAAAAAATTAGGGGACATAAAAACCGCTTTCTAGTAGAAGTAAGATGGACCTTACTCACTCAATCCTGCCCCCCAAAAAACGTTACAACCGTTGCATTCTAAGCGGTCCGAGTTCTTGATTGCTGGTACCAAAGAACGCCAATTAAAAGGGTATACAACACCAGGCTCAATAAACGAGTAAACGTAGACGGCGCCATCAAGGCAACAGCTATAGCGAACGCCACGGTGGGAACTCCATAGAAGACCGTGGCCCGGAAGTCCCTGGCCACGATCAAGTAAGCAATCCCAGCCAAGCCAACAGCCAGTGGAGCAAGCCACAAGAAGACAGTGCCCCCAGCTAGGTGGTCCCCGCTTTGCATGTGTACCGAGAGCAACGTAGAACCAGCAAAAACCAGCACGTAGAAAATAGAGGCCAATAAGGCGTTATCTTTACTAATCTCTTGCATTCCCCTTCATTCCCTTCCATCTAGGCAACTGTGATGTAGAGCATTTTAGCCCCCCACCTTGGCTGGCAAGGTCTTCTAAGATTTACTACGCCCGTGGGAAAGCTAAGGGAGTGCCTCCCTTGTTTCCCGGATACAACAATTCCCCCTACAGAATGGCTTCCGATCTTCCCATCCGCCCCACGCTCTCAGTCACTCATTCGCAGCGTCTTCTTTTCCAAACCCGGGGTGCGGGTCCATGGTCACCGGCCACTCAACGATTAAAGCTCGCGTAACTACCTGACTTGGATGTAAAACCACCACGCCGGAGGGCAAGAACCTATACTGGCAGGCCACCGCCACCAGTGTGGAGTAGATCTGTAGGCTGATGAATACCGGTCCTGCCTGGGCTTAGGGCCTACCACTTGATACCGGTGAGTATGAGCGTTCCTTCTATATGAATCACTAGCTGTTGGTGCGCCAGAGTAGGAGCTCTTGCCAGTGTTGGGGCGCTCCGATATGGCTGATGGGTACTGGAGCCACCGTTGTGGGGTAGGTTGCTAAAACCTCGGGAAGGACATTTCGGCCACGGAGATCAAGGGCTGCGATGAAATGCTGGATTAGTGTCAGCTGCCCAAAGCAGCGGTTCATTACGCCTCTCACCGCATCCAGACCAGGGTTCGTCCCCGGCCTAGGAAGTCGGGGCTGAAGGACGTACACGCGATTAAACATCCGCGCGTGGTGTGCGGAGTAGTTTCGCACTATATTGAGTGATTTGATCCATGACCCAAGTTGGGCAGGCGTCAACTGGACGCGGGCTGCAATGTCTTCACGGACGTTGTCCGGGGAAAGCCGATATAAGTAATTCAGAAGTCCAAAATCCATGACCTCTACAGCCGCCCAAATGGGCAGACGACCACCGTATGTCTCGTTGTGGTGGGCAACAAAATCCTCACGGGAAGCCCCGATCTCCCTGCGGTAGCGACCCAACCATCGGTTGTAGTCAGCGGAAGGTTCACCTGCTGACTGCGGTGCTCGAGCCAAAGATCCAAGAAGGTTAGGGTTCAGATGGATTTGCGGGTCAATTCGCCCAAGCACGTGCCCGAGCAATGCACGCAGCGCAAGCTCGATGATGCTTACCACCTGAAACACCTGTGAGCGGAGACGCTCATCGAAGTCGTAGAGTGCAGTCACCTGTTCGAATGAGGTCCCCTCGACGAATTCGTCACATCTGTGAAGCGATTGGTCGGACATGCGCCGCAGCGAGTACCAGTAACCCGAAAGGCGGTAGTAATTAACCTGTTCTAGGACCGCTCGGGCGTAACCCTCATCATCGATGCGCATACCTCGAGACCGCAGGAGAGCGATCTGCTCGTTGTAGGTCTTAAAAGCCTTGGGTGAACTCTCGACCATAATCGGTGCCCGTCTCCGGTTCTCAGAAGAATGAAGACCGGCCCTGGACCCCGAGGGGCGGAACCGGTCATGATACCTGTACCCTACCCGATTCGAGCTGTTTGAGGCAATAGCTAGATGTTCCAGTTTCTCAGTAACACGAGCGCCCCGCCACAGGGGCACAGCCCCCTGGACTCCCACCGAGTCAGGCAGCGGAGCGCCCAGAATGACCCCAAAAAGAAAATCTCGAGACATCAAACGCAAACGATGTCTCGAGACTTCACACCGCGGAGACGGCGGGATTTGAACCCGCGGTGAGTTTCCCCACGCTGGTTTTCAAGACCAGTGCATTCGGCCGCTCTGCCACGTCTCCTCATTGCCTAAAAAGCAAGCAACCAGTTAAGGATACTAAATTATGCGCCGGGATCCATATTCGCCCGGGATCGGCCGGTTTTCGCTACCCTGGGAAAAATGAAGGCAATTATTCAACAAGACACTGACAATCCCAGCTCCCTGGAGCTAACCGAGGTAGACACCCCCACCATCAAAAAGGGTGAGGTGCTCATCGAGGTCAAGGCCGCGGGCGTCAACCGCGCTGACCTCCTGCAGGCCAAGGGGCACTACCCGCCGCCGGAGGGGGCATCGGAGGTAATTGGCTTAGAAATTTCCGGCGTCATCGCGGACGCAGGGGACTCTGACTTTGAGCAAGGCCAAGAGGTCGCAGCCCTACTAGCCGGCGGCGGCTACGCCGAATACGTGGCCGTGCCCAAAGGCCAGGTCATGCGCTTGCCGGAGGGCTTTAGCTTCGAGCACGCCGCGGCCGTAGTGGAAGTGGCCTGCACCGTGTGGTCCAACCTGGTCATGGAGGCCGGGCTGAAAGAGGGCCAGACCATCTTGATTCACGGCGGTGGCGGCGGGATTGGCACCTTTGCCATCCAGGTGGCCAAGGCGCTGGGCGCGAAGGTCGCGGTGACTGCCGGTTCCAAGCAGAAGCTCGACCGCTGCCGCGAGCTGGGCGCGGATATCCTCATCAATTACAAGGAACAGGACTTCGCGGAGGAACTGAAGAACCAGTGCGACGTCATCTTGGACATCATTGGGGCGAAGTACCTCAAGCAGAACCTCAAGGCGCTGGCCAAGGACGGACACCTGGTGACCATCGGCCTGCAGGGCGGCACCAAGGAGGATCTGAACCTGGGTATCGTTTTGGCCAAGCGCCTCACCTTGCAGGGCACCACGCTGCGCTCCCGGGGCACCCAGGCCAAGGCAGAGATCGTGGCTGCCACGGTGGACAACATCTGGCCCATGCTGGAAGACGGCCGCGTCAAGCACTCGCTGCACGCCACCTTCCCGCTTGCCCAAGCCGCCGATGCCCACGAGACCCTCGAATCCGGCGAAGTCACCGGCACGCTGGTGCTCACCGTCTAAGTGGTGCCATCTAGCCCAGCCACAAAGCCCGAAAGGGGTGTGGAATGGGATAGGAATTAGGCTCCAGTTACTTGAGGTATTTCCATTTGCCCTTCGTGTCAAGCGACACAAATTTGTTCCGGGGTTTGGGGGGTTGTTGGTGGTGTGCGAAACCCCTTCATTACAGCACTTTAGGCCGTAGCGAAGGGGAACCGGGAAATTATTGAATCCTCATTTACGCCGTTTTTGGGCAACAAACAAACTGTAGAGAACGCCAGCAATTGCTCCCGTGGTGCACAGTAGGGGCCCGAAGCCCAGAATCGAGCTTAACCATTCGGAGGGAACCATTCCAAGGATGGTAAGAATGATCCCCACTGATAATACGGTGACGATAAGCAATCTTCCTATTTTCATTTTATTCCTCCTAATTATTTCTGCTGATTATTCCTACTGAGACCAGCAGCTGTCATCGCATCATCCTTTGCATGCACGATGTCATGACCCTTTTGCATGCACAGCGTCAGTGACTAGTTTACGCGACTAGTTTTATCGACGATTCCGTTCAAAGAATGATGGATTGACGAGGGGTTTAAACGCAGGCCGAAGAAGCTCGCTTCGCTCGCATTGTTGGAGGTTCTATCCAGGGAACCCCCGTAAATATCTGACTTGGTTCCTTTACTACCCTGAACACACTTGAGGACAAATCCGTCGAATTTCACGGCACAACCAGCCACCAACCAAGTAACCAACTCTCACTTACGACATTTCCCCCAACACGAACACCGTGCCGGGGCGCTTATGCTAGACAGCGGTTGCAAATTTTCATCTTCTGCTGCCCGCCGACAGACCACCGCACGCAAGAAACCCCATCGGATGCCGCAAAGGGCGAAGCGCCGCAAGGTGACCACAACTGCCTTTAAGCCAGGGACGCCACCACACGCGTTAAGTGCTCAATGTCCGCGTGCGTGTTAAACGGCCCCAGGCCAATGGTCACGCCGCCGCCAATTTCGTGCAGCCCCATCTCATCGAGCAGCGGGGTGCTGGGCGCCACGGTGGTGACCAGCTGGTTGTCAAAGAGGCGTTGGTGCACGGTTTCAGCCGGGACGCCCTGTACGGCAAAAGTCAGGCGCGGCAGCCGGTTATTGGATGCGCCGGCGGCGGCCTCACCGGAGTAGCCCATGATGTGGACCTGCGGCAGCGCACTCAAGTATATGTAGAGGTCTGCGCGCAGATCATCGATGTATTCGCTGAAGGAGCCCATGGACTTGTGCAGGCGGTTGCGCCGGGAACCCCTACCGGCGGCAGCCAGCCCAGCCAGATGATCCACCAAGGGTCCCACGCCGCCGGCCATCCCGGCGGAGACTGGGGTTTCCAGCTTGGCGGCGGTGGGTTCGTGCTTAACGGGGTTAAGCGTATCTAGCCGCTTGAACATGGAAGTGTCCCGGAATACCAGGGCGGCAATCTGCGGACCGCCCAGCTGGCCTAGGTCAACGCCCACAATATCTACGCCTAGTTCGTGGATGTCCACGGGGCGGTAGGGTGCTAGCGCAGTGACGTCCAGCACGGTCCACGCGCGGGAGCGCGCGCGGACTTTTTCTAGGATCTCCGCCACCGGGGCAATGGTCCCTAAAGATTCGTGTGCGGCAGAGGCCACGACCAGGCGGGTGGAGCCGTCCACTAGATCGTCATATTGAAATGCGGGCAGTTCACCGGTTCCTAGGTCGGGTTGCGCCCATCGCACGTCACCGCACAGCCCGGAGAACGCGGAGTACAGCTCCGGTGGGTCTAGCCGGGAGAGTACTGCAGAGGAATTGCGTCGCAGCAGCGGTTTGAGCGCCCGCGCCAATGATTGGTAGAGCACTGGCAAGGAGGGGCCCAGGACCACCACGTCCGGGCGCGCACCCACCAGGTCAGCCACGGCCATACGTGCCGATGCCACGAAGCCGTCACCCTCCAACTGCCCCGGCACCGCACGCGCGGAATGTGACCCGGTGGGCGCGTCAGGTTGCGCCACCAGGTTGCTCATGCGGAAAGACCGGGCCACCCCGGAGGCAACTTTTTCCGCCACTTGTGGTGCCGCGTGGGCATTGAGGTACGTCCAACCGTCCGAAAGCCCAGCATAAAGGCCACGAACACTGGCTGCGTCATAAGACGACATGAAAATCCCTCCTCGAACAAGCGTATAGCCTACTCTATACGCATGTCGGGACAATAGTTTTTGCCCAGGTGATAGGGTTAAACCCGTGCAAGATACTAACCAACTGCGCGCTGATGTCGCCCGCATGACGCAACCACCAGGCAAAGAGGTGCCCAAGTCTGATTCCATGACTTTCACTGCCGCCTGGAAGGATTTGGTGCGTGGTGCCGGCCAGCATGAGCTGTGGCTCAAGCTGGGAATCCAAGACATCAAGCAGCGCTACCGCCGTTCTGTCCTGGGCCCGTTCTGGATCACCATCGCCACCGGTGTGATGGCCGCCGCACTGGGCCTGCTGTACTCCATGCTCTTTCAGATCCCGGTTGGGGAGTTCCTCCCCCACGTCACGGTGGGGCTTATCCTGTGGAATTTCATCGCCGGCGCTATTAAAGAGGGTGCCAACATCTTCATTGATAATGAGGGCTTGATTAAGCAGCTGCCCTCGGCGCTGTCGGTGCATGTCTACCGGCTGGTGTGGCGCCAGACCCTGTTCTTGGGACACAACTTGATTATCTGGGTGGTTCTCATGCTCATATTCCCCCGCTCTTTGGGCCTTGAGCTTTTGCTTTTCATTCCGGGTTTGTTCCTCTTGCTGGTCAACGGCGTGTGGGTGGCCATGTTCTTTGGCATCGTGGCAACGCGTTTCCGCGACGTGGCACCGCTGCTGGAGGCGCTGGTGCAGCTGCTGTTCTACGTCACACCCATCGTGTGGACCACCAAGACGCTGACGCAGCAGGGCGGGGACGCGGCATCGCGGGCCAAGATCGCGGAGATTAACCCGCTGTATCACTACCTGGAAATTGTCCGCGCCCCCATGATCGGTGAGCCGGTGGCCGCCTACCACTGGTGGATTGTCCTGGCCTGCACCTTCGCGGGCCTGGGGCTTGCCATCGTGGCCATGCGCCAATGGCGCTTCCGCGTGAGCTACTGGGTTTAAGGAGCCAAAATGGTATCAATTGACACGTACAACGCCTGTGTGGACTTTCCTATCTTTGACGCCAAGTCGCGCTCGTTGAAAAAGGCCATGCTCTCTTCCGCTGGCGGCGTGATTGGCAAGAACGCCAATAACACCGTGGTGGTTGAAGCCCTCAAGGACATCAACTTGCACCTTCGCGAAGGTGACCGCGTGGGGCTGGTGGGCCACAACGGTGCCGGTAAGTCCACATTGCTGCGTCTGCTGTCTGGAATCTACGAGCCCACGCGCGGCACCTCGCATGTGCGCGGCCGGGTGGCCCCCGTCTTTGACTTGGGCGTGGGCATGGACCCGGAGGTCTCCGGTTATGACAACATCATCATCCGCGGGTTATTCCTGGGTCAGACCATCAAGCAGATGAAGGCCAAGATGGATGACATCGCGGAGTTCACCGAGCTGGGTGACTACCTGGCCATGCCGCTGCGCACCTATTCCACCGGTATGCGCGTGCGTTTGGCGCTGGGCGTGGTGACTTCCATTGAGCCGGAAATCCTGCTGTTGGACGAGGGCATCGGCGCCGTCGATGCCGCCTTTATGAACAAGGCCCGCATCCGCCTCCAGGACATGGTCAAGCGCTCCGGCATCTTGGTCTTTGCCTCCCATTCCAATGACTTCTTGGCGCAGCTGTGCAACACTGCCTTGTGGGTGGACCACGGGCAAATCCGCCAGGCCGGTCTGGTCGATGAGGTCGTGGAGGCTTACGAGGGCCCCGGCGCGGGGGAGTACGTCCGCGAGCTGCTCAAGCGCTTTGAAACCCAGGACGCAGATCCGCGCTCCACCTAACCTGCTCCTTTGCAAACTTATTATGCGCCCAATTTCACACTATTCTCTCAATTAGTGCCCTATCCAGCGAAGTTATCACCCCCAACTGAGGTACTCATGGTGTTCAACTTCTTATTTTGGCAAGTCTAACTTATTATAAGGATGAGCCTCACAGAGAGGCTGTCCCCTTCAAAATCTTAGGAGCTTTTACATGAAGCGCTTTACCACTGGCCTGGTTGCTGTTGCCACCGCCGTTTCCCTATCCGCTGCCCCCGCATTGGCTGACACCTCCCCACTTCACCAAGGCTCCGCCCACTCCAGCGACGGCGCATTGAAAACTTCCTCCAATGAGCAAAAAGTAGGCTCACTCAAGTCCCACCTTGAATTCTATCAATCCTCCTATAAGAATGATGTCGCAAATGGATACGCTGCCGGCACCACTGCTGACATCCTCTGGGGTTTTGCCATCGTGGGTGGCATTCTCTCCCTGGTTCCAGTACTAGCTTCCGCTGGCGTCTTGCCTCCTCAGATTGCTAACCTGATCAAGCTTCCTATGTAAGCTGAACTGACCTTTTCCCGCCGGAGTAATTCCGGCGGGATTTTTGTTAGTTTTTATGACAAAACTTATAGCCGCCCGGCCCGGGAGAGTCTAGGATAAGTGATAAGAAACCTTTTCTACTCTCTCAAAGGAGCTCTCTCAGATGAAACGCCTAAGCGCCGGCCTGGTTGCCACCATCACCGCCCTGACCCTATCCACTGCGGTGGCCCACGCGCAGGAGGGATCGTCTGAAAAGAGCTCCTCGGAAGTCTCCCACGGCGAGGCCATTGGCTACGCAATCGGCGCCGCCACCACGGGCAACATGACATCTTCTATCAAAGGTGACAAAGACAAGTTCACTAGTAGCGAGATTGGGGAGAAGGCCGGCAAGGGCAACATCGGCAAAGCAGCGTTGTTCTTGAGCTCCGTGCGCAATGACGCCGCAAAGGGCTACCCGGTGGGTACTACTGCGGAAATTACCCTGGGCGCAATCATCGCCGGCGTTGTCCTGGCAATAGGCGCGGGCCTGGCCCATGCCCTGCACACCGGTCTTATGCAGCTTCCCTCCCTGTAAAATTCCCACACCCGCCGGGTGCTGGGAGGGCTCCGGCGCACAAGGTGGCACAATAGAGGCATGACTGCCACGCTCTCCCCGGCCGGCACTACCGCCGCCGTTATTGTCACCCACCAACGCGTTGAACTGTTGCGCGCCTCCTTAAACCAGGTGGTGTCCCAGACCCATCCGGTGGACTGGGTCATCGTGGTGGACAACGGCAACCAGGACGCCGTTGCCGCGCTGGTCAAGGACATGGCCGGCAAGCGCGGTGTGTACGTGCCCTCCAAGACCAACCTGGGCGGGGCCGGCGGTTTCGCGCTGGGGTTCTTGAAGGCCCTGGCCCTGGGCGCGGACGCTATTTGGTGCGCGGATGATGACGGCCGCCCGGCCGATGACGGCGTGTTGAAAGAACTTTACCGCGTGGCGCACAAGCACCAGCTGCACGAGGTCTCCCCTGCCGTGTGCAACATCGACGCCCCGCAGCTGCTGGCTTTCCCCCTGCGCCAGGGCCTGACCTGGCGCCGCCGGATGGACGAGCTGGAGGGAGACTTCCTTCCCGGTATCGCTTCCTTGTTCAACGGCGCGCTCATTGCCGCCGATGCCATGGCTATCATCGGCGTCCCCGACTACCGCCTGTTCATCCGCGGCGACGAGGTGGAATACCACCGGCGCCTAGCCAATTCCGGCCTAAAGTTTGGCACTGCGTTGACCACCAGCTACCTGCACCCGGACGGCTCGGATGAGTTCAAGCCCATCCTGGGAGGGAAGATGCACACCCAGTACCCGGAGGGGGAATTCAAGCGTTTCTTCACCTACCGCAACCGCGGGTATCTGCTGTGGCAGCGCGGTATGCGCAAGCTGCTGCCGCAGGAGTTCGCCCGCTTTGGGTGGTTCTTCTTAGTCCAGCGCCATGACCCGAAAGGGTTTATGCAATGGCTCAAGCTGCACAACCGCGGGCGGACGGAGGACTTCCGCCGGCCGTAGCGCGTCGCCCGCAGCGAAAGGCTGCAGCGAGCGGTCGCGAAAAGCCGGTGCCCCAAGTGAATGGGGCACCGGCTTTGGTGCGTTTTGCTGCCTACCCGGCGGTGCCGCAGACCGCCCAGCGCGCCCCGGCGGGCCTAGCGCGTCCAACCTGGGCGGCCGCCGGGCCGCCTAGGCGCGAACCGCTAGAGGTTGCGCAGCATGGCCGGCAACTGGCCGTTCGCAAACACGGCGGCGCCAGCTGCACCTAGCAGGCCCAGAACTGCGAGGACAACGGCGATGATCCAAGAGTCGTCGCTGCTGCCGTTGGCAGGTGCGGGCTTAGGCTCCGGTTTGGGAGCCGGGGTGTTGTCCGGCTTGCTGATTTTCGGCGGCGTGGTGTTTGAAGTAGAAGCGTCGGGCTTCAGGGATTTATCCGCGATCTCGATCAAACGCTGCGCCTGCTCCTTGTCCTCATCGGAGGTGTCCGGGTCATTCGCAATCTTCTCGAACTCGGTCTTGGCTTTGTCGGCGGGCATGGGCAGGAAGCTGAAAGTCTGAGACTTGGAACTCTGCGTCTCCGACGCGGAGTTGACCAGCCTGAAGCCCACCTCAATATTAGGGAGCTCGTAGTCCTTGAGGCCGGGCATCGGAATCTTGCGCTTTTCCACCGCACCGTCTTGGCCACGCGGAGCCAGAGTAAAGACCTCTTGCTCAACGCGGTCCAGATAGCTGTAGAACAAAGTGAAGGTCTCTTCGGTAGAACCCACGTTGTTTACCTCAACGGTGATGTTGTTACCATCGTAGAATTGCAACAGGTCATAGGGCTCCAGGGTCTCAATGGTGCCTACACCGTCGTTGGCGTCAGCCCGTTGATCCAGAAGATCATCGATAGACGGCCTTTCCTCATGGAAGTGCAACTCTTCCTCAGTCAAAGGAGCAATTTCTTCGATCTTCTTGCCAATGTTGCTGTTCGCAAGAATCAGGTTGTCCCACTCGTCGTAGAATTTGTAGGACTCACCGGGCTGCGGGCAGTGCTCATCAGCTTCGCTGCCAAAGGACCGCAGACAAGTCTGGCGGGCCTCTTCAGCGCCTGGGCTTGATGGATCAGAAATCACGTCATGGTCAAGAAGGTTACGTACGTTACTGTCCAACTGATAGAGGTAGTTCATTACCGACTTGTGGTCGGCCACGAAATTGCGCTCGTGGTCAGGATTTTCCTCACCGTTGATTTTCCACACACCGCCGTGGGTGAGGCTCAAGCTATGGCCAAATTCGTGAAGGATGGTGTTGAACCGGACCTCCTCCGGGTTCTCCGCAGGTATCGCTACGTAGAAGCTGTTGTGTCCTAGCAAACTAACGCCGGTGGAATTGGACGTTGTGGACCGGCGGCCGCCGAGGAAGCCCGCGCGGAAGATGTTCTGGCGCTCCTTGGAAATGTTTTGGGAATAGAGCCTCAGGAGCTCGCCCACAGTGCCGTTTTCTACGTTCTCGAACCAGTCCCTACGGTATTCATCAACCGGCCCGCCGCGGAGATCAGCTTCGGCTGTGCCGGTGAAGTTGTGATAAAGGTTGCCCGCGTCAATGAGGAGGGAGTAGCCATTGTCAGCAAAGAGTTCTACCAAGCCTTCCAGGTCTTCTACGCGTGGGGCGTAGTGCTCATTATCCTTGGTAACGCACTCGAGGTACCACTTCGCTTCATTATTCGTCCTCCTTTGCCCCGGGGTCAGTGTCAGATTCCGGCCGGAAGAGTTTTCCTGTTCCTTAAGGTCGGCGCACCGTGCAACCGCGCGCTGGGAACTCATCCAGTTCAGCTGGAGATAGATCTGCTTTTCATCGGGGTTGGTGCCGTAACGCGGAGCAAGGTAACGCTCTAGGGCGTCTGGCATGCCGTCTTCATCCGAGTCAATGACACCAGGGGTGGAGGCAAACTCCAACGCCACCGATGCCGCCACATCCGCACCCTCGGCACTTTCCCAGACCGTAAACTGGCGCTCGGCGCTATCTCCCAGCACCTGCATACCTTCCGCATCATCATTCGCGGCGGTCTCAGCGGCAGGGCCGGAAAGCGAATACTTGTACCCAGCCCCCGGCTTAATCACTACCGAGTTAGGAGTATCTTCCTCCTGGTAGGCAAGCTTAAACCCGCCACCCCGTTGGACAACCCCATAGCTAAGGCCGCTAAAAGCCGGCTCGGGAACGTTGGAGATTTCCACGCGCCCGGTACGGCCGCCTTCCGCACTGTTGTCCACCAACCGCGCAGATACCTCCACGGTCTTGGCTTCAGTGTCAAAGCTCAGCATGTAGGTGAGCTGAACCTCAAGGGCGGAATCGGTATGAGTGCGCGTGTAGAAGGTCTTGCTGCCTTCGGCGGTGCGCTCGAAGGCGTCATCGGCGGCGAATGTGACTACCTGGCGCTGGTCTCCGTCAATAACAAAGGCATGCACGCGCTGATCCATGATCAGCGGGGAGCCGTCAGAAAGGCGATCATCGAACTTGATGTGGGAGCGGGTGCCGTCGCTGGAAATTTCCGCGAACACCCGCTGATTACGCAGCTGGACCTCACCAGGGGCCGGCGCGGCCTGGGCTGCGGGAATGACCTGAATAGAGGGAACGCTAACAACGCCAGTGGTCAAAGCGCACGCCGCGACAACCGACGTGGCAACTAAACGAAACTTTTTCATTGTGATTCCTTGGGGCTAGAGATGAAAAGGGAATGCAGGGACAGGAGGAAGGGTGATGCCGTGGCGCTTAGCCGCTTCGCGGACATCGTGATTGCCAAACAGGGACCACAGACCAAGCCCAGAACCCAACAAGGCAAACAGCGCGGCAACGACAACGCTCCACCCCACCGATGAGCCCTCGCTGCTCTGGGGGCTGGCGGGCTCCACTGGCTTAGTCACCCGGAAGACCACCACGGCCACGACTCCGTCCACGCGGAAGCGGACAATGGCCTGCTCAGGATCATCCGTAGGTGCCACCACGGAGTACCGGCCGGCGCTGTCAATGCTCACGCTCCATCCCTCCGGCACACTGGCCTTATCTACGGAGAACGTGCCGGACTCCCAGTTGAGATCGCCAGTAGCACGCTGACCGGCAATGACGTTGACCACGTCAGTGACCACCATCTGCACCTTCACGGTGTCAACCGAGCCGTCCCGGTAGGTCACCCGCACAGTCGCGGTGACCGAGGTGCCTATCTTGGCATTTTCGGGAACCTTGACGTTGATCGTGCCCGTCGCAGAGTCCACTGTGACCGGACCCCATGACTCCGGGATGGTGCCACGGTCCAACAGCTGGTGGTTAGAGTTCGGTTGGATCTCACTGTCTTGCTTCACGTTGTTGGAAACGCCGGTATCTAGCCCAGTGGTGAGGTATTTCAGCTCCACCGCATCGGCGATGGTGGGCTGCCCCACCGTCAAGGTGACGGCAACGATGTCTTTGGAACCGTCGTTGTAGAGCACCGTCACGTCAAACGTCACGGAGTCCCCTGCCTTAGCGCCCGCGGGGGCAATTGCCGCAAGCTGCCCAGTGATGGGATCCACACTGACAATCCAGCCACGCAGGTCTGCGTCGCCTGGTTTGAACACAAACTGTGTTCCGTCCGGCATGGCAGCCTCGCCAATCTGGGCGATCTGGGCCACCTTACCGGGGATCCCGGTTTCACCGGTCTCGTATGCCGGGGCAAACTTCTCCGCCAGCAAAGAATCAGTGACGGTGAACGTTGCCGTGGTGTCATCTTCCGAGCCGTCGCTGTAGACAACCTTGACGGCTACCTCCGCGGTGGACCCCACCTTGGCGTTTGCCGGGGCTGTTAGACGTACGCGGCCGTTGCTACCAACGGTGGCCTTGTAGCCTGCGGTAACTCCGGTGACCTCGAACTTTGTCCCAAACGGCGCGGGACGCTGCTCAACGTCATCGGTGGAGGTGAGGTCAAAAATCGGGGTGAAGGTTTCTGTCTGCCTGCCCACCCGGACAGAAGCCGGGGTGTACGAAGGTGCGTGGTCCTCAGCCAGGGTGGTCCTGACGGGTTCTTTTACCGTGACGGTCTCATCAGCGGACACCGGCTCGTAGCCATCCCGCTGCCCGTTTCCGTCCAGGTCATTGAACTGGCGCGCGGTGACAACCGTGCCGCCCGTGATGCTGATCCCCGCCTTGCGCAGAGCGTCTTCGAAGACAAACCAGCGCCCCTGCGCGTTGACGTTTGCAATGACCTTCTTGCCGTCTACCTCGACCTCGACCGACCGCCCGGGCTCACCGGTACCGCTGAGCATGAAGTCTCCCGGGTGCACGGTATCAATGCCGGGCGTGCCTGGCGCTGACCCGCCATCCACCAGGTCGTTGGTGCCATCCTTAGGATTGACGTCGGTCTCATCAACATCGCCCAGGCCGTCACCATCACCGTCGGTGACAGGAGCATCAGGAACAACCGACTCATCGGCGTTGGTCTTACCATCGCCATCAAAGTCACCTTCACCATCGCTGTTGCCATCACTATCGGAATCAGGATCAAGCGGGTTAGTTCCAATAGCAATCTCATCAGCGTTATTCACGCCATCGCCATCAGCATCCGGATCCTTACCATTAGGGATACCGTCGCCGTCCTTATCAACACCGTCAACCAAGTCGTTGGTGCCATCTTTGGGATTGACGTCGGTCTCATCAACATCGCCCAGGCCGTCACCATCACCGTCGGTGACAGGAGCGTCAGGAACAACCGACTCATCGGCGTTGGACTTGCCATCACCATCAAAGTCACCTTCACCATCGCTGTTGCCATCACTATCGGAATCAGGATCAAGCGGGTTAGTTCCAATAGCAATCTCATCAGCGTTATTCACACCGTCGCCGTCAGCATCCGGATCTTTCGAGTCGGGGATCCCGTCCGCGTCTAAGTCGTTTATCTCAAAAGTCCCGATGGTGAATTTCTTAGTCACATCATTGCCATTAGCACCCTTGACCGGATTGCCGTCCTTATCAAGGACGGTCACGGTCACGGCGGACTTACCAGCAGTAGTGGGAGAACCCGTAATCTGACCAGTCCCAGGATTGTAGGTTAGGCCATCAGGCAGGCTTTTGACCTCGACTGAGCCACCTTCAGGCACGTTCTCGACTGGAACTTCAATAGCATCGATTGGCTCACCAACAGTGCCAGTCACATCATCGATATCACCGATAGTCGAAGGAACAGAATTATCATCCTTCGGATCCGTACCAGCCGTGTTCTCATCCGCATCAGACACACCATCATTGTCATCATCGGTGTCCGTGGTATCAGGCTCACCGTCACCATCAGTATCCAACAAGAACGTAGCCGTAGCCTCATCCGTAGAGCCATCGTCATAAGTAATAACAACAGGAACCTCAACGGTTTCCACCTTCGTACCATCAGCAGCCGTAACAGTTACCGCACCAGTAGCCTTATTAATCTCAACGGTATAGCCGTCAGGATCAGTGAAACTAGGATCAATAACAGCAGACTCGATAGGAACATCATTGCCATCTTTATCGGTGAACGTAGGAGACGAGGTAACAGCAGTCCCCGGAACAACCAGCGTTTCACTGTATTTCGGGGTGACCGAAGCGTTAAGTTTGTCCTCGGGGACAACGGTCACCTCAGCGTTGACCGTGACCTGCTCACCATTAGGATGAGAGACAACTACCGGAATCTGATGCGTTCCAATTGGGGCATCGGGGCCAATGGTGATGGTCCCGTTAGTAGTGACATCGTACCAATCAGGGCGAGATCCGCCGTTGGCAGCGTTTTCGTCCTCGTTGTAGAACTTCGTACCGGCAGGCATGTCAATTTTGTCACCGGTGGCTGGATCGGTAAACGTTGGTGCCGGAACAAGTCCGCCCTGACCTTCAATGTAGGTCCGTGGCTCGTAAGCCACCTCGGCATTTGCACTCTTTACCGCAAAAGCGTCGGCAGCAAGCTCTAGGCCCGTTCCACTATGCAAAGTAGCGGTATAAATCTCACCAAGTTTGGCATCCGCAGGCACGGTCAACGAAGCTTTAGCATCATCGGCCAAAGTGACAACCGGAATATCCTCCCCGACCTGATTCCCAGCAGAATCAGTCCACCGCACAAACGCTTTGCCGCTCTTAGGCAAAGTGCCGGTTAGATCAACCTCAGCGGTATCGCCACGATCTGCGGGATTAGCAATCGTGTCATAGTTAGTCACATCGAGTTTTACCGGCTTGTAATTGACTACCGCAAAATGCGCACGATCATAGCTATTCTTCTTGAAAATAAGTGGCCCAATACCCAGTGCACCACTGCTGGTTGGCCCTGAGTTAGCGTTGCCATTCCAGGGTTGGAAGACAGGAGTAGGAAAATAAGAAACAGCCTTGACTACTTCACCGTCCGGGGATTCAACCCACATGTACATATTGGATGGATCAAACTTGCCATCAGGAAAGCGCAAAGTGTACTTGCCATCAGCATTCGTAGTGGCCATTACCGTCGCAGCAATTGGCTCTTCACCATTGCCCCGCATCTTTTCAATAGCTTGCTTAGTAGCAAGCGCCTGCTCAGTCCACGGCATATTTCGAATTTCCTCGAACCGGGTAGCAGCAACAGGTGTCAACGTGGAAGCAAAAACCTTATAGCCCTCCAACGGAACATCCTGGCCGTTATAAGCCATACCGTTTGAGCCACGCTCGTTGAGAAGATTATCCTCCCACACAATGCCAGACAACGAGTTATCAACACCACCTTCAACAAATCCGATGTCATCAACAATGATGTCACTATCACCATTGCTATTCTCCCGGACCATATAGGAGTCATTGGAAGACAACGGAGGCACCTCCGTTAGTGCCATCAAAGTATTTTGCATATAGCTGCCAGCAACGTAAGTAGTACCGGCTACAGACGACTGGTTGACCCCAATCCACGCACCCGGAATAGCACCCGGAGTCTGGCGGGTATAAAGCAACGAGTTACCGGTATCTTCATTGACGGCAGGCTCCTCTATCCACAGGCGATAGGATTGATTTCCCCAGGGCCCGAACACGTGTGGCTTACCATCGGTATCAATAAAGGAATACGTACCATTGCCCGGTGCGTCGGGGTGAGTAAGGACGTTGCCATCTTCATCTTTAGCACGCAGGTCAAACAAGTAGGTGCCATTAGCACTGCCCAACTGGTCAGTCGTGGCAGAGTAGATAGGTGAGATAACACCGTCAGGGTCCTTAAACTGCATACGCACAGGAACACCGTTGACACCAGCTCTATCAAATTCGGCATTTCGCGAGTTGGCGGTAATTTCCTGAAGGACCACGTGTCCATGCAAAGTGTGGGGGGTGCCTATCCCAATCTTAGCGCCGGTGAGAAGGCCGTCGGCATCAACCAAATTGGAGTAGTTAGGGGCAACCGGGGCGGCAGGGGCCGCAGTAGCTTGGCTCACAGATTGCGGAGCCACGACCGGCTGGATGAACGGCGTAATCAGTGCCGCGGACAGGACCGCAGCGGTTAGGGCGGCGGTACGCCGAGATGTAGGTGCGCTGTATTTTAAGCCATATCTTGGCATGAGCGGCCTTTCGAAAAAGTAGGAGTGCTCAGCTATGCCAAAACACAGCTGACGGATAAGGCTTTTGAAAAAAG
Organism: Corynebacterium phocae; assembly: GCF_008693075.1. GTDB lineage: Bacteria > Actinomycetota > Actinomycetes > Mycobacteriales > Mycobacteriaceae > Corynebacterium > Corynebacterium phocae. The sequence continues at coordinate 3,697 of NZ_VXKJ01000003.1, read as the reverse complement.
CCTGCGGGAGAATGTTTGGAAAGTTAATCGCATTAAAGCTTTCTTCTAGCTTATCCTAAGAGTTCCAAAAGTAAAGCTGAAAGGAGCGTAAAAAAGAATCTCCGAACGTTGAAAAGCCCCACGCGTCGGGCGTGGGGCGGAACGGTGTCGCGGGACACCCCCGGGGTGCGCGGCGGCGCGCGGCGCGGGTTACTTCTCCTCCACCCGCATATCTGAGTTCTTCCACCAGCCGGTGCGGGTGATGACCTCGTGGTCAACGTGGGCGGGGTCCGGGGCCTGGCCGGCGGAGTTGGTGCGCAGCTGGTATTTCTCCACAGAACCCCAGTCGCGGGACCAATCGTGGTTGAGGTAAGCGGGGATTTCGTAGGAGTAGTTGACCGCCTCGGCGGTGGCCATGGCACCGCCGCCACTGTAGGACTGGAAGTCAGACAGGGTGCTTTGCGCGGCGGCATCGGGAAGAATGCGGTACTCCGGAATTTCCGTCACACCGGCGTAGTGGTCAAAGGTCCGCTGGCACGGGAACTGCAACGGCACAGACCAGTCCAACAACGCTGGCGTTTCCGCACCATAAATGTCATTGAGCGGCGCCACTGTGGGCACGCGCGGCGGGGTAAACGCCAGCCAGTCATCCTCCGCGAGGGAAGTGTCCTTGGCCACCAGGCGCACCACGTTGGCGTTATCCGGCAGGCTATCCAAAGGCAGCCGCAGGTTACGCCACTTGGGCTCGCCGCCTGCCAGCGCAAACTCCGCCTCGCCCTTGTCTACCACCTTGGCGCCGTCCAAACGGCCGTACTCTAAGTGGATGTCCTCGCCGTCTTGAACAATGCCGTTGACGTCGTGGTGGAAAATCTTGCCGGCGGCGGAGACCACAAGCAAGGGGGCATCGGCGGAATGTGCTGGCAAGTGGAACCACTGCGAAGTAAGCTCCGCTGTGCCTACCTGATCTTCAGTGTAGGAACCCACCACCGGAATGTTGCGCAACCCAAAAGGCAGCGCGCCGGACGTAGGCTCCTCCGTATCCTGCGTAGGGTCCTCATTGGTGCCCAGGGTCTTCTGCGTGCCGGCCGTGGCCGCCGCCTTGGCAATCGCGTTAGCAGTGCTCTCATCCTCAAGCTCCGCCAAAGACGGAACCAAGTCCGGACCAAAGCCCCGGCCGTCCGGGTCCCGAAACGCCTGGCTCAGGCTGCCGCTGACCGGGGTGAGGAAAGAATCATTGGTGTTGGTCTCCACCAGCACGTCGTTGGCCATACCGCAGCTGTTACCCGCCAGCGCGGCCAGGTTGCCCTTGCCAATAGAGTACGCCGGCCACTGGTCCACGTAAGCCTTGGCCACGGAAAGCAAGGACAGGGTAATAACCGCCGCACAAGCAATGGCGATGGGCGCAGACATCAGCCCAGCCCAGCTACTCATGCGCGCCCTTTCGTTAGCGGCGAAGGCCTGCTGCGTGGCAAAACTATCTTTGCGCTGCTCCGCACGCACGGACTGCGCGATGCCGGCGGCCAGGATAAGCAGTGCGATAACAAGCACCACCGAGTTGGCCTCAACGCCCTTGAGCTGCACGGTGCGGTCCCACCACGGGATGCCAAAGGAAGAGACGTACCAATACGCGTTCCAGCCGGCCAAGGAAATAGCCATGAGGAACACCACGGCTGCCAGCGCAAAGGTGCGCGCGCGGCTAGAGCGCCGGGCAATCTGGTAGAGCACCACGGCCCCCAGCGCGGCAATGACTCCCGCCACGCCCGCGTAGACGCCAAAGTGGTGCGTCCACTTGGTGGGGGTGAACATGAGGAAGAAGGCGGAAAGACCCATGATCATCAGCAGGCGCGCGGTGGGGCCGGTTTCCGCGCCCACCACGCGCTGGTCCTTGATAAACGCGTATGCAATCAGGCTCAGGCAGGCGAACATGACAATCACGGCAAAGCGCCGGGTCAGCGAGCCGTCCACGGAAACATCAAACAGGGTGGCGTAGCGAACATATTCCGAATACCACGGCAGTGCGGGGCCCACGGCGGCGCGCACGGAAGTGGATTCCAGCACGGCGGCCAGCGTTTGGTCCCCGAATACCAGCACCATAATGGCGGTGCCGCAGGCCAGGAAGGGTGCTACCACGGCGGGCCAGCCGGCGGCGCGGGCGCGCTCGCCCAGAATCCTGAACACCTGCGGCAAACTGACCAGGAACACGCCCACGGCAAACAGGCCGGTAGGTCCCACGGCCAGGGTGACCGTGGCGGCAATCGTGCCCACCGCCGCAGGCAGCAGGCGCCGGGTGGCAATGGCGCGTTCGAACGATGCCCAGGTAAACATCACGCCCAGCGCCACCATCGGCTCCGGCCGGGTGCCGTTGTTATAAGGCAGCCAGAAGGCCAAGAACATCAGTGCGGCAGTCCAGTGGCCAACGCGGCCCGAGTTTACGATGCCCCCAAAGCGCGGCAGGATCTCCCGCGAGAGGATGAACCACACGCACAAGGCCGCGACTAAGGAAGGCAGGCGCATAAAGATTGAGGCGGTGGAAATCTGCGCCATGATTCCCAGGAGGTCATAGTACGGGGAGCCAAATGGGGACTCCGGCACGCCGTACCAGCGGTAGTAGTTGGCCATGTAGTCAGCGTTTTCGCTCACGCGTGCCATGGTGAGGATGTAGCCGTCATCGGAGGTGTTTGCGCCCAGGACGTACCAGAACAGCAGGACGGCGGCCACTACGGCGTCCAGCGGGCGGATTTGTTTCCAGGTGGTGGGCATGAACCCGCGGCGGTGCCCGTCCAAGCGGTCAATCCGCGCCAGCGCGAACAGCGACACCATCACCATGGCCAGACCCAGCCACATGGCCAGGAGCTTTAACAAGGTAGGCGCGGAGGTAAAGCGGGAGTTGATTTCCACGTCTACGCGCAGCTCCCCCAGCGCCGCCATGGCTTCCGGGGTGTCCTCCAACTCGGTGTAGACGCCGGTGACCTGGGGGCGCAGGTCCTCCTCGGTTTCTTCCGTGTACTTACCCAGGCGCACGGTAAGCGCGTCTTCGGTGACAGCGAGGTGCAGCGTCTCCGTTGCCGGGACCTGCTTAAGTTCGGCGGGCGAAAGGTCAAAGATGACCTCGTCCAGGGAGGTGACTACCAGGCCGGCGTCCGCGTTGTAGTTGACAAAAAGCCCGCGCTCCGTGGCTTGTTTAGAATCCGCCGGCACTGTGCCGTAGACCATGGTTTGGTCCTCACGCAGGTACTGCGTTGCGGCCAGCGGGATGGCGGCCTCAATGCTTTCCGGTGCCACGGAAATCAACGGAGCGTTGACTGAGTTCAGGCTGCCGTTCTGTGGCCAGGTCAGGCTGGATTGGGTCTGGTTGACCGGCAGCAGCGGGGTGGCAATGAAAAGGATGAACCCCACCAGTCCGGCCACGATGGCGCTCCACCGCAACCAACCGGGGGCTGATTCAAGTTCTGAGCTTTCTTTCACATCTACGCGGTTTATCACCCTCCCAGTTTAGAACATTGCTCCTGCGCACACCCGCCGGGCGGGGCGGGCGTTGGTGGCTAAAACTTTCACGGGGGTTGTGGATAACTCCGGGTTGTGGGGCGGGTGGGGCGGTTGGGGAGGGTTTTGGGCCGGGTTGGCCCGCTGGGGCGGAAGTTATCCACAGGCCAGGGTGTGGCCCTTGCCAGGGCTTGCCGCTGGGTTTAGCGTGTGGGCCATGAAGACATTTAAAGAG
>NZ_VXKJ01000002.1 GCF_008693075.1 Corynebacterium phocae | reverse complement strand
CCCCGCGCAGTCGCACCCGGGCGCCCACACCCAGCCCGGCCGAGCCCCGCAGCCCGGCTACCGCCAACGCGCACCCGGCGGAACCCGCACCACCGCAGCACACCCCGCTGCCGGTGGAACACACGTATGCCCGCAGCCGGGAAACCGGTCTGCGGGCGTTGAGGCGGGGCGGCATCGGCGCGGGTTACTTCCGCACCGCCACCACGTACGGGCCCACCTGCTTGAGGTCCCAGCCCTTTTCAAACACCTTCGGGGAGTAAAAGACCGCGCGGTAACGGACGTTCGGGTAGTTGGGGTAGATGTCTTCTGCCAGGTGAATCTTAAACCCCTCCCCCTTTGAGATATCTTTTTCATCCATCACGTCCAGGGAGCCACGGAAAATAATGGCATCCGGCCCCTTCCACGGCGCGCTCTCCAGGGCATCAAGGAATTCCTCCGGGGTGGAGCTCCAGGATTGCTCAGCCCACGTCTCCATCTGCGCGTTGCGGGTCTTAAACTCACCCAGCGGGTTGGCGTAATGCGCGGTATAAGCATTGAACCCGTGATAAGGGTGGAAAGCCAGGAATTGCTTTTCATCGGTCATAATGACCGTTCCGATGGGGGTCAGACCATGGCTATGAATGAACTCATTTATCTCCGGGTAAAACTTAGAAGAATCTGCCGGGAAACGGTCAGCGCGTTCGCCGTAGCCGTCGGTGTCGGAGTAGGCGTGGTCAATGGCGGACTCGTTTTCGCCCGGGATTCCCTGCGCGAAGTGAACACCCGCAAAGGACAGCACCACGATGAATGCCCAGGTGATAGCGCGGTTTGTGGGAACATCGAAACGCGCGGGGTAAAGCAGGTGCACGCCCATCAGCCGGGCCTCGGCCATGCCCAGGATCCCGGCGGTGCCCAGGATGAGCACCACGATGATTTCCAGACGAAAGCCCAGCAGCGTGGTGCCGGCCAAGGTGGTGACCATGGACGCCACTATCCAGCCGTACACCCCACCAAGGGCCCACGCCAGCGCGCGTACGTCCAGGTCCGCCCAGCGCAGGACCAGGAAGACTAGGCCGATGAAGCAGATGATGCCTACCAGGCTGGGAGCCAGGAAGGGCACGGGGATTTGGGTGCCCTCGGCCGGTAGGTAGTGTTGCGCGGCGGACTCCAGCGGCGCGGTGGCATTGGAGGCGGCGATGAGGTACGGCCCCCACGCAATGGCAGCGATGGCCAGGGAGCCGCAGCCAATTATCACCAGGCGGATGATGGGCAGCCACACGCGCCCGTAGACGGCGGTCACCACGGCCAGCAAGCTAACAATGGTTATGGCCACCACGCCGGTGAATAGGGTGTAGAAAGTCGCGGAGATACCCAGGTACAACAGCACGCCTATGGTTGCCGCCCACGAGCCCCGGAAGGCATGCGAGGCCAGCACAGCCACCGCCGGGACCCCCATGGCAATGACCGCAGAGTAAGGTTCTTCCGCGGCAAACATCAACGTGGCTGCCGTGGTAAACAACGCCAGCGCGGTGGCTATGGGCAGCGATCCAATGAGCCTTTGCCAGATGGGAACCAGGATGGAACCCGCGGTGGCTAAGGAGATGAGCGCCCAGGGCTGGAAGATAGCCCAGCCGGGAATGCCCAGCAAGTTAGCCAGCCGCCCGCCCAGCCAGAACCAGCCCAGCGGGTAGTAAGAAGGAAGCCCCAGGTAGTTCATGTCGGCGTAGCCGCCTTGCTCCGTGGTGCGGGTGAGGAACTGGGTGCGGAATACCTGGTCAATTTGGATGCCGTCTAGCCACAGCCGGGTGGCGGACAGCGGAATGCCAATAGCTGCCACCACCAGCGCGGCCGGGGCCAGGTAGGCCACCAGATAGGTGGCGTACGTCCGCCATTTGGGCCGGCGCACCGGCCGGTTGCGGCTTTCGAGGTATTCATCCATCAGCCACCAGCCCAAGAACACCATGGCTACGATAACGATGCCCACTATTCCCACCGTGGTCAGCGCCCGCGTCACCATGGAGGTACTAAAGGCCGGCAAGGAGGTTTGTTTCAGGATCATCCACGCCAAGAGCGTGGTCACAAAGGCACCTACGCCTGCCCCGAAAATACCTGCGAGTGCGGCGCGTACAGAGATGAGGTCGGCCGCATAAGGCACCGGGCGCACGCTGGGGCGCAGGATTGAACCCCGGCGCGGTTCGTGCGCTAAGGCCGGCGAAACTTCGGTTGCTTCAGTCATGTATTCCAGTGAACCATATCCACAGTGAAATCACGGTTTTAGGCGCCCGTCCCGGAACGGAAAAATTTCCCCGAAAACCGCGCAAACCGCGCCAGGAAGGACCGGCGCGGCTAGCCATAACTGCCTAGAACGGCAGTTTGCGGAAGATTTTCTGCGGAATGAACTTGAACGCCAGGGAGACGTACTCAAACAACGGGTGGACAAAGATGGATTCTTTACCATCAACCACGGCGTCGTAGGTAGCCTTGGCCACGTCTTCGACGTTGACGGTGAGAGGGGCCTCGCCGGCCTCGGCGGACATCTTGGTGCGAACCTGCCCGGGGCGTACAACTAGCACCTTGGCGCCGGAGTCGCGCAGTGCCTCACCGAGGTTGACAAAGAAACCGTCCATTCCGGCCTTGGCGGCGCCGTAGACAAAGTTGGAACGGCGCACGCGCTGGCCGGCCACTGAGGACAGTGCCACAATGGTGCCGTGGCCCTGCTTTTTAAACTTCTGGCCCAGGAGCACGCCCAGGGACACGGGCGCAGTGAAGTTGATTTGGGCGGAGGCAACTGCCTTGGCCTGGTCCTTCCAGAGCTCTTCTTGGTCGCCCAGGGTTCCGAAGGCAACGATAGCTACGTCCACGTCTCCAACGGCGAAGGCTAGGTCAATGACCTCTTTGTGGGCATCGAAATCAGTGGCGTCAAACTCTAGGACCTCAACTACGCCACCGGCAGCTTCCAGCTGTGCCTTGGCGTCTGCAACGCGCGGGGAGTCCTTGCGGGCAGCCAGCGTCACGTGGGCTTCACCACGGGAGAGGAATTCCTTGGCAATCCCCAATCCGATTTCGGAGGTGCCGCCAAGTAGCAAAATATTTTGGGCTTGTCCTACTGCATTAAGCATGGGATAAAAGTTCCTTTCGGTTAGCGCAGCTCGAGGCGGCGGGACATGTCAGAGGCAAAGACGCCAGTGGGGTCAATTTCTTTACGGGTCTTTAGCCAGCCTTCCATCTCTGGGTACATCTGGTGGAAGTTCTCTGCGGAGGTACGTGACTCCTTGGCCAGGTAGAGGCGGCCGCCAAATTCCATGACGCGCTTATCCAGCTCATCGAGGAACGCCCCCAGGCCCGGTTTGATGGGGAAGTCTACGCAGACGTTCCACCCCGGCATGGGGTAGCTCAGCGGTGCGCGGTTGCCTTCACCGAACAGCTTGAACACGTTCAGCGCGGAGTAGTGGCCGGAGCTCTGGATATCGCGGATGATCTGCTTGAAGGGTTCCACGGCGTCCATGGGGACCACGAACTGGTATTGCAGGAAGCCCTTGGAGCCGTAGCCGCGGTTCCACTCCCCGATGAGGTCCAGCGGCTGGTAGAACTGCGTGAGGTTTTGCACCTGATCGCGGTAGGTTCCGGACTTTAGCCACCACAACTCACCGATGGCCATCATGGACAGCTTGTTCATGGTGAATGAGGGGAAGATGTCCGGCACGGTCACTAGCTGCGGGGCGTTGAACTTCAACGGGTCTTTGGCCAGCTTGGGTGCAAGTTCTTCTAGCTGCGCCAGCGTGGCCAGGGAGCCGCGGGAGATGGCGGCGCGTCCCAGCTTGGGCTCTGGTGAAATCGCGTCGAACCACGCGGAGGAGTAGGTGTAGTTCTTCTCTGAGCCATCGGAGTGGAACTCCACGGTTTCATCCAGGTTGGCTGTGAGGTCACCGTCTGCGATGAAGTAGGCGGTTTCAGTCTTGGTCATCTGAATCTTCGCGCGGATGATGATGCCGGTAAGCCCCATGCCGCCCACGGTGGCCCAGAAGATGTCTCCGCTGGGGTCATCCTCGGAGCCTTCTGGCTTGAGGTGCAGGATGCGGCCGTCGGCTACTAGCAGGTCCATGGAGACCACGTGGTCGCCGAAGGATCCGGCGGAGTGGTGGTTCTTGCCGTGAATGTCCGGCCCGATAGCGCCGCCGATGGTCACCTGGCGCGTGCCCGGCAAAACCGGCACCCACAGGCCATAAGGCAGCGCAGCTTTCATCAGCTGGTCCAGGGTGACGCCGCCGTCCACGTCCACAATCGCGGACTCCGGGTCAATGGAGTGAATCTTATTGAACTCTTGCATGTCAATAACCAGGCCGCCGGCGTTTTGCGCCGGGTCACCGTAGGAACGGCCCATGCCGCGGGCAATAACGCCGCGCTTGAGGTGGTCCGGCTTGTCAGCGTTGTCTTCTGCCACGCGGGCCACGGCGGTCTTGATGACATCAAGGTCTGGGGTGGATAGAACCTGCGCGGTAGTAGGCGCGGTGCGCCCCCAGCCGGTCAGGGTTTTTTCACTAATGTGCAATTCCATCTTTTCTCTCTCTGTGTAGACAGATAATTCAGTATCCAAGCGTACTCGCCTGGAAAGTGTTATCGAAGATCCATTAAATCAATGATTTCTTCCGGTAGCTGGTCCTGCGAGGTGATTTCCGGCCCCTGATAACTGTGTAAAATGTCATACACCCGCTGCCGCGACACGGAATCGAGCATGGGGATCTCCTCCGCCATCAACCGCGTCATGAAATCATCGAGCGGCAAATTAGTGTGCCGGGTAGCCTCATAAGAACCGTGGCGCCGGTCCTCTTCCAAGCGTTGGTCCTGGGCCGCCTGCTGTGCCGGGGTCAGGTAAGCGTCATTATTTGATTTCATGCCCTCCAGCCTAGTGCTAAAGCACAGGATGTGTCCGCCACAGCGCGCGCACCACTAAATCACTACCCTGGGGTTTATGACCACCCCAGACGTGATTGATCTTGAGACGGCCAGACTGCGCAGGCAGTCCACCGCCCTATTGCAGATCGCAAACATCCGCGCGGACGGCGAAGTCCACCGGCACGTGGGCGTGAGTAGTGAAATGACCTTCGCTGAACTCCACGGGGTGCTAGCCGTGTGCTTCGGATTCACCGATGAAAACGCCCCGTGGCGGTTCTTCGAGCACCACGGCGCGCGCGGCGCCCGGATTGACCCGCACCGCCGCATCAAGGACTACCTCACCAAGCCGGGCTATACCGTGGACTACACCTGGGGCCTGTGGGATTTCAACATCCAGGTCGCGGACAGCTACCCGCGGGACGCGGACACTCCCCGCGCACTGTGCGTGGGCGGCTCCGGGTCCTTCACGGAAAGCTTTGACATCTCCGCCATCAACGCGCGGCTCACGGGCACCTCCACCATCACCAGCGTGCTCGCGCAGGCGCGCCCGGAAGTCCGCGACGTTGTGCAACGCTCCAAAGTATTTGACTTCATCCCCTTACTCCAGGCCGTTGACTTGGACCGCGCGCCAGCCCCCGCCCCGGACCCTTGCCTGCGGCGCTTACCCCGCGAGGTCACCATGCAGTCCCAGGACATCTTCTGGGCCTATGTCTTGGCGTTGACCTGCATGGGGGAAGAAGAACTGACCAACTCCGTGTTTGAAACCGTGCTGGAGGCCCTGGGCTGGACCAACGAAGACGGATCGGCGTTGAAAAGCCACCAAGCGCTGGAGCTTATCGCTGGCTCCTACCGGGACTTAAGGGGCATCGGCGCGTGTGGCCCGGCGCGCAAGGCACCTGTGGACCGTCTGGAAATCTACCGCGCGCTGTTGCGCAAGTAGTAGGCTTGTACCCCGTGAACAATACGCTTAAAACCCAGCTCACACGTTTCATCGGTGTGGGAGTGCTGGCCGCCGTGATTGACTTTGGCCTCACGCTTGCCCTCACCCACCTGGGCCTGCACAGATCCGGGGCCAAGGCCGTGGGCTGGGTGTTTGGCACCATTGCCGCCTACCTAGCCAACGCGCGGTGGACGTTCAACGCCAAGGTGACCGGCAAGACAGCAGCCGCGGTGGCGTTGTTGTACATCTCCACCTTCGCGGTGCAGAACTTCCTCTACTGGGTCACTAACGCCCCGCTTATCTCCCTAGGTTTTGAGGGAACCGTCAAAGACACCATTTCCTTTGTCATCGCCCAAGGCGTGGCCACCGTCACCAACTTTGCTATCCAGCGCGCCTTTATTTTCAAGACGCCAAAAAATTAGCTGTGTCCTTAATCCGCTCCCGCGCCACCGCCGGCGTGGATATCCGGTGCGTGGAGACGTATTCCGCGTAGCTAGCGCCGGCCAGCTTGACTGGGGCGGCCACCTCGTCGCGCGTGGCGGTTTGGATAAGGCAATGGGGCAAGGTCTCCGGCAGCTGGTAGCCGGCGCGGAGTTTATCCGGCAGCCCTGCCAGCGCCCCGAAGTCCGGGAAGGTCAACACGTAAGACTCTGCCCGCACCAACGCGGCCAGCGCCGCGCCGGAGGAATAGCCCCACACCGTCACCGGCCCCGGCAGGGAATCCACCACTTCTTGCACCACGGCCACCATGTCCGCCACGGTGTGCTCCGGCGCCAGCGGGTAATCCACGTCCACGATGGTGGTGCCAGAAAGTTCCGCCGCCGCCGCCACCTCCGGGCGCCACTGCATCTCCAGCGCTTGGCCGTCCCCGCGCCACCAGCCCCCAGAATGCAGCGACACGGCGTACTTGCCGGTGGGCTCAGACGGCGTGAACACCGCGCCGCGAGGGTGCTCGCTCACCGTGATCCCCGCGGTATAGGCCACGCCCGGCAGAGAGTGGTCCACTGCGGTGCCCAACAGCAGCATGGCGGCCTGCACAATCCGGTCGGGCAGCAACGCGCAATAGCGGTCCGCCTCCGGCGAGCCCCCACCCTTCCACGGCGGCCGGAAATCCGGCAGCGGGTAATAGGCCTCCAAGTAGGAGTAGAGCTGATCTAGCTGCTCATCCTGGGAAAGTTGGCGGTCTTGGCCGCCAATCTCCCAGGTCTGGCCGTCTTCTAGGGGGCGGTGGGGCACGTTATTTTCCATGCCCCACAGTCTAGCGGCCTACCCCCGACATCCGGGGCCGGAGGTCGGTCCGGAGGTCTGTCCAGGGGTCACGGTATCCTGGTCTAAAAATTCCCCCGGATCTCAAAGGATCTACATGAGCTCATTACTGCAACGTTCGGAAAAGCAGAGGGTAGACGCCCTCAACTCCATTGGCATTGAAAACCTAGGAGTCTCCGAGCAGTTCTTCACGCCCGCGCCCGTAGCGGAGCTAATGGCGCGGATGCTGGTCCCGGAAAACCCCCAGTTGGGTTCCATCAAGCTCCTGGATCCCGGCGCGGGCACCGGTATTTTGACGGCCGCTGTTACTGCCCGCCTGGGCAAAGTTGCGCCCGGCGTTCCGGTTCACGTCACTGCCGTTGAGAAAGAGAGTGCTCAACTACCTCAGCTGCGGGTAACACTTGAGGACTGCGCTAGAACCCACGGCAACTTCACTTTCGAAATTAAAAAAGAAGACTTCATAGACCTCGGCATAAGCGCACATGGCATTTTTGCAGAGCCACAGACCAACAGGTTCGACTTATGCATTCAAAATCCCCCATATTCAAAGCTCCCAGCAAGCGACCGGCGTTCACAGGAGTTAAAAAAACTGGGCATTCATGTTCCTAACATCTATGCCGCATTTATGGCACTAGCTCACAAGCTACTAAAGCCCGGCGGGGCAATGATTTCAATCACACCTCGCTCTTGGTACAACGGTCCATACTTCGCCGCATTTAGAAACTTCCTCACCTCAACCGGACAAATCACTGATATCCATACATTCGAATCTCGCCGGAAGGTTTTCGCAGATACCAAAATTTTGCAGGAAACCATCATCACCCGCACAGTCGCAGATCCCACCCCTGTCTCTGAAATCGCTATCTCCACCTCTCACGCTGCCAATGATCCTACTTCTGTAAGAAAAGTGGCATTCTCGTCCGTGTTTAGTGGAAATGTCATATTTGTTCCCACAAGCAACCGCGACGAGCAGGTGTTGCAGTGGCTTTCACGAGCTACCTCCACCATAAGTGATCTTCCTTTCACCGTGTCAACGGGAAAGGTGATCGACTTTCGGAGCCGGGAACAGACCTTCTCCCAACCATCGCCGCGGTCGGTACCTTTAATTTACCCGGCCAATTTCAGTCGCGAAACCATCCATCATCCCCAGGTAAATTTAAAAAAACCGCAATGGTTTGAACCCACACAGGCCGGCGAAGACAAGAAACTTATCCCTCCCGGCAACTATGTTCTAGTAAAAAGATTCAGCTCCAAAGAAGAATTCCGACGAATCACCGCTGCCGTTTGGCAGGCGGACACTTTCACCGCCTTGGATAACAAAGTCAATTTCTTTCACTCTGGGGGCCATGGCATGAATCTAGATACCGCCAAGGGATTGTGCATCTGGCTAAACAGCGACCGAATCGATCATTTTTTCCGACTATTTTCTGGACACACTCAGGTCAACGCCACAGACCTGAGAATGCTCCCCTACCCCTCGGTCGCGCAGCTCCAAGCCATGGCAAGGTCCAACATGGAAGCGGAAGATGCCATCGAACAAGTATTCAAATCACTAGGCGAAAGCTAATTGAAGAAAGTTAAAGTAGTGAAAAAGCTTGATCAGGCCCGAGAAATCCTCACAGCGCTGGGTTTCGACGCCAAAAGAACCAACGCCCTAGCTTGCCGCACGTTGCTAGCTTTAGCCAACGTGAGTGAACAAACCCCTTGGGACCAAGCCACGAATGATCGCATGGGTGTGCGCGCAATAATGGACTTTATGCGCGAAAGGCTCGACTACCCCATCGCGGAGAATTCAAGGGAATCCGTCCGCCGTTTCGTATTAAAGCAGTTCGTAGAGGTTGGTTTTTGCCTATCTAATGACGACGACCCAGCTAGACCGACGAATTCCTCGAAAAATAATTATCGCCTCTCCGACTCTGCACTTCCCGTGCTGCGGCACTTCCTAGATCCTAATTGGGAGGAGTACGTTGCGGCCTATTTAGCCCAGTCTTTGACCCAGATTGAGCTGCAGAAAGCTGCCCGCGAGCTCGAACGATTTGACATCGTATTTCCCAGCGGTTCCAGACAGTCTCTCAAGGCAGGAGGACAAAACCAGCTCATCAAAGAGATGGTGGAAGTATTCTGTCCGCATTTCATCAAGGACGGAGAAGTTCTCTATATAGGTGACGCTGACCAGAAATTAGTCATCTACGAAGAGGAAACCCTCCATTCTCTAGGAATTCACCTAGATCCCCATGGTAAATTTCCCGATTTGGTTGTTCTAGACAGAAATCGAAACTGGCTGTTCCTTATGGAGGCAGCCACCACTCACGGCCCGATTGATCACAGCCGCTACCGCGAACTCCACGACCTATTCAAAGGTTCCTCTGCGGGCCTGGTCCTCATCAGCTGCTTCCCCGATAAAAGAACCCTGCGCAAGTTCTTGCCGGATCTCGCCTGGGAAACGGAGGTGTGGGTGGCCGAAGAACCCACCCACATGATCCACCTGAACGGCAGCCGTTTCCTCGGGCCGTATTAAGCGGCCTACCAGATGGTTACGCGGTCTTCCGGCGCAATGTACATCGGGGAGTCCTCCGGCACATCAAAGGCCTCGTAGAGCTCCGCCACGTTCCCGGCAATGAGGTTGCAGCGCAGCTCCCCCGGCGAGTGCGGATCCACGGCCAAGTATTGCGCGGCCAGCTCCGGGCGGATGGCAGTGCGCCACACGCGCGCCCACGCCAGGAAGAAACGCTGCAGGCCGTTCCACTCTTGCTCCGCTAGTTCCGGCTGGGCCCCCTCAGCGTTAAACGGCGCCAGCTGGCCCAGCGGGTCCAAGCCCTTGTCGGCGCAGTACTTCTTGTACGCCACAACGGCAATGCCCAGCCCGCCCAGGTCACCGATGTTCTCCCCCAGGGTGAACGCGCCGTTGACACCCGGGGAATCTGTACCGGCCAGCACGCTTGGTATCTTGCCCTGGAACTGGCCCACCAGTTTCTTAGTCAGCTCCTCGAACGCAGCACGGTCCGCATCAGTCCACCAGGAATTCAAGTTGCCCGTGCCGTCGTACTGCGAACCCTGGTCATCAAAGCCGTGGCCAATCTCGTGCCCAATGACCGCCCCGATGGCGCCGAAGTTTTCAGCGGCATCGGCCTGCGCGTCATAAAACGGTGGGCGCAAGATGGCCGCCGGGAACGTGATGTCGTTGACCGTGGGGTTGTAAAAAGCATTGACCGTCTGCGGGGTGGCAAACCACTCCGAGCGGTCCGCGGGCTTGCCAAGCTTGGCCACCTCATAGTCATGGCTCCAGGCATGGCCGGCACGCGCATTGTCCACCACGTCATCAGTGAAAGACAAGTCCCCGTAGTCCTTCCACGTGTCCGGGTAGCCAATCTTGGCGGTGAACTTCTCCAGCTTCTCCAAGGCGCGCTTGCGGGTGTCCTCCGTCATCCACTCCAGCGTGGAAATGCGGGAACGGTAGGCGTCCGTAAGGTAATCCACCAACTCCAACATCTCTTCCTTGTGGGAAGCCGGGAAGTGCTGGTCCACGTAGCGCTGGCCAATCTCCTGGCCCACAAAGCCGGCAAAGCCCAGGGCGCGCTTCCAGCGGTCACGCTGCTCCGTGGCGCCCGTGAGCGCGGTGCCGTAGAACTCAAAGTTGGCCTTGGAGATCTCCTCCGTCAGGTGCGCCGCGTGGGCCTGCAGAATGTGCCAGGTGGCCCACAGCTGCCAGTCCGCCAAACGGTCATCGGTGAGAAGGCCATCCAGGTGATCCAAGAAGGAAGGCTGGCTGACAATCACGCGTGCCTCCGGAACGCGCATACCGCGCAGCATCTCCTGGACCTTAGCCGGCAGGTCCCCGAACTCGGTGGGGTTGTTGGTCTTCACCGCGTCACGCGAGGCCACCACATCCCAATGGCCTGCAGCCAGCTCCTTTTCCAACTCCACAATCCGCTGGGCGGCAGCGCCCACCGGCAGGCCAAACAACCGCGCCGGATCCAGATACCCCAACATGCGCTTCACGTGCGCCTGGTACTCCTCCAAAATCTGCGCGTGGCCTTCATCCCGGTAGTAGGCCTCATCCGGCAAACCCAACCCAGACTGCACCAGGTAGGCCACCGCGTCCTCAGAATCCGATGCCTTAGCAACGTAGAGCCCCACCGGCGCGCCCACGCCAGTACGGTCCAGCTCGCCCAGCACGCGCGCGAACTGCGTAGCATCCTCTACCGCTAGCTTGGCAAAGTCTTCCTCCAGCGGAGCCGTGCCCGCCGCGTTAATTTTCTCCACGTCCATGAAGGAGCGGTACAACTTACCCGGCCGGCCGTCATCTTCCTTGACCAGCTCGTGCACCATCTCTTCCGCCTCATCGCGCAGCGCGTAGAACGTTCCGTCCGCGCCGCGATCTTCCGGAATCACGTGAGTTTCCAACCAAGGGCCATTGACAAATTGATATAAGTCTTTCATGCCCTCCTACCTTAGTAGCTAGAGTGGGGTCCATGCCTGAATATCGTTTACAACCGCGCAAGGTGGGTGGCCTACTGGCCGGGGTGTCGGTCTTTGCCGCCGTCATATTGTGCGGACCCAACTTCATCTACGCAGCGCTTCCTGAAAGCGTGCGGGTGACCGAGCCCGTAGTCCTGGACATCCTGGACTTCCAGGAGGAAATCCCCGAGCTTAACTGCGAATCCAGCGCCGCCTTAGGCTCCATGGCGGAGTGGGACTGCGGCCAGGCCACGGTGAAGATGAACGCCTATACCGACATCGACGATGAAGTGCTCCTGCTACGCCGCGCCCTGCGCTTCGAGAATCTCAACAACGGGCTGCAAATTCCCAACATAGACACCTACCTGGCCGGCCAGGAGCCAATCACCGCCGGGCGCGGAGTCCTGCTCACCGACCCTGAATTGCGGGCCGCGGCCATCGCCATCCGCGGGGAGGGCGAATACGCGGACGACTACTACGTCCTCACCGTAACCGGCTCCGCCGATGCCACCACCGCCGTCGCCGCCCCCATTTGGCAGGCTGCTACCGGTGAGAAGCTGCCCGAACGGGCGCGGGAGGGCATCGGCGCCTTTGACCAGAAACAGACCGAAAGGATTTCGCTATGAGCACCACCGCCCGCGTCATTATGTGGATTTCCTTGGTACTCGGCGGCATCTCCGCGCTGTTTATCCAGGTGCCCAGCCTCCTGATAGCGCCCACGCTCAGCAGCGTCGGGCTGGTGCTGACCATTCTCTACGCCGTGGTAGTGGTCTGGGGCGTCTCACGCATGCGCATCTGGCCCAACGGCCGGTCGCGCGGCTGGGTGGCCGCCGCGCTCATCTGGGGCAGCGGCACCAGTCTCCTGCTGGTCCTCACCGGCGGCGAAGGCATTGTCCACCTAGCTGACTACGTGGGCTGGGATGACTCCCTAGCCTCCTTCGGCGGCGCGTGGCCGGAAGAAATCTCCAAGGCGCTCGGCGTGCTTATCGTCTGCTTGTCTTTTAGGCACCTCAACCGGCCGTGGCACGCCATGGTGGTAGGCATGATTGTGGGCCTGGGCTTTGAAACCCACGAGAATTTCCTCTACGGCAGCTTCGGCGCGTTTTTAGACCCGGTTTCAGACTGGACCGGGTTCTGGGTAACTTGGGGGCAAAGGCTGGTCATCGGGCCGTTTTTGCACATCGGTTTCACCGCGCTGGCCGGTTGGGGAATTGGCTGGGCGCTGTACGCGGCCGGCTGGTCCCGGCTGCGCCGCGTGGTCTACGCGCTGGGCTGGCTGACGCTGGCGTTTATATGCCACTTCCTGTGGAACTACGGCGGGTTGTCGATAAACCTCAACATCATCACGCTGGTGGCGTCCGCCGTACTGCTCTACCCCACCCTCATCTGGCTGATTATCCGCGCGCACAAGTTAGCCGCGCAGGATCCTGGATACTCCGTGGCTACGACCACCAACGTGTATCCGGGCTAGGGCATACGAAAACCCGCCGCGGTCAACCTCCATGAGGTTTGACGGCGGCGGGTTTTAGCGCCTTAAAGGCTTAACGGCGGAAGAAGCTGGCAATCAGCTGCGGCAGCCTCATCACGCCACCGGCAAAGCCAGTACCGTTCAAGATGCCGCCAAACATTGTCTTCAGCAGGACGATTCCCAGGCCGATGGCACCGATGGAACCGATAATCGACCCAAGGATGATGGGGAGTTGGTACTCCTTGATTTCATCGTGGAAATCCGGCTTGTCCGCTGGATCTTCAGGGGTCGAAGGCTTAGGAGTGGTGGTCTCCGGAGTGGTGGTCTCAGGAGCAGACGCCTCGGGAGTTGAGGTCTCAGGAGCGGAAGACTCTGGAGTGCTGGTCTCAGGAGCAGACGCCTCCGGAGTGGTGGTCTCCGGAGTGGAAGACTCTGGAGTGCTGGACTCAGGAGCAGACGCCTCCGGAGTCGTGGTTTCCGGAGCGGAAGGCTCGGGAGTGGAAGACTCTGGAGTGCTGGTCTCAGGAGTAGAAGACTCTGGAGTGCTGGTCTCAGGAGTAGAAGGCTCGGGAGTGCTGGTCTCCGGAGCGGAAGGCTCAGGCGACGGCGACTCGCAGATCTCCGGCTCAAAGGCCTTGTCCAACTTGCCCTTGTTTGCCTTGGAGTCCGCTGCGAACTGATCCTCATCCACAGACTTATCGTCTCCAACGGCGGTGACAACTAGGCTTTCAGCTTCTGCCGGTGCCTTGATCTCATCTTTGGCCTTGGTAACGAACTTCTCCGCCACGCCAAGGTTGACAACACCGAATACCGGATCCTTCAGCGCAGCCCCTTCATCAGCACCATTCCATGCCTTTAGCGCATCTAGTCCCTGAGAAAAGACCTGGTATCGACGCTCCGTCTGGTCATTGTTTTCCGAAAGCGCCCTGCGACGGGCCTCATCGGCAGGGGTCTGCAGAAGCTCCTGCGCTTTAGCGGTGACATCGGCGTCGTGCCCAATCTTAGACACATCCAAAGCCTGCGCCTCCGCATTACCCTCGTACGCCAGCAACGCTAGTGCCTGGCGAGCATTGGATAGAGCAGCATACTCATCAGCCTTCGCACGTTGGTTAGCAAGTGGGTACGGGTAAGGGGTCTTCGGGTCCAAGTAATCTTTCTCAAACGCCAAAGCGATGATTTCCCGGGCAAATGACACTGCTTCAAACTTCTTGAACTCAGCCAAGAACGCGTCGTTGACCTGAGCGCCCTCAGCAACCGCGATACGGTCCGGAGCACTCAACTCAGCAGCGCTGTCAGCAGGAACGCACTCATCATCAGTGTCGTCGGACTCAGGAGTGGAAGTTTCAGGCGTAGAAGGCTCAGGGGTTGAGGACTCAGGAGTAGAAGGCTCAGGGGTTGAGGACTCAGGAGTAGAAGGCTCAGGGGTTGAGGACTCGGGAGAGGAAGGCTCAGGAGACGGAGCAGGCGACTCGGGCGTAGAGGACTCAGGCGTAGAAGACTCAGGAGTTGAGGACTCAGGCGTAGAAGGCTCAGGCGACGGAGCAGGCGACTCGGGCGTAGAGGACTCAGGCGTAGAAGACTCAGGCGTAGAAGACTCAGGAGTAGAAGGCTCCTCTGCCTCGGTGCCGAGCGGGCCGAAAGCGGCCTCGAGTGCAGACGCGTTAGAGACGGCATCGGCGTCTGAAGTTTGCGCAGGGGAGGATACCTTCAGCTGCTTAGCCGCAACCGGCGGCAAGACCTGTTTCAGAGCTTCAGTCAACGACTCCGGCGTGGTGCCACGGTCAACAACAGCAAACGGCGCATCTTTAAGTTCGTTGCCATCACCAGCCTTCAAATCATCAATCTGCTTTTCCAAGGCCCTCACCGCAACCTCGAACACCTCCGCGCGGCGCTTTTTCTCCGCTTGCTTAGGACTAGCAGGATTAAACTGGATCAGGTTGACCAATCTCTTGGCCTTATCTTCATACTTCTTCAACAGAACGAGCGTCTTCTCCGCCTGATCAATGTTGGAGGTGAAAGCAGTAGCGTCAATATCGTAGACGTCCTCCTCGAAACCCTCCATCTTCAGGATGGCTAGAGCCAAGCGAGAGTACGCTAGATCAGCTTCCCGCTGGCTCAACCTCTCAGCTGCCTGCAGACTGTCGTCCTTATTCGCTTTCTGGACGGCGTTAGCATAGGCCTCACGTAGATCCGCGATAGCCTCGAAAGTCTTGAAGTCCGACCGGTAAGCCTGCTTGGCATCATCTGGAGTCACCCAAATACGCTCATCTTCTTCGGCGTAGTAAAGCGAGTCATCGTCTACCGGCTGATTAGGGCCTGCTGGTTCCTCCGGAGCTGGCTCCGAGCCCTCACAAGGAACGCCACCGAAAGCATTAGTCAACGCTTTCTTGTTAGCAGCCGCAACCTCGCCAATCTTTGAATCATCAATAGAGCCGTCCGACTCTTTCACAGCAACCGAAAGGTTCTCAGCCTCTGCTGGCACCTCTAGCTCCTGCTTCGCCTGGTCAACGTACTTCTGGTCAACACCCAGATTAATGACGCTGAACGGATTATCCTTTAACGCGGCACCCGCGCCAGCTGCATTCCATGTCTTCAGCGCGTCTAGACCATTGGAGAACACCTCATGTCGGCGCTCCGTCAACGGACTATTCGATTCCCAGTACGCGCTACGGGCATCCGCCGCAGCAGGACTCAGGATTTCTTCCGCCTTTACTGTGGTGTTGGCATCAACGGCAACCTTTTCGAGGTTCAACTCCTTGGCCTCGGCGTTTCCTTCGTATGCCAACAGCGCCAGAGCCTGACGTGCTTGGGCCAGACTCGCATACTTACCGGATAGCTCACGATCATCAGCGCGAACATAGGGCCACGAGGAATCTGGAGAATAATAGTCCTTATCGTAAGCCTTCTTGTACAGTTCGCGTGCGAATGACACAGCTTCAAACTTTTTGAATTCCGGTAGGAAAGCCTTGTCAATCTGAGCGTTTTCAGCAACTGCGATACGGTCGGGGGCGCTCAGCTCAGACGGTGATGTGCCAGCACCTGTAGGCACACATTCCTCGTCGGATCCTGGATTTCCAGGGGTAACGGTCTCCGACTCTGATGGCTCTGGAGCGGTGGTGGATTCTTGCGCACCATATGCCTCATCCAGCTTTGTCTTGTTAGCAGCTACAGCTGAAGCCAACTCGCCGTTATCGAAATCGCCATTGGCGGCTGCTTTTACCACCTCGAGGTCCACTGGAGGGGCAATCTTTTCCATAGTCTCGGTAATGAACCTCTCCTCATTGATACCATGGTCGTATACTGCGAAGGGCTCATCATCGATAGGGGTTCCGTAGTAGGAATTTTGTCCATTAGTTTCATCTGCGTTTAGCCAAATATCGAGACCATCTGATGCACGATCAAAGACGTAACCGCGATGTTCCTCATTCGGAACATCACTGAACTTGCTAAATTCCGACTTCGCTGCATCAATAAGCCGCTTAGCGGTCTCAATAGTCTGCCGTTCTTTACCAATCTTGGTGACATCGATCTTCTGAGCATCCTTGTTGCCTTCAAGGGCAAGAAGCAGAATCGCTTGACGAGCATCAGCAATCTGCAGTTCACGCTCAGCAGCCGTCCTCATGGCAGGAGTAATTCCCTCGCCGCTGTAATAGTTATTCTTGGTAGCTTCGTGATATACCTCGCGCATAAGAGCCACAGCTTCATAACGCTTGAAATCCGCGATGAAATCTTCATTCCGGTTCTCGGACTTAACAAAAGTGTACTTCTCCAAATCCTCATTGGATATCGTGGCAGCGGAAACTGAGGGGACGTTACCCATAAACTGCGGGACGACGATGGAGGTAGAAGCTATGGCGAGACCAGTGGTCAACGCCAGCGCACGTGCGCTTATTCGAGAGGACATAAATGTTCCTTTTCTTTGTTTTTATGGAAGCGGGACCGTGGGCCCCGCTAAGAAGAGATAGATTTAGCTGTTAGAAGCCAGCTGGGAAGTGGAAACGAGCGAATCCACGTTGCGCGGCACTAACTAGCAGTGACACCAGCCCGAGGCTTCCCAAGAGGGAGCCGAGGAGCAACACGATCTCGTGGGAGCCGAGGATTTCCTTCATGCTTCCCGTTTCAGGCTTAGGATCTTCCTGCTTGGGATCCTCCTGCTTAGGATCTTCTTGCTTGGGGTCCTCGACATTAGGATCCTCCTGCTTAGGATCCTCGACCTTGGGCTCTTCCTGCTTGGGCTCATCTGAGTCGGCAGGAGGAGTTCCATGGCCGTGGCCATGTCCGTGACCGTCGCCTGGTTTCATCGCACTGATGGCTTCATCCAGGCTTTCTTTGTTCGCTGCGGAATCAGCGACAAGCTTCTTCAAATCAACGTAGTCACCGTCTGCTTTGGTCACTGTGAGTGCCAGCGCTTCCGGAGTCGGATCAACGACCTCGACGGCCTTTTCAAACCAGCCCTCCGGGATTCCCCAATCGATTACCGCGTATGGGTCGTACTCAAGCAAAGCCCGCTTATCCTCGCCCTTTAGGATTTGGATGTAATCATTGAGCTTGCCGCTGCCTTCTTGGAATACCTGATGGCGGTAGTTCTTAGCCTTGCGGTGGGGGTCACTGTCATCGGAAGCTAGAGCCATCTTGAAGGCCTCACTCTCCGCTTCCTTGAGCAGAGGGTAAGCCTTTTCAGACTCAGCTAGGTCAAGGCCGACCTTTGCGGTGTCAATACCCTGAGCTGCCTCGTTACCCTCGTACTTGAGCAAAGCCAGACCCATGCGCGCTTTGGCGATGTAGCACGCGTACTCCGACCGCTCGTGGACGTCATAAAGCGTCCTGTAGTACTCATCAGGGGCATCAAGGTCGTAGCGCGCCTTGCGAGCTGCCGTGTGGAAGGTGTGGCGTGCCAGGGAGATAGTTTGGAAAGTCTTGAATTCCTTCCAGAATTCCTCTCCTTCCGGGGAAGGTTGAACGTAGAGGCCATGGGGCATGGCGTCGTTGGTTTCACCAACCGCCGCCGCGACCGGAACAGTTGCCGGGATGGTTGCGGTGGCAGTTGCCACCGCCAGGCTAGCGGCGATAGCGATTGCTTTGGGGCCAAAGCGGTAAGTCATAATATTTTTCCTTCTACAGAATTAGAGACCGAGGAGATGCTTGAACGGAGAGTTGAAGATGAACGCCTTCAGCGGGCCAAGCGCAAGTGCCACAATCATGCCGAGGATGCCGAATGCACCAAACGCTGCGCCGAAGCCGTAGGCCAGGGCCTTATTTTGGTCCTTATCAGCGATTGAGCTGTTGTCTTTTGGCTTTTCGCTCGGTGCGGGAGCGGGCATGCTCGGTGCCGGAGCAGGGGAAGACGGCGCTGGAGCGGGCATGCTCGGCGCTGGGGCCGGAGCCGGGTCAGACGGCGCTGGAGACGGTGCTGGAGCGGGCATGCTCGGCGCTGGAGCGGGAGCCGGGGAAGACGGCATCGTTCCACCGGTATCTGAGCCGTCGCAATCATCGGGGTCAAGCTCGCACTTGGCGGTGGACAGTTCCTTCCGGGCATCGGCAAGCGCGGCCTTCGCGGTCTCCACGGCTGCACTGTCACCAGCGGCCTCAGCTTCCTGAACCTTCTTCTCAGCCTGTTCGACCTTGCGCTTTGCTAGCTCAACGGCCGCCAGCTTCTTGAGCTCCTCAATACCCTTTCCGGCATTTTCGGAAGGCACAAAGGTGCTCAGGTTGATCAGACGACGCAGAACGTAGTGCTCGCGGTAATCCCCGCGGCCGCGGTTGAGGGTAGGCGTGTAGATGGTGCCGTCTTTACGGGCAATAACCGGGCCGTGCGCGTGCTCTTCAACTCCGCGACCGTCCGGAACGGCGGCAGTCTTAGTGATCTCGAAGGTCTCCGGATTAATCCAGGTCAGCTTGCCGGTCATACCGCTCAGGTAGACTGCCGTGCCATCGGTGTCAAAGGTGCCACCACCCCAGCCCGGGGCTTGCTCCAAGAGCTTATGAGCGACCTTGATTTCCACGTCGCGGTCGTTGTATTCCAACATCTCCGCGTAAGACGTATCTTCCCCAGGCAGTGCGTTAGCCCGGATAATACGCTTGCCGTTGGTGATGACCTGGCCGTAGTAAGTAGTTTGGTCGTGGCGGGATCCCGGCATGTATTTGGCGGCATCAGCACCCTCGGTAGCATCCGGCTTGATGGACACCATGACGTCATGGATTTCTTTCCCTTCTTCCGCATCGCTGGGATTAGAGCTTGGAACGAAGACGAAGGTGCCGTCGTCCATGGGCAGCATTTCGCGGATCTGATCATTGTCAAACCCAAAGCGGTAGGCGGTGGGCGAATATTCGCCAAGCTGCACACCAAGCAAATCGTTGGAACCCGGCAGTTCAACCACACGTGCTTCACCATTGACAAGGCTAATCATGCGAGCAGGCTTCTCATCGGCCATCGCCTTGATCCCCTCACTGGGGTCCTGCGTGATGGCTACCACCGCACCGGTCTTGGGGTGCGCGCCAAGGGCCAGGATTTCGCCGTGACCAGAGGTAACTACCTTGGGTTCACCCAGGCCAGCCACGGTGACAGGAACGGCCATGAGCTTATCGCTCTTATTGTTGGCGTAGTAGAAGGTCTTGGTTTTGGCGTCGTATGCTGCGGCACCGTAGCGGTCAATATCGCTTTCTAGGAAGTCAATTTCCTTGAGATCGGCAGACAGCAGGTAGATACCTTTCCCCGCGACGCTGGTGATGATGGAGTCGCCGGTGTCAAACAGGCGGCTGGTTTTATCAAAGTCTTCCGGGGAGTCCCAGTAGGTGGGGTGGGTGCGCAAGACGTCATTGGAAGTGATGTTTTCGCCCTCACCGTGGTAGGTGAGGTGGACTGGATCCATTCCCTCGTCCGGCTCGTAGAAGTTGGACATCATGAGGTTGCCCTCGTGGGTGATGGTGGAGGGGATTTCAGACCAATTGATCTTGTTGCCGTCCTGGTTATAGGTACCGGCCTGGGGGTAGAGGTTGACAATCTTTACCGGCTCTTCCGGCTGGTAGAACTGGCCGGTGGAGTACTGCCGGGATTTGACGGTAGCTTCCAGGTAGCTGGGCTGGTCATCGTCAATGACTACGCGGGGGTTTTCCATGGTCAGGTCCAGCGCGCACCAGTGCTTGAGCTTGTACTCCGGGTCGTTGCCGCTTTGGCCATCGCAGTACTGCTTGTAGATGACCTTGCCATCAAACTGGGCTTCAAGGCGCTTGGTTTCCTTGTCGTAGGTTTGCTCGCGGAGCTTGAAGTTAAACCCGATGGTGTCGTTGAGGGTGGCGGGTTCAGCGCCGTCTCCGACCCAGGTGTGTCCGCCCACGTACTCGTTGAAGGAGGCGCGGATGCCCCAGAACAGGTGGTCACCTTCTTCAGCAACAGCGGTGGGCGCTGCTACGGTTCCAGAAAATAGTGCTGCGGTAATTGCAAGGACTGCGGTACGGGACTTTGGGAAAGCAGAAGCCAAGAGTTCTTCTCCATCTTTTAGAGCGCCGGCAGGAAATTTACAGGGCGCGTTAATACTGACAGCTTTCTATAATAGTTTAGGGTTGCCTCACTTTGGGTAGCCTTAACTTCTGGAAGGCCATACAGAAGCATCATTTTGATCCCACAAGATGAAAAGCGCCAGCGCATTGACATAAGTCCTCAATTAAAAAATTGGAACCAACGTGATGTAGATTACCCTCGGGAAACGAAAGGATGCCCCCATTTAGTACACCCAGGTGGATGGAAAACCGCCGGGGCAATTGGACTACACTAAGCGCTATGCAGGTAACACGCCACCAAATCTTTCAAACCAGTCTTATTTCCGCACTCACCCAGGGCGTCTATGACGACGATATGACTTTGGGAGAACTACTTGGCCACGGCTCCTTCGGGCTTGGTACTTTCAACGGTCTAGACGGGGAAATGATGATTTTAGATGGGGTGTGTTACCGGCTGCGCTCCGATGGCGCGGTCACCCAGCCGGGGCTTGAGGAGAAGACGCCGTACGCGGTGGTGACTAACTTTGTCCCCCACATCACCCGCCAGTTCACCGGCCCCATGACCCGGGATGAGTTTTCCGCTGCGGTAGATGAAATCCAGTTCAGCTCCAATTACATGTACGCGCTCCGCGTCCGGGGGCGGTTCGCCTGGGCCAGCGCGCGCACGGTGGAACAGCAACGCCGCCCCTACCGCCCCATGGTGGAGGCAACCGAGAACGAGGACGTGGTGCGGCTGGAGAATTTCACCGGCACGGTGGGCGGGTTCCGTACTCCGCTGTACGAGTCCGGGATTTCGGTGGCCGGCTGCCACGCGCACGTCATCAACGAAGACCGCACATGGGGCGGCCACCTGGTGGACTTCGAGCTGGTAGAAGCCACGGTGGAGCTGTGCCTGTGCACCGACCTTAAATTGCGGCTGCCACTGACCCCGGAATTTAGCCAGGCGGACCTGGACCGGGATTTCAGCGAAGACATCAAGAAGGTGGAGCACCAGTAGCTAGTGGCCGGGAATTCCCGTCTCCACCAGCACTACGCCCACGATGATAAGGGCCACGCCCAGGATTTTCAGGCGCGTGAAACGCTCCGCGAACAGCGCGGCGGCCATAACCGCCGTGAGCGCCACGCCGGTGGCTGTCCAGATTCCGTAGGACACCCCCAGCGGCATCCCGGCGCGCAGGGACAGGCTGAGCAGGAAGAAAGACAGCACGTATCCCCCGCCCACGGGGATAAACCAGGCGCGTTTGCCGGTTCCGGCGGCCGCGCGCAGACCCAGTGTGGCGGCGACCTCACACAAGATTGCCCCTACGAGGTAGAGCCACATCATAGGTCTAGCACCTCCTCTTCCAAAGGTTCTGGGTCAGGGGATCCCAGCTCCACGCACACCACGCCCGCGATGATGACCACCATGCCAGCCACCATCTGCACGGTCATGGATTCCCCGAAGATAACGTACGCCAGGCAGGCCGTGGCCACCACGCCCACCGCGCCCCAAATGCCGTAGGCCGTGCCAACGCCCATCCCGGCGCGCAGGACCATATACAGGCAGGCAAAAGACGCGCAGTAGCCGGCCACCACCACGAGGTAGAGCCATGGGGCGCCGATGGCCCCCTTCAAGCTCAGCGAAGCAGTCACCTCCGCCGCGATAGCACAGAGCAGGAATGCCCACGCTTTCATCCGGTAAGTCCTTTCAAGTCCCGGGCGTCCAGGCCGTGCAGCGACAGCACAGCCTTGGCACCACTGGCGCCGATGCCCTCTTCATCCCAGCGCGGCAGCGCGCGGGCGGGGTCGTGCGTAGTGCCGTCCGCACGGACCACCCGCCACCACGGCAGGTCAGCGCCGTGTGTGCGCATAACCCAGCCCACGTAGCGTGGGCCCACGCCGGCCACCTTGGCCACCTCGCCGTAGGTGGTGACGTTACCGGGCGGCACGAGCCCCACCACGCGGCGCACGGCCTCCACTGCGGCTTGCTGGTTAGTTGTCTTCGGGGAGCTCAAGGCCAAATAGGTCATCCGACTCGCGGGGGTCTTCTTCCGGGGCGTCTTCCACTTCCACCAGGGTGACGGTGGCGCCGGTGGAGTCCGCCACCACGGTCAGTCGCCCGAAGGGCGACTCCATGGGCTCCTGGATGAGCTGGCCGCCTAGTTCGAGGGCTTTCTGCGCGGCGGCATCGGCATCACGCACCCCTAGGAAGGTCTGCCAGAAGCTGCCCACGCCCTCCGGGAAACGGCCGGCGGCGTTCCAAAAACCGGCAAAGGCCGCGCCGTCTTCCTCCGCGGTGGCGTACTCGAAGCCCTCACCTGTACCTTCCACCGTGCGCAGCTCCCAATTGAAAAGCTCACCGTAGAAATCCAGGGCCTGCTGAAAATCCCGCGTGACGCTGAGCTCGTGCCACACGGCGGTGCCGGGCTCCCCGGCGGCAATGAACTTATCCGGGCCACTGGGCTCAATCAGGCCAAACAGCCCGCCCGTGGGATCAGCGCATAGCGCCATGAGACCATGGTCCACCTGCTGCGGCTTGGCCAGGGTGCGCCCGCCCAGCTTCTCAGCCTTGGCCAGGTCCTCATCCACGTTGCGGGATAAGAAATAAGTCACCCACGTGTCCGGGGTCTTAGAGTCCTCCGGCTGCGGGATGAGCCCGGCCACGGGCAGACCCTGGATGCGCATGAGGCGGTAACCAGCGCCTTCTGCGCCTTCCTCAGCTTCCCAGCCCAGGACCTCGGTATAAAAGCGCGCGGAGGCATCCGCGTCTGAGGTGGTCAGGTCAATCCAGTACGGCATTCCTACTTCGGCTTCAAAAGCGGGCATGGTGGCTCCTTTGATTCGTGGTTTTCCCTATTGTCCCACCAACGCGGGCTTTAAGCACACCGCACTATGCTGGCGGGTATGACCGTAACGCGCGAAGACGCCAACCAGTACCTGCGTAACCTCACCGGCAACCCGGACAGCGCCCTCTACGACGACCAGTGGGAGGCAATCGACCTCCTAGTCAACGCCCGCGGCCGCCTGGTGGTGGTGCAAAAGACGGGTTGGGGCAAGTCCGCCGTCTACTTCATTGCCGCCAAGCTGCTGCGCGGGCAGGGCTTTGGCCCGGCGGTCATTGTTTCCCCGCTGCTGGCCCTTATGCGCAACCAGGTGGACGCTGCCGCGCGGGCCGGCATCCGTGCCGTGACGCTCAATAGCTCCAACGTCACGGAGTGGGACGCTATTACCCGGGATATCGAGGCCGGTGAGGTGGACGTGCTGCTGGTATCCCCGGAGCGGCTGAACAACCCGGACTTCCAGGCCAACGTGCTGCCCGGCCTGGCGCGCTCTGCGGCCATGCTGGTTATCGATGAAGCGCACTGTATCTCCGACTGGGGCCACGACTTCCGCCCGGACTACCGCCGCATCAAAGACCTGTTGGCGGGCCTGGCACCCAGCACGCCGGTGCTGGCCACCACCGCCACGGCCAACGACCGCGTGATTGCGGACATCCACGCCCAGCTGGGTGAGCACACCCGCGTGCTGCGCGGGTCTTTGGAGCGGCCCTCCCTGCACCTCAACGTGGTCCAGCTGCCGGATTCCACGCAGCGCGCAGCCTGGATTGCCAGCCGCCTGGGCAAGCTACCGGGCTCCGGCATCATTTACTGCCTGACTGTCCCCGCAGCCGAGGAGCTGGCCCAAGCCCTAGCCGCCGCCAACTTCCCGGTGGCCGCCTACACCGGCCGCACGGATGCCGCAGAACGCGAGGAGCTCGAACAACAGCTGCTGCGCAACGAACTCAAGGCGCTGGTGGCCACCTCCGCCCTAGGAATGGGCTTCGATAAACCCGACCTGGGCTTTGTCATCCACTTTGGCGCGCCCAGCTCCCCCGTCTCCTACTACCAGCACATTGGCCGCGCGGGCCGTGGCACGGACCACGCGGAGGTCATCTTGCTCCCCGGCGCGGAGGACAAGAACATCTGGGAGTACTTTGCCCGCTCCTCCTTCCCACCGCCGGAAACAGTCGCAGCGCTCCTGGACGCACTCAACACCGCCGATGGCCCCCTTTCCACGCCCAAGCTGGAAACCTACGTCTCCATCAGCCGCAGTCGGATTGACCAGGCACTCAAGGTCCTGGATGTGGAAGGCGCGGTCAACCGCGTGCGCGGCGGTTGGGAAGCAACCGGTGAGCCCTGGCACTACGACGCCGAACGCTACGAGAAGCTGGCGGCGCTCAAGGCCCAGGAGGAACAGGCCATGCTGGACTACGTCGCGCTGGATTCCTGCCGGGAGCAGTTCCTGCGGCAGCAGCTCGATGACCCCTCCGCGCTGGGCCCGTGTGGGCGCTGCGATAACTGCCGGGGTGAGCACCTTTCCACCGACGTGAACCTGGCCATGTCCGCCGCCGTGGACAAGGCCGCCAGCACCCCGGGCGTGGAGATCAACGTACGCAAACGCTGGCCTAACGGCGTGGCTTACAAGGGCGCTATTAAGGGCCTGACCAGCATCCGCGCGCTAGGCCGGCTCAATTCCATTACCACCGGGCCGCTGCTTGGCCGCGTTCTGGGCGAGCAAACCTGGCGGCCCACCGAGCCGTGGACTTCCGACCCCATCCTCAGCCTGGCCGTGGACGTGTTAAAGAACTGGGGTTGGGACAACCGGCCGGTCACCGTGGTGGCGCTGGGCACCACGGATCAAGAAACCACCGACATGGTCACCGCCTTCGCTCAAGCCCTGGCCCAGATTGGCCGCATGGACTTTGCCGGCACCATCCCCGTGCACCCCGGCGCGGCGGAAGTCACCGCCCAAAACTCCACCTTCCGCGTGCGCGCCCTGGACAACCACTGGGACTTCAGCGGCGCCCCGCAGCTTGCCGGCCCCATCCTACTTGTTACCGATGTAGTGGACACCAGCTGGTCACTGACCGTTGCCGCCCACCACCTGCACGCCACCACCGGCGCGGAAATCCTGGGATTGGCCATGGCCAGCCAGGCCTAAGCCCGGCAAGCAGCGCGCAACAGCACCAGGCAACCGGCGCTTGCCGTTGACTCCCGGTTACTTCCGTGCAACAATGACACCCATAAAGCGGGTTTTCCCCCGCAAAAAACAGGCAACGGGCTCTTCCTTCGCGGGAGGGCCCGCCCTTCTTTTTCAGCACCATCCGCTAACGCACCTAGTTTTTAAAAAATTTGAAGACCTTGTCCAGGGGCCCTGTCAGACGCACGGGGTCTCGCGTTAAACGTTTTTATCACCCCCATTTATAGTGAATCAAGGAAAAATCAAAACTAATACCCTTGTAGTAGAACGTCCGATAAGCAACACTGGTCCTATATAGTCCACTGTTTCCATAGTTTCCACACACCTGCAAAAAGGGATAGGAGTCGGTATGAGCACCCCGTTAATTAATTTCATTTCCCCCGAAGACGCTCGAGCCGAACTCGAAAAATTAGAATCCATCATTGGCGGGGACTTGGAAGAATTCGAGAGGCGAGCTTACCGCTACGAATTAACTGCCACCGAACGAGCTACATGGGATCGGATCCAGGATTTAAGGTGGCTGCTCGATATTGACTAATGGTGAGCTTAACAAGCTGGTAGGCGAATTCACCAACAAGCTTTCCGACTCACTGGAAGCTTTCACTGGCAAACAATACTATTTCGATCCATTGTCCACCCGGGACAAGATTGTAGTTAGACTACGCCTCTCCGATGACGGGAAACCAGGAGCCGTATTGCTACACAGTCAAGGAAAGCGAATTCTTGGACTTCAGCTGGAGTACTGGTGCCGCTGGGACTCAACGAACTCGTACCTGGCAGTCGAGAAATCAAGCTTTTCGGTTTTTCCTTATGGAAAAGTGGAGGGGACACCCCTATTCCGCGTTGATTACGACCGGAGAAACACCAAACAACCCAGCTCACACATCCACATTCACGGCCACCGCGACGAATTTACTCATCTTCTTGGGTTTACAACGAAAGTCTCCCCAGACAACTCGTCGAAGGTGAAGAAATACTTCGACACAATTCCGCTTATCTCCAACTTTCACTTTCCGACGGGTGGGCATCGGTTCCGCCCTTGTCTCGAAGATGTGCTGGAAACCCTCCGGATTGAGTTCAACCTCGATGTTGACAACAATAGATGGAGTACGCAGTTAAAAAAGGCCCGACTACGTTGGCGTGAAATCCAGACAGCTGCGGTGGTGCGCGACTGCCCTCAAGCAGCTTTTCAGGTGCTTACGGAAGAACTAGGCATGCCCGTTCCCGAAGGATGGGAATGCCCACAAAATAACCAAGACAAAATCTTGCGGAATTAGAAAAATCTCCAGGGTTCAGCGCATGGCTGCAGCCGGGGATCTAAAAAGAGGGTTAACTGGCTCTTCCTTCGTGGGAAGGCCCGCCCATTCTTTTTCTACCCCGGCGCCTGGGGGTTAACGGACAAAAAGGGGATGCGGCCATAATCATGGACTACCATGCAGTTGTTCTTTTACCTATTGCAAAGATCTATTACAAGCGGTCTTTAAGGACATAAGCAAAATCCTTAAGTAGTCGGTTTTGGGTGACTAGAACTACGTTAAGGAGGTTGTTTTTAACTTTGGGGGAAGTAACCGGGCAAACCGTTGCAGCTCCACCAGCACCACCCCAGCAAGAAGAAACTACACCCAAACTCCCACTGGAACGTTTTTCGTGTCGCTAGCTGTAAGCCCTAACCTGTCGCTCAAGAGCAGATTCGAGAATTCTCTTGTTATTTACTCCCCCAGCAATCCAAGGGGGATGCAGGCTACCCCATCTTGGCGCCGGTATGCGTGCGCACCGCTGTAGATAACTACGACATCACGGACGTCCTCTCCCACTTCGTTTTTGAACCACAGAAGTTGAGTCACGTCTTTGTCCTCTACAAAATTGGCTGATTTCACCTCCAGCCCAACGTGGTAACCTTCCTTGTCGGTTACCACCAGATCCACCTCGTTCCTGCCGCCGTGGGTTCGCAGGTGCCGGACCTTAGATCCGGTGGCAGTGGCTGCAGCCCGTACCGTCAGAGTCGCGAGAGCTTCGAACATGGGCCCAA
Source organism: Corynebacterium phocae (assembly GCF_008693075.1). Lineage (GTDB taxonomy): Bacteria > Actinomycetota > Actinomycetes > Mycobacteriales > Mycobacteriaceae > Corynebacterium > Corynebacterium phocae. Next base: position 16,689 of record NZ_VXKJ01000002.1, on the reverse strand, counting down.
GCATGTGCGACCCCCTTGGCGTCAGCAGATCCCTGCCCTGCAAGTCCAGAAGGCGCATAGCAAGCGCAGGGTCAACCAGGTGATGCTTGGGGGTCTGAGTCACTTCTTTGAGGGGATTCCGCCCGCTATGCCAGGCTGGCAGTGGATCCAGCACCCAAATCCTTTGGAGAAGATCCCGGAAACGCCGGTTTGTCTCACGCGAAAGTTGCGCGCCGTCAGATCCCGAAGTGGAGTTGATGATTTTGCTGTAACTGGTAGTAGTTGATGTTGCCGCTGCATAAGCCCTCATCCACCGGTGGAAAGTCTCCGGTGACCGCAAAGATTCGCCCAAAGATGGAAGGTCGCGGTCAACGATCCTGGTTAGGTAGGAATCCAGAAATTCCATCCGCCATTCCCATGGAGCTTCAATGAGAGCTGGAAAGCCGCTGCCGGCGATTTCCTGGCAGTAATCCCCAATAGTCTTCCCGGTGCTACCGCTAATTTGCGCGCCTCCTTGCTGCAACTGCCTGAGGGCGACGGTAGGGGTTTCGAAAATCCGCTCATGAAGTCCCATGGGCCGCATGTGGACCGAGTAAATTCGGCCCGCCCCGGTGTGGGTTCCGTTATCCGGCAATGGGCTTGCGCTTCCCGTGATGAGGAAGCGTCCGGGTTTCTCACCGCTGTCCACCCGGCGCCGTACGGAGTTCCACACCTGGGGCAAGTTTTGCCATTCGTCGAGCAGGATAGTTCCCTCCGGAAGGGAGGTCAGGTCAATATCCGCTTCTAAAGGTGCCCTATCGGAAGGCGAGTCCAAGAAATAGGAAAAGTCTGCACGCCGGGAGCAAGTTTCAGTCTTTCCAGTTGCCCGGGCTCCGTCCACGCATACGGCAGCCGCGAATTCTGTGAAGAAATCAAGGTGCCTGTCTATGGAGCGCGGTAAATAAGTCATTTGCTCATTTTACCAGGTAGATCCGTAAAGCCATCCGGCACCACGAAAAACCTGCCAATTTCTGCGGGTTTAACCTGCCAATTTCTGCGGGTTTAACCTGCCAATTCCGAACCAAGGGTTCTCAGGGGTTCCCAGCCTGCTCTGGAAGCAGTCTCAGGACGCCCGGACGCGGGAGAACCTCAACGATGTGAAACCCGTGCACAGTTTGCCAATCGACACATTAAGGTTTTCACCTAGCGACACGAAACCCTTCCAGCAGGCCCCACGTGATAGTGCGCAATACCAATACCCCCTCCCCGACTCTGCTACGCGGCCCAGCGAAGACATGCCCGCAAGAGACTCGGCCATAGATATTTATCTCGAACCGAGTCGCGGTAAAAATTTGGTAGCGTACGATAGACGGTCAAGAAAGAAAAGACAAGGTCCCTTGCTACGAGCAAAAAATCTACAGGACAACTTGTGCCTGCAGGCCTTTCCTATCGCGGGCGATTGGAATAAACGTTTGCGACCGTACTTTTTCCCAAGAGCCATTGCGGGTTAAGGATCGTACGTGATGTTTTAGAGCCGCTAGGATTGACAAGTATGCCTCCTAACCCGAACAAAAAGAACTACCGTCTGGCAGACATGAGTATGCCGCCGGACGAGGCGGTACCGTACCCAGATCCGGACGAAACCGCCGATTTTCGCACTGACCGAATCGAAATGGCTGAGTTAGGAACTATCCTGCACGTTCGAGAATGGCAGGGTCAGGACGGGTTGGTGGAACAATTCGCACTCATGCTCAACGTTACGCCCGCTCATGCAGCGTATAGCCGCTGCCAGAAACTCAAAGGCGAGCAACCTAACTTTGAGCAGGTGAGGCGCACCGATACGTGGCATAGCTCTGTTCACAGTCATCAGTATTTCATTGACTGTAGTGACAGTGACCGGTACGTCCACGAGCACCTAAGCGGGGGTGTCGAGGAAGAGAAATCTCGCCGGGTTGTTCACGGAACGTTCCAAGAGCACTACTATAAGATGTTGTATCCGTTCGACTATCTGGAATGTTGGGAGGCAGGTAAACCATGAACGAAAAGCAAAAGCGGAACTACCGCGCACGCATGGCGGTTGCGCAGCTGTTCCGTTCTTTCCTTGACCAAGGCGGCGAACGCGCCCGCTTACTAGAACGGCTAGGCGTTGAGACCCTGCCTGTTATCATTCCAGCGCTGGGTAGTACTTTGGCATCTCACATTCGAGAAGCGGCCACCCGCCATTTCGAGGCAGGCGAAGAGCACGTAATTGTCCCGGTTTGCTTGCCGGGCCGTAGCCCCAACGCCCTTAAGCTATCCGTACTTGTTGTTTCAACACGTGCTGCTAAGACATTCTGGCAGCTGGATATGAACGATCTCCACGACAGTGTTGAAATGGCACAGGTCGTTGAGGCACTCGACGCTAGCAAGAAGTGGGATGTGGAAGAACTCGACTCCCGGCAGCAACAAGAGTTAAAGGACTTGGCGGCCTCGGCTTAACCGGCAAAACACCCTCGCGCGCTGTAGATAGTCAGCCAAGGCGGGTATACCGAAAAACGAAAGCGGTGAAGGCTCCCGTCACCATTCCAGCAGGCGGCCAATCCGGGTACTTACCCGCGCCCCTTACCTGAACAGACCACCTTCGCCCGGGACCTTGCGCATGCTGGAACCGGGTAACCTTTCTCAATTCGACCGTTACGTTGAGCGGCTATCCGGTTCCAACAGCGGTTGACACCTTATCCCTGGACGGCCTCCATTTCAGCCGCTTCCACGAGGTAAGCCAGGGCCTTGACTATGGATTCGGTGTTGTCCGTATTAGCCATGATGGCTTTGTAGACGGTCTCCGACTCCTTCGCGGCTTTCACAATTGCGGAGATACTCTTTTGCTTGAACTCGGCTGAGGTTGCCATGCTGGCTGCCCCGTTTTCCTTGGCTAGCTGTTTGACGCGCTCATCTTCAATCAAGACGCCGTAGCTGGCACGAATGGCCGCGCGCGTGGCGTGGTTGGAAGCCCCAAGACCGGCGATGGAAAGAATGTCATTGACTTCCTTTACCGCCTCTTCGAAGGCTGCAACCACGGGTGAGTTCTCCCCCACCATGCTGCCATCAAAGCCTGGAATTTCCAGCTCACCATTATCTTCGGAACCAGCTAGACCTAAGTCAGCGTCCTCTATCTCCGCCGCGATCGCCACGCCCACCAAGGTCACCCCGGTCTCGTAGTCCTCCTCGTCGTTCAACCGGTCGGCGTGCAGGTTCCTAGCCAGCAGTTCCGCCAAGATGGCCCGCTTGTGCATGTGCGCATCCTGGTAATCAATGATCTGACTGAGGAATTCCCAGGCGTTGGCGTATTTGCGCAGGTTGGCGGTGAAATCTCGCCCCAGATTGTATGCCTTGTCATCCCCCTTGAGCCGCGCCGTTTGCATGTGGTCGTTCCACCTGTGACGTACTGGGGACAGTGCAGCCTGTAACTTTTCTGAAGGGGCTGATTTCACGAATAGCTCCGCCACTTTTTCCAGGTCCTCAGGGGTGTAGAAACCCGCCGCATCCAGCTTCACTGCCAGGTCATCGAGAGTGTTAGCGGGGATGTCACCGGCGATGAAAGCGTCGCGGTAGTAGAGCTGGAACGCCTTCAGAATCGACTCCGAGTCGTTGACAAAGTCCAGCACCATCGGGTTCGGCTTGCCCTCGGCGACGCGGTTGAGACGGGAAAGGGTTTGCACCGCCTGTACGCCGCCAAGCTTCCTGTCCACATACATCGCACACAGTCTGGGCTCGTCGAATCCAGTCTGGAACTTGTTTGCCACGATGAGCATCTTGCGGACATCGTTCCCCCGGAATTCCTCTGCCACGTCCCGGACGTTATTGACCTGCTTTTCGGTAAGGCCGTCCTCGTCGCCTATGTCCAACGAGCCGGAGTAGGCCACCAAGATTTCCATGTCCTGGTATCCCTGCTCATCGATGTACTTGCTCATCTGCCGGTACCACTCGTACGCGCTCTTACGGTCCGCAGCCACCACCATGGCCTTGGCCGTCCCATTCAGGAGGTGCTGCACATTGCGGCGGAAGTGGTCCACCGTGATCTTGACCTTCTGGGCAATGGAAGTGGGGTGCAGCCGGGTGTACTTGGTCAGGTAGCTGACGGCTTCGCCCTTACGAACCTCTTCGGTCCGGCCCAGCTCATCCCGGATTCTCGCAAACATTTGGAAGGTCGAGTAATTCTTCAATACGTCCAGAATGAAGTTCTCTTCGATCGCCTGGCTCATCTCATAGGTATCAAAAGCCACCATGTGGTCACCATCTTCGGATTCCACACCATAAGCCATGAGAGTCTTGGCCTTTGGCGTAGCGGTGAGTGCCACGAAGGACATATTCTTGGCTATGGCCACACCGGTTTCCATGGCTTCGAGGAACTCATCTACTCCAGCGTCTTCATCAACCTCGATGTCAGTGAGCAGCTTGCGCAGCTGGTTTGAAGATTGTCCGTGCTGCGAGGAGTGCGCCTCATCAATGATGACGCAGTAATTGCGCCCCTTGGCGGACTTGTTACGCTCGATCGCCTTGGCCAATGCGGGGAAGGTTTGAAGAGTACAGGAAATGATGTGCCCGCCTTCAACGAGTGCCTCATTGAGCATTGCGGATTTGGCACCCATGGACTGATCCACATTGACTACCAAACCTTCCGATGCCCGCAGGAGTGACAGGCCCTCGCGCACATTGTCATCGAGCACTGTTCGGTCAGTAATGACGATGACTGAGTCGAATACGGATTTTCCCTCCGCATCCATGAGCCTTTGCAAGCGGTGCGCGAGCCAAGCGATGGTCTTCGTTTTTCCAGATCCGGCCGAGTGTTGAATCAGGTACTTTGACCCAACCCCATTGGCGTAAACGTCATTGACCACCTTCTCCGTCGCTCGCAGCTGGTGGTAGCGGGGGAAGATCAACCGGCCTTGGTTACCCTTGGCGGCTGGTTCCCACAGCGCGTAATCACGCAGGATGCGCAGAAACAGGTCCGGTTGAAAAATCTCATTCCACAGGTAGGCAGTATCAGAGCCTTCCGGATTTTCCGGATTTCCTGCCCGCCCCTCATTGCCTTTGTTGAAAGGTAGGAAGAAAGTATCCGCGCCTTGCAGCGCAGTAGACATATACACCTGCTGGTTCGACACCGCGAAGTGCACCAGGCAGCGCCCGGGAACCAGCAACGGCCGGTTCACCTTGCTGGGCTTCCTGTCTTTCTTGTATTGCTTGACTGCGTCCCACACCGTTTGAGTGTTATCGGTTTTAAGCTCCATAGTGACCACCGGAATACCGTTGACTAGCAGCACCAAATCGATAGTCTCTGTGGACTTCAGGTCAAACGGCACCTGGCGCAGGACGCGAAGCCGGTTGTTCTTAGATTTTTCTAACACATCCGTATACAACGGGTTCTCTGGCGCGAACTCAACCATCTTGTCAAACTTCGACTTGGTGGCACCGCGTTGCGCAAAGCTAAACCCCTTGCGCAAAACGCCCAGCAACCCCTGGTTAATCTCACCCGTCCGGGCATCCAATACTGGATCTTTGTCCAACATCTGCACCAGCCGGTCATACAACTTGCTGGTCAGCACCTGACGTTTAGTTTCCGATATGCCTTCCGGCACCGCCTTTTCCCACTCCTTCGGGAACTGCGACTTCAACCAATACTCAACGTCCGGAAGGTACAGCGCACGCTGCTTGTCCCAACCCTCCGTCTTCTTCTCCGGCTCGTACACCCAGCCCGATTCCAGAAGAGCCTCGCAGATAGACTCTTCAAAAGCGCGTTCCATAATCATTCCGTGTCCAGACATTCCTAGACCTCCCTCTGCCCGGTCACGACTTCAGTAATTAGTGCCGCACGACGCTTGACCAAAATGTCGCGGAGTTTGGTGAAATTGGTAATTTGGGCATCTAAAGAACCAAGCCTTTCGTCGATGAAATCAACGACCTCGCATTGCTGCTCCAAAGTTCGGAAGGCGATGGGCAGCTTTTTTAACTTCTCGGCTGATAACCCCTGAATTGTTGCTCCGACTGCCAGCAAATCTATTAACCCCTGAGCTTTGTGAGCCCGAATGGTGTAATCAATGTACTTGCCGCTCCAACCGGAGTGTGGACGCACGCGGATTACATGGTTCTGGAATCCCCATCCCTCCAGCTCTTCACTAAGGGTTAGACTTCTGCCGACTGAACCGCCTTCAACTACCAATACGTCCCCAGCCTCGAGTGCATACTCTTCGACCTCAGCCGGATTGAACCACATGGTCTTAATCTCTCCATCCAACCTACCTCCGGGCTGGATATTGCCGGCGCGCACATATGGCATCTCGACTTCGAACACACTCTTGCTTTTAGCCTGTAGCGTCTTTCCGAGACTGACCTGTGCATGACGCCCGATAGTCGAACAGGGCAATTGGTCCAGATTCAGCGCCTCTACTATCACTCGAGCTTGCAATTTTCCCAACACCTCAACATATTTATCGATGTTGGCGACCAGGGAATCGATCTTGGCCGTTTCCCTGTCGAGGAAAGCGACTATTTCACGTTGTACACTCACCGAATAGTAAGGCACGGATAGAAGAGACAAATCAGTTTGAGTAACACTTGGCAAGGCAGTTTGTGTAGTTATGGTAGAAAATGGAATCGTCGTTGCCCAGTAGTGAAGGTAGCGCGCCAGAATCTTTTCGTTTGGAACCGCATAGTACATGGTATCCACGGTCCAGAACTTTCCACTAACATAGAGTGGCTTGTCAACCGTACCTTTACGGCCGAATAGCACTGCTTCACCGTCGTGGAGGTACTGGCTAGCCGATCCAAAAATTCCGCCAGATCCATAGACGGGATACTCACCGCTTGATGACTCAACTGCTTTCCAATCCTTTCCGTTATGAAATTTGGCGAGTAGGTTAAGGCGGACGGATTTAGTCTTCATGTCGAATCTCCTTAAACTGTGATTCGATAGCTGCAAGCAGCTCTGCCGCCTGAGCATCCAGTTCCTCGACTGTTTCAGTCAGCTCGGGCTTGTAGAAAAGGCGGGTCATCGGGATTTCGTAGCCGGTCTTTGCGTCCTTCAGGTTCCACACCATGTCAGGAGCGTACGGAAGGACTTCGCGTTGTATATGCTCCTCAATGTCTTCGGTCAGCGGGATCCGTTCCACGACCTTTGAGTCTTTGTCCAGCATGACCTTGCCCTTGGCGTCCAGGGCGATCTCAGCGTCGGGGTCTTCCACGCTGAGCTCCACGAGTAGATTCTTCAACAGACCGGCTTGAAGTTTGAGGCCTGCGGCCCTGGCCTCGCGCTTTAGGTACGGAGTTAGGTCATTGTACGAGAGAGAATCCGCATCGAAGAGGATTGGCTCCCACTGGGAACGCGTCGCCGCGCTTACGTGGTTCAGGGCCGCAGCAACGGTATCGGCGTTGACTTTCACACGGAGACGGGACGGCCGGAACATAGGGATGTCCACAAAGCCTAGTTCGTCCGCCGTGACAATTTTTGAGTGATCGTTCTCTTCGAAGGCTTCATAAAGCTTCGCGACGAACTCGATATTTTTCTGGCTTAGCTCGCGGCGTTTCTTGCCCATCGACTTTCGCATGGGCTCGTAGACTTCCGTGGCATCGATTAGTTGAATGTAGCCACGGCGGTGGGGTTCTTTGTTTTTGTCCAGAACCCAAATGTAGGTTTGGATGCCCGTGTTGTAGAACATATCCTTGGGCAGTGCGATGATCGCATCAATGAGATCTTCAGTTATGAGATAATTGCGGATGGAGTCCGCGCCGGATTCCGGACCACCGGTAAACAGTGGGGAACCGTTAGTAACTACAGATGCGCGCCCCCCCCCCCGCGGTTTCAGAGACCTTCGGCGTCAGCTTGTCCACAATGTGAGTTAAAAACAGCATTTGCCCGTCTGACGTGGGAGGAAGCCCGTGATTGAAGCGTGATCCTTCTATTTTTGCCTCCGCTTCAACGGCAGCCTTAGAGCGTTTCCAGTCGGTACCATACGGTGGGTTGGCTAGAACGTAATCGAACTTCTGATCAGCATACTGGTCATCGGTAAGGGTATCGCCCAGCTTCAGCACGTCTGGATCTTCACCAGAGACAATTAGGTCGGAAGCGCCAAGAGCGTACGACTCCGCCATCAATTCCTGACCGGCCAAGGTGATAGAGATATCCTCGTTGATCTCTTTCATCGCGTGCTTGGCAGTGAGCAGCATGCCAGCGGTACCCGCAGTTGGGTCATACACCGACCGGATAGGCGCGGAGCCTTGCATACCCTTGTCGTCACTGCGTAAAAGAATGTCCACCATCAAACGAATAGCGTCACGCGGAGTGTAGAACTCACCGGCGACCTGTCCGTTTTCGCTAAACGAACGATACATTAGGTTCTCGAAAAGGTCCCCCATGCCGTGCTCACCAATGTTGCCTGGCGAAAGATCCAGCGTGGAGTAGTGTTTGATCATTCCCCACAGCACGTTGCCGTCAGCGAGCTTGTCCACCAACTTTGAGAACTCGAAAGACTCAAATACTTTGACAACGTTGTCGGAGAAACCAGCGATGTACGCCATCAGTCCCTCCTGCACATTGTCATCGGTAGAGGCGATGATTTCCAGAGAGAGTGACGAGGTGTTGTAGAACGTTGTTCCAAATTCCTCAGCCACCAAGCTGTCAACGAAATCTTGCGGGAGCTGTGAGCTCTCAACGAACTCGATTACCTCGGCCTTGGTCGGTTCGAGTAGGCATTCCAGACGCCGAAGAACCGTGAACGGGATGATGTAATTACCGTACTGCTGACGGGGCACTACCCCGCGGAGGTAAGTATCGGCGGCTCCCCATGTTGCCTGGAAGAGTTGGGATGACGAATTAGCCATGTTTTCCTTAATTTTCTGGGATCCCTGCTCGGCGTCCTCGAGCAGGGTTAAGTTGATGTTTCGTTGTAAGGTTCTGCGGATCGACCTGGGTCTAGTCGAAGAGACCAACCCCGTGAACTACGACGGGATTCGTGAAGAAAAATGTCATAGAACGATTATAGATGTAAGTGTGGACATGGAAGCCGAGAAGGGGCTCGGCTCCCCGGTTGGATTAGTTGCTGCCAAAGAAACGCACAACGTTAAGCGCCCCATTCGCTGCAGCGTCAATGGCTTGGCTCAGCCCCTTGGCGGTCTGGTCCAGCTGACGGAGTTCTTTGAACCAGTCCACTAGAGCGTCCTGCTCTTCCAGCGTAAGCACGGGAATGCGGAGCTGGGAAGTAGACCTACGGGGAAGCCTTGAGCCGTCATCAACACTGTTGTACTCAGCACTAATGCACTCTGCAAGGTATTCCGCACGATACTTGTCACCCTGCACCCGCAGGGCGAACATGCCTCGCGACGGTGCCCACGTGCCCTCACGATCGAATACCCACACAGGAGCTTCTACAAAATCAGGAACGATGATGTCGCCGGGAACAAGGGCATCTTCAGCAGAGGCAATTGCGACGGTCTCTTTCCTATCCCGATCGGGATTAGAACCGACTGTTTTTGCTTCAATCGTCCCGTCCCGGTCGTAGAGGTGTAGGTGGCGCAGCAGTCTCAACTCACCATCTTGAATGAGTTGCCGGACCGTCACGGTTGTCTTAGACGTGGGAATCTGATTCTTCGACCGGGAATAGTGCCCTACCTGATCCTTCAGCTGCTGAATAGAACGGTCAAGTTCATCCAGCGAAGTGACATATTGCTCCACCAACTCCCCCTTATCCTGTGCCTGCAAGAAGCGCGCCGGAAGGAGATCCCCACCATTAGTGACCAGCGTTCCAAGGTCGATGATTCCCGAAGGTATTCCGATGTCCTCGCCTTTGCGCAGGCCCTGGAGCCAGCTTGCGATGTGGTCTGCGGGGGCATCGGCATCTGTGGCGTCAGCGATGGCCACCGATTGTGTGGTCTCCGGCGACTCGAGTGAACGAAGAACCCACAAGGACATACCAACAGAGGTGTACGTCAAGAACTTAGGCGGCAACTGGATCACCGCTTCAACCACTCCGCGCGCAACTAGCCTCTGACGGAACTCTGCGAAAGGTTTAACCGTCAACGCCTGGGTAGGAACCAGGACATAGGCACGCCCATTCGCAGACAGCTTATCTATAGCGGAAACAAGAATAGCGATCTCAGACCTTGGCATGAGAGATGAGCTAGGCAAATCAAGAGGAATGGTGAGCGCTGCGAACGTATCCTTACCGACCTTTTCGCCGAGAGGTGGTTCACACAACAGGGTGTCAACAGCCTCTTCTGGAGCGGTGAATGCCTCGAAGGCATCATCCTGCGTGATGGTGGCGTTTGCTCCGCGGAGGTAGGCATGCAGGGCCGCGATGGTGGCGGTAGGTGCGTCGAGGTCATTGCCATAGAATGTCGCTTCCGGGGCAATCTTCTGAAGCGAAAGCAACGCGGAACCGGTACCACAGGTGGGATCGTAGATAACGTCATCCTTGCCGACGGTGGTGCTAGCCGCATTGGCGAGGAACTGGGTGACTGTGGAGCTATCCGTTGATAGCGAACCAAACGCGCTGCGTCCGGACTTGCCGAGGAAGGTCTCGAGTACTGTGACTGCAGCCTGGGGAAGGGAGTCTTCCTCCACCGGAGCTAGTCCTCCGATGAGCGTGCGCACCACCTCGGGACTTAGCGACTCTGCAGGTTCGAGAACTTTACCGGGTTCTATGAAAAGGAGACGTGAATCCTTGAGGCTGTCAAAGGCAGCTTTAAGAGCTTTTAGCATTTCTGCCGAACCGCTGCCACCGGCGGCGGCGAGTCCGTTGTATCCCCGCTTGATTGCGGCAAGCAGCCCAAGACACAGAATCGATGATTCGACTGGGTCCAGGCGGAAAGCCATGAGCGGGTTGATTGCCGACCTCACGGCCATGTAGGCCGCCTTGTCCTTCCAGTCTTCGGGAAGAAGGTCCTGCTTTTCCAGCCAGTCGAGGACCTCACTAAAGTCGAAGAACGGACGACGGGGAGTCGAATCCTGGGTGGGCTGCGGGAAATCTTCGTTGCGCGCCCGCCAGTTGCTCACGGTCGGACGGCTGACACCTGCAAACTCTGCGATGTCTTTAAGCGCCAATTGGCCTTGGTATGTAGTCACTGTTAGGCAGCCTTTCGGTAGTCTGGGGAGAAGTTGTAGTTCATGGAGGTAGTTACTTCAGTAGCGGCAAATCGCAAACGCTTCGCTAGTGCTTGGGGCCAGCTATACACGTGGGTGGGAAGGCCTTGGCCGGCTAGATCACTCACCTTCTCGGCGAAGATTCGGTCCTTACTGACGAGGGTCATGCCGGTGAAGCGTTCCGGAAGGTTTTCCTCCATCACCTTGAGGAGCCGGAGGTCAGCACCATTCTCACCATATCCCGCCAGGATGCGAATTCCCGGCCAGACAAGGTCGATGTTAGTTACCGAAGTTACGTCCGCTGCAACCACGATGTGCTCATCGGCTGCAGGCTTAATCCATTGCTCGAGCATCGTACGGCACCACTGTGCCTGTCCTGGGGTAGCGATAGGACCTCCGTTGAAGTTCTCAATATCGATGAGGGCAATTTTCCGTGTAGTCATTATGTTAAACCTTTCTGGGCGTGAATGCCATTTTCGCTTTCGTTAAGGACTACTCTAAACCCTGTTTTAAACAGTGTCAAGCGTGAACGTCATTCACGCCGTCAAAAACAGTGAAAGGGATTGCCGACTTCGCCACGGAAAACCACGATCGGCAGCAGCTTCCACCCCCTCCACTTTCACCCTAATAATGGCTTTACCTGGGGTAATGACCCAACCCAATAGTCCTCGCCGCAGGCTCGAGTGGGAGCTGAAAACTTTTTTAAAGTTTTTCAAAAAATTTTTCCGAAATGCCATTCACATCCCTGAAAATGGCGTTTCGGCGTTAACGAAAAGGCTGTGAAGATCCGCTACTAGCGCTAGCAGTGGAATAGCGTCGCGCACATGAAACCCCCAAGCCTGGGGCCGGGGGCCGCGTGCCGCCCTAGACAAAAGCGCACTGGAACCTGATCAAGAAACTGCGGCGCAGCGCCAAGCAGCAAGGAAATCAAGGTAAATACCTGGGGTCAAGAACCCGGGGCACCTCAATCACATCCGGCCCCTACTCGCGAACTCAACACTGCTCGGATAGCCTACTTCATATAAAGGGTAATGATACTAAGGTGAGCAAAAGGATGGCTCACCCCAAACGGTGGGGCTGAACATCGTCGAGGCATACCGCAAGGAACTCCAGATCCTGGCCCAAGACGTGGATGAACGGGACCTGCGGGCCCTGCGGTCGTTACATCTGGAACAAACGGAGGTGACCAAGTCTGGACCTCCTCAATCCGCTTGAACAAGCAGTTTCGACTCATCCTTAGATTCGCAACCGACAGCGATGACTCCGCGGCCATCGTCATTGAAAATAGTCGATCACCACTGAGAGAAGGTGAACTCATGAATACTCCAATTTCAGCGGAGCTATTCCCGGCCGGAGAGATCCTCGCTGACGAGCTGGACGCACGCGGCTGGACCCAGTCCGAATTTGCCGAGGTACTCGGACGGCCGGCGCAATTTGTTTCGGAGATTATTTCCGGAAAGAAGGAGATCACGCGGGAATCTGCAACCCAGATCGGCGCTGCCCTGGGCACCTCCGCGGAATTCTGGCTGAATCTCCAGGACTCTTACCTGCTCTGGAAGCAGTCCCACAATGCCCGGACGCGGGAGAACCTCAACGATGTGAAACCCGTGCACAGTTTGCCAATCGACACATTAAGGTTTTCACCTAGCGACACGAAACCCTTCCAGCAGGCCCCACGTGATAGTGCGCAATACCAATACCCACTCCCCGACTCTGCTACGCGGCCCAGCGAAGACATGCCCGCAAGAGACTCGGCCATAGATACTTATCTCGAACCGAGTCGCGGTAAAAATTTAGTAGCGTACGATAGACGGTCAAGAAAGTAAGGACAAGGTCCCTTGCTACGAGCAAAAAAGTCTACAGGACAACTTGTGCCTGCAGGCCTTTCCTATTGTGGGCGATTGGAATAAACGGGCGCTTCGGGCATGACCCGGGATTTACCTCGCACAACGTACCGACGCACACGCCGGAAAGGATTGCAGGGAAACCACTTCATGGGTTGAGCCAAAATACTGAGCAGCGCAGCGAAGGAAACGAGGTCTTTTGAAACCCGTCAAGGTCGCCGCCCTTAAACCCCCGACCACGATTTCCAATTCACTTCAAAACTTGGAAACCCCTCCGCGGCCGTAACGTGAAAACGCGTAATCCTGGATGGGAGGGGATTACCTGCGCTAAAACACTGGGATCTGCCTAAATATTCAAGTCGAACCGGGGGATTCGAATGAACCACACACACCTAAAAACAGAGTGGCTATCGCGGGACCGTTTGTGGCCTTACCTTGAAGTCACTTTCGAGGATCAAGATGTCGAGCGCCATTTTAGAAGGCACGTCTAGCGACATCAACGGAGAGCTGAACCGGCCAAGCCAAAATCGACGAACACTACAAGGTGCTTTCTGAGGAAGAACCGGGACCACCGCGCCGTCACCTCCGCGTGCTAGGTTTAGTCCAACACAGAAGTTGATTTTGAATGGAAAGAAATTGAAAAAATTCGTCCCTCTGTTTGCCGCTTTGTGCCTGGCTCTTACGGCATGTAGTCCCGGGTCAAACACTGATAGTGAGGAAACCACCGCAACGAATTCCAGCACTAAGTCGCAGACCTCCACGCCATCATCCTCGAAGTCTCCGTCCAGTTCGCCGTCCACATCAGCTTCGTCTAAGGCTGAAACATCGGTGACTACGTCCCCATCGGCTGCAGCACCGGTGCAGCCACAGCAACCCCAGGTACCAGCCCAACCAATTGCGCCCCCAGCGGCACAACAGCAACCCATCACTCCACCGGACATACTTGAACCGGTAAGGGATCTCAGTGGCTACAACTGCCCCGGCACGGATGCTTTCGTTGATGACCCTGCAATGTGTAATCCGGATTACCTGGGCAGTGACCCGGGGTACGAAGAACTTTTCGCAGACGAATTAGCTGAGCTCCGGCGCCAAGCAGAAGAGGACAAGTTACAAGAAGGAGCAAGTCCCGCCAACGGCGAATAGCCCCAATCACTGACTCCCAAGGACTAGGATTTAGCCGCAAACTAAGCTCCCAGAAAAGGAACCCGGGAGAAGAAACCAATCAGAAGTGAACTCCGGAACCGGTTAGCGGGGTCGCTGACATGGCTACCAAAAGCGAAAAAGCGCGGGGCACCAAAACCGGTGCCCCGCGCTAATCTTGTTTCCGTTTAGCCAAAGGTGAAGGAGTAAAGCTCCAACCCTGCGTCAGGCTCAATGGTGATGAGCTCTTGGTGGTTGTTCTCCACGCGGATGAGGTCCACGCTGCCGGGGTTGGTGATGTCAAAGGTCTCCACGCTGCCGTCCTCGTGGGTGAGCTTGATGGTGCCCTTTCCGGAAACCACCAACTGCACCCACTTGGCCTGGTAGTTCAGCTGCAGGCTAGCGCCCGGCTGGGGTTTGATGCTCATCTCACCAATGTCCCACTTGCCGGCCAGCGAATACTGACCCAAGGAAGGCGGGGTGCCGGGACCGTAGTCCACCATGCCGATGGACTGGCCGCGCACTGGGTTGGCCTGGTAGCGGGAGCGCTGCGCGCCAAGGTAAGTCTCCGGGTTGCGGGGTTCGCGGGGCTGATCGGTGACGTCCTTTTCCACAGGAGCGGGAAGTTCCACGTTGGGGTCGCGTTCTTTAAGCAGCTGGCGGACCAGGGTTTCGGTTTCGGCGTACTTGCCTTCGCCTTCGTGGATTTGGACCACGGTGCCGTTATGGTCGGTTAGGTAGTGCGCCGGCCAGTAGCGGTTGTTGAAGTTCTTCCAGGTGACAAAGTTGTTGTCTTGTACCACTGGGTAGTTGATTCCGGTGTCCTGGGCTGCCTTCTTGACGTTGGCCAGGTCCTCCTCAAAGGAGTATTCCGGGGCGTGGATGCCAATGACGTCCAGGCCGTAGTCCTTGTAGTTGTCATAGAGCTTGGTGACGTGCTCATTGGCGCGCTGGCAGTTGATGCAGGCGTAGGCCCAGAAATCCACCAGCGTCACGTTGCCGGAGGTAAGCGGGTCCACCGGCTGGTCAGTGTTGAACCAGTTTTCCAGGCCGGCTAGTTCAGGCAGCTTGCCGCAGTCATTGGCTTTGGTGGCGTCTTCCTCACGGCGGCAGGTTTCCAAGTCACCGTCGCCGATGATGACCTTATCGCCCAAGGAACGCTGCGCGGAGGAGGTCCAGTCGGGGAGGGAGCGCTGGATGGCGGCGGGGGCGTCGAAGGCCAAGGCAATGGCCAGCAGGATCACAATGACGCCAGACACCCGGCGGATGATGCCCTGGTTGGACTGGAACCAATCCACGCGCTGGCCCACCTTGTTGCCGCCCACGGCAAAGGCCAGCAGCGGCAACGCGGCACCCACAGCAAAGGACAGCGTCAAACCAAAGATCCGGGCGTCAATCTCACCCGTGGCGGCAGCCACCGTGATGGCGGCTAGCACCGGACCGGCGCAGGGCACGTAGACCGCGCCCAGGACCAGGCCCACCGCGAAACCGCCGCGGTCGCGGACCTTGTTCTGCAGGAAGTACGGCTTGGGAACCTTGTCAAAAGGGGCTTGGAGCCACTCGCCCAGCTTGGGCACCAACATGCCCAGGCCCACCGCAATAAGCAGGCCAATACCTACCCATTTGACTGTAGAGCCCGGCAAGCCCAGCGCGTTGAGCGCCAGGGAACCCACCAGGGTCAGCGCCGCGAAGCTGACCACCAGGCCAGCCACCACCAGGTAGGGGCGGCGTTTATCCCCGCTACTGACGGCCAGGATGAGCGGCAGCACCGGCAAGATGCACGGCGACAAGCTGGTGAGCACGCCGCCCACCAGCCCAATGAGAATCATGGAAAAAATCATGTCCAACCTTTTGTAAAATCTGAAATTCCGCAGAAACGGTACGGCGGAAACCTATACATCTCATTCGGAACCGCAGCCGTGAACGGATTGGAGACCCGTCCACAAAGTTTCTAGCCGCAGGTGCCTGCGGCTACCCCCGTCTGTAGTGTACTGCGGAGTCCTTCATGGCTCCCGCTGTTGCAAAAGCCTCCGGGCGGCGCAACACTAACCGTTTTTAAACTAACGCCCGGCGCTAAAGAAAGAAGACTAGGGATGAGCGCGGCACACATCGAATTCATCAGCCCCGAAGACGCCCGCGCGGAGCTTCAGCAGCTAGTGGAGGGTCTCCTCGAATCCGTCGAGGACTTCGAAAGGCGCGCTCGTAGTTACGGCCTTTCCGCCGTTGAGTGCGGAATTTGGGATCGCATTAAGGACTTGAGGTGGCTTCTCACTATTGACTAAGCGATGGACGGTTGGGTCTCCATTGGTTTCGCGCAGAATTCAGGGGCGGGAACGCTGCTGTAAATCCACCTGAGCAGCCGGGAAACAAGCGCTTGAAAATATTCCCGGGCAAAGCGTAGGCTAACCTAAGTATAAAAGTCTATATTGGAAAGGCACCTCATGTCTGCTCCCTCTTGGCGCATAGCCATCATCTCCTCCCTAACCTGCGTCGGGCTGGCTGTATGTGGTCTCCTAGAAGTGATCCAGATTGGCGCGAAAATTGATCCACTTGGTGGATCAGTTTTTGGGCTGGTTTGGCTGCGGTGTGCTGGTTGCTTTTGCCTTGTTTGGGGTGGGCGATTGGTGTTGCCGTTGT
>NZ_VXKJ01000001.1 GCF_008693075.1 Corynebacterium phocae | reverse complement strand
TTGGCTGCGGTGTGCTGGTTGCTTTTGCCTTGTTTGGGGTGGGCGATTGGTGTTGCCGTTGTTGTTTAATCGCCACTTCTCGGTGGGGTTGGCGGCCTGATTCTGTGGCTTTGTGGGCATAGTTAAAGGGCGCAGTCGCCCGCCGGTACTAGGTTTCTTTCTGTAGGCAGTTTTGTTGCGAACTTTTTACAGAAAGGAACGGAAAGGTCCATGACGTTGACTACGCCCGAAATTCAAAATATCAGACTTCTTGCCGATGTGGAAGGTTATTCCTGCCGGGAGATCGCTGTTACGACTGGCAGGTCCCGTAATACGGTAAAGAAGTATCTCGATCAGGAGGATTTTTCTCCATCCCCGCCGAAGGCGACGCCTAAGCCGGGGTCGAAGGTTCTTGACCAGTCGCTGCAGGAGGTGATTGTGTCTTGGCTGGAAGATGATTTACGCCGTTCGAAAAAGCAGCGTCATACTGCTAAAAGAATTTTCGACAGGCTATGCCAGGAGCATGGTTATGCTCATTCCTACAGCCCGGTGTCCCGGTTTGTTAAGGCATGGAGGAATGAGCACCGTGACCGGTCGCAGGGGTTTGCCCCACGTGTTGCACAAGAAGGCACTATTGAGGTGGACTTCGGCCAGGCTAAGGTTGTTATTGCTGGTGAGGAAGTTACTGCGCATATGCTTATTGTGTCTTTTCCGTATTCCAATATGCGCTTTGGGCAGCTGTTTCTCGGCGAAACTGCCGAATGTGTGGTCGATGGTTTGATAAACGTCTGTGACTACATCGGTGGTGTTCCCCGTGAGATGGTCTTTGATAACGCCACTGGTATCGGCCGTCGGTTTGGCGAGGTAATTAAGACCTCTGATCTGTTTGGAAAGTTCTG